>NZ_JBALEL010000011.1:0-25078 GCF_036917935.1 Nostoc sp. | reverse complement strand
AGCATTTTATTTGCAAATAAAATCACCCTGTACTTAAATATAATTTTTAGCGATCGCACCGTTTTTCCCCAACCTCACAAAATCGCATTGCTCCCATCTGTATTCGTTTCCACGAACTGAACATTCGCCGTCGCACTCCAAGCATTCATCTGCCATAGGATGCGCCCTCTCAAATCAGAGGGAGCATCATCTAGAAAGCCTACGGTCAAATACACTCCACCCGCTCCCCAGTATTTTGTAGTTAAAACTGCAACATGCTCTGGTTCTGGAATGAACCCTGGCATCACTAGCATCAAGCGTTCGATTGGTGGATGATTGACTGGGTTGATCTTGGCTGCAATTTGAGCGGCAGCTACCCATTGGTTGCGAGGTAGCATTTTGGGTAAACAAACGATCTGGTTGCACATGGTTATAACTCCTATAAGAGATATGTTTGAGGACTTAGCAGGGAATGGCACTAAAACTCATGTGAAAGCTCGTCTGGGCAGGGTGTTGGGAGTAGGCTGAGTGGGTGTAGGGAAAAATCAAGAAAACTAAATACGGGTACAGACACAAATAAATTTCTTCTTCTTCCTCACGACACCCGACACCCGACACCCAGAAGCCTTATAAATAATGGGTTTGCCGTTAACTTAGCGCCATTCGACTTAGCAGGAAAGATTTTCGCCAGGTGATACCCCCAACTTCTGGCAAAAATCCTGATAAAAATTGATTCGATTTTGGGCTTCTTGTCTGCCTTCTGGGGATGCATTCGATCCACATTCGATGCCACCATTGATGATGGAGATTGTCATGCCGAAACCGGAATTGCGGATAGCGTCGTGGCACGATGGGTACGATGTCATCCAGAACCACAGGGCGGTCATGAAGGAAATAGCGCTATCTGTTGAGACCAAATCAGGGTTATTGAGCAGATCAATACCAAGAGCCGCCCCACATGTGGCATAGTTGTAGTTCCACGACAACTGGATCGGTCCGCGACCGTGATAGGTTTTACCCTGCACACACGGATAGGTTCTGGGATCGCAGTAGCTACCCCATACTGCTGTGTTCAGTTCATCAATGTATTGTAAAAAACCCGTCTCTTGGGCAACATTTGCTAGGAAGGCAGCCGCCTCACGTCTGCATTGTTCGTCCGATCCTTCATTGCAGAAGCTTGGGTATTTCTGCGTGGCGGTCACTAGACCGTCGTAGGAGTAAAAACCATTTCGGTTTGGGAATAGAGCCTCAAAGGTTTGCTGCGATACAATACCTGCGAAACCATTGCCTGTTGGGGTTGGGGGAGGAGGAGTAGATCCGTTAGGAATGCAGATTTCCTGACCTACCTGTAAATTCGAGGCATCCGCGTCTGTTAAGGGAGTGCCATCTGGTTTTTTGAGTTCATGCCAACGGTTCCCATCATCTAATTGTTGTTGGGCAATAACAAAAAGCGTGTCTCCAGACTTAACAATGTATGAACTACCGATTGTACAAGACATAAATCAACTCCAAAAATTAAATTACAAAATTGCTGTGACAGACTGGACACCTAGATTGATTGCTTCTTCAACGCTATCAACAAAGATGTCAATCTTTTGACCGATAATTGCCGTACCGATATCTAGGGCAGCGGCAGGAATTTGCCCACCATCCCAAAGCACCAAGGTAAAATTTGTTAACAGGGGAATCACATTTGGGTCTACTGCACACTGTAAACGTCCAACGCTTTCACCTTGGCATTGTGACTGCAATTGACCTGCAAGTGCAGCTTGCAATGTTACCCCATGAACGCCGGAGGCAGGTAGATGGCAATTTGTTTCCTCCATACTGTAAAATCTAGCTTCTAGATTTATTTGGTTCCCGGAGGGAGGAGGTAAAGGAGTAGACCCTGGAATGCATATTTCTTGACCCACTTGCAAATTAGAAGCATCCCCGTCTGTAAATGGGATGCCATCTGGTTTGAGAATCTCATGCCAGCGTTCACCATCAGCTAATTGTTGTTGGGCAATGATAAAAAGCGTGTCTCCCGACTTGACAATATATGAATTACCGAGTGTACAAGACATAAATGAACTCCAAACAAATACTTCAAAGTATTAAATGCTATAAATTGCCATCTTTGTAGAGAACTTAGAGTTGAAAAAGTGGTTGCTCACAATTACCGAGTGACAAAGTTTGACATATCGCTTGTGCCATCATTTGAGCGTTTGGACTGGTGTCAGTTGGCGTTCCTTCTGGCTGCTTTTGTAAACTCCATAACATCATTCCAGGCGCGTTCGAGTCAACAACCGCCTGTGCCAGATTACGAACTTCCGGTATGGTATAAACATGTCCACCCCATCCTTCTGGTGGTACTTCAACACCCATGACAATGTTCCCCTTGAAATAATTCTGATAAGCAGTTAGGGCAACTTTTGGGTCATATTCAGAGCTTGCATCGTAGGACATGACGTTGAGTTGGTCAATGTACTCAGCTTCAGGCGATCGCAACAAGTTGAGCAATAAACCTGTTAGGGCAGCTTTCGGTTTAGCATCTGTCCATTGCCCTTCACCGTAAGCACCAACACTCCAAGCTGCAACGGTGATTAAATATGGTCTGGGTAGTGCTTGGCGAATTTCCTTGACAATCCGACGATACTCATCATCTGTTGTGCAGGTTACTTGACCGTTTGTGGATGAACACTGACCGTTATTGAACGGTTCGTAGTCAATATCTACACCGTCAAATCCAAAATCTTTGACCACATCTGCGGTCGCCTTAGTATTCAAAGCCGCAAAATTCTGATAAGTAGCTCCACCTACTGCCACTAACACTTTTGTGTTAGGATTTTTGCTTTTGAGATAGGCGATCGCGTCTTTTACCACCACTCCGTCTGCACTGAAATCAAGACCTGTACCTGATAGTTTATTGCCACCCTCGTAGGTTGCATCTGGTTTTAGAAAAGACACAATCACCATATTCACATAAGGCGCTATGTTAGCTAGTTGCAGTTTTTTGGGATCGTCGCTCCACTTTTCAGACCAACTCTGGAAATAGGCAACAAGAGTTTTGTTGTTATCAGCCATTAGTTTCTTCTCTTAATAAAGTTTTTCACTGTACTTTGGGTGTCGTTGGAAGCGGCAAAACCGTAGGTAGCAATTACAGGATTGCCATTCGCTATATGGATTACCATTTGAAATTTCTTCTACTCTAAGAAGTGATGTTGTGTGAACGAAAAACTCTCAGACCGATTGAATCAAGCGATTAGTTTGTTTTTTACGTGAAGATTCTTATACTTCGGATGAGGAAATATGCGTCTCGTAATTTGGGATTATTTTTTGTGTCCCAAAGGTAGCCACCGCATTCTTCTAATCCTCCAGGGAAAACATTGCCTGCCCAGTCTCCGCACAAGGTCGTATTGATGACCATCTCGATGTCTTTGAAATATCCGGGACACGGATTGAAGCTGACGTAAGGGTTTCCCCATGTATTCGGGTCAGGTGAATCTCCAAGGATATTCGCAGGGATGTCAGCACGCTTCCAAAACCAAATTTTGATTGTCTGGTCGTAGAGCCACTCGCAAGCGTATGCTCCACCGCCGTTCTCGTTGAATCCGTGGCCGAAAGAGTTTTCGGGTCCCATGATGCCACATCCCGTGAAAGCGTTGTTGGCGTTGCAGTCGGGATTCAAAATATTTGGGATGTTCTGGACACATCCGTTTCTGGTGTGCAATGTTGACTGGTTGCTGTTGTTGGCAGAGGGTGTCGAGTTGACTCCTTCGATGATGTCGATTTCTCCGTTCTCAGGCCATGTAGATCCAGTTCCAACCAGCCATATTGCTGGCCATACCGCCATTCCTTCAGGTATGTGGTCTAAATCGATAATGAACAGCCCTCCATTATACTTTTTATCTGTGTAAATACGGATTGCCTTTCTTTGGCGTTTCTCTTCAGGGTTGTAGCCCTCCGATTCAACGTCGATTTGAATTTTGTTTCCATCGACAATGTTGATGAGCTCGCCCCACTTCCCGTATTTTACATAGCCGTGGGTTGGGTCGTCCTGGTCGAAAAAACTCCATTTGTCACCTTTTTCATTTCCGTTGATGAACTGATTTCCAATCCAACTATCTTGAAGCTGCCAAATGTTAGCACCACCGCCACCATTATCAGATTGTCCGGGAATAATAAGTACCATTTCAACTTGAATCTGTTCGGGATTATCTCCAATTACATTGCGATTAGCTTCATAAATAAGGTGCCACCGATTGCCATCTCCATAAACTTTTTCGGCTATCTTTGATAGCGTGTCTCCTGGTTGTACGGTATATGTTTGCACTGACATAGTTGATAATTGGCTCCTTTAAAGAATTAAGCTGTAAAAAAACCAGAAACGGGCACTAAGTACATGATTTCATAATTTTGTAGCGTTATTAAGCCAACACCATTGAAAGAGTTTTCCGACCCAGAATGTGGGTTTTCTACACGACTATAGGCTCAATACCGATCTAATCCTTATTTATTAGGAGCGCCACTTAAATGTTACCGCAGCTTTTTCAGGTACAGTATATGTAAATGACTGTGAACCCCATTGAATTTTAACTGACTTCTGATTGGGTGTTCTATTGGACAATACAACTACTTTAGAGCCATCAGGGTTTTTGTATGCTACGTCTTCAATATCGTCTGGGAATGAATTCGACTCTATTCTGTATGCTCCTGGGTCAACAAACTTGCTTGTATGACCCATTGAATAGTATGATGTATTCATTGTTACACTGTCTGTAGAATCTGACCTGATTGTCAAGAAACCACGGTTTGAATTAGATATATCTACTCCTGCAAGCTTTGGATCTGCGTTCTGGTCAAGAGCTATATTCCAGAATACTACAGACTTAGACCAGTTTCTGGGTGAACGGATAGTGTGATACATCTGGTCTGCAAATTGGGCAGAATCATCACCTATCCACGTACCGCTACCTGCCTCTGTGAACCATACATCCTTATCCGGGTATCTATTGTGTACTTCAGTCATTTTTTCATGTACACAATAATTACCCGTACAGTAAGGATGCCATGCTGAACCTGCACAGTAGTTATATGCACCAGATGCTAACACTGACGCAGCAAAGTCTGTACCCTTATCATCAAAATTGTGGTCAAAGCAGATAATTTTTGTGCTTATACCGTTTTGTTGAAATTTAGGACCAATGTAGTCTCTAATAAACCCTATCTCATCCTGTATAGACATTTGCATTCCAGGATATGCATCAGGTTCATACTGAGGTTCATTCTGAATTGTTACCGCATATACAGGAATTCCTTTAGCTTCACATTCCTTAACATATTTCACAAAGTAATCAGCATATACATTGTAGCATTCAGGACGCAGGTATCCGCCGTGGCCATAAAGTCCCTTGTTAGAGCGCATCCATGCTGGTGGACTCCACGGAGTAGCAAATATCTTTATGCGACCCGGATTTATTTTATATGCAATATCGAGCATAGGACGTATGTAAGCGTCTTCTCTCCAAAGAGAAAAGTTGTTTAAAGACCAGTCATCAGTATTATTGGTAGTATCATCAAATGTCCACGCTTCCCAGCTAAAATCAGATGCTCCTATAGGCTGACGAAGCAAGCTTATATTTATTCCTGATTGTCCGAATAAATCCTGCATGACTTCAGCCCTTTTCTGGTCTGTAAGCTTATACTTTAGTAGCCAACATGACGCATCGGTCAGTGAGCCACCAAATCCATCTATCTGCTGATACTGTGTATCTTCGTTAATAATTATTGTATAATTATTAACAGTAGTGTCAGCCGTAAAATAAATATCTCCTTGCCTTACCAGCATAGTGCTTGTACTAGGTACAGATAACCATACCTCTAGACTTTCCTGAGATAACTTAATGTTCAAGCTCATAAGTATGCTCCTAGAATAACTCCTTATAATTTGCTATTTTTCTACACTTAACTTTGAACAATCGGTTAGGGAGAGAGGGTTTCAGTCTCGTCGCACCCATTAAAATCAAGTTCGGATAATTAAGCGCTTCAAGAGCGTTGATGGTTAATTACAATTAACTATTAACAACCTCACTATATCTACAATCAACCCACCCTGCTACTTACTTGTGGGTACTGCTGATAATTGTTCAAGTTCAGATGATGCTACCGAAACATAAATTGGGGTTGGATAAGGGTCAGGGCAGACTGGTGGTTGAATAGTCCAGCTACCGTTACCGCCGCCATCAGTGATAGCAAAGTCTGTTCGGCAGTTTAGAATACCACCGTGTCCCAGACCTATTGCCGTTGTATTGCTGATTGTCACTGCACCCGCACAACGGATTTCCATTGCGTAAGTACCAGCACCGATAATCTGGTTGCGGTTGAGGGTTACATTAGTAATGCTGCTGCCAATAAAATGAATCGCTTCATAGTTGCTGTCGATGATTTGGTTATCTTCAACATTGATGATGCCCGTCATCTCTGCGTCAAGGGCGTAGAACCACAGCGCACCCGTGCCGAAGTTCCAGCCATTGTAATAATCCTGTGAACCGGCACGGATGATCGTATTGCGGGCAATTACCGTTGTGCCGCTGATTGGGCGACTTCCGGGGAAGCGATTACCGACGTGGATACCACCCCCTTCGGCTTGCTGGTCAGCGATGTAGTTATCAGTAACAACGTTAGATTCACCCCCATAGATCGCGATCGCGTTTGCTAGCACTGGTATTTCAACACGGTTGAACGAGATGGTGTTGAAACCGCCACCTTGATCGTTCCACATAGCGATCGCGTCGTCGCCTGTGTTGCGGAAAAACGATTGTGTAACGGTGGAATTGGTGACTTGTTTGTGAAAGTTGATCCCATCCGCGTTCTGATTGCGGATACGGACATTGGCGATCGTCAGGCTGTCAAATGGCCCATCCAGCCACATACCGCACTTGGTATGCTCTATCCACAGGTTCGTAAACGTTGAGTTCGAGTATGCGCCGCCGATACCGTTGAGCTGGTCATTATCGACGCGCTGAGTAACCTCGCCCCAGATTGCAAAATCCAAGAAGTGGACATTCTGTGCAGATGTGCCTGTATTCCAAGGCCCCATAAGTCCGCCGTTGTTACCAGTCTGCGCCACAAAGTGAATCTTGGAATACCAGATACCTGCACCCGTGAGCGTTACGTTGTCGTGTACCTGTAGCCAAGTGTTAACTTTGTACTCCCCCGGCGGAATCCATAATCCCCGACGCTGACTTGATGATGCATCAAGCGCATTTTGGAAAGCCGTCGTGGAATCCTGTAAGCCGGACGGATCTGCACCAAAATCAGTAGTAAGTGATAGATAGCTGTCTGGCATTGCAGAAGCAGGTGCTACTTGCTCAAAGTCGATCAGGTCGATATTACACCAGGCTGCGGTACTATTCGACTCCACCTGAAGACGTACCTTGTCGCCCGCAAACATCTGTGATGTTAGCCGATTCACCTCATCATAAAAGTGATGCGGTCTGATATCACCAGGATTGTTATTGAATGGATAGGTGCCGTAAATCCAGCTGTATTTCGATGTGAAGATGAGGTCGTGCTGTTTTGCACCGTTGATGTACAGACCGATGGGTGTTGTTAGTCCTGTACCATCTGCCGAGTCGGGAATGGCGTAACGGACGACGATTGAGTTTGCGCTGCGCGGTACGGTGAACTCGATATATTGCCCTACGGCATCGAGTGTCACAGCACGACGTTCAATCGCTTCATTCGCTAGCCCTGGATAAGTACGGTTATTGCGTGCATCAATTACCGTGCCATTATGGTCAGCATTTTCAGCTTGAATTTCATCATAGGGCATAATAGTGGGCCCTGCGGCGGCTGGTGCAACGACATTAGGAATGTGGATTTCCTGACCTACCTGGAAATTCCCAGCTTCTGCTTTGGTGAATTGAGTTCCATTTATGTTCATCATTTTACTCCAACGTAAACGTACAATAATCGAATTATCTGCTTCTCAATCGCGCCAATATTTAAGTTAAATTTGGGTTTTACCCTTTTTCTTGGCAGCGAATTTGTGTGTGATTGTCTTAGGGCATCGAATAGAAAGTTATACTCATATCTAATAAATTTTAGGTATAAAATATTACATTTTTCTGATTTTTCATCCTGTTTCCTAATTCGTTAACTAAATTAAGAACCACCATCTGTACATTCAATTCCGGATTTTTGCAACACAACCTGTTATATCAGTCCCAACTTATAATCACCTTCAATTCTTGAGGATTTTGATGGGCAATTAGGGGTACAGCCGGTATCCGGATACCGTTGGCGAAATATTACTTAACAAAAAACACGTATTTTACCGCGTATTACATGGAGAGGATAACTATCTTTTTCCGTGTAATACACGGAAAGAAAATAATTAAGTTAGCTGCCTCAATTATCAATAAACTAGAGGAAATACCTTTGGAGGCAGTATATGTGCTTACATCCCGAAGAAATTCCTCCTATTCCCGATGAAACGGTACGTGTAGCCAAAGCTGCGTTCCCCAAAGGTAATTTATATATGCGACTGCGTGATGAACTTGGGGTCTTTTACCAGGATGAAGATTTCGCATCACTTTATCCACAACGGGGTCAGCCAGCACAAGCACCTTGGCGGTTGGCGATGATACTGGTAATGCAATATTTAGAAAATTTATCTGATAGACAAGCAGCCTCTTCAGTACAAGGACGAATTGACTGGAAATATGCTTTATCGTTAGAGTTGACAGATCCTGGCTTTGACTTTAGTGTTTTAAGCGAATTCCGCGACCGATTAATAACAGGCGGTGTCGAGCAGCAAATACTAGATAAAATGCTGTCTAGATTTCAGGAACTCAAACTGCTATCAGCAAGGGGAAAACAGCGCACTGACTCCACTCATGTGTTAACAGTAGTTAGAGACCTAACAAGACTGGAGCATTTGGGAGAAACACTGCGGTACGCTTTGAATGCTGTGGCTGAGGTTGCACCAACTTGGCTGAAGTCACTAGCTCCCGCCGAGTGGTATGACCGCTATAGCAGACGCTTTGAAGATACTCGATTGCCCAGAACGGCTTCAGAAGGAGAAGTTTTAGCTCAGACAATAGTGATTGTAGAGTCCGGCGAAATTGTCTTTACTGCGGCGGTGGATTAGAAAACTAAGCAACATCGAAGCTGGGCCCTTAAACTGATCCTTTAGTCCCCCTGCCACTGGAATCACCCACAGTTCGGTAAATGGCTCATTGGTGAAGTTCTCGTTGATTGTGAGTAGACGGTCAGGACGGGAGATTGCAATTGCAAAGTCAGCCTTGTTACCTTTGAGATATCCTCCTGCTTGTGCTTCTAGAATCGTCAGTTTTGGAGGACAATCGAGTAAGAATTGACCGTATTCCTTAGCGCAATTCGCTTGTAGTTTCGGTTGGCTGGATGGAATGAGAAAAACGCTGTTGTTGATTTTGATGGTTTCCATAATTGCGTTGTTGTTGCTAAAAATTGCGTTGATATTGGATAGTGTTCGACTTAGCTATTTATGACAATGCCAGGAATTGTTTTTAACTCGTATTTCAGCAGTTCAATTTGGCGTAGATATTTTTCTATTTCAGCCTGAATCTCTGCTCTCAATTCCTGTGGTGTCAGTAGTTCGATTTCGTTCTCTAAGCGATTTTCTTCTTCAATGGAATTGATATCAGGCATGACTAGATAACGCCAGCCTTCACCATATTCATGTGCTAAAAAACTATTGCTTGGGTAATACTTCATGCCGATAATCAGTCCTTGTTCTGCACGTTGTCTCAAGGTGAAGCAGGGGTATTTCCAGCCTTGAGGAATGGTGATTGTTGGTTGCATTATTCTGCCTCTTGATTAAACTTGACTTCAACCACTTCTTCCAAACACCCCATTACCTCACCCAAATAATGCAGGACATCGCCTACATGGGTTGCTGCTTCTTTCTCAATCTTTTTATCAGCAATCAACAAAAGCCAATTTTCGTTTTGGGCGATTGCCTGAATCTTCAGATAGCACGAGTTGAACTGGTTCAGTATTTCTGTGGTTTCCATTGGTATTATTTATGGATCTAAATAGTTTTATTGAGGAGGTGGGCTGTCAAACCAATTCGCAATTGTAAATTCGCAATTCGCAATTAAATCAGTGGGGGCTTGAATCCCGCCACTGATTTGAGTCCACTGAATCAAAGATTTCAGTGGGGGCTTGTACCCTGAATTAATCAATTTACAATTTTGTCCGCAATTGCGAATTGCGAATTGTTCGGTCAAGACCCACCTTTTTACTCAAGCCGCTACCAAATCGCTAGTTTCTAGCGTTGGGATGTATTTCTTCAACCGCTCCCATTCTTCATTTGTCAGTGCGTCGAATTCCTTATCCAGCAACTCTTCGTCCGTGGATGGTTGTTCTGTAGTTGCTGTAAAGTAGCCTGTCATCGCCATAAAGTCATCTAATCCCACTGTTGCATCTTCGGCATGGGCGTATCGAATCTTATCTACAGCATTCGACCAGTGAGTGATGTGTTGAAATATCACCCCAATCATGGAATGAGCCTTGTACACGCGATAAACTCTGGGGCAGGCTCCATTCACATATACAAGTTTGTAGCCAGAGATTTCAAGCACCTCTGCGTTGGGGTCGGTTGGAGGGAGGAGAATTTTCTCTTGGGAATCATCGAACTGGGCTTCTTTAAGAGAAAATGAGTTTATCGTGTGTGCCATGATAATTTCGTTTGTCTAATTTCGTTGTAGAGGCGATGTCTAACGACAAGCCGCTTTGCGTCTACGCTTTTCCCTTGGACTGCGATTGCCTTTTCTCACTTCAAGAACGAGGCATTTCTTATACCTGTGTACTCGCATCTGCTGGAGATAGCACAAAATTCTCTTGGCAGTCATAGAAACCCGATCCTGAAAGTGTAATGTTACTTGCTGGGCTATGTGTCATGATTATTTGTAATTGCATATAGGTGGCGATCGCATAACTCTAGGTGTGCAATCGCCTTTCCCCTTCAGCAACTTACGCCGCGACTGCCGTTCGGACTCCCAACGATCCAATCACTTCCCTTGCACTGCTACCAACCCGATTCACCCCCTACTGTCTCGGTCTTGCGTACCAGCCTTCTTGATTGCACCCGACGAAGCCAACAAAATGCCCGTCTTGGTAGAGTTTGGTGCTGAAAGATAACCAGTCAATTTCCCCGTGGTACAGACCAAAAGCAGTGCAAGCTTCCTCCAGTTCATCGCTCAATCGCTCGTTTCGTTCCCGTGGTGTTTCTGGCAGGGTCGCTTTAACTTCTGCAACTATTGTAGCGAACCAGTTGCGGTCAAAGGGTAGCCGTCCGCCATCGAAGAACTGCACCCATACGGTGATTCCGCCTTCAATCCAGATAGTGCGGACTGATTCGGGTTGGACTTCAATAATCTCGCCAATGATGCGGCGATCTCTGCTGGTGAGGGGATCTTGGGTAGGGGCTACAGCTTGGGCTTGGGATTCGAGAAGGTGGTTTAGTTCTGCTTGGGCTGTGGCTTGCTCGTCAACAGAAGAACCGATGATTGCTTGCTGTGTATATGTTGCATACGTCATAATAGAAATCTCCGTAATTGGGGAAAAGGCGCTCGTGAACTTTCTCAGGCCCAGCGGTCGCCTTTGTTTTCTGGCAGAGTGCTGTGTTAGGAACAAGGCACTCTAATGAATTCAGCTTTGCTGCAAATAAGATTTCTAGACAGGCTGATTAGCAAATAACCAGTTTTTTAAGACTTGGTAGGTCATCGAGATCATCTTCGTTGGCTTGAGCTTTACTTGTTTGGCTTCCGGCTGCTAGTCCCGGTGGCACTTGGTTTTGTGGTTAGTTGAATGAGTGAATGTTTGGTAATTTGGCTTGCGAACCCTTGATTGCGTTCGGGTGCAGACGGTTCGTTTTTCTTACCCTCATGTACACAATATTAGTACACCTATTGGTAGTAGTCAATGGGGTAGTAGTTACTTTTAGATAGAGATTTGTAATACTACTATTGGTTGCACATAAGCAGCTCTAGTACCAATAGATGTAAGTCCTCTATGTTTACATCCAATAGTAGTACCACTATAATCGGAGTATTATTTGGAGAGGATGATTGTGTTTATCGCATTAAAAAAATTGAGAGAGGCTGCGGGTCTTTCTCAGAATGACCTAGCTAGAAAGACTGGTTATAGTCCTCAGTCTATCCAAAAAATTGAACAAAATAAGGTTAAATCACTCACATTAGATGCAGCAGCAAGATTCTGTGAAGCCCTTAATTGTAAGCCTGGAGACTTGCTTGAGGAAGGTGAGCCACCCAAAAGATTAAGGATAGAAAAAGGTGTCACTCTCAATTCTCAAGCAGAAACAGAAACTTTAGCGAATAGAAGGAAAATTTTGGGCGAAAGTGCAGAAGTTGACCTACTAAAAGCAGCGTAAAAGCTAAAAGCGACCGCCCGCTGACCAAAGCAATGCGATCGCCTGCTCAATCCGTTGATCACAAAGTGAGCTTATTACAATGCTGACACATTTTTGGGCAAACACCCTTCAGTATCTTGTCGGTTCACTTTGGTTAAACTGCAACACCCCAACTTTCAAGCATTTACCGTAGTGAGCAAGAGATATGCTGACACTAGACAGAGAACAAACAACAGCGCTAGATTACAGTGTTGTCAACACTAGTATCCAAGAAACCTTCACTGCCATTGACCGTTTTGAGTGGCAAGCATCTGATGAACTGCGCCTTATGCGAGACAACCACTATTACCAAGATGGTGGACACAAGAGCTTTGAAGACTATTGCGAAAGCGAGTTGACCAAAGGGAGCAATGCGATTTTGTGAGGTGCTGAAACCTGGGACATACAGCGCTTCCCGCTATTATGCAATACAGTTTTTCTTCTTGCCCCTCTCCTAGCATAGCTTTCAGCTTTGATGATGTACCTCATAGCTGCCGGAAGTGCTGTATATAGCTTGTTTCAGGATGCGATCGCAACTAAAAAACCAGGTTGTGTTGAGAATATAGGGGTGTAATTGAGAACCAAACCCCGATCTCACTTTTTCGCGTTGCTCCCTTGACCAAACACGGGGGATATCGACGGGTCAGAGATTTGCTCTCTGCGAAGAAAGTAGTTGAGACTTTGCCAGAGGAACTTCGGCGAAAAATCACTAAACCATCCCAAACTCGATCCTTACTCCGGCTGGTCAAAACTCCTGATAAGTTACATGAAGCCGTTGCGATCGCAGCAAAAGAGAAACCCTTCCCCACTGCCGCAGACTTCGCTAAAGCAGTACAGCAGGTTGCACCAACAACTAAACGCCCTACAAAAAGCGAAAATCCCAAAACGCAATTGTGTAATTCTGTCACTGTTTCATCACCAGAACATCCTCGTTATGGGTAGTCGGGAGTGATCTCAGCAGACGCACCCAATAATTATCAGCAGATTGTTACCTTCAGCGATGGCGAGAAACTGCTGATCAATAACAGCGATTTAAATGACACAATTGCGTCATTTTCACCAGAGCGGAACTATCCACCAGAATACACAGAAGCGATGTCTACGACGGGCTACGCCTACGCAGCACTCAAAGAGCAGCACCAGCAAGAGTTAGAGCGACTTTCCGTGGAATTGAGGATTGGTTTGCAAGCAGAAGCAGAGGCTAGAGCCGAAGCCCAGGTAATTGAACAAATCCAATCCCTGCAAAACCTGTACAAGCAACAGAAGGAGCAAAATATTCAGTTTACAGCAGTGTTTAGATGAAATGGAATCGCTACGGCAGTTGGAAGCTGAGAATCAACAACTCAAGCAGCGTATTCAAGATTTGGAAAATGCTTTGGAGCCGCATCCTGTCCAACAGTGGGGAAATACCATGACGCAACAGGCGACTAAAGTGTTGAACAAGCAGGTAAAACTTGCACTGGAGAAAACTATTGATTTGCGATCGCTAGCTGTTGAACCCCCCAAAGAGAATGCACAGGAATGCTTACGGTTAATGGGTATGGCTTTGAAGAATCTCGCCAGCGCCATGAACAATACCCAGGCTCTCGAAGCTGCGGCGATAATCTTGGGGAGTGAACCGACACAATCTGCGATCGCATATCGAGCCGAGCAATTGCAACTACTACTCCAAGCGGTAAGTGACATTAGGGCAGTGCTAGCAAAACCTGGGTGTACTTGGCAGGACTATTGTGTAGTGGCTACTGAATACGAGGTAATAAAAGGAGACTATTGGGCAGAACTTACCACCAAGGAAACTGATTTGATTAGAGCTTTGGAGAAAGCAACTCATTCTGGGGTGATTCAAGTCGGTTCTATCGTTGCTTACGCTGACCCTTACTACACCCTATACAACGACAAGGGTGAAGTTGTGGAGGATTTGGGCGAAGACGAGGTGCTGGTTGCCTGGGATCACTGGAAGAATGAAGGTAAAAAAACAAGTAGGTATTTATTGAAGGAGTTAAGGTTCTGGCAAGGCTAACTAATTTAAGGCTAACTAATTTGTTGCCTATACCAGTGATTTTTTAGACACATAAATACAAGTACCAAACTCCGCAAGCACAGTAGGGGAAATTTCCGTGCGCCAACATAAACAGGAGATTGTAAAATGACTGCAACTATTACTCGTCCCAAGCTCAAAAAGTCTGCTGCTAGCAAGAAGGAATCCTTATATAAAAGGCTTCATGTGATTATCCCGATTGAAGATATGCTTTGGGCATCCCAGCAAAGACCTTCAGTTACGCAACTGTGGCAAGAGTGCTGGACGGCTGATCCTTACGGTTCCCGGTGGATGCCGCTAACAAGTGCTTTGGGTTACAGTATTTTTATCTCTGCAAAGAAAATTCTATCTGAAAGCGGGTTGTTCATTTTCAAGCCCGACAAGTCGATTCAAGATGGCCGAGAAACTGTTGCTTGGATGTTGCGACCACAAACACGCCACTGGTTGATTCAGACATGAAAGTGAGCAGAGTACCGAGGATTCGCTGGGAAACTCCACTGGTGTCACCGCTACCAGAGAGAGCCTTTTCGATTTCGTCAACCCATAAAACACAAGGTGCGATCGCCTCGGCAGTCTTCAATGCGCGGCGTACATTGCCCTCAGACTCACCAACCAGACTGCCCAGAAGGGAAGCAATGTCTAGTTGTAGGAGTGGTAAATTGAGTATGTTAGCGATGTTCTTGGCGCAGTGGCTCTTACCTGTTCCGGGAGGCCCAGCTAGTAACACCCCTTTGGGCTGCGGTAAACTCAAGCTTCGGGCCTCTTGGGTGAACAGACGGCGGCGACGAGTTAGCCACTCTCTTAACAGGTCAAGTCCACCAAAGGGGATTGTCGCGGGTTTGCCCAACTCGATACCCATTTGAGCAAGTAGGCGAGTTTTGTACTCGACGGCTTTGGGGATGAAATCAGCATCAACGATAACACCATCATTAGTTAAGTTTTCTTTGACAGTTAAGCGAAGAAAATCACTGATTTCTTCCAAAGTTAAACCCAGTGCTGCACGAGAAAGAGTTTCTTTTTCAGCATTTTCTAGGGAAATAGTAAAAGTTAATTCTTGCTCTATAGCAGACTGTTGTAAGTCATGCAAGTAAGAATTGATATGAAATAGTACTTGGTCAACATTAGGTAAAGGGACTTCACAGTAAGGAATCAATCTGACTAGGGATTCGTGCAATTGTATGTTTTGACCTAACAGAACAATGCGTTTATCTGTGGGTTTTAACCTGTGGTAAAGGTTTTTGACTTTTGAAAGAATCTCCCAGGATAATTGAGGTGAGTTATTAGCGATGAATGGGTGAATATCTCCCAAAATGAAAATCCCGACACCACTAAAATTATTGATATAGTCAAACACATATAACAGTGGGTCAGCCTGTGGAGGTTTCTTATACTCTGGCACAGGCTTAAATATCAAGCCTCCATCTGCTGCAATTAAACATTGCTCCAGGGTGGACACTCCCAGATTCCAGAAGTAGACAGGACTGTTTAGTTTATTAGATGCCTCTGTAGTCAACCACTGAATAATTGTCGCTTCATCAGGAGACAACACATCAACAGCAGCAATGGGGATTTGTGAATCGAGGGTAGAGAGGAGATTTGAGAGTTTCATAGCAGATTTCAGATAACTTCAATTAGTTTTGGCGAAGCCATTGTGACAAAATCAGTAGTCAGTTTTAAGCGATAACTGACTACTGACTGACTAATTACTGGCGCTGGTATTGTTGATGATTTGCTGTTATACGTTGTGTTTGAGCTTCCGGCTTAAATTCACGTTCGCCCTGTACAACCCCCAACGCCTCTTCAAACGGTTGGGTCGCCTCTAAACAAGACAGTCCTTCAAAACCTTCAGCTTCCACTTTGACTGAACCTGTAACTTTGTCGAAATGTATCAAAACTGAACGTTCCATATCTATCTCCTTTGGTATTGTTTTACTTCCTGATGTCCGGTAAAAGTGAGACGTAGGGTTTGCACAGTCCCATTGCTTTCTTCTGCGATCGCACATTCTCCAAATTGCTCTTGTAACTCAAGAGCTTTAGCGCGTACCATTCGTTTTCCATAAGCCAGCATCAGTTTATGGCTGAAGAAGTCCTGTCCCAGGAGAGGAACTGTCTCATAACTATCGTGTATCACGTCATACACGCAGCCTGAGGTGTTCCACTTGAAACCGATGTCTGCACGGGCTTTAATTGTGCGACCAGATATGACGATTTCAGCGCTTTGCCCTTGAGAACTACCGTAGTAGCCTTTTAGGGACTGTGCTGTTTCATGAACTTGTGCCGATAGGTTTAGATCCGTGAGGGCTTGTACTAAACATTCACGGTTGGTGAGTTTGGTTTTAACAGTTGAGAAGTGTGACATGAGAATTTTGTCCTTATAGTAAAAGTGCGGTAATCTTTTTGAAAAGAAGGCTTGCATTTTTCGTTAAGGTACTTAGTCTTGGGCGAATGCACCCGCCCAAGACTGTTTTTTACCTGAACTTAAACGACATAACGGTAGCTTTCGGCAAGCCCACATCACCAGTTCCAAGCTGTTGTAAATTACGTTGTTCATCCAGCAGTTTGGTGCGGATATCGTCAATCTTTTGCTGCAATTGACTGCGTGTATCAGAACCGAGATTCTTCGACTCAATCGCCGGATCGTTAACGATAGAATCCAAATGCGCCATCATCTGCTCTAGGCTGCTGCCAGCTTCTGGGTCAGCATTCGCTAACAAAACCTGAACTTTCATTAGATGGCGTTCCATCTTCTTCTTGAATTGGACAGGCTTACGTCCCGGTTCCCAATTGCTCAACTCTTCAAGCAATTGGGCAGCGAGTTGTTCACCCCCGGCTAGGGCTAATTCTCTTAGTCGTTGCTCCAGATTTTGGTCATACTGTTGTATGAAGCGAGTGATTTGGTCTAAACATTGGGACTGTTGCTGGTTGAGTTGTTCGGACAGTGCAGGTATGATAACCGGGCGACCAATAATTACTTGTAAATAATCTTCCAGTTCTGACAAAAGTGGAAATGATTTTAACAAGTTGGTTTTGACGGATTCTTGTTTATCTGGTGAAAGTTCCCAAGCATTAAGAGAGAGGAATTTATCAATTCGCTCTTGATAATCTTCGAGTCCTGCCTCATAATCAACTTTTAATTGATTTTTGAGAGTGGGAGCAACATTATCTCTGATATTAATTAACTGATTCCACACGAGTGGAGCTAAATCAATTGGACAGATCCAATCGCCTGTATCAGCAGACATCCATTCCTGCACTGAAGCGATTTATTGGCGAAGTTGTGCGGCAGCTTCATCGAGCTTTTTGAATACTTTGATTCCGCGTAATCCAACTTCGGAATTTGTGACTTTTACGAGGTCTGACCCAATTTCCGACACTTCAGCTTTTAGCACATCTGCCCATTTAGGATCAGCAGACTTTGTACTTTTCTTTAGCTGAATACGAAAGCGAATGCGGGTTTTATTGAGTTGGGAGAAATTGTGCCGTTCGACTACGGCATCAGTTAGGAAATTTTCAGTAATAGGGTTGTCGATTGCTTGTACCATGATTATTCACCTCGATCATTATTTTTCACTTTCGATTAAGCGAAGCTTTCCTTAGACCACAACCCGATAAGTTCCTATTTCTCGAACCATGCAAGGCTGTCCTTTAATAGTTGCAATCTCTACTCTGTGGCTATTTTTTAATTTGTGGATGTCTGTAATAGCTCTATGAATTGTTTTTGTAGAGTCCTTTTGTAGCCGAACAGGTCTTTTGATAACTGGTGGCTTATGTATTGACATGGCTCAAAATAGTTGAAGTTGCTGTGAATTGTCCTGTACCACGGGCTTGTTATAAGTCATGCCTTCGACTTCATAGCAACGAGTCATAAGTTTGTTTCGATTTAGTCGAAAACTGGCTTGTTTCCTTTGATTAGGCAGAGGTGAAAACAGGAATTGTGGATGTTGAATAGTACCTATATCACCCAGATATCGACAAAGCGTACCGTTGATTTGATAAATTTTTGATGAGCTTAAGAGTGTTGCGTCGTACACTTTAATCAAATTTGTTTCCATCTGATTAGTATTGAAGTGCAGTGTGCGATAATTTGTCGTAGAATCGATTTTTCTTTATAGTCAGATTTAATCAGTCTGGCTGTAGAGTTTTTGGTACAACATTATGTAGCTGTAGATAGGCTTAAGCAACGAGGGAATGTATTAACTCAAGCCCTATTTACAACTAACTAAAACCCTATTTCTGAAGCTGCCTTAACCACATCTATTGCTTGACGTGCTGTAACTTTCCAGTCACTTTGCTGATTATAATTAGTCATGATTAGCTCAGACCCAATCCAGACTCGACAAAACAACACACTTTCGTCATTTCCTGGCTGCGGTTGTAGAGTCAAAGGTACGTAAAGCTGCTGTGTAGTCAAAGTTGCAATTGCTGCAAGTATGCACTTTGAGAAATGCGTATCGTAGCCTGATTCTAAGATATATGTCCGGTCTGCTTGAATTGTTACTAGCAACTTGTAGGATTCTTTTTTACGCTGTTCTGTATTCTCAAACCGCAATTCTTTAAGATATCCAGTTAAAGCAGTTTGGGGGATATCACTTGGTTCACCATTTAGCTTATACCACAGCCCTCCGTGCTGACGATTGCAATAGATTTTGCAACTGTCAGCAAAAGAAGTGCAATCCCAATTTCGGCTTATTGATTGCTGCGACCAACTGCTTGAGTAGTTCCTCTTGGCGCATTAAAACAGCAAGTAATTCTGCATTATTTTCTTGAGCGGTCATAAGTTTCTCCAATACATTTCACTCTCTCATTGGCGAAGCCATTGATTTCCGATGTATCTATCAAGTGCATAGCCAATAAAACAGCGCTCTTGTTACTACAAAAGCGCTTTAAAAAACAGTTATTAGATTAAGATTATCTGTGTGAATTAAACCTGACCAACAACTCTTCACGGGATAACTGAAGGCATAGCGGAGTAAATTCTTCTGGTGTTAACTGCAATAAACTATCAGACTACTCTCGCTAATTCTTCATCCACAGAACCAAACCGGAATCTTAACAAGTTTTTTACAACTTGACGGCGTTCAAGTTGTACTCCCTCTTGTACTCCTTGTTGCTTAGTGGTTTCTTCCCACTGCTGGTAAGCTTGCGACAAATTCATAATTAATTCCTGCTCATCTTCTGTTAAAGTTTCTTGCTGTTGAACTATAATGACCCGCAAATTAGTAATCAGTTTGAGAGTATTTTGTCTTAATTGGTTGCTTTCGGGTAATGCCAGCAATTCATCAATGGCAGTACGTTGCGTTTCGCCTCTACCCAAAATCCTCAGCCATAATGTTTCTTCTGTTACTGGTAGCTCGTTAACCGCTACTATTGCTGCCCTAATACCGTTAATCAATACTAACCAGCGCTGGGTTAAGTCATCGTCATGACCGATGCTTGCAATCAGCTTTCCAGCTGCGTAAACTTCGTGATCGTAAAAGCTGATTTCTACTACTCTGAGTTCTTCAACTGATTTGGCGCAAGGGGTTACAGTTGTTGTCGCTTGTGGCATAATTTGATTACCTAATAGGGTTAAGAAGGCGATCGCAGACTTTCCACGGTGAGCGATCGCTTTTTAATTGGGACATAAAGATCCTTGTGTTGAAGGTACAACGTTCTCATAAAGATTTGGCGAAGCCTTCGACTTCAGGCTTCTTATCCCAGTACCCAATCTCTTTAAATCGGCTATAAATTCTCGCTGCTAGTTGCCTTACGGGGTCGGACAAATCAGAAGAAATTAAATCAAATTGCTTAAAGCCAAAAGCCAAAATGTTTGCAGTATCCACGTCAATCCCGTTACCTAAGAATTGACCAAACGCAGCAGAGTATGGATGGTCATCAATGGTTTCATGAGTTTCTAGAAATTCCGTTCCTGTGAAGGGTGGGTAATCTTCACTCTCTAACGGTGTGGAAAGTGCGTGAATGTCTGCCTCAATCATTGCCGCCGTAGTTTCAGGATTTTCTGCTTTGAATTGCTCTAATCTTAGGGCGCGGTCAGTTAACGGTGATTTGCCCCAATCGTTAGTATTTCTGTAATCGAGTGCCATTTCTTGGTATCCTTTGTTTTTGTACGCAAACGACGTTGTGGTTTAGCACAACGCTCTCAAATAGATTTGGCGTAGCCATATAGCCGAAGACTTTGCAATGTATAGTCATAGTGAATTTATTCGCTGATTTTGAGTATCTCCCCCAGCCGACTTTACCCGGTATACCTTGTGCTATACAACGGGGGGTTCTCGTTTCTCAAATCTATGTTTCGTGTTGATCAAATCTGTGACTGGTTAGATTTGCGAACCCTTTTTGCGTTTGGGTGCAGGCAGTTCGCTTTTCCTTACAATTATTTTGCAATTTTTAGTTGCAGTTATCAACCCCTAATTGCACAATTTTGGTTGATTTCAAGCACAGTAACTCAGCTAATGTACAGCCAAATATTTTACACAAGGCAGTAAGGACTTCTGGAGAAGCGTTTTTGACATCTGTATTTGTCTCCATCCTATTCAAATACTGGCGGGAAAGATCTACTTCAAATTCAGTAAGCCTTTTAGATAAATTCAATAACGGTATATCGCCACGCAACTCACGCATTTTCTGCCCACGCGCAGCTGTCCATTTTATAGAACCTACTTCTGTCAGTGGTAACATCACGACCTCTTCCATTTCTTCTCTATTTGCCAGATTATGCAACTTTTAGTTTACAAATGCAATAGTCTATTGCAACTATTTGTAGCAGAAGTTGAGTCATTGCGATCGCAACAGAAGAATTCATCAGCGTGGTTTGAAGTTTTATATGCCGATGCTAAAGGTGATACAGCAAAAATTCCTTGGGCAAAGTTAACTCCTCACCCTTATCTACAAGATTGGTTGACGAATCATCAACCGTTCGCTTCACAGCAAAAGGCGCTAGTCATTGGTTGCGGCTTGGGAGATGATGCCGAAGCTTTAGCAAATCTGGAATTTGAAGTAATTGCTTTTGATATTTCGCCGACAGCGATGTCTGACGACAAGCTGCTTCGCATCTACACTTGGTGTCAAGAGCGATTTCCAGATTCAACTGTCAACTATCTAGTTGCAGATTTGTTAGCAATTCCCTCACAATGGCATCAAGCTTTTGACTTTGTTTTTGAATGTCGTAATATTCAAGCTTTGCCGTTAAATGTGCGTTCTTCAGTTATTTCTTCAGTTGCCTCGCTTGTTGCTCCCGGTGGCACACTTTTGCTGATTACTCGTGTTCGAGATACAGAAGCTGAACCCTCTGGCCCACCTTGGGCATTATCAGACTTGGAACTCAAACAGTTTGATAATTTGGGATTAGAGCAAGTAGAAAAACTTGTGTTTTTAGAATCTGAGCAAATTGACGTTAAGCAAGTGCGGATTGAATATCAATTAACATCCTCTGAGCGCTAACCGCTTGTGTTCTGGCGGGGTTTCCTGGGAGGTGTCAGATGAGCTACTCATCGCTCCATCGTTGCCCCTCGATCTGCTTGCCTCCTCATCTGGGAGGATCAGTATTGCTTATATGAATGGATACCCCAGAATTTCTTAGAGGAAAAAAGGAAAGATTTGGCGTTAGCGATCGCCTTGCCGTAAGGCGATCGCAGTTCCAGGTTTACTACCAAGTTCAGTCTATGGAAATCATGAAGGAGCGAGGGTGACAATCGCCACCAAAGGGATGCTCTCTAATACTGACCCCTTGGTTGGCTAAACTACGGTCAGTGGTATCCCCTTTATGCTGCATGAAAAATCCCCTTACCAGGTGGACTTTGACTATACCTTACTAACCACTAAATCAAAATTCATGGATGCGATGGGATATGTAGGTAAGGTCGTTGCTAAGAACCATGCTATCTCTGATAAAGATTACGATGCTACCATTGTTCCTTACAGCGTTGACAAGGAAGTGACTGATATCACCAGCGGTAACAAGGCTGTATTCAAAGATGAGATTGTTAACTTTGCTCTAGACTATGCAACTCAAGTCGAGTACGACTACACCAGTTTCGTGAACGCTTACAACAGTGGAGTGACACTCTACTAAACTGAAATGCTTATTCCCGGATTTCTCACCACATCTCGATTAAACCTGCGCTTGAGCAGGGGAGCAAGGGAGCAAGGGAGCAGAGGTGAGATATTGTACAATTTCTTTCCCCTCTGCTCCTTTGCCCCTCTGCCCCTTCTTCGCTTAAAGCTTGTGAGAAATGCGGGTTATTGCAATTGTTGAACATGGGTGATAGTGATTACCTTGGTGCGATCGCAGGAGGCATCGCTTAGTTTCCTCTCTGCGAGACACTACGTGAACGCTTGAATTTGCTAGGGCGATCGCACTCCTAAACCCGTTAAGGGAGCAATGCGATTTTGTGAGGTGCTGAAACCTGGGACATATATAGCTTGTTTCAGGATGCGATCGCAACTAAAAAACCAGGTTTTGTTGAGAATATAAGGGTGTAATTGAGAACCAAACCCCGATCTCACTTTTTCGCGTTGCTCCCAACCGAATCTTAGCGCCAGATTTCCCACAATACACAGCTGCAATAGCCCACACCAGCAGGGCTTTCGGTAATCTTGGGATAATCGATTCGGGAGACGATGGATTAGCCTCCATCTAGCGATGTCTACGACGGGCTGCGCCTACGCTACTTTCTCCATCCCCAGATTTCCGTTCATCAACCCCCATCACCAGCAACCATGTTCTGTGATCGACCAAGGAAAAAGCTCAAATTTGCGGATGCCATCTGTGATCCGCTAGCTGATGCTTGCTTCTATCCTTTGTAATGCCAACTTCAAGATTATTCGTTTTTTGCGTAAAGCACGAAACTTAAGGTGAATAGTATTATCAAACGGTATTTACTTAAGATGAATAAATTGTTGACCGTACAGCAGCATTCAAGACTGGGCAAGGAAGTTCTACGAGATTGTAATCTTGCATCCATAACAGACCAACAAGTTGAGGAATTAAAGCAATCTCTCTGGGAACACGGGGTTATTGTTGTCAGAAAGCAAAAACTGACGGCATCCCAGTTGAAAGACTTTGCCATCCAGACGTTTGGTGACTCAACCCTCGGTCGTCGCCCCAAGCCTCTAGATCCCGAAATCGCTCCAAACTTACAAAGTCCTGGAGTCTCCATTTTAGGTAATCCCAAGGGGCTTTCTGGTGAGGTGGTCGGCAAAGTTGCTTGGCAATGGCATCACGATAAAGACCATCTCCCTAAAACACAGGGACTGGATATGAATGCCCTCTATGTCGTGATGCTTTATGGGGTGGCCATCCCGGACGAAGGAACGGATGGACAGCCACACACCACTCTCTTTCTCGATATGGTGGAAGCCTACCACAATCTCGCTCCCCAACATCAGCAGCAATTAGGACTACTGTCGATGTATCACCTGTCACCTATCTCCCCACAGCCAGGGGTAGAGATTCCTCGGAAATTACATCCAATTGTCTCAACTCACAAAGTAACTGGGCGCTATTGTTTATATTTGGGTTCAGACACTTCGATTCTCAAAGGGCTAGAAAACAAACCAGAAGCTGCTAAACAGTATTGGCAGGAATTGTTTCGGGAGATTCTGGACTGTACGCCAGTTTATGCCCATATTTGGCAAGCTGGAGATATTGTGTTTTGGGATAACTCCCAAGTTATGCATACAGGTATGCCCTACAATGCAAACAAATATAAGCGGATTGCTCTCCGTGTTGCTGTTATGGCGAATAGCTGAAGTTCGAGACAATTGTGGGGTTTGGCGGGGTCAACAAAAGAATGCTAGCCCTCAATTAGTTCCGGTATTGTGTCCCCTTGCGGGGTAATTAGTTAGGCTTTTCTATAATTTAATCTGTAACACCGTACTCTTTCTCTATCAAACTCAACAATTTCTCCTCCACAGCAGTCAAATAAGCACGATTCAGCTTACCCAGCATCTCCAAAAACTTCTGCACCGACTCCTCCAACTCGCCCGAATACACTCGACTTATGCGATCGCATATCTCCTTAACCTGCTGACATTCCTGGGGCAGGTAGTTGAAGGACTTCAGGTGCTGCAACCCAATGGCGTACTCTCCATCCCACATTCTCACTGTACAGCTAAACTCGTTCACTGCGCTGACAATCGCCCAACACCGGCCTTTGCCTCTGAGTTCCGGGTTGTCTTTAACAAGGATTTGGCAGACTTCGCCGATTTGGTAGGTGTTTGGTACTTTCGTTCGCTCAATAATGCGCTGTACGACATCTTTCACAATGCGATGAGATGGTACTTTCCCGTTGGCAGAGTCTACAGCTTGTTCCCATGCTTCGGGCTGAATGTCCGAGTCTAGCTTGGACAGTGGCCTGATTTGCCACTCATTAGTCGGCAGAATGTGATCGTTCCGATCACAATTTTCCAGTAAATTATCAAAAATCACTGCTGCTTCCATTAACAGGTAGGGTTGTCGTCGGCTGTAACCAAAGCGATCGCGGCAGTATTCTTCAAAAGTACCGTGCGTGGAACGATATAATCTGTGATCGCGGAGTTCTGTCAAAGCTTTTCCTGCCTCAAAAAACGCCCGTTCTACTTTCCGTTCCAAGTGCAAGCGGTAAGCGTAGCCATGCCGTCAG
>NZ_JBALEL010000010.1:0-2642 GCF_036917935.1 Nostoc sp. | reverse complement strand
GCATTAATTATATATTTAGTAGTATATAGTACTTTGAAGTACGTAAACTTGATTAGCGATCGCTCTTGGGAAAAAACTTTTTGGTTTACTGGTTAAATATCTTGTTTTTCTTTAGCGCTTTCTGTGCCCCTGTGGTTTATAAGTAATTTATTTAACCACTATAGATACAGAAAACACAGAGTAAAGAGCTTAAAAAGTAATTTCTTGATTAAACTTTTTACCTACCTTGAAAGAGCAAGTCCTAACACTTTCTACTCAAGATTGAGGCTTCCAACCTAAATTCCCTTTTCTATAGGAAAGTGCAATGTCTTTTAAAACTGCGCCAAACTGGTTACAAGGTCTAGGAGTTGCCATTGTCAGTGCAGTTACCTTATATGCAAATATCTCAGTTGCCCAAATCACCCCAGACGGCACTCTGCCAAATAATTCCAATGTGAAATTAGAGGGCAATAGCAGGATTATTGAGGGTGGAACCACACGAGGTGCTAATCTGTTCCACAGCTTTGAGGAGTTCTCTGTTCTCAATGGCTCAACAGCTTTGTTTAATAATGCTCTGGATATTCAAAATATTATTAGTCGAGTCACAGGTAAGTCTATCTCTAATATTGATGGTTTAATCAAATCTAACGGCACAGCCAATGTGTTTCTGATGAATCCCAATGGGATTATTTTTGGTAAAAATGCCAGTTTGAATATCGGCGGTTCGTTTGTTGCCACAACAGTGAATGCCATAGGGTTTGACAATTTGGGATTTTTCAGTGCCTCGAATCCAGAAGCACGCTCACCGTTGTTAACAGTAAATCCAAATGCCTTATTATTTAATCAAATTGCTGCTGCACCGATTCAAAATAGTTCGACTGCACCAGCAGAATCTACTCCTGGTGGTGGTGATGCACTTGGTCTACGTGTCCCAGATGGTCGGAGTTTGCTGCTAGTAGGCGGCGATATCAAAATGGATGGTGGAGGATTGAATGCTTTTGGTGGACTCGTCGAGTTCGGTGGGTTAGCTGGTGCGGGAACAGTCGGGTTGAATGGAGATGGTAATAATCTAAGTTTGAGTTTTCCCGATAGTGTAGAAAGAAGCGATATTTTCCTTAGCAATGGTGCTGTTGTAAATGTGATTGCTGGCGATGGTGGTAGTATCGCGGTTAATGCCCGGAATTTAGAGATGACAAGACAAAGTGCCCTGTTTGCAGGGATAGAGAGTGGACTGGGTTCTGATAATAGTAGGGCGGGAAACATTACGGTTAATGCCACGGTTGCAATAAATCTTAACAATGGGAGTCTAATTGCTAATCAGGTAGAACCAAAAGCAAATGGACAGGCAGGTGATATCAATATAAGTGCTAGCAGATTACAAATTTCGGGTGGTGCACAGGTAAGTGCTCGTACAGGCGGTGCGGGCAATGGTGGTTCTTTGAGGGTTAATGCCCAAGATGTGCAAATCATTGGTAGAAGCGCTAATAATCGATTTGCCAGTAGCTTGGGTGCTTCTGCACAGCCAAACTCAACAGGGGATGCGGGTGATTTGACGATCAAAACTAATACTTTGCTAGTACGAGATGGAGCACAGGTAGCATCTAGTACATTTGGTGCGGGTAAGGGTGGTTCTTTGAGCGTTGATGCCCAAGATGTGCAACTGATTGGTACAAGCGCTGATGGTCTGTATCCCAGTGGCTTGTTTGCTTCTGCACAGCCAAACTCAACAGGGGATGCGGGCGATCTTACGGTAAGAACTAATACCTTGGTAGTGCGAAATGGGGCAGTGGTAAGTACTTCTACATTTACTAAGGGCAAAGGGGGTTCTTTAAGCGTTGATGCCCAAGACGTGCAACTGATTGGTACAAGCGCTGGTGGTCAGTCTCCCAGTAGCTTGACTACTTTTGCACAGCCAAACTCAACAGGGGATGCGGGTAATCTTATAGTCAGAACTAATACCTTGCTAGTGCGAGATGGGGCAAATGCAATTGCTAGTACTTCCGGTGCGGGCAAGGGGGGTCTTTTAAGCGTTGATGCCTCTGATGTGCAAGTGATTGGTAGAAGCGCTGATGGTCAGCAGTTTTTCAGTGGCTTAGGTGCTAATGCAGGGCGAAACTCAACAGGTAATGCGGGTGATTTTACGCTAACAACTAATACTTTGCTAGTGCGAGATGAGGCAAAAGTAAGCGTGGAAAGTCTCGGAACAGGAACCGCAGGCAACATGACATTAAATGCTCGCTCTATCCGTTTAAATAACAATGCCTCACTCAGCGCCACTACACGCAGCCCTAAAGTTGACCCGAATAGAGAACAGGCGACAATTAACATTGACTCACGAGATTTAATAATAGGTCGTAATAGCAATATCAGAACTGATGCCCAAGGAGAAAACGTCATCGGTGGTAACATCAATATCAATGCCGATGTCTTGGCTGCTTTTGAAAATAGCGATATTACTGCCGACTCTGATGACTTTCGTGGCGGGAATGTCAGAATCAATACTAAAGGTATCTTTGGTCTTCAGTTTCGGGATATACTTTCCCCAAACACAAGCGACATCACCGCCACCGGATACTGTTGGCGAATTCCCCAAACAGCTAAACTGAACCGATTAGTTCAGCAATGAAACGATTGAGAAGCTTCTGAGCAGTTTTATACCCAGT
>NZ_JBALEL010000009.1:0-72248 GCF_036917935.1 Nostoc sp. | reverse complement strand
CACACCGCTCCGGTCACGAGTCACACCGCTCCGGTCACGAGTCACACCGCTCCGGTCACGAGTCACACCGCTCCGGTCACGAGTCACACCGCTCCCAATACGGTTCGGTTAAGGTAGTTTATTCCTCGAAGATCCCCCCAACCCCCCTTAAAAAGGGGGGCTTATAAATAACCATCTTTTACCCCCTTTTTAAGGGGGTCGCCGTAGGCGGGGGGATCTTAACCGAACCGTATTGACACCGCTCCCGTTTGTTGGGGAGTGTGTAGACGCAAAGCGATTTCTTACTAGATATCCCTGCGTAGCCAGAGCTACAACAGGCGATGTCTACGACGGGCTATTCGCTGTCGCACTATTGGTCTGTGAAGCTAAAATTAACAGGTAAACAAGTTCAGCAAGATAAGAATAGTTCATGCGGCGAGACTCGATATTTTACAAACTATTTCAACAATCTCCCACATTATTATTTGAATTATTGACCAATCCGCCGACAAATGCTAACGCCTATGGATTTGACTCAGTAGCAGTCAAAGAACCCAAATTTGAAATAGACGGCGTATTCCTTCCACCAGAAAATGCCGGTGCAGGGGTAGTGTATTTTTGTGAAGTGCAATTCCAAAAAGATGAACAGCTTTACGAAAGAGTATTTGCTGAGTCATCATTATATTTTTACCGCAACCGTGAGAGATTTAGCGATTGGCAAGTAGTCATCATTTACCCATCTCGCAGTTTGGAACAAAGTCAAATTCATCCCCATCGCTCATTGCTCAATGGCGGACAAGTGCATCGAATATATTTGGATGAATTGGGGGATATTCAAACCTTACCTTTATGGGTAGCGCTGATGGTCTTAACGACAGTCACAGAAGAACAAGCACCAGAACAAGCCTTGGATTTATTAACCAGAACTCGGCAAGAACTATCATCGCCCACAAGTCGCGCCATAATAGAGATGATCATAACGATCATGGTGTACAAGTTTGAGCAGTTAAGTAGAAGAGAGGTAGAGTCGATGCTGGGAATTACACTCCAGGAAACGCGAGTTTATCGGGAAATTAAGGAAGAAGGGCGTGAGGAAGGGCGCGAAGAAGGGCGTGAGGAAGCAACAGTTAATCTAGTTAACCGACAGCTAACAAAGCGATTTGGTGAACTGGCTCCAGAAATGCGTTCCGCCATCACTGGTTTACCTTTACCTGTTCTGGAAGACTTGAGTGAAGCACTGTTAGATTTTACTAGTGTGGCTGATTTGCAGTCGTGGTTAGCAGGGCGATAAGTCCGCTCCTCATTAAAAATTTCACAAAATCTCTGCCAACTTTATCAGCAGACTATTTGCTAAATCCAATAACTTAACGTCATCTGTATCAAGACTATTTTCTTCACCAGCTAACAAGTTTCTCACAGCAGATAACCTATCATCGGTTTTAGAAATTCTCCAAGATTCTTCTAAGTTTACTGCAAAATCAAACAGCGATCGCTCTCCTAAATACTGTCTTACCCTAATAGCTACACTATCATTACTTACCAAAAACTCTTTGATAGCATCTAATTGAAAATTACCTAATATTTCGTCATGTCCCCACGTTTCTAGCCAGTCTCCATCCACATCTTCAACGTAAATATTGACAAAATCAACTCCATAAGTTAGCCAGTTCTGCTGCATTTGTCGCGCCGTTGCTAAAGCTTCAGCAAATGTATCTACTTGATTGTTGCAGTGAGTTTCTCTTTTGTTAGCCATAAAAGCTGTAATTAGCACGTAAGTATGTAGGCTAGAACACAAATCTGAAATATCAAATTCCTGAAAATTCACGAAAATTTTAAATATTTGCCACCAGAAAGGTAATCACTGTTATACAGGGCCACGTTGACTAACTGGTTAACAAAATTAGCGTCCTTGGGATTGTAACTTAAGAACAGTCCTCTCTCGATTTCCCACGATCGCAGTGTATTTTGCCAAGCTTGGTACTTTTGTTGATTAAGTTCTTCACTAACACTCGTCACTTGAATGCACAGTGGTTGATTGTTACGACTAACAATTAAATCTGTTGCCATAGAAAGGTCGGCAATATAACGCTGCCAAAAACTACCTTCTCGACTGACAATATCTTGAGCGATTAATTTAATGATATCATCATCAAGCTGATTAAATTCGCCTGCCATTAATTTTTGTTTCCAAATATAAAACTTGGAGTCACTTGCATTGAACCATCTGGGAAAGAGATAACCATACCAATATCTCTCAATCGGCGTCATTAGCTCGAACTTTGCTTTTTGTTCTTCTTCTGAAGGTAAGGATTTGATTATCAGCCAAATTGTAGAATCCGTAATCACCTCTAGCAGAAAGGCAATGACAAAGGGTTTTGCAGTCAGGGAACCTGGCTTAATATCCTTTACCCAGCGATTGATTTCGTCTAATCTTCTCGCTAAATTATGATCTATCGAGGAGGCTTGGAGGGTAAGGGACTTTAGCTTCTCCTTAATCTCTTTAGCTTGCAAACGATGCCCTAGTTTCAGTAGATAACGCTTTTTTCACACATTTATAACTAGATTTTAACTTGAAAATGTCTTTACTTAATTTCCTGGTGTTATTAAATATTCTCTAGGTCGATGCCCTGTGTACGTAAAACCTCCCGCAGTCGAGCAATTTCTTGCTCTGCTTGTTGAGCGCGTTCTTCTGACTGTTGGGCGCGTTCTTCTGCCTGTTGAGCGCGTAAACTTTCTTGTTCAGCCAGTTCTTCAGATGATAGTATTAATTGATTTTCAGTAGTGAAGAATCTTAATTTACCTTCATAAACTCCCAAATAAAGTTCTAACTGCTGACTCCACAAACGTCCATCAGTGGTGGGTTGAATCTCTTGATACTTACCATCTACTAAATGAAATCCCTGAAGTTCCATTGTTACAGGATGAAACCAGAAATAATCTGGTGTACGGAAGGTATCCTGGTAAACTTGTTTTTTTAAGCCTTTATCAACTGCTGCTGTTGAACTTGACAAAATTTCCACAATCACATTTGGATATTTGCCGTCTTCTTGCCAAACTACCCAACTCTTACGGTCTTTTTTCTCGGTTCCCAAAACTACAAAAAAGTCTGGGCCACGGAAATGTTCTGATTTTTTCTGGTTAGGACTGTAATAAATCGTCAAATTGCCAGAAGCATAGAAATCTTGCCTTTCTCGCCACCATAATTTGAGGATGCGAATCAGCAAATCGATTTGTTCTCGGTGCAGGTCACTTTCCAAGGGTGGTTCGTCACTCAGTATATCGCCAGGAGGAAAAATAACTTCGTCTTCTGTAAGACCATCAGATATTAATTCTAGAGTAGCAGGTTCAGACATCAGCGATCGCTCCGCGATTTAGATTTATTTTACTGAAAATTCGGTAACTTGCAGATGGCTTTGAGAACTTGTAATAACTCGATTGCATCTGGAGATTCATTCAGACTTAATAATGGCATTAACTGATAATTAGGCTGCTCGTCATGTCTTAAATAAACAAATTGATAACGCAGTCCGTTAGTTACCAAACCCCAAACTGATGGTTGTTGATCTAAACTTTTAAAAGCATAAGTGAGTAATTGAGGTAAACCCTCACCCACTTCAAGCGCACTGTTTTTCGTTTCAATTACTACAACCAAAAATGGCGGTGCAATATTACTTTCAGGACTGTTAATGGCTAGAATATCCATCCGCCCAGTAATTCTTCTGTCTTCATCTTCGACTGCGATCGCAATGCTATCTTCCATTGTCAACCGAATCGGCACATCGTAAAACCCAGCTAACCGCATTAGTGGCGCAATTGTTATAAATTTAACCAGCCCTTCAGATATTTTACCTGCGCTTAAGTAACGTTCAAAGTCGTTTATGATTCGCAATAAATCCTGCTGTTCAAACTCAGAGAGTGGTTCTAGCCTTAAGAAATCTGTAAATGAACCATTTGAAAGCTTTTCTAATTTGAGAAAGCGATGAACATCGTTCAGAGATAGGCTGCTAGCTTCAACAGTAAGCGTCATAATTTTAGGCTTTGTTTGTCAAGAGTACTTACATATTGCAACATTATCATTAAATCCAATATACAAGGGGCATTCCTGGTTGATAGCCCAAAAAAGAAGATATATTTACCCTTACTCCTTGTTTTATAGTTGTTACAGCATGTATAAGAGTTGAATCAAATAGTAACAAGTCGCCCGGTTCTGTTTCTATTTCTATATCAGGTAGGGGCAATTTATTTCGATCATATCCAAATTCACTGCCAGCTAGACTTAACTGTTGTAATTCAACTTCACTAAAATGCTGTTTCCATACTTGTAATTTTCCACCTTCAGGAGAATTTTTTAGATAAATATTCATCGCAAACTGGATTTTAATTTCTTGAGAAATTTTCAGTTTTGGTACATCTCTATACAAGATATCGTTGTGAGGAATAAATTCGTAATATTCTGGAAAAACACGCACAAGTGCCGGGGTCATTGATTGACCATCTATAGATACGCATTCTGCACCCATGTCAGCATCTAGCATTTTCCACAATTTATCAAGTGGCGAAGGGTAGGGTAAGCAGCTAGAACGGATTTCATTCTGAAAGTAATCTACATGATCTAAATAATTGGCTAAAGCTACTGGATCGGTATTGCCATCAAGCCCATAAGTTTCAAAAAAACTCTGTCCAATACTGAGCATTTTTTGAATATTCTGATAGTTTGACAAGCTTTTACTATTTAACAATCTGTCAGCAATCTCTAAAGCTTCATCGGGAGGAATAAAGCCGTGTATCCTGATGCCGATAGCTTCAGATTCACACCACTCTTCTAATAAAGCTTTAGTGATCGTTTTTGCTTCAATAATTGATTTCATTTTAATTTTATCCAAGCTTTTCTAATTGACAAACTTAAGCAGATAGCAACATACAGCATAATTTGGATTAAAACAGGCTTCATACCTAATAATCTGTACTTTGCCAAATCATACTTATATTTCCTAATGGTTTGGTTTTGGAGGGTGAAAATGGATGTAAGCTAAATAACTCGGCAATTTTCACCCAGCTTAACGAAAATCTAAATCCTGTCTAGCACAACTAAGCTAAAAATAGTTTTTAGTAACAATAGCGATCGCACTCATAACCAACTATGTCTCAACCAACTATAGAATCAATCCTACACGAGAATCGCCTCTTCCATCCTGCCTTGGAATTCTCGCAAAAAGCTCATATCAAAAGCCTAGATGACTATCAACGTATCTACGCTAAGTCCAAAGCCGATCCGCAGCAATTTTGGGCAGATTTGGCTGGAACAGAATTAGAATGGTTCCAAAAATGGGATACAGTATTAGACTGGCAACCACCTTTTGTTAAGTGGTTTGTTGGCGGTAAGATTAATATTTCTTACAACTGCCTTGACAGACATCTCACTACCTGGCGCAAAAATAAAGCCGCATTGATTTGGGAAGGAGAACCAGGTGATTCGCGTACCCTCACTTATGCCCAACTGCACCGGGAAGTTTGCCAGTTCGCCAATGTATTGAAGCAACTGGGTGTACAAAAAGGCGATCGCGTTGGTATTTATATGCCGATGATTCCCGAAGCTGCGATCGCTATGTTAGCCTGTGCCAGAATTGGCGCACCCCATAGTGTGGTATTTGGTGGTTTTAGTGCCGAAGCTTTGCGCGATCGCTTAATTGATGCTCAGGCTAAACTGGTAATCACGGCTGATGGTGGTTGGCGCAAAGATGCGATCGTTCCTCTCAAGGAACAGGTAGACAAAGCCTTAGCTGATGGTGCTGTTCCCAGTGTCGAAAATGTCCTCGTTGTCAAGCGGACTGGACAAGAAACTTCTATGCAGTTGGGCGGACGCGATCATTGGTGGCATGATTTGCAAAAAGGAGTATCAGCCGATTGTCCCGCCGAACCGATGGACAGTGAAGATATGCTGTTTGTCCTCTACACTTCAGGCAGCACGGGCAAACCGAAGGGCGTAGTGCATACAACTGCTGGTTATAATTTGTATACTCATATCACCACCAAGTGGATATTCGACCTGCAAGATACAGATGTATATTGGTGTACCGCCGATGTCGGTTGGATTACGGGACACAGCTACATTGTCTACGGCCCCCTTTCCAACGGTGCAACCACGATAATGTATGAAGGTGCGCCTCGTGCTTCTAATCCTGGCTGTTTCTGGGATGTAATTGAAAAATACGGCGTTAATATTTTTTATACCGCACCTACAGCTATTCGGGCATTTATTAAGATGGGAGAACAACATCCGAATGCGCGAAACCTGTCTTCGTTGCGTTTGCTGGGAACTGTCGGCGAACCGATTAACCCCGAAGCTTGGATGTGGTATCACAAAGTAATTGGTGGCGAACGTTGTCCAATTGTGGATACTTGGTGGCAAACGGAAACTGGCGGTATCATGATTACACCGCTACCAGGGGCAATTCCCACCAAACCCGGTTCTGCAACTCTTCCCTTCCCCGGAATTATCGCAGATGTCGTGGATTTAGAAGGAAACACCGTACCCAATAATGAAGGCGGTTATCTGGCGGTGCGACATCCTTGGCCAGGAATGATGCGGACAGTCTACGGCGATCCAGAACGCTTCCGCCGCACTTACTGGGAACACATTCCGCCCAAAGATGGTAACTATATTTACTTTGCTGGTGATGGTGCTAGGCAAGATGAAGACGGCTACTTCTGGGTAATGGGTCGTGTGGATGATGTACTGAATGTCTCAGGGCACCGACTCGGTACAATGGAAGTAGAATCAGCTTTAGTTTCACATCCAGCGGTTGCAGAAGCGGCGGTAGTGGGTAAACCAGATGAACTCAAGGGTGAAGAAGTAGTTGCTTTTGTGACTTTAGAAGGCACTTATCAGGCAAGTGAAGAGTTGAGTAAAGAACTTAAGCAGCACGTTGTCAAAGAAATTGGTGCGATCGCACGTCCCGGAGAAATTCGCTTTACAGACGCTTTGCCCAAAACGCGATCCGGTAAGATTATGCGGCGCTTATTGCGGAATCTAGCCGCTGGACAAGAGGTATCTGGTGATACTTCGACCTTAGAAGATCGGAGCGTGTTGGATAAGTTACGGGAAGGCACGTAACTTATCCAAATGGTCTTCTAAAGGCGCACATCTGTGTGCTTCTCTTTGTGGTGCGTTAGCGTGTAACGCGCCCACATTTTATGATGGAGATAAGAACATTATTGAGGCATTGAAGGCGATGAAGCTGAAGAGCAAACCCAAATCAGCATTTGTTCAACCTTTTAGCTGCATGATGCTGAGTATTATCACTGTAATGGGGATATCACCATTAGTCTTAGCGGTTCCTGGACAAGTTTCTTTGCATTCGCCAGAACAGTCTGCACAGAGACAACCACAAAAAATAGCACAAGCTTCAGGTACAGATACACCAGAGCGATCGCAGATCCTGCAACAAGTCAATGCTTTATATAATCAGGGAGACTTCAAAGGCGCAGAGGAAAATTTACGTAAATTCATTAAAAAATTCCCAGAAGATGCATTTGGACATTTTCAACTGGGAAATGCGCTTTTTCAGCAAAAGAAACCAGAAGATGCAATTAGTTCCTATCGAGAAGCCATTCGTCTCCAGCCAAAATACGCTCTAGCTTACAATGCGATCGGTATGGCTTACGCTAGCCAAAGTCGCTGGCAAGAAGCCATTACTGAATATAAAAAAGCTCTGGAAATCAATCCTAATTATGGCGAGGCGCTGACTAATTTTGCACTGGCAATGTGGCAAACAAATAAAAAAGATGAGGCGCTATCTTCTTTAGAAAAAGCTTTAAATATTTTCAAATCACAGAATAGAGGTGAAAAAGTTAACCAAGTAGAACGAATTTTAAAAGAGATCAAAACTGCTGATGAGCCTGGTGTTTCATAAACATCATAAGAATCTCACGTAGAGACGCAAGAGTTTTTTGTCTTTGCGTGAGGATTACAATAAGAATCAGACAAACCTTCGTTAAAGCCTATGACTTCCCTATCGGCATTAACTTTACCCGATCACACTCAGTTACCAGACTCAGACGGTACATTCGTGAAAAACTGGCAAGAGCATCCCCAAAGTATCTTACTTACTGACTCGATTAAACTTGTCTTAGAGGAACTTCATTCTGATAGTCAATATTGTATCGGACAAGATTCTGGTATCTACTGGCGATTGACAGATCCTCCTGAGAAAGGGGCTGAAGCACCAGACTGGTTTTATGTACCCAATGTACCACCGACACTTAACGGTAAAATGCGCCGTTCTTATGTGCTGTGGAAGGAGTATGTCGCGCCCTTGATTGTGTTGGAATTTGTCTCTGGAGATGGTTCAGAAGAACGAAATAACACACCGCCATCTCAAGGGGAAGGTGGAAATGTTGGTAAGTTTTGGGTTTATGAGCAGGCAATTCGAGTGCCTTATTATGGAATTTATGAAGTAGCAAAAGCACAGGTTGAAGTGTATCACCTAGTCGATAATACTTATGAATTAATGCAACCCAATCAACGAGGACATTACCCAATTGTTCCTATGGGGGTGGAATTGGGAATCTGGCAGGGATTTTATCTGAATGCTGATTTACCTTGGTTGCGCTGGTGGGATGCCCAAGGAAATTTACTGCTAACGGGTGAGGAACGGGCGGAAGTTGAGCGACAAAAACGGGAGAGAATTGTAGAGAAATTGCGATCGCTCTCTGTTGAACAACTCAATGCTTTAGGAATTGACTCAGAAATGCTGGATTAGAAAAAGTTTCTTAGTTAGCTCTGGTGTTATTTTGGGTAATATTACTAAAGAGTCTTTAAATATACCAGGGTTTACATGGCAACTTCACCACGAATCGAGTCTAGTAATCTCAGCATAGCGGATCTATTCAGAGAGTTTTATTCAGTACCAGATTTTCAGAGAGAATATGTTTGGGAAAAAAGTAATGTTGAAAAGTTACTTCAGGATATTGTGTATGAGTTGTATGACGAAGGCGAAGTAGTAGAAGATGCTGAGTATTTTCTGGGTTCTATTGTTGTATTCCGCGATGAAACCGAAACTTCTCAGTTAATTGATGGCCAGCAAAGGTTAACAACTATTTATCTAATGTTCTGTGCTATTCGTGATTATCTTCTTGAGTTTTTTCTCGCCTTCTAAATATTCTTCTGGGGAGATATAGTACTCACTTTGGCTAATGACCATTTTAGTACCTTAGTAGTTTTATCAAACATTTTAACCGATACAACAAATTTAATGAGCAACAGCGCCACCAGTTGGCTTCACCTTTTTCAAGAATAAAACGGCAATTCCACTGAGTAACAATGCAATGCCAATAAAGTAGAAACAATCGTTAAAAGCCATTACAAATGCTTCCCGGCGGACGATGTTGGATATAGATGCGATCGCTTGATTTTGTGCTGTGCTTAAATCTGCTCCGCGACTAATAAAATACTGTGTCATCTGGTCAATTCGCTGCTGAGTTTCTGGGTTATATAAAGATACTCCATCACCCAATCTATTCGAGTGAAATTGCTCTCTATTAGCTAATAAAGTCGCTAAAGATGCAATTCCAATAGAACCGCCCAGATTCCGCATCATATTAAATAAACCACTTGCCGAACCTGCTTCTTTCGGACTCAAACCAGCAGTAGCAATAGAACTAAGCGGTACCATAATTAGGGGTTGTCCCATTGCACGCACAAATTGTGACCAGCGTAATTGCTCTAATCCTGTTTCATTAGTCATTCCAGAGTTCATAAATGCACTGATGGAAAACAAAGTCACACCAAAAGCTACCATGAAACGCACATCAATACGTTGCATCAATTTTGGGATGAGAGGAATAATAAACAGTTGGGGAATACCAGCCCAAATCAATACTTCACCAATTTGCAGAGCATTGTATTTTTGAATTTGAGCGAGATACAACGGTAAAATATAAATTGAACCATACAATCCTACCCCCAACGACACATTAACAATACTGGCTAAACCAAAGTTCCGCCTAGACAAAAGGCGTAAATTAATAAATGGTTGCTTCCGAGTTAATTCTATAAAGAAAAATATCGCCAAAAAAATTGCCGCAATTACGCTTAAGCGTACAATCAATGCTGAACCAAACCAATCTTTACGGCTACCTTCTTCTAAAACAACTTGTAGGGAACCTAAGCCAATAGCCATTGCAATAATTCCCCACCAGTCACCTTGTTTAAGTAAATTAATTTGGGGTTTTTCTTGCTTAATTCCGTACCAAACACCAGCCAGCATTAATGCCCCTGGAATTACATTTATATAAAAGTTGTATTCCCATCCAAAATTTTCGGTTAACCAACCTCCTAATGTCGGGCCAATTGAAGGTGCAAAAACTGCACTAAAACCGAATGCAGCCAGTCCAACTGATTGTTTTGATTGGGGTAAAGTTGTTAAGACAACTGTCATAGCAGTGGGAATTAATACTCCTCCACTAAAACCTTGTAAGACTCGAAAGAAAATCATGGAATTGAGATCCCACGACCAGCCACAGCAGATAGAAAAGAAAATAAAGAGTGCAGTATTGACTAACAGATAACGTCGCAGAGAAAATACCCGTGATAACCATCCTGTTAGAGGAATTACCACAATTTCTGCTACGAGATACGCCGTAGAAATCCAAGAACCTTCTTCGAGCGTTGCTCCTAAACTTGCTTGAATATCTTGCAGCGAAGCATTAGTGATTTGAATATCTAATACCGCCATAAATGCACCAAGCATACTGGCTAATACACCAATCCAGGTTTTTAGCGGTACATACTCTGGTGGTAAAGCAGGATTTTGCCCTTGCTGACGAATTACACCTGTATTAGCCATAACTTTGTTCCAGTTTCAAGGTTAAGTAGCAAAAAATGTTATTATTAATCTTATACCAACATGCCCTTTGCCTCTGCGTAAGCTTGAATCAGCAACGCTAAGAATTAACAAATAATTGCTATAGAAAGCCCCATTAACATAAATATAAATTTAACTGCGGTTATTTAGCTTAAACTTCTTGAGTCGTAATAATCTCCTTTTGCTGATAAATGGGACGCATTATTTTCCTTAAAGCAGGCAACTGTCTGCTAAAAATAATTGACCCTAAAATACAAGCTATCCCATCAATAATTAAAGTATTGGGAGCGCCAATATGACTTGCTAATAAACCTCCTAATAAATTACCCACGGGAATCATCCCCAAAAATGACATTGTGTATAAGCTCATCAATCGCCCACGTTTGTCGTCTTCAACAATGGTTTGTAAAAATGTGTTGCTAGCAGCAATTTGGAGAATTGTTCCTAAGCCAACAAATAACATTGTAAATAAAGAGAGTGGTAAAAATCGAGAAAAAGAAAAGGCAATTAGACCAGTTCCTAAAATTGCTGGAGCTAAGGCAATCAATTTCCCAATTCCTAAGATTGTTTGGCGCGTAGCTAGATAAATACCACCAGTTAAGGCTCCAACTCCAGATGCCGCCATCAAAAAACCCAAGGTTTCTGCACCACCTTTGAGAACTTGTTCGGCAATCACTGGTACTAAAATAGTATTTTGCAGTCCCATCAGGCTAACTAAAGCTGATAGTAATAAGACGGATCGAATAGGTGAGAAACTAAAGGCATATACAAATCCCTCTTTCACTTTTTGTAAGGGATTACCGTCAGTTACCGAATTTTTCCAAGGTTTAACTTGCATTGCCAATAAAGCGGCGATTACAGCAATGTAGCTCAAACCATCAATTAAAAAACAATAGCCAGTTCCAACGCCAGCAATTAATAAACCCCCGATCGCAGGGCCAATTAATCTAGCACCGTTAACCATCGTGGAGTTAATAGCGATCGCATTGGCTAAATCTTCTCTGTGTTCAACCAATTCTGGCACAAAAGCTTGACGGGCTGGCGCATCTAAGGCGTTAATAAATCCTTGGAACAAACTCAAGGCGATGATCTGCCATACCTCAATCACTCCAGTTAGCGCCAGTACTGCTAATGTTAACGATTGAATCATCGCCAAGATTTGCGTACCAATTAAGGTACGATATCGAGAAAAGCGATCTACAAATACTCCGCCAAAGGGAGCTAAAAAAAAGTTAGGAATTTGACTAGAAAATCCCACAACTCCTAGCATTAATGGGGATTTTGTCAAGTCATAAACTAGCCAAATTGTGGCAAGTTGTGTCATCCACGTCCCAATTAGGGAAATACCTTGTCCGGCAAAAAACAGCTGGTAGTTTCTTGACCTTAAAGCAGGTAGTAGCGATTTTTTCATCTCAGGCTTGCTTGATACCAATCTGCTTTCATAAATATCATCTCACCTCATCTCTATAGGCCTCTCTTTAGATGTAGGAGAATGTCATAGGTAGAAAGAGGTTTTTCAATCTGTTTGCAAGGCAATTTTAGTATTAATGATGTTGATGTCCGGGCAACTAACCATAATACCTGGAACCCCACCCCGCCAAAGCTGTGCTTTGTCTCCCCTCCCCGAAGATCCTACGGTGTACACACAAGTCTGAAATAGCTGATTAACCAAGGTTTTACCCCACCCTAACCCTCCCCTTATAAAGGGGAGGGAACTAGATTTATTTTCTTGTTTCCCCCCTTTATAAGGGGGGATTAAGGGGGGTAATTCGACTTTTGTGTACACCGTAGCCCTGCTTTTCGGGAGGGGTTGGGGTTCTTTTATTATGGGTAATTTGGGGGACATGATATTACTTGACTTCCACCGCAACTTCCGCAGACATCCCAGGAGTAATCCGCGATTCGTATCCTTGAATGCTCTTTTGATCGAAAACTACTTTTACTGGAATGCGTTGGACAACTTTAGTAAAGTTACCTGTAGCATTATCCGGTGGCAATAAGGCAAACTGAGCGCCGGAAGCTGGCGAAATACTGTCAACACGACCGATAAAGGTGTGATGAGGGAAACTATCCAGCTTGATCTCTACTGGCTCTCCTGGGCGCATCTTTTCTAATTGAGTTTCTTTGAAGTTCGCAACTACCCAATAGCTGTTATCCACGATCGCCATTAATGGTGTTCCCGATTGGACTCGGTTGCCAATTTCGACGTTTTTCCTACCTATGCGTCCGGCACTGGGGGCGGTAACATTGGCATAAGATAGTTGCAATTGTGCATCTTTAAGCGATGCTTCTGATTGCGCGATCGCCGCTTTTGCCGCTTCGTATTGACTACGTTTGACTGTTGTATCTTGTCCGCCTGCGGTAGCTTGTTGCAATCCTCCCTTAGATGCTGCCAATTTAGCTTGGGCGTTGGTGACATTTTCTCGCGCTTGTGCTAATTGAGATTGTGCTTGGGCGACACCAACTTTGGCGGAGGCAAACTTGGCTTTGGCTTGTTCGACTCCCTGAATAGCTGCGTTTTTCTGTGCCGTCGCTACATCATAAGCAGCCTTGGCTGTGTCTAGTTGCTGACGAGGAATCGCACCTGTTTTATACAATTCGTTGTAACGATTGTAGTCTGCTTGGGCTTTTGACAAATTTGCATTTGTTTGCGCTACCTGCGCTTGGGCTGCGGGAATCCCAGCTTGAGCTTCTTGTACTGCTGCTTGGGCTGCGGGAATCCCAGCTTGAGCTTCTTGTACTGCTGCTTGGGCTGTAGAAATTGCTGCTACTGCACCACTGACATCTCCCTGCGCTTGAGTTGTCTTACCAGTGGTGGTTTGTGAACTTAAAGCAATATTTGCTTGGGCGGCTTGCGCCTGACCACGAGCATTTTCTAGGGCGGCGGCGGCTTGTTGTACCTTACTTTGATAGTCTCGTGGATCTAACTTCACCAACAATTGTCCCGGTTGCACCAGTTGGTTATCATTCACCAGCACTTCACTTACAGTTCCGGGAATGCGGCTACTAATTTGGTGAATGTTTCCCGCAACGGTGGCGTTGTCTGTTTCCTGGTGGGTGGAGGCGTATTGCCAGTAGTGATAACCAAAAGTACCTGCGGCGATCGCACCCACGCCTAATCCTGCCAAAATTAAACCAGTCGGTCTTTTGCGTTTCGGTGGAACTTCTTTCTCGATTTCAGGAGTTACAACAGGTGCCTCTGCTGTTGCCGATGTCTCTGTGGTAAAAGTTTCTAAAGTCTCGGAATCAGGAATCAATTGTTTTTCTAAAATTGGGGTCTTGTATCCGTTACGTCCGTTAAAAGTATTAGCACCCATGATTCTTAACTCGCTTGTTCGTTGAATAATTTTATTGATTGATAGTCGTTTATTTAGAATGCGTAGTATTTCCTGAAAAAAATCCTTCTTTGCTTAGTATGCGTATTATTATCTCAAAACAAATCTTTACAGCACCTCACCCGAACGGGTGATTGTGAGATCATCTTTAGGAGAGGTTAGCGATCGCCCGATTCAAGATTTGGGAAAACAGTTCTCGGTCAGCAAAGGAAATACCGTCCATCGCTTCATCACGCACGGCTGCGGCGATTGGCGGTAAGACAGCTTCTAGTTCCTTACCTGCATCCGTGAGCCAGATTCGCCAGATGCGGCGATCGTGGGTGTCGCGTTCTCGACGCACCAAGCCGCGTTCTTCCATCCGATCTAATACGCCTGTTAAAGTCCCTCCCACTTGTTTGAGTTTGTCTCCAATGCTAGAAGTAGGTAAACCATCTTCTTGCCAAAGACAGCACAACACCAACCAGTGAAATGGTGTCAATCCAAATGGTTCTAGCTTCTCAGTAAACTTGCGACTCAGCAGTTGTGAGACTAATTTGATTCTGTAGCCCAAATTGTATGGTGCGAGATTTTGCTGCCACGACTCTAAAGTGGGGGAGTGATTAGATGTAGAAACCATTTCATAAAATACTTAGGGTACGTACTATTATAACTAGATTAATCTTTTTTAGCAATACTTGCTTTGCATCTGTCTTAGGCAGGACTTACGCAAACAATAGCCGAAACCGTTATTTTCAGCTAGGGGTAATTCATGAATTACCCCTACAGCGTGTAATTTTGCGTAAGTCCGATTAGGGAAGGATTTGAATCAATTGGTACTCTTTTACTGTACCAATAATGCGGTGAGGCCGAGATAATTTAGGGGATTGGTCAGTATAGATCAAAACATAGCTCAAAGCTGGTACTTGGGAAATAGAGACTACTGGTTGGGGGCGACTAGAAAGATAGAAATTAAGCAGTACTTTGGTTTTAGCGTCTAGTTGCACAAAGTAGATCGGATGAGATTGGATAATTGAGGCGATCGCACTTTGTTGTAAAAAAGTTCTCAAAACAGGATTATAGTCACTTAACAGACCTATGCTACCCATCGTCACCAAAGCCAGCCAACAGGGAATTAACCAACCTGCAATCCAGTAACGAGCTGTGAGAAACTTTTTACCAAAGTGGTAACGACTAATCCACACCACAGGCAAAATTAGCCAACCTAAGCCCATAGCCAAGCCAATAATTGCATACTTGCGAATATCAGAACCACCCCAACTAAAAACGCCAATACTCGCTATTACAAGTAAAACACCTAACCCACCAAAGCCATAACTGACATTTCGAGGAAGATTCTTCCTTGCGAAAAGGTTTAATATATTTTTTTTACCGTTTTCAAGAGGTAATTGTTGGGTAATCCCTGTCTGGTAAATATTGCCTAACCAGTTTAAACCCACAGATGCAAACCAAGCTATGAACGGATAAAGGCAAAGACTATAGTGAGGTAAACGAGTGGTAAAAAGACTAAGTTCACAAAATAGGGCAACTGGAAAACCAACTAATATTAACTGGTAGCGAGGAATGGGATTACGGAGAGTCAAAACTAAACCTAAAATCCCGAAAAAAGCCCAAGGAAATGCATTTAAAGGGATATTCCATATATAGAACAGCGGCCCATTATTATAACGATCCTCAGAACCTAGATGCACAACAAAGTTGAACAACTCCTCAAAACTCTGATTTCCGTAGTGCAGCCAGCTTAACCACAGCCAAATACAAGTAGGTATTAAACCTACGAAAAAGCCTAAATATAAAATTGGGTTAGTCAGATGACGATGACGGCGATGTTCCCCAATTAAATAAGGCAATAAAGCTATGATTGGCAAAAAAATCATAAAGCTTCTGACTAAGAAGCCTAAACCTAAACTTAAACCAGCTAGAAAACTCCAAAAATAGCGATACTTAGGATGTAATTCCGTTTTTATGAAAGACCAAATAGCTAAAAGTACCAAGAGAACCATCGGTACATCAGGTGTACTTAAGCGAGAGTATTGCAGCCAGAGAAATTCCACACTTAAAATTGCAGCAGCTAGCCAAGCTAATTTTTTACCTAGCATAACTTTGCCGATTTCATACACCAGCCATAAGCTAAAAATGCCAGCAATCATGCTAGGAAGACGCGCACTAATATCACTGATACCAAACAGCTTGTAGAAACTGGCAATTAACCAATAAGGGCCAGGGGTTTTATGATGTGCATGTTCCCAAGGAGATATCCAATTACCAGAATCAAACATCAGACGCGCACGCGATGCGTAAAGCCCTTCATCATGTGCCATCAGACTATTGTGCCCAGAATTAAATAATAATAAGGGCAGTATCCAAACTAACAAACTAAAAACAGTAAATCGCAAAGTCTTTCTTCAGGGCGATCGTGAGCCAAAATCTAAGTATAATCAACAAGTAGCACAAACTAATAATCATAATAATATAAACTTACTAAAATAAAAAATAATTTTCGTTCGGGGTAGGAAACAGAGTGTTGCTAGAATTATTAACTCTAGAAATGACTACTTAGTACTTGAAGATTGTACAATCATAAAAATTGAAGAAAGCTTTTGATTTTTCTAATTAACACGATTTATTCAGACATGGAGGCACACAATGCTAATTCCACAATTACAAAAACTGTTAACAACACCTATCACTCAAAAAAGTAGACAAAATAAATCTAGATTGACTGTCATTTTTTGGTACAGTCTAAGTCTAACTTTTGGTCTTGGTTATATTTTTATGGGGCTGCGACAAGCTTTCAGCAGTAAATATATAGTTAGCGACGATGCACGGGAATATATTTCTTGGATGTATCGTTACTTTAACCCAGATTTATTTCCTGGGGATTTAATCGCTGATTATTTTCAGTCGGTGACACCAATTGGATATGGTATTCTTTATAAAATAATTGCAGCTTTAGATATCGATCTAACTTTCTTTAGCAAAATTTTTCCAATAGTCGTGGGACTAATTACAACTAGCTATTGCTTTGTAGTCTCTATGGAGATATTACCAGTTCCAATGGTAGGATTTATCGCATCTTTACTTTTAAATCAAAGTCTTTGTATGCATGATGATCTATTTTCTGCTACTCCTAGAGATTTGATTTATCCCCTATTTTTAGCTTTTCTATATTATTCAATACGGTCTTCTAGGTTAGGTATATTAATTGTACTTGCACTCCAATGTTTAATATACCCCTTAATAGGTTTTGTTGATTTATTAATTTTAGCTCTGAGATTATTTCGCTGGCAGAATGGGCAAATAACTATTTCTCAGAACCGAAAAGATTTTATTTTATTTGCAGCAGCCATGATGATTGCTGGTATTGTAATTTTACCTTATGCCATTCAATCATCACAATTTGGCCCGGCAATTACTGCTGCTGTTGCGAGAACTATGCCGGAGTACTGGGATGGAGGAAGAGTCAGCTATTTTAGTCATAATATTTTTACTTATTGGTTTTTTGGTAGAGATAGTGGTTTTATTGCTTTAATTTCACCTCCTCAACTATTATTTGGTTTATTATTACCAATTATCCTAAAATTCCAGTCTCACTTTCTCCTAAGCAAGGAACTAAAGGATGAAGTCAAACTATTACTACAGGTAGTAATAGCTAGTTTAATAATGTTTTTTACTGCCCATGCCTTAGCTTTTAAGCTGCACTGGCCTAGCCGCTACACCCATCATACTTTTAAGATGGTACTTGCGATTGCAGCAGCAATCTCTATTACCTTGATTTTAGATGCTACACTTCGATGGTCGAGACAAAATGGGAGACAACTTTTAATCTTGGGGACTATTATGATCTTTGGTGCAGGATTGGTTTTGTACCCTAGTAGCTTCAGCTTAAAAGTTTTTCCCAAAACCCTTTATGTAGTAGGTCAAGTCCCAACCTTATATAATTTTTTGCAAAAGCAACCGCAAAATATTGTCATCGCCTCTACTTCTGAAGAAGCAGATAACATACCTATCTTTGCTCAAAGAACAATTTTGGTGGGTAAAGAATATGCTTTACCATTCCATACAAAATATTATGCTCAAATTCGCCAGCGAATGGTTGACCTTATTAATGCCCAATATACTGAAGATATTAACCAAATTAAAGACTTTATCGAAAAATACCACGTAACCTTCTGGCTATTAGAACGTTCTGCATTCATTCCAGAATATATAACTAAAAACACTTGGCTACAACAATATCAGCCAGCAGCACAAGAAGCAAACGCCAAGTTACAGAAGGCTCTACCTGTCTTAGCGACATTAATTAACTCTTGTGCAGTTTTGGAGACTGATAATTTAGTCCTTCTCAAAACAGAATGTATCAAAGCCGTAATCAAGACTTGAACATAATGCCCAATTATAATCAAAGCTATCTAATTTAAATACCAATGCTGCTAAACTACTTTGACTTAACAAAAAAAGGTTCTTCAGTAGTAATTATAGTTAGAGGATGTTTGAAAAGTGGTTGGCTGTGATTTTAGGCACTTCTAGATCCCCCCTAACCCCCCTTAAAAAAGGGGGGAACCTCTCTCAAAGTCCCCCTTCTTTAAGGGGGATTTAGGGGGATTTAGGGGGATCTCAAAGTATTTGCTACCAAGAAGAGGACTTGTTCATTCATCCTCTTAGTACTGAAGAACCAACTATGTTAGATAGTGATTGTTGAAAAATACGTGAAATTGCCGCAATTTTAGGAACAAGTACTCCAAAACAGAGATTTATGCAGTTAAGACCGAATCAACGCCTGAAATTAGACGACACAGATGATAAGCTGTTTTATGGCTCTCCCCGCTTCGTCACCCATGTAGATGAAGGATTTATTCAACAGCTAACGGATTTATATCGCGATCGCCTCAAACCCAACACCCGCATTTTTGATATGATGAGCAGTTGGGTGTCTCATCTACCAGAAGAGATGGAGTTTGAGTATGTGGAGGGACACGGACTCAACGCCCAGGAATTAGCACGTAATGCCCGCTTAAATCATTACTTTGTGCAAAATATTAACGAAAATCCGCAGCTACCTTTACCAGATGAAGATTTTGATGCTGTTCTCAATTGCGTATCTGTGCAATATCTGCAATATCCAGAAGCAGTATTTTCCGAAATGTACCGCATCCTGAAACCGGGTGGTGTTGCAATTATCAGCTTTTCTAACCGGATGTTTTTTGAAAAGGCGATTCAAGCTTGGCGAGAGGCTTCAGAAGCAGCTAGAGTGGAATTAGTCAAAGAGTACTTCGCCTCAGTTCCAGGATTTACAACCGCAGAGGTTATAGCTAATAAATCAACATTACCGAATTTCTTACAATGGTTGGGTGCAGCTGGAGGAGATCCGTTTTATGCTGTCATAGCTTACCGCAGTTAAGCCAATCGGTAGGTACTTAACCCAATTTTAGATTTTAAATTTTGGAAGATGGAATTGAAGATTCAAAAGCGTTCGACTGACTTGTACTGAGCTTTGTCGTTGGCGCAGCCTCTGTCTGCGACACGCTGCGCCAACGTAGAGAAGTAGCGCTCACGCCGAAGTCCAAAATCTAAAATTAAATGACGAGCCGAATAGCACTAAGAAAAGCCCAAAGGCTTGTGTCGCCTCGTTCCCAGTCTTAAGACTGGGAATGTATTCCGAGAGGCTCTGCCTCTGGTCAAGAAACAGGAGGCGGAGCCTCCCTAACTGGTTCCCAGCCTCTAGGCTGGGAACCAGTTAGGGCAAGGGCTGTATCTTAACTTAGTGCCATTCATGACAGAGCCAGTGACTTGATTGCTCTTTTCAATCTCAAATCTCAAATCTCAAATCTCAAATCTCAAATTGTGTGACGCCCATTGCACAGGATCTAATTGATAGTAACGTTGCAGTTGCTCATAAAGTGCCGGATGCTTGGACAGCAATTGGTGCGGTTTCTCAAAGAATGTCTCAGTCGCTACGGCGAAAAATTCTGCGGGATTCGTTGCGCCATAGCTATCCATTACCGTCTTTACGCCTTGTAGAACATCATTGCAAAGTTGCTGATATGCTTCTGTCATCACCTTCGCCCAAATAGGATAGTCTGAGTTGTGTTGTAATATAGGAACTCCTTCAGCTTTACCATCTTCTTGATCTAACTGATGGGCGAATTCATGAAGCACAACATTACGTCCATCCCTCCAGTTATCAGTGTCTTGTTTCACCTGTTCCCAAGACACTACTACTTGGTCAGTTGTCCACGATTCACCCAGTCTTGCCACACGCCTTTCTTCAACAACATAATTGCCGACGGAAGTCTTTTCCTGAACAAAATAAGCATTGGGATACACCAGAATTGAACGAAGTCTAGGAAAGTACTGCCCACGTTCATTGAGTAGGAGTAAACAGGCGGCAGATGCCAGGGTAAGTTTTATTTCCTCCGTCACCTGTAATCCTCTACAGCCAATAAATTGCTTTTCTGCTAAGAACACTTGAATATGTCCCTGAAGCCGTCTGATTTCATCGGGAGAAAGACAGGGATAAATGGGAAGATTATTCTCAATAATGGCATTCCAAAGCGGAGGGAAAGAACGATGTTTGAGACGGTTTCTTCGCCTTTTTACTAAAACGGGATTAACTAAAATCCTAGTGATCATCAGCCCAATGATCAGAAAGAAAACTATTGTTTTAATCATTGACTTTTGAGCAGTTTACATATTTAATTCAGTGGTAAGCAGAAAATTTAGATAAAATAATTGTTATTGTTGTGATTTACTGCCACCCATCACCGCTATTGGATCAGAATTATGCAAGATTGAACCTTGGTGGAAAGGCTTTTTTGAAGTCCTTGCTCAACTTTGACAATCAGTTTGTCAAAAGCCTCTTGGTTCGCTGTCAGTTGTTCTTGAAGAACTATCTTTAACTCAGGCTTTATTTGCTCACACATATCCTCAATTTTTTTGTCGCTCAAAAAACTAGAACGAATCCAACTAGGTACATCCACATTTGTCTTGATTACTTCTTGAACACTCTTACGATTTAGCTCCATTCCTGCCGCCATAAGCGAAGCCCCATAGACTAGTGCAATAGGCCAGGTTAAATGTCCTGTTAGTATTAGAGTGATGATGCTAGCTACAGCGCCTCCACCAATTACTACATTGACGATAAACGCTACTGTCTCAGCCAGGATAGCATCTCCAATTTGTAACTCTGGGTTAACAAAATTGGGGTCAATACTATCCTCGAATCTTAAGCTGCTTCTAGGTATCTGAAACTTTCGACAAATTGGATCGGTTTGTGCGGCTAAATCAGGTTGTATTTTATTGTTAAACCAAGAAGCGCATTGATGATTAATTATCTCTACAGCGCGTTCGCTTTTGAGCCACTGTTCTGCCCGACCGATCAAAGCTGTTTCCAAATCTGCTAAAGTCCGTATTTTGTTTTTTTGCCAATCTTTTAAACCTGGTTTAACTGCGTTGATAATCAAGCCATCTGTCAAAGGCTTAGTTAGTGATTCGATTAACTCTGGAATATGCCTTTCAATCAAACCTTTAAGCTTATTTGAAGTAAAGAGTTTGTTGACTTCTTCTTTAAAAGCAGTAGCACGCAAATCCCATCGTCCTACTCGTGCTAAACCCATCGCAATGCAGCGTTCCGGTTCCGGATCGGGGCGAAGCAGCGTTTCTGGTTCGGGAAACATTTCCTGACAAAAAACGTGCGTAAACTTCATGCGAGATGCTCCGCCAGTCATCAGCACAAGTTTCGGTACGATTCCAAGTTTTTCCAGCTTTTCTTTCGCCTCCTTTAAAGAGTCACGAAATGATTTAATCCAACTATTAAGCTCTAATTGCGGTAAAGGTTGGTTTAAGATTTCCTCCATCATCAATTTATTCACTTGGGGAATAAAATAAATCTGTTCGTTGATCGACTCGAAGCCACGCGCAAAGGATTCAGGATCGCTGTATAGTTGTTCATTAGAAAAGTAATCTTCTTTAGCTTTGCGGCAAGCAAGTTCACAACGAGCTTGGTGATGCGGATATTCTTCAAATACTTTTTCGAGTAATGCTTTTTGTTCGTGGTTGGCGAGAGTTCGGGCAAAAATAGCCTTGTCAATTAGGGATGCACCTAAAATATTACTCCCGAAATCTATCGGGATCTCTTCTAAGCTCTTAACCAGAGTAAAATCTGTGGTTGAAGAACCAATATCGACAATTAGCACCGATGCCAGAAGTTTGTCATACTCCAACTTCCCGGCTTCCTTGGCTTGCATGAAAGCAGCCCGCGATTCGGGTACAACATTTAGTCGGGGAATGCCAGCTTCTTGAAGCAGCTTTTGGTATTCGGAGCGATCGCTAACTGACCATCCTGAAGGGCAACCAATGTAAAAATAGCTACCTTCGCCACCTTCAAGTTGTCCGCTTTCTTTCAAAAGGCGGTAGTAGGTTGCCACAAAAGTGCTAATTGTTTCCCGATATTTGGGATCGTTGTTGGGTTTTTGCTTGAAAGAAATTGTCAGTTGGGTAACGCCAGCTTGAATTAATGCTTGTTCGCCGACAAGATAACCGAGTTTGGGATGCCAGCCAAGTGCTGTAATTTGGTTCTTCTTGTTATTAATCTCCAACATCTGGGGAGGTTCGATGCTTTCCACGATCGCTTTAGCTACAGCCGTTTCACCGTGTCCCAAATCAAAACCGATTGTTTCTAAAATTTCCATACCCTTATTGTCTATTATTCTCTAGAAGAAGAATACGCTGGCTCAATTACCCTACCGCGCCGAATTAAGCGATCGCCTTTTAACAAAGCCGGAGTTAGAGTTACGTGATCTTTGGTATCGGGGTCTATACTTGGCTCAAAGTCAAAATACTCGCGATCGCTATTTGATCGGTAAATTTGAGCGTTAATTCCCTGAGACATTAAAATCTGTGGCAGAAGTTTTGCCAATTCATAAGCCATTTGGGGTTTATCAAGTTTTGATGCGCCCATTAGCCTTTGCAAAAAATTCAATAGTTCTGGCAGTTCTTCTATTGCTAGATCGTTTTCATGTTTATTTGATTCTTCTACTCTAGCCACTGCGAGATCGATAGTGTTGAGAGCATCGCCAAGGTGATCTAAAAATACTTTGCTATCAATCCGGATAATCGGTTGAGGTAATTCCAATAGCCCTTCAGATATAGAATTATTTTGCTGATTGTTTAATTCGAGTTGAAGTACAATTTCTAGTCCTATAAGTAAAGAGGTTAATAAGATAGCCATCCACGCACCTGGGGTAGTTTTAGTTAAGGAAAACAACGAACCTAAGATGCCTATATAAACTAGTCCCTGTAGTAGTTTCAGGATTAATCTGCTGCTAAAAAACTTTGTACCTGGGTTAGTAATTTGCCTTTGCTCTGTTGGAGCAACTTGAAGATAGTTAGCCGCTGCAAGAGTGGCGATAGACTGCCGCAGCGTATCCAGGAAAAAGGAAGCTAGACGAACTTGAGCCAGATTAAGCTTTTCAATATAAATTCTTTCGAGATGATCGAGTCGGTTTTGAACCAGTTTAACTATCTGCTCAATATTGGTTGTGTTATCAATATCTATCTGAAGTTGGTTGCGTTCTTCGCTAAAAAGTGAAGTAATTGTTTTCATTGCGTTGACTAAGACTTTAACGTTATTAATTAGGAGTGAAATAAACACTTGCTTGTTCATTTCAATCTGTAATTACATCATGACGGAATAATTCATAATTACTAATTATGAATTAGGTTGATTGCAAATTACTACCCATCAAAAGGAGGAGCAGAATGTTTATCTGCGTCATTGCAGACTACGGTACAGGAGATCCGGCATTTACTGAAGTCACACAACGTCTGCTGATGACTTTTCCCCATGCCCAAATTCATTTGCTTTCGGTTCCAGCATTCAGTACATTGGCAACGGGATTCTGGATTGCCCAACTAGGACTCAACCCAGGCCCTAGCGATCGCCTAATTTATCATAACTGTGCGCCTCGTCAGGATGATCCTGAAGCCCGTCGAGACAATGAAGGTGAAGGACTAACTTATGCGCTTTTATCCAATGGCGTAAAAGTCGTGGGTGTGAATGCGGGCTACACCCTCTCCTTTATCAAAGACTATACAAAGGAGTTGCGAGTGGTCAACGTTTCTCGTGGTGGTTCGCAGTTTCGCTCACGAGATGTGTTTCCTCCGGCGGCGGCGGCCATTATGAATGAAGATTTTAGCCTTTTGGGAGATAGCCTTAAGAGTGAGCAAATCCCAGATGTTCCACCAGATCGAATTGCCTGGATTGATGGCTACGGCAATATCAAAACAACTATTGCCGCCCATACACTTAATTTGGAGCCTCAAAGCAAGATCGTGATCCGAATTGGAGATGTGGTCAGCGATGCAGTGTATTCTGATGGCAGTTTCAAGGTGTCTGAAGGAACTTTAGCCTTTGCTCCTGGTAGTTCCGGTTGGTCAAGAGGCGATTCAGGAGAACCATTGCGCTTCCTAGAGCTATTTCTGCGAGGAGGGAGTGCTTGGGAGCGCTTTGGTCGTCCCCGTGTGAATCAGCAAGTAACTCGAATTGCCTAAAATCGGGTAGTTGGCTTCTGTCTGGGGCTGAGTGTAGGCTGGCTTTATCGAGTTACCCTAACTAAAAGCGATTAGATTTGTGCTGTGCCGCCATCGACGAACAATTCGATGCCAGTAATATAACTGCTGTCGTCCGAAGCAAGGAAGGAGACTGCTTTGGCGATTTCGTCGGGTGTGCCTGGGCGACCCAAAGGCGTGGTGGTAGCGGTGTCCGCCTTCATTTGCTCAATTTGCTCATCGCTCATGCCGAGTTCAGTTTTGTAGCCAGGTGTGATCACCGTCCCAGGACTGACAACATTGACTCGGAGTTGGCGGTCTTTAAGATCGACTGACCACGTGCGTGCGAACGAGCGCAGGGCTGCCTTGGTAGCAGCATAAACGCTGAAAGCTGGTATGCCCTTGATCGATACCATCGACCCGTTGATAACGATCGACCCACCGGCAGGCATTAGCGGTAGCGCCTTCTGCACGGTGAAAAGTGTGCCTTTGACGTTGATGCCAAAATACTTGTCGAAGTGCGCCTCGGTGATCTGTTCCAACGGCACAAACTCGCCGCCACCCGCGTTAGCAAAGAGGATATTGAGGCGTCCTTTCTCCTCTTTGATTGTGGCGTAAAGGCGATCGAGATCGGCGAGATTCGACACGTCACCCTGAACAGCAGTAACATTTTCGCCGATCTCCTTGACCGCAGCATCAAGTCCGTCTTGACGACGACCTGTAATAAAGACGTGCGCCCCCTCTGCGACGAACCGCTTTGCTGTGGCTAGTCCGATACCGCTGTTGCCACCGGTAACAAGTGCGATTTTTCCTATGAGTTTCTGTGACATGGCAATGACTCCCTTGAATGAGTTGAGTATGAGTTTTGATGGTATCTATACTTAAGCACTGTAGCCGCCTTTGACATCAGGCATTGTCTCGGTGACGTAGGAAGCGGCAGGACTGGTGGCGAGTGTTTTTTTACCAATCGGTATAAAAGTAATATCACCTTTTAACTCATGTTGTCAAGTGAGTTTTATACTAGAAGGTATGAAAATAGAAAAATCTCATAGCGATCGCTCTGGACTGCTTCGTCACAACCGTTAACGTTGGCATAGCAGTCCAAGCTGCGGACGTGTGATGAATTGCGACGGGTTACCCTGATAGCTTTGCTGGACTGGTCAGGTCGGACGACACCTATTTGGGTCGAATGTGGAAATTGTCAGATATCCATTGATTCATCCACCAGACGTACAGAATTCATGCTGAATTCTGACTCCTGAATTCTCTCTTGTTAAAGTAGTAATTATTACTAATCATTACTAATCATTACTAATTATTTGTTGAGGCTTTATAGCTTCTTAATAATATCTCAGAAAATCTATCGATGTAATTAATATCTGCAACCAGCAAAATTGCGAATAGAGAATGATTTTTCTGTTTGAAATTTCCTTCATTAATTGGACTGAAAAATCAAGTTGAATTATCAATAAATGATTTAAAGATTATGCTCTTGTCCTTAAATCATCCAATCTCTTATCTCTTATCCAAGAGTTTCACTAACAATTAGATATCTAAACTTTAGTAGAGAATTCCGAGAAAATGAATATTCAGAATACAGGCATACTTTTCTTGGACTCCTCCGTTAAGAACTATGAAATATTGCTGAAAAGCGTTGTATCAGGAATTGAGGTAATAGTCCTTGACTCAAACCAAGATGGGGTAGAGCAAATTACTCAAATACTTTTACAGCGCCATAAAGTTGAAAGTGTCCACATTGTCTCTCATGGTTCTCCCGGTTGTCTTTACCTGGGTAATACCCAACTCAGTCTCAGCAGTTTAGAACGCTATACCCAAGAGCTACAAACTTGGTTCGCTTCATCTCTAATACTCTACGGCTGTAATGTCGCCGCTGGGGACGCAGGAGAGGAATTTTTGCAGAAGTTGCACCAATTGACTGGAGCAAATATTGCTGCTTCTACTACACCAACAGGTAATGCAACCTTGGGAGGAGATTGGAATTTACAGGTTGAAGTCGGCAAAGATTTTCCAATGCCATATCCTATAGCTTTGGCATTCCGACAAGAGACTCTTTCTACTTATACGGGAATACTTGCTCCTGGGAACCTCGATACTACCTTTGGCGTTGGTGGTAAAATTACCACCAACTTTGGCAATGGCGGTTCTGCCTATAGTGTTGCAATTCAGTCAGATGGCAAAATTTTGGCAGTCGGCTATACTTACATGGAGCACGGTAATTTAAGTGCCCCTGACTTTGCTCTAGCACGCTACAACCCAGACGGCAGTCTAGACAACAGCTTTGGCAACGGTGGTACAGTTACTACTCATGTAGGTAGTGCCAGTGATAATGGTTATAGTGTCACTCTCCAATCAAACGGTAAGATTGTTGTTGCTGGATATACTTGGGACAGTACCCAATCTAACCAACCAGATTTTGCCCTAGCACGCTATAACACTGACGGTAGTCTAGATAGCAGTTTTGGCAATGGTGGTAAAGTTATTAGCAACTTTGGTGAGGACTTCGGTCATAAAGTCTTAGTTCAGCCAGATGGCAAGATGATCCTAGCAGGATACATCGGCAATGGTAATCGAGATTATGTTCTAGTACGCTACAACAGTGATGGCAGTTTAGATAGCAGTTTTGGTAACGGTGGCAAAGTCAACGGCACAAATGGCTATGCTGCAACAATTCTCTCAGATGGCAAAATTGTTGTTGCTGGAACTGCGTCGAATGGCACTAATAATGATTTTGCCTTAGCACGCTATAACAGCAATGGCAGTCTAGATACTAGCTTTGGCAATAGTGGTAGGGTTTTAACTCCTATAGGTGCATCCTTTGACAGGGTTAATAGCATTGCAATTCAGTCGGACGGCAAAATTGTTGTTGCTGGATATGCGTGGAGTGTATGGAATGGCTCTAACCAAGAAGACTTTGCTATTGCCCGTTACAATACTGACGGCAGTATAGACACTAGCTTTGGTAATGGGGGTAAAGTCATTGCGCCTGTAAGCATAAGTAATAATGATCGTGCCAGTAGTTTGACAATTCAATCAAATGGCAAAATTGTTGTCGCTGGTTATGTTGAAAACGGAAATAATCGGGACACAGTTCTATTAGCCTATAATCCTAATGGAACGCTGGATAGCAGCTTTGGTACGGGCGGTCAGGTTATTACTCCGATTAAGAGTAACTACGAAGGGGGTAATGTCGTTGCAACTCAATCGGATGGAAATATTGTTGTTGTTGGGAATAACAATGGCTACTTTGCGGTGGCACGCTACCTTGGTGTTTCCAACGAAATACCTGCCACTCCCTCAAATACAGCACCTACTTTAACTGACACCATTGTTGCTCTCAACCCAGTAAATGACAACGCAGGCGCACCTTCCGGGACAATCGGTACTCTAGTCTCATCCTTGGTCAGTCTAAATGGCAACGTCACTGATACGGACAGTGGTAGTTTAACAGGTATCGCCATTAGTGCTGCTAACACTACCAACGGTACTTTGTGGTACAGCACTAACAATGGCACAACCTGGAATTCTCTGTCTGCGGTATCCGACACTAGCGCTCGTTTGCTGGCAGCAGATGCTAATACCCGTATTTACTTCCAGCCTAATGCTAATTTTAATGGTGATGTCGGTAATGCTATCACCTTTCGTGCTTGGGACAGAACTAGCGGCACGAACGGTGGTACTGGTGACACCACAATTAATGGTGGTACTACTGCCTTTAGTAGTGTAACGGACACTATCTCGATAACAGTAAAATCCACTGCTCCTATTTATCATCAACTGGTAACAAGCGACTTTAGCCAAGACTGGTCAAATACTAATTTAATCACCATAGATGATGATTGGAGTAATTTACCCAATATTAGGGGTTTTCGAGGTGATGGTTTAGTTAGTAGTATGGGTACTAACCCACAAACAGTACTAGCTGATGGTTCTGCCACTCCTGTTGATGTGAATGCTAATCAAAGTAATCCAAGTACCTACACAAATAGCGGGATTACAGAATTTGCATTGAGCAATCCAACTATTGCCCTCAGAGGCTCATCAACTGCGACAGCGCCGAATTTAGTTATTTATTTAGATGCTACTGGGCGGCAAAATCTCCAACTTAGCTTTACGCTACGTGACATAGATACCTCAACACGCGATGCTATTCAATCTGTTGCTGCACAATACCGCATTGGAAATACAGGGAATTTCATCAACCTGCCAGCTGCTTTTGTACCTGATGCTTCTAATAATGCCTCAACCTCAGCTTCTTATGACACACGAGAAGCACGGATAAGTATCTTATTACCACCCGAAGTTACCAATCAGGCGCAAGTCCAAGTTCGCTTTATTACTACTGATGCGAATGGGGAAGATGAGTGGATTGGGGTTGATGATATCAAGGTGACGAGTAAAGCTATTGGCACTAATCAGTTGCCAGTAGTGACAAACGATACTTATTTTGTCTCAGCAAATACTTCCTTCCAGACTGCTGCGGCAATTACCGCGCTGACTTTAGATAGCGATCGCGGTAACTACATTGGTCAGAGTGATTATTATAGCTATACTCCCGGCACAGGTAAGTTCAACGCTGTTCGTGCCTACCCCTCCAATTCCAGTAGCAACAACGCCATCCGCATCAGCTACTCTGAGTCTGGATCTGGTGGCACATGGTGGGATCTTTCATTTGCAGCTCCATTTAACGCTCCACTTACAGCAGGCACCACATACACAGGTGCAGCACGTTTCCCATTCCAAACCTCTAATCAGCCTGGTTTAGATGTTGGTGGTGATGGACGCGGCTATAACTCATTGACAGGGCAGTTTACAGTTAACCAAATCGTCTATGGTTCTGGCAGCGAAATTCTCAATTTTGATGCCACCTTCCAAGAATACGGCGATGGCGATCCTGCTAGCGAAAGCTTTAAAGGTCGTATTCAATACCGCGCCACTCCTAACAATTTAGTGGGTGGTGTATTAACCAATGACACAGATACCGAAAATACCGCACTGAAAGCAACTTTAGTGTCTGGGCCAAACAACGGTAGCCTTATTCTCAATTCTGATGGCTCTTTTACTTACACTCCTCAAGCTGGCTTTCAAGGCATTGATACCTTCAGCTATAAAGCTAATGATGCGATGTCTACGACGGGCTACGCCTACGCAGATTCTAATATTGCAACAGTGAGTTTATATGTTGGGAATCTAGCGCCTACAGTCACTTTGCCCAGCACAAACCCCACTTACTTTGAAAATGCACCTGGCATCTTCATCGATCCTAATGCAAGTGTTGCAGACTTTGATTCCCCAAACTTCGATTCAGGTAAATTGACTGTTCGCTTCAGTAATGGCCCAAGTGCTGATGACCGTTTTGCCATTCAAAACAGCCCGACAAATAAAATTGAATACTTTGGCACAAATGTTTTTTACAATACTAACTTGATTGGTAATTACACTGCTGGTATCGGCATCCAAGATTTAGTAATCAACCTCAACTATAATGCTACGCCTACTGCCGTCCAAGCCTTGATACGCAGTATTAGTTACGCCAATGTCTCTGAGAATCCCTCCACTACTCCCCGTCTTGTCAGCTTTGTATTGACTGATGGTGATGGGGGTACTAGTGCCACAGTTTCCAAGACGATTAACGTTATCGCTATCAACGATTCTCCTATAATCAGTTTGTCAGGAACTAATCCCACCTACACTGAAAATGCCACTGCTATCTTCATTGACCCTAGTGCAACCGTCCTAGACCTTGATTCCCAAGACTTAGATTCAGGTAAATTGACTGTTAACTTCAGTAATGGTGGAAGTGCTGACGATCGCCTGATCATCCAAAGCAATACAACAAATAAAATTGCAGTCAACGATACAAGCATTTTGTCTGATGGTAACTTGATCGGTACTTTCACTGGCGGTATTGGCGCTCAAGACTTGGTAATCAACTTTAACTCTAAAGCTACACCTGCTGCTGTTCAAGCTGTGCTACGCAGTATTAGTTACGCCAATGTTTCTGAGAATCCTTCCACTATTGCCCGTACCGTCAGCTTTGTGTTGACTGATGGTGATGGCGGTACTAGTGCCACAGTTTCCCAGACGATTAACCTGACTGCTGTCAACGATGCCCCGATCATTAACCCAAATCAAAGCTTTAGCGTTAATGAAAATAGCAGTAATAACACGGTGGTTAGTACTGTAGTTGCTACCGATATCGAGGGAACTAGCTCATTTTCCAACTGGACAATTATTGATGGCAACCTTGACCTCGATGGAGATGGGAAAACCGCTTTTAGCATCAACCCCACTTCAGGACAAATTACTGTTAGCGATCGCGACGATCTTGATTTTGAGAGCAACCCTAACTTTAAATTACAAGTTACTGTCAGTGATGGCACTGATATAAGTGCCAAACAAGCGATCGCTGTCAATCTTAATGATGTCAGCGAAAAGACCATCTATGGTACGTCTTCAAGCAATAGGCTAAATGGCGGTGCAACTGATGATACTATCTACGGCTATGCAGGAAATGACTACCTTTACGGTCAGGATGGTAACGATCGCCTGATTGGTGGTACTGGCAATGACTACCTTTATGGCGGTAAAGGCGATGATATTCTCGACGGTGGTGATGGAATTGATTACGTAAATGAATCAGCTGATGTCAACTTTACTTTAACTAACACTCAACTAAGCGGTTTAGGTAATGATAGCCTGATCAATATTGAACGGGTAACGCTGACAGGTGGTATTAGTAACAATACTTTAGATGCTTCATCATTCACGATTGGTAGTGTCTATCTTTATGGCGGTAATGGTAATGATAGTCTCGTAGGCGGCAGTAATAATGATTACCTGTACGGTCAAAATGACAGCGATCGCCTGATTGGTAATGCTGGCAATGACTACCTTTATGGTGGTGCAGGTGATGACATCCTAATTGGCGGTGCTGGCAATGATTTACTCTATGGACAAACAGGTGCGGATATTTTTGTTCTCGCCTCCGGCAACGGCAATGATAGCATCCTTGATTTTAAGGATGGCATCGACAAACTTGGTTTATTCGGTGGTTTAAGTTATGGGGCTTTAACTATCTCTGCAACTAGTAATAAGACTTCTATTCGGATTACTTCCACAAATGAGACGTTAGCTATTTTGAGCGGCATCAATCCCAGCTTGATTACAGAGAGTGACTTTATACCAGTTCTCTAAAATCTGCGTCCTCGTGTTCCGACATGATTATTTTGGGATGGAGTTTTGGCGATCGCCTCCAGAAATTCTAGAGGTAAACTACTAAATCAAACCCATTCCCCCACGCCTTACAGATAAGCACTATCTATGTTTATCTGTAGGTATGGGTGTTAATGGTACTAACAATGACAATTGGGGTTTGGATATTAGGCGACCAACTTTGGGTAAAACAAGCAGCTTTACAAAGTTGTTTTCATCAAGAGAATGTACTAGGACTTACGCACTTTACATATTGACCATAATATAGACTTTTAGCTTGTTAAGCTAAAAGTCTTACCCTGCCTCATTCCCAGGCAGAGCCGGGGAATGCGATCATAGGGCTGCTGCCTCCCGTCAAACCAGGAGGCAGCAGCCCTCCCACAAGAGCATTACAAGGCTCTGCCTTGTAACGAGAGGTCATCCACAGTTGTTTGTCTCTGTCAATGCGTAAATCCTGTCATTGACAAAATACGTTTTATCTTAAAATATTACGGATGCGCTTGTAGAGACGTTGCAATGCAACGTCTCTACAAGCGCGAAAAATCTCACCAATAACCTTAACTAAACGGTAAGGAATAAGAGTTTCTGAGAGTTCTTGCCTAAGTGATGGTTTCGTTTGTGTCGCCTCGTTCCCAGTCTTAAGACTGGGAATGTATTCCGAGAGGCTCTGCCTCTCGTCAAGAAAGAGGAGGCGGAGCCTCCCAGGATGGGTTCCCAGCCTCTAGGCTGGGAACCAGTTAGGGCAAGGGCTATATCTTAACTTAGTGCCATTCGTTTCTGAGAGTTCTTGCCTAAGTGATGGTTTCGTTAAGGGTATTTAGCGTGATTTCATTCAACGACTGTTACCGAAGCCCCTTCATTTGATGGAGGTATACCCGGTAATTCAAGACAGTATCCAGCACCATACACTGTTTTTATATAGCGAGGATGGCGGGGATCTGGTTCTAGCTTAGTTCTTAAGTGGCGAATATGGACTCGAATCGTTTCTATGTCATCATCAGGATCGTAGCCCCAAACTTCTCTGAGGATTTCGCTGGGAGAAACTGTTTGACCGTGGCGTTGCAATAAGCAGTGAAGTAGCTCAAATTCCAAGTGAGTCAATTTCACCGTGTCATTGAACCATATTGCCTCAAATCTTTCGGGAACGAGGGTGAGTGAGCCATAGTTGAGAATCTCACTATGCTTTGCGGCTTGGGGAATGCGGTCAGTACGCCGCAAAAGTGCCCGTACCCGCGCCAGCAGTTCTTCAACTTCAAAAGGCTTGGTGAGGTAGTCATCTGCGCCAGCATTGAAGCCTTCCACCTTGTCCTGAGTTTGGCTCAAAGCCGTCAACATTAACACGGGAATCTCAGAGGTGCGATCGTCGCGGCGCAGGCGTTGGCAAACAGTAAACCCATCTACCCTGGGCAACATTAAATCTAGCATGATCAAGTCTGGTTGTAGCTGGAGAGCCAGCGCTTGACCTTTGATGCCGTCTTCAGCTTGACTAACATCGTAGCCAGCCATTTCCAAGTTGACGGCAACTAGTTCTGAAATCGCTGGGTCATCGTCTATGACAAGAATCCTCGGCATTCTTAAAAAATTTTTACTACTTATTAAGGATAAATAACAACCTTTGTATAGATACAAAGATTTTTGAATCAATGATGAAAAAGTTTTTAAATCTTACATAAATATTAAGATTAAATGACTGTGAAATCAAGACTCAATTACATGAAATCTTATAGTCTATGATGTGTTATACTCCCCCCTACAATCCGTCTTGGTTTTTACAAAACGGTGTAATGATGACTGTATACTCCGCTTTGTGGGGAAAACGTTATTGGGAAAGTACTACTCCATTACAAGAACCGTCATATCACGAAGAAATATTTATTGGTGGCCAAAGTGTGCCAATTTTTGGCTTGGTTGCAATCCCGGAAAACGCTCATAGCACGATTATCGGTACTTACGGCATTACTGGAGAATTGAAAACAGAATGGTTTTTGAGAGTGCTAGGGCGTAAAGCCTACGCTCAAGGATACGCTGTGGTGTTATTTGATTGGCGTGCCCACGGCAAAACTGCTCAATTGTCGCCGACTCTAACTTCTGATGGTTTGTATGAGGGGGAAGATTTTGTTCGCATTGCCGCCGCTGCTAAGGCAATGGGATGTCCGGGGAAATTTTGGTTTACAGGGTTTTCTTTAGGAGGGCAATTGGCGCTATGGGCGTTGAAAGTTGCTGGTGAAGTGATTAGGGAGTATGAAGATTTAGGACTAGAAGATAGCGATATTGGCGGTGGTATGGTAATTTGTCCGAGTTTGGATTCAAAGCGATCGCTATCTTATCTAGTTACAAAGCCCTTTGGCAGATATTTGGAAGCGGGGATTGCACAGAATTTAAAAAAACTGGCATGGCGGATACATGATGCTCATCCTGGAAGCCTTGATCCAGAAGCGATTGAACGGGCGAACAGTATTTGGGGTTTTGACAATGAACTGGTAATTAAACGACTAGGTTTTTCTTCTGTGGAAGCATATTACCAAGCTAGTAGTGCTTTACAAATATTGCCGCAAATCTCGAAACCGACTTTGATTTTATATGCTGCTGACGATCCACTTTTTGACCCAGCTATCATACCGGAATTACAAGAAGCGTGCGATCGCAATTCCGTAATAGATTTGTTTCTTACTCAGTACGGCGGTCATGTTGGCTATTTGAGCAGTAAAGAGTGTCAACGTCAAGTAAACGATTCTGATCCTTGGTGGGCATGGAATCGGGTTTTACAATGGTTGGAGCAACAGCGTAATTCGTAATTAAGATTCGTCAGATTAAATCTGGGTTTACAGGGAAAGCATCTGTAATATTCTTTTAGATAATTGGTATAAGGTTGTTGTACTCTAGTAGGTTTTCTACGACAATCGTCAGCACCAACAAAAACCTAATCCAAGTTAATTACGAATGACGAATTACGAATTATCATGACCGCTCATCATCTCTGGCTACCTGCACCGACAGATTTAACTTTGCTACCGGATGAGATTCATGTCTGGCGCATAGACCTTGACCAACCAGAACTACATCTGCAAAATTTAGCAGCGACTCTTTCCAGTGATGAAATGGCTCGTGCTGAACGGTTCTATTTTCAGGAACATCGGCAGCGTTTCATTGCTGGTCGTGGTATTTTACGAACTATATTAGGTCGCTATTTGGGTATCCAGCCCGGACAAGTGCAGTTTAATTATCAACACCGTGGCAAACCAGTATTAGCGGATAAATTTGCCGATAGTGGACTGGCGTTTAACTTGTCTCATTCCCAAGGGTTCGGTTTATGTGCGGTGAATTGTACTCACCAAATTGGTGTAGACCTAGAATATATTCGCCCGATGTCTGATATTGAAGCTCTTGCCAAACGGTTCTTTTTACCGAGAGAATATGAAATGTTGCGATCGCTATCTCCCAACCAACAGCAAGAGGTATTTTTCCGTTACTGGACTTGTAAGGAAGCTTATCTAAAAGCAACTGGAGATGGACTATCCCAGTTAGAGCAAATTGAGGTGTTGCTGACTCCTACAGAACCAGCCAAGTTACAGATAACTGAAGACTGGAGTCTTTTTGAACTAGTACCTACTAACAATTATGTTGCTGCTGTTGCTGTAGAGAATTTTGGCTGGGATTTGAAGTGTTGGCAATATTAATACTAGTCATTAGTCATTAGTCATTAGTTATTCTTCCCCAATGCCCAATGCCCAATGCCCAATGCCCAATGCCCAATGCCCCCTACTTATCTTCCTGCATATTTCTCACAAATTTTGTCACCAGGTTTCTGGGTACAAATCTGACGATTTTCGCCAGTAGTTGATTGATAAAACCAGGAATAACAATGGTTTGGCCTTTCATTAAGGCGCGAAAACCAATTTCGGCTACTGTTTTTGCATCCATCATTTTCTTACCCTTGAGCAACTTAGAGTCAGCCATTCCGGTTCTTTCATGAAAAGCAGATGCGGTTGAGCCTGGGCAAAGAACTGTCACAGTGACACCTGTACCTTCTAATTCATTAGCGATCGCTTCTGAAAAAGATAAGATATAGGCTTTAGTAGCAAAATAAACTGCCATCAAAGGCCCTGGTTGAAAGGCAGCAGCCGAGGCGACGTTCAATATTTTTCCTTTACCTTGCTTTACCATACCCTTCACAAATAGCTTGGTTAAATGGGTCAGACACACCAAATTTACCTGTAGCATTTCCAATTCAGTAGCTAAGTCTGTTTCGTGAAATAATCCATAGATACCAAATCCGGCATTATTTACCAGCACATCAACATTAATATCGGCTTTTTGCAACTCTGTAAAAATTTCTTCAGGAGCTGTTGATATAGATAAATCCTTAACAATAGGTTTGACAAAAATTCCAAATTTTTCTTGGAATTTAACCGCAATTTCTACTAGCTTTGGCCCGTTTCTGTCTACTAAGACAAGATTGTAATCATGAGCAGCAAAAATACATGCTAATTCGTAGCCAATTCCACCGGCTGCCCCAGTAATAAGAGCAGTTTGTTTGCTCTGTCCTTGATGTGTTGTGTTCATGTAAGAATGTTGGTGAATTCAATTTGATGAAGCTGCGTTGCATTTACAGTCTTTCTCGTTCTACAATTAAGTACGCGTAATATCTCAAATGACGAGAAATGTCTTGAGTTATTACCCTTTCAAATGCTTGTGTGATGCCTTGGATAGATGTAGCAATCCAAACGCAAATTTAGGATTTATGCATCGAAGAACTTGGGCATTAAAGAAGTTCGGTTATTTCAAACTACTAGCACTGGCTTTTGATTACTCACAACAGCCAGCAGGTAAAATCAAACTTTTATGCCCGACACTAACCATTCTATCCTCAATTGCTTCTGTCAAGGGGTGAATACTAAAAATTTACATGGTTGAGCATAAAAAAACAGGGCAATTATATTGCCGCTGTTGATATATGAGTTGTTGCTGGCATCTGAAATATTGGCTATTCAGTAGTACTGAGTTTTAAAAAACGTGGACTAAATACAATTATTTCGTAGGGTGTGTTACGGAAGCCGTAACACACCGAAAGTATCCGAGATAGTGCGTTACATTCTTAAGACATCTTACGCAATTCTTGAGTTTCTAAGCGATATTTAAGAAGCCGCTTTGAATCAAGTAGGCAGTATAAGTCATAAACAATTGAGAGTCAATTGGAGGACAAACAATAGAACTTCCTGCTAGTGCATGGAGAGTATCTTGGCAGCTAATATGGGGTCTTCTAGCTTGTAGGTACAAATCAGGAATAGTCAATTGTTCATCAGACCAACGTTCTAGCAAAAAGGGTCGCAGAGTGTACAAAGGATTGTCCACAGAAGACACATTATTGATTAACTCTGATTGCCATTTTTCATAAGGAATCATCTCAACTGAATAACCAAAAGAGCGTATCCACTCAACTAGCATTTTTAAAGCAGCAGGTTGGGGATGTTGTAAATTGAAAGCCTTACCTATGGATTCTTTCTGCCGTGATAGATAAACAATGGCTTTGCTTACATAGTCAACAGGAGACATATCCAACATATAATCTACATCAGGGAAACTTCCCATTTGTAGACAGCCCTTGGTCATCAAATTGATAAAGTCATGTGTGTTACAAATGCCTGTTTTGCTATCACCTGAAATCAGTGGTGGTCTATGGATAGTTATAGGAAGTCCTCGGTCACGAGCAATTTTGACTAACTTTTCGGCTACCCATTTAGTTTGTGAGTAACCAAGATAAATACCTTCCCAATGATTGAAGTCATCCTGTTCTTTAACAACCTTGCCAGCATAAGCGGTGGATTCAAAAACAGCAACACTAGAAACATAATGTACAGGCTTGACTTTAATTTGACAAGCCAATCTCAAAACTTCTTGAGTTCCTAAAACATTGGCTGCCTTCAATGCTGAGTAAGGAAAAACATAATTCAACAAAGCACCACTATGATAGATAGTATCAATATTGGTAGCTAACATTTGAAACTGTTCAGAGCCAACACCTAACAATGGCTGAGATAAATCGCCGACAATAGGAATAATTCTGGAGTTAAATTCTTCTTGCCAAATTGCATACTGTTGCAGATTTTTTTGGAGTTTGGTTTTGCCTTCTTCGGCATTGGCAGCACGCACTAAGCAATATATATCCGCATTAGTTTCCTGTAGCAATTCCCGGATGACAAAAGCTCCTAAAAAGCCTGTTCCTCCAGTTAAAAAGATGTTTTTTGGTTCAGCTACAGGCACATTAGATGCAGCACCGGGATGGATGGTGGGGTCAAGAACAGCTTCAGCACCTAAATCTAGAATTGAGGGTGCAACGTTGGCATTAGAGGATTTCACGCCTGTATCTTGAACCGGTGAACCTTCTTGCACTTCTTCAGCTAAACGCTGTGAAAGAGCTTCAATATTTGGGTAATGCCACAGAAGCAATGGAGATGGTTGAAATCCTAGCAACTTTTCTAAGTTACTTACTAGAATCATTGCTTGGGCTGAATCCAAACCATAGTTTTCTAAATGTTCTTTGACATCTATTTCATCAGTTGGTACTCCTAGCAACTTAGCTAAGTTAGATACCAAAAATACTTGAATATCGTCTGCTGTGAAAGACTGTTTTATAGTCATTTTTAAATCTCCAACAATGATGTAGAACGAACAGGGTGATACTGACTGTAATAATCGTCAGCTTGCAGTCCTTGAATTTTCAAATTTTGGACACGATACAAAAAGGCTGCGCCAGTCATAATTTGATTAGCAACATCAACTACCTGACGATTATTTGGTTCAGACAGATAGGAACCGCGTACCCAGTCATTGAAACCGCCCATTGCCGGGCCACACCAAATTTGATAATCGACTTCTCTGCCTTTTTCACCAGAACTAGACCAACGAGAAGATAATCCTAGATACCAGCGGAAAATCAACGCCATTTTCAGTTTAGGATTATTGACTGCTTTCCCAAGTTTTTCAGGATTCTTTTGGGACAAATAAGCCGCAGTTCCTTCCCATACTTCAGCAATAGTTTTACGAAAAACTTGTTTTTCTAATTTCTCTCTTTCTGCCAAAGGAATCTCTTCAATCGAATTATAAGCGCGATAGAGTTCAAATAATTTCTGCGCTCGCATGGGGAACATTGTACCCCGTTTGAGAACTTGTAATTTGACTCCCATTTCAAACATATCTGCTGCTGGGGCCATAATCATATCAGCCATTTCTGCTTGGGCTAATAACTTTTTGGTATGTTCGCAAGCCCCAGATTCAACGCATGACTGATTTATTGAACCGGTCATTATATAAGCAGCACCCATCATAAAGGCTGCTAATGCTGATTGTGGTGTTCCAATTCCCCCTGCTACTCCAATTCTAATGGGTGTTTGGTAATGATATTGTGCTTGAATATCATCCCGCAAGGCAATAATAGAAGGTAATAAACAAACCAGGGGACGGTTATCTGTATGACCTCCAGAATCAGCCTCGACGGTAATATCATCAGCCATCGGAACTTTAGCTGCAAGAGTTGCTTGTAACTCAGTAATTAATCCTTGTTCCAGAAGTTCTTTGAGAATTCTCGCTGGTGCTGGTTGCAGAAATTTAGTAGCAACTTCTCGGCGAGAAATTTTGGCAATGACTTTATTTTTGATTTCAATTTGATTGGCGTTATTCAAACCCAATCCAGCAACACGGTAATAAACAATGTTGGGGGTCAAGTCGAGAAATGCAGATGCTTCTACTGTTCTCACTTGATATTTGAGGTATAAATCCACAGCCCGGCGTTCAATCGCAGGTTCATTGGGACTGTGAATTAAATTAAATGCATAAGGCCCTTGAGGTAAAGCTTGTTGAATGCGATTTATGGCTGCTTCTAAACGTTCTGGAGTCAAACCACCTGCACCAAAGGAACTCAAAATTTGCTCTTTTCCGAGTGCAATGACCATTTCTTCGGAAGCAATTCCGCCAGCCATTGCGCCAGTAACGTAGGCATATTTCACTCCATGAGAGGAGAGAAAATTGGCATCTCCAAACTGTTGAATGCGGATTGGGGCTGCAAATGTTAGCAGTTCTACTTGTGCTGTTGTGCCATTATCACCAGGGGATAAATAACCCTCATTAGTGACACCGATTTTTCCGGCAACTTTCACGATGTAGCAGGGTTTATCTAATACCATCAATTTATCTTTGATGGTTTGTTTTTCAAAAGATACAGTTTCTAAAGAACCTTTCCACACCTGGTTTTTGTTATAAGACCAGGCAGAGAAATTAAGGCCATTATCGTGTTTACTTAGTACCGTATCTACGGTTGTCACGGCAGTTATCCCTCGGATTATAAGCAATGGGTGATAAAGTTGAAGGGTGAAAGATGTAAACTCTTGGAAAGAGTTTCAATACGGTTTGGTTAGCTTGTTTATCACTCGAAGATCCCCCCAACCCCCCTTTTTAAGGGGGGCTTATAACCATCTTTTACCCTCTTTTTAAGGGGGTCGCCATAGGCGGGGGGATCTTATCCGAACCATATTGAGAGGAGTCTACATTTTGAATCATCAAGATTCTTCGTTAAGCAAATTTTGGGCGCAAGTTAGTTGCAATTGAATGATTTCGCTCATTTGCTGACTATAATCTTGTCTAGCTTGTAAAAAAGCTGTGTGCGCTTTAGTTATCTTTGAATTATTAGCATTGAGCTTTTGATACTGTGTCTTATTTAAATCGAACATGCTGATGATGCTACTAATTTTTTGAGTGATAACAGGTGGGGAAGAAAGAGGAATTTGCTGTCTAATTGCGCTTGACTCAGAAGATTGTAATTGTTCTTTCGTTTCAAAAACGTTATCAATGATATTTTTCGCTTTTACTTCTTCTGACTGAGTAAGCGATCGCAATATGCTAGGGGAGTAATTTTCTTCTTGGGTTATCTGGTTGGAAGTCTTAAGAAAATCTGTGATTTCAGATTGTTGGAGATTAGGTATGTTTGGATGCTGTTTTTTGAAGCGTTCGCCCTTGGCGTTGGCGGAGCCATCGCTCCTAATATCCCCAATCAAATTTTCAACAAGTTTGCGATTTTCGTCGCTCAAAATTGTAGTAGCGATCGCTTTCCCACCCAAGGTAACTGTTCTCAATGTTGCTTTATTTTGATTAGCGGTTTCTTGGGCTTTGCTATACAGTGGTGATAAATCCACGTTCACCTGATGACTGAGTAGTTTTGCTAATGCTTTGACCATTGAAGCGTGATCATCCATCCCTCTACGATTCAGAGAGACTGTGATGTGTTCTTTATCGCCGAGGATTTTATCAATCCATCGTGAACAAACACTACCGGCACCTGCTTCTAAAAATATTCGCACACCATCACCGTAGACACGATTAACTAATTGCGGAAAATCAAGTTCTTGACACAATCCTTTGGCAATGTTGTGAGCAATTACTTCACTTTCAAGTGCGATCGGTTGATAATCTGCGGCTGAATAAAAAACAATACCGGGAAGATTTTGGGATGGTAACGTGTTTACCTTCTTGATTTCCTCGTACTGCGATCGCATCGCTTCACAATGTATCACATGGTCGAAGGGAGCGGGGAAGGCATTGCAACCTAAAGTTGTAATCACTCGCTTACAGGCTGCATCCTCACCAGCAATTAATACTTCTTCTGGTGTGTTGATTTGAGTTAAGTAGACGTGATTTTCATGTTTCAGGCATTCTCTAACTTGAGATGGTGTAGCCATGAGAACATAGGTATTCCAAAAATTGTTGTTTGGTGAATCTGTTAATCCCCAATATTCACGCACAGCATTTTTCGGGCCAGATAACTTATCGCCAAATAGAGGTGATGAGTTTAAGGTGTTACTTCCGCCCTCAAAATCACTCCAAACTCCTTGGGCAACCATCATGCTAGTTTCACCCAAACTATACCCAAAAACTGATTGCGGCTTGACTTGAAAATCATCTCGGAAAATTGCCGTCATGTATCTAGCAAAGGCGATTTCACTTTCAAACATTGCCAGTGAATCATCTAACAATTGTTTTTCGAGGGTTTCTAGTTGCCTGGTTGTCAATTTAGGTAAACTTCTGGGATAAACTAACTTTTCAACATCGGCAGCCCGGTTGTAGAGATTGTTACTTTTTAAGTCCTCGAAAACTTTCGGAAATAACCGGAAGACACTGCGACCAATGCCAATATAAGAATTGACTGCGGCGGGATAAACATAAGCAACTGCTCCAGTTTTACCCAATGGTTTTGCTGTGAAATAACTACCTAAAGGTGTTTGCCAATCTGTGCCGTTCTCAAAAGCATTATTTACACCTTTACGGGCAGATTCAATTTCTTTGAGTAAATCTTTTGTGTTACGTCCTGTGATTGATAAGACGTATTTTGCATTAGATTGCTGTTCAAAGGTAGCGAATGTTTGGCTGGCGGTAGCTGATAAAGAAGAACTAGCTTCAATGGATTTTTGAAGATGGTTAAGTATATCTGGTATGGTGGAGCGATCGCTAACTGCGATCGGGAACAGATGAAAAGGCATTTGTTGCAAATATCTGTTGTCGCGCTCCTCTTGGCTGGGTTCTTCCGATAAGATTAAATGGGCGTAACTGCCATCTATACCCATGCTATTAATTGCTGCTACTCTGCGTGTGCCGCCTTTATCGACAAACCAAGGTCTTGATTCCATTGCCACATAGAAGGGGCTATCTGACCATACTTGCGGTGTTTTGACACCAGACCATTTGGGTGTGGCGGGAATATACCTGTAATAAAGACAGAGAGCGGTTTTGATTAAGCTAGCGATTCCTGATGCTGTATAGGTGTGGCCGATATTGGCTTTGACGCTGCCCAATGCACAATGCAGACCATTGCCCACTTTCGGATAAGCTTGCAGTAAACCTGTGATTTCGGCTTCATCTTGCTGGGAAATGCCACTACCAAAGACTTCCACATAGTTAACCTCTGTGGGTTGAATCTCTGCCATCTGGAAAGCTTGTTTGCAGACATCACTGATAGCTGAAGCATCAGGTTTTACCAGAGCATTACTCAAAGTAGAATTACCTTGTGCGAAACTCATGGCATCAATTACTGCATAGATGCGTTCATTATCTTCCTTAGCAGCTTCGTAGCGCTTGAGGACAACAGCACCAGCACCTTCACCAACCGTCCAGCCATTAGCTTGTTGGTCATAACCCAACGTATTGACACCCGTGTTAATTGGGGCAAATTGGTTGCGGAACAAGACATTTTCCACACCACCGGCTAAATCCACCGCACCAACAACCACTGCATCAACTTCACCCGTAGCGAGTAGCATTTGTGCAACTTCCAACGCTTTGAGGGCAGAATTCTCGCCAGCGCTGATGGTGAATGCCGGGCCAGTGAAATTCCACAAAGCCGAAATCCGACTCGCCATGATGTTGGCGATGTGACTGACATATTCGCCGATTTCTACTGGTTGGTGAATGCTATCTTTAACAATGGTTTCCAGTTGGGAAAGGTGTTCAGCAGGTAGAGAAATTCCTTGGTTGAGTAAGCCGTCTTTAACTTGCCAAGAGAGATTCCATCTTTGCTGTAGCTGATGCACAGAGAATTCTGTCTCGGCGGCAATAATCACAGCCACATTGCCACCCTCCTGTAGTTTCGCATCTTTGACGGCGCGATCGCTAACCTTTAGGAGTAATAATTGTTGTGGGTTTAACTTATCTATTTCATTCGGTGGGATTTTGCACGATAAAGTATCGATTTCAAAATCTTTAATATATGCCCCTACTGGTGCTTTCCCGTCTGTTAAACCGTACTCTTTCAGGAGGTTTTCTTGATTTTCTATCCCATGCCATCTTTGAGGCGGTAGAGAAGTAAAATGCTGTGTTCCATCATAAATGCTCCGTTCAAAAGCATCTAAACCATTGCAGTTACCGAAAAAGGCATCCATGCCGACAATGGCAATTTTGGCAGGTGGAACAGGTGAACTTGATTCAACTGGTTGTGTAGTATTTCCTTGTTCTAAAATCAGATGAGAATTAGTGCCACCAAAACCAAAAGCGCTAATAGCTGCTCGTTTAATTGATGCGTTATTATTTGGCCAAGCTGTAGCTGTTCTAACAATTTTATCGGCAGAAATTGTACTTTTTTCTGACGTTAAAGGTTCAGAAACATTCATGGTTGGTGGAATTAGACCATGCGACATACTCAAAATCACCTTAGTCAAGCCAACCATGCCAGCAGCAGTTAACAAGTGACCAGTATTTGCCTTAGCAGAACCTACCAGAGGCGCAGCTTGATTTTGACCAAAAAATGTTTCTATGGAGTTGAATTCGGTTGTATCTCCTAGCAATGTGCCTGTGGCGTGACACTCTAAATAATCGATGGTTTTGGGACTAAATTTCGCCTCATTATAGGCTCGTTCAAAAGCTAAAATTTGTCCTTTAGGATTAGGGCTAAGTAAATGTTTACCTTTGCCATCATTAGAGAGTCCATTACCGCAGATAGTAGCGAGAATATTATCACCATGTCTAACGGCATCAGAATATCTCTTCAGCATCACCATCCCAACACCATCGGCGGGAATTAGCCCTCTAGAGGATTTATCTAAGGGGCGACTGATGCCGTTTTCTGCATACCCCTGAACACCGGAAAATAACATCCGCACGAACAGGGAATCTGCACAACTGATGGCTCCAGCTAACATGACATCAGCTTTGTGTGACCATAAGTAATGAGATGCTAGTTTAATAGCATAAAATGATGACGAACAAGCAGCATCCAGACATAAATTAATCTGGGAGAGTGAGAAGGCTTGAGCAATGATAGATGCTGGTAAGCCAGATATCAGAGCATTGTATAAAGACGCTTTAGTTGCAGTTGGGAGAGCAGCTAAATCAAAGTCTTCATATTGCAAAAGTTCTCTGACAGCAGGGGTAATAGATTGCTGGTAAATTGGAGAGAATAATTGATTAGATAATTTTGTTGGGAATGACAAATTACCTAAAATTACGCCGCATTTTGCAAGAACATTTTGATTACCCCAATAACCACTCTGTACGATTGCTTGTTTAGCGGCATACAATGACCATTTGAAGGTGTTATCTAAACTAGCAACAAGTTCTGATGGTAGATTGTATTCGGAAGGATTAAATTGAAAGTTGCGGATGTATCCGCCTTTGAGGGAATAGGTTTTGTCTGGTGTACCTTTAACTGGATTGTGAAAAATTGTCGGATCTACTCCGATTTCTTCGACGGTTGCAGAGGATGTAGAATCTTTTTGATTAACGATATTCTGCCAGTATTCTTCAGGATTTTTAGCATCGGGGAATAGGCATGATAATGCGATGATGGCTATTTTTTCCACGATTTATATGCTCCGAGTTTGGGTATTTAGCAAGAGATAATTAAAAGGCAGGATTTACGCTATTCCCCAAACTTTGAAGTGGCAAGTTATAACAATCCTAAGATTAAGCTAGCTTTGATAGTTTGCAGTAAAGACTTTATTGCTTAGTACAAAACTTCTAGCGGATTCTCTGCGCTCCTTTGCGTTTCCCTTTGCGAACCTACCCTGCGGGAAGGCGTTCGCGTAGCGTCTCGCAGAGAAGCGCCTATGCGTTTAAATTTAAACCCTGAATTCGCCACGAATTTACGCAAAGCTGTAGTTGTAAAATAACGATTAAAGTCCTTCCTAGGAACTTTCAGCTTGACCGATTACTAGCTTCTGAGCATTTTCATTGACCAAATAATGGCGTGAGCGCCGAGCATTCGTGAATAGATTTTACCTTGGCGATCGTGTATGATAAAGTTAGCGATCGCACTACTTGGTGTCTTAGATATTACTTCACAAGAAACGTAAAAAGTTTCGTTATGTGGTATCATCTCAAATTGTTCAAATTTTTCGACTTTTCCAGGTAAACAACCTTCTTCATGAAAGTGTTGTGTCCAAATCCATAAGGCGTGCATACTCAAGTCAGTTGTATAAGGATTCACCCATTGGACAGGGAATTGTCCTTGTTGCTGGGCACTGAGTTCTGGCCACAGACATTCTGTTGTGATTTTTTCAGGACTGATGTTTAAAACTCTCTTAACTTCTTGAAAACCGGGGCCGTGAAATAATGTAGCCCCACCATTTTGGTAAAAAGCTTTTCCGGTAGCGGTGATGATATTATCTTGTTCGAGATTGAGAGATTCATAGATGGGTGCATCTGGGATTTCACGCTGGAGATTGAGTTGAGCGCTAAAATGAAAATGGATTTTTCCTTCTGGGTTTTTACTCGAAATTTTGGCTTTAAGTTCGATTCTTTCAAGATTAACTTTGGAAATCTCCTCTATTTCTAAAATATGTTCCTTAGCTAATGTTTCATTGAAAGTAATCCCCTTCAAAACTTTGAAGTCTTGGTAATTGAACAATCTATAACCGGGATATAATTGTTCAGAAGCATTGATAATCCAGGTCATTGCACAAGTTGCTGGCAAAACCGGAGAACCAGCAATAGTATGATCGTGTAAAAATGGATTAGCTTCTAATGTCATTTGGCGACGAATACGATAAGTTCGTAGTTCTGAATCTAACTCCGCCGCCATCGGAACTAGTGGACTACCAATAACAACTTGTGCGGTTGCATGATTGGTATTATCCATTTCTTTCACGAGCATTTGTGCGCCAACTGCAATGGGAATTATTTCGATTTTTCGCTCCTGAAAAATCTTCTTTAATTCTGCTGTCACCATTCCACTATCCCAAGCGCCCCAGTTGATCGCGACTACATGACATGAGGGATAACTTTGCTTAAATATATGGGCTGATTTGTTCAGAATTTCATTAGCGATCGCATAATCAGATTGTCCGGGATTTCCGTAAAAACCTGTGACTGAAGAAAACAAAACTAAATGTTGTAGTTGATTAGGATTAACGCAAGCTAACAGATTTTCTAATCCTTGAACTTTGGCGGTGTAAACTTTTTCAAAATCTTGTTCTGTTTTCTTTTCAATTAACTTATCAGCCAAGTTTCCCGCACCGTGGATGATTCCTGTAATTGGCCCGAGATGTTGCACAGCATTGGCAAGTTTTTCTTGTAAAGCTGGCGTATCTGTAACATCGACGCTGATATATTCGGCTTTAGCTCCGGTTTTTTCAATTGCTGCTAGAGTCCTTTTAATTTCGCGGCTGGAGGTAATTTTGTTATATATCTTTTGCACATTCATGGGTGTGGGCTTCTCTCCTTGAGAAAGAAGATTTTCCATGATGCATTTTTTCAATGCGGATTCATCGGAATTTTGAGCATAATCTGGCTCAGTTTCTAATAGTTCAGAGCGACCGAGGAGGATGAATTTGCAGGGTTGCTGTTGGGCTAATCTGATAGTACACTCAGCCGTAATCCCTTTTGCACCGCCGCTCACGACAAAGACAGATGATGGACTAAGCTGGGCTGTTTGTGTCATAAATCCTCTGATATTAATTCGTAATTAAGAGATGCTCTATAAAACTGGTTACAAATTGTTTCCTATCTCTTCCTCTGTGTCCTCTGCGGTTCTTTTAAAAAGCTTAGTAGAGCTTTGCCTCAGTTCGTAGCGAATCGACTCAAATAAACTTTGCGTTCCTCTGCGCTTTACCCTGCGCCCCTTTGCGTTTAAAATCAAACCCTCAATTGTCCACGAATTTACGAAACTGCGTACTTAGATATCAGCATTGCTCACTAAACGAAAATCTCAAGCAGAGGCGCAGAGAGAAGAGATTTTTAATCAGCGAGAATGGTGACTCGTCCCTTTGAACCATACCCAACTTCACTAATATAAAGATTGGGATCGTGAAGCTCGGCTATGATGTTTTGTACTGACTGTTTGGCATCAAGTCTGGGACTTAGGTCGATCGCACGAGTAAACACCTTTGGCCATTCCCATCTCAGAGTCTTAGTTAATCCGAACAAGCCAGCACCGATCGCACCGAAGTTGACTTTGTACTCTAAACCGAAGGCGCCATCAAGGTGAGCAACTGTGCAGAAACAACTACGTCCATGACGCGCAGCTTCGTTTAGAGAGGGTTTCAGGTGTTTCGCCATCAAAAATACGTGCTTAACGATCGCCTTTTCTGATTCGTTATAAGAAATACTCCCAGTGTTATTTCCTACAAACATTGGATGTAGATGGATGAAAGCCCCAATCGTTCCGCAATGAGATGCGATCGCTTGCAATTGTTGTTGAAGATGTTCTTCACTCAAGTTTGCTAAGGTGACGCGGGTTACTCCTGTAGGTAATGGCGCTTGTTGGGCGATCAGCGATTGGGGGAAGCTGACAACTACTACCTTCCAGCCTTTCTCGATTAGAGATTCAGCTAATTTATAAGTGGTGAGGGAACCATCATCGGTGATTAAACCGATATGTCCCTCTGGTAACGTGAAATCCAAATAATCGGGCTGTGGTAGGCTTCTGAGTTTGACGGGATGGCGCTGGATATTATGCTCTAATTCAGGCGATCGCTGTTGGACAAACTCAGGCTCAGACTTTTTTTTTTCACCTCCAGCCAACTGCTGTAGGTAATCGACTATTTGACCGATGGTGCGGAGATCGCCGAGTTCTTCGATATTTGGCTTGGGTAAGTTGGGGTACATTTCTTGCATCGCCCCTAAGATTTCTACCCGTTTGATGGAGTCAATCCCCAAGTCGGCTTCCATGTCCATGTCCAGTTCCAGCATCTCGACTGGGTAGCCCGTCTTATCACTGGTGATGGCTAACAGGGTTTCACCTAAGTTTGCAAATTCATCACTTGTAGCGGGTTCTGGTTCTGGGGTGAATGCAACAACTACGCTTACTTCCGGTGCAGTAACTACCTCAACTACGGGTGCAGCCTCTACTAGAATCTCGGTTGGTTGTTGTACTTCGTGAACTGCAATTTCTACAGTAATACTTTTGGAAGCGTGGGATTGCAGATACTCTACAACTTGGCCGATGGTGCGTTTTTCTGACAGTTCTTCTAAATTGGGCTTGGGTAGGTTGGGGTACATCTCTTGTAACGCCCCTAAGATTTCCACCCGTTTGATAGAGTCAATTCCTAAATCCGCCTCCATGTCCATATCCATTTCCAGCATCTCGACTGGGTAGCCCGTCTTGTCGCTGGTAATGGCTAAGAGGTTTTTATCCAAGTCAACAATATCGATAGTTGCGCCAGATACAGGTGCAGCAGTTGTGGGTGCTGGTTCTGGGGTGAATGCAACAACTTCGTTGACTGGAGGTGAGCTAATTTTGACTACAACCTCAGCTTGAGGTTCTACTACTGGGACAGGTGGCGCGACTACAGGCTCTACTGTCTCGACAGTGGCGAAGTGGGGAGTAGGAAGTGGGGAGGAGTAGGCACTTGCAACTACAGGCTCTACAGCAGACGGCAGAGGTGCTTGGGTAACATTTAAGGCATTTTTAGCTACAGGCTCAGTTACAGGCAAAGGCTGGCTTTCTACTAGCTTGGTAGTAGGAGCTACGGGTGCATCAGTAACAGTTGTTTCTGTGGTGAACGGAGTGAAATTGCTTAGTTTCTCTGTTAGTTGAGTTATTCCCTCACCTGAGATGATTTGAGAATACTCTTGCTGGATGAGTTGGAAAAAGTTTTTGGTATATTCCAACTGCTCTTGGAGATATTGCTCATGGATGCGTAGAGTTTCACCTTGTTGGGAATGAAACTGCATCATGCTGCGCTCTAAGCTTTCCATCACAACTAGCTTCATTTTGGCAGTTTCGGCTGTTGATTTACTTTCACTCAACAAAGAATTCTGCTGTTGCATCAGTTGGAAAAACGCTTTGGCGTATTCCATTTGATGGTTGAGATAAGTACCGTGAACTTGTAAATTCTCGGCTTGATTTTCCTGAAACTGTGTTAGCAGGTATTCTAAACTTGCTAAAAGTTGTTCGTAATTTGTCAGCTTTTCTGGCGTTGGTTGCATCTTAGATTCCTGGGCTGGTTGTGAAAGGGTCACAGGATTCATCTGTTGCTCTGTTTGGGTGATGATATTAGCAGTCACAACGTTAGCGATCGCAGGTGTTTTTTTATGTCCGTTAGTCTCGATCACCGCCAGAGGTGGAGTTACACCTGGGCTGCTAAATAAAGGAGCCGCTTCAGAAGATTCGGGGCTGGGTAATGTGACTTTATGCCCATCTTGCAAAGCTAGAGCGAAGGCATTTTTCGTTTTTTCGGATCTGTAGTTGATGCCGTTTAAACGGACATTTAATGTCTTCTTCGTCTCAATTGGCGGTATAGTTTGGGGAAGTTGGTAAGGATCGAGGTTAGTCAAAGCCAGACCAATTACCCGCAACTGCACAACTGCTTCTCGCAAAGAGCGATCGCTATTCTTTTGAGTGCTGGGGTTTAAAGATACGGTAAGATGAGGGCGATCGCCAAGGATATCTTTTACCAAATTGGTCAGAATTTTCCTTGGGCCAAATTCCACAAAGCAAGTACCACCGGCTGCATAGATATTTTCAATTTCCTGTTTAAACAGCACTGAGTTGGAAAGGTGCGTTTCCAGGATTTTTTGAATACCTTGAGGTTCGTTGGGATACTGCTTGCTGGTGACGTTGCTGTAAACAGGGATTCTCGGACTTTGGAACTTGACAGACTTAGTAGCGATCGCAAAGGATTTTTGAGCAAAGGCGATTAGTGGTGTATGGAAAGCTGCTGATACAGGTAACAATACAGCTGTATATCCTTTCTCGTGTAAAGCCTCTCTGATTCTCGCTATTTCTCCGGTGGGACCAGCCAAGACAAATTGAGTGGGAGAATTTTGATTAGCGATCGCAACTTGGGGAAAATGTCTCAGCACAGCTTCCACTTTGCTGATATCTTCTTTAACAGCCAACATACTACCCGCATCATGATCCGGGTCTTCGGGTGCAGCCATTGCTTGACCCCTAGCTTTCACTAAGAACAAGTAATCTTCTGTACTCAAAACCCCCGCAGCCCATAGTGCTGTGAGTTCTCCAAAGCTATGTCCCGCCACAAAATCTGACTTGAACCCAGCTTGTTGCAGTATGCTGTACATCCCTGCACTCAACACCCCGATGGCTGGTTGAGCGTATTCTGTGCGTTGTAAGGCAGCAATTTGGACATTTTTTTCTGCTTCCTCAAACACCGGATGAGGAAAAACGATTTCTGATAATGGCTGCAAATTATCTTTGATTAACAAGCTATCCATATAGCCATGAAGACGCCGCATCAAAGGAAAATTCATCACCAGTTCGCGCCCCATCTCCAAGTATTGCGAACCTTGACCAGAAAATAGAGAGACAACTTTTCCGCCCAACTCCATACCAGAGGCGCGGTAATAAATCCCTTGGGGATGCTCCCAAGATGCTGCTGTTCCTTTGTGTTTCAGCCAGTCAATGCTAGTTTGCAACAACTTGCAAGCGTCTTCAAGATTCTCAGCTACAAACCCAAATCTGGCAGCAGAGAGGGGAATTTGTGGCGATTTGCATTCCTTGACTAATTCTGCATAGTGTGTACGTGCGTCTGGCGATCGCAACTTACCTAAAATCTCTTCTGATTTGCTCAACAATTGGTCTACTGTGGGAGCAAATAACAGCACTTCACTAGCATCACTATGTAAGCGATAAGCGGCGTTTTGGTCAGCTTCATATTCTTCCAAAACGACGTGATAATTGGTGCCGCCAAAGCCAAAAGAACTTACCCCCGCGCGTCTTGGTGCTTCCCCTTCTGCACGAATCCAAGGTCTAGTTTCGGTATTCAAATAAAAGGCCGAATTTTTAATATTTAGTTTGGGGTTCGGCTCAGTGATGTTAATTGTCGGCGGTAATACTTTGTGATGTAAAGCCAAAGCAGTTTTAATCAAACTCGCCGCACCCGCAGCCGCTTTTGTGTGTCCAATTTGCGATTTTACACTACCCAAAGCGATGTGCTGTTTCTTGTCATCATGTTCGCCAAAAAAGTCTTTTAAAGAACCGAATTCTGTCGGATCTCCAGCCATTGTACCGGTGCCATGTGCTTCCATCAAACCAACGGTAGCGGGAGAGAAACCGGCATCTTCATAAGCACGTTCTAAGGCTTTAATTTGGCCTTCTTTGCGCGGAGCATAAATGCTCTTATAACGTCCATCGCTGGAAGTACCAATACCTTTAATTACGGCATAGATTTTATCGTTGTCGCGTTCAGCATCTTCCAGCCGTTTGAGGACAATCATCCCAATCCCTTCACCCAGCATCATCCCATCAGATTTAGCATCGAAAGGTTTGACATTTTCACTAGGAGAAACCGCCGGTGTTTTGCTGAATGATATGTAAGCCATAATGGTGTTATCGGTATCAACACCACCAGTCAGCATCATATCAGAACGATGCTCAACTAGCTCACTAATTGCCATTTTTAAAGCACCGAAGGAACTAGCACAAGCAGCATCAACTACACAATTCATCCCGCCAAAATTTAGGCGATTGGCAATTCTACCCGCGACTACGTTAGCTAACATTCCAGGGAAAGCGTTCTCATCCCATTTCACATAAGCGCTTTTGATTTTATCAACGATTTTTTTGGTATCTTCATCGGATAAACCACTGCTTTTGAGAACTTTTTCCCAAATCGGATATTCCAACCTCGCAGAAAGTGGCATTCCTAACTGCTTGGCCATCGCCACGCCTAAGATTACGCCAACAGTCTCGCGGCTAAACTCACGTTTTTCGCCATAACCTGCATCTTCCATCGCCTCTTTTGCAACCACTAAACTTAATAGTTGCGATACATCTGTGACTTCCAAAATGCTGGGTGGTATACCGAATTCCATCGGGTTAAAATCAACCTCTGGAAGAAACCCACCTCTTTTGCAGTAGGTTTTATCTTCAGTAGTTCTGGGATTCGGATCGTAATAATCTTCGACACTCCAATGAGTGGAAGGAACATCAGTAATACAATCAATTTTGTTTACAATATTTTGCCAGTATTCCCGTAAATTTCTGGCTTTAGGCAATAGAGAAGCCATCCCAACAATGGCGATAGGATTGTGCTGTAATTGTCTGTTAATTCTGTTAATTGACACTGTTTTATCTGATTTATCTGACTTCATGTTTTTTTCCTCTATAGACCTCATCACAGCCTTTTCACAATTATTGACAAGGCTTTCTAACTCCGCTAAGGCACTATCAATTGAATAAGCAGACATAGGGCATAGTTAGTACTGTGGATTGTGTAGCTACAGTAATTTCTGTTGCCTACTAAATAATGAAAATCTCTCATCTTGTAAGCAGCTAGCTATCCTATCTGTGCTAAATGCTTTTCTCCAAATCGACACCACACGACACATACTGCCCTGTTAAAGCCTTAGATTTATAGGCGATTTTGGCACACAGCGTAGGCGTAGCCCGTCGTAGACATCGCGAAAAAATGTTAGACAACGCTAGACTCTTAATATTGTGGCAATAGGTCGATAACGTTGTTAAAACTGGTAAAATAGTCTTGGAGTGTAATAGCTGCTTAACCAGTGAATTCAATCCATTTGTAATAGTAGAGATTTTGAGCAATGGTATCCTACTGGAGCAATAAAAACTGAGGAGTAGCTAAGGAAACAGAAACACTTTTTTCACCCGACACCGTTTGATTATCTAGCTTAATTGCAGCAAAATAGCTGGTATTAATGACAACGTTCTGTATCTCGATCAATGTCATAGCCAGTTTCAACGTCCGGGATAATATATTTTATGGTATTTAACCCAGGAAAGTTGACAAGTTCGTTACAGAAAAGACACCGCCTTTAATCCGAGTTTATGCAAGTTAGAAAAGTAATTAAACGATCACAAGCTGATGACAAAGCAGTTCTCTTTAGTTATTTTTAATTTCCAAATCTCAATTAAATAACTAGTTTCTTTAACCACTTTAAAGCATTGAATTAATAAAAACACTAGCATACTTTACAGAAACTAAATCATTCCTTTAAAGTTATTTTATAAACAAGCCTATCCTGTTACTGATGTGAATTTGGAATTAAATTCAGCATAAAAGTATAATTTATAACTACATAAAGGTGTGAGAGATTTACCTCGTTACCTCCTTCCCAGTCGGAGACTAGGAATGCCCTTAATTGAGGCTCCGCCTCCCTTACTCGCGGCAGAGCCGCAACGATCAGCATTTCCAGCCAGAGGCTGGAAACGAGGTTTGAAAAGGCTTTGGGCTTAAGTTGACACCTATGAGCAATGTTCTTCACAACATCTGTGATTCAATTAAATGAAAACCACTGTAAATTAACACTACAAATCTGTTGTCTAGTAAGTAAAAATTCGATGAATACATAGATAACTCGAATAACTATAAGTATTTTTTCTCAGAGAAACATCATAATTGAGTCAAAGTTGTTGGTTACTTTTGAATATAAGTCAAGTTAAGAAGCAAAGCGGTTATTTATAAAGCAAATGTTAATTTTTGGTATGTTGTGTAATAAACATAATATGGGTGAAATAGTTTTCAGTAGGGGCAATTCATGAATTTCCCCTACTGGGAATCACTATCAGAATGTCTTATAGTACACAACCTTGCTAATAATAATCTGTTAGTAATATCAAATCTGCTTAAAAACTAACTATTTGTTGGTATTCAATTGCTAGACAATGGATTAGTGATGAGTAAAATATTCAGTCTCGAATCTGACTGCGATGAGATATTTTAGTGAGAGGATTAGGACTTATACAAATTAAATTGGTTGACAAAAATCATATTTTACGCCATAGTTAATAACAAGTTTATCCAAATTTTTAGTTCATTTTTATTAGCGCTTCGTTGTTCTTGAAAGTTAAGTTTTCTGACTAGCACTATTGTATTTTACGCTACGGGATTAGATGTCAAATTAGGATATAACTTAGGAAGCTTTGAAGTTACACGCCATGAATTTTCACGCCATAATACTAAGTTTGGGCGGTAAAAGCGTACAACAATTCATATAAAACCAATTTAGACCCATCCACTTGATTAAGGTAGAAAACCTAGAGGAAAAGCCCTCTTGGTAATTTGCGGATGAGTCTATTCTAATCGACTAAATATAACCAAGTTATCCCCTAAAAAAGCAGAATTGGAATGAAAATATGGCAGTAAATAAAGAAAGTCGATTATTCACAAAACCCGTAGGGCGATCGCAAGTAATTTTAGCAGCTTCTCTGACTTTAGCGGCTGGATTAATCGCTTTCTATAGTTTGACACCCTATTGGTCTAAACCTAAAGTTGTGATAGCACCAGCAAATCCTCCAAAAGCTGCCACACCTGCGAAAGTTGCTGTGACTGCTTTGGGACGTTTGGAGCCAGAAGGCGAAGTTACTACTTTGACTGCTCCCACTTCTAATAATGGGGTGCGAGTAGATAGACTGTTGGTGAAAGAAGGAGATGCGGTTAAAGCAGGGCAATTATTGGCCTATCTAGAAAATTATGGTCGTTCTAGAACCGCATTACAACAGGCTTTAGACCAGCTGCAAGTTGCCAAAGCTAAATTAGCGCAGGTGAAATCTGGAGGTAAAACCGGAGATGTTGATGCTCAAAAAGCTGTAATCGCCAGGTTAGAGCCACAATATAAGGGAGATGTTGCTACACAACAGGCGACAATTGACCGCATCCAGGCGGAAGTAGACAACGCTCAAGCCGAGAACGATCGCTATCAGCAATTATACAAACAAGGTGCGATCGCGGCTTCTATAGCAGATACCAAAGCTTTGCAACTAAAGACTACACAACAGCAGCTAACAGAAGCCCAAGCCACTCTCAAGCGAACTCAAGACACATTCCAAGCACAACGCAAGCAAGCACAAGCCCAACTCACTAGTATTAGTGAAGTGCGTAGTGTAGATGTTCAGGTGGCACAAACCGAAGTCAACAGTGCAACAACTTCTGTTCAACAAGCAAAAGCCGACTTGGACTTAAGTTATATCAAATCTCCCATAAATGGCAAAATTTTGAAAATTCACGCCAAAACCGGAGAAGTTATCAGCACCAGCAGAGGATTTGCTGAAATAGGTAAGACATCTCAAATGTATGTGATTGCAGAGGTGTATCAAACCGATGTTCAAAAAGTGCGTGTAGGACAAAAAGCCACCATTAATAGCACTGCATTTACTGGAACATTACAGGGAACTGTGAAAGAAATTGGTTGGCAAGTTGACAAGCAAAGTATCTTCAGCCTCAACCCTGGTTCAGATACAGACCGGAGAATAATTGAGGTAAAAATCTCTATCAATAATCTCGCAGATAGTGAGCGGGTGGCTCGTTTAACCAACTTACAGGTAGATGTCGCCATTCATATTTAGTCATTGGTCATTAGTCATTCACAACTAACAAATGACAAATAACAACTAATAAATAAATTCATGATTTTCAAAATTCCTTTAGCATGGCTACAGCTAGCCCAGCAAAAAGTTCGTTTACTAGTAGCTGTAGCCGGGATTGGTTTTATTGTGCTGCTGATGTTTGTGCAACTTGGTTTTCAAGATGCTCTCTATTCCAGTGCAACCGCAGTGCATCAGAATCTCAAGGGAGATTTATTTTTAGTTAGTTCGCAATATAAATCTTTGACATCAAATCAAAGCTTTTCGCGGACTCGTTTATACCAATCACTGGGGTTTGATGGCGTAGAGTCAGTTAGCCCGATGTATTTGCAATTTGCCAAACTTAAAAATCCGGCAACTGGTGAGAAATATTCAATATATGTTATTGGTTTCGATCCAGGTAGACCGGTGATGAACCTCCCAGAAGTTGAGAAAAATTTAGATAAACTAAAAATTCCCGATGTCATGCTTTTTGATCGGGGTTCTCGCCCAGAGTTTGGCCCAATAGCTGAAAAATTTAATGCGGGAGACACTGCACAAACAATTGAAATATTTCCCTTCAATTCATTAATTGGTTACAGAGTCAGAATTGGTGGCTTATTCACCTTAGGGCCTTCCTTTGGGGTAGACGGCAATTTACTTGTCAGTGACTCAACTTTCTTGAGGATAAATCCCAATACTCGTCCGGCAGATATGATCGATATCGGTTTGATTTCCCTCAAACCTGGTGCTAATGCAGAAACAGTACTAAAAAATTTACAAGCCAGTTTGCCTAATGATGTCCAAGTTTTTACACGTCAAGGCTTCATTGATTTTGAGAAAAAATATTGGGCAGTCAGAACACCCATTGGTTTTATACTTAACTTGATGTTGACAATGGCTGCGGTTGTTGGCGTGGTTATTGTTTATCAAATTCTTTATAGCAATATTGCTACGCAATTCGTTGCTTACGCCACTTTAAAAGCCATCGGATATGCCAATAGATATTTGTTAAACGTGGTATTTCAGCAAGCTTTAATTTTGGCAATATTAGCTTATATTCCCGGATTTCTTACTTCTGTATTGTTGTATAGTTTTGCCGCAGAAGCAACTAAACTACCAATAGTTATGACCAATAATAATGCATTGATTGTCTTAACTTCAACAGTTTTAATGTGTATAACTTCAGGAGCGCTTGCTATCAACAAACTTCGCTCCGCAGATCCGGGAGATATTTTCTAGGTGATTTATAGCAGCAAAACAATCAAATTGTTTTGCCCGGAACTAGGCTCATAACTATGCATTGGTAAGCCTATCCACAGAAAAATTGCTCCTTATACCAATTTTAGATTTTAGATTGTAAGTCTTTACAAAAATTCCAATTTTGTATAGCTTTGAAGTCTTTTATCTAAAAAATAAAATTCACCTATTTAACAATAATCTCAACTTTATGAACCTCCAAAACAAAACCCTCCTAATTACCGGAATTAATGAATTTGTCGGTTTGCGTACAGCCGAGTTAGCCATAGCGCAAGGAATGAAGGTTCGTGGACTGCAAAGTTCTACAGAACAGAACAAACAATTACAGAATTTAGGTGTTGAAGTAATTATTGGTAGTATCACCGATTCTACTATTGCTCAAAAGGCTTGCCAGGGAGTAGATATCGTTTTACATACAGAGCAAATTGCCGAAGAAACTGGTGCAATTAAGCATTTTCGTGATGTGAATGTTGGCGGTACTGTCAACATAGCTAAAGCCGCTAAACAGGCTGGTGTCAAAACATTTGTGCATCTATCCAGCGTGATGGTTTACGGTTTCAACTATCCTAATGGTGTTACGGAATCCGGGCCACTCTCTGGCGAAAATAATCCCTACTGTCAAACGAAAATAGAAGCCGAAACAGCACTCTTAGAACTGAATAATTCTTCAGATTTTGGCATCATCGTTATTCGAGCCGGAGATGTTTACGGCCCAGGAAGTATTCCCTGGATAGTTAGACCAATTCTGATGATGCGCCAAAAACTATTTGCCTGTGCCAACGATGGTAAAGGAGTAATCAATCACGTATATATAGATAACCTGATTGATGGCATCTTTCTGGCGATAGAAAAAGAAATCTACGGTGAAATATTTAATATCACCGACGGACAAGAAACTTCCTGGAAAGAGTATTTTATGCGTTTAGCAGCAATGGAAAGTTTATCAGCACCTCTTTCATTATCGAAAGATGAAATTAAGTTGTTTCTAAAGCTACGTGTTCAAGGACAAAAACTTTTTCGGCAAAAAGTTGATATCTTACCAGAGTCCATAGATTTTATGACTCGTCCATACGCTTGTTCGATTGTCAAAGCCCAAAGTTTGTTAAATTATAAACCAACAGTTGACCTAGAATCAGGAATGCAGCGAACACACGAATGGCTGCAAAAAACAGATATTCAAAGCTTGATGAAATAGTCCACAGATTTTTGCAATCGTTGTTGAATTGTAACGACGTAAAAATTTAGCTCACCGACTTATTAAAGAAGTCGGTGAACTAGACACCACAAATTATTCTGACTTCTGAATTCTTACGTTGCATCTGCCTAACAATTAAATGCAATTCAGCATAAAATAATCCACCATTTTACGCATACTTGTTTTATATGAGTAGTAATCAGCCACGATTGACCATCGGATTACCTGTATACAATGGTGAAAAATTTATTAAAGAAGCCATAGATTCACTATTGGCTCAGACCTTTGAAGATTTTGAGCTAATTATTTCAGATAATGCATCTACAGATAAAACTGAAGAAATTTGTAGAGCTTATGCCGAACAAGACCAACGTATATGTTACTACCGCAATGACAAGAATATCGGTTGTGCTGGTAACTTTAATCGCGTCTTTAAATTGTCTTCGAGTGAGTACTTTAAATGGGCAGCCTATGATGATCTACATTCGCCAGATTTTATCAAGAAGTGTGTTGAGGTACTTGACCAAGATCCTAGTATAATCTTGTGTCACTCCCAAACATATTTCATTGATGAACAGGGGAATTTTCTCCAAAATTACGATATCAAACTCAAGGCAGATGCACTAAAAAGACACGAGCGTTTTCACGAATTGCTTACCAAGCATTTATGTTATCAATGTTATGGCGTAATTCGCGCCAGTGCTTTGAGAAGAATACCACCTATGGGTGGTTACGGTAATGCAGATGGAATTCTCTTGTTAAGACTTGGTATTCTTGGTAGGTTTTATGAAATCCCTGAATCCCTGTTTTTTGTCAGAAGTCATCCGCAGCAATCTATGAGTATGTTCTTTCCAAATTACTTGCTGTTTGCTGACAAAAGCAAAAAACCATTATTGAGTATGCTCCCCGATTTTTATGGGTATGCGGTATGGTTTGATTCAGCAAAGAAAGGACGAATTTTATTGCCCCATTGGAGAATAATCTGGGAGTATATACTCTCCATCTGGCGTAGTCCCATGAGTTTAAATGAGCGGCTGTGTTGTCATATAAGTCTACATCAGCAGTTAAAAGGGACAGAATATCTTTTGCTGAAAGATTTGCTAATAGCGCTGCCAAGACTTTGGAAAGCTTGCAGAAAAGCATCAATTAAAAAACAACAAGCCACATTTTGAACGAATCAAAATCACCTATTCTGACTACAAAAATATGCTGAAACTATCTCAACTATCTCATGTTTTGCTTGCTACTTTAGTGAGCATCAGTTTTGCTAAAACAGTGAATGCAGAGCCAACTACAACACTAAGTGTAGTGGTAAATGGAATACATCACCAAAAAGGTGAGATTTGCTTCCGAGTTTACGCAAGTGAAAAAGGATTTCCGATGAGTAATTCTAGCGGATCTCAAAGTGGCTGTACTAAGATTACTGGCACTTCTGTAAAAAAAGAATTCTCCGGTTTAAAACCAGGAACTTATGCTGTCGCCGTAGTTGACGATCAGAATGGCGATCGCAAACTCAATAAAGACTTTTTCGGTATTCCCCAAGAAGGTTTTGGAATTTCCAAAAATCCAACTGTGTCTATACAAACAGGTACACCAAAGTTTCGTGATGCCAGTTTTGTTGTAAACAAAAATACAACTGTCAACATCATCATGAAATATTCACTTGATTCGTAAAGGCGACTGGGGAGTGGCGAGTGGACAGTTGACGGTGGACAACTGTCAACTGTCCAATGTCCAATGCCCAATGCCCAATCCCCAATCCCTTATTCTGTCGGAGACTAAAAATTTAATGGAAGATTTGGCAATATTTCTGTTTAAGTCTTTGACGGGTTGGCTGGTTATTCAGGTGTGTTTCACGCTTGTCTTTATATGGTATCTGCGCTCATCCAAAAAGAACTTATTACCAGATGATCAGTTACCCAAAACCGCAGTGATTCTTTGCTTACGCGGAGCCGATCCGTTTTTGCCTAGATGTTTGCGATCGCTCCTAAATCAAAACTATCCACAGTATGATTTAAAATTGATCGTTGATAGTCAGGAAGATCCCGCTTGGAAAATTGCTAGTGAAACCATCACAGAGCAAGAAGCAACCAACGTTCAAATCAGCCCTTTGAGAATAGTACGCAACAATTGTAGTCTCAAATGCAGTTCTTTAGTCCAAGCTATCCGTGAGTTGGACGATTCTTACAAGGTGGTTGCTTTAGTAGATGCTGATACTATTGTCCATCTGAATTGGCTGCGAGAATTAGTCAGTCCTTTAGGCGATGCCAAAGTAGGGGCAACAACAGGTAATCGTTGGTACGTACCTACAGGTAAGTATTGGGGTTCTTTAGTGCGCTACGTCGGCAATGTATCCACAGTAGTGCAAATGTTTATCTTCCAGATTCCTTGGGGTGGAACTTTGGCTGTGAAAACAGAAGTACTTCGCCAAACAGAACTGCTAGATAAGTGGGGACAAGCTTTAAGCGAAGATTTTATGATGCACGACATCCTGAAAAAACATGGCTTGCAGGTAAAGTTTGTGCCTTCGTTACTAATAGTCAATCGTGAAGAGACTGATTTATTCAACTTAATAGACTATCTCAAGCGCCTCATCCTTTGTTCTCGACTGTATCACCCCCGTTGGTTGGCTCTTGTTAGTGAAGCTGTTTCTAGCATTTTGTTTCCGACTCTACTGCTCATTTTAGTTCTAGAGTCGTTGTTAGAGGCAAAATGGGAAGCTGCGGGTCTGTTGTTAGTCTGCTATGGTGTCTATACTGTCGGATTACTCTTGATAATGCTGGTGTTGGAATTAGAGATACAGCGAATGGTTCGCTCTAATGACCAGGCGATGCCTATCGGCAAGCCGTTGCACGTCTACGCAAAATTATCAGCTGCTACAATCATCAAAATGTTGATTGGGATTCCCTTGACACAGTGGGTTTATGGGTTAGCAATGCTATCATCCCTATGGACATCAACAGTTACCTGGCGCGGTGTCAGCTATCGGGTTCAAGGGCCCTGGAATATCCGGCTAGTTGAATATCGCCCTTATCAATGGTTGGATCAGCCTATTAATAACAAGGTTTCTCTTTGAATTAAATCGCTAAATATGAACTAGGGCATGAAAGTTATTACACTAAACATTCCCTAGTCTTCAAATTATATTATCTTATATTTAGTAGAACTATATTAGCTATAACCCTTGTCAAAATACACGTTTTTAATTGTTGATTACCAAAATCTATTTGCATTAATGACAAGGGTTTAGACAAATATATTAAGGGGGATTTTGACTTAGTATTTTGGATGTTTTGATAGTTTCAATCCAGGTTTATATAACGGTCTGTTGTTGAGTCTAATCCAGACCTAACCCCCAACTCATTCTCTACTAGCGTTGGGGAGTAAGCCTCAAAGCCTCTCTCATACAAGAAGAGAGGAATGGAAGCTAGGTCAGAGTCTATTGCACACAAACGAGAAGCGTTATAAACATCCACTTCAAAATCGACAATTTCGGCTATTTGACAATGTGTAAATCCTTAGTTTAACGGTATTAGTGGGGATTTATGAGCCAAACAATCAGGATGTTCATGAAACATAAGCTGCGTAAATCCTAAGTTCAAAACCAGCAATTTTGTGAAATATTCCCTTTTTTATGACTAAGCAAAAACTTCGCATTGCACTGTTTACAGGATTGTACGCTCCTTTCTTAACTGGTGTTTCTGTTGCAGTTCACCAACGAGTTCGTTGGTTGCTAGAGCAGGGACATGAGGTTTTTCTAATCCATCCGCAAATCAACGATCGCTACCCCAAAAATGTCGGCGATCGCCCCATGCCAGGTTTAGAGGAAATTCAGTCTTTCCCCAATTTCTCTGCTTACGCATTCCCCACAGAACCACTAGTATTCTACAAGTCTCTTCCTCAACCATTGAACTATCGACATTGGAGTGATACCAAGTTGCTAGAAAAATTCAAGCCCGACATTATCGTGGTTGAAGAAGCCGCGCAAATGAGAGGTTTATACTCATTTTTCTTGCAAGGTTATGGTCGTCCGATCGGCACTCAATACGCAAAACGAACAGGCACACCAATAATATCACTCTTTCATACAGATATCGTTGCGTACATCAAATATTACTTTGGAGATCGCTTCTTCAATTTGGTTCGTCCGATCATTCCCGTTTTAGTCAAGCAATTTAGTGAGTCTTATGACTTCACTTACTTCTCTTCTAAAGAACAACTCACTAAATACGAAGAACTGAAATGCCAACGCGCTGAATACGTCGCTTATCAAGGCATCGATTGCGAAAAATTTCACCCACGAAACATCTGTTACGACCCCATTCCTAATGATAACCGACCAACTCTTTTGTTTGTCGGACGCATCACACCCGAAAAGAATGTCAACCAACTGCTTGATATATTTCCAGTCATAGCTGCCAAAATCCCTGATGTCCATCTGGTAATTGTTGGTAGTGGGCCGCTAGATGAAGAGATTCGTCAGCGTGCTAAAAAGTTTGGATCGGGTGTTACTGTATGGGGTGAGTCCCACGGTACGGAACTTTTAGGTTGGTTTGCCAGAGCAGATGTTTTTGTCAACCCCTCCGTTACCGAGAACTTCTGCACTACAAATAACGAGGCGTTAGCGTCTGGAACCCCTCTGGTTGCTGTTGTTGCACCGTCAACCTCAGAACAGGTATTTCCTGGTCGTAACGGCTTTCTTGCCCAACCTAACAACCCAACAGATTTTGCCCAAAAGGTAATTGCGATTCTGGAAAATCCCGATTTGAAAGCAGATATGACTAGACAGGCTCGCCCCTCTATACTTGACTTTGATTGGTCGGCATGTATGCAGAAATTGGAACACAAACTTTACCAAATCGTTGAAGGAGCGCAGAAGGTGGAGGTAGGTACAGGTAGTATAAGACGATAGTAGTCAAACATATTCCGACGCGATCGCAACCACAGTCAGCTACACAGGTGATCAAGAGTTTAAGCTACAGTGGCACTAATGCGATCGCCGATGGCTACTTACGGTTTGTGCAATCGGGTACTTCTACTAGAGTTCAGGTTGATGCCAATGCTGCTGCTGATGCTGCGCGATTAGCAGAATGGGAATTTCACAATGCGGTATTAGCGATGAAAGAAGTTGTGCGCGGGCAATACGGGGCAGATAGCGATCAAGCCCAAGCGGTTGGACTAAAGAAAAAATCAGAGTACAAGCGTCCCAGCCGCAAAAAGTTAGTCGCATCATGAGTTAGGAAAAATTAACACATTCGACATGGGCGATCGCTCTACATATTTATATACATAACCAAGACAACTTGTAGGGTGGGCAAATATTTGCCCACCCTACAAGCTTGATGCTTCGAGTTTGACCAAGGTTTTCTGTCCAATAGTGCAAAGGAGGGTTAGGGTGGGGTAAAATCTTGGTTAATCAGCTATTTCAGACTTGTGTGTAAACCGTAGGCTTGCTCTTAGGGGAGAGAAAGCGCAACTTTGGCGGGGTGGGGTTCTTCAAGTTTAATAAGCAATCAAGCGACATGATATGAGGACGCTTTTGCATAATTCTGACATCGCTAATCTTGATAAATCAGGTCAAAATGAGCGAATAGTGAGTTTCAGCAAAATAGACTTTATTAAAAGATGCCCAAAATATCACAATTTGAGAAAATAATAAAGTAAGTCGAGTATCACAAGACTCACTTGATTTCCTCATTTCTTCTAGGAAAATATGACTCATCCTTTCCTTGAACGCCTGCGTAGTCCAGATAGCCCAGTCCTCGTATTCGACGGGGCGATGGGAACCAACCTGCAAACCCAAAACCTGACTGCTGAAGACTTCGGCGGCCCACAGTATGAAGGTTGTAACGAATACTTAGTCCACACCAAACCCGAAGCTGTGGCTAAGGTTCACCGCGACTTTCTCGCTGCTGGTGCTGATGTGATTGAAACCGATACCTTTGGCAGTACGTCCCTGGTGCTGGCAGAATATGACTTGGCAGACCAAGCCTACTACCTCAGCAGGACAGCCGCAGAATTGGCGAAGCGTGTGGCGGCGGAATTTTCCACGCCAGAAAAACCCCGGTTTGTGGCAGGTTCCATCGGCCCCACAACTAAACTCCCTACCTTGGGACATATTGACTTTGACACCATGAAAGCTACTTTTGCTGAACAAGCAGAGGCGCTGTGGGATGGTGGTGTCGATTTATTTCTGGTGGAAACTTGCCAAGATGTGCTGCAAATTAAGGCGGCGCTGAATGGAATTGAAGAGGTGTTTGTTAAGAAGGGCGATCGCAGACCGTTGATGGTGTCTGTGACAATGGAAAGCATGGGCACAATGTTGGTTGGTTCCGAAATCAGCGCTGTGCTGACAATTTTGGCACCTTATCCAATTGACATTCTCGGTTTGAACTGTGCCACTGGCCCAGACTTGATGAAACCACATATCAAGTATCTGTCAGAACATTCACCTTTCATCGTTTCCTGTATTCCTAACGCGGGTTTACCTGAGAACGTCGGCGGTCAAGCGCACTACCGGCTGACACCGTTGGAATTACGGATGTCATTGATGCATTTTGTTGAAGATTTGGGTGTCCAAGTGATCGGGGGTTGCTGTGGGACACGTCCAGAACACATTCAACAATTGGCAGAACTTGCTAAAGACCTGAAGCCAAAAGTTAGACAACCAAGTTTAGAACCAGCAGCAGCATCAATTTACACCACTCAGCCTTACGATCAAGATAATTCCTTCTTGATTGTTGGCGAACGTCTGAACGCCAGTGGTTCCAAGAAGTGCCGCGATTTGCTAAATGCGGAAGATTGGGATGGACTGGTTTCAATGGCGAGGGCGCAGGTAAAAGAAGGCGCACATATCCTTGATATCAACGTCGATTATGTGGGACGTGATGGTGTAAGGGATATGCACGAATTAGTTTCGCGCATTGTTAATAATGTGACATTGCCTTTAATGCTTGACTCCACCGAATGGGAAAAGATGGAGGCGGGTTTAAAAGTTGCCGGTGGTAAGTGTTTGCTGAACTCCACCAACTACGAAGATGGGGAACCGCGCTTTTTGAAGGTGCTGGAGTTGGCGAAGAAATACGGTGCTGGTGTGATCATTGGTACTATCGATGAAGATGGGATGGCGCGAACGGCAGACAAAAAGTTTGCGATCGCCCAACGCGCATACCGTCAAGCTGTAGAATATGGCATACCACCCACAGAAATCTTCTTTGATACCCTCGCGTTACCAATTTCCACCGGGATTGAAGAAGACCGAGAAAACGGTAAAGCCACAATTGAATCCATCCGGCGCATTCGTGAAGGATTGCCTGGAAGTCATGTAATTTTGGGTGTTTCCAATATTTCCTTTGGTTTAAATCCAGCCTCGCGGATGGTGCTGAACTCAGTATTTTTGCACGAGGCGACGACGGCGGGAATGGATGCAGCCATTGTCAGCGCTAACAAGATTTTACCCCTCGCGAAGATTGACACACGCCATCAAGAAATCTGTCGCCAGTTGATTTATGACGAGCGGAAGTTTGAGGGTAACGTCTGCGTTTACGATCCATTGGGAGAGCTTACCACAGTATTTGCTGGGGTGACGACAAAACGCGATCGCTCCTTAGATGAAAGTCTCCCTATCCCCGAACGTCTGAAACGCCATATCATCGACGGTGAACGCATTGGCTTAGAAGAACATCTGAAAAAAGCTCTAGAAGAATATCCCCCCTTGCAAATTATCAACACCTTCCTGCTAGATGGGATGAAAGTTGTCGGGGAATTATTCGGTTCTGGACAAATGCAGTTACCCTTCGTCTTGCAATCTGCGGAAACCATGAAAGCGGCGGTGGCCTTTCTAGAACCGTTCATGGAAAAATCGGAATCTGGCAACAATGCTAAGGGAACCTTTATCATTGCCACAGTTAAAGGCGATGTCCACGACATTGGTAAAAACTTGGTGGATATTATCTTATCCAACAACGGCTATAAGGTGATTAACCTGGGAATTAAACAGCCAGTGGAAAACATCATCAACGCTTACGAACAGTACAAACCTGATTGTATTGCCATGAGTGGTTTGCTGGTGAAATCCACCGCTTTCATGAAAGAGAATTTAGAGATATTCAACGAAAAGGGAATTAGTGTACCCGTGATTTTAGGTGGTGCGGCACTGACTCCCAAGTTTGTCTATGAAGATTGCCAAAAAACCTATAAAGGTAAAGTTGTTTATGGCAAAGATGCCTTTTCTGACTTGCACTTCATGGATAAATTAATGCCAGCAAAGGCCGCTGATAACTGGCAAGATTTGCAGGGATTTTTGAACGAAGTCGAAACTGCTGAAGTTTCGACGAATGGTAACAAAGAATCAGTAACTACAACTGGTGAGAAAACAACATCTGCTGAACCAAAAGAAGTAGATACAAGACGTTCTGATGCTGTGGCGATAGATATTGAACGTCCCACGCCGCCTTTTTGGGGAACAGAGTTATTGCAGCCTAGTGATATTCCCATCGAAGAAATATTCTGGCACTTGGATTTACAAGCTTTGATTGCTGGACAGTGGCAATTCCGCAAACCGAAGGAACAATCTAAGGAAGAATATCAGGCTTTCTTAGCTGAGAAAGTGTACCCAGTTTTAGAAACTTGGAAACACCGTATTATTGAAGAGAATCTGTTGCATCCCCAAGTGATGTATGGATATTTCCCTTGTCAATCTGAGGGAAATTCTCTACATATATATGACTCAGAAAACCACTCACAACAGGTTGCAACTTTTGAGTTTCCTAGACAGAAGTCTTTAAGGCGGCTGTGCATAGCAGATTTCTTTGCACCAAAGGAGTCGGGAATTATTGATGTCTTCCCGATGCAAGCGGTGACTGTGGGTGAAATTGCCACAGAATTTGCCCAAAAGCTGTTTGCTGCCAATCAATATACAGATTATCTGTATTTCCACGGTATGGCGGTACAGGTTGCGGAAGCTGTAGCTGAATGGACACACGCCAGAATTCGCCGAGAGTTAGGCTTTGCTGCTGAAGAACCCGACAATATTCGGGATATATTAGCACAACGCTATCGTGGCTCACGGTATAGTTTTGGGTATCCAGCTTGTCCAAATATTCAGGATCAGTACAAGCAACTGGAGTTATTGCAGACTGACAAGATTAAGTTGTATATGGATGAAAGTGAACAACTTTATCCAGAACAGTCTACCACTGCGATTATTACCTATCACCCATTAGCGAAATACTTTAGCGCGTAGAATCCTATTCGTTAAGGCAATAGGCTTGGTGTTAGTGGTATTTTGCCCTGGATTTTCCAGGGGCCTTCAATAGAGACCTAACAAGAACAGCCCCTTCCCTACTAGCGTTGGGGAGTAAGATTCAAAGCAATACGGTTCGGATAAGACACGATCCCCCCAACCCCCCTTAAAAAGGGGGGACTAAAAATCGCTCTATTTCCCCCTTTTTAAGGGGGACTAAGGGGGATCTTTAAAACCTATGCACCTTAACCGAACCGTATTGGAAGTTGTTAGTCTAATGGCTAGTGATACGATGTTAATTGAGCAAACTATCCAACTTCGTCAGCAATATCGGCTGAAACTACCCGACGCAATCATCGCAGCGATCGCGCTTCAGGCAACTGCGAACCTAGTAACGGCGGATCGGGAATTTGCGAAAGTATCAACATTAGAAATTATTGGCTGGTAGCGATCGCGATGTCAAAGGCTAAATGTAAATGCCGAAAAACTTTTTCTACAATTGATGCAAGCTGGTTTTAGCAACCCGCCACCCATGTAAGATAGGCATGGTAAACAATCCCCACGCCAAACCTGTAATTAACCCAAAAGGCGTAACCAGATAGTTATTAAAACTCCACCAACCGAAAACCTGCGCTGCTAATTCCAAAGGATAAGCCATCATCAACACACTTGCTAAAGCCACACCACTCCCGCGATACTGACTTAACCAGTAAAATCCCTTACCACCAGTTACGCCATACAACAGACGAGTAATCAGCAAACCCGTGACAGTGCCGTAGCAGCGCATACACACAGCCATAATAAACGGTGGTGCTAAATCTAACCCCATATCTGGTTGCGGACAGACATGATTACCCATGAAATAAATGATGTCCGCAATTCCAGGAAGCAAAGACACCCCAGACGCAGCCAAAAAGGGAGCGATAGGTGGGCCAAAAACCATCCCTACCAACAAGAAATCAGCAATCAAACTAACCCAATTAACCTGCAACTCTTCACTGAAAGCTACTCTTGTCATCTCCCTTTCTCTGCGCCTCTGCGGTTCGTTCTTTTAACCTACCTTATTAATATACGGACTTGTCAACTTATCCAACTGCTGAATTAACAGACTGAGGAATAATCCCACATCTGTGACTACACCCACCGATTCTACAGAACCGCGATCGCTTAACTTAGTTACCACAGCGGGATTAATATCCACACACACCATCTTCACCCCTGCCGGAGTCATATTCCCCACGCCAATCGAGTGCAGCATTGATGACAACATCAAAATCATCTCCGCACCTTCTAGGTGTTTGGCATATTCCTCCTGTGCTTGAATCAAATCCATTTGGGTATCAGGCAAAGGCCCGTCATCCCGAATCGAACCTGCAAGCACAAAAGGTACATTATTGTGGACACATTCATACATCACGCCACTTTTAATTGCTCCCGCCTCCACAGCTTTCGGAATGCTGCCATAACGGCGGATACTATTAATTACCTTGAGGTGATGGCGGTGTCCACCACGGACGGCGACACCCCGCTTCATGTCCACACCCAAGGAAGTGCCCATGATATTTTGCTCGATGTCGTGAACTGCGATCGCATTCCCACCCAGCAACGCCTGTACATATCCTTCTCGAACCAGTTGCGCCAAGTGTTCGCCGCCACCAGTGTGAATCACCACAGGCCCAGCCGTGACAACTACTTTACCACCAGCATCACGGATTTTACGTAATTCCCAAGCCACTTGTTCAACGACCAATTCCACGCGTCGTTCGCTGGAAACGCCCGCCGACATAAAGCTGAATTCTTGAGTGCTGCGGAGTTCCCGCGATTCAGTTTTGCGGATGGTGCGGATACCTAACACGTCTACAATTACCTGTTCACCAACTTTTAAATCGCGTAGTATTTTACACTGAGCAACTAAACCTGTGGGAGTTTGAGTAATTGCGATCGCGCCATCCATCCGCTGATTTTCTACCTTCACCCAGTGACCATTAATTCGCACTTCGGTGGGGTAAATGGTACTGACGTAGAAATCATCAGGCGCTACGCCATCTTGGATCACAGGCTCCAAGATCGCGTCTCGCTCATCATGGGGTAAGTCTACTGCACCCAAATCAATCAACATTGAGATGATTTCTTCCATCACCTCATGAGATGGTGCTGATACCCTCACCTCGGCGGCTGAAGTACTTTGACGCTGTTCTCCCAAGTTGAAATTCAGGACTTTGAAACTTCCCCCGGCATCTATAATCAAATCCAAAGCGCGGTTAATTAAGCCAGCATCTAGCAAGTGTCCTTCCATCCGAATGACGCGGCTTTCTACCGAGACATTGGCATGAATTTCATCTCTAACTGGTTCTGTAACCCGCAAAGTTAAGCATTTAGCCGCACCACCAGCTTTGAGAAATTCCGTTAGCGGCGTTTCCAGCACTTGGAAACCTACATCTGCAAGGCGGGTTTTTAAAACATCACTCGCCTTGTTCATAATGACAATGCTATCCACATTCACTGCATTACAAGCGAAGTTGACTGCATCAGCCTCAGCAAGTGCGATTCGCTTTTCTGGTGCGACTCGCATTTCAATTAAGCGGTTGGAGTAAGAATCAAAAGCACCGGGATAGTACAGCAAATAGCCATTTGCTAGGGGACAAAAACAGGTATCCAGGTGATAGAAACGTTCGTCTATGAGTCGCAGGGATAGCACCTCAATATCCAGCCATTTAGCTAAATAAGGGTGAGAATCTAATTCCGAGCGGAAACCGTATCCCGCCCATAACCAACGTCCTTCCCGATCTAGCAGTGCGTCTCCTGCTCCCTCAAAGGGCAAATCTTTAGGAAGTTCATTGACTGTATAACCATTTGCCTCAAACCATTGCTTGAAGAAAGGCTCCTCTCCCTGACGTTCTTTGTGCAAAAAGCGACTGAGGACGACGTTATCGCCTAGTACTAAGCCAGCGTTGGCGGTAAAAACCAAATCAGGCCAGCCTTTTTCAGGTGGTACTAAGTCTACAATGGCGTGTTGTTTAAGGATCTGGTGTAGTCCCTGCCACTGTTCCACGGCGCGATCGCGCGATGATTTGTGAATATTCCCTTCCATCCAAGGATTAATCACATAGTCTACATCGTAGTGGTCAGGAGGGCACATTAAAAAGCGAATCCGGGAAGTCATAAAAATCTTACAAGCGTTTTATATGCTACAAGCTTACTTTGAATACAGATTTTTGTTTTTCTACAGGTAAAATCTGCTACTAGAGCTTCTATCTTTTGATAGTTGAAGACTTTACAAAGGCTTCGTTATTAATTCTATTACTGGAAGATGGTAATAATACCAATTCAAAATTCAAAATGACGCTCTCGGACTCGCTAACAAAATTCAAAATTAAGAAAGCCTGATTTAATCTGGGTTTCCAGTCAAGTGGGGCAAGTAAAAACACCATTAAAAGCAGCAAATATTTGGTGGCGATCGCTCTTTTGACTTTTCACGGCATCTAGAAAACCTCTCTCCTAAAAGGAGAGAGGTTTTGAATTTTCCCCCTTCCCGCATCGGGAAGGGGGTTAGGGGGTTAGGCTTTTCGTGGACTTTTCTACATTGACATCAAAAGTCAAGATCGCTCTCCTCCTCTTCAATTGCCAATCAAGCAGTCACTATATAAGACGAGTTGATTGCTGCTACACGACCAGCATCTACCAAAGCTTGATAGACTATCGCCGCTACCTCGCCGCGTGTAGCATCGCGGGTAGGATTGAGTTGTTTCAGGTTTGGGTAATTGACGATAATTTCCTTGTCTATAGCTTTTACTACCTCATCCTTGGCATATTCAGGAATCTTTGCTTGGTCATCGAAAACTTTGATAGTTGCCGTACCATCGCTAGATAACCCCAGTCCATTCACCAGAGAGACAATCACTTGCACGCGCTGGATATTTTTGTTGGGGCCAAAGGTATTGTCGGGAAAACCAGAGAGAAATAAACCTTGATATGCTTGCTGAATTACCTTAGATGCCCAGAAGTCTGCTGGTACATCTTTGAATTTGCTCACCGGGCGGTTTGGCGATGGGTTGAAAGCTTTTACCAGTAATGCCGCGTATTGCGCCCGTGTCATGGTCGCATCGGGTTTAAATGTGCGATCGGGAAAACCATTAACTATCCCCAATTTGACTAATTCCCGAATAAACTCACCTGCCCAATGATTTGCAATATCGGTTAATTCGATTGTAGGTGTTGGAGTTGTAGGTGTTGGAGTTGTCGGGGTTGGAGTTGTTGGGGTTGGAGTTGTTGGGGTTGGAGTTGTTGGGGTTGGAGTTGTTGGGGTTGGAGTTGTTGGGGTTGGAGTTGTTGGGGTTGGAGTTGTTGGGGT
>NZ_JBALEL010000008.1:0-97207 GCF_036917935.1 Nostoc sp. | reverse complement strand
TATCGTATCTTTGCCACCAGATCCCGTAGAGAGCGTATCATTGCCAGAGTTCCCCACAATACTGTCATCGAAGGCTGTACCTGAGATATTTAATCGTTCAATATTCTTGTAACTAAGCCGACTCGTGTCTGCTGTAATTAAGCCAATGTTAGTGGTGGCATTAAAAGTTGTAGCGATCCCCTTTGTAGCATTCTTGTAATCGACGAACAACAAATCATCACCTGTCCCCCCATCGAGTAGGTTATCGCCTGTTGAACCGCTAGCACCCAATGTATCGTTACCTGAGCCTCCGTTGAGGGTGTTATTACCTATGGAGCGAGAGTCGGAGTAGGAGGAGTAGTAGTCCTCCTCGTGGATGTAGTCGCCAGAAATGTCAAGAAAATCATTGCCATCGCCCCCAGAGAGCAGGTTATCACCTGTTGAACCGCTAACCCTTAATGTATCGTTACCTGCACCTCCGTTGAGGGTGTTATTGCCTATTGAGCGAGAGTCGGAGTAAATCCTCGCGTTGTTGGATACGCCAGAAATGCCAAGATAATCATTGCCATCGCCCCCAGAGAGCAGGTTATCGCCTGCTGAACCGCTAGCCCTTAATGTATCGTTACCTGCACCTCCGTTGAGGGTGTTATTGCCTGTTGAGCGAGAGTCGGAGTCACCACGGTAGCTAAACAGGATGCCAGAAATGTCAAGAAAATCATTGCCAGCGCCCCCAGAGAGCAGGTTATCGCCTCTTGAACCGCTAGCCGTTAATGTATCGTCACCTGCGCTTCCGTTAAGGGTGTTATTGCCTGTTGAGCGAGAGTCAAACCCGTCTGAGCTTATTTCGTCTGGTCTGAGCTCGCCAGAGACGGAGAGATAATCATTGCCATCGCCGCCGGAGAGCAGATTATTGCCTGTTGAACTGCTAGCACTCAAGTTATCGTCACCAGCGCCACCGTTGAGGGTGTTCTTGCCAGACGAGCGAAGGTCTTCGCTGTCTGGGTAGTCGGTGTACTCGTAGCCAGAGACGGAGAGATAATCATTGCCATCGTCCCCAGAGAGCAGATTATTGCCTGTTGAACTGTTAGCGCTCAAGTTATCGTTACCTACACCACCGTTGAGGGTATTATTGCCCGCACCACCATTGAGGGTATCATTGCCCGCACCACCATTGAGGGTATCATTGCCCGTACCACCCCGCAGCAAGTCGTTGCCACTCAAGCCGTCGATGCGGTCATTCCCGCCCTGACCATTGACGACATCATCTGAGTTATCTAAACCCGTAATGTTATTATTGAGGTCATTGAGAAAGGTAACAGTATTCTTGATGCCCAGGTTAGTGTCTGTGGAATTGGCATCCAGAACATTAAAATTATCAGTGATACTACTTTGCCCATCAAACAGAATATTACCGATCGCTGGTTGTGTACCAGAAGCTTTCAGGTTCTCCAAGTAGTCTAATTTGAACTTTTCCAGGATGACTTTTGCACCAGCCACCCCTTCAAAGGTAATTTCCAGGTTGTTACCATTCTGGGTCAGCAGTAGATTTCGGGCACTCAAGCCAGCACCCTGGAATTTGATGGTATCGACTTCGGCAATGACTGCTGCTGTTGGGCTTGTTCCTTCACCAATACCACCAAAATCAGTGACAGTATCAGTGCCGTCACCCAAGTTGTAAACAAATTTATCCTTGCCACCACCACCAGTCAGAGTATCGTTACCCTTGTTCGCTGTGATGGTATCATTGCCTGCTTTACCGTTAATTGTGTCAGCACTGTTACTGCCCAGTAGAGTATCATTACCGTTGGTTTCAATGATGTTTGTCATAACTTTTACCTACCTAAATCTAGCTTTTCAGTAACTTTAATTCTTTACCTACTTTCAAAATAGAGAACATCTTAATAACCCAATACTGACCGTATACTACATATTTTAGTTAGACATCTTTGCTTCAAGATAATATTTTCTACATTATTTATATTTATTTATAAATTTACGGAGAATTAAGAAAAGGGTACTGGGTTACACTCTTTGCCAATCAAGTATTTCAAGCTATATCTTCGCCCCCTCAGTACATGAAGATCAAGTAATAAATCTCAATAAATTTCCAAATTTAAAACCGCCAATAGATTAGGAGGTATTCTAAATAATTACTTAGCAATAATTAGCGGTTAGCATTCTTAACATTTAGGACTTAGGCAAAACCACGCAGTGTAGGGACAATTCATGTAGACGCAAAGCGGCTTCCCGCAGGGTATTGCCCCTACCTAAGAATCAGGGTTTTCGCTATTATTTAAGTAAGTCGTAACATTGTTTATTTATACTCTTGTACGGAATTAGCAGTGAAAGTCGGGTAAACCTTAATTAGAATTGACACTTTTCTACTTTGTCGAAAATAAATTTTCCTCTAGAGTAGGACAAAGATACCTGCTGTTTACCACATAGAAAAAAGCTAGCTGAAGCCTCTGGCTCATAGCTAGAGGAAACCAAGCTTGATTCTTAAGAGTCTGGTTTCAAAATGGGTAACAGCAACATCCCCTATCAGCTTGATCACTTATGCTAAAAGTTATGCACTCGGCCGCCAACTCAGCCACTCCAAATTCCCAGTGGGAGGATTTAATCAAGCTTCCAGCCCCAAACACAGTCCAATGGGACAATATAAAAACCCAATTAGACTTGGTGCTGTTGGCGCTAGAAACCTTAACTGGGATTGGTTCAGAGGCAATGCTTTCGGCGGCAACTGATCTGAATTTAGAGTCAAGAGTGCCAGATCGCGTAGCTTTATGGCGATTGCGCCAATCAAATCCCCTACGCAAAGGTCAAGGAGGGCGGAAAAAGCTAGATGTCGAAGAAGCGCGATCGCTTGTTCTGATCATCTGCTACCTAGCCAAACAGCACCAGGAATTGATTCGCCGTGCTGTCGGACTGTTGGAACAAATGGCAGAAAATAACCGGGAACCTCACCAGGCTGCTTTACTTGGAGACTATATTGATGCTTTTTGCAACACCTACCAAGAGCGGATGGAAGAGGACGAGCAAATCTCAACGGATTTACTAACCAACCTGGCCCTAAAACTGCTTGTAGATTTACTTTTTTACAGCGCTCCTGGTGGGCATCGCCGTCTCTGGCTAGCACTTATAGACCGTTCAACAAAATTTTAGATTTGAAATTTCTCAACCAAAATTCGCTTGTGATTTGTTTGCTAGGTAAGGATTCCCTTTTGATGGTCGTTAGCTCTTGGGCGATGCACTATCAGCACTGCTTCCTCCTTGCACACCAGTTGGTATAAGGGAAGGAACCTGACAAAGTTCTGAGTGGAGGAATCCGCCGTTCCAACTTTTCTTTGCAAGCAACTGGCTCGATTTTTTACAAAATCCCAAATAGTCTTCTTCGCAGTTCCTGCCATGCCTCTATCAAATTCTGTCATTCGTCGCTACACACCCCCGACTTGCACGCTAGAAGTATTCGCGCAAAGCTCACCTCTGTCCCGTTGGATGGGGAAAACTGTCCTCAAACACCTAAGCTTTGAGCTACGTTTTGATGATCCCCGATTACCAGAAGAAAACAGAGTTCCAATTCGGGGCGATCGCGAGCAACTCGAAGCTTTATGTGATACTGTCACAAGCTATGTACAGCAATTCCTTCAACAGTCTCCAGAAAGCTTTTGGGTCAGTTTCTCTAGTACCCAAAAGTCAAGCACAGCACTGGATGAGCCGGAATTAAAGTCTTCAACAAAAACATTAAATGCCTTTAGTACCCAGATTCCAGGGGCAAATATCTACTTAGAACCAAGCAGCTATTTAACTCACAACCTATTTCTTGGTTCTCTTGCCAACTACTCATCTGGCCCTGTAATTCAACTCAGTCTGCTGCAACTATTTGATTTGGCAAGTGCTTTAGATGAATACTCGACTGATGTCATGGCACTCCCAACTCTCAACAACACGAGTTCGAGTCTGAGATTCCCTGCTTGGGCACCTATTGCCGCAGTATTAGTATTAGGTGTAGGTTTTTTACCAGTTACTTGGCAATATGCTAACAACATTAGGGAAAAGCAACAGCAGACAGCCAAAACATCAGATTCAGCAGGGGTAAAAACTGCTTTAGAACCTTCATCCTCACTAAACTTTCCCACGCCTGAACCTGGGCTAACCGCTCCATCAGATAATTTGCTAGGTTCCACCCCACCACTTTCGACATCCACTTTACCCCAAGCACCTCTAACAGCCCCTAGTTCTAGTTTCTCTACACCGCCACCTCTAAATGTATTGACAATACCTCAGGGGACGACTGCAACCCTTCCTAGTAATCGAGCGATGCCTTTGCCTTCTCTAGGAGACGCTACGCGAACGGCGAGCTTCCCTAACGCACCATCCAGCAAAATCCCACGCCAGGAAATTGCTATATTACCAAATCTTGGACAGAATCCAACCGGGTCAAGTGCCCAAGCCGATGCTATCCCTCAACTGCGGAATTTGCCACCCAGACTATCTTCTAACGCAGGTAGCTTACCAACTAATATCTCACCAGTCCTCCCCCCGTCTCTTGACACCATACCCAATAATAATCGTGCCAATACCCCAATCCAACCCTCCTCACTAACCTCACAACAGCTAGACGAAAGAATCAGTTCCCTACAGCAATCTTCTCCTGGAGAAAAACCTGCTTCACAACTTCCCTCCTCTAGAACTGCGGAGAATAATCCATTTATCGATCAATTAGGGGACACAGCTAAAAACCCCACATCCAGAGAAGTAGCTACTGGCACATTATTTGATACAGCTCAAGTAGCAGAAGCTAGAGAATACTTAACAAAGCGTTGGCAACCACCTACTGGACTGGGACAAACATTAGAGTACAGTTTGATAGTCGGTATTGACGGCACAATTGAACGAATTTTTCCCCTGAATAAGGCAGCAAGAGAATTTGTTGATAGCGCTGGGATGCCTGAAGTTGGTAAACCTTTTGTTTCCGCCAATAAACGCGGACAAAATGTCAGAATTCGAGTTGTTCTCAGTCCTGATGGCAAGGTACAGACTTTTCCAGATGAATAAGTAAACTCATCCTTTTAATGCCACTTGTAAAACTGGTACAAATCTTGTGCCAGTTTCTACTTACTACAATTGCTCTTCAGCTTACCTGTTAAAGTCCAGTTACGAAACTGGTCTTACTATTAATACCAGTAAACCTACCAATAAATATAATTACTGTTAACACCAGTTCTCCAAAACTAAACTACAGATACAAGTCTGGAAACCCAGATGAAATCTTACGCTTCTTAATTACTAATTACGTAGCTTTCTTCTCACTGGAGGCGAGTATTAAGAATTGGTATTAATAACTCATATCAAAGGTAGGAAATATGCAAACAATTGGTACTCAAAAAGACAGTGCAGCTTGGGTTATTCAAACTTGGGCAGCTTTTGTAATTTCTATTTCTATGACCACCTTCGGCATTGTAAACTTACCTGTAAATGGCTGGGTGAAAGGCTTTATGGGTATGGGTATGGCTTTTTCTGTTGGCTCAACTTTTACTTTGGCAAAAACTACTAGAGACTTGCACGAAACTAGAAGATTAACCGCTAGGTTAGACGAGGCAAAAGTAGAAAAATTGCTTTCACAACACGATCCTCTAAATTTTAAATGAAGGGAGTCAGCCTTTACAGGGAATTAAAAATTAAAATTAAGAATTATCCCTGCATCAGAAATTAACTATATGACGAAAAACAAAAGGACTGGGTATACCAGTCCTTTATTATATTGATTTAACGTTTTTATCTTAATAACGGGATTTTTTGGTTTTTAACTTTTGCTTTTTACGCCGACGTTCGCTAGCAGCAACTGCATGTTCTACCGGATAACCTACTACAGGAATTACCTGATATTTGCGTTCTTCTTCTAAGTTTTTAAGTTCAGTGTAATCAAGCCAGTGAATGCAATCAACCGGACAAGTGTCAATTGCTTCTTGAATAATTTCCTCAGCGTCCCCATCTTGCCGAACCACGCGCGATCGCCCGTAATCTGGTTCAATGTAAAAGGTGTTACGCGCAACATGAGCGCAATGCTTACAACCAATACAGGTGATTTCGTCAACATAAACACCATTTTGGCGCAACACACCGCCCAATTCCGGTTCTAAACCAGAACGTTCTGGGGCATCCCGTAAAAAACCCCCTAATTCTGGTTCTAAACCGGAACGGTTCTCTTCTTGTTCTTCCGGCGATGGCAGAAAATCAGCCATTACGCACTCCAGCGCTGTACTACCAGGCGAATTGAACCATCTTCATTTTTTTGTTGTTCAGAAACTTGAAAACCAACACGAGCGGTTTCTTTGACAACTGTTTGATAAGCATAACGTTGTGTTACTTGGCGCAAAAATCCATCTACAGACAGGTCTTGCTGCCAATATTGCAAGTCAGCCACTAGTTCATATTCCTTACCATTCCATCTAAAACCGATGTCATAGCCATTTTCCTGCTCAATACTAACTTCCGCAGGATGGGTTTGACCCCGATAGCCACGGACTTCGCGTGGGCCGGGTTTCCAGTCTACGCCCAATTCAGTCAAAGCATCTTTCAAAGAATCAAGATTACGGATTTGAGTCTTAATTTGGCTAAAGTGTGACATGGTGGTTGTGAATTAATAACACTAAACTACTGTGAAAACTTACCAATCGCTGTAAGTGGTGTGTGTATTCGCCATATTAGATTGCTGCACCTTAGCGGCGAAATATTCTGAGGTTGGCTCATGATTAAGTACTTGCCCCAACTGTGCCTCTATTGCTGCTGTAACCTCAGCGCAAGAAGCACCCACAATGCCAGTGACTTTCTCTTGTACCCGACCGTCTGGATAGATTATGAACTCTAATGTCTCCATGCTTTTGGCCAACCAGGATAAGTACGCTTGAATTGTACTGCCTTAGCAGAAGGCTACAAATATAGCCATAGGAACATTTTTACTTAGATATCAGATACAAACTTCCCATTTTTTAACTAATGTTCCATCTTTCAACATATATATCTCAGAATCTTTACAATACTTATTAAGATTATAAGCACATGCATCAGTATTTAGTTAGTCTCTCTTAACCTCATTGATTAGTCAAGGTAACAACTGAGTTTGCTAGGTAAGCGGCAAAAGCCCTAAATATAAGCATTAGAGGTAATATAGCCAGCAAGATAATTCACAAAAATATAAAATCTATTGAAAAACTTTATTATTAAGTTTGCCCTATTCCTCCAGGGTTTCCCGCAAAATAGGTGCTATCATAAACGGCTTACATGCTCTGGGTTCACCAGTCATAATGCGATCGCTAGCCTTATACCTATTGAAGCGTCCGTTTGGTGTAGCAAAATGTTATGCTGCTTGACTACGTAACAACCTCGAATCACCTTCGGCAGCAATTATCTCAAAACAAGAATCCATTTCAAGAAATAATTCCCAGTAATCTTTTCTAGACTGGGTAGCCAACTTTTGAATTACAATATCTTCAAGTTGAGTATTGCGCTTACCTTTCCAAAGGTTATCAGCTAAGGCAACAAGTAACTCCTCAAGCGAGCATTGCATTGTTTCCCATTGCCCATGAGAACGACAACATCGTGAAAGATTTGGATTAATACCATTACTAATTAGCAATTTTTCACCGTCGGCTTCGTGATTATTTCCTTTTGCAATAAGCTCATCTGGATGAAGAATTTTTCCTGCATCATGAAATGCAACGCCAAGATGCACAAAGCTTTGATCGAATGGAACTCGTAATTGTTGCAGTTTTGTAATCAACAAATCAGCAGCTTCACCAACTAACATGACGTGGAGAATCAGCTTTGATGAAGCTCCCAAATTTTGAAGGAACTCGTAAGCATCTTCTACTCTTTGAAAGGTTCTAATCTGGCTACTCATTTAGGATTTTTCATAGTAGGTAAAATTTCACCTTGAATCGTACTATGTTTACCCTGTGGTATGGGTTTTTGGATAATTTGACCCATTATTCAGCAAACATTTCAGCCAAAGTATCTAAAACTGCTTTTTGTTCATCAGAGTCAATCTGACCTAGCTTTTTGACTAATCGATTTTTGTCAACTGTACGAATTTGATCCAGAACGATTTGCCCATCCTTGCCTTGAAACTGACAAGCAACACGAGTCGGATAAGATTGTCCTTTAGTTGTCATGGGAGCAACAATGACCGTGGCAATATATCTGTTCATCTCATCTGGTGAAATTATTACACAGGGTCTTGTCTTCTGAATCTCACTGCCAATCGTCGGGTCGAGGTTAACCAAAAACACATCAAATCGATTGACTACCACTCCCACTCTAGATGCTCCCACTCTGTAGTTACCGCATCATCAAGCAGTGCATCGTCGTGTTGCTTCGCCATTGTTGCAAATGCTTTTTCCCACCCCTGACGCGATTGAGAGGCTGCACGGACAATTAGCTGACAATCTTGAATTTCAATTTCCACCTCTTCACCGATACCGCTTTGTTCCAGCAGAAGTTTAGGAATGCGGATACCTTGAGAATTCCCGATTTTAACAATACGGGTTCTAATTGCTGTTCCCATGAGGATACTTGTCCTTGATTGTAATTACATTGTGAGTACAAAACAGGATTTTGTCAACAAGCGCTCAATTGTTCAATAATTTTTAATGCGTAGGCGTAGCCAACCATAGGCATCGCTCTCAAAATTACCAGATGCGATGTCTACGACGGTCACTGAGCGCAGCCGTTCGCGCAGCGTCTCGTAGAGAAGTGCGGGCTACGTCTACGCACTTTTCTCTTAACTGGGTTTATCAGACTCAAACGGATTCCACAATCTCACCTGTGTAATCCAACGGAAATCATCTGTATTTCTTGTTATCAAAGTCAGTCCATACACTAAAGCAGTGCCGGCAATAATTGCATCACCTAAAGTCATTCGTTTCTGTTGTCGCAGAATTACCGCTTGATTTAACACATCTTCAGAGATTGGTAAAACCTGAGCAACTTGAAAAAACTCTTCAAAATACTGGCGTTGTTCCTCTTTAAGCAGATGATAGCCTAACACTTCCAAATAACTGAGTGCTGATACCGCAGGTGCATATTCAGCAATTAACTCTCTCAATTGGGCGTTTTCTGGTTGAGCAGAATATATAATAATATTGCTATCGAGCAGCACATTTTATCGTCCCGGAAGTGAACGGTCTTGACGGATTTCTTGCTGCCAAATAACGGGATCAACATCAGTCAAAGCTTTACTCACAGCAAGTTTTTCTAATATTTCAGCCATTCTTCGTCCCCGTGCTTGTTTATCTATGACTGATTCATTTTCGAGCAATGTAACATGAACCGGGATTTGTTGCTCTCCCAATGTAGGTACATCATCAATCCACTCTAAACGACTTCCTTTCAACCAAGCTCTGAATGTTTTTAGCATTATTTCGCTCTCTACTTTCTATCTATCTTGGCATGGCTCTCAAAACTACAATATACAATAAGCGATCGCTCTTTCCCATTTATCAATCATGCGTAAGCATAGCTAGCCATAGGTAATTGCTTTAATCAAAGGCTTTCGCTAGAAGTCTATATATTCGTTTCAAAACCATAAAGAGAGTTAAAAGAAATTGAACAGAAAAGTAGTAGCATACTGATGCTAGTAGCCACTGCAATGAGCATAAATTTATCACCCAAAAATTACAGCTAATAGGCTTTAGGAAGTAAGTTAATAATATAACTACAGTTATGGTTGACGTTAATATTGAGAAAGATACATTGACATAAATTTCCCGAAGTAACTCACGCCGTTGAATATTTTTTCTTATTTCAACTTGATCCGTTGTTTGTTTCTGATCTTGATTTTTTTCTGAAATATCATAAACTAATAGGAGCAAGTTGAATAATAAAGCTGAAAATATTGAGAAAGAAGTAATGAGAGCATTAACCAAACCATCATTTAGAAGAACTCCTAGAGAAATCATTACACCAGAAGTAATAGCTGGTATAATAAAGAACAAAATAATATCTGGATAGTATATCTTCCCTGTTCTACTACTCTTAAGTGTCGCAATATGGTCTTTAATTATACTAAAAACAGAAATTTTATTTAACATTATATTTACTAGGGATACATTTGATTAATAACTTCTTGTAAGTAAATTTTCGCAATTGTTTGTATACTTTGGAAAGTTGGATAATCATCAGAATCTATAACTACTTTATCAGAGATATCATAGTAAGCTCTAGCTCTCTGGAGACAACCTAAATCAAAGGTTCTAAGACTTCCATCAAGATCAACATCAACCTTTACGGTGTCGTAATCAAAGTTAAAATCCCGAAGTTCTATGAGACTTTTAACACTACCTTTTGAGTTAAAAAAGTTCTGAATTTTACCCATGAAAGGAATTTTATTCGCAGATAATACTATTTCCATGTTATAGGGAATTTCTTCATGACCTTCATCAAGTCCATCAACTCGATCAAGCGGAGCTTGATACTTAACACATCGAAGCTTTTTAATAGTACCTCCGTATAGAATTCTCTTAATTATTTCTTCTTGAACTAAAGTATTTATCTCGACAGAAAAGCCTGAAAAATTATCAGAAAAATACTTATCTAGAAAAATACCAAAGTGTGTGCGAATACCATATTTACCTGTACGTTGTAAAAGCAGAATTCCTTCATTTGTATCTTTTGGAATGTAAATCAAGAAATAAAAAGGTAAAACCTCAGCATCACTCTTCTTTTTTTTATAAGTTATCGAATCTGTATCTACGTCTCGAAGATTGCTGGAAATACCGTATATACCACTTTCAATAAGTCCACTGATACTTCTTCCTTCCTCTTGAATATTTGAAGATTTTATGTAAATATTATAATTATCATTTTTCCTGTTAGTTGTTAGTTTTTGAATAAAACTTGACATTGCACTTAGTAAATCATCATGCCCATTAAAACAACTTAGCTGACAGTAATTAGGTGGATGATTATCCTTAGAATTTTTACTTTTCTTTTTTTCAATTCTAATTGTGTAAGCTGATAGAAATGTTCGCATACTTTCTCAAAATTTTTGATTTGCTTAAGACTTAATATAAAGAAGCTTTTGAATTGCTGCACCACTCTCAAGAGAGTAACTCACCAATAACCTTACAGTCGCTTAACATTAATAAATAACCTTAAAATACTATCTCACCAGATACCCTCATGATATAACTAGTTATTATACGTTATGCTTCCGTATAGAAGTAGAGTAGCGTAAATATTTGTCGTTGAGATAAGGCAGCAGGCAAGAGGCTTTTAGCCTTTTTTATCTTTCTTTATATAGTCATCTTTACTTGTGCCTTTCTACCTAGCTCTTTTTTAAAAAAAACCAAAACTGCTTAGAATAGTAGTGATAGAAAGGATTGTAATTATGAACGTCGTCATTCCTAATGAAATATTAACCGCAACTCGGATGACTGAAGGCGAAATGAAGCAGGAGATTGCGGTGATGCTCTTTCAAAAAGAAAAGTTAACCCTTGCTCAAGCCAGCCGTTTTGCAGGGATGAATCGTATAGCATTTCAGCATCTACTCGCAAGTCGTCAAATTTCAGTGCATTATGGGGTCGAGGATTTTGACCAAGATATAGAAAACTTGCGGGCGATGGGTAGACTGTGATCATTGTCAGTGATACTTCGTCCATCAATAACCTCGCCGCCATTAACCATCTTCATTTACTACAACAGCTTTACGGAACAGTCCTAATTCCTGAAGCTGTCTACCGAGAACTGACTGATCCCAACTTTCCAGTTGCGGGTGCAATTGAAGTCCAAACTTCTATCTGGATTCAAACTCGTCCAGTTCAAGATCGAACATTGGTTGAAGCACTCAGCAATGAACTGGATATTGGTGAAGCTGAAGCCATCGCTCTAGCGCTGGAAATGAAAGCAGATCAAGTTTTGATTGATGAACGTCGTGGTCGCATGGTTGCGGCTAGAGTAAATCTCAGTTACATAGGGATTTTAGGGATCTTGGTTGAAGCTAAAAGTCAAAGGCTGATTTCTGCTGTGAAACCTTTGTTAGATGCTCTGATTAACCAAGCAGGATTTTGGGTGGCGGAACCTTTATACAAGAGGGTTTTGCAGCTTGTTGATGAAAATTAAATGCGGCATAGACTTTTTAACTGAGCAGCAGTAGGCATTCTGAAAATTTTTTACCTATTAACCATCCTAGCAAGTGTTTGCGGTTAATTTGTCAGTGATGCTTTGCCCATCAAGAACCTCGCCGCCACTCTACTGAGTTTCCTTTTACTCTGATTCAAATTTCTGTAACAAGTCTATTGACTTCAGACAAATATATTGAGAAGCTAATAGTTAGTCTAACTAATTAACTAGAAGTGCATCAAACTTGTGACAATACTGACGGGAAAAATAAATCGATCGCAACCTCCTAGCGAACCAAAACCGTTAATTTTGGAAACTCAGGGACTCACACGCCGTTTTGGGAAGTTAACCGCAGTTAATAATCTGAGCATATCTGTGGAACAGGGCGAAGTATTTGGCTTGCTCGGACCCAATGGAGCAGGGAAAAGTACAGTTCTTAAGATGTTGACAACCTTACTGCCTATCAGTGCAGGGAAAGCAACCTTAGCTGGCTATGATGTGACTCGTGAACCCAATCCTGTAAGACGGGCTATCGGCTATGTACCCCAGGCGCTCTCTGCTGATGGCAGTCTCACGGGTTACGAAAATCTGTTAATTTTTGCCAAACTGTATGGAATACCTGCCAAAGGACGCGATCGCCGCATCTATGAAATTTTAGAATACATGGGTTTGGAAGATGCGGCGAAGCGCTTGGTACGAAACTACTCTGGTGGAATGATCCGCAAGCTCGAAATTGGCATATCAGTTCTACATCAACCTCAAATTCTGTTTCTTGATGAGCCGACTGTCGGACTAGATCCCATCGCTCGAACTCAAGTATGGCAACTTGTACTACAACTTTGTGCTGACTACGGCACAACTATATTTTTAACAACCCACTTTTTAGAAGAAGCGGACAGCTTATGTAACCGCGTGGCGATTATGCAGCAAGGTGAGGTCGTTATCACAGGCACACCAAACGACTTAAAAGCCTCTTTAGATAAGCCGAACGCAACTTTAGATGATGTCTTTATTCACTATACAGGCGACCAGTTAACATCAGGAGTCAACTACCGTGAGACAGCAACAACCAGACGTACTGCTCAACGGTTGGGTTAAAACCCCAGCTATTCACCGAGAAAATATCATCTCTGCAATTAAAGAGCTAGTTATAAAAACCCTGGCGATCGCAGAATTGGAAGTGCGTAAACTCCGCCACGATCCCACTGATTTAATAGTTCGAGCTGTGCAACCAGCATTATGGCTCGTGATCTTTGGGCAAGTTTTCTCCCGGACTCACGCGATTCCTACGGGGAACTTACCCTATTTGGACTTCATTTCTGCTGGAATTTTGGCTCAGAGTATTCTGTTTGTAGCAATTTTCTCTGGTGGAATGACACTCATTTGGGAGCGAGATTTAGGGATTATACATAAATTTCTCGCTAGTCCTACCCCCCGTGTGGCGATGGTGTTGGGTAAAGCTCTAGCCTGTGGGGTGCGGTGCTTATCTCAGGTAGTATTCATCTACGGATTGGCATTTCTATTAGGTGTCAAACTAAATCTTCATCCTTTAGCTATTCTCCAAGTACTAGTGGTAGTCATGCTGGGGGCGGGTTCCTTTTGTATTTTTTCCTTGATTATTGGCTGTTTGGTGAAAAGCCGAGAAAGAATGACGGGTATTGGACAGTTGTTAACCATGCCGTTATTTTTTGCTAGCAATGCCATTTATCCGATCTCGCTGATGCCCAGTTGGTTAAAGTTCATTTCCCATTTAAATCCCTTGACTTATGAGGTTGACGGCTTACGCAGCACCATGCTGTTAAACGGCACTAGCATCTATGGCTTTGGTCTGGATTGTACAATTCTCTTATTCACATTAATAATTTTGGCCATCATTGGTGGAAAACTTTATCCACGGGTGGCCATGTAATCAGGAGAACAACAAGCCCATGACCTTGGATAAACCTGCTAAAGGTGCAACTTCCGAAGAATGTGCCGCTAGGGTAATGGACACAGTTCCATTAATGATGCGGTTTATCCGAGCGGATATGCGTGCCCATAGTGCCGCCTTTTTATCTATACCTCAGTTGCGATCGCTAGCATTTATCAACCGCAATCCTGGTGCTTCATTATCTGACTTAGCAGAGCATTTAGGTGTCACTTCTGCCACGGCATCAGCAACTATAGAACGCTTGGTACAACGCGACTTTGTGAAACGGATCGCTCATCCTCAAGAGCGGCGGCGGGTGCTGCTCAATTTAACTGAAGATGGAAAACATCATCTCAAGCAATCCCAAGATCAAACTCGCGCTCATATTACCGACTTGCTGAAAGGTCTGACAGAAGAGCAAATTTCCAACATTGAAGAAGGCTTAACTCTACTAAAAAATGTCTTCGAGAAAACAGAACTCAAATCCCCATAACTCTGAGATTGTACAGCACGATCCCTTTGCAGCCTTTAAGTTTCGAGACTATCGGCTATTTACCATTGGACGGCTACTGCTGTTCGTGGGATCGCAAATGCAAACTGTAGCCATCGGCTGGGAACTCTATGAGCGGACTAACTCAGCGATCGCTTTAGGTGGTGTGGGGCTGGCGCAAGTCTTGCCGATGATTGCTCTCACCTTGATTGTGGGACATGTGGCCGATCGCCGCGAGCGCAAACTCATCATGTTACTGTCAGTAATGCTGCTAGCTCTCTGCTCCCTGGCTTTGGCAGTGCTTTCCTATACTCAAGGTGCAATTTTTCTAATTTACGCTTGCTTGGTATTAACAGGTGTCGCTAGGGCCTTCCTCAGACCTGCCAGTGATGCCTTTATGTGGCAGTTGATACCTGTCAGTGCGTTTACGAATGCAGCCACCTGGAATAGTAGTAGCTTTCAGTTAGCCGCCGTCATCGGCCCAGCCTTCGGAGGATTTGGGATTGCGCTGTTCGGAAGTGCTACAGGAGTTTATGTATTAGCTGCGATCGCAGCCTTGCTGTGTTTTATTTTAACGCTGGCGATCAAAGAGCAAAAAAGCATTCGCTCAACCGAGCCAATTTCATTCAAAGCGCTTGCAGCTGGTGCTAAATTTGTTTGGCAGAATCAATTGATTTTAGCCGCGATTACATTAGATATGTTTGCTGTATTGTTGGGTGGTGCGATCGCGCTCCTCCCCATCTTTGCCAAAGATATTTTACATGTGGGGCCAGTGGAGTTGGGATACCTACAGGCAGGACACTCCATCGGTGCTTTGACTATGGCTATTACCCTGGCGTATTTACCACCATTACGCAAAGCCGGCCCAGCCTTATTGTGGTCAGTGGTTGGCTTTGGTGTTGTCACAATTATCTTTGGACTTTCTCGTTCCTTTTGGCTGTCTATGTTGATGCTGATCCTTGGTGGCGCACTAGATAGTATTAGCGTTGTGATTCGCCATACATTAGTTCAAATCAGAACACCGGATCATTTGCGTGGTCGGGTTGCTGCTATTAATAGCGTGTTTATTAGTGCCTCCAATGAGTTGGGGGGCTTTGAGTCAGGCTTGACGGCAGCTTTGTTTGGCCCAGTGATTTCGGTTGTGGGTGGTGGAATTGGCACCATTGTAGTAGTGATTGCTACAGCCATGATTTGGCCAGGAATTCGGAAGTTAGGGGCTTTGCAGGAGTATAAGTAGAAGCACTTATCAATACTCTTTAGAACTTACGCCCATCTCTGTGAATTTATTAGGATTCGTGGGTATTCTGCTAGTGCGAAACCAGTAAAAAATACAGATTCTCAAAAATCACATCGGCTTAGAGGTTGTTTGAAAAGTGTTTCCCTGTGACTTTAGGCACTTTTAGATCCCCCCAACCCCCCTTTTTAAGGGGGGTTTCTAACCCTCTTTTACTCCCTTTTTAAGGGGGTCGCCGTAGGCGGGGGGATCTGAATCTAGGACAACTCAACCCTTATCCGAGAAGTATTGCCCCCTAACCCCCCTTTTTAAGGGTGGAACCGGAGTCAAAGTCCCCCTTTTTAAGGGGGATTTAGAGGGATATAAAACTTTTGATACCGACAATGGGACTTTTAAAACATCCTCTTACCAGGGTTCGCGCCAGATAGAGGGGTTACGCATGATCGAACGCTGACACTACCGCACCTCTAAGTGGAAAAGCTTCTTCTCGATGGTGGAGAAAGCCTGGGGCTGGGGCTGGTGCTGGTTGAGCAGGCCATCTCGGGTGCGTATCTCTATCTCGTATTTGGCATTATCGAGCGACTCTTCCCGAAACCCGTGCAGACCGATGAAGGCCTTCACTTCCAGGTGCGTCTGGCAATTGGCGCAATACTGGACGCTCCAGCGGCTTAATACAGCCTCCGTTCCCACGTGGTATTTCTTCCCTCCGATGTTGACGTAGGCTGAAACCAGGAAGGAACCCCTGATGGGTGCACGGTTGATTCCGGATACGCGAATCACCTTGGTACTCCGGTCCGGTTGCAAAGCCGCACGCTCGGGCTGCTCTGACAGTGAGCCGTGACTGTAGGTATAGCCGAGCTGCTTTTCGATGTTGATGCAATCGAGAGAAGTGTAGACTCTTTCCTTTCCGTGTTCTTTCTTCTTGAACGGATTGAGCGGCGACTCCAATGTCAACCACGAGTTGGGCACTGTGCCAGGCGTGGGCCCTTGATTGTCCACCGAGTTGGTTCCGGGATATTCCGCTATGACCTCAAGATGGTCGGTGTACCCGTGCTTTTGCTGCCACAGCCAGAACACGCGGTCTATGAAGCAGTGGTGGAAGTAAAAGATGGGATCTAGGCCTGCCGTGTCGTTTTCGCCCATGTCACCATTGGCCCCCTCGATCGGGGATGCGTCAAAGATGCCCGGCACGTCAAAGCCTCCCACGGCCAGGTGAATGCTGTTGTGCGGGGACTCCAGGGGTACGAACGGCACGATGCCCTTATCGAGATCCGCATTCCATTGCCCGGCGGATGTCGTGTTGGAAAAAACTGTGTAGTTGGGAGCGTCCAGGCAGGCTGTGTATTTGTCTTTCAGGTTGTTGGAGATGGTCTTACCGTCCACGACGATTTGTGAGGTCAGCCAGTTCACCACGTTCTGATTGAGGAGCTTTACGTTCTCATCATAATTGGGGTATTTGGCGTTGTGCTCCTTTGTATTAGCGATGTCTACATCGTCGCCGACCAGACCCGACAAGGGGTAGCGTTTTGTTTCATACCCTTTGGGCTTGCTATAGTTTGGGTTGTCGCCGTTGATGCTGTCTTTGATGTTCTTGTTGAAAACAAAGGAGCGAAGGGGATTGTCGATTTTTACTCCATCAAGCTCGAAGTCTTTCTGGGTCAGGGCCGAGGGAATCCCGTTTTTCAAGGAGTCGTCGCTGGTCTCGTCCCAATAAGGCAGGATCACGTCCTCACAACCTGGGATACTCCTCAGAGCATCCTCTAGTTTCAAGAGATAAACGCGGTGCCAGGTGGGGAACAAGATATTGCCGTGGTTGCAATAACCTCCCCAGTAAGAGGAGTTCCCCCACCCTGCTCCGCGGAAGGGCTCACCGTGATAGCCGCCCAACATGAAGAACGACTGTGGATTGTCGGGGGGAAGCTCCTTGATGCCCTTCCAGGCACGCATCAGATTTTCCAGCGGCTTCTTGTTGCCCTTCGCGTAATCGTCCTGCAGATCCTGGATCGACCTGCGAACTCTAAGCTCATTATTTGTCTTCATGATTGGATCTGTCTCCTGTGCTTTTTTGCCTATCGGGGATTTCCGTTTTGCAATCTCACATAACTGGAACCAGAATATTGTCCAATGGTCTATGGGAGGAATTGCGCTAAAGCTAAGTGTATAGCAACTAACTGTTTAGTTTACCTCTTGCAAAATTATTTAATAATAACCTGAATTCGATTAAACAAAAAGTCTGAAAACTAGACAGAGTAAAGCTTGTAGCAGTTTAGAGAAGAGCCGTTTTACCTGCTTTTCTTACTTCAACTCCTGACCAGAAGTTAGGAGCAGTTAACCATTACTGGGGTTTGAACTTAGGTAAACAAACTCCTGGTTACAAAGCCGCCAAAAAGCTTTATCCAATTTCATCGCGGATTTTAATAAAGAGTAAAAAGCTACTAAATTCATACTTAACTCTAGCTTCATACAGAGGCTTATCGAATTCGCCAACAAAGTCATAATGTTCGCGAACCATTCCCTCTTCTCCACATCCCTTGAAAAGTCAGGTTAGCTAATGCGGAAAACACAGGTGTTAAACTAACACTTTGCTATCCATCTCTCAAGAGTTAGAACACTGGAAACAATTCCTAGCAAAGCGTTGCAGGAGTTGTTTTCTTAATTTACGTACTTCAATTGAGTAATAATTTACAGTCTGCAATATTTATTTGACAGACTGTCATTTAAACAGAAAATTTATTCTTCCAGGATTTTAGAGCTTTTTTAACTCGCAGTTATATACAAATCTTCTCAAGTAAGCTATTATTCTCATGATGATTTGATAGTAATTATAATTAATAAGGTTATCCATGCTTTTTCCCTTCTTGATCATGTTCCGAGAGGGCGTTGAAGCTGCACTTGTCGTGGGTATCATTGCTAGTTATCTCAAGCAAACCGGGCGTACCTATTTGATGAAGTCAGTGTGGGTTGGCATTGCGCTAGCAACTTTTTTTTGTCTAGTTGCTGCAATTATTTTGCAAATAACCAGTCAGGATTTTCCGCAACAAGAACAGGAATTATTTGCAGCTGTAATTTCCATCGTTGCAGTTGGGGTTCTCACCTGGATGGTTTTCTGGATGCGCCGTGCTGCTCGTTCTCTTAAAGGCGAGTTACAGTCTCAAATTGAAACTGCTATTCAGTCGGGGGATAAATGGGGACTAGCGCTGGTGGGGATGGCATTCTTTGCCGTGCTGCGGGAAGGTTTGGAAACAGTAGTGTTTCTCCTGGCAACATTCCAGCAAAATTTGGGAATTCAAGCTCCCGTGGGAGCATTATTTGGATATGCAGCCGCAGTAGCCGTCGGTATAGGCATTTATCAAGGTGGTATCCGCATCAATCTAAGGCGATTTTTTAAATGGACAGGAGCCTTCATTATCCTGGTTGCTGCTGGACTGTTAGCAAGTGGGGTGAGAGCTTTCCATGAAGCCGGAGTGTGGAATTTACTGCAAACAGTAGTATTCGATGCTAGCGGGGTACTTCCCAATAACGGGTTTATAGGTTCACTGTTGGCGGGATTTTTTGGATATAACGATGCTCCCACCATTAGCGAGGCGATCGCCTATTTTGGCTATCTAATTCCTACCATGTCGCTGTTCTTCTTAGGGGATAACGCCAGACAGAAGAGTACAGCAAGGCATTCCTAGCTACTTTAATAATTTTTAGGAAAATACAAGAATGAAAAATGTTTTAAAGTACTCAACAATTATCTGTCTAATTGCCTTGACAGTAGCTGCCTGTGAATCCAACAAATCAAGCGATACTTCTGGGAGTAATTCTCCAGAAGCGAAAGTAGCCAGTGATACCTCTGCTAACAATTCTACAGAAACTGCTTTGACTGTGACAGATAAAGGTTGCGAACCCAATCAGCTGACACTGACATCTGGACAAAACAGCTTTGTAATTACCAATAAAAGCAGCCAACCTTTAGAGTGGGAAATTTTGTCTGGGGTGAAAGTCATAGAGGAACGGGAAAATATTGCTCCTGGCTTCGTTCAAAAACTTAAAACCAATCTAGAACCAGGTGAGTATGATATGGCTTGCGGTTTACGCAGCAATCCCAAGGGGAAACTCACAGTGAAGGCAGGAGTTGGAGATTCTCAAGCGAAAGGGACTGTAGATCAGGGTAAATTAGTAGGTGCGATCGCAGAGTATAAAGTCTACGTCACCAAAGAAGTTGACCAACTGGTGGCAGACAACAAGACCTTCACAGATGCCGTGATTGCTGGCGACCTTGCCAAGTCTCAGAAACTCTATGCCTCTACCCATGTTCACTGGGAACGCGCAGAACCAATAGCTGAATTGTTCTCCGACCTCGATAAAACGATGGATTCCCGTGCTGATGACTTTGCCAAAAAAGAGGCTGACCCGCAATTCACTGGATACCATCGCCTAGAGAAAGCTTTATTCCAAGATAAAACCACAAAAGGCATGAAACCTTTTGCCGAAAAGCTACAGAAAGATGGACTAGAACTACAAAAGCGCATTGCCACCCTGACTATTGAACCGAAAAATATGGTTGGCGGTGCTGCTGGCTTGATTGAAGAAGTGGCTGCTACCAAAATTTCTGGGGAAGAAGACCGCTACAGCCACACTGACCTCTGGGACTTCAGCGCCAATGTAGATGGTTCCCAAAAGATTGTGGAGTTATTGCGCCCCGTCATCCAAAAAGCCAACCCCGAACTACTGGCGCGTGTGGATGCAAATTTCACCAAAGTTAACCAAAAACTTGCTAAATACAAAACCCCTGATGGTGGTTTTGCTACCTACGACAAGGTGAATGAAGCAGATAAAAAAGACATGAAAACAGCGATCGCTGCCCTTTCTGAAGATTTATCTCAGCTGCGCGGGACTCTGGGCGTTAACTAATTGATCAAGAATTCCTAGAGGGGTAAATTATGTCTATTACAAAGCAACCAAGTTTACGCATTACTCCCCGCATCAGCCGTCGTGACTTGTTAATTGGCATGGCAGCAGCAGGTGGAGTAGCAGCTTTGACTACTTTGGGTTATCGGACTCTTCTCTTAACAACTCTTGACCCATCTGAAGAGGTCGTGCCCTTCTTTGGGCTTCACCAAGCAGGTATTCTTACCCCTACTCCTGCTGCTGGGTTAATGGTTGCATTTGATACGACTGCTACAAATAAAGCAGATTTAGTGCGGTTATTCAAAACTTTAACTGAGCGCATCCAGTTTCTCATGGCAGGGGGAACACCCAAGCCGCGCGACCCCAAATTTCCACCCAGTGATTCGGGGATTATGGGCCCGGCGATCGCTCCCAATAACCTGACAATCACCATAGCTGTAGGTAACTCACTGTTCGATAACCGTTTTGGACTTGGCAACTTGAAACCCAAGCGGTTAGATACTATGGCCAATTTTCACAATGACCAGCTTGACCCAGATTTATGTCATGGGGATATACTGTTGCAATTCTGTGCGAATACTGAGGAATCGAATCTCCACGCTTTACGCGACATCATTAAGAGCTTGCCAGACTTGATAACTTTGCGTTGGCAAATAGCGGGGTTTCTGCCGCCAAATACCCACAAAAAACAAGGCAAATCTACGGTGCGTAATCTGCTTGGTTTTAAAGATGGGACGGCAAATCTAGATGCTAGCGATGATAAATTGATGAACCGGATTGTCTGGGTAAAGCCAAACAGTGGCGAACCAGCTTGGACAGTAGGAGGAAGCTATCAAGTGGTGCGGGTGATCCGTAACTTAGTCGAACGCTGGGATCGCACACCACTACAGGAGCAACAGACAATTATTGGCCGAAACAAGGAAATTGGCGCACCCTTGGGGATGAAGCACGAGAAAGATATTCCCAATTACGATCAAGATCCTAAAGGTCAACAAATTCCTTTAGATGCTCATATCCGCCTTGCTAATCCTCGCAAATCAGAGTCGAGTTTGATTCTGCGGCGTGGTTTCAATTATTCACGCGGGTTTGACAAAGCTGGACATTTAGATATGGGTTTGTTGTTTGTCTGTTTTCAAGCTGATTTAGAAAAGGGGTTTGTGACAGTGCAAAATCGCTTGAAAGGAGAACCTTTGGAGGAGTACATTCGCCCCATTGGTGGGGGATATTTCTTCGCTTTACCTGGTGTCAAAGCTGTTGGAGGTTATCTCGGTCAGTCATTACTAGAAGCTTAATTTTTAGTTTTTTGACAGTGGTTAGCAGCTTACAATCACAAAGATTCTGCAAAAGCGATCGCGTCACTTGCAGATTTACCACCTGCGATCGCTGGTGCTTGAGATTGGCTCAAAACAATCTTAGTTATGATGGTAGATATCAGCCTTGTTTCTCAGCCACAATATTGAATACTAGATCGTTTTGATCGATGAGCATTATGAGCAATAACCTTGCGGTAGACGCTGTAAAGGGTTTTAACTTAGGAGACTTCAATGAATAAGGAGTCGCCTTTTGTAGAAACTGACGGATTGCTCTTGTATAAACAAGAGTGCAAGACTCCAGAATTTTTAAACTCATCTTTTTGCATACATCTATTTGGTAAACGAGTTATCGTAGATCACTATGTACTGTTGTTTCCTGATTCAGAAACTCTCACAGACTATGCTAAAACTCTGATCGACTATCATGCCAAAATCACCGAAGGCCCAGGAAAATGGCCTGATGATTTTTGTCCTGAGCAAAATCTATTGCCCGAAGATGCTAGCATGTACTTTCTCTCAGCCTTAATGCCGTCAGGCATGATTTTGGTACTGCTTGCACCGAACGCGCCACATGAACAGATTGCTAACTTATTCCAGAAGCAAGGTTTTAATACTGTTCATCACGTTGCCATTCTTGTCGATGATATTTATACGGCAGCAGAGGTATGGCAGAAGAAAGGCTTTATTCCTCTGTCTATGACTCCTCAAGAGGATGGTTCCTTGTGCCAATGGTTTTTCCGCAACTGGGCAGGCCAAATTATAGAGCTAATCTGCCGCCGATGGATGGGTAGAGAGACTTTTTCCTGCGAGAATATCGCTGGTTTACGCCTTTCAGAATTGGCAGCCTAAACTTGTCAAGTCTGCTTCCCGCGACGATGATTAGCAGCTTGTAATAACAGAGATTCGGCAAAAGCGATCGCATCACTTGCAGATTTACCACCAGCTAATTGCGCTAGTTCTTCCCGGCGAGTAGTTAAATTATCCAAGGTAGTAACTCTAACAACGGTACGCTGTTCCGCGTTGCCATTGTTGGCTTTTTTACCTTTATCTTGTTCGGTGAGTATTCGATAAAAGATTCTGACGATGATGTTAATATTATTCGCTTTGACTTTGGAACTGATACCCACCCGCCTCAACTCTGAGCTTACCTGACTTCCATCCCAAATCAACTGGGTGACTATTGTCATTGTCAGAGTACCAAGCTCCATTTTTACCAGATGTTTCTAGTAATGTATTTGGGTTACATTGATTACCAGGTATATCGTTATTGATATAGGCATAGTATTTTGAACCTGGAGTTAGGTTTGATAGGTGGAAACTATCTGTTTGTCTACTAGAGTATAAACTATCGTTCAATCAGTTTTTGGGCGAAATGAGGATGTCTCTTATAAAGACAATAATTTCGTTCAATTTTTATTCATGCCTTGATAAGACGAAACTCTACAATAGGCATAGCTATTCTCCCACTCCAAAATTTTTCTAATACTTGTTCTTCTAAACGCCTTGCTCTCAATTCAGAAACTTGATATATGACTTGGAGGCGATATAATGCACCAGCTTTGAGGTTAGGAAAATAATAAGAGCCACTTTTTCCATTCAAGCTACGAGTTTTGCTAGAAATTGCGAATTGAAGTTGAGAAGAATACCAAAGAAGTTTTCCACATAAATCCACAAACATTTTTTCTCCTAGTTGAAGCAAGTAATAATTTTGTTCATTGTTTTTCCAAGCAAGTTTAGTTGGTTCGCCAGAGGGATTTATTGGTTTACCATCATCACTTATTAAAATTGCGTCAATAGAGCTTAATTGGTAAAAACCAAGAGTGGTTGATGTATTGTTTGTAATATAAATACCTAGCTTGAAATCAGTTTTGGCTTGAAATAATTTAGAAGGGATGGTCAGTACGGACTCTGGCATATCTATTTTGAACAGGACTCCATCTAGTTCTATTGCATTACTATCAGTTGATAAGAGTTGAACAAGACGAATATCTACCCACGGGGTTGCCAATATGTCTGAACTAGTTTCTCGTTCAATTGCTTCTTGGTTAATGTTAGAACTTGAAACATATGTATCTCTAACATCAGTATTGAAAATAAATCGAAGCTGATAATTTTTCGTTTCAAGTGCATCGAAATACCAAAATTAATTAGACCTAAAAGGATCAAGAATATAGTCGGGAATAGTAGGAAATTTTAGTTGTAAAGAATTATTTTGCCAAAAAAGTTTTGCAGTTACAGAAAAACTTGTACGGCATTTGGGTCTAATTCTCCACCAATCCGATTGTCTACTTTGGCTACTATCTGGCTGCTTATTTTGTTGATTAGTAGCCAGATCGTCTGTAACTAAATGTCCCTGTATTATCTGCCTATTTGATGTCAAAAGCTGTGGGATAAAAGCTTGTAATTGGTTAAGATAAAAATAATTTGAACTTGTGTGATTTATACTCACGCCGAATTTAATTGGAACATTAATCCCAATTTGTTTTTTGGGAATGGGATATACTCTAGTCGGAAAGAGTATTGTGTTAGGAGCAAAGATTTCTATGTGTATACCATTCAATTCATAAGATGTCATGTTTCCTATCCTCTCAACTTCTACTTTTAATGCACCATCGCATTGATTGGTGTATGGCTTAATACTATCATTCCGAAAAAGATTAAAACCACAGTTAAAACTGTCGCTCTTGAGTGACGCATGAGATATTTACTGAAGTTTAGATGGTTTTATAGAAACTAGATTTCAGTCTGAGAGGATGTTTGAAAAGTATTTGGCTGTGATTTTAGGCACTTTGATCCCCCCTAACCCCCCTTAAAAAGGGGGGAACCGGAGTCAAAGTCCCCCAATTTATCGGGGGATTTAGGGGGATATAAAATATTTTGATACCGACAAGAGGACTTTTCAAACAACCTCTTATATACTAAACCAAACTTTATGAAGTTAATCCAAATTCTAATTTAGACATCTAAGTAACCATCAATAAAAATAAATTATGTAGGAAAAAATGCCCAGCTTTAGGAGGGTGTTTGAAAAAGCTAGCTATACAAAAATCTTTAATTTCAATCAATTTTATGGAATTATTAGAACACAAGTATGTCCAATCATTAATCAGATATTTTTAGGCTAAGAAATAATATTTGTGGCAAGAACCAGGAAGGAATTCCAAAATTCGACAACATTCTTCTGTCAAGTTAATAATTCGCTTAACTCCTTATGTAATCAGAACGTGAATTCCTTGAAAACATTGAAATATCCACTTTGTCCGACAACTTATCAAGATTTGTGTAAAATGATATTATTATGCCTTTCAAAATTAAGCTTAAAGAAGAATACAGAATTAATAATCAATTAGTGGAGGACTTAAACCCACACCCACATATTTAGAAGTTGTTTGAAAAGTGTTTCGCTGTGAATTTAGGCACTTTTAGATCCTCCTAACCCACGCCAGTCGCTCATGAGGGAAACCCCAACACCGCGCTGGCTCCCCTTAAAAAGGCTACTGTTTACACATACTTAATTCTGACTGCTGAATTCTTTCTTGTTAAACTTGTCAAGTATGCTTCCCGCGACGATGATTAGCAGCTTGCAATAACAGAGATTCGGCAAAAGCGATCGCATCACTTGCAGATTTACCACCAGCTAATTGCGCTAGTTCTTCCCGGCGTGTGGTTAAATTATCCAAGGTAGTAACTCTGACAACGGTACGCTGCTCGGCGTTGTCGTTGTTGGCTTTTTTACCTTTACCTTGATTGATAGTTTGCTTATCGACGCGGAAATGGCGATCGGCCATTGCTGCAACTAAAGGCTGGTGGGTAACACATAATACTTGGTTGCGTTGACTTAGCTGGTGTAATTTTTCCGCGATCGCTTGGGCGACCCTTCCCGAAACCCCGACATCAATTTCATCAAATACCATTGTTCCAGCCACATCAACCTGAGAAAAACAAGCTTTCAGCGCCAGTAGAAAGCGGCTCATTTCCCCGCCAGAGGCAATTTCCGTTAAAGGTTGCAGTGGTTCTCCAGGATTGGAACTAAACATAAAGGTAATTTTATCTGCTCCGGTGGCAGTTGGAAAAGTAGGCACGATCTCAACCTGAAACTTTACCTTTTCCATCGCTAGGGGCTTGAGTTCAGCGATCAAACGTGATTCTAAATTAGCAGCCGCTTTACTCCGCAGTTGAGTTAACTGATTAGTTGCTTGGGTGAGTTTTTCAAAATACGCCTTTTCTTGCTGTTCTAGGTTTTCAATAGATTGTTCGGTGTCGTTAAGTTGGGCTAATTCCCCTTGGATACGTTGGTAATAAGCGATCGCTTCTGTAAGTGTCGGGCCATACTTGCGGCAAATTTGCTTTAATTCCTGAATTCGTTCTTCCACCTCTTCCAACCTCTGCGGATCGGCTTCCAATCCATCCCCATAGGCGTTAATCTGCCTTCCCACTTCCATTACCGCAGCTTGCGCGTCCCGCACCAATTCCAACAGGTGTTGTAGTTGGGTATCGTATTCCACCATGTTATTTAATGTCGCTTCACTGTTTCCCAATAAATCTGCTGCGGCGGGAGTTTCATGATCATTTTGATACAAAGCCTGATAAACTTTGTAACTCATTTGTTGCAAATCGACGACATGATTCAGGCGTTCCCGTTCTTGTCCCAACTGTTCCAATTCATTCGGCTCATTGAGATTGGCTGCTCCCAATTCTTGCACTTGATAAGTGAGCAAGTCGAATTGTTGCAACCGTTCCCGTTCTGATGTCCGGCGTTTTTCTAGTGCTAAATGCGCCTGTTGATAAGCACTGAAATTCGTGGCCACCTTATGACGTTGCTGCATCAGAGAGTCACCGCCATATAAATCTAACCAGTCGCGGACTTGGGCAGATTGTCCCACTTGTACCGTTTGACCTTGGGCTGTAATTTCCACCAAGCGATCGCGCATTCCTCCCATAATCTGCCGATTTACCAACACGCCATTCACCCGCGATCGGCTGCGAATATTACTAGCAGTGACTGTGATTTCTCGGCTAATGACTACGGAGTTTTCATCAAGCAAATCTATTTCTTGTTCGGTTAACCAAGCAGCTAGAGGAGCATTTGAAGTGAAAGTCGCTTCTACCATCGCCCGACTTGTCCCTGTGCGAATAACTCGACTAGAGACTTTACCGCCCAAAGCAGCATCAATGGCATCCAAGATAATCGATTTTCCAGCGCCGGTTTCACCTGTCAACACATTTAGTCCCGCGCCAAATTCCAATTCCAGTTGGTCAATTAGGGCAAAGTTTTCAATTCGCAGGCAAAGCAACATCAAGCCAAATTCTCCATGAGGACAGATGCCGGATACTTCTAATTTACAGGACAATTAGTATGAGCTTTCAGCAACTAGCAATAGCTACTACTATTGAACTAGTATGCCGATTTAAGTGTAGCAAACCATTGGATACTGGTTACTGGAAAAGAATTATTTGAATTCCCATGCCCCATGCCCCATGCCCAATTCCTAAACATGTTGTTACAATACTTAATGTGATCGTTCTGACCGGTGGCCTTCTTCATGATTGTTAAGACACTTCCCCCTAGTTCCCGACCGATTCAGGAGGACAGTCGCAACGGCACAAATGGCCGAGGCGAACTGGACGTTATTGATCTAGTGCCAGAAACGAATGGTACACAAAGCTTGGTAGTGCCCCAGGTACGCCAGTTGCAGACATCGCCAAGACTATTAGCCGCCCAAAAGGTGAGGACAACAGCCCAACCTGAGACGCTTTACGATCCCGTGAGCATCGCGGCGCATTACCGAAACAGAAAAATGCAAGTTGTCCGGCGGATTTTCGCCGTGTTGGGCCCGACTCTATCCTTTGCTTTTGGGTTGTGGTCTGATCATAAACGGGGAAAAGTCGTCAAAAATGACCGCCGCCGAGCCACTCAGCTACGAGTATTGCTTACCCAACTGGGGCCCGCTTACATCAAAATTGGACAAGCTTTGTCCACCAGACCGGATCTAGTTCCTACTGTATACCTAGAAGAATTAACTAAGTTACAAGACCAATTACCGCCTTTTCCCAACGAAATTGCTTACCAGTTTATCAAAGAAGAACTAGGTGCGCCTCCAGAAGAAGTTTACGCTGAACTCTCAGCCCAGCCAATTGCTGCGGCTTCATTGGGGCAAGTGTATAAAGGTAAGCTAAAAACTGGTGAAGAAGTCGCTGTTAAAGTCCAACGCCCCGACTTGAGAGAGGGGATCACCATTGACTTGTATATCTTGCGTAACCTCGTTGCTTGGGTGCAGAAAAAGGTTAAACGGGTAAAAAGTGACTTAGTTGGGATTCTTGATGAATTAGGCGATCGCATTTTTGAAGAGATGGATTACATCCACGAGGGCGAAAATGCTGAACGATTTTTCGAGTTATATGGTCATATCAAAGACATATATGTACCGAAAATTTACTGGGAATATACTAATCGTCGCGTCTTGACGATGGAGTGGATTAACGGCATCAAATTAACCCAGACAGAAGAAATTAAAGCCCAAGGTATAGATGCTCGTTACTTAATTGAAGTGGGTGTACAATGTTCCTTGCGCCAATTGCTAGAACACGGATTTTTCCACGCCGATCCCCACCCTGGTAATTTATTAGCAACACCAGATGGTAAACTGGCTTATCTCGACTTTGGGATGATGAGCGAGATTCAACCGGCGCAGCGTTATGGTTTGATTGAAGCGATCGTCCACGTCGTCAACCGCGACTTTGAAGGATTAGCAAAAGATTACGTTAAGTTAGATTTCTTATCACCAGAAACCGATTTAACACCAATTATCCCAGCTTTTGCGAGAGTCTTTGCTGATGCTGAAGGAGCAAGTGTTGCCGATCTTAATATTAAAAGCATTACCGATGAACTATCGGCTTTGATGTATGAATATCCTTTCCGCGTACCGCCCTACTACGCCTTAATTATTCGCTCCCTCGTGACCCTCGAAGGTATTGCAATATTTATAGATCCCACCTTTAAAGTTCTCAGTGAAGCTTATCCTTACGTTTCTAAACGCCTGTTAACTGATCCAGCACCGCAATTAAGAGCATCATTGCAAGATTTGCTATTTAAAGATGGCAGATTTCGCTGGAATCGCTTAGAAAACTTGTTACGAAATGCGCGTAACAGTCAAGATTACGACTTTAATTTAGTGCTGAATCAGGGGATAGAATTTCTGTCATCTGAACGCGGTGCTTTCATTCGTGACAAGCTGGTAGATGAATCTGTTAATGGACTCGATGCTTTAGGTAAAAATGTTTTGCATAACTTTACCTCCCTGTTGCGAGAACGGGTAGGATTGACAGCAGTTAATAAAACTCCGTCGGCGACAGTTGAGCAACAACAAACCTTGGAGCATATCAAACGTATATTAGGTATTCTCCGAGAAACAAAAGGTTTTGATCCAGTGGAACTTGTACCCCAAATTACCCAGTTATTGGTAAATTCAGATGTACAGCGTTTAGGTCAACAAATTGCCAACCGCTTCACACAAAAGGCTGTAGCCAGGTTAATTCGGCAATTATTGACATCCTAGTAAAAGTTATGAGTTAAAAACTTTCTTTAACTCATAAATTATTCACTCTAGCAACTATATAACCCAACTCTTCCAGCTTTTCTAAGACCTTAGTCGCACTTTGGGCAACGCTTTCTTGGTTAGTTTTGCATTCGACTTCAGGACAGAGTGGTATTTCATAAGGATCATCAATACCAGTGAAGTGCTTAATCTCCCCGGATCTGGCTTTTTTATATAACCCTTTTACGTCTCGCTGTTCACAAACTTCTAATGATGCATTGACGTAAACTTCAATGAAAGATGGAATACTTTGGCGCACTTCTTCCCGAATTTCACGGTACGGTGAAATGGCTGAAACCAATACAATTACATTATTTCTGGCAAGAAGATGAGCCACAAAGCCAATGCGCCGAATATTCTCTTCTCGATCCTCTTTACTGAAACCCAACCCTTTGCATAGATTTTGACGTACCGCATCGCCATCCAGAACTTCAACTCTGTATCCCTGTATCCGCAGTTCCTTCTCCACGAATTGACAGATAGTAGTTTTACCTGCACCACTCAGACCAGTGAACCATACTGTCACACCATACTCTTGTTGTCTCATCCTACCTCCGCCGTACACTTCAAATTGCACACCAAAAAAAGCTTTTTTGGGTAATTTCGGGTCAAATAGCAATTTTATTTTTATAATCCTTTTTTAGCAGGAATTTCACGCCTTGCTTGGCGGCTCGTGTCAGCCTTGCTACTTTTACCTCTACTCATTTCGAGCCTAAGAATCGCATTTATACGTATTTAGGCTCAAGATTTAATACAGAGGCTGGCGATGTTTACGACAGGCTACACCTACGCACTTTCTCAAGCCTAACGATGAGCTTCGCGACTATACGAACTAAGTCTGCCGATCCAGGTTGCAAATTATTGAAGTTTTGACCAAGTTTTATATTCAGTATATATACAGTTTTTATTTAAAAAAATAGTCATTATTATAACAGTAATGTCCCACAATAAGACTTAGCACTAAGACATTATAAAAAAAACTAAGTTCAAAATGTTTATAAAGTTAGGGACGATCTAGCCTTATGGGGGCGCGACCTATTATCTGGCGGCGATTCCTTTGGGTGCTGTTCCTGATACACGTTTGTTTATTTATTGACAATGAACGCTTAGTGGTCTGTCTGATTAATTCTGAGAGGTTCGTAGTGAGCGATTTATCGCTCAATTTTAAGGGCTAGAGCCACTGACTATTTTAGTACTCAACTAAGTCCAAGTTTCCCCAACAAAATTTGATAATTCAACTTATTTATGTTAGCTACCTCTACCACTACTGCCTCAGAAGAGAATAACTTAATTCAGTGTGATGCCGATCAGGGATTTATCTCCTGGCTAAGTCAAGCCGGAGGCTCAATTGCCATCACCACCTACCAAGCAGGGAAACTGGCAGTTGTGGGCTGGAATGGGCAACAAATTACTATGCTGTTACGCCAATTTTCCAAACCAATGGGGTTGGCAGTTCATGGTTCACGTCTAGCACTGGCTACCCATCACGAAGTCTGTTTATTAGCCAATGCCCCCGCATTAGCCTATGAGTTTTTAGAAGACCAGCCCGGACGCTACGATGCCCTCTACCTGCCACGGATGGCATACTTCACAGGCGACCTCAACATTCACGACCTGGAATTTGGCAGGGAAGGGCTGTGGATTGTCAACACCCGCTTTTCCTGCCTTTCTGCCTTGAGTCCAGACTTTAGCTTTGTACCGCGCTGGCATCCCAAATTTATTTCCGAAGTAGTGCCAGAAGACCGCTGCCACCTCAATGGGTTAGCGATGGTGGATGGCAACCCCAAGTATGTGACTGCCCTTGGTGCGACAGATACCGTCGGGGGGTGGCGACCAGGTAAAGCCAACGGTGGGGTCGTTGTGGAAGTAGAGAGCAATGAAATTATTGTAGATGGATTATCAATGCCCCATTCCCCAATCTGGCATGACGGGTTTTTGTGGCTGCTCAACTCTGGTGCTGGGGAAATATGGCGCATTCATCCAGAATCAGGGGACAAACAGGTAGTCTGTGTACTGCCTGGATTTCTGCGGGGGTTGTGCTGCGTGGGGTATTACGCCCTAGTCGGACTTTGCCAGATTCGGGAACGGCATATTTTTGGGGGATTGCCCATTGCCCAAGGGTTTGAGCGGTTGCTCTGTGGTGTGGCAGTCGTGGATTTACGAAATGGACAGCAGGTAGGGATGCTGAAGTTCACTACAGGCTGTCAAGAACTTTATGATGTGCAGTTTCTCCCTGGTGTGCAGCGTCCGATGGTTTTAAATCAAGAACGTAAAGAAATCCGCCAAGCATTTACTGCACCAGAGTTTAACTACTGGCTGCGACCGAGTGCAGTGATTCCTAATGACTAAAAAATCTGCCTAATCAGAGCGTAATTATCAAATTTTTAGTTTTTTGAGAGGTTTTTTCATGACTGAATTCCAAGTCAATACTTACACCACTGGCAATCAATCTAACTCCACAGTAGCGATAGATGCAGCTGGGGACTTTGTTATTTCCTGGACTAGCAATGGTCAGGACGGTTCTAACGATGGGATATATGCCCAACGCTACAACAGTGCCGGGGTGGCTCAAGGGAACGAATTTAAGGTCAATACCACCAACGCCAGCAATCAATCTAACTCCACAGTAGCGATAGATGCAGATGGGGACTTTGTCATTTCCTGGACTAGCAATGGTCAGGATGGGTCTGGCGATGGGATATATGCCCAACGCTACAACAGTGGCGGGGTGGCTCAAGGGGACGAATTTAAGGTCAATACCTACATCACCAACAGTCAATCTAACCCCAGAGTAGCGATGGATTCAGGTGGGGACTTTGTCATTTCCTGGACTAGCGATGGTCAGGATGGGGATGGCTATGGGATATATGCTCAACGCTACAACAGTGCTGGGGTGGCTCAAGGGGGCGAATTTAAGGTCAATACCCATACCAGCGGCTATCAATCTAACTCCACAGTAGCGATGGATGCAGCAGGGGACTTTGTTATTTCCTGGCAAAGCTATTATCAGGATGGGGATGGCTATGGGATATATGCCCAACGCTACAACAATGCTGGGGTGGCTCAAGGGAACGAATTCAAAGTCAATACCTACACCAGCAGCTTTCAATATAACCCCACAGTAGCGATAGATGGAACGGGAGACTTTGTTATTTCCTGGCAAAGCTATAGTCAGGACGGGTCTGGCGATGGGATATATGCCCAACGCTACAACAGTGCTGGGATGGCTCAAGGAAACGAATTTAAGGTCAATACCTACACCACTGGCAATCAATCTAACCCCACAGTAGCGATAGATGCAGGGGGGGACTTTGTCATTTCCTGGACTAGCAATGGTCAGGACGGGTCTAGTAATGGCATATATGCCCAACGCTACAACAGTGCTGGGGTGCCTCAAGGGGGCGAATTTAAGGTCAATACCTACATCACCAATAGTCAATCTAACCCTACAGTAGCGATGGATGCAGGGGGGGACTTTGTCATTTCCTGGACTAGCGATGGTCAAGACGGGTCTGGCAATGGGGTATATGCCCAATTAAACACCAACAGTGGGGTTCCCCCGACAATCACCTCTGCTTCTGCCTCTGCCCTGGCATACACCGAAAACACCACTACAGCTATCGACTCAGCCATCACCGTCAGTGATGTAGACTCCCCCAACCTGGCTAGTGCCACCGTCACCATTACCAGTGGTTTCGCCTCTACTCAAGATACCCTCGCCTTCATCAACCAAAATGGGATTACGGGCAGCTACGACAGCAGCACAGGTGTCTTAACCTTAACTGGCAGTTCCACCGTTGCTAATTATCAAACCGCACTGCGTTCCGTTACTTATACCAACAGCAGCGACAACCCCACTCTCACACCTCGTACCGTCAGCTTTATAGTTAATGATGGGGCTGCTAATAGTACCTCCCTTACCCGCAATATTAATATTACGGCAGTGAATGATGCGCCCGTTGCTACTGCCACCAACTCTGCTCTGGCATACACCGAGAACGCCACTACAGCCATTGATTCAGGCATCACCGTCAGCGATGTAGACTCCGCTAACCTAATTAGTGCCACCGTCAGCATTAACAGTGGCTTCATTTCTACTCAAGATACCCTCGCCTTCACCAATCAAAACGGGATTACGGGCAGCTACAACAGCAACACAGGTGTCTTAGCCTTAACTGGCAGTTCCAGCGTTGCTAATTATCAAACCGCACTGCGTTCTATTACTTATACCAACAGCAGTAATAACCCTAGTAGCACACCTCGTACCGTCAGCTTTGTCGTCAATGATGGGACTGCTAATAGTACCGCCGTTACCCGCAATATTAATATTACGGCGGTAAATGATGCCCCAGTCGTTACCAACCCCATTGCTGACCAAATAGCGACAGAAGACACCACCTTTAACTTCAGCCTACCAGCAAACACCTTTGCTGATGCTGATGCAGGAGATAACCTCACCTACAGCGCCACCCTGGAAAATGGTAATCCAATTCCCAGTTGGTTGACCTTCAACGGCACCATCTTCAGTGGTACTCCCACAAATGACAACGTTGGTAGCCTCAACATCAAAGTTATCGCCAGTGATGGAACAGCAACTGTCAGCGATGTTTTTGTACTGACAGTGGCTAATACCAATGATGCTCCCCTCGCTGCTAACGACAGCATCACCACAAACAAAAACACACCCATTATCATTAGCGCTACTACTCTGTTGAGCAATGATACAGATGTGGATGTCAATGATGTATTAAGCATTACTGGGTTTACTCAACCTAGCCAAGGAAGCTTAGTTAACAACGGCAACAGTACTTACACTTATACCCCTGCCCAAAACTATTATGGCTCTGACGGCTTCACTTACACCATAAGTGATGGGCACGGAGGCAGTAGTACTGCCTCCGTCAACTTGACTATTAGTCAAGTTGACATTAATGTAATTAATGGCACGTCAGGTATAAATAACCTGACTGGTACGGAAAGCAGGGATATTATCTCTGGATTGCAGGGTAATGACACGCTCCAAGGACTAGGTGATAACGACACCCTTGATGGCGGCGATGGAAATGATTTATTGGATGGTGGTGCAGGAAGTGACTCTCTCATTGGTGGTAAAGGCAATGACACTTATATTGTGGACAGCATCGGCGACACTATTACTGAAGGCTTAAATGCAGGCACAGATTTAGTCAAGTCTTCGGTGAGTTGGGTGTTGGGAAATAACCTGGAGAATTTGACCTTAAGTGGAACCGACACAATTAATGGTACTGGTAACAGCCTTAATAATATCTTGACTGGAAATACTGGTGCTAACATCTTGAGCGGAGGAGATGGTAACGATAATCTCATTGGTGGTGCAGGGAATGACACCTTGTTGGGCGGTGCAGGTAATGACACCTTGGATGGAGGTTTAGGAGCAGATAGTCTTAATGGTGGAATCGGCAATGATATTTACATCGTAGATAACCCCAGCGATACTATTCTTGAAGGCTTAAATGCAGGCACAGATTTAGTTAAGTCTTCGGTGAGTTTTGTGTTGGCAGATAACGTGGAGAACTTGACCCTGACCGGAACCGACGCAATCAATGGTACTGGTAATAGCCTTAAGAACATACTGATTGGAAATACTGGTGCTAACATCTTGAGCGGAGGAGATGGTAACGATAGCCTCTTTGGTAGCTCAGGTAATGACACCTTGTTGGGCGGTGCAGGCGATGATACCTTGGATGGAGGTTTAGGAGCAGATAGTCTCAATGGTGGAGCCGGCAATGACATTTACACCGTAGACAACCTCAGCGATACTATTACTGAAGGCTTGAATGCAGGCACAGATTTAGTTAAGTCTTCGGTGAGTTTTGTGTTGGCAGATAACGTGGAGAACTTGACCCTGACTGGAAGCGGGGTAATTAATGGTACTGGTAACAACCTTGATAACGTACTGATTGGAAATACTGGTGCTAACATCTTGAGCGGAGGAGATGGTAACGATAGCCTGATTGGTGGTACAGGGAATGACACCTTATTGGGCGGTGCAGGCGATGACACCTTGGATGGAGGTACAGGGATTGATAATCTCAATGGTGGAGCCGGCAATGACATTTACACCGTAGACAACCTCAGCGATACTATTACTGAAGGCTTAAATGCAGGCACAGATTTAGTTAAATCTTCGGTAAGTTGGACATTGGGAGATAACCTGGAGAACTTAACCCTGACTGGAAGTGCGACAATTGGTACTGGTAACAGCCTTGATAACATCCTGATTGGAAATGCTGCTGCGAATATCTTCACCGGAGGAGATGGTAAGGATAGCCTCTTTGGTAGCTCAGGCAATGACACCTTGTTAGGCGGTACAGGCGATGACACCTTGGATGGAGGTACAGGGATTGATAGTCTCAATGGTGGAGATGGTAATGACATTTACACCGTAGACAACCTCAACGATATTATTACTGAAGGCTTAAATGCAGGCACAGATTTAGTCAACTCTTCAGTTACTTGGCAGTTGGGAGATAACCTGGAGAACTTGACCCTGACTGGAACCGGAGCAATCGCTGGTACTGGTAACAGCCTTAATAACATCCTGACGGGAAATACTGGTGCTAACACCTTGAGCGGAGGAGATGGTAACGATCGCCTCTTTGGTAATTCGGGTAATGACAGCTTAGTAGGCGGTATAGGTGATGATAGCCTCTATGGTGGAGTTGGTAAAGATACGCTGACTGGTGGAACTGGTCGAGATAGCTTATATCTGACTGATACCCGCACTGGAGGCTATGATACAATAACTGATTTTACTGGTGCTGATGATACTATCTTCATTTCTAAGGCGGAATTTGGACTGAGCCAAGCTCAGGATACGACACTCGATCCGGGATTGTTCCGACTTGGTACGATCGCTACAACCGCAAGCGATCGCTTCATCTACAATCAAAGTACGGGTAACTTATTCTTTGATAAAGATGGATTGGGTGGTACAGCACAAGTTCAAATAGCCCAGTTATCGAATAACGCATTGCTTACTAATGCAAATATTACTGTGATTGCCTAACTTTGCTAAGACAATTAACCTAGCATCAACCTACGTAGGGACGCGAAATTTCGCGTCCCTACCTGCCTTTGGGGTGATGTGGCTTTATGGGCAATATAATTGCAAACTTTTAACTTTCCTCTTGCGGATAACCGTTTTTCTCGCGTTTGAGGCTTTCTTCTAAGGCTTGAATTTGTTCACGACGAGCTTCCAATTCCAAGGAACGTCGTGCTAAGTCTTGGTTTTGCAACGTCAGAGATTGTCGCCAATGTTCTGCTCGTTCAGCTTCGTGCTGCAAAAATTCTGGGGTAATGCCGATGGTGAGGTAGTTTTGTACTAGATGGAGTACCCAGTTGGTGGCGTCTTCTAATTTTTCAATGTCGCCTGTAGCGGAAAGTTCTACTAAAACAAGCAAGTTTTCACTCATGATCTTTCCCTTCCCTAGCAGAATAAAAGCTTCTTCTGGAATTATCGCCCACAAGTTATCAGCTTCTTGACGCGCCAACAAGCGTAACTGGTGCTGCTCTAAAAAATCGTTTTTACGCACCTGGGCTAGATATAGCATGAGAGTCGCTTCGCTCCAATTCAAAATTAAAAATTAAAAATTAAAAAAATTTAATAAAAAAATAAGTGCCAGAATTCATATTTGGATCTTGTTAATTGGTAATGGGTAATTGGGAATTATTGACACTCCCATTACCCATTACAGTTATCCTAAGCCACGCAGGCGATGCCTACGGCAACGCCTGAAGGCGATCGCGCAAAATTTCTGCTTGCTTCTGTGCTTCTGCTAAAGCATCCCGCGCTCCCTGTACCACGTCAGCTCTAGCTCTATCCACAAAACTAGGATTGTTTAATCTGGTACTCAGGGATTGAACTTCCGCTTCCGCTTTGCTCAGGCTTTTCTCTAGTTTCGCACGCACAGCTTCAATATCCACTACGCCGTCCAGAGGAATTAGCACTTGTATTGTACCAATCACACCAGCGATCGCATTTTCTGGTTTTTGTGGTTGTTCTAATTCTGTCTGCGGGAAAAACTGTCTCCATAACCTAAGTCTCGCTTCAGCCGTTAGTAAATTTTGACTAACAAACCAAGCTGTGTAACCAAAACCAACTAGTTCAAAGAAAGTACCGACAATGGGAGTGTCATCAATGGCATTTCCCACAGCTAAACCCAATCTACCAAAGACAATCGCCACAATAATTAAACCAATTGTCTTCAAACCTCTTTGAGGTTTTTTAGCTGCAACAGTTTGGTTTTCTTGCTTGTCAGTAATGGTTAAAGTCTCAACCTTAGCCAAATCTTTAATATAAGACTGTCCAGCAGTGAGAATTTCCCGCTCTTTCTCACTTTCAGTTTGCAAATTCGCTGTTACTTTTACCCCTGGTTTAATATCCGCCTCAGCCCGCAAATTCCGAATTGTGCGGATAGTAGCAATCAGCAATTCAAATTGTTCTTCTAAAGCTGAATCAATTAAGTTTGCATCCACCTGCGGATAGATTTGTAACGGTAAAGTTTGCGGGGAATCTGCTGGTTGTTGGGTGAGAGTTTGCCAAATTTCCTCGGTAATATGAGGCATGAAGGGATGAAGTAGTTTCATAATCCCTTCCAGTACGTAGGCGAGGGTTTGCTGTGCTACTCGCCGCGACGCGGGGTCAGCATCTGCTTGCAATCTGGATTTTACCAGTTCAATATACTGATCGCAGAAATCACCCCAAATAAACTCGTACAGTCCCTTAGCTGCTTCCCCTAAACCGTAATTATCGATGTAATTGGTGGTTTCTTTGACAACTTGATGATACCGCGAGAGAATCCAGCGATCGCTCAATTCTATAGCTACTGGGTTCCCCAATTGTTGCGGCGTTTGTCCATCCAAATTCATCATCACAAACCGGGCTGCATTCCACAACTTGTTAGTAAAGTTGCGAGACGCCTCCACCGATGCTGATTCATCCTTTTTGCGATCGTATTCCAGCCGGATATTTTGTCCAGCACCAGCAACTTCCCTAATTAAGGTATACCGCAGTGCATCAGTACCATATTTGTTAATCAATAACAATGGGTCAATGCCATTACCTTTGGTCTTTGACATCTTCTGACCTTTTTCATCCAGCACCAAGCCGTGGATGTAAACCGTTTGGAAAGGCATTTGCTGCGTAAAATGCCCAGCCATCATGGTCATTCTGGCTACCCAGAAAAAGATGATGTCAAAGCCTGTCACCAAAGTTGTAGTCGGGTAGTAAGTTGCTAAATCCTGAGTTTGTTCTGGCCAGCCCAAGGTCGAAAACGGCCAGAGTCCAGAAGAAAACCAAGTATCTAGTACATCAGGGTCTTGTTCAAGCTGGACATTTTCACCAAATTGTGCTTTAGCTTTCTCCCAAGCTTCAGTTTCCGATTTCGCTACCACAAACGGCGTATTATCGGTAATTTGCCCATCCGTTTCACTGACAGCGTACCAAGCAGGAATTCGGTGTCCCCACCATAATTGGCGAGAGATACACCAATCAGTGAGTTTTACTAACCAATCACGATAGACCTTTGTCCAGCGTTGGGGGACAAACTCTGGAGAAGTTTGCTGGTCAAGGAATTCAAGAGTTTGGTCAGCTAAGGGGCGAATTTTGACAAACCACTGAGTCGAGAGGAGGGGTTCAATAGGTACTTTACCGCGATCGCTGTAGGGAACGGTATGTTTATAATCTTCAATCTTCACCAAAAAGCCATCTGCTTCTAGGCGAGAAACCACATTTTTTCTAGCAACAAAGCGGTCTTGTCCTTGAAACTCCCCGGCATTAGCGTTGAGAGTGCCGTCTTTATTCATAATGTTGATCAACGGCAGATTATGACGCTTACCCATGTCAAAATCGTTCAGGTCATGGGCGGGAGTCACCTTTACGCAACCCGTGCCAAAAGTGGGGTCAACAAATTCATCGCCAATGATGGGAATTTCTCGTTGTAGAATGGGCAGAGTTAAAGTTTTGCCGATGAGATGTTTGTAGCGATCGTCATTGGGATTAACTGCTACAGCCGTATCGCCTAGCATCGTTTCTGGTCGAGTTGTCGCCACCTCTACAAAACCGGAACCATCGGTGAGGGGATAGCGGAAATACCAGAGATTCCCATTAACCTCTTGATTTTCCACCTCCACGTCAGACACAGCCGACTGAGAAGCCGGACACCAGTTAACTAAATATTCACCACGATAAATTAAGCCTTCCTCGTAGAGGCGAGTAAATGCCTCGACAACAGCTTTGGATAAACCTTCATCCAGAGTAAACCTTTCCCGTGACCAGTCCACCGAGACACCCAAGCGTCGTAGCTGATTTAGAATCGTTCCCTCAGACTCCGCCTTCCATTGCCAAGCGCGTTCTAAGAACTTCTCGCGCCCCAACTCGTAGCGAGTTTTACCCTCTGTCTTGAGTTGCTTTTCCAGCATACTATGCACAGCAATGCTGGCGTGGTCAGTTCCGGGTAGCCACAGGGTATTGCGTCCCTGCATCCGGTGGTAGCGGACGAGGGTATCAATCAACGCACTTTCAAAAGCGTGACCCATGTGTAAGCTGCCAGTGACATTCGGCGGTGGAATGACGATGCAGTAGGGTTCGCCGCCTTTGTTGGGGTCAGCTTTGTAAACTTGGTTGTCTTCCCAGAATTTTTGCCACTTGGCTTCAGTGGAAAAAGGGTCATAAAGACTAGGGAGATTGGGAATAGTTGCGGTCATGCGGGAAAACTAACTATGGAAGGACTCTAATAAATTTTGCCACAGGGTTGGAGAGGGTTTGTTTTGCAATTCTCGAAATCGTGGATGTACCCCTTAAAAAATCTGGAAATGCGAAATCTATTCTTAACCCTTGTAGTTATCTTGGATAAATTCCGTAACTGACATCTGTATATTCATCCAGAAAAACTCATGAAATTGAAACCAGGTTTATTTCAACTCATCGTGCTCGTTATGACTGTATCGCTACTTGCTTCTTGTGCGACAACCCCAGAAGCAAGACAGTCAGATTGCATCTCCACAACGTCACCGAAGCCTAAACAAAAACCCGATAACTGTCCACCCTCATCTAATAGTAGCGGCAGATCAAGTGGTTACTCTGGTGGTAGTAGCATTAGAAGATCCGGTTCTGGTAATTTATCGGAGGTCGGTACTTCCAGGGGTTCTTTCAAGGGCCGTAGTGGTTTTGGTAGTTTCGGTCGCGGTGGTCATGCGGGTGGATAAGAGAGTTATGAATATTTTCAACAGTCCTCAACGAAAGCGTCTATTTCAGTCGATGAAAATGGGTTGGTACAACTTTGTTCCTATTGAAGAAGGAACAGGTATACCTCTAACTGACCAAGAAACACCTTACGCTCTTTATTATTGCCATCAAGTTTTACCGCAGACGATACAAGAAATTCAGCAAGCATCGGAATTAGTCGGTAGTGTTTTAACCCAAGTGTGGAAAATTATCCGCACTCTTGATGAGGATACACTACTTTACTATGGATTTCCTAAAGCTACCATCAAGTTAGTTAAATATGACTTCCTTGCACCATTTTGTATGCGTCTTGACTGGTGCTGGAATCAAGAAACGGGGATAAAAAAGGTAGTAGAAACTAATCCCCAAACTCCTAGTTTTTGGTTTGAATGTACGGACGGGAATAACAAAGTCGCCAGACATTTTGGATTGCAAAAACCAGATTTAGATTCTCAAAAAATCTTAAAACTAACACTCAATCAGCATGTAGATAGAGCCGCCTTAAATTTACGTAAACCAATTACAGACTGTCGCGTGGCATTTACAGCTTTGAATAATGCGGAAGATTTAGGTACTATGCGATGGTTGAGCAATTACTTGGAGTCTAAAAGTACCATTTTACCCTTAGAATATCTTGGCATCAAAGATGGTGAATATCTATTTGACCAGAGAACACAAAAACCAATAGATATACTCTTTATGTGGTATCCAGTGGAATGGCTAATCCATGATACTGATGAAAAAGGTGAAAGATTATGGCCGGCTCTAGAACAATTAATTTTTGAGAATAAAATTGTGATTGTGAACTTTGGTTCTGCTTTTGCACTGCAACCAAAGAGTGTATTTGCCCTAATTACAGATTTGGGATATGACTTTTTTTCTGACAAAGATGCTGGGGCAGTCTGGGAATATTTTCCTAAAACATCACTGAATGCAACAGCAATAGGTAATTCATACTTTGCCAAACCTATTTTAGGAAGAGAAGGTGAAGGAGGATTTGCAGTTAATTCAGGAAATATCTCTGTGCGTAGTAGTAATAATGACCCTTGGTATACACAACAAACTTATGTATATCAAGACTTATTAGAGTTTCCTAAACTAGAAATTGATGGCAAGTCAATGACTCAGGTTTGGGGAGCATGGCTATATAACAATGGTAATGACAAGTTTATATCTGGAGGTGTAGGAATGCGCCTTTCTGAAGGGGAAATTACAGATAACTTATCCTATTGGTGTCCTATTGGATGCTAATTTTAACAGCATCGATAATTAGAGGCAAACATGAATCCTCAAACCACCAACTGTTCACCCTGGACATACATACCCACCCTATATTTCACCTCCGGTATACCTTACGTCATCATCAACACAGTTTCCGTAATCTTTTACAAAAAACTCGGAATAGATAATACTCAAATTGCCTTGTGGACAAGTTTTCTCTATCTCCCTTGGGTCATCAAAATGTTTTGGGGCCCAATTGTCGATACTTATTCTACCAAACGCAAATGGATACTTTATACCCAATTTGCCATGTTCTGCTGCTTATGTTTAATAGCCTTCTCCTTACAACTGTCAAATTTCTTTTTCATCTCCCTCGCAACATTAACAATAGGAGCATTTATTTCTGCAACTTATGACATTGCTACAGATGGCTTTTATCTGCTGGCTTTATCTCCTGAACAACAAGCCTTCTTTGTCGGCATTCGCTCACTGTTTTATAGAATGGCTGTCATTTTTGGCTCCGGGATATTAGTAGTTTTAGCAGGTCAGCTGGAAGTATCTCTCAATAATATTCCTTTAAGCTGGACTATAGCTATTGGCTTCTCAGCTTTAATTTTAGCAATCCTGTTTATTTCCCATCGCCTAATTTTACCCTTACCTGAATTTGATAATCAACGACAAATACAAGCTAGGGAAAATATACCTTTTTGGTCAATTATTAGCTCATATTTTGCTCAGGATAAAATTAGAAATATTTTAGCATTTATCTTACTCTACAGACTTGGTGAAGCAATGCTTGTGAAGATAGCCTCTTTATTTTTATTGGACAAACCAGAAGTAGGGGGCTTAGGGCTATCAACATCAGATGTCGGATTAGTTTACGGGACATTTGGGGTAATATCCCTGATTTGTGGAGGAGTTTTAGGAGGCTTGCTAATTTCTAAATATGGATTAAAAAAGTGTCTTTTTCCTATGGCTTTGGCGTTAAACTTGCCTGATATATTTTATGTGTATATGGCTTACACTAAACCTTCGCTAACATTAGTATATCCCTTAGTTTCTTTAGAACAATTTGGGTATGGGTTTGGATTTACAGCTTTTAGTGTTTATTTAATGTATATTTGCCAAGGCGAATATAAAACTTCTCATTTTGCTATCTCCACTGGCATTATGGCTTTAGGAATGATGTTACCCGGTTTAATTAGCGGTTATCTGCAAAAAACTTTTGGCTATCCATTATTTTTTGTCTTGGTTTGTTTGTTAACTATTCCTGGGATGATTGCTCTGTTTTTTATACCTTTAAAAGAAGAACCGAAACGCCAAAATAATTAACATTATTACAGTTCATGAATTATGTTTTGGGAATAGATGGCGGCGGTAGCAAGACTGTTTGTGTCTTAATGGATGATTTGCGTCAAGTGCTAGGTCGTGGTGAAGCGGGCCCATCTAATTATCAGAGTATAGGTATTGAAGCAACTTTACAATCTATTCAATTAGCAGTTCACAATGCGGTTGAGGCAACAATAATTACAAATACTGTGAATATTGATGCGATATGTCTGGGTTTAGCGGGTGTAGGTCGTGCAGCAGATATCGAAGTCGTCAAAGGTTTAGTACAAGAGTTGCAGAATAGTAAATTTTTGTCTATTACTTGGGCATTACAGCCAGCGAATATTATAATTGTTAACGATGCTTTAATTGCTTTAGTTGGCGGAATTGGTCAGCCTGTAGGAATTGTGGTTGCAGCAGGTACTGGTTCGATAGTTTTCGGGCGAAATCATCAGGGACATACCAAGCGAGTCGGCGGCTGGGGTTATATTTTAGGAGATGAAGGTAGCGCCTATAAAATTGCGATCGCAGGTATGAATGCAGCATTAAAATCTGATGATGGACGGGAAATATCAACGAGTTTGGTAGAGGGTTTCAAACAGCATCTTGACTTGGAAAATATAGAAGATTTAATAGAAGTAGTATATCGGCGAGGATGGGGAGTTAAACAGATAGCTGCTTTAGCACCAGTTGTAGATTTGGCAGCAGCTTCAGGTGATATAGTAGCGAAGATGATAATTGATAATGCTGTCAAAGAATTAGTAAAAGCTACATCTACAGTAATTGATGCAGTTTTTAATGCTGACTCACTTTTAGAAGTAGTCACCACGGGAAGTGTGTGGCGCGGTAGATGCAAGATACATGAAAGATTTACAGCATCAATTGTTAAGAAGTTTCCTGAAGTAAAGGTGATTTATCCGAGATATGAACCTGCTTACGGTGCTGGTTTGTTGGCGTTGCAGACAACTCAAAATTGACGTGAAGAAAGCAATAATAGGAGTTTTCAGTCTGCAAATATGCGCTCTAAGAAAGTTACTATTTCAGACCAAGCAGCAGTGGTAGCATTAGAATCATAACGATAACCGTCGTCGCGCATGAATGTATGTTCTGCTTCATACAAGAAGACTTGGTGAGGTATGTTAGCATTCTCAATTGATTTTATTATGGTTTGGCGATCGCTCTCTGGTATATGAGGGTCAAGAGTACCAAACACCATTAGCATCTCGCCTTTGATTTCGCTTACCCTCTGCATTGTATCGGCTACCTCTTTACCCAATTTACCACTAGGAATACCAGTCGGGTAACAGCAGACACAAGCCCGAATTTCGCTTTGAAATGCTGCGCGGAAGGCTAAATGTCCACCAATACAAAAGCCGAGAGTGCCTATTTGATTTGGAGAAACCGCACTCTCTCCTTTCAGAAATTCAATCACAGCAAGGCAATCGGCATCATAATCAGCTACTGAGGTTCGACGAGCATCATCATTGCCCCGCATCCGTCCCAGATCGTCTGGCTCAATTACTAAACCAACTGGCTCAATTCGATGAAAAATTTCTGGGGCTGCTACTACATAGCCGTATCCTGCTAAGTAGTTAGCTAGACGAATCATTGCATCACCTAACTGATAAATATCACTGTAGAAGACAATACCAGGGTATTTTCCGGCTGCTTTGGGAGCCGCTACATAAACACGCATTAAACTACCATCTACTCTTAACTCAACGTTGCGCTTAGTGATTTGCACTTTTTTGTCTCCGTGTTCCGCTTGCTGTCATTAGCTTTTACACTGTAGCGCCGCAGCATCCGGTTAGTTTAAATCCACAATTTGGCGTTTTTCTGCCATGATTGCGATCGCTTAATATCATTAGTGACAAGTTTGTTGCGATCGGCTTAATACACCCGTTACCTATATCATCTGTTTACGTGTTTGTACGCTAGGATTTTCTTTATTCAACTTAGTAAAATAAAATTACTAGTTTATCTCACTAGTAATTTTATTTTTAATATTTTGATTTTTTATGGATAATAATCAAAATTCAAAAACACTTTTTTCTTGTAATCCCTTTGAAGTAATTAAACAATATAAGCATAAGCATAACGATAAAGATATTTATAACTCTCAAGAATATGAAGATTTTTTAAACACAGTAAAGCAGCCTTTTGTTAATTTTTGTCACTTGATACATCAACAAATACCATGTGAAATCGCAGCCAATAATTTTTATATAATAAAACAAACTGGATTAACTGAGGTAGACATTTATATGCTAGTCTCTCCTAGTAATTTCAGGCTACATAAGTATTTAGATATATTTTCATTATTATATATAGAATTAATAGATACAGGGATAGACATAGGATTCGTAGAGAATGCAGGTACATTTTTAGCAAAAAAGATTGCAGAAATAAATCCTGTAATGATAGCAAATAAAATTGCTGAAAATATAAATGCGTTTGATTTTCCCGATATTCATAATAGTTGTTATTTTAATCAAATAGAAATATTAAATTCCTCCCAAGAAGAACTAATTAATAAATTTCAAGAATGGTTTCAAGATTATATTCCCTTATTTTTACAAGCAGTATCTAAGGAGCTAATACCTATTATTTGTCAATATATATATCCTATTAAACCTAAATATAGCTTAGACCAATGTACTGAAGATACTGGAGTTTCGCAAGCAGTCCTAGAAAGCTGGATACGTACAATTAATCGTAAAGATCAAGCGATTTTATATGGTTCACCTGGAACAGGAAAAACTTATATTGCTGAAAAACTTGCTCAATACTTAATCGGTTGTGGTGACGGTTTCTCAGAACTGGTACAATTTCATCCAGCATACTCTTATGAAGATTTCATTCAAGGCATTCGTCCTCAAAGCCAAAATGGAATATTAGCATATCCACTGGTTCCAGGAAGATTTTTAGAATTTTGTAAAAAAGCTGAGTCTCGTGAAGATACTTGTGTTCTAATTATCGATGAAATAAACCGTGCTAATCTTGCACAGGTTTTTGGTGAATTAATGTACTTACTTGAGTACCGAGATAGAGAAATTCCACTAGCTGCTGGTAACAGCTTTCGCATCCCGAAAAATGTCCGCATTATTGGCACAATGAACACAGCAGATAGGTCTATCGCCAATATAGATCATGCACTCCGTCGCCGCTTTGCATTTATTGAACTTCGTCCAAACTATGATGTGCTGCGACGGTATCACCTGAAAGCAGGTTTTGCAGTAGAAGAATTAATTAAGATTTTACAGCAATTAAATCAAGCGATCGCAGATAAAAACTACGAAATTGGTATTTCATTCTTTTTAACAGACAATTTACGTGAAGACATAGAAGATATATGGCGCATGGAAATTGAGCCATATTTAGAAGAGTACTTTTTTAACCAGCTAAAAAAAGTAGATGAGTTTCGCTGGGATGAAATCAAAAATAAACTATGGATATAAACCCAGTACAACTAAAAATTATTGAAATTACAGAATACGAAAATAAATCATTTCAGCTTGATGAAATACCCCATTTAGCAGGGATCGAGTTATATGAGAAATACAAAATACAAGTAGATATAGAATTTCCTACTTATAAAACTAGAGGACATTGGAAACTTCAAGCTAAAGGATGGGTAGGTTACATTCCTGTAACTCCTGAATTGCATCTAAAAATAAATCCGAAAGTGCCTATCCAAAACCTCTTCGAAATGCTGGAATATGCCTACAATTTGAAAGGTTTTCGCTTTCTCGAAGGGCTGATGGATTGTGAATCTCTAGAGGACTTTTATAATAATCTGGCTCAGATATTAGCCCATAAAGTTTTAGAACGATGCCGCAAAGGATTATATCGTACTTACTTGCCTAAAACACAGCAGCTTTCTTATGTGCGGGGAAGGCTAGATGTGCAACAGGTAATTCAAAAGCCGTGGAATGTTAAACTTAAATGCGATTACGAAGAACATACGGCTGATGTTAAAGAAAATCAGATACTGGCATGGACACTTTATATCATTGGTCGTAGCAGTTTATGCTCAGAAAGAGTATCACCAACAATCCGAAAAGCTTATCACGCTCTACAAGGATTAATAACACTGCAACCTTGTAGTGCAGAAGACTGTATTGGAAGACAGTACAATCGCCTCAATGAAGACTATCGACTATTACATAATTTATGCCGATTCTTTTTGGAACACATTAGTCCCAGTCATGAGAGGGGAAATTATAAAACCCTACCCTTTCTCGTCGATATGGCACATTTATATGAACTTTTTGTGGCTGAATGGCTTCAGAAAAACACGCCACAAGGCTATTTTTTCAAACAGCAATATCCAATAGAAATTAGTCATAATCGACACTTCCGTATAGATATATTACTGGGTGATGCTGCTACTGGCAAAACAATAGCAGTTTTAGATACAAAGTATAAAGCCCCTGAACAGGCAGGATATACAGATATTCATCAAATGATCAGCTACGCCAACACAACAAAATGTAAGCAAGCCTTTTTGATATACCCCAAAGACTTGACACAGCCATTAGATATTAAAAGTGATCAAATCCAAGTCCGTAGCCTCACCTTTTGCCTAGATGATAATCTCGATCGCGCAGGTCAAATTTTTTTAAAAAACCTTTTTCTTTTCTACTAATCACCTTAGAATTCACACCGACAATTAATAAAGGGGATAGATGACATTCGCTTGTGGCGAAGCACCCATCCCCGAATAGCTGCCCAGATAATGAACCTGGAATCTATAGTCCGGTATCTAATCATCCCAGTATGGGCCGAGATATGGCGATTGTCACTGGGATAGATACTGATTTAAAAGATATCTACGAAAAGATAGTTACAAAATTACTCTTGTTCACCCATCGCTAGCAGCGCCGTCCCGTAAGCAGCTTCTGTGTATACTGACGCTATTACAGGAATCTGCAAATAACGCGCCCTAATTGTAGTCCAAGTATCATTCGCCGCGCCACCGCCAGCAGTATAAACATGGCTCAAATTGTCTGCGCCCATTTGCTGTAATAATTCATACCCTCGCGCTTCTATGCGGGCAATACTTTCTAACAACCCATGCAAAAATTCCACTGGGTTATCTGGGCGTGGTGACAATCGTGGGGGTAGATTGGGATCATTAATCGGAAAGCGATCGCCTACCTTCAACAATGGATAATAATCTAAATCGCTAGCTTTTGATGCATCAATTTCCCGGCTAAGGCTTTCTAACTCAGCTTTTGTGAAAAATTGCTTAAGCACTGCACCCCCAGTATTAGAAGCACCACCAGTCAGCCACAAATCACCCAGGCGATGGCTGTAAATTCCATATCGCGCATCCTCTACACGGGTACGACTTAACAACTTTAGTACCAACGTTGAGCCAAGGGAAGTCACGGCTTCACCAGGAGATTTTGCGCCACTAGCGAGGAAAGCAGCAATACTATCAGTTGTACCAGCACACACCAGACAATCACGCTGGAAACCGAACTTATCCGCAATTTCAGGATGCAATTCGGCAATGGGAGTACCAGGAGTTAAAACTTTGGGTAGCTGAATCGGTATTTGCAAATTTTCTAGCCATTCTGGGTATTTCAACTCTTCCACGTCATAACCCAGCTTTAAAGCATTATGGTAATCGCTAATACCCAACTGTCCATGTAGGAGAAACGCCAGCCAATCTGCTTGATGCAGGAAATATCTAGCTTCATTAAAAGAGGGTAATTGCCTCATCCACAAAAGTTTGGCTAGGCTGGAGGTGGCACTCAACACTGTATGATTGGGTGGTGCGATACTCTTCAAATGCTCTAGCACCAATGATCCCCGCGCATCGTTGTACAAAAGTGGTGCATCTACAGGATTTCCAACAGCATCGACCAGCAAGACGGTGGAAGAAGTACCATTAATTGCGATCGCTTTAATTTCTCGCCGCAATTGGTCAGGTATTTGTTCCACCAACACAAACAAAGCCTCCTGCCAAATTTTTGGTGTAACGGCGCCTGGTGAGTCCTGGAAGGGATATCGTACCTGTGCCTGAATACAAGAACCTTCCTCGTCAATCACCACGCCGCGTGCGCCAGATGTGCCGAAGTCGATACCCAAATACAAATTCATAATTTTTATAAATTTTTTTAATGGAGAATAACTAACGACTACTGACTAATAACTGCTTTTGTTGCATCTTGTAACAAGATATTCCACAATCTTGGCAAAACAAGGAAAAGTAGTAAACGAACTGTTCAAAATCTATTCAGGTTAGGAGGTTTTCAGCCATGCCTATCTTAGATACTCTGTACATCGCTCAGATATCTTCCATCTCAGATACTCAAGTTTACATCGCTCTAGTTGTGGCGCTGATCCCAGGAGTTCTAGCTTGGCGATTAGCCACAGAACTTTACAAATAACGCTCCGATGTGACACAGTTAAAAAGCTAATAATCCTGGCAGTACGGGGTGCAATTTCCAGACGTTTGTGGTTTTATGCCATAAGTAACTAGAAACCTTGCACTTACGTAAGCCAGGTTATTTTTTAACTGGTACAACACTTGTAGCCATTTCCAAAAAATGAAGTAATATGACAGCTAAATCAAGCATTCTGGAGTGCTAATCTCTGAGTGCTGTTAGCGGATAGCTAAGGTTTAGCCCGTGCTGAGTGCCCAGGAAGAAGTAATGAGTATAAAAGTAGTACTTATGAATCTTCCCACTCTCAGCCGAGGTACTAGCTACTCTGAACTGATTTGATCCTGAGTGTGATTAGTGATTTTTTTACTCAGCACTCAGCACTCTTGATAGTGCTTCCCTTCACTCAGCGAGGTTATCTTTTAGCATCATGAACGCGATTCAACCGTCCAGACCACCGTTACAACCTATACAAAAACGCCGGGTCACTTCTCGACCAAAGCGGCATCTTCGTCAACGTTCTTACCAGGTGATGGCACTGGAAAGCACAGCCAAGATTGGGGTTAATCTTGTGATTACAGCTGTTGCAGCATCTGCCTTAGCACAACTTTTGCCTTATCACTGGTTACAGCAAGAAAAGTTGCGAGAAATTAGTACTGAAGTCAAGCTGATGGAAGGACATGTCAATGGTTTGCAGGCGGAATTTAATCGTAACTTTGATCCGCAACAAGCTAAAAGTATTAGGCAACAACAAGGATACCGATTTGATCCGAGTCAGCGTCAGGTGGTGTTGATGAATCAGGATCGCCGGGAAGATGAACAAACAGAGTCATCACCTTAAATTAAATGGCGAATTTGGGATTATTTAGGTTTCTTGTGATTCCGGCTACGTATAAACTGGGTGTTAATTTATATTATTGCTAATAAATAATGGTTAATAGCTAATTTTTGAATACCTATGTAGTTATCATCTATTAGTCATTAGCGATACAGCGTCACTAAACTCTAATTCAAAATTTAATCAATTATTTTGAATTTTGAATTCCCCAGAAGAACTAATCTACCAACTAGGACGCTGATTCAGATAGCAACTCGTTGAGCCGATTTTCGAGTTGTAAACGCAAGCGACAACCAGTAATATCTTTACATATTGTCGAGAGAGGGCAATTGAGTGAGGGCGCGACGATAATCAGCGATGCCTTCTCTACCAGACGCGACGCGAACACTAATGCACAATCCCAGTCGCCCCAAAGATGGTAAGTCCTGCCGCGTTCAGCCCAGATATGACCTTCTAGTTGACCGAAAAGCAGTGCTACTTCAAAATTCTCAATTGCCACCTTGTATTGCCCCAAATCACGCCAGGTAATGCCTCGGTTAATCCACGCCCGGACATGGTGAGGTTTCAAATCAATGGCTTGATCGTAGTCGGCAAGTGCTGTTGCTAACTCTCCACAAGCAGCGTAGTAATTTGCGTGATTATTATAAGCACTAGCCAAATAAGGATTAAGTTTGAGGGCGGTGTTGTAGTCGTACAGGGCTTTTTAGCTTTTGCCACTTTGAAAATAAATCAGCCCCCGGTTATTGTAATCAACGGCATTCTGGGGATGATGGCAGATTAGTTGGCTTAAAAGTGCGATCGCCTCAGTATAATCTCCTTGTTGAGCCAACCTCAAAAAATAAATAATTGCTCCTCAAACCTAATCATGGATACTTAATCTCGAAGGTGAATTCCAGAAATAGCAAATGTCAATCTCAGAGGATGTTTGAAAAGTATTTTGCTGTGATTTTATGCACTTAGCGATCCCCCCTAACCCCCCTTAAAAAGGGGGGAACCGGAATCAAAGTCCCCCAATTTATCGGGGGATTTAGGGGGATCTAGAACGTTTTGATACCTACAATAGGACTTTTCAAACAGCCTCTCAAAGACTAGTCAAGTAGTGAGAGCGACAAATTGGTAGAATGCCAACAAGGCGTTCATTAAATAGGGGATGAGGAAGCAGGGAAATCAAGGGAAGAATAATTAATGCCCAATGCCCCATGCCCAATGCCCCATGCCCAATGCCCCATTCCCTAGATTCAATTTTTAAATTTTGAGAAATTTCCCGATGACAACTGCAATTTCCTATCCCAATGCCCCTGATTTAGCAACCGATGATTACATTGTTATCGGCTTGGCAACCTGCTTCGTCAAAGAAGATGGAGAAGTTTATCAAATAGAAGTTATAGAACCGATTCCCTCTGCGGCTTTGGAAGCGCTTTTAAAGGGCATTCCTACCTCCTATAAGCTGGCTCATGCGACAACTTTGGGATCTGTGCTGGATGGCGATTCACAACTGCTGCCAGATGGCTTCCCAGAGTCGGCTCAGTTTGGAGAGGAATTTGTGCCACGGGCATTTGCAGCAGCTCGTACCTACAAGCGTCGTGAATCTGCAAAATCTTTAATTCCTTTGAGTACAAACTACACTGAATTTAAATATTCCATTGAGCGCAAGCGGGTGTTAAACGCCGCTAGAGTTGTAACCAAAGAAGACAATATTAAACAGCATTCTCACACTCACAAAGTTCTTTAAGTAATTATGCTAAAACTTTACGGTGGCGCTCGTAGTCGAGCATCAATTGTTCACTGGTACTTAGAAGAATTAGGAATTCCCTATGAATTCGTCAAGCTTGATATGCAAACGGGTGAACACCTCAAGCCTGAATATTTGGCAATTAACCCAGTTGGTAAAGTTCCAGCAATTGTTGATGGGGATTTTCAGCTTTGGGAATCTGGGGCAATTTTGCTGTATCTTGCCGATAAGTATAGTAAAACTCCACTTTCAGCAGAGGAACATGCTCTATTTTCACAATGGGTGTTGTTTGCCAATGCTACCCTTGCTCCAGGGATTTTTGGAGAGGAGAATCGGGAACGGGAAATGCCCCGCTTGTTGACTCCGTTAAATGAAATTTTCAGTAGGCAACCTTTTTTACTTGGCAATGAGTTCACTGTTGCTGATGTGGCAGTGGGGTCTATTCTGAATTACATTCCCATGATACTGAAGCTAGACCTCAGCCCCTACCCAGAGGTGTTGAAATATATGAAGCAGTTATCTGAGCGTCCGGCATTTCAAAAAAGTATTGGCGGAGGAGCTTAAAATAATTCGTAATTCGTAATTAAATTTTTAACTACGAATTACGAATCTTTTAACGATAATTTGTAAATTGCAAAGCAACTGGGTAGTCTTCTTGTTTGAGTCGTTGCATGACAACTTGCAAGTCATCTTTAGATTTGGCAGAAACCCGCACAGCATCACCTTGAATTGAGGCTTGTACCTTTTTGAATTCGTCGCGAATCAATTTGGAAATTTGTTTGGCGATTTCCTGACTAATGCCTTTTTTGAGTTTGATTTCTTGACGCACGCGATTACCACTGGCTGATTCAACTTTGCCAAAATCAAAGATTTTCTGGGAGAGGTTACGCTTGGCAGCTTTTTCCCGGAGGATGTCGTGTATAGAATCTAAGGTAAATTCGCTGTCAGTGCTAACATTAATGCTTTCTTCGACTAACTCGACAGTAGTTTGAGTGTCTTTGAGGTCGTAACGACCTTTGATGTCTCGTATAACTTGATCGACAGCGTTAACCAACTCTTGTCGGTCAAAGTCGCTCACAATGTCAAAGGAAAAAGTAGAAGCCATAAAATATTTTGGATTTTAGATTTTGGATTTTGGATTGGGCATAAAACATTAGTAATGATTCATATATCCCATGCCCTATGCCCCACTTCCCAATTAACTACTAGTTTGGATAATGCTCAGTAAGATGAGAGTACCAGAGCTAAAGATGCCAATGGCAAACATGAGCGAGCCTCTTTCAGAGGAGCTACGCTAACGCAAAAGGGGTATATTCAAAATATAAAAAATTGAGTATAGCAAACGCGCCACCACAAAGGCGATCGCAGCTACTTGGGCTGTCAAAGAATTTACACCAGTTACATAAGCCATCAATGCGGCGGCGGCAAACACCATAAACGCTTCAAAGGTGTTCTGATGTGCCCAAGTAGCTCGTTGGGCATAAGGTGGCAATTTATCGAACATCGCGCGAGGAGTAGAAAACATTTCATACCCAATACGCACACGGGCATAAGCTACTAGCAAAAATGGCACATAAATTAGAGCGGCAGCAGCAGCGATCGAGTACAAAAAAATTATCATTACTTATTAGTCATTGGTTATTAGTCATCAGTCATCAGTCATCGGTCATCAGTCATTAGTCAAATACCAAAGACAAATGACAAAAGACAAATGACAAATGACTAATCAAAGTAGAAAAGCGTCACCACTTTTCTTTGTTCTTCTGCATCTTGACACGTTTGTAACAGGGTGCGGCTGTCGTGAAACGCAAAGCAGATTAGTTGCTGGCAACGGGAGACAATCTCCTTGTTGCACAGGTAACTAGCTTCAGCAAGGGACAGATTATCATTACTGGGATTTTCGACTAGATGCATTACCTGTTCTAGTTGCTGGCGCGATTCCAAAGGCTGGCGTTCCAGGCTTTGGGGTAGAATCACCGTCAACAAATTTGCATCAGCCCGCGTTGCTCCCTTGATGGCGGCTGAATTTGTACCTGTAGCACCAGAAGTAATGATGCGATTACCCGATAAAACTAGGGCATAAGTCATCATTTCAATCAGATTCTGATGCGTAATTGGAACGTGACGAGAACCCAACAAGGCGATTCTTTTAGAACCCGTTTGCTGGATTGTCGCCAGTTCTTGCGCTAATGTGTCTAGGTTAATAAGGTCTGTTGATTGGCTCAAAGATGGACATAATCCGATTAAACGACCCAGATATTTTACCAAACAGCGTGTAGATGCGAGGAAAACTTGAGTTAAACATTGCGACTAATTTTCGATTGTTTGGTTCAGTAACTCCATTACTTGGTAACACCAGACTAGCCAATGTGTTTCATAACTAATGCTATTTAGGAGAGTCAAGTACTGAAATTTGCCTAGTTCTGGCAGTGATTGCGGATTTTGAAAGTAACGCTGTTCTAAGTTATGGTATGCAGACAATTTTTGCTGATGGCAGTGTCGGCATTTGGCACGAAACTTATTTAATCGAACCGGGAAGATATGAGGCGGTTTACAGGAATATGCCTGTCTTTGGATTAACTGCTGCAACTAAGCATGTCCCAGCGATGGGTCGGAGGGAGACAGCACGCGGTCGCCTGGGAGGTGACGGCGAGCCATCTCTACCCTCACCAGCAATACAGCCTCCTAACTGATAACTGAGTATAGATGCTCTTAATAGTTTGAGTTAATGAATCTAAGACAATGCCGCTGCGGGAGTTAAACCGAGTTTGGATAACAAGCGGTCAATGTCAAAATGCTCGGACATCAACTGGCGAATATACTGAACCTTGACCGGCTCGTTGACACGGACTTGACCAAAAGTGCGGTCAACAATTCCCACAGTAGTGAGGGTGTCTAAATCAACAGACAAAATGGGGATTTCTAGCTCTTCAGCGCGACTGAGAATGAACGGTGGGGGTGGTAGTTGCCCGGTGAGAATTAAACATTGGGTAGAAGTTTCCAAAGCCGCTTGCTGAATTTCCACCCGATCGCCTCCTGTTACAACTGCCATATTCCGGCGTTTGCGGAAATATTTCACAGCTGAGTTGACATTCATCGCTCCAATTGCTAAACTTTCCACCAACAAATCCATGCGATCGTTGCGACAGAGAACATCAGCCTTTAACTGCTTGACTAGTTCCCCAACACTGACGCTGCGGAGCAAATCGCTATTCGGCAGCATTGCTAGCACCGGAATCTCCTGCTGTTCCAAAAATGGGCGCAAGAGAGTGTCAACCGCTTCTAGTTGGGTGACAGGAATATCGTTGATCACAACTCCAATCAAGCGATCGCCCACACGCTGTTTTGCAGCCAATAGCGCCTCAACCGAAAGCAACGATTTATAGCGGGCTACTAACAGCACACCAGCATCCAGTACTTCAGCCATTTGCAGCAAAGACAAGTCAAACAAATTGCCTTCGGATAAATTACCAGGCCCCTCCAATAACACCAAATCTCCTTGAGACTTATGTAAATATTGCTGTATTAGGGACTGCTGATAATCGGTTTTGTCTTCCCCCCGCAAGCGCTTTTGCACATTTGGTTCATCCAAAGCCAGCATTGTAGGTGCAACGCGGTTTTCCGGCAAATTGAGGCTAAGAGCGATGAACTGGACATCTTCCTCAATTACGGTTCCACTAGACGAATTAAAACACGTACCGAGTGGTTTACCGTAGCTAATATCCAGACCTTTTTGCTGTAGCTGATGAGACAAACCCAGAACAGTTGCAGATTTACCGCTGTAATTCTCGGTTGATCCAATCAGCAAATATTTAGGGGATTTTGGCACACATGCACTCCTAATTTCAAAAGTCAGAAGAACCCAGCTAGGTGTTTCCTAATTCTAGTTCCTTCTGGCAAAAGCCTCTCGCTCTCACAAATTAAGGTTTCCCAGAATTACCTTCTGAATAAGCAGGGGTAGGAGAAAGGTTTTCTTTCCTTGTGTCGGCTCTGCTAACCTGTACGCCTACCTTGAAGATTTGTCATTAGCAACAAATACCAAACTAAAAACTAAGAGCTTCGTTGCTATGGAAGGGTTGGTAGGATCAAAGAGGATTTGCCACAGATTGAGTGGGTTATCTTTATATGTGTTAGTTGATGCAAGAGGTAAGTTATGGATATTGAAGAATTGCTGGAAAGGTATGCTGCTGGAGAGAGAGATTTTAGGAACGTTGACTTGAGCGGCAGCGATTTGACTGGTGTTAATCTCAGTGGGATTGACTTGAGTGAATCCGATTTTACTTACACCGATTTCACCAATGCTAATCTCAGTGGAGTTAACTTCAGTAAGAGTATGATGATTTCCGCTACCTTTGAATGTGCCGACTTGAGTTACGCTAACTTGAGTACTTCCGATTTGACTGAGTGTATCTTCAACGACGCTAACTTGGTTGGTGCTAATTTTAGTGGTTCCGAAATGTTCACCGCCGTTTTGAGTGGAGCCAACCTGAGTGGAGCTTGTCTCAATAATGTGGGTTTGAATGTTGCCAATTTGGTTGGCGCTAATCTCACCGACGCTGATTTGAGTGGAGCTTCTCTCAACAGTGCTAACATCACTGATGCCAATTTGACTGGTGTTAAAAATGCCAACATCAGTGGAGCCATTATATACACCACTACTACTAGCTTAGATGGTAGTGTTGTTCATAGTCGCCAAATTTGTGAATGAAGAATAAGTGTTCTCTGTTGAAGACTCTTGGTTAATGTTCGTCTCAATAGTTTTCTCGTTTATAAAAGGTGCGGATAGCTTCAAAATAAGGGATCAAAATTAGATGCGATCGCAGCTATTTTAATAATTTTAAAAAATATTTAGTTCTATCTAAAAAAACTTGGTGATTAAAAGTCATAATAGCCTAGTTGCAGAAGCAAGCTATGCCCATTGCGGATGAATTAGCACTACCAAGTACTGCGATCGCAGATGAAAAGCATTTAACACTTTCCTGAAAAGCCCAACACCTGCTTTGATTTCTCAAGTACTTCTTTGGGTCGAAATGGTTTCGTTAGATACAAGTCTGCACCAACCTCAATTCCTTTTTGTTTATCAAATTCCTGCCCCTTAGCTGTCAAGATCACAATGTAGATATCAGTCATTTGCAGGTCGTGTTTAACAATGTGGCAGACTTGCAGACCATTCATTTTAGGCATCATCACATCGAGAAAAACTAGATTTGGTTTTTCAGTTTTAATAGTTTCGAGAGCTTCTTCTCCATTTCTGGCAGTTAGGAGTTCAACGCCCTCATCTTCTAATGCTTCTAGGGCTTGTTCCATCAAAATCAAGATATTGGGTTCATCGTCAACAATCAGAATTTTCTGGGTCATACAATTTTGGATTTTAGATTTTAGATTTTAGATTTTAGATTGACTCATAGCAATCAAGTCATTAGCTCTCTGTCATTTAATTTTAGATGTTTGGATAATAGATTTATTCTCGCGTTTAAATTCGGGGGAAACTCTTCTCTACGAGAGGCTGGGCGCTAAGGAGACGCTCTCGCGTTCAGACCTTTTGAAATTTGGGATTTTGAATCTTCTCTTCTTAGGCTCCGCCAACAATTCCATTATCCAAAATTTAAAATCTAAAATTCGATTAGCGATCGGACAGGACGATGAAGAATACATTCTCCAAGTCTTTCTCAAAGCGTAGGGCTTTCACCATGTCGGCTTCTTGAGAGAAAATAGAATCGATGATGATCATGTCAGGTTTGGCTGATCGAGCTTTATTGATACCTTCTTGCGGATCGGAGGCTTGAATCACGCTGTATCCCTGAGTTTCTAGTACATCCGATAGGGTTTTTAAGGTTGAGGCATTTTTATCCACAACCAATACCTTTTTACTGGAAGTACCTTGGGAAAGCAATGAGCCAATTTCCTTGAGAAGTTTTTCTGGGTCAATGGGCTTGGTAAGATAGCGATCAATGCCAATGTGGTAGCCCCGTTCTTTGTTTTCAAGAATCGACAGAATAATGATCGGAATGTCTGCGGTGTGGGGATCATTTTTGAGGACGGCTGCCACATCAAAGCCGTTGATTTGGGGCATCATTACATCCAAGAGAATCAGGTCGGGACGGGCTATTTTGATTTGATGAATCGCATCCACGCCGTCTTTCGCTTCCCGAACATTATAGCCTTCGGTTTCCAGTTGTTGACGGAGCAGTTCCCGAATGTTACCGTCATCATCCACTACCAGAATGGTTTTGCTGTTTTGGTTCAGCACAGGGTTTGTGGTGATGACGTGTTCTTTGAGTTGTTTGACTAGCGCATCTAAATTCAGACTGCTACTGGTTTTGCGATCGCTCTCAGCAGTAGGAATGATGAATGAGAATGTGCTACCCTTACCTGGTTCACTCTCAACCCAGATTCTACCACCGTGATGATCGATGATTTGTTTACAGATGGGCAGTCCTAGCCCTGTGCCTTTGGGTTTGTCGGTGAGGGTGTCGCCAACTTGACGGAATTTCTCAAACACTTTTGGCTGATCTTCAGGTATGATGCCAACGCCTGTGTCGATGACGCTGATGCAAACACCTTCGTTCTCTTGTTTAACCCGGCAGATCACAGAACCGGATTCAGTAAATTTAACGGCATTGGAAATCAGATTGATTAAAACTTGCAGTAGACGATTGCGATCGCCTACTATCTGAGGCAGTCCAGGTTCAATCTCACTGACTAACTGCAAGCCATTGGTTTCAAACAACCCGGCGGTGGAATTGGTTGCCCAATCGAGTAATTCGCTGGGATCAATAGGCTGCATCTGCCATTCCACCTTACCTGCTTCCATCTTGGCAATATCTAAGACATCATTAATCAAAGATGTCAATCGTTCTGCTTCCGACACAATAATGTTGAGATTGTCACCCACCCGCTTAATCGTTTTCTGAAGCTTAGGGTCTTCGGTAGAAAGCATTGGGAAGACATCGGTTTCCAGCTTTTCTTTAATGATCGATGCAAAACCGAGGACAGAAGTTAGTGGCGTCCGCAGCTCATGGGAAACTGTGGAGATGAAGTCGGTTTTCATTTGGTCAATTTCCTTTTCTGCCGTCACATCCCGAATCAGAATTACCGAACCTAGCCACATCGCCGCCTGATCTTTAGAGGCTTCTTTGAAAATGGTGGTTGCTAGAGCTTGACCAACCCGGTCTGCTGCTAAATTAATCTCAGCAGTGAATATCTCTCTGGATTGTTTGTGAGTCTGCTTTACCAAATCGGCGATTTTAGCTTGAGAAATTTCTCCGCAGTCTTTTCCTTTGATGTCAATGTCGCCAAGCTGGAACATTTTTAGCAGCGCCGGGTTAAAGCGGGTAATTTGGCCGATGGTGTTAGTTACCAATAACCCATCTGCTAGATTGTCAATAATCGCAGTCAGGTCAGCAAATGTTGCTTGCAGTTCTGTGTCTGCCTGTTGCCGTCGTAAGTGGGATAAGGCCAACAGCCAGGAACCCACCCCAATCAACCCAGTCAAAATAATGTCGAAAAATAGGAGTCGATGAAAAGAAGTTTGCGATCGCGCATTTAAGATCGCAGAGGGGACAAGAGTCACAATTTTCCAATGGTAAGATTTGGCATCCACCTTCCCTTGACTGGAATCGAAGGCACGGGTCGCCCCCGTGCTGGATTGAGCTTTTTGAACTTCCAGTAGCGGATACAGGGTTTTGAAGGTGAATAACCCATCAGCCGTTTGAAACTGTCCCGACTCTCTTGTGCCTATTTGCTGCCAGACTTTAGGAAAGACTTTTGCAAAGGTCTGGTCTTTGCGGTCTTCGTACATAAAGCCCCACTCATTCTCTGGCTTTAGTCCTTTAAGCCAGTAACCATCAGCATTGAGTAGCAGCGTTTCGCCTAAAGTTGTCGAGTTTTCTTTTTGCAGATTCTGGATAAATTTCTCACCTAAATAGTTCAGCACAACGATGCCGCGTTTTTGCCCCTGAGAATCAAATACAGGAGTGCCAAAACGGATCATTGGTTTGAGCGGTTGTTCAATCTTGCCCCGCTCAATATTTAGATCCAGGGGCGAAACAAAGACCTCGCCTGATTTCAGGGGTAAGGTGTCCTTAAACCAGTAACGCTTTGCTTGGACTTGCAGTTTTTCGTCAGGGACAATGTTGGGCTGACCTTGATTCAAGTTGACTCTGACAATTTCTTTGCCAGTTGTGTCCAGAAAGCGAATCTGGTCATAAAGTTGCTTCTGCTCAGACATGGAAAAATACTCTTTAGCGATCGCCTGCCTCAACTCCAGTGTTTTAGTTGCATCCACAGGTCGGTTGAGCATGAACTGTAGCTCATTTTGGGTAGTCAAAAACATCAAGTCAGACTTAATTAAATTAAAGTCTCTAGCAGCTATTTTGGCTTGCATATCAACGTTACGGGTTTCGTTGATGGAAATTGCGCCCCGTTCAGCTTTACTCTCTGCCTGGTGAATGATCATCAGTACCCCCCCAACCAGGACGGACAGTGGTAAGAAAGTGATCAGGAATTGTTTGAGAATTCCTTGGTCAGCGATTTTCAATAATTCAGAGTTTTTTAGCATTGTTCTTGATAACTCTTAAATTAAGTTTGTTTACAAAAATACTTGTATTTTTTTGTCCTGGCCAATTGTTATTTTTGAATTTTGAATTTTGAATTGTTATGGGTCATAGGGGAATGGCACTAAGATAAGCCCAAAGCCTTGTGTTGCCTCGTTCCCAGCCTGGAGGCTGGGAATGTATTCCGAGAGGGCTGCTGCCTCTGGCCAAGAAAGAGGAGGCGGCAGCCCTCCCAGGATGGGTTCCCAGCCTTCAGGCTAGGAACCAGTCAGGGCAATTTTGAATTGTTAAGGGTCATAGGAATTACTGTTCAGATAGCATAATAAAAAATACATTTTCCAACTCCTTCTCAAAGCGTAGGGTTTTCACCAAATCGGCTTCTTGAGAGAAAATAGAATCGATGATGATCATGTCAGGTTTGGCTGACAGGGCTTTATAGATGCATTCTTGCGGATCGGAGGCTTCAATCACGCTGTATCCCTGAGTTTGCAGTACATCTGATAGGGTTTTTAAGGTTGATGCATTTTTATCTACAACCAATACCTTTTTACTAGAAGTGCCCTGGTAAAGCAGTGAGCCAATTTCGTTGAGGAGTTTCTCTGTGTCAATGGGCTTGGTGAGATAGCGATCAATGCCAATATGGTAGCCCCGTTCCTTGTTTTCAATAATTGATAAAATGATGATCGGAATGTCTGCGGTGTGGGGATCATTTTTGAGAACGGCTGCCACATCAAAGCCGTTGATTTGGGGCATCATCACGTCCAAGAGAATCAGATCGGGACGGGCTGTTTTGATTTGATGAATTGCATCCACGCCGTCCTTTGCTTCCCGAACTTTGTAGCCTTCGTTTTCCAGTTGTTGACGGAGCAGTTCCCGAATGTTAACGTCATCATCTACAACCAAGATGGTTTTACGGCTTTGGTTGACCACAGGGTTTGTGGTGATGACGTGTTCTTTGAGTTGTTTGACTAGGGTATCCAGATTCAGATTAGCAGTACTTTTTTGATCGCTGACGTAGGTGGGAATAATGAAGGAGAATATGCTGCCATTCCCTGGTTCACTCTCAACCCAAATTCTACCGCCGTGATGATCGACGATTTGTTTACAGATGGGCAGTCCTAACCCTGTGCCTTTGGGTTTGTCGGTGAGAGTGTCGCCAACTTGGCGGAATTTCTCAAACACTTTTGGCTGATCTTCAGGTGTAATACCAACGCCTGTGTCGATGACGCTGATGCAAACACCTTCGATCTCTTGTTTAACGCGGCAGATCACAGAACCGGATTCAGTGAATTTAACGGCATTAGAAATCAGGTTGATTAAAACTTGCAGTAGACGATTGCGATCGCCTAATATCTGAGGCAGTCCAGGTTCAATCTCGCACACCAACTGCAAGCCATTGGTTTCAAATAACCCGGCGGTAGAATTGGTTGCCCAATCGAGTAATTCGCTGGGATCAAGGGGCTGCATCTGCCATTCCACCTTACCTGCTTCCATCTTGGCAATATCTAAGACATCATTAATCAAAGATGTCAGCCGTTCTGCTTCCGACACAATAATGTTGAGATTGTCACCTATCCGCTTGATGGTTTTCTGAAGCTTGCGGTCTTCGGTAGAAATCATTGGGAAGACATCGGTTTCCAGCTTTTCTTGAATGATCGATGCAAAACCGAGGACAGAAGTTAGTGGCGTCCGCAGTTCATGGGAAACTGTGGAGATGAAGTCGGTCTTCATTTGGTCGATTTCCTTTTCTGCCGTCACATCCCGAATCAGCAGCGCCGAACCGAAGCATGCAGCGGGTTCTGAGTCTGCCGTCTTTTTGAAAATGGCGGTCGCCACTGCCTGACCAATGCGTTCTTTCGTCAGGGCAACTTCGGCAGAAAATACTTCTTTGGGATGGGACTGAGTTTGTGCAATTAGTCCTGCTAAACCAGATATCGGCAGTTCCTGGTAGTGACCATTGAGGGCGGTAGCTGTCAATCCATACATAGCTAAAAAGGCAGGATTAAAGTGGGTGATTTGTCCTGCGGTGTCTGCCACTAATAAACCATCTGCTAAGTTATCTAAAATGGCATTTAATCCCTGCGCTTCTGCTAGGGTATTTTGCAGGGCAGCCGTCCGCTCTACAACTCTGCCTTCCAGTTCTTGATTCAGTTGCCGCAGAGCGATTTCTGCTTGTTTGCGGGCAGTGATGTCGGTATTGATTTCCAGCACAGCACAGGGCTGATGGTCGATGTCCCGTTGCAGCGTCCATCGGCTCTGGACGATAATCAATTTGCCATGATGGGTAAGATGTTCCACTTCTCCTTCCCAATTACCTTGCTGTAATAACTCTGCGATAATTTCTTCCTTTGGTTTGAGAAAGGTTTTTTTGATAAATGCGTGAATGCATTGGTCTTTCACTTCCTCACGCGTCCAACCGTAGAGCGTTTCTGCACCTTGATTCCAGTACAAAATTTTGTCGCTCATGTCGCGGACAATAATCGCATCGCTGGAATGATTTAACATATCCATGAGACGCTGATTTTCGGCTTCTGCTAGTTTGCGATCGTCAATATTGGTGCAGGTACCAATCCATTCCCGGATGCTACCGTCTGCTTCCAAGACGGGGGTACCGCACACAGCAAAATGGCGGTACTTGCCGTCTTTGCCACGCATCCGGTATTCAGTTTGAAAAAGATTGTGATTTGCCACAGCAGTAGTCCAGGCCAGGGCTGTGTGGGTACGGTCATCGGGGTGAATCGGATCGAGCCAGCCCAAACCCTCGATTTCATCTGCACTCTGACCTGTGTACGCTAACCAGGTAAGCATTTCACTGCTCACCCCCAGTCCTTCAGGTGTAGCCACCCAGACAATTTGGGAGCTGGCAGTTACCAGAGAGCGAAACCGTTGCTCGTTCTGTTGCAGAGTTTGTTCTCCTAGTTTGCGATCGTGAATATCGGTGCAGGTGCCAATCCACTCGCGGATGCTACCGTCTGCTTCTAAGACGGGGGTACCACAGACAGAGAAGTAGCGGTATGTGCCATCCTTGCCACGCAGCCGATATTCGGTTTGGTGGATACTTCGGTTCGCCACAGCAGCATTCCAAGCTTCTGTGGAGTGGGCACGGTCATCGGGGTGAATTGGATCAATCCAGCCCCAACCCTCAACTTCAGCTTCGCTCTGCCCCGTATAGGCCATCCAGGTGAGCATTTGACTGCTTATTCCCAGTCCTTCTGGGGTAGCTCCCCAGACAAGCTGTGAAGTAGCAGTTATTAACGAGCGATATCGTTCTTTAAGACGCTGATTTTCGGTTTCTGCCAGCTTGCGATCGTGAATATCAGTGCAGGTGCCAATCCACTCCCGAACGCTGCCGTCTTCTTCTAGGACGGGGGCACCCCAGACCCAAAAGTAGCGATAGTTGCCATCCTGGCCACGAATTCGGTATTCAATTTGATACATGCTCCGGTTTACCACAGCAGCACTCCATACTTCTGCGTTATAGGCGTGATCGTCAGGATGAACAGCATCAATCCAGCCCCCATTCTCAGCTTCCGCTAGACTTTGACCTGTATAGGCTATCCAGCTTGCCAGTTCAAAGCAAATTCCATCTGGTGTACATACCCAGACAATTTGTGCAGTAGCTGTCACCAGAGAGCGGTATCGGGTTTCACTCTGTTTCAAGATTTGTTCAGTATGTTGGCGTTCCTGCTGGGCGTCTCGAAGGTCGCTAATGTTCTCCACACTAGACCAGATCAGTTGCTCTCCATCTTTCTCAATCATCAGTCCAGATAACCTGACTGGAACCAAGTGCCCGTCTTTGTGGATGTACTCCTTCTCATAAGGCCCATAGCGACCAGTTCGTTCCAAGTCTTCGAGGCTAGATTGCTCCGTGGTAGCATATTTTTCTGGGGTAATCTGCCAGTAGGTGAGATTCAAGGTTTCTAGAACAGTGCGCCCTAAAATAGCAGCATAGGCGGGGTTAATATGAATCAGCGTCCCATCTGTTCGGCACAGTGCCAGCCCAGTGGGGCATTGTTCAAATAGCTGACGGTTGTATTCATCAAGTTGATTAAACATGATTGAAGTTTCTTTAGTGGTCGATGTGGGTAGGGTTAGGACAACTGAACCACGACAATAAAGTGGCGTAAAGCTTTAAGGAAATTGGGTTACGTTGAAACATCTGGTAAATTTGCTCTGGTGATGCAGCTCCCAGGTTTGGACTCTGCTCTGAAAGTCGCTGAATCAGTTGATTATGGCGGATTAGCAAATCCGTCGGTTTGAGCATTGGAGTTGTTGATGGAATGAAGCCGTCGGCATCGGCAGTGGGAGTTGGCGAGGCAGAGGTGCTATTCTGTTCTTCAGCAGCGTCCACCACTGCACAATTCATGGGAATCTGAATCCAGAATTCTGTCCCTTCACCTGGCGCAGAACGGCACTTGAGAAATCCCCGGTGTCTGTTCACAATAATTTGGTAACTGATTGCCATACCCAATCCGGTTCCCTTGCCAATTTCTTTGGTGGTGAAGAAGGGATCGTAAATGCGTCGAATCACATCCTCCTTCATCCCTGGGCCGTTGTCGGCAATGCGAATCACCACAAACTGGTTGTCGAGGATTTCAGTCCGAATAGTGATTTGGGCAGTAGAGGGAGATATTTTTTCATTGACCATTCCCTCCTCTAGAGCATCAATGGCATTTGCCAGGATGTTCATAAATACCTGATTCAACTGTCCGGGGTAGCATTCAATCAGGGGAAATTTGCCATAGTCTTTAATAATTTCAATTACCGGACGGCGAACATCTGCTTTCAGGCGATGGTGAAGAATCATCAGCGTTCCGTCGATGCCATCGTGGATGTTGACGGCTTTCATTTCGGCTTCGTCATGGCGGGAGAAGTTTTTCAGAGATTGCACAATTTCCACAATGCGATCAGTGCCCACCTTCATCGAATTCAGCAGTTTGGGGAGATCCTCCATGATAAATTCCAGATCGATTTTGTCTAGCTCTGATTCCAACTCTAAAGGAGCAACAGGTAGGAATTTCTGATACTCTTGCACCAGGTGCAACAAGTCATTGGCGTATTCGGCAACATATTTTAAATTGCCGCAAATAAAGTTAACCGGGTTGTTGATTTCGTGGGCAACTCCGGCAATGAGTTGCCCTAGACTGGACATTTTTTCGCTTTGGATCAACTGAGTTTGGGCTAATTGCAATTCATTGAGAGCTTGCTGAAGTTTCTCTGTCTGGGCTTTTGCCTGGATGGCTACTTGAGTGCTATGCTCGTAAATTACAGCTTTGTCAATGGCGATCGCTGTTTGAGAGGCAAAGATACTGACAAGTTTCAGGTGTTCAGCCTTGTATGAGTCCGTTTTGGGCGTTCCAATGGCGATCGCTCCTAGTACCCGCTCCTTGGCTCGCAAAGGTACACAAATCAGTGCATTAATATTTTTTTGCCCCTCTAATCGAGGATCGGCTTGCACATCATTGACGAGTTCTGCTCGGTTGGATTGCACAATCTTGCCAATAATTCCCTTACCCGGTTCCGGCTGACTGTGGTCAAAAAACACTCCAAATTCCGCAATGATTTCAAACGCAGTTGCATCAGGACTCAGTAGCAGAATCATCCCCGCAGACGATTCAATTAATTGACTCAATTCCTGAAGCACAAGTTGGGCAATCTGTCGCGTATCTAAACTTGTTGTGAGTTGAGTTGAGATATCGTCAAACAAATCAATTTCCTGGTATCGCTCCAGCAATTCTATGGCGAGTATTTTCTTCTCAGCTTCCTGCTTTGCCAGAAAGGAGAGCAAAGTCGCAAGTAGAGTTGCCTGTTCTTCCCCAACAACCCAACCGATGATTTCTCCTGAAACCTCGATCGGATATCGGTTTTCTCCAGTTTGCTCCCCAATGCTAATCAGTTTCGTGCCGTCTACCAGTTCAACATCAATGGCGATGTTGAACTGGTAGACTAAGTTATGAATCAGAGATGGCAACTCTTTTTTGTTGAGCATCTTTCTGAGGTTAACTGCGGACATAAAAGACCTCATCTAGAGCAGGTTGCAAATTTTTGGTAATCAGTATCGGTCTGTTCGCGTAGCGTCTCCAAGAGTTACCTACACTGTATTGCAACCTCCTGCTTTCTTCTCCGTAGCTATCCGTAGCTCTTGGGATAAGTAAGCTATACCCACCATCTCTAGAAAAGAGAGGAATTGTCATAAAAATCTAGGGATATAATAATTTACTAATTAAGACTAGTCTTCCCAAAAAAATTGGTGATATAACAGCGAAGTTGAGGGGTAGCAAATACCTTTAAATTCCGTACCAGAAGCATCCTTTCGCCTGTGTAACTTGCTTACTTTTTGATAAGTTCTCGAAGAAATATAAGTAAAACTTTTAGAACAAAATATTTTTATAGGTTTAAGTTATAATTAATTGATGTCTCTTGTTGCTACTACTCGTAAATTGGGAATCAGCTTTTTTGAGTATGTAGGTGAGCGCATTTCTGAGACTGGAATAATCCCCTTTAGTGTACAAAAAGAAGCTGCGATCGCAGCTTCTTTTGGTAATTTTAAAAAGTATTTAGGTAAGCGGTAGTTTCAGTTAAATCCGAGAGTAGCGAAAACGAAGTCTGAGTAATCGCAGCCAGCGCAACCACATTTGTGCAGGTTGTTCAAAGAAGGTGAAAATATCACCGAAACCTAAATTAGTTTTGTGATGATGTAACCAGTGTCTCTCAGGAGTGGTAATAAATAGAATTTGACATAAAATATTTACAGGCTTTGGAGTTTGCCAACCCAGTACACTTATGTGTCTCCACCATACATGAAACTGACCAAGCAATAATCCGGAGATAACGCCAATGGGAGAGAAAGACCACAAGACTACTGCTATAAGTACATAAGGTAAAGCTCCCAAGATACCATCTAAAAGAACCTGGGGATTAAAAGTCAAAATAGCGTAGTGGCGGAAGTCCTTTTTCCAAGAGTGGTGTGTTTTTAAATGAAGGCTACCAAAAACGTGCTCGGGTAGGTGGTAAAAGAATGTAGATAGAAAATCGCCAAAAAACAGTAATAACCAAGCAACAGCGATAGCCTCAAGCATTTGTACTCCTCAAGTTTAGTTAAGAAAACTCCACAGAAAATATGCAAATGTTATGCTGTGGGCGTAGACACATAGTTTTCCGCTATGCAAGCAGCATCTGTAAGTCTCGTATGTCTACGCTCCAGTTAATTTGGCTCAGAGTATATGTAATTGGGTCAGTTGCAGTTTCATGAATCTCCGATCCTTAATGGAGTAAACAGCAACTCCTAATAACCTCCAATTTGACTTTTAGGGTTAATGGCAAGAATACATCTTAAACCCGATGGGAATATAGTACTTTGCCATAGTTACTACACAATCTTCTTACTAAGGCATACAGCGTAAGCAAAGGTTGAGTTAAAAATAGTACAAATTTAGGTTAAGGCTTTCTTCAACATTGTTAATTCTAAATTAATTGCAATTAGGCTTTAATTAGGAATTTAATCAGAAGGATATCAAGAGGTATTCTGCTAACGTAAACTGGGTAATTGAAGTGAGTAAAGCAGATTTCTAATTCAATTGAAAGGCGGCAAAATTTGGAGTATCTAGAGTTAGCTTTCCGTGAATCGAGCCAGAATGTAGCTCTAAACCCGCGTCTTCAATCATGAATGAACATTGGAAAGATATGGATACTTTTAGAATTTATCTTTTTTGCCGAGCACGTTTGAATTCGCTCGCTCTTGTTGTAGAGAAGACTTGTTGCATAAATCAAAAAAAGAACCCCACCCCGCCTTTAACTTACGTCAAATTCTCCCCTCCCGAAGAGCGGGGAGGGGCTGGGGGTGGGGTGTTAGCGACTTTTGTAAGAGGTCTACACTGGCGACTCTATGCGTCACCCTTCTCTTGTGGTCGCTGCTGCGCGTAGCTTGGTTCACTCTACGGGTACGGATATTATCATTTATAAACAAGTTAGTAAATCAGTAAAGCACACTTGCAATATTTATTTACAACGTATTCTATTAAAAGGGTATCTTGGTATATCCAAAATTGAGGTTACTTTCCAGTTGGAAGGTAAAATCATTATTTGAAGTGATGATTACACGATTTATCTGTTTTAGCATGAACAAAAAATGGGCGGTCAAGCGAATCACTATAAACCTGGCATCAAATGAAGCCAAGAACCTTGAAAAATATTGTGAACAAACTGGTAGACCAGCAACGGATGTGATTCGAGAACTCATTCGAGCCTTGCCACTGACGAAATAAAAGTAGATTTGCGAACCATTTCACCTTGGTTCATTCTCAAGATATAAGCATTAGAACTTGGTTGAATTGGAGGTATTAAATTTACGAGTGGTAATTTTTTGTGAGGATTGAGAAGGGCGTAAAAATTCAGTGAAGGTGTGCTACGCTCGCCGGAAACGAGCGCAGCACGCCAAAAACAAAATGATATGATAAGTATTATTAAGTTGCACAATGAAAAGTAACAAACTGTTTCTCTCGTTCGGAGACTATCTTTATTCTGTTGTCACTTTCGTCAGAGAATAATCTTTAACCTTTATTTTTTAAAATTTTCCCAACAAACAACGACATTGAAATAGCAAATATCCAGTGGTGAAGGTGCTAATCTTTGATTATTCCTCTTGAATTAGTCGCGTCAGAGTCAAGTTGAAAACTTTTGCCTAAATTTGCAACACCTTCTACTTCAGCTATGACTCCTCTGGACTGGGACTTTTCACGCCAAGGCTGAAAAGTCCGGTCAAGGCAAGGCTTGAATGAGTTCCCGAATTACATCTATTGCTAGTCTGCCTGTCTGTTCACAATACTTTTCCAGGTTTTGGGCTTCATCTGATGTCAAGTTTAAGGTAATGCGCTTAAGCGCCCTTTTTTTAGTGGGCGTTGTCAAACGGGTAAATTTAAGTGCAGCAGTTTTATTCATTGATTGATAAGCTAGATATATACAAACTTTCCTTATCAAGATTGCCAATTCCGAGCGATCTTTACCAGTGAAAATCGAGATTTTGAGATTGAACTTAAGCTTTACGCCCCAAAAATATTACTGAAAACTCAAGGTATTAAATAACTAGTACCACACGTAATAAATCTGCCATTACCAAGTGCAAGAAGCTTTCGGCTGAAGAGATGATGTCAGCAATGCCCCACAGTCTAGATTGTCTGTTGAGCAAGCGGTGTTGAATTAGCGAGATGAGTGGATTGCCAAAGGTGGTTTTTATCAGTGAATATTTTGGTAATATACCTGTTTTAAATCCTCTACAACATGAGATTATTCGTTTGTTATGGCTATTACCTCATATCTATAGCAACCTAGTAGATAATTCCTTTTAGTCAAAAGTGATTACACGAACAGTGAGTTAATACATGACTTTACAGAATTGGAGACGTAAGCGTGGCGTTGCACTTACTACCAAGGGTTTACAAAAAATTAAGGAAGCAAAGCATCAGTCAGAAGCAAAGGAAAATTTTGGAAACAGGTACACTCTTGAAGAAATGAGTGTACGCTCTGGGTTATATTCCGCTACCATCTCGAAAGTATTGAATCGGGAAGGAGGAGTTGACAAACAGACTATTGAGAAGCTTTTTTCAGTTTTTAACTTAAAAATAGATAAAAGTGACTATTCAAGCTCAAATACTCGTCTAGATTGGGGAGAGGCTATCTTTAACTCAGTTTTTTATGGGCGTATAAAAGAACTTATTACACTAGAGCAATGGATTCTCAATGAGCGCTGCCAATTGGTCGCATTATTGGGAATAGGAGGCATTGGTAAAACAGCACTGTCTGTAAAGTTTGCTCAAAAAATTCAGGACAACTTTGAGTATGTGATCTGGCGATCGCTACGAGAAGCCCCGCCTGTTAAAATTATTCTAGGTAATCTAATCCAATTTCTATCTGACGAACAGGAAACAGAAGGTAACTTACCAGAAAGTTTTAGCGATCGGGTATCACGACTACTCTATTATTTACAAAATTATCGCTGTTTAGTAATCCTTGATAATGCAGAATCAATTCTCCGCAGTGGCAGCCGCGCCGGACTTTATCGAGAAGGATATCAGGAATATGGTGAGCTTTTAAGACGAGCAGGAGAGGCAACTCATCAAAGCTGCTTAGTGATCACTAGTCGTGAAAAACCTAGAGAAGTAGCATTATTGGAAGGACAAGCGCTACCTGTTCGCTCATTACCACTGAGTGGCTTGCAAGTGGGAGAAGGGCAAGAAATCCTCAAAGTCAAGGGGCTATCGGCGGCAGAGGATGAATGGAAAGTAATAATTGAACGTTATGCAGGCAATCCATTAGCCTTAAAGATAGTTGCTACGACTATTAAAGATGTTTTTGATGGTAATATGACTGACTTTTTGCAACAAGACACGGCTGTCTTTGGAGACATCCGCGATATCTTAGAGCAGCAATTTGAGCGCTTGTCAGATTTAGAAAAGGAAATAATGTATTGGCTAGCGATTAATCGTGAGCCAATGGCGCTTCCAGAATTGCGAAAAGATATTACATCACAAGTACCACAAGCAAAATTACTAGAGGCTCTGGAATCTTTAGGAAGGCGATCGCTAATCGAGAAGGCTTCTCTACGAGAGACTGATGTTCGTTCGCCCTTGGCGTCTCCCCTTGGGAGAGGACTCGCTACCGCAACTCTTGGAGACACTGCGCGAACGCTAATGCCAACACCTACGCTGATTGAAAAAAGTGAAGCACTATTCACACTTCAGCCTGTGGTCATGGAGTATATGACTAGTAGATTGATAGAACAGGTCTGTGAAGAAATTGTCACTCAGAATATTGATTTGTTTAGGTGTCATGCTTTGATGAAGGCGACTGGTAAAGACTATGTTAAAGATATTCAGGTTCGCCTGATCATTAAACCAGTTTTAGATGGATTGCTTCATGGCTTAAGAAGCAAAAAAAACATTGAAAATCAGTTAACTCAAATTCTTGCAAGACTGCGAGAAGAATCTCCGCTAGAACCAGGGTATACGGCGGGCAATATTCTCAATCTGCTTTGTCACCTGGAGACGAATCTAAATAGCTATGATTTTTCTTATCTGACTGTTTGGCAAGCAGACCTGCGGAATGTAAATTTGTACAATGTAAATTTCGCTCATGCCAATCTAGCTAAGTGTACTTTTGCTGAAACCTTGGGAGGCATTCACTCAGTGGCATTCAGCCCTGATGGAAAATTCTTGGCTACGGGGGATACTAATAGTGAAGTTCGCCTGTACCAAGTTGCGGATGGAAAACAACTGCTTACCTACAAGGGACACACGGGTTTTATTTGGCCAATTACCTTTAGCCCCAATGGTCATTTTCTTGCCAGTGGCAGCGATGACCAAACAGTGAAACTATGGGATGCTAGCACCGGGCAATGCCTCGCCACCTTACAGGGGCATAAAGGTGGGATCTGGTCAGTCGCCTTCAGTTGTCAAGGTACCATGCTTGCCAGTGGCAGTGAAGACTCCTCCGTGAAACTGTGGGATACTAGCTCAGGGAAATGTCTTAAAACTTTGGAAGGACATAGTAATCGGGTCACATCAGTTGCCTTCAGCCCTCAAGGTAATATCCTTGCTAGTAGTAGTGATGACTCCTCTGTGAAGCTATGGGATATTAGGAATGGTCAATGCCTTCAGACTCTACAGGGTCGTAACGGTGGAATTAGGTCAGTTGCATTCAGCCCAGATGGTCAAACTTTGGCTAGTGCCTGTCATTATCAAACAGTGTGGTTATGGAATATTACTACCAGTCAATGCTTTCAGACTCTACAGGGTCATAGTGACTGCGTAAATTCTGTTGCTTTTAGTTCTGATGGCTATACACTAGTCAGTGGCAGCGACGACCAAACGATAAAGTTGTGGGATGTTAGCACTGGTCAGTGTTTTAACACTCTAGAGGGACATGGTAGTAGGGTGTCGTCAGTCGCCTTTAGTCCAGATAATTATACACTAGTAAGTGGCAGTGAAGACCAAACGGTGAAGCTGTGGGATGTCAGCACAGGTCAGTGCCTTAAAACTTTGCAGGGTTACGTTAATGGCATCTGGTCGGTTAACTTCAACCCTCAAGGTACTATGCTTGCAAGCGGTAGTGGTGACCAAACGGTGAGGTTGTGGGATGCGAGTACTGGTCAGTGCCTGAAAACTTTGCGTGGACATAGTAATCGGGTCACATCAGTCACCTTTAATACTCAGGGTACTATAATTGCAAGTAGCAGTGAGGACTCCTCAGTGAAGCTGTGGGATGCTAGTACTGGTAAATGCCTGAAAACTTTGCGCGGACATAGTAATCGGATCACATCAGTTGCCTTCAGCCCAGACGGTAATATGCTAGCTAGTAGCTGTCATGACCAAACAGTAAGGCTATGGGATGTCCGTACTGGTCAGTGTCTCAAGACCTTGCAGGAGCATACCCATTGGGTATGGGTTGTTGCCTTCAGCCGAGACGGTAATATGCTGGCTAGTGGCTGTCATGACCAAACAGTAAGGCTATGGGATATCCGCAGCGGTAGTTGCTTGCAGCTTTTGGAGGGTCATACTGATTGGATGTGGTCAGTTGCCTTCAGTCCAGATAGCGGGACGCTGGCGAGTGGTAGCAGTGACCAAACAGTGAAGTTGTGGCATGTTAGCACTGGTCAGTGTATTGAAACTTTGCAAGGACATAGCAATTCCGTGTACTGTATCGCCTTTAGTCCGGATGGTGGGATGCTGGCGAGTGCCAGTGGAGACCAAACGATCAAGCTGTGGGATGTCCGCACAAATAGCTGTATAAAAACTTTGTCAGGACATGGCAAGTTAGTCTGGTCGGTCGCCTTTAGTCCCGACGGTCATACCCTGGTTAGTAGTAGCGAAGATGAGACGATTAAGCTATGGAATGTAAAGACTGGTGAGTGCCTAAAAACTCTCAGAAGCTCTAGACCTTATGAAGGTATGAACATCATTGATGTTACAGGTATAACTGAAGGGACTATTACTACTATGAAAGCTTTAGGTGCAATTGATATAAAGAGGACTAGTAGTACACTTACTAAGCTGGAAGAAGCTTGAATTCTGATGCAAGCAACTAGCTATCATCATTCCACGACTATTTTTACAAACATATAGGCTAACTAAAAAGCACAGACTTAACTGTGAGCCTACTGCTTGGGTTACAGAGCTTGAATCAAGCTTTCATTCTAGCGTTGAGGCTGTTTTATTCTATGCTTGCTGATAGCTATTCGCGTTGCGATACCAAAACTGCTCCTAAAGCACCAAAAGCCAAAATTCCTAAGACAGCAGAAGGTTCAGGGACAGAAGCTGCATTCAGTGCTGAAAGTGCTGATTCTGCGATTAGCCGATGAGCAGCAGTTGTAGGATGGACTGGATCCCAAAATAAAAACTGATCAGGATTACAGGGGATTGGTTGTGTAGGTAAACTTAAGGGTATTACGCTTAAGTCTTGTATGCAATAGTTAGTAGCATTCGTTAGACCGAATTCCCCTGGCTCGGCGATTATCCTCCTAAATAAGTCATTAACATTGAAGGGAATGATATTGATATCAGGATTTACTTGGTGGCTCAAAAAGTTGATAGTCGCGTCCAAGCTAGAGTTATGTGCATCGGTCAACGAACTGAACAAGCTGGGTATTTGACTGTTGAAGTTTGCAACTGGAAACTTTCCTAAATCTGGCAGATTAACTACCATAATATCTTGAGCGCCTATGGCAGCAAGCGATGTAACTGCTGCGGATATATTTGCAACTGCCTGATTAGGGTTGGGAACACCTCCCCCAAAGTAACTGAAGTAATCATTAGCACCAGCCCATACGATATAGAGGGCGTTGGGATTAGCAGATGGATTTTCTGCTGTAAAGCTAGCGATTTGCTGTTTTAATCCGGGGAACCCAGGAACGCTAATGTTATCGACTCCGGTGGTAGCCCCTCCAAAGGCAAAGTTGGTGCGAGGATTGAAGGATAATCCTAAGTCTTGTGCTAGATATTCTACCCAAACTGAACCATTGGAAAAACGTCCATCAAAGTATGTCGGACTTGGGGGAAAGGTTCTATTTGTGGCATTGAATGCATTTCCCGTATCAGAAAAGCTGTCACCAAAAACATAAATATCCTCATAATTCTGTGCCGCTAGAATTTTAAGCGGAAACATAAAAGACAACAAGAAAAATCCTGTCGTCAGAATTGTTTTTTTCATTTAACTTCTGACTACGGTTTAAATCCTGCTGGACATCTTAGCAAGGAATGATACTTCTAGTTTCGGAACTTTTTACTGTTGATTCAGGTTCATTGACCGGAACAGGGCCTAGTGCCACACTCCCCCAGCGGATCACGCTTGCAGAAGCAGAACTGGCTGCACCAAAGCCATAGAGTAAAACCAAGTCATTTTCGCGAATTTTGCCCAGTTGAGCAGCGTGGTATAAATTGGCTAGGGTTAGTGCTGGCCCAATGTTTGCATAAAGAGGGTAGACATTGATTGTGCGCTCTGGATCAATGCCCAATACACGCGTACAGAAGCTTGCAAACCAAGCAGTCGGAGTATTAAAAATAAAAAAGTCAATTTGCTCTAAGGTTACGCCAGCAGCAGCAATAGCCCCTTTACAACAAGTAAGCAGTAGATCCGCAGCCGTTTCGCTAATAACTTTGTTTGTGCCCTTGGGTACCTGCATCTGAAGCCGTTGATTGCCTTGTTCGTCTTCAGTAAGTTTAAAAGAGAATTGATCGCACAAAATACTGGTATTAACTGTCTTTGTACCAAGAATACCTTGGTTCGGTTTTAGTGAACTAACCAAGAAAGCTCCAGCACCATCGCTAAAAAACCATGAAAGAGTATCGTTTTTATCGAAGAAGCGAGAGTACGTACAAGAGATCGCCACTAGCACATTACGATGTATTCCTGCTTGTACTAAAGCACAAGCAGTTTGAAGGGCAATCAGAGTACTAGCACATGATGCATCAAGATTCCATGCGCCACACTCAAGTCCCAGTTGACGAGCAAGGAAGGCGGCATTGCCAAATCCGATTTGTTCAGGTAAAAACGAGGCGACAAGCAGCAAATCTACGTCGTTGGCAGAAAGCTTTGCTGCTTCAATCGCATCTTTTGCTACCTGATACTCCAGGGTTAGCGACGACTCATTGGGAGCAAGTATCCGCCGCTCAACTGTGCCACGAAAGGGGTCTTTTAGATATGGCATCATCTCTAACTCATACTCATTGCTGGGGGTGGAGTTAGAAAGCGAAAACAGCTTTGCCAAGCTTTTGTTCTCGACAGTTGCGAGCAAATCTGGGTAATTTTCTCTGTAGTAATCTTTTGTACATCTAATGCTGGGAAAGCTCAATGCAAGCGAACAGATACCTACTGGGGGATGCACCATGTCCAATCTCCTCTTAATAGTTTGTAGTTACTTGCGAAATCAAGTTATGAATACGATTCCCAATTGGCGCAGTTTGGGTAGAGTCAATGATTACATCAACAACGAACGGATCATTTGAGCTAAGTGCTTTCTCTAGTGCTGTCTGAATGTCAGACTCACTTTCAACGCGGATGCCATCAGCTCCCATGCTCTGGGCAATCTTAACAAAATCGGTCTGTGGGATTTGTGTATGTATACCCTTAAACCCAAGTAAAACCATACCTTGCTCGCACATGTTGTAGCGTGAGTCGTTGAGTACAATCCAGACAGCAGGGATCTGGTGTTGCACAGCTGTACTGATCTCGTTATTCATAAGCATGGCACCATCCCCGACAATAGCAATAGCCTTACTATTTTTTGTCAGTGCCGCACCGACAACGCCCGTAACGAAATGCCCCATAGACCCGAAGCCAGTGCTAACCCGAAAACGGCCTGGTTTAGTAAATCGTAGATGGTGAATTCCCCAGGCAAACGAGTTACCCGATTCAGCCATTACTACTGCATCGCTTCCTTCAACAATCACGTCTTGAATCAGATCCATAAGTACTTTGGGTCGCACTAAACCACTGGTACATGGCTTGATTAAATCAAGTTCAGGTCGAGGCAGCCTTACCGCTGTTGGGCGACTATTACTTACAGAAAAGTGCTTCAACAACTCCTTCATAAACACTTTTATATCAGACTGGATAGCAAACGTTTTGGCATCTGGATACGCCGCTCCTGGCACATTTGGGTCGATGTCAATATGCAAAAATCCTCGCTGGGGGATCATGGTAGGGTTCCAGAACGATGTAAACTCACCAAGGCGCGTTCCCAGAACCAAAGTATGCAAAGGATAGTACTTCTGCATATATGTCAAAACAGACTTGTGTCCAGCAAAGCCCGTGACTCCTACAAATTGTGGATGATCTTCGGGAAAAATCCCTTTACCACGTGGCGAACACATTACTGCTGCGCCTGTTCTCTCAGCAAGTTGGCGAATATCTTCAGCAGCATCGCGCGCACCGAAGCCAACCCAGATGGCAAAGGGCCCTTCAGACAATAACCGGACACATTCTGCAATTGTTTCCTCACTTGCTGTTGCCACAGTATGAGACAGAGTTACTCGTGGGAACGAAGTTGTTAGTGAACTAATCTGGATATTTGTAGGGATACTTAGATAGGCGACAAATCCTCCTGGTTGTGCCAGTCCGAGGGCAAGCCTTCGAGAAATCTCTGTGAGTTCATCACTAGATTCGAGATTAGTCGCGTAATCGAATATTTGCCCCGAATTAAAAATATTTATGCTGGGCATAGTGTATGCGCTGGTTTCCTGGAAAGCCCAACGTCCCCGCTGTGGTGCTGAGGTTGAAGCTGCCACCAGAATCACCTTAGCACCCTCCCAACGGGCAGCTAACAATCCTGTCAAAGCGTTGGTGATTCCTGAACCACTTGTAGTGAATACCACAACCGGGCGATCGCTAGCAAAGTACGCCTCAATCGCTGCAAAAGCGGCTCCAGCTTCATGCCGAAAGTGCAACACCTGAATAGAACTTTGATGTAACGCAGCCCAGACTGGGGCGATCGCACCTCCTGATACACCAAAGGCATACTGCACTCCCATATCTTCCAGGATTTTTACCACTGCCTCCGCTACCGAAAAAGTTTTGGATGGCTTGCTATGAGATGACTGTTTACTTGAGTTTAATTGTTTAGTGGTATTCGCTTGTGTATCCTGAAATTTAACATTCATACAAACTATACTTAGGAATAATTTCCTTTGTGGAATAACATTATCCCACAGGCTAAACTTAGCAATATCAATTTTTTTGGATAACGCCCATACAACTTTGGTTAGCACTGCTCTCTAAGTAGGTGGTAACGGTAAAAAGGCAAAAAGCTACAAACCCTCCTTAAACAACTTCAGACTGGCTATTGAGAGAATTGATTTGCCGCTAGAGCAGATATTACACGTTGCTGCTAGTGTATATCATGATATAGTTACAGCCAAATCTCTGGGATTATCAACAGTCTGGGTAAATCTTCGAGCCGAGCAAGGGGTTGGTGCTAACTTACCAGCCGTCAGTCAACCTGATTTAGAAGTGCCTGATTTGAAGACTCTCGCTGCTTTAAGTTCAGGGTAATTTGCTGATCTTAATTTAACCACGGAAGGAAAAAAAGTAGCATCTAAGCAGTATTTTGCATAAGTCCCGATCGAGTGATTTGATCAGATTAGCGCCCGAAAATAGCAGAAAATTGGCGGGGGATAGGGAGATGCCAAAGTAAGAATCTGTTGTAAAAAAACAAAACAGGGATTGCAACATAGATTGATTCTGTCTTACTCTGGAAAAACTACTACGCCAGTTTAAGTTCCTAAACTTTGGGAACTACAGCACATAACTGGCTCTCCTTTCCTGTGCGCCCTGCCGATAACCTTGTTCAATAAAACACTTTGATAGCCTAAAACGATGAAAGCATCTGCTAATTTCGACTTTGAAGACGAGAAATTCAATGCACCGCCTTCTCAAGTCCTTCCCTGGTGTCAGATGATTAATCCTCGGTATGGCACAGATGGCATACAATCTCACGGTTTGGCGATTAAGCTGGATAATGCCAATGCTGTCGGCTTTGTGCCAGATGATAATTGGCAGCAAGTGGAGCATGAATTTAGCTCTGGAGTCGAAACAGTCTTTATTACCGCCACTCCACGCTTGGTTCTAGTGCGTCGGGGGCCATTGTCTGTTAAAGACCGGGAAAGTGGTCTAAAACTGGGTACACTCAAAGATAATTATGATGCTTTTTTAGCCGACAAACTTAAATTTAAAACCTTTACTCGCTATCTAATTTTTATAGTGGGTGAGAATAAAAAGTTTTTACATGAATCACCACTACAACTAACTCTAAATGGTGCAGCTGGAGCGAGTTTCAGCAAAACATACTGCGAATATCAACAAGGCAGAGTAGTTAGTGGATTCGTTGCTGAACTAGAAAAAGCTTATGCTGTCTACCGCAAGCAACCTTTGACACCAAAAGGCCCTTTGTTCCACGCTCACGGGATTTTTTGCCCCATCATTGAATGTGAAGAAAGAGGTATTGAACCAAATACGGTTTTAGTAGCTTCAACAGTGGACTACAAACATCCTACGGTAGGGACTTTAACGCAATATTTAATTGCTTCCGATGCTCTTGAGTCTGCAATGATTTGTAAGACTTTTGAAGAATACAAAGATTTTGGTAAGGAACCTGTAAAATCAGAAACGCCTAAATTGGCAATGGCAGGAGTTTCCAATTCTTACGTTTATGCTGATGAAGATGATTTTGCTTATCCGCCATATTAGCTGGGGACTGGGGATTGGGGAAGGTGGGGCCCCCTCTGGGGATAAGGGGTAATGGGGACTGGGGACTGGGTGAGATGAGGGAGACAAGGAAAATAACCAATTCCCAATGCCCCATGCCCAATATCTATTCTTTGAGCAGCAAATAGTATAGTGAACCATTACCGCCTGTGATGCCAGCGCGATCGCCTGCTAGTTTACCAGACCCCATGAAATAATCCACCCGGCCCGGGCCTTTGATGGCGCTTCCTGTATCTTGGTCAAGCACAAAGCGGCTGACAGTACGCCTCTCTAGTTTGCCACCACTGGCAGGATAGGGAAATGAGTTGTAAATCAGCGCTAGCGCTCCCGGAGGCATGAGAGACTTATCTGTAGCAATGGAACGTTCTGCTGTTACTGGCACATGAATACTGCCTCTAGCTGCGGTACCACCAGTTTCTTGGAAGAAAATAAATCGTTCCCAGCGTGGCAGATAATTGTTCAACTCGCGCGGCTGTCGCCGGAAGTAAGCAATCATCCGTGGTAGCGTCAATCCATTCAGTGGAAGTTTGCCATCTTTGGCTAGTTCTTTGCCGATACTAGTCCAGGGGTAATCAGTTCCACCTGCATAGCCAACTGACGTTGTTTTGCCATTGGTTAATTTAATTTGGGCAGAACCTTGGATATGTACCATGTATGCGTCAAGGCGATCGCGAAACCAAAGTAGTTCTAAACCACGTAACTTGCTCTTATTCCCTTGTAAACCATCCTTCCCTTCCAAATCAATTCGTTTTGGGTGGGGTTTAGGCCATTGGCTGAAATCAGGTGGTAGCCGATAAAGAGGATACTTATAGATGGCAGTCCTGACACGGCTAGCGGTGTAAACAGGTTCATAGTAAGCAGTGAACTTAACAGTACCCTTGCCATCGTTGCCCACAGATTGGTAGAAGACAAACTCACTGCGGACAGCGGCTTGTAGTTGCGCTGCTGACTTAGAACTGACAACCAGTTGGCGGAAACGTAGCAAACTCCTCTGGACGCGATCAAGGGTAATTTCCCGAACTGGATAATTTTGATATGCTGCGATCGCCTCTTTCTTTGTTAGGTAAAACAGACTGTTGTCAATGGAAGCTAACAACGCATTGCGATCGCCTCCGGTGGGCGAAGCGCCAACGCCTGTTTTACCTATTTGACCCCAAATTTGGTCATCCCAACCCAAACAAGTCGGCCGGAGCGTACAATCGGTTCCGATAGCGATTGGTTTTAACGGTGGCGTTAACTCAGGAGTGATTGGTACTGGCAGAGGTGGAAGATCAGGAGTAGTCCGTATTGGCAACGGCAGTAAGTTAGGAACCTGAGCAACAGCCGACCAGAGAGGGTTTACAAGGGCAATTCCTAGACTCAAGGAAAGTAAAGCAAGGGTTTTTCTGATCATTTAGTTGAATCTTTCAACACTGGAACTAAAAATGGGTTCTACCCGGATTGCCACGATCCGAGAAGGGCGTATTACCATATATTCCCCTTGAATATTTTTGATCGGCACGCTAATAAAGTCATTAGAAGCAGATTTTGGCACAAGTTCGCCGCTATACCACTTCTGAAACTCTTGAATCGTAGGAAAACGTACTTCTTCCCGGTGGCCGCTTTCCAGTAGGAGGTATACGGCATATTCATTTGCAGTTCTAGCCATAAAGTTGAATCATTTAAAAAAACATTCAACCCATTGTTAACCACCTAACCCCCGAATGAAAAGGGTAAGCATACGGGAGGTTGGGAGCAAGAGAGCAGAAGGGCAGGGGAGACAAAAGAAATAAGCAATGCCCAATACCCAATGACTCTTGACTCTAGACGGCTAATACTTTAACCAGTTCCTTAAAAAGTGTAAGTTTACATTAGCTCTTGTACAATCCTCAAAAAACCTGGGAATTTCAGCATTACCTACCTAGTTTCTGTCTTAACAAACCTCGCCAAAGCTAGTAGTTGTGCCAAGATTAATTTGAGGACTTAAGGCTTGTGACACAATGTTAGGACAATTATTAGACGGACGTTATCAAGTCCTCCAAGTTTTAGGTGGAGGTGGATTCAGTCAAACCTACATTGCCCAAGACACCCATCGACCAGGTTTCCCGAAATGCGTTGTCAAACACCTTAAGCCTGTCACTCGTAGCCCTGAATTTCTCGAAACTGCTAGACGGCTATTTACCAGTGAGGCAGAAACACTAGAACAACTGGGCAACCATGACCAGATTCCTCGGCTTTTAGCCTATTTTGAAGACAACCAAGAGTTCTTCTTGGTGCAAGAGTTCATTGAAGGGCATACTCTGAAAGCGGAACTTTTCCCCAATCAACGTTGGACAGAAGAGAAAGTAATTCAACTGCTCCAACAGGTGTTGAGTATTCTGCAATTTATTCACAGCCACGATGTTATCCATCGAGATATCAAGCCGGACAATATAATCAGGCGGCAACAAGACGGTAAGTTAGTGCTGATTGACTTTGGTGCTGTCAAACAAGTCCAAACTCAACTGCTTACAATTTCAGGGCACACGGGGGCTACTATTATCATTGGCACCCCAGGATATATGTCTACAGAACAGGGGCAAGGTAAGCCCCGCCCCAACAGCGATATCTATTCTTTGGGTATTATTGGTATTCAATCGCTGACAGGGTTACATCCGATAAACTTTGAGGAGGACAGAGATACAGGAGAAATTTCTTGGCAGCATCAAGCTAATGTCAGTTCTGAGTTGGCATCTGTGCTATCTAAGATGGTGCTACACCACTTCAAACAGCGCTATCAATCTGCGGCTGAAGTTCTACTGGTGCTTCAGCATCTCGATACGAAAGTAGCACCGCCATCACTTCCACCATCATCTGTTACACAACCGCCTCAAACTTCACTTTCTCAACAAAACTCAATTGGATATCCTGCTTCTATCCTGTCTGCGGAAAATTACAACCGCTTAGAAACGATTCTTTTAGAATTTGTTGGCCCCGTAGCCTCAAGATTACTACGACAAGTTGCGGCATCATCGCCCAATTTTGAAGAATTAATTAATCAATTAGCCCTTCATCTTCGAGGAAATCAACAAATTGATTTTAAGAAGAAAACAATATTCCTCCTAGAAAAACCTACTCTACTACAGGAATTTACTACTAAGTCTGAAACTAAGTCAAAGATTTTACCAAGTCAAGAGCCTCAAGTAATTAGTGACAGCTTTGTGAATCAGTGTGAGCGGGAATTGGCTGATTTTATTGGCCCAATAGCTAAGTTTTTAGTCCAAAAGGCTGTTAAATCTTCTGGGCAAATTTCTCGTGCAGAATTTGTGAAAGTTTTAGCATCACAAATTCCCGAACCTCAAAAAGCTTTGCAATTTGAGCAACGTCTACTCTCTTGATTTTTTAAATTATGACTCTTTGATCATCTAAAATCTCAAATGGGATCAGCTTTGGCTATTCAACATCTCCAGAGCTATTTTTAAGCTAGCTTTCATCCGATTAAATGCTTCTGCTAACCCGCCAATTTCATCATTAGAGTTTTCTTCAAAATCAGCACTCATATCACCAATACTAACTTTTTGGGCGATTTTTTCAATTTTTCTGATGCGCTGAATCACATATTTTGTGATTAAGAAGTTAATTAAAAAAACTACGATGGCAAAGATCGTAATTAAAAGTCCCATTATCAATATCCAAGTCCGTTTGGCATTGGCAAAAATTTCTTGAGAAGGAACAGAGATTATTTGGGCAGAAACAATCTGATTGAGTTGCCAGCCAAAACCATTTTCCGAGCCATAATTTACTAACTGAGTCTTAGGAGCCTGATCTGGTGTAGAATGACATCGCAAACATTTCTCTTGTGTAATCTTTAGTGGTCGCGCAATGTAAAAGACTTCGCCTTCTGACAATTTACGAAAGCCTGTAATTTCTAGAGTCTTGGGTTCATTGCGAAAACGCTCGACAAGTTGAGTTTCAAAATTATCAGCTTTATCTGCTAAATTAGTTGGATTAAGTGTTGCATCTTTATGAAAAAAGTTTTTAAATTCAGGCTTTTTCCGAAAATTTTCAAAAACCTCTTTAGAAGAAAAAGTTGGTACTACTTCAGGCATGAAAGTTGGGTTAGTATCTAGTCTAGGTTCTAATAGAGGATCTATACGATTTTGTGTATAGTTTCTAACTGCGTTCACCATTTCGATCAAAATTTGTGCTTGAGAAGCCACTTCATTTTGCGCTCTCCCTTGCAGTACACTGGATAAGGCAACGCCACTCCCCACAATACTGACTATGAAAACTAATATTAAAAGTAAGTTAAATTTAGCACCTATTTTTACATTTTTTAACGTAATGTTATTCAACATAACTTAAGCAACGAAGGTGGTATCTGAGTTTGTCTAATATTTATTTATACCTGTTAGAAAGCCTCTCAACGATATTTAAATAAATATTAATTTTTAACTGCAATATAACCTGTTTAGGCAGTAGTCAAATTTATCTAAATTAGTCTTTCAAGCCAAATTATTTCCTTAACCATAATTAATGATGTTTTTGCGATTTCCCCGTCGGTTATTTCTGTTTCATCTGCTAGGTTTTACATTTGTTGCCTGCAAACCACCAAATGACTTTGAGGGCACTTTAACTGTTGGTGTGATCAACTATGGTGGAGGCGAACAGATAATTAATCAATATGCTAAATTCAATACTTACTTGGGTGAAAAGACAAATGCATATATTCAGCTAGAGCCTGTTTTTAATGAAAATAGAGCGGTTGAGCGCCTTGAGGCTCGTGCTTGGTCATTGGTATTTGCTCCACCGGGTTTAGCGGCTATTGCGATCGCACGCCACCAATATGTTCCCCTATTTCCTTTAATAGGTATTAGTAATTTGCGTTCCATCTTTGTTGTTCGCAAAGACAATGCGATAACCGACTTGAAACAGCTACAAGGTCAAACAGTGGCTTTAGGACAGTTAGGTTCTGCAACAGGATATTATTTCCCTCTTTACAATCTTTATGGTACAACACTAGCTGAGATACTATTTGCACCCACACCCAAAGCCGCGCTGGAATTGGTCGCTCAAGGAAAAGCGATCGCCTGTGCTGTCTCGGAGGCGGAATTAAGTCTCTACAGTTCACAGTTGGCCCCAACTGAATTCCGCATACTATTTAAAGACCCTCACTATGTACCATTAGGTGTGGTCTTGATTGGGCCGAATGTAGAACGTAACCGTCAAGAGTTTATCCGCAAAGTGATGAGTGATTCGCCTTCAGATTTAGCTCAAGAAGTGGGGTATGTACCCAATGGACAAGTACCAGATTACAAATACATGATTTCTGTGGTCGATCGGGTAAGCTCAATTAGTTCCAAGCTCCAAAATAAGCCTGTTCAGTTATTCTAATTAAAGCAATAACAATACTTTCAGCCTTTGCTTTCTCTAAAATGCTCATCTAATGCTCAAATATTCTATTTTCAGCATTAAGCATAAATTTAGGTCAAAAAAACAATTTGAATCGTGCTAGCTGGTTTTTAATCGTCTCTGTGAGGATTTTATTCAGTTCTGTAGTGTCTTGGAACTGCAAAATTTGCTGTGTCGGTAAGTCGAAGGGAAATTGACCTTCAAAGTCTGGGCGTTGCATTTGCGCGAGTAAAATCTGTTCTGAACGCTTACTTTGGATGGCATAGCCAATCTCAATACAGACATTCGGACTGGGAATTAATTGGGGGGTTTCTTTACCATCAATACTAGCAATGGCTGTGGTGTCAGCTATAAATAACAAACTCTTACGGATTTTCCGCATGATTGTGCGGTTAATTCGGAGAGTAGCACCGCTGGGACGAGAGGATTCTACTAATGTTAGGGGAAGACGCGATCGCAAGTTTAAATTGTCCAAACTTATTCGCAGTTCTTCTCTGAGAACATTTGTCGCTGCGGCATACTCAGTTTGATAGGATAAAAAAATCGTTGGTTCTAACTGAGCCAACACCGCCTGCTTGGTGAAATAAATTTCATGACTAATTAAGTCAATGTTAGAGACACAATAGCCACCACTACCTTCAATATAAAATTCAATATTTTCCCCTTCCAGATAGCGCCCAAACCAAGTTGATTGCTTAACTTCGTCACTTTCTTCCAAAAAGTCTGCTCGCAATGCCGATTTCAGCAGGCTTTTTTTGCTTAAGCGAATGTCTGGCGGACGTTTTTCCAGTTCGGGAATCGGCTCATAATCCTGTAGATACCACGCTCTGAGCGCAATTATTGACATAAGGCGCTATTTCAACTATTTTTCGCTATTCAACTTCGTATAATCTTACATCCAGAGGAGTATCTATTTCAGACTTATCTTTAAACACAACAACACCCAAACCTCTACTCACTAAACTATCTCCTCTTTTTGTTTATCCTACCCAGGGATGTACTATCTTTCATCGCTTCTGTAAACAAGTAATGAAAATCAGTTACAGTGCCCCCTAATCTTCCATCTTTGAGGAAATAGGAGTTTTCGTGTTGGGTGTTGCTGTGTTTTCACGAGACAGATGTAAGTTAAACAGCGTCTTTTACCTCTTACTACATTCCAAATGCAGCTGTTATATCTGCCAGGGAAGCTTATTTAGTAGCTTCAATTATTAAATTATCACTTGTAGATAGGAAAGACTTTTTTTGCAATTAAACTTTACTTTTAAATGGTTTGTAATCAAATTCAATATATTGCAGACTCTGGATAAACTATAGATATTTTATTGAGTCTATATATTAAGAAAATTATCATCTACCTTTTGGATGAGTTTAAAAATTGACTGAGCAATTTTTAAGTTTTGAAACTAATAGCATTGGTCAATAACCAATAGTTATTCTTCGCCTGTGTCCTTATCCCCCACTCCCTACTCCTCTACCTTTAGTTAACTATTTTGGCTGGAGGCTTGACGGGAATCTCAATCCAGAATTCTGTACCTTTGCCAGGTTTTGAAATGCACTCCATTGTTCCCCCATGTTTTTCGACAATAATCTGATAGCTGATTGCTAGTCCCAACCCTGTACCCTTGCCCACAGGCTTGGTAGTGTAAAACGGGTCAAAAATTCGCTTTTTCACGTCTTCATTCATTCCGGGCCCGTTGTCAGTAATACGAATTAACAGACGAGAGTTGTCTGCTGAGACTTTAGTGGAAATCTGGACAGTTGGAATTGGGCATGAGTTATTCTCCTTGTCCCCCCGATCTCGCCATTCCCTACTCTCTACTTCTAGAGCATCTATGGCATTGCTGAAAATATTCATGAATACCTGATTCATTTGACCGGCATAGCATTCCACCCGTGGGATATTGCCATAATCTTTAATTATTTGAATGCGTGGAGATTCAGCATTTCCTTTCAGCCGATGTTGCAAAATTAATAAGGTGTTGTCAATGCCTTCATGCAGGTCAACACGCTTGTTTTCAGCCTCATCCAAGCGAGAAAAATTGCGTAACGACAGCACTATTGAACGGATGCGCTCGGTTCCTACTTCCATTGAGGTCATGATTTTTGGGAGGTCTTCTACCAAAAATTCAAAATCGATCGCTTCGATCGCGGCTTTAATTTCACTATCGGGATGGGGATAGTGTAGCTGGTAGAGACGTAAAATTTCTAGCAGTTGTTCGGTGTAGTCACTGGCGTGGCACAGATTACCGTAAATAAAGTTAACGGGGTTGTTGATTTCGTGGGCGACACCCGCCACTAACTGTCCTAAGCCGGACATTTTTTCGGTCTGAATCAATCTTGCCTGTGTTTCTTGGAGTTCATGTAGGGTATGCTCTAACTGAGCAGCTTGATTTCTGGCTTCAGTTTCGGCATTAGAGGTTTGTTCGTAGAGTTGCGCTTGTTGAATGGCGATCGCAGCCTGATCTGCCAGCTGCTGCAATAAATCAATTTCTGAATCCTGCCAATTTCTGGGAGCCTCACACTCATGGACAATTAATAAGCCCCATAGTTCCATACCAATATTAATCGGAACTATTAAGTTTGCTTGCACTTGTAGACTCTGCAAAAACTCTCGATGACAATCACTTAAAGAAGCCGTTGAAACGTTGTTAATTGCCCGTACCCGACCTTGAGAGTATAGACGCGCATACTCATCAGGAAAGCATTCCGGTGGTGAATTCACGCCCAAAACTGACTGCCAATTGCCATTAATCTCTTCTACAATCACCGATTTAGTCTTCAGGTAGAAAATCAGCACTCGGTCTGAATTTAGCAGGGGACGGACTTCCCGAACGATGGATTGCAGGGTTGCCTGTAAGTCCAATGTGCGGCGAATATGCTCTGTGACTTGCTTGATTATTTTGGTAAACAATAATGATTTTTCGAGTTCAGCAGTTTGCTCTTGCACCCGTCGTTCTAGGTTGGTATTCAGGGATTGTACCTGTTTATACATTTGCTGCTGCTGAATTGCCATTGAGAAATGATCGTATAAGGCTCGCGCCAATAAGATGTCTTCCAACTTCCACTCAAGTGCTTGCCCCTTTTTCTGCTCTCGCCAAACCTCAAAGGAAAGCTGGGGTAACAGTTGCCGCCGATTTTGTTCACATCGTCCCGCCCACAAGATTTCCGTTTCAAATTCAGAGCGAAAAATACTTAATACACCGATAAATTTTTCGCGGTAATGCACGGGAATCACCATGAGTCCGCGAATTTGAGTAGAACGGAATGCTAAAGCCAAAACTCGCAAACGTGGTTCTTTATAAAGGTCGGTGGTTGCCCAAATATTACCTTGTTCAAACTCAGCCATCCAGTTTTCCCATACGAGATGCTGTTCGATAATACTGTTACCTAACTCGTAGGGGAGTGTCGGTTGGTCGCCCCAGGTGTATAGTTCTCGACTCTCTGCAATGTAAAGCCTGCCACCGACTCCACAGAAGGCAGTAATAACTTCTTCTAGCGCTTCTTGTAATTGGATTGTTGGCAGTTTATGCAATAGTGTGGTGACTCGATTAATAGTAGCTTCTCGCTTTTGCTTGGCGTGGGCTTCAGTGAGTAGATTACTTTGAGCGATCGCGATCGCTACTTGGTCAGCAACTTGCTGCAATACTTTTAGTTGCCGCTTCAAAATATTTTGCGGTTCACTATGGTGACATACCAACAATCCCCACAATTTAGGCTTTGCCGATTGTTCTTGGGGGTCGCAATCTAAAATTGGTACTACCAACGAAGACTGCACGCCCATTGCCTTTAAGTATTGAATATGGCACTGGTTTACCTGCCGATAGTGGATATTAGTTTGTAGACGTTTACCAGTTTCTTTTGACTGTAGAGGCGATAGGCCGATCTTCTCATTTGCCACATCGACAATCGAACGTTGCCCCACTAACAAAAACATCTCTCTGGCGGCTTCTGGAATATCATCGGTTGGGAAGCGTTGCCCCAATAAGGATGGCAAACGTTGCTCATGAATAGATTCTGCAATGACTTCACCACTACCATCAGCATCAAAGCGATACATTTTTACCCGATCTGCACCCAAAAATAAACGCACTTGGCTAACAGTAGTCGTTAATATCTCTTGAAGGTCGAGCGATCGCCTGATCTGTTTTGTCATCCGGTGTACTAAACTTTCTTGGTGAAAGTGTTGCTGCAACTCGTTTGGTTTATCAGTGAATGTCATTGCCTATATACACCATGACTGAAGTATAATTTTTTTTATAATTGTCTCTGATGAAAATTTTCAACTTAACAATGCCTTGATTTTTATTCCATTTCAAGAAATTATTGCTACAAATGCGTTGCTAGGGGCGTACATCTGTTGCAAATATTTTGGGAAATAGATCAGATAATATTTGAAAAGCGTCAGATATTTCGCTTGATCGCTTTGACTCTTTTAAAGTTGATTTAGAAAGATATCAAACGGCTATATCATTAAAGACTTTTTAAGTTTCATCTCAAGTTTAAAGTTAAGTAAATTTTAATCACTGACATCTATCTAATTTTATATTCTCAATCATTAAACTATTCCAGTAATTTTACTTAAATTACTGCTGGAATAATTTCTTGAAATTAAAATATTTTTTTACCATTTTTGCCCATTAATTCAATTAATTAAAATTTCTTCAAAGCAATAACTAAATTATTAGTAACTTTTTAAAATATTTTTGGCTGGGGAATTTGACTATTCCCCGTTGAATTACTGACTTTTTATTGAATGTAACTATTTTGATTAAGTTATTCGTAAATTACCGTTAAAGATCGTAAATTACGGATTTCTTCACGTACACTCATGAGAGTTTTACCTAGATGGTTTTGACCCGCTTTATTAGCACCACAGCCCCAAAAAGAATCGGTTGGGGAGTTTTCAACCAAAATCTCATCACCTGTCATCAGGAGAACTTCTCTAATATCAGCATGAGTGAGAAACTTTTTGAGTACAGCTTCTCGCATAATTTCAGTTTTGACCAAATCCCAGTCTCGACGGAGTTGGCGAGTGCTACATCTTCCCAAAGTGGCAGCTTCTTCTGGGGTAGCGGCAGCATAGATGAGAGGTATAATTGCTGCATCCGTGCTGCCGACAAACTTTTGTGCTTGATAATAATGCTCAACCGTTGGCCAGTAAGCACCCTCGATGTGGATTCGGTGGAGAGAAAAGTTAGAAAAACAGCCATAAGGCTGCCAAACCTTATAAAAGTAAATGGTCATTTGAAAATTGCTCTTTTATATATCAATTTCACTCTAGCTGAGTAGGTAAAGCGTTATAGCGGTTCTCAGTTGAGTGAGATACAAGAACCCCACCCCCAACCCCCTCCCCGCAAGCGAGGAGGGGGCCATGACGTACCTCATGTGATTAGGAAACGCTATAACAAACTCCTTAGACGTAAGCTGAAACATGAACTGCAAGACCTTGAGTAGGTTAACTAAAAGGGGTAATACCAATTCAAAATGACGCTCTCTAGGAACGCTTCCCAGCGTGTCGCAGACAGACGCTCTTGCTAGCTTGCTTAAGAGTAGGGGAGGGGTACGTGGACTCGCCAACAAAATTAAGAAAGCCTAATTTAATCTGGGTTTCCAGGTTTGTATCTGTCACATTCTTTTTTCAAATTGGTATAAGTTCAGCCCCAGAATCTCACGGTTTTTTTTGAAAATGAGCATATAAAATTTTCAACAGCCCTAGGGGGAGCATCTTACTTTTATAAAAATACCCTAGCTTTAAGGTTTTCTCATCGCTAAATATATTTACTATGTTCGCCGATTTACCAGGGTAGCGCTAGCTTGGTCAACAGGCATTAGCACAACTTCATTAATATTGACATGAGGCGATCGCGTCACACAGAAAAATATCACATCAGCCACATCATCTGCTGTCAGGGGTGTAACTCCCTGGTAGACTTTGTTGGCGCGTTCAGTATTTCCGTGAAAGCGCACCTCGCTAAATTCCGTTTCTACCATCCCAGGATCAACGGAAGTTACACGGATTTGAGTACCCAACAGGTCTTGTTTTAAACCTTCAGAAATTGCTCTCACAGCAGCTTTGGTAGCACAGTAGACATTGCCACCGGGATAGGTTTGATGTCCAGCGATAGAACCTAAATTTACCAGATGACCGCGATCGCGACTTACCATTCCCGGAAGGACATTGCGGGAGACGTAAAGTAAACCCTTAACGTTAGTATCAATCATGTCTTCCCAGTCTTGAAAGTTGGCTTCGTGCAACTTGTCTAAACCACGACTTAGACCAGCATTGTTAATCAGAATGTCGATGTCAGACCAGGCGGGGGGTAGAGTCGCAATGGCAGATTCAACAGCATTGCGATCGCGCACATCTAGCTGTAATAAATGAATTTCAGTACTAAAATCTTTACTAAGAGTATCTGCTAGTTGCTGCAAACGTTCTAACCGTCGTGCCGCCAAGATAAGTTTTGCACCCGCACCAGCGAAGATTCTTGCACAAGCAGTACCAATACCACTGCTTGCACCAGTGATCAAAATGATTTGATTTTTTAGTGAAGTCATTGTTAGTCAAAAGTCAAGAACTCAGTGTTAATTTAAATACACAATTTAACAATTTAGCAAGTTACCGAAAAACTGGGTCTAAAGCCCCGTCCTTCTAGGACGGCTTTTATTTAATTTCCGGATCAACTCTCTGAGTACATCATTTTGAGTACGACTTGCTTCTGTGCAATAATCTACGAGCATTTCATATTCTTCATCTGAGCATCTAATTGTTAATTTTTTCATGCCGTCATATTGCCGTTGATTCATGGTAGAATACTAGCATGAAAACACTGAAGTTTAAGTTATATCAGCACAAGCGGAATAGACTCCTCTTGCGAATAATTAATGCGAGTGGGGTGATTTATAACCGTTGCATCGCCATACACAAACGATACTATCGGATGTGGGGCAAGCACTTGGGTTGTGCAAAACTTCAGTCACATATTGCCAAGTTGCGGAAGAAAAACCCGTTTTGGCAATATGTAGGTTCTCAAGCAGTGCAAGATATTTGTCAACGCATTGAGAAAGCGTACCAATTATTCTTTAAGCACAATAAAAAAGGAGTAAGACCGCCAGGATTTAAGAAGGTGAGGAAATATAAATCATTCACTTTAAAACAAGCGGGTTATAAGTTTCTGGGTGGTAATCAAGTTAAAATTGGCCTGCGTGTTTATCAGTTTTGGAAGTCTAGAGAGATTGAGGGAACAGTCAAAACTTTAACTATAAAGCGCACACCATTGGGTGAGTTGTTTATGGTTGTGGTTGTTGATGAAGGTAGCAATCCAGAAGCAAAATTCACGACTAGTAAGATAGCGGGATTTGACTTTGGTTTGCGTACATTTCTCACTTGCTCAGATGGAACTGAAATTGAGTCTCCCCAATTCCTCAAGCAATCGCTGAAAATAGTCAAGAGCGCAAGTCGTCGCCATTCCAAAAAACTAAAGGGGTCATCCAATCGTGAACGAGCAAGAAAGAATCTAGTACGCAAGTATGAGGACATTTCTAACCGTAGACGGGATGGCGCGTGGAAATTAGCCCATGAATTAACTGACAAGTTTGATATTCTCTGCTTTGAAACCCTAAATCTCAAGGGGATGCAACGTCTTTGGGGTAGAAAAATATCAGACTTAGCCTTTGGTGAGTTTCTACAAATATTAGAATGGGTTGCTAAGAAGAAAAACAAATTGGTTGTGTTTATCGACCAATGGTATCCCAGCAGTAAGACTTGTTCTCATTGTGGACACGTTCTAGAAAAACTAGACTTGTCGGTGAGAGAGTGGCGTTGCCAGGAGTGTCAATCGGTTAATGGAAGAGACAAAAACGCCGCTAAAAACATTCAAGCAGTCGGGGCATCAACTGTTAGCTTAGGTAATGTCAGACAGGCTACGCCTGCAATTGCTGTTTGAAGCTAGAATCCCTGCCCTTATAGGGCGGGGAGTATGTCAATGATAGAGAGATGATCTCACGGAAATGTTTTAAAAGTAATGCTTTATCCAGATTTTTAGTCCGCTAGGGGTAGCCTAGCGTACTAACTCCTAATCCGGCTCCGCTCTTAACTACTTCTTCACCACTTGTAAGCGCTGAGTTATCATCGTCATTCCATTACCTCGCAGGATGACAGCAGAAACCCATTGGCTACCAGGGGTAGATGGTGCTTGTCCGACTTTAAACAGTCCGCCAGATGTCAGTAATTCCAAATCCACGGGTGTAGGGTTAAGAAATTTATCTGGTTGGATAGATTCTTCTAGCGCCGTTCCTAATAGAAAATCATCACCAAGTGGTTCTTGGACGATCGCATCAAAATTATACTTCTGACCGACTTGGACTTGCTGTGGTAATTTAATATCAATTTGGGGCGGGTTGCTGCCAGAGGTAAGTAGGGTACGTTCTGACAAAATGTCTTGGCGGACTATTTTTCCGCCTTCAATGCGCTGACGCGATTTAATCGTCGCATTCAGAGCCAACTTATTACTGTTACTGGAGGGTAAGCCAGTTATCTTCGTTTCTGTTTCAGCAATAATCCCATTGGCTTCAGATTTTGAAGATAGCAGTTTCGTACTGTATTGCAATTTCGGATATCGTTGCCAAAGTGAAGTCAAAGACTTTTCCAGGGTTTGGAGGTTTAATCCATCCCCATGAGTGAAATTGGGGCTGTAGAATTGCAACACCCTTTTGACATCGCCTTGGCTGGCAGCAGTATCAACTTGTGTCAACAGATTTTTCAGATCGGCTGGTGCATTTTGGGGTGTAGTGGCTTGGGATAATTGCTGTGGTGTCGTCGCCTGAGTACGTTGCCAACCACTTGTTAAACCAATAGTCAGCAGGAAGGAAACTAGCCAGATATTTGCTGGAAATCTGAGTTGGCGTCTCACTAAGGCGGTAATAATGTTAGTCATTGGTAAGAGTTTACTGATTTGATTAGAGAAAGTAAGCAAATTGTTTTATCTTAGTTAAGCTAGACCCTAAACGGTAAAGGTTTGATGGCAAACGCACCGATACGATTATTAATAGCTGCCAGTGGGACTGGTGGACATTTGTTTCCAGCGATCGCACTGGCCCAAAAACTTCCAGATTATCAAATAGAATGGCTGGGAGTACCCAATCGGCTAGAAACTCAACTTGTCCCCAAACAGTATCCCTTGAATACTATTGCAGTTGAAGGGTTTCAGCAAGGGTTTGGACTTTCCTCGATTCGCATTATGGGTAAACTCGCCGTTTCGATTCTAGAAGTCAGACGAATTCTCAAACAGGGAAATTTTCAAGGGGTGTTTACCACAGGGGGTTACATTGCCGGGCCTGCCGTGATTGCGGCGCGTTCCCTTGGTTTACCCGTGGTTTTCCACGAATCTAATGCCTTACCAGGTAAAGTAACTCGCTTTTTTGGCCCTTGGTGTAGTGCCGTAGCCTTGGGATTTGAAGTAGCTGCTAAGTATTTACCCCGTGCCAAAAATGTCTGTGTTGGTACTCCCGTAAGAGAGCAATTTCTTGATGGGGCAATTAATACACCACTGGATTTAGCTATTCCTGATGGAGTTCCTTTAATTGTTGTTTTTGGTGGTAGTCAGGGTGCAGTTGCAGTGAATAAGTTGGTGCGCCAATCTGCAAAAGCTTGGTTTGATGCTGGTATTTATGTAGTACATTTAACTGGCGATCGCGATCCAGAAGCAGATAGTCTCAAACATCCACAGTACATAGCCTTACCTTTTTACAACAATATGGCGGCGTTGTTGAAAAGAGCAACTCTTGCTATTAGCCGTTCTGGCGCAGGTAGCTTGACAGAATTAGCAGTGTGTGCGACGCCAGCGATTTTGATTCCTTACCCTTTTGCCGCAGAAGACCATCAATCTTACAATGCAGACGTATTTACTTCATCTGGTGCGGCGATAACGTTAAAGCAATCTGAGTTGACGACTGAAGCATTACAAAGTAATGTGTTGAATTTGTTGCAGTCACCGCAAGAGTTAGCAAAAATGGGGGAAAACGCAAAAGCGATCGCAGTTCCTGATAGTGCCGAAAAGTTGGCGCAGTTAGTGCGTGAGGTAATAGAAACATAACGTTAATTATTTACCATTAGAAATTTATTTTTCAAGTTATGAATATGTTATTTAGCCAAAAACTTCGCTTCACAGTAGGTTGTGCTGCCTTATTACTTGTGAGTTTAGCAAGTAGTTATCTATATACCCACTCAAAAACTAAACAACTAGCTCAACAAAATCAGTCATTTACTCAACAAGAAAATTCTGCTCTACTTCAATCACAGATTTCTCTGACCTCAAATAAAGCTGCCAATCAACTTACCTCAAGGTTTAAAAATGCTTTTTCATCTCGACAGAATTTGTTAGCAGCATCTGCATCCTATCCAGTTGTTGATGAGTTCAAAAAATATAAATTTAACATTAATGGCAGCCAGATTGCTACTCCAGGAAAACTACCAAATAGTAAGGTTAAGTTCAATCAAGGAGATTTGTTAACCGTTCTCGTTAATACTAGAAAATATTTTCAAGATTATGCTTCAGAAGATCCAGATATTATGCGTCCAGGAGTGCTTACTACTCAAGGAGTTACTGTACCAGATGTCCTCAAAACTTTGGATTTCATGATTGCTGTTTTGAAGGAGGATATTGCTAATAATCGGGCTACTCGTTTACAAGACTCTAATTTTATTAATACCAATTTTCGAGTCATTAAATGGTCTGCCTACAACCCCAAGAGTAAACAGCAAAAACAATTACGAATTACCAAATATGCTGTATTTACTCACCCTGGTTCCCGCAATAAAACTTCTACTTTTAATATACCAATTTATAGCTTAAAAGATAACTCTAATAACGATAAGTTCTACACTCGATACACAAAGCAAGATGTTTTATCTGGTATTTATGAACCAGGAGGTAGAGAATTTGGAAAAGTTACAACTCTTGCTTATCTAACCAGAAATGGCTTAGAAGAAGCAATTATGGAAGGAACAATCCTGATTAATTTTACAGATGGTTATAAGGCATTTTTTAATGTAGATAGAAACAACGGAATAGCTTATATCCGCGGATTAAAGGCAACAGCACAAAAGCGTTATTGGTATTTTAGAGAAGTTGATGCTATTAAAGGCTATGGATACAAAATAGATACAAAAATTTCTATCAAACCCGGAGTAACTTTTGCTGGAGATGTTTTGAATATCGGTTTAGGTAAAGTGATTGTGATTGAGCATACTCAGAGTGGGCGCAAACATTTGCAAATGGGAGTCATCGCCGATACAGGCGGAGCATTTTTACCCAATCTTTATCAGCTCGATTTTTTGGCAGGTATTTTTAAGAATAAAACAGAATTTGGGCAGAATATCGGCCAATTGCCAGACTATGCTACAGCATATTTTTTAGTCAAAAAGTAATGCATTCGCCTGATGTCAAAAATCTATGCACGGGTTAACAATTCTAAGTTGTGGCCATCGGAGTCATAGAAATAGAAGCCACGACCTTCATTCCAGTGGTTAATTTGTCCTTTATTCTGATGCATGGGGTCGCTACTATATTCAATACCTGCCTCTTTGACGCGTGCAAAAATTGCATCAAATTCTTCATCACTGACATGGAACGCATAATGATGTGACTCGAACGCTTCAGCGTCGGCGAAGTCGAGCGTTAATGCATTATTTATATGCACAGCAGCGAAGTGACCAACGGGAAGCTCGACCTCTAAACCGAAAATTTTTGCAAAGAACCTCGCCGATGCTTCTTTGTCATGTGCCGGCACTATGGTGTGATTTAGAGTAATTGTCATGTCACACCTTCCCTCCTAATTTTGGTAGTAATCGATATCAACTCTCTATTTCAGGGTCGATAACAACAATGTTCCTTTCTATTTTATCTTTTGGGCGCTTACACCAGAGTAAATATATCTAAATCTGTGTTCAATGTATTTGAAATACCCGCAAACACTAAACGATGTCTATTAAATAAGTAAACCTGATAAGTCATATCAGATTTACTGAAGTAATAAAAGTTGATTAAAAATTGTAAAGCAGTGTAAAGTAGTTTCACAGGCAAAGACAAAACCGCCTGATTCATAAATAACCGCAATTATAAAACCATGACAGCAACCTTACAACGTCGCGAAAGCGCCAACGTATGGGATCGATTCTGCGAATGGATCACCAGCACCAATAACCGCATCTACATCGGTTG
>NZ_JBALEL010000007.1:0-17761 GCF_036917935.1 Nostoc sp. | reverse complement strand
ACTCTTGATTAGTATATGAAAGTTTTTCCCAAGAGATTGCAAATTTTACCCAACCTAAAACTTTTCTTAACTGAACTGTATTAAGAAAAAGACTAATCTAGAAAGTACCTTCATTGGAAGAGACAATGAAATTTATCAAATTGCTACTACTTAGTATTGCTTTCATCTTCTTTGGCTGGATTAGTCCACTACAAGCTAATCCAATAGCTCAATTGCCAACTCCTTTACCTTTAGTTGCACAACGTGAAACAACATCTCTGAAAAATTCACAGGATGTATTGACTGTTGGAAGTTTTAATGTCGAGAATTTAGACCCGAAAGATCAACGCTTTGATAATATTGCCAAAATTATCGGCAATAATTTGAACGCACCAGATGTCATTAGTTTAATTGAAATTCAGGATAACAACGGGCCAACCAATGATAACGTTGTTAATGCAAATCAGACTTACCAAAAACTGATTGCTGCGCTCAAAAATATTGGTAGTCCAGCATACGAGTTTGTTGATATTGCGCCCAGCGACGATCGAGATGGTGGAGAACCTGGAGGAAATATTCGTGTCGGTTTCTTGTTTAAACCCAGCCGGATAACTCTAGCAAAAGCGCCCAGAAGAGGCAGTTCATTAGATGCTGTGGCTATTTCTAAAGGTACAAATGGTCTCGATCTATCGCTGAATCCAGGTCGGATTGACCCCACAAATGCTGCTTTCGATGAAAGCCGTAAGCCACTTGCAGCAGAATTTATTTTTAACGATCAAAAACTGTTTATCATTGCTAATCACTTTATTTCCAAGCTTGGAGGTTCTCCCAGCGATGTTAAACGAGTCAAACAAGCCGAAATCGTGAATGGATTCGTCGCGCAACTACTAGAAGCTGACCCACAAGCCAAAGTAATTGTATTGGGTGATTTAAACGATTTACCAGATTCCCTACCTCTGAAGACCTTGAAGGGTAACATTCTTGAGAATCTGACGGATCGTTTACCTGTTAGCGATCGCTTTACTTTCAAATTCAAGGGAAATCCTGAACTTATTGACCATTTGTTGGTCAGTGAAAATCTTTCCCGTGTTGCTAAACCGGAAATTGACATTGTGCATGTCAATGTTGGCTTTAGTAAGCCTGTCAGCGACCACGATCCTGTGATTGCAGCGTTTACATTACCTGTTAACCAGTCCACCCCTGACACCATTCCTCCTGTTGTCCAACCCATTCCCACTCCCGTAAGCGATTCTGCGATTATATTGCCTGAATTATCCAAATTCGCTCTAGTTGACGAACTAGCTAAGGAGTATACGCCTAGCAAAACTTGGAATTACGATCGCGCAAGAGACGAAATGTTTGGTGTTATTGACAACCAAGCAGGTATTGTCACAGACATTTATGCCAGTTACCCAATTACTTTAATTGGCAATGGCGATCCTAGTCAGGAAGCTGATAAACTAGGACTGAATACCGAACATGTTTGGCCACAAAGTAAAGGTGCTGATAAGGGTAACTCCCGAAGTGACCTTCACCATTTATTTCCGGCACGAGAAAATATTAATAGTGAGCGAGGCAATAAACCCTTCGACGATATAGTTGACACAAGTACTAAGAAATGGTATCGAAATGATACTGTTCAATTGACAATTCCTAGTAGTGGAATCGACGAGTTTAGCGAATCAACATCTTCTAATTTTGAGCCTAGAGAAAAGGTAAAAGGGGATATAGCCAGGGCAATTTTCTACTTTTACACTATTTATCGGCAGCAGGGCGATCAAGTAGACCCAAATTACTTTCCGAATCAGCGTCAAACTTTGTGTAAATGGAATCAGCAAGACCTACCTGATAATACTGAAATAGAACGGAGTCATGCGATCGCTAAATTTCAGGGTAATGACAATCCATTCGTGCTAGATGTCACATTAGCAGAACGGGCATACTGTAATTCCTAAATGCAGTAACTTGAGAGTTAATTATTCCTTTTTGAGTAGTACAGTAAAAATACTACCCTTTGGCTGATTATCTTCGATAGTAATTGTACCGGAATGTGCCTCGATCGCCATTTTGCAGAAAGCCAATCCTAAACCAATTTGCGAAACTTCTGGCATCGGAGTTCCAATTTCATACTTATCAAAAATGATTTGTCGTAACTCCAGACTTACTCCCGAACCAGAATCAGCGACTTGGACTTTCGCACCACCTGCTGCCAAATACTCTCCCCGTAGAGTGACTTGAGACTTGGACGGGGAGAATTTAATCGCATTAGAGAGCAAATTATCCAATACTCGACGAAAGATAACTGCATCTACTGCAACAATGCCACCAGGTTCGGGTAATTCACGTATCAGGGTCAGGTTCTTTTGATTAGCGATCGCCTCAATATCTGCCAATGCTGACATACATAGCGTACAAAGGTCTACTTCTGTGTAGTTGAGAACCATTTTTCCAGATTCCACCTTTGCCATGATCAGCAAGCTATCAATCAACAATTGTAGTTGTTGTGCAGCAATTAAAATTTGATCGACTTTTCCTTGCTGCTGTGACGGTGACAAACTTGGCAATCGCAGAATCTCTCCGCCTAAGACAATACTAGTAAGTGGATTTCGCAGATCATGCACAATCATATTTACCATGTCTTCTTGCAGTTTGAGCAATACTTGCATACTGTCGTATTGCTGCTTAATCCGCAACATAGAATGAACTCTGGCTCGTAATTCCACACCATTGACGGGTTTACTAATGAAGTCATCTGCACCCGTCGCTAGACATCGAGCCAAATCTTCTTTATCGGTTAATGCTGTCACCATAATGATTGGCACCGCTTGCCATTGTGGATTAGCTTTGATGCGCTGGCAGACTTCCATCCCATCGAGATCGGGCATCATCACATCTAATAAAATCAGATCGGGCTGAAAACTATCGAGGCGATTTAGAGCTTGTTGACCACTAGGAGCGTAGTATAGCTGGTAGTTTTCACTATCCAGCAAGGTTTCAACAACATCAAAATTATCGGGTTCATCATCGATCACTAAAATAGAGGGTTGACTATCCATCGAGAATTTCCGCTACCTTCCTAAAAGTTGTTGAATTGTGGTTACAAGCTGCTTAAGTTTTACGGGTTTGGTTAAATATTCGTTAGCTCCAGCTGTTAAACTTGTTTCGCGATCGCCAGGCATAGCTAACGCCGTTAGTGCAATCATCGGAATATGCATAAATTGTTGCTCGTTACGGATGCGGCGGATTGCTTCCAACCCATCCATTCCCGGCATTTGAATGTCCATCACAATTAAGTCGGGGCGTTGAACTCTCACAAGGTCAATAGCTTGTTGTCCATTGTTTGCTAAAATGAGATCATAGCCTCGACTTTCAAGATAGGCGGAGATAGTATCAATATTTGCTTGATTATCTTCTGCCAGCAAAATCAAAGGAGTGTCTACAAACACTTCTGGCACTACAATTAAATTTGGCGAGTTAGAACGGGCAGGATGTTGTAGTTTCTCTATAGTTACCTGAAGTTGAGCGCGGGTAATAGGTTTGACCAGATATTCAAAAGCTCCCTGAGCCAGTCCTTTGCTATGTTCATCCACAACTGAAATAATAATCGCTGGAATATCTTTGGTTTTTGGGTTGGTCTTGAGTTGATTTAGCACCTCCCAACCCGATAGGTTCGGCAGTTGCAGATCCAAAATGATCAGAGCAGGTTGAACTCGCAGCACTTCTTCTACGGCTCCTTCCCCTTGGGAATAGATGATAGATTGCATTCCCATTTCGCGGAAGTAGCGAGTAATCTGATCGGCGGCCGTAACAGAATCTTCGATAATCAAAACTTGAGCATTCTCAGCAAGTAAGGGATAACTGGGCAATGAAGTAGTTACCTGCGTCCTGAGAAGATTATCGCTGGTATGGTAGGGAATGCGGACGGTAAAACAACTTCCCTTTCCAACTTCACTACTAACTAAAACCGTTCCTCCATGTAAGGTAATAATCTTTTGTACCAGTGCCAAACCTAGACCAGTGCCACTGTACTGACGATTAAGGCTGCTGTCAAGCTGGATAAAAGGCTGAAACAGCTTGCCAATTTCTCCAGGGGCGATACCGATGCCGGTGTCAGTGATCTGGAAGCAGATATCTGGGGACGAGGAAGACAAGGGAGACAAGGGAGAATTTACTTCCCCTGCTGGCTCCCGGCGAACTTCAAGCGATACAGATCCCCGTTCTGGCGTGAACTTGACAGCGTTGCTCAGTAGGTTGATCAGTACCTGACGCAAGCGGCGATCGTCTACTTGGATGCTGTCAATATTGTCATAAATATGAGTACTAAGACGAATATTTTTTTTCAAAGCCATCTGTTTGACAAAAGCAAGGCTGATATCACAGAGGTTTCTGACAGAAACATTACTTAGTTGCAGTTCCAGTTTGCCAGATTCGATTTTAGACAAGTCTAGAATGTCGTTGATTAGTTCTAGTAAATGTCTGCCACTGCGCTCAATAGTAGCGATCGCTTTTGCTTGTCTTTCATTAATAGAGCCGAATACACTTTCTTCCAAGCCCTCTGACATACCCAAAATAGCATTCAGAGGTGTTCGCAGTTCATGGCTCATGTTTGCGAGAAATTCGTCTTTGAGGCGAGTGGCGCGGGCAAGTTCCACATTGGCGTTAGCAAGTTGCTCATTCGTCTGCCGCAGTTGTGCTTCGGCCTGTTTGCGTTCGCTGATATCAGTAATTCGTACTAGATGCATGGTACGTCCAGCGACAGTAATCGGTTTAGCTGCAATGTTTCCCCAGAAAATCTTACCGTGAAGAGTAACATATTCAATCTCTCGGCTCCAGACACCTTTTAACCGCATATCTGTGACGATCGCATCCGTTTCGCTGGCAGGAAATGGACGCAGCTGGAGTGTCTGCCCATTGATATTGATTAATTCAGCTTTGTCAATTGCCTCAAACAGTTCTACTGCCCGCCGATTACAATCTAGGGTGAGTAGCCTTTGCGGATCAACCAGAAAGATGGCATCGGCAGATTCGTTAAAAATTGCTTCTCGTAAATCCCTGTTGTGGATGAGTTCTTGTTCGGCTTGTTTGCGATCGCTGATATCATAGTTAACCCCAATCATCCGTACAGGTTCACCCTGCGAGTCACGCTTGAGAATACCGTAGCCTTTGAGGAAACGAATTTTTCCACTCGGCTCAACGATGCGGAACTCTACATCATATTCTTGTTTTGCTTGCACAACTTGCTCGATGGTTGCCAACATATAAGCTCGATCATCCGGGTGCAGGCAGTTTAGCCATGCATCAAAAGAACCGCTAAAATCAGTGTTGCTGAGGCCATGCAGTTCATACATGCGATCGTCCCAAATCATCTTTGTCTGGACAAAATCATATTCCCAAATACCGAATCCTCCAGAACTAATTGCTATGGTTAGCCGTTCGGAAAGAGCATTAAGCTGTTCCTCAACTTGTTTGCGAATGCTAATATCCGTTAGTGTGCCGATATAGCCGCTAAGAGTGCCAGTGGCGTTAGTTTCGGGTTTAATACAGCAGTAAAACCAGTTGATACTGCCATCTGGGCGCAGATGCCTGCCTTCGTTCCAAAAAAGTCCTGTTTGCCCTAATTCTGCTTCATGCCATTCCCTGAGAATCCGATCGCGGTCTTCTGGGTGTAATGTTTCTGCCCACCCCATCCCCAATGGCGCCTCTGTTGATCTACCAGTCATCTCACTCCAGCGATCGTTAACGTAGACACAGTTACCTGCATTATCAAGCCGGAAAATACCAACTGGAGCGGCTTCTGCCAAGGTTGCATAGCGGCGTTCGCTTTCTTTGAGGGCTGATTCTGCTTGTTTGCGAGCGGTAATATCTGTCAGGGTGCCGATGTAACCAATAATATTGCCGAAGGGGTTGCTTTCGGGTGATATCTGGATGTAGAACCAGTTGATGCAGCCATCTGGACGCAGATGGGTGCCCTCACTCTGATAGAATTCTCTTGGATATCCTTGCTCAAATTTTAGAGACCATTCCCTCCCCAAGCGATCGCGGTCTTCTGGGTCGAAAGCCTGTAGCCACCCCATTCCTAATGCCGCCTCTGTTGGTCTACCCGTCATCTCACTCCAGCGATCGTTGATATAGATGCAGTTACCAAAAGCATCCAGACGGAAAATAGCCACCGGAGCCGCTTGTGCCAAAGTTGCATAACGACGTTCGCTATCTCGCAGGGCGGCTTCTGCTTGTTTGCGAGCAGTGATGTCTACTAAGATGCCTACTAACTGTATAGGTTGACCATTGGCATCAAATATCACTTTGCCTTTTGATAAGAGATAAATCAAATTCCCATCTGGACGATATGAGCGATATTCCTCTTCATAAAACTTTCCCTGTTTGATTGTCTGCTGCATTAAAACATCATGAATATGGCGATCGTTGGGATGAATTGACTGGCAAAACTCTTGGTAGGTAGGTGTTCCAGAGGCAGGATCGCGTCCAAAAATCTGAAACACTTCTTCTGACCAAATGAGTTCTTGTGTATGGAAGTCAAATTCCCAACTACCTAGATGAGCAATTCGTTGTGCTGTGGCGAGATGAACTGTATTCTTGCTCAATTGGGCTTCTATCAGTTTTTGATTGTCTTGAATATTCCAGTCCCAGTAACCTGCCTGTGCTGTTTCCAGGATATTCTCAAGCAGCTGTAATTCCACTTGCAGCATCTGGGCTTGCCGCCGCTCCTCTTCTGAGAGCTTGCGTTTTGTAATCTCCATCAGCACGCCCAGCATTCGTAGCAGTTGTCCGGTTACGTCGTAAACTCCCCGTCCTTTTGCCGATAACCAGTGAATGCTGCCATCTTGCCAGACAATTCGGTATTCCACAGCATAATCGGTTTGTGTGGCGATCGCCTGTCTAAATTCTTCCTCAACCCATTCTCGATCTTCTGGATGTATCTGATTCAGCCACTGTTCATAAGTCAGGTTCGGATCACTCGGATCAGAATAAAAACAGCGAATTCCATTCTCACTAACAAATAGTTGATTGACTGGGTTCCACTCCCAGTAGCCAATATCAGCAAAATTCAGGGTAAGCTTGAGTTTCTCTTCGCTGGCTTTTAGGGCTGCTTCTGTCCGTTGGCGTTCTGCTAGTTCTGTCTGTGCTTGCTGATATGCACTTTCCTGTTGAATCGCGATCGCTATTTGCACCGCTAGTTGATCTAACAAATCTAGTTCTACTGATTGCCAGTGGCGAGAACCACTACATTGGTGAGCAATTAATAATCCCCACAATTGCTCTTTGACCAAAATAGGTACTACCAGATTGGCTTTGACTTCAAATTGTTCTAGAAGATGCAAATGACAACTAGTTAACCCAGCCTGATAAATATCGTCGATTACTCGTTTTTTCCCTTGGCGATAGTCACTTCCAGCTGTCTGTTGAAAGCAGGTGTCCAAAATCTGCTTTAAGAGAGCCACCGTCCAACCAGGCAGCACTGACTCCGCCACAATTGTGCCGCTCATATCTGGCTGAAATTGATAGACCACTACTCGGTCTGCTTTGAGAAACTGCCGCACTTCTGTGGCTGTGGTACGCAGAATCTCTTCTAGTTTCACAGACTGACGAATCCGTAAGGCGATCGCCGCAATCAGTTGTTGTTGTTCCCGACTTTGTTCTAACTGTCGAGTCAGATACATCCGTTCAACGGCATGATGAATTGCCCCTTGAAGAACTTCAGCCGTGAGTTTATCTTTAAGCAGATAATCCTGAGCAGCGCTTTTCATCGCCCGGACATCAGTAATTTCACCCTCTTGCCCTGTCAAAAGAATCATAGTAGTTTGAGTATGGCTATGGTATTCCTGAAACTGCTGAATAAACTTCAGCCCGTCTCCATCGGGTAACAAAAAATCCAGCAAAATGATATCTGGTATTTCCTGTTGACACCATTTCCTCGCCTGTGTTGCCGTCTCAAACTCCAAAATGCGATACGTATATAAGCTATACTGCTGTAATAAGTGACACAATTTCATCCGCTCTTCAGCGCAATCATCAATGAGCAGGATTGTCAGGCAAGAAAGATGACTCATAAGTTAAAAATACAAACGCGATCGCGTTTCAAAAAAATTATATCTCGAAAACCATCATGTTAATAGCTTGATATAAATTGATTCATGCCTGGACAATGGAAATTATTTTAAGAAACTCTAGCTTTGTTATCGCCTCTTATGTATTGTCTTCAGTTATAGCTGTAGTCAGATATGTTAGGACAGTGTTGATTGCTCAAAGGCTTGAAATAACTGGGTTTATACTCAGCACGGGCTAAACCCTAGCTATCCGCTAACAGCACTTTGCTATAGTTCTATATATAATTTCATCTTCCACTGCCAATCCTACATCAATTCCCTGGATTAACAACAAATCTGACTGTGAATACAGTAGTAGAACCTGGCGCGATCGTCAGTGTTGGGATTATGTTCATAATCCGATGTTTTAAGAGGATCTTTTAAAAGTGTTCGGCTGTAATTTTAGGCACTTCTAGATCCCCCCTAACCCCCCGATCAATTGTGGGGAACCGGAATCTAAATCCCCCAATTTATTGGGGGATTTAGGGGGATCTAAAACGTTTTGCTACCGACTAGAGAACTTTTAAAACATCCTCTAAGGCTTAGTCATTTCCTCAAATCTTTTACTTAGATCCAATTGGTTGTATTACGGTTAAGCTGCATCTACCTTGAAAAGCATAGTTTTTTTAAATCAGGGAAAATCTCATCACTCAAGCCACGAGACAATAATATACTCTACTGAAAAACTCCAGCTTTCAAAATCAATAGAGTTAATTAAAAATAATATAAAATTTAAATAAAAAAATAGAAGAAAATTAATCATAGAAAACACTGAGGTTTTTTCATTGATTATAAGCAAAAATATTATATGTCTTTTTTTAAAGATAATTTTATTCCAGGCATTTATACATAATGTTCATTAACTCTCTCAGTTCTGATAATTTACAACTGACTATCATTCGTCATCCTCTCATTGTTAACCCTGAGATTATGCTGATGGATGTGATTGCACTAATTAATGAAGCGCCAGGTAGTTATCATATCTTGCCAATCAAAGATACCAGTTCTTTGACAAACTCAAGTAAAGATATAGATAGCATCGCCTCTCAAGCTGCCAGTTGTGTTTTAGTTATGGCAAACTCGCAGTTGGTAGGGATAATTACGCAGCGAGATTTAATTAAGCTGACATCACAAGGCAAGAATCTAGAGGGTATCAGTGTTGCCCAAGTGATGACAAGGGAGTTAATAACACTGAATTTAAGAGATTTTAAAGATGTTTTTACTGCGTTACATTTGCTAAGGCAACATCGAATTTGCCATCTGCCTATTATAGGGGATCAAGGAGAATTAATTGGATTGGTGACTCCTAGCAGTCTGCTCGCAGTTTCTATTCTACAAGCCGAACTTTACAATCAGACAAGAGTTAAACTTGCAGAACGCCAGAAAATGGAGGCAGAACTGCGATTGGAGCGTAATTTTGTTTCTGCCGTTTTGAATCTAGCAGATGCTTTAGTTATTGTACTAGATTTTCAGGGGAAAATTGTTCGCTTTAATCATACTTGCGAACAAGCTACGGGTTACGCATTTGATGAAGTTAAAGGAAGATTGGTTTGGGATGTGCTGCTGTTACCTGAAACAAAAAAATGTATCAAAGATATTTTTAAAAATTTAGCCTATAGAGAATTTCCTCAACGTTACGAAACTTCTTTAGTTACTAAAGATAACAATTGCCGCTTAATTTCTTGGTCAAATAAAGTCTTACTTAATCGAGATAATCAAGTTGAGTATATAGTCTGTACAGGTATTGACATCACTGAGAACCGGAAAGCACAAGAGGAACTCCAGCAGACTCGCAACTTTTTACAGTCGATGATTAATAATCTGCCTGTGGCGGTCTTTGTTAAAGATGCCAAACCAGAAAGTTTTGGGACATTCAAGCTCTGGAATCATACCTGCGAAAATATTTTTGGAATCACAGCAGAACAGGCTATTGGCAAAAAAGATTATGAATTATTCCCAAAAGAACAAACAGACTTTTTCCGCCAAAAAGACCTAGAAATTTTTGCTAGCGGTGTACCTCAAGATATTTCTGAAGAACTTATTGATAGCCCTTGTTTTGGCAGAAGAATTTTACACACGACTAAAATTCCTTTGTATGACAAAGACCAACAACCCGAATACCTGCTGTGTATTTCCGAGGACATTACAGAATACAAACGAGCAGAAAAAAATCTGCAACAAGCAAAAGAGCAATTACAAACGGTTTTAGATGCAGTACCTGGGTTTGTTTCTTGGGTAAATTATGATGGATATTATTTAGGGGTTAACCGCCATTTAGCTGAAAGTTTTAACTTGACTACGGATGCTTTTGTTGGTCAAGAATTGGGCTTTATGGAAAACAGCCCGCAATTTACAGAATTTATGCATGAATTTTTAGATAGGCAAGATGTAGCAGATTCTAAGGTTGTTGATGTCCAAATCAATGGCAAAATATGCAATTACTTGCTTGTCGCTCAAAAATATCAACAAAACACAGCCGCTGTTGCAATCGGAATTGATATTACAAAACGCAAACAAGCTGAAATAGCCTTACACAGTTTGATAGAAAGTACAGCTTCTACGACTGGACGTGACTTTTTCCCAGCATTAGTTGAGCATATTTCTTCTACTTTAGATGTCCGTAACACCTTAGTAACTGAGTTAATTGATGGGCAAGCTCACACTTTAGGATTTTGGTCTGATGGGCAGTTACAACCCAATATTTGCTATGACCCAAAATCAACGCCTTATGAAATTTTGCTCAAGCAAGGATTTTACCACTCTAGTTCGAGAATTCAACAACTCTTTCCTAATACTAAAAGATTAGTTGCTATGCAATCTGAAAGTTCTATGGGAGTTATTTTGAGTGATAATTTTGGTCAACCGATTGGCTCACTATGCATAGTAGATGACAAACCCATACCTGACCAACATAAGTTTGAAGGGATTCTCAAAGTATTTGCAGCCAGAGCATCTGCGGAACTGCAAAGGCAACGAGCCCAAGAAGCTCTACAAAAACTCAATCAAGATTTAGAAGTCAGGGTCAAGCAACGCACTTTAGACTTACAACAAAGTGAAGCAGAACTTAGGGCTATTTTTAATCAAGCAGCTGTGGGGATTAAACTAGAAACTTTAGATGGTCATTTTCTGAAAGTTAATCAAAAGTTGTGTGAAATTTTAGGCTATAGCCAAGAAGAAATACTGAAGAAAAACTTTAGAAATATCACACATCCAGAGGATATACAAGTCCATCTCAATAAGTTGCAACAATTAATAGCAGGAGAAATAGAAACATTCTCCATAGAGAAGCGCTATTTACATAAAAATGCGAATGTAATTTGGATAAATTTAACGGTTTCTCTGATTCGAGATCCGATTGGCAACCCCATTTACGTGATTGGGGTAGTTAAAGATATACGCGAGCGCAAACAAGCTGAAGAAAATATTTGTAAAGCTTTAGAAAAAGAAAAAGAACTCAGTGAGTTGAAATCTCGCTTCATTTCTATGACCTCCCACGAGTTCCGAACTCCTTTAGCTGTGATTGCTTCCTCGGCTGGAATCTTAAAAAGTTTTAGCCATAAACTAGATGAACAACAAAAGCATAAACATCTCCAGTGCATTCAGACTTATGTTCAACACACTACTCAACTATTAGATGATATTTTGCTAATTAATAAGGCTGAAGCTGGAAAATTAGCATTTGAACCAACTTCTGTTAATTTGATTAATTTCTGTCGTTCTTTGGTAGAGAAAATTCAACTCAGTTCTCCCAACCATACCCTAGCCTTTTATCCCCAGTACTTGGGTAATTCATCAACAGATGATCGCTTTATGGTTTCTATAGACAAGAAACTTTTGCGACAAATACTGAGCAATTTGCTTTCAAATTCTGTCAAATACTCACCAGATAGTAGAAATGTTCAAATTGATTTATTAGTTCAAGATAAAAGCGCAGTTTTTCTAATTAAAGATGAGGGTATTGGCATTTTAGCAGAGGAGCAACAGAACTTATTTGAACCATTCTACCGAGCTAGTAATGTTGGTAATACGCCAGGAACTGGATTAGGTTTGGCAATAGTCAACAATTGTATAGACCTTCATAGAGGAAGAATTACCTTTGCTAGCCAGGTAGGAGTAGGTACGACATTCAGGGTGGAACTACCACTAATTATAAGCAACTTGCTGAACGAAAAATATCTAATATGTTATTAGTAAATAATTTTAGGGAAGAATAAGCTATGGCAGATTATTTGGAATCTCATCTAGATTACCAAATCGTCTATAGACATCACAAAAATACCTAGTCAAAATCACTATTGAAGTAAGCCAATGAACCAAAAAATACTAGTAATTGAAGATGAAATCCAAATTTGTTTAAATATTCAACAGATTTTAAGTTTCTCCGATTTTAATACTATTACTGCAAATAATGGTTTAGAAGGATTACGACTTGCTAAAACAGAAAAACCAGACCTTATATGTTGTGACGTTATGATGCCTGAACTTGACGGTTACGGTGTACTGATAGCCTTACGTCAAGACCCACTAACGGAATCTATGCCAGTAATTTTTCTGACTGCAAAAGTAGACCGTGATGGCTTACGCCAAGGTATGGAATTAGGAGCCGATGATTACCTCACAAAACCTTTCTCTACGGAAGAACTTTTGAAGGCAATTAAGCTTAGATTGGCTCGGATAGAAAAACCAACTTTAATCAAACAACAATATGAACAAGAACATCAACAAAACGCCAACCTGAAACAGCAGATACAGGCAAATTCACAAAAACTAGAAGAGAGTCAACACCAAGCAGAAATATGCAACAAGGTTTTACAAAAACTTTTACAAGACTTAGGCAATCCGCTTTCAAATATCAATATGGCAATCTTTATGCTGAAAAAAGCTCAATCAGATGTTGAGCGCGATCGCTACTTGAGTATCCTACAACAAGAGTATGCTAGAGAAATGATGTTTTTGAATGAAATGAAGAATTTACAAAGATTACTAACCCCAGAAAATGCCAAAATTTTGCAAAGATTCAATTTGCTGAACCATAGCAAATAGGATAGTTTTTTTTAAATATTTTCCTTATTCAGCGTTTATACTTAGGACATAGATATCATTATACAGTATTATTGAAAATTAATTTTTCTTGTTTAGCAAGATAAGCCTGAGATGGATGCCATATCATGCTATCGCAATAAAACTGATATTTTTATATTTACTAATCATAGATGAACACAATTTTAATCATAGAAGACGAACCCCAAGTAAGGGGAAACATTGAGGAAATTTTACAGCTTTCTGATTTTGAAACTTTGATAGCTGCAAACGGTAAGATTGGATTAGAAATTGCTCAAGCAAAATTACCAGATTTAATTATCTGTGATATTATGATGCCTGAATTAGACGGCTATAGCGTGCTGTCTGCTTTGCGTCAAAATGAAGCAACTATCAATATTCCTTTAATATTTGTTACTGCTAAAGCAGAGCGTTCAGATTTTCGTCAGGGAATGGATTTTGGGGCTGATGATTATTTAACTAAACCATTTACCCCTGAAGAACTACTCAATGCGATCGCTTCTCGTCTGGAGAAACACGCTTTGTTTGAGCGCCAAGCTCAAGCAAAACTAGACGAACTCAGAATGAATATTGCTCACTCATTACCTCACGAACTGAATACTCCTTTAAATGGTATTCTCGGTATGTCACAGTTGTTAGTAGAAAATTGTGGCATCATGTCTGCTTCTGAAGAAGTCGAAATTGCAGAATTAATTTACACCTCTGCCAATCGCTTGAATACATTAGTTAAAAGGTTTTTATTATATAGTAATCTGGAATTAATAGCCAAAAATCCCGAAAAAGTCCGTCAAATTCAAGAACAAAGAAATAAATGTTTTACTGAGAAAATTATTAGTGAAGTCGCTCTGAAAAAAGCTACAGAAAACTGTAGACAAAATGATTTAAAGCTATATATCCAAGAATCTACAGTACAACTACCAGAAGAAAATTTGAGTATTATTATTGAGGAATTACTTGAGAATTCTTTTAAATTTTCTTTACCAAGCAGCGAAATTAAAGTTGTGAGTAATATAGAAGGTAGTAAATTTAATTTATATGTAATTGATCGTGGCAGAGGGATGACAATTGAAGAGATTAATAAAATTGGAGCTTTTGTACAATTTAATCGAAAGTTATGGGAACAACAAGGCTCTGGCTTAGGACTGGCTATTGTTCGGCATATAGTGAAATTATATGGTGGTGAACTTACAATCGATAGCATTCCTGCAAAAGGAACTATTGTAAGTGTTTGTTTGCCTTGCTAGAGTCTACTTGCAAATATAAACAGAATAAAATAGACAACTTATATTCAGTGGTTTTAAGTACACTTTTTTAACACCAGGTTTGCACAACATGACCCTTCAGCTGTTGTCCTAACCAAGGTGTATTTTGTGAAAGCGTATAAAGACTTTTCCGTTCGACTTTCCAGGTTTGCTGGGGATCAAATAAAGTAAGTTCCGCTGGTTGATCAGGTGCGATCGCACTTACTTTCTGCCCCAAACACTCTGCTGGACTGGTACTCAATGCACGCCATAATTCTAAAGCTGTAAACTCCCCAGTTTCAACGAGATATTGCCATAGCAAAGGTAATGCTAATTCTAAACCAATTGCCCCCGCTGGTGCTTCGGCAAAAGCTTGAACTTTTTCTTCGTAGCTATAGGGTGCGTGGTCAATAGCGATCGCATCGATCACACCCGCACGTACCCCTGCACGCAACGCCGCCACATCACGGGGATTACCTAAAGGCGGGTCTAAATGCAAGCTGGTGTTATAACTCTTAACTGCTTTTGTATCAAGTAAAAGGTGCATCCAGGTGGCGCTGGCGGTGATGGGTAAACCAGCCGCCTTAGCTGAGGCGATTAATTCCACGCTGCGAGCTGTGGAAACACGCATGATATGGACTGGTGTGCCGATGGCTGCAACCAATTCTAATAAAGCTGCGATCGCAGTAGTTTCAGCGCTGGCGGGTATTGGGGGTAAACCAAAACGGAGAGCATCTGTCCCTTCTCTCATTACACCATTAGCTGCTAACTGGCGATCGCTAGGCCAAAATGCCACTGGTTTACCTAACGGCTGGAGATAGTCTAACACTCCCCGCACCAGCGCCAAATTTTCTAACGGCTTACCATCAGTAAAACCAACAACTCCAGCAGACGCTAAATCTGCCAATTCCGTCATCTGCTTCCCAGCAACATCTAGGGTGATAGCACCCCAGATATGAAGCAGGGGGAGAGGAGAAGACAAGGGAGAGGGGGGAGACAAGGGAGAAAAATTCCCCCCTTGTCCTCCTTGTCCCCCTCTCCTCTTCTGCAACTGTGCCACAAGCGCCGGGTTATCAATAACTGGGGATGTATCGGGTAAAATGCTAACTCTGGTAAAGCCCCCAGCAGCAGCAGCTTGTAAGAAAGACAAGAGGGTTTCTCGTTCTTCAAAGCCAGGTTCACCAGAGTGGCTGTACAAATCCACTAACCCAGGGCCGAGAACTAATCCCTGACAATTTTTGATTTGAGTCTCAGAACTGATGTCAGAAATATCCGAAGCCACTTCTTGGATATAACCATCAGCAATCAGCACGTCAAAGAGTTCGTCGATTTCAGAAACTGGGTCAATCACTCGTACTTTTTGCAGCAGTTCAGTCATAAAAATTTTTAGTTATGAGTTAGGAGTTAAATAGGTAGGCATAATTAAACATAAAGTAAAATCCTAGTTCGTAGTGAGCGATTCATCGCTCAAAGCAAGGATTATTAGGACTTTAGTCCTGACTACAAACTTTAATTTATTTACGTCTAGCTACTTAATGAGTTATTTGTTCTTCAGTCATTGCTTCTAACTTTATTCCTCACTCCTAACTCCTAACTCCTCACAATGCTCACTCCTCACTCACAATGCTCCCGCTGCTGTTTTATCTAGTACACCTCCACCAAAGTGAGTGGTGATGTTCATCGCTTGCAGTACTGGTAAACCATCGATTCCAGAAGGGTAGTCGATAACACTGACTGCACCATTACCCTGGCGAAAACTCCAGAAATTTTCTAGCGATAAACCCAGAATGTGACAAAGCAAGGTTTTATTAGTAGCATCATGAGCTACTACTAATACAGTTTTGAATTGATTATTTGATGCTGCTTGCACAATTGATTGCCAAGCTGCAACGCTGCGCTCCCACACCTGTTGCAAATTCTCCCCTTCAGGCATTTGCACTTGTGTTGGTATCATTCGCCAGCGCTGCAATTCTCCGGGAAACTCTTGCTCTATCTCTGTTTCTAATTTTCCTTCCCAGAGTCCATGACTGATTTCTCTTAAACCATCTTGCAATTCTAACTTGACATTAGGATGTTGTTTTAAGATAATCTCTGCTGTTTCTTTAGGGCGCAGCATTGTGCTACTGCAAGCAAAATCAATCGCTACCTCTTGGAGAAATTTGCCTGCTTTTTGCGACTGTTGTCTACCGTTGTCGTTGAGGGGAACATCAATTTGCCCTTGAAACCTGGTTTGGCGATTCCAATCGGTTTCACCGTGACGCACTAGTAACAATCGTACTCCTTGGTGATCCGGTCGCAATGAGGGTAGAGTTTCTCCGGTGTGTTGCGTCTGATTTAAAGATTCTAGCTGGACTGGTTCGCCCAATCCTCCTGCAAAATTTAATACGCTGATGCCACAGTTAGATTGCTGTATTGAGTGGTAGCGACTTGGAGGAATTCCTAGCGCTGTGCTAATTAGGGCACGATTAATTCCGTTATGTCCCACGATGAGAATAGTTTCACCTTGATGCTGGGACAAAATTTCTTGCCAAAACTGCCGTGCTTGTTCGTATAAAGCAAGAACGGGAAAATGTTCTCTTGTCCCTTGTGCATCGTTAAGCAGCATCCGCAGTTCGTCGGGGCGTTGATGCCAAGTGCGGTAGTCTTCGGCAAATTTCTGCTTGACTTCGGCAGTCAGCAGTGCTTCCCATAAAGGCAGGTCGATTTCTAGCAGCAAATCAGAAACTTGGAGTACAGCAGATTGTTCAGGATGAGTAGCTAACTCACTATGGATAATATCTGCTGTGTGTTTTGCTCGTTGCAAGGGACTGCTGTAAATCCCATTAAATAAGATATTACTGAGGGCTTTGCCTACAAGACTTGCATCATTACGACCTTTTTCGGTTAATGTTGACGCATCAGTGCGTCCTTGGATACGCCGCTCGGTGTTATAACCGCTTTGACCGTGGCGCACAATGATGACACGAGTCATCTCAAAGCCCTCCTCTATCTAGACGATTAATTTTACTGCAAAACGATTGCATAATTATCGACTCAGGAACGCGGATTGAGTCAGGTGCGAAACTTTATTCTGGTAGAGGAGGCAGAACGAGCGGCAAAAACCGCCGTTGTATGAACGATGTTTTTTAATCAAGCTGTTTTGATTCAAGTAAAAATCTTCGCTCTAATACTATTAGACATCAGAGTGAAAATGACGTAGGCACAATTCATGAATTGTGCCTACTAAGGATTTCGGGCAACGCATAATTAATTAATTAAAACCACAGCGTCAAACTAATTCCTAAGAGGTTGTTTGAAAAGTCCTCTTGTCGGTATCAAAACATTTTAGATCCCCCTAAATCCCCCGATAAATTGGGGGACTTTGAGAGAGGTTGC
>NZ_JBALEL010000006.1:0-206570 GCF_036917935.1 Nostoc sp. | reverse complement strand
ACCCAACAAAGCAATTTTTTTGCTATTTACCTAGAATAGTCCTGAGCAGCTTGGGATTTGATAACCGTTTCATTTTTGGTAACTGTAACTTATACAACACTAAATATTTCCGTCTAGGATTAGGGGATATAACAGTATTTGTTGGTATCCGGTCAATAATCCGGGTTAAGTAATTACTCAGTAGACGTAGGTTGGGTGGAGCGGAGTGCAACCCAACTGATTATCAGGATGTTGGGTTACGCAAAGCCTCCACCCAACAAAGCAATTTTTTTGCTATTTACCTAGAATAGTCCTGAGCAGCTTGGGATTTGATAACCGTTTCATTTTTGGTAACTGTAACTTATACGACACTAAACATTTCCGTCTAGCATTAGGGGATATAACAGTATTTGTTGGTATCCGGTCAATAATCCGGGTTAAGTAATTACTCAGTCGCTTATACCAATTCTTTATGAAGACGCATAGAAAGAACCCCACCACCTGCGGCACCTCCATGCCTTGGGGAGGTTGGGAGTTCCACAACGACAACTCAAAAGCTACTCTTGAGCCTATGTTCGAGATACTAACACTGTGGAAGATGCCTTCTAGCGGAGATCAACGCTACAACAATGCGGGTTGGTTTATGTATCAGGGATTGTCAGTAGACCGAAAAGTTTTGCGATCGCTCAGTGATGGATACTTGCAAATCATATTGCTGTCTGAAAAATGTACTTTTTGATACATTTTTGGGGAAATTCGTTGATGAGCATGGATACTGAAACCAGTCGTATCCTATGGTGTTGTATCATGTTCAGTGAAATACTTATTATGAAGACAGCAGGGAGCAAGGGGGAAAAGAGTTTTAGATTTTTGCACAGATATATCGAACGATCGTTAATTAACTGGACTTGATGTAACAGAGCGCTTTCAATACTAAAGTCATTGGAACAGGTATATGAAACTAAAAGATAAAATTGCACTGGTTACAGGTAGTAGTCAAGGGATAGGACAGGCGATCGCAATTCGTCTAGCACAGGAAGGAGCAAGTATTGTTATCAACTATCGCTCTCATCCTGAAGGGGCAGAAGAAACCTTGTCGAAGGTAAAGGCAGCTGGTGGCCAGTGCCATATCGTAGACGGGTTCACAATTCAAGGAGATACAGGTAAGGTTGCCGATGTGCAGCGCCTGATTGCAGACAGTATTTCCCACTTTGGCAAGTTAGATATCTTAGTTAACAATGCAGGGATAGAAAAAAACGCCGATTTTTGGGATGTGACTGAAGCTGATTACGATGCTGTGATGAATGTGAATCTCAAAGGAGTATTCTTTGCCACACAAGCATTTGTGCAACACCTACTAAAAACAAAGCAACCTGGCAAGATTATTAATATTAGTTCCGTACACGAAGAATTACCCTTTCCGCACTTTGCTGCTTACTGTGCTAGCAAAGGTGGCTTGAAAATGCTCACCCGTAATTTGGCTGTGGAACTGGCTCCTCATGGCATTAATATTAATAATGTTGCGCCAGGGGCAATTGAAACCCCTATCAATACTAAACTTTTAAACGATCCACAGAAGTTAGGGGCACTCCTGAAAAATATTCCCTTGGGACGATTGGGACAACCAGCAGATGTTGGATCTATGGTGGCATTTCTGGCATCTTCTGAGTCTGATTATGTGACCGGCACAACATTTTTTGTTGACGGTGGATTGCTCTGGAATTATCAAGAGCAATAGAGAGGCAAGGGGGCAGGGGGGCAGGGGGGCAGGGGGGCAGGGGGGCAGGGGGCAAAAGATTTGGAGTTCAAAGCCTCATTAATGGAGTTTAAAGCCTCATTAATGGAGTTCAAAGCCTCATTAATGGAGTTCAAAGGTTCATTAATGGAGTTCAAAGGTTCATTAATGGAGTTCAAAGGCTCATTAATGGAGTTCAAAGGCTCATTAATGGAGTTCAAAGGCTCATTAATGGAGTTCAAAGGTTCATTAATGGAGTTCAAAGGCTCATTAATGGAGTTCAAAGGCTCATTAATGGAGTTCAAAGGCTCATTAATGGAGTTCAAAGGTTCATTAATGGAGTTCAAAGGTTCATTCCCCATTCCCCATTCCCCATTCCCATTTTAAATTTTAAATTTTGAATTCGGAGCGAAGCAACGTGACTCCAGAAGAAGTAAGATTGCAGCAGGATCGGGAACGTGTTGCCTACTGGAAACGCTGGGGGCCTTATCTCAGCGATCGCCAATGGGGAACGGTGCGGGAAGATTATAGCCGAGACGGTTCTGCTTGGGATTATTTTCCTCACGATCATGCGCGATCGCGTGTTTATCGTTGGGGCGAAGATGGTATTGCTGGTATTTCTGATAGTCGGCAGCGTTTGTGTTTTGCGATCGCTCTGTGGAATGGCAACGATCCCATTCTCAAAGAACGACTATTTGGACTAACGGGCACAGAAGGTAATCACGGTGAGGATGTTAAAGAGTATTACTTTTATCTTGACAATACGCCCACCCATTCCTACATGAAATGCTTGTATAAGTATCCCCAACAAGCATTTCCCTACACGCAACTGCTAGAAGAAAATCGGCGGCGAAGCAAATTTGAGCCGGAGTTTGAGCTACTTGATACGGGGATCTTTGCCGAAAACCGTTATTTTGATGTTTTTGTTGAGTATGCCAAAGCCGCACCGGAAGATATTTTAATTCAAATTGCGATCGCTAATCGCAGTTCAGAAGTCAGCACACTCCATCTACTACCAACACTTTGGTTTCGGAATATCTGGGCTTGGAATCCCGAAATTGAGAAACCTTTTATGAAAGTGGTTAGCTCAGATTCCAACTTCAGTTTAATTGAAGCCGATAATTCTCACCTGGGAACTCGCTGGCTTTACTGCCAAGGAGATACAGAACTCCTCTTTACCGACAACGAAACCAATTCCGAACGATTATTTGGTTATGCCAATGGCTCACCTTATGTCAAAGATGGCATTAATGAGTATGTTGTAAATGGGAAAACAGCAGCCGTCAATTCCAAACATATAGGTACAAAGTTTGCTTCTCACCACAAATTAACCATCAATCCAGGTGAAACTAAAGTTGTGCGCTTGCGGTTGAGTGATGTGCAAACACTGACAGATCCTTTTGGCAAAGATTTTGACACAATTTTCCAGACACGCATTACCGAAGCTGATGAATTTTATCAGGGCATCTGTCCCTTTCCCGTGTCAGAAGATGAGCGCAATATTCAGCGCCAAGCCTTTGCCGGTTTGCTATGGAGCAAGCAGTATTATAACTATGTCGTTCATGACTGGCTCAAGGGCGATCCCCAACAACCGCCACCTCCACCGGAACGACAGGCTGGACGCAACCATGAGTGGATTTCTCTATTTAGCGAAGACATCCTCTCGATGCCAGACAAATGGGAATACCCTTGGTTTGCTGCTTGGGATCTAGCATTTCACCTGATTCCTTTAGCTGTCATCGATCCAAATTTTGCTAAGTTGCAGCTTGACCGACTGACACGAGAATGGTATATGCAGCCCAATGGTCAATTACCTGCTTACGAATGGGCATTTGGTGATGTTAATCCCCCCGTGCAAGCGTGGGCAGCTTTGCGCGTTTATCAAATCGAGCAGAAATCTTGCAAAAAAGCCGATCGCGCTTTTCTAGAAAAGGTCTTTCACAAGCTGCTGCTGAATTTTACTTGGTGGGTAAATCGCAAAGATGTAGAAGGTAAGAACGTCTTTCAGGGCGGGTTTTTGGGACTGGACAACATAGGGGTATTTGATCGCAGCAAGGAATTGCCCACAGGCGGCCATCTCAATCAAGCAGATGGTACAAGCTGGATGGGAATGTACTGTTTAAATATGCTAGCGATCGCCCTGGAACTCGCTAAAGAAGATTCTACCTACGAAGACATTGCTAGCAAGTTCTTCGAGCATTTTCTCTACATTGCCGATGCCATTGACGATATCGGGAATGCAGATATTTCGCTGTGGGATGAAGAAGACGGCTTTTATTACGATGCGCTGCATTTACCCGATGGACGGCAATTTCCCGTCAAAGTGCGCTCAGTGGTAGGCTTAATTCCCCTCTATGCCGTCGCAGTGCTGGAATTAGAAACTTTAGAACGTTTTCCCGGCTTTAAGCGTCGGATGGAATGGTTCATTCGCAATCGCCCAGATTTAAAAGATAATATTGCCTGTATGGAAACACCGGGAGTTGGTGCGAGAAGGCTATTAGCGATCGCTTACAAGACAAAGTTACAACGTATTCTGCAACGGATGCTGGACGAGAATGAATTCTTGAGTGATTACGGAATTCGCGCTATTTCAAAACATCACCTCAAAGATCCTTATGTTTTACATCAAGGCGAACATGATTACTGCGTTCGTTACGAACCCGCCGAATCTACCACAGGTTTGTTTGGCGGTAACTCTAACTGGCGTGGCCCGATTTGGTTCCCGGTAAACTACTTAATTATTGAATCACTCTGGAGGTTTTATGATTACTTCGGAGATAGCTTGAAGGTGGAATATCCCACAGGTTCCGGGGAAGAAATGACATTAAAGGAAGTAGCGATCGCGCTTTCTCATCGCTTAGTTGCAATTTTTGAGCAAGATCCTGCCGGTCGTCGTCCAGTATATGGCGGTCTGGAAATATTTCAATCCGATCCCCATTGGCGCAACTATATTTTATTCCACGAATACTTTCACGGAGATAACGGGGCGGGTATTGGAGCCAGTCATCAAACAGGCTGGACAGGATTAGTCGCCGCGCTAATTCTCCAAAATGCTGAACACCGGGCAAAAGAGCAGTATGGAAACATTTAGAAAGCATTTACCAGAATACTTAATGGAAGCAGCAGAACTGGGATTATTTATGATTGCTGCGGGAGTATTTACCTGTGTGTTTCAGTATCCTGGTTCCCCGATTCATCAAGCAATTCCCAATGGCGATTTGCGCCGATTTTTAATTGGTGTGGTCATGGGGATAACGGCAATTACCCTGATTTATTCGCCTTGGGGCAAGCAATCCGGCGCACATATAAATCCTGCTGTCACGCTCACATTCTATCGTCTGGGAAAAGTCAAACGTCAGGATGCTATTTTTTACATTCTGTTTCAATGTTTGGGTGGATTGTTTGGGGTTTATTTGGTGGCATTATTGCTGGGTCAGGTGTTCACCAAAGTGCCTGTGAACTATATTGTCACCGTCCCCGGAAAATCAGGTTGGGTTGTGGCTGTATTGGGCGAACTAGTCATTGCATTTGTGATGATGATCACAGTTTTGCTAAGTAGTAACAATCAGAAACTCAGTCGCTTTACAGGGCTATTTGCCGGATTTCTGGTAATGCTTTACGTTTTTTTTGAAGCTCCTTTATCTGGCTTTAGCATGAACCCTGCCCGCAGCCTTGCTTCTGCTTTACCTGCCCACATTTGGACAGCATTTTGGTTATATATAATTGTCCCACCTACGGGGATGTTGTTGGCATCAGGAGTATATCAATATTTATTTGGCAAACGCGCCGTCAAGTGTGCCAAATTGCATCACGACAATCACAAACGCTGTATTTTTCGCTGTGACTACAATCGTCACGGCAAAATCGATTTGAGCGACTCTCTGCCAATTCCAGGAGAACAATCATGACAACGAACACTCATTATGATGCGATTATCATCGGCACTGGGGCGGGTGGTGGCACTTTAGCCTATCATCTTGCACCCAGTGGCAAGAAAATTTTAATTTTGGAACGGGGTAAATTTTTACCGCGAGAAAAGGAAAATTGGAGTGCGCTGGAAGTTTACCAAAAAGAAAGGTATCACACTCCAGAGCAGTGGTATGACGTAAACCATAAACCCTTCCGTCCAGCAACGAACTACTGGGTTGGTGGTAATACGAAAGTTTATGGTGCAGCTTTGTTACGATTACGGGAACGCGACTTTGAGCAGGTGGAACACAAGGACGGCATTTCACCAGAATGGCCATTAAAATACCGCGACTTTGAAGCGTACTACACTCAAGCAGAGCAGCTTTACGATGTCCACGGTCAAGGGGGTATCGATCCCACCGAGGCAGCTAGGAGTTTACCTTATCCTTATCCTCCCGTACACCATGAACCCCGAATGCAGGAACTTGTTAACAGTCTGAGGGAAGCTGGTTTGCATCCCTTTAATCTGCCGTTGGGATTGAAACTTAATGAAGTAGATAAGAGTTTGGGGAATTGTATTCGTTGCGATACCTGCGATGGCTTTCCTTGTTTAACTCAAGGTAAAGCCGATGCTGAAGTTAACTGTATTCAACACATTCGCCATAATCAAAACATTACTTTACTGACTGAAGCCAAAGTCACACGGTTACATACAAGTCCCTCTGGTCGAGAAGTCACCCGCGTAGAAGCTGAGATTGGCGGCGAAACTCAATTCTTTACAGGTGATATTGTTGTAGTTGCTTGTGGCGCGATTAACTCAGCAGCATTGTTATTGCGATCGCACAATGACCAACATCCCAACGGATTAGCAAACAGTTCCGATCGGGTGGGACGCAACCTGATGAAACATGTTTGCATGGCAATGGTGCAACTAAATACAAAACTTAATCCATCTGTTTATCAAAAGACGATCGCCATTAGTGATTTTTATTGGGGCGAATCCGATTTTCCCTACCCGATGGGTTTGGTACAAAATACTGGTAACGTATTGGCAGATATGCTACCTGCCGAAGTTCCTGCACTACTGGCTCCACTATTAAAACTGCGACCAGGGGCAGAACTGAAAACAGTTGCCGAGCATACAGTTGGCTGGTGGTTGCAAACAGAAGACTTACCCGATCCTGAGAATCGCGTGCAGGTAAAGGAAGAGCGCCTTTACTTGAACTATAAACCCAACAACCTAGAAGCAAGCGATCGCCTAGCTAAACGTTGGGTAGGTGTTCTCAAGCAGGTCGATCGCGCAGAACACTGTATTCCATTTAGCCTCTATCCCCGCAACATGATGCCACTGCAATCGGTTGGTCATCAATGCGGTACTTGTCTTTTTGGAGAAGACCCAACAACCTCCGTACTCGATCTTAATTGCCGTACCCATGACGTGGATAATCTCTATGTTGTCGATGGCAGTTTCTTTCCATCCAGTTCCGCCGTCAATCCGACGCTGACCATTATCGCCAATTCCTTGCGAGTTGGCGATCGTTTACTAGAGCGATTGAAATGATCCACATTCAGGAGGGGTAAAAATCCCGGAGCAAGTCAAACAGAGAACAAAGCAACGAATATGGTTTGAAGACTTCGCAGTTGTAGTCATTGGTTAACTGGATAATGCGTAGACGCTCTTAGCGGCTTGTCGCAGACATCGCCCTCGCGCAACAAATTCCCACCTTATCAAAACATTGTTCGCGTAGCGTCTCGTAGAGAAGGTGGGGACTTTTGCGACACGTTAAATTAAGCCTTGATGTAATTGAAAATATTGTTGTAGAGTACATAATTGTCCTATGCCACTCACCCTATGACTACCGCACCCTTAAGCTGGGAAGAACTAGAAACCCTCACGGACTATCAAATAGATACCGTTAATGGTCTTACCAACGCTAGAGCCAGGTTGCGCTTGTTTGGTCAGCCAGAATCTGCTGTGCGGGTAACGCTGTACCGCGATAACCACGCCTGGTGTCCTTACTGTCAAAAAGTTTGGTTATGGCTAGAGGAAAAACAGATCCCCTATCGCATCGAAAAAGTGACAATGTTCTGCTATGGGGAGAAAGAAAGTTGGTACAAACGTAAAGTACCATCAGGAATGCTCCCCGCGATCGAGCTAGATGGACGGATTATTAAGGAAAGCGATGACATTTTGCTCGCTTTGTCAAAGGTATTTGATCCATTGAGCCAAGGGATGGAAGACCGCACGGTGATTCCTCTACGTCAATTAGAACGACTTTTATTTAGAGCTTGGTGCGCTTGGCTATGCTCTAGAACCGATTCCTCTCAACAAGAACAACGCAACCGAGAACAATTTATCGGAGTGGTGGCTAAGGTTGAGTCGGCTCTGGGTAGCACCTCAAGCCCTTACTTTCTATCAGGCTTCGGCATCGTCGATGTCATTTTTACGCCATATCTCGAACGGATGAATGCCAGCCTTTACTACTACAAGGGCTACTCCCTGCGTTCGGAAAACCCTCGCTTGAGCGCGTGGTTTGCGGCAATGGAAAGCCGACCGACCTACTGCGGTACCCAGAGCGACTTTCACACTCACGTACATGATTTGCCGCCCCAGATGGGGGGCTGTTGGGAAAACGGCGAAACCCAGATGCTTCTCAATAAAGCGCGGGTGGATAACGGCCCCTGGTTCGGGCTACCAGATGTTACTTATCCAGAACCGGAAAACTCCCGCATGGAAGCTCTTCAACGAACTATCGATCACCGGATCAATATTATCCGAGTCAACCCCTTAGATGATAAATTGTTTGATCGAGCGCTACGTTGTGCTTTAACACAGATGATGACAGGTGAAGACTGTGTACCTCCATCGGGATCTGATGTTGCTCTACGGTATTTGCGCGATCGCATTAATGTACCGCGAGACATGTCCATCTACGCAGCCAAGCGATTGAGGGAATCCCTGGAGAAAACCGCAGCCCTTGCCGGTGATGGGCAGCCAGCCCCCATTCCCACTAAGCATCGACGAGATCAAGACCCGTCTAACTTTGTCATCAAGTAGGATTACGCATCACGACCCGTAAGTTTGTTGGGTGGTACTCTGGGTGTATCTAGTCAGAATTATCGTGGCGATCATCTGGCATCTGTGACTAATTCTAACTGCGATCGCCACCTCAATATCTGTGATTTGAATCATCGGTTAATCCGGTAGCCACTGCCGACCATCGCGCATCAACAAATTATCTGCTGCCAATGGCCCCCATGAGCCTGCTGTGTAGTTTGGAAAGTTTTCAGGCGAAGTGCTTGCCCAAGCCTCCAGAATGGGGCTGACGACGCTCCAGCCCAGTTCTACGTTGTCAGATCGCTGAAACAAAGTCGCATCACCGATCATGCAGTCGTACAGCAAGGTTTCATAGCCGGTACTTGCGATCTTACCAAAGTGATCATTGTAGCAAAAGTTCATTTCTACTGCATCCATCATCATGGCGGGGCCAGGAACCTTTGCACCAAATTGGAGGTGAATTCCTTCCTTTGGTTGAATGCGGATGGTCAAGAAATTAGGCGTGAGGCAATCAATCGACGTATTGCGAAACAATAGTGAGGGTACTTGCTTAAATTGAATTGCAATTTCAGTTACGCGTTGGGCCAGACGCTTGCCTGTTCGGAGATAAAATGGTACCCCTGCCCAGCGCCAGTTGTCGATGTTCAGCTTTAAGGCAGCATAAGTTTCAGTGGTAGAGTCTGACGCAACTCGTGACTCTGAGCGATAAGCAGATACTTGAGTATCTTTAAGCGTTCCCGCATCATACTGTCCTCTTACGGTGTTAGTTTGTACGGCTTCAGCAGTTAGCGGAATGATCGACTTCAATAGTTTTGACTTTTCATCACGCACCTCGTCAGCTGAAAACGAGATTGGCGGTTCCATCGCCGTCATTGCCAGTAGTTGAAACAGATGGTTTTGCACCATGTCCCGCAATGCCCCTGTGCCTTCATAGAAATTACCTCTGCCTTCGACTCCAACGGTTTCGGCTACGGTAATCTGTACGTGATCGATATGTTCGCGATTCCAAATCGGTTCAAACAAGCCATTACCAAACCGAAACACCAGAATGTTTTGTACAGTCTCTTTTCCCAGGTAGTGATCGATCCGGTATATCTGTTTTTCCTCTAGGACAGCTGCAATAGATTTGTTCAAGGCACGAGCCGAGTTCAAGTCGTGCCCAAACGGTTTCTCAATGATGACTCGCCGCCATTGATTATTGTCTTCACGCACCAATCCTGCTGCACCTAATTGCGTAATGATGTCGCAAAAGAAGTTAGAGGCAGTTGCCAGATAGAACAAATAGTTTCCCTGAGTACCACAGTCTTGATCGACTTGAGTAAGTAAGTCTTGCAATTGATGATAAGTGTCAGCTGACTGAAACTCACCTGCAAGATAGTACAATCGTTGCTCAAGCGGTTGCCAGAGATCATCTTCTACGGGAACTGTTGCGAACTCATGAATATCTTGGGCGAGTTTGCGGCGAAAATCATCCTGGCTCATTGGAGTGTGTGCGATTCCAACGATCGCAAATTCCGGCGGCAGCAAATTGTTTTGTTTGAGGTTGTAGAGAGCCGGAAGTAACAGACGCTTGGTTAAATCTCCTGCTGCTCCAAAGATAACGATACAGCAGGGTTCTGCCGAATGGATTGAGGGTTCAACAGGAACCTGGGGCGTGGTGGCGGTCGTCATGATAAAATCTCCGCATATTCTTCAAGATGTCCACCAAACTATATCGCATTGCAGACAACAGTTTATCGTCAGCAAACTCACCTTAAGCATAATATTTTGATTTTTACAGTTATCTTCAATTGGGCTAAATCTATTGTTGATGAAATTCCTGTAATTATTGACTATCTGAATATTCATTCTCAATGTCATATCAATATAATATCAAAAATCTCTGATTACAAAAACTGGATAACAGCGGTATGAACCTAAAGATTTATTTGATGAACCTAGGCTGCACATTAATTTAGTAGTTGGCAGATAAAGTTACGATGACACGGTAATTGATAAACCTCATAGTAACCCGAATCTAACAGAACTAATTGGTTATGTTTATTCAGGAAGGCATCACCCAGTCAGTTCTGATGCGTTCATAGTGATTGTCAATTGTAATAAAGCTGAAATTGGGTGGCGATATCAGTAGCAAAGCTTTGTCGTAAATCCCAAGGTGTTAAGACTTCAACTTGAGGTTGCCATGCTCGTAAACGCATGATGATGTTGTTGTCTCTGTGTTGGTGATCTTGATAGCGGATGAATACTTGATAGTAAGCATCTGTTCGCGATCGCTTGCGAAGAACTTTTAGTAAAGTCTGCTGTTGTTGAGGCTGTTTGATTTCACGTTGAATTAGATGCTCTACTTGCTGGTAACTGATTTCTTTAAAAGTTTCGTGGCGTTCAGTACCTTTAACATAGCGATCGCAAAATTCTCTCTCAAATCGCAGTAACATCAATTGCGAAGGCAAGTAGAAATCAAATCCCCAAGCTTTAGACATTTCTAAAGCTATATAATCTGGACTAGGCAAGGATGCTTGTTTAAACTGCTGTTGTAGATTGACAGGCAGATCAGGGTTTGTCCACTCTAAAGAAGTCATACTTTGAATATGGTCAAGGCGAAAATTATACCAGTTAGTATCTTTTTCCGGGCTTTGTCCATAGGCACACAGATAAACCGCTCTCTGTACGTAGTAGATGCATACGGGATAAACGATACAATCAACTTTATCCCCAAGTTTGGCACTACCATAAGTTAGCTTGATCGGTGGAACTGGAGTTTTAGCCCAAAGTTGTCTTAGCTCGCATTCCAAATCCTCAACCGCGTCCAGGGTGTCACGGGGAATCACATAATCGAGTTTCAAAAAAAAGCGTTGGATGCCATTGATTTTTTGAGAGTGATTTTCTGCGATCGCTGCTAAATCTTCATGCATGAAATTCAATTCATAAGCACTAATTTTGGTGATGCTAATGTCATATTTAGCAGTTATGGGACGTGGTGGAAACTCACACACCCGGTAATATTTATGATATTTGTATACAAGCCAACCCAGTTCAGCGAGAATTTCTAAATCAGCTTGCAAGGAACGACGAGTTACGCCAAACAAACGCTGCTGTAACAGTTTGTCTAAAGCCGATGCGTCGATAGCAGTGTGAGCAAGTATTGATTTTTGCCACTGGCTAGCAACTATTCCTGTTTTTTCACTGAATAACCATTGAGTTGTGGTTTTGGTACAAGGACAATGAGAGTCATGTACGAGGGGAATTTCTTCTCCTTTAGGATGTGTGGGACTAAAGAATGCCTTGCGCCAGTCTGCGTAAGAGAAAGAATCGTCTAAAACCACACCGTCTTGATTGTCACCGTAGAGCGATCGCAGCCACACCCACAACCGAATTGCCCGTAAGAGATTTTGCTTGAGATATCCGCGTCCTAAGTACTGCAATAGTTCTACATCAGGAATATCTTGAAAAACTAGTTCAGACACCAGCCCAATCTCAATAAATATAACTTTCTTTAAGATACAGCATCTTGGAAGAAGTATCTTCCAAGTGCGTGTATGATGTACCCATCAAATAAAGCTAAAGGTAATGAGTAGTTACAAAATAGAGCTAAAAGACGGAATTCTACGTATAAATTTTGGAGAACCTGCCCAAAATGACCAGATTGTGCGTGATGCAGCAGCCCGATTGGAGGAAATGGCAACATCAGGAGAACTCACAGGAGGGCAGTTACTCAAAATCAACGGGCCTATTTCTATCCCTGTAGCATTTGTTTTAGCACATAAGCTTGCTCATATTTACGGTGCAGTTGCTTTTTTCGATCCGAAATTAGGTAAATATGTTATATCAATAACACATAACCCCTCGTATAAACTAGGAGACTTAATTGATTGATAAAGGAGATGTAGCTACCAAAAACTTATATGACAACGTATCAGATAAGTCTCGAAGGCGACGTTTTGAAAGTTGGGTTTAGTGCAACACTTGCTACAGGCGATCAGATTGTGCGAGATGCAGCAGCGCAGTTGGATGCAATGATTGCTTCAGGTGAACTTCCTGGTGGTTCCCTGATTAAAATTAACGGACGCATATCGGTACTGGTTAGTCAGGTATTAGCTGATAAATTATCTAAGTTGTATGATGCGATCGCTGTTTTTGACCCCAAGATTGGCGACAGAGGGCTGGATAGGTATGTAGTCACCATTAGCAGACATCCTAAGTATAAAGTAGGGGATACATTGGATGTGGTGCGATGCCTGCAACAATCGAGTATCAAAGTTGTGCTGTGTGGGTTTGCGAATACAGGAAAGACTTGCTTCCGGGATGGTTTAAAACAAGCATTATTGCAGATTCCCAATGCACCAGAGTCTTATGTCATCTCTGGTTGTCCAGATGGTGATGGTTCTTGGTATGGGGAAACTGCACGGCGCGATTTGGATTTGGCGAAAAAGTTAAAAGCTGAATATAAAGCTAGATTTACGCCAGAGTTTGCCCAACTGAAAGCGCAGGAAGTCAGGGGTATCAATACACGAATCTTTATATTTGATGTCGGTGGAAGAATATCTGACGATAACCGCTTGATTATGGCCCAAGCGACTCATGCAGTGATTTTGGTGAAAGATCAGTCTGAGATTGCACCTTGGCAAGGATTCTGTGAATCTTTAGGTTTGGAAGTGGTAGCAATTATTTACAGTGATTATGAAGGTGTAAGTGATGCGATTTCGGGGGAAACGCCGATTCTTAGAGGAAATGTTCATCGGTTGCAGCGTGGGGAGGATGTTTCTAGTCGTCTGATCGTGCAGACATTGGCGCGGGTTTTGGTGGGGTTAATTTGAGGTAAATGTCAAAATGGATAAGATTAGTTCTATTAGTATAGCGATCGCTTGGTGTCTGGCTTGGGGTGATGAGAAAAAACCTCAACATAATTTGTCTGTGTTACAAAAGATGTACCAAGCATTGAAAAATGGGGAACAAGTTCCAGAGGAAGTATCCTTTGTAATAGATGCAGTAAGACAATGGGAAAAATTAAAGAAACCGGAAAATTTTCCTAACACATTAGACAATTTAAAGCAATTAATTGAAAAATACCCCATTCTTTGGGAATCAAAAATTGGTTTAGTTTATGGTGGTGCCACCAAAATTAAGCAGTATGTTTTTGAAGAATCAAAACTCCCAGATATTCGCGGTGCTTCTGGACTGTTAGATAGAATTAACTTAGTAGATTTACCTGCTTTTTTTAATGTAATTCCACAATCATCAAATTGTAACTACAGTATTCAATGTCAAGAAGTTAGAAAATGGCTAAATGATAATTTCGATAATGAACCTAATTTTTCCGATGCTTTAATCCCCGAACTTATTATTTACTCAACTGGTGGTAACATTCTTGCTTTTTGTCCTGCTGCCTTTGTCAATGATTTAGCGAATGCGATTGAAAAACGCTATACCGAGGAAACATTAACAGCTAATTCCTGTGCAGTTGGAGAAAAGTTTAGACTAATAGAAACTCGCTTAGGTTTACTAAAAAATAATATTGATGAAACATTTTGGCTAGAAAAATATCAACAAGAAGAAGTATATAAAAATCCTCTAGTTCAAGCCTGCTTTGGTAAACTAATAGAAGTTTCTCAAACAATAGAAAACTTCATAAAGCATAAAAGTTTTAACGAATTAACTACAAAACTAGCAATTCACTTTAATCAACGCCGGAGTGGGAATGATAGTGAAAATCGTCCCAGTCGTCGCTATCCGCCAATGTTTGAGACTCATCCCTATATCAGGAGAGATGAGAGTGATAAACGCTCAAGTATTACTCACTTAACTCACCTTGCTGGACAACCTTATCTATCTGAAACTTTAATACGTAAACGGCGAGTAGGTGATAGAGCAAAAACTGGTGATTATCGTACACCTAAATGGTATCAGGAAAGTGGATTCAAGTGGGAAGCAGGAATAATTGAGGGCTGGCTTGATAAATTTGAGGATTTTTTGGCAAATAATTCAGAACAGTCCCAAGCATATTATGGAATTAATAACACGCAGAAAAAAGAAATTAAAATTCCCCAATCTTTGACGCAATTAAGCAAAGTAAGTCAAGGATATATTGCCTATATATATGCAGATGGTAATAATATGGGAGGTTTTATTCAAAACATCCGCACACCTGAAAAATATCAAGAATTTAGCAAAGATGTTGAAAATACAACAAAATATGCTGTTTATCAAGCTTTAGCATACAATCTATGTCCCCGTAAAATCCAAGGTATCACTGAACCAGAATCAAACATTCAAGATGGTGATTTAATTCATCCGTTTGAAATTATAACTATCGGTGGTGATGACATTTTATTGATAGTACCTGCTGACAAAGCCTTACAAATTGCTAAGATGATTGGTGAGCAATTTGAAAAAATTCTTTTGGAAGAGCCAGAAATCTCAATATCACCTATAAAAATAATAGGCGACTATAATACAGAAGAAAAACTAGCTGAACCTAACAAATTCCATCGTTTTTCACAACAAGTTGCAGGACATCACCAGTGTAAATTGAGTATATCAAGCGGCGTATTAATTACTGCTTATAGCACTCCAATTTACTATGCAGAATATTTGACAAATCAGTTGATTAAATCTGCTAAAAAATATGCTAACCTCTTGAAATATACTGATGAAAAAAATCAAGAAATTATTTATTATGGTGGTACAGTTGATTTCTTCACAATGAAATCAGTGACCATGATTTCATCAAACATTGAAGAATTTCGTAAACAAGCTTTAAATATTGAAAGTAGAGGCGCAAAACTTAAGCTGTACACTGCACCCTATACACTGCCAGAATTAAATAAATTTTTGCAATCTCTTCAGGCATTAAAAGAGGCTGAATTTCCCAAATCGCAACTATATCAAGTTCGTAGCTTCTTAGAAAGAGGTAAGCGAACTGCAAGTTTAAATTATTACTATTTTCGTCACCGACTAAAAAAAGGACAGCCAGCACTTGAAGCTGACTTTGAAAATATATGGTGTCTAGCTAAAACAAACAAAGGTAATATTGCACCTTGGATGTACGACATAAAAGAAGAACAATATGAAACTATCTGGCGAGAAATGGTTGATTTATTCGATTTAATCGAATTTTCAGATACCAAATATCCACAACTATCATCTATGGAGACTGCGCCATGATAAGACTTAACGAATTATCCAATAGTAACAGAGTTGAAACTTACACAATTACTGCTGTGATTGACTCAGCCTTATGTGTAGGCGCAGGAGGTTCTTCTGGTTCATTAGCAGATAAACCAATTGTGCGTAACTCAGAACGTAATTTACTAATTCCTGGTTCACAAATTAAAGGACGTGTGCGCCACGAATGCGAAAAACTGCTGCGAGGCTTAGGATGGGAAATTTCGGAATCTCCCAATGCAGGAAGAATGGTTATTCGCAGAGATAACGCACCTGCTAAATTTCAACGACATGAATATGAGATAAGTGGATATGAATATACATACCACTGTTTAATTAGTCAGATTTTTGGCGACCCGATTTTACCTTCACGGGTAATTTTTGATGATTTAGTTTGTACTGAAGAACTAGAAGACTTAGCTGAAATCTTACGTCCTGGTGTCACAATTAATCGCCGTCGGCGCATTGCAGAAGAAAAAAAACTTTATTTTCTAGAAACATCACCTGTTAATGCAAAACTTCAGTTTAAAGGAGAGATACACATTCAACCAAATCTCACGCCTGAAAGACCAGATTATGCAAAAGTGTTAATTTTGGCAGGTTTGCGACAAATTTATGCTTTAGGGGGAAGTAAATCGGCTGGTTTAGGTTGGCTGCATTGGGAATTAGAAGAATTACAAAATGGATTAAAAAATATTGATATTGATGAAGTTTGGCAGTTTTTAGCAAAAGGAGAAATAAAGTGAAGCGGATTGAATTAGAAATTAAGGCATTATCTCCCTTAGCGATTTCTCGACAAAAACCAGGTGGTTCTGTGAGTGAATGTGAAGATTATATTCCTGGCAGTGTAATTCGTGGGGCAGTTGCAAGTGAAATTTTGAAACAATCGGGTCAACAGTTTACAAATTTGAGTAAGAATGGTGGTGATTTTCAGGCTTTATTTTTGAGTGATGAACCAGTTATTTTTCAAAATGCTTATTCGGCCAATGTAAAAGCTGAAAAAGGTAGAATATTTCCTCAAAACAGGATACAAGAAATTAAATTATTACCCGCTACTGTTTTGAGTTCCAAAACTAAACCAGGATTTTGCAGAAAGAGAAATGAAAAATGTTCCACTGAATCCAAAGGAGCTTTTGATAGTTTAATCGACCGATTTTGTGCTGAATATTATGGTTTACCTTATGATCCTAATTGTCCAGATGATGGAGGAAGAGTTGAACCATATAGCGGCTTTTACAGCAAAATAGATGGGATGTATTACAATGCTTATGTTAGCAAACGTCTCTTAACAAGAGTCGGTATTAATCGCAGAAGGGCTACTTCTGAAGAAGAAATATTGTACAGTATTGAAGTTCTAAATGAATCTGAATCTAAAAATCGTCAATCTATATATAAATCATCTATTTTAATTCCAGATAATTTAGACAATTTAACAAATGCTTTACAATATTTTATTAGCTACAACGCTAATAAATTTCGTCTTGGTGGTTCAATTTCACGAGGCTTAGGCAAAGTAGAAATTCATGCTAAATTAGTAGACATTAAACAACACATAGAAAGCAAAATAGAAATATTTAACGATCATCTGTGGCAACGTTGGCGAAAATGGTCAGTTTTTGGTAATCCAATAGAGGAATTATCTAAGCGTACTTACTTTACTTTAGATTTACAATCAGATGCAATTTTGAGAGACAAATGGCAAAGTACTACTGTGATTTCTGCACAAATGTTAAAGCAATTTGCAAATATTGAGGATGACTTGTTAAAACTCGAAGTTGCTTACAGTAGTTACGATTACCGTTCAGGTTGGAATGCAGCTTGGGGATTAATGAAAGATGTGGAACTAATAACAAATAAAGGTGCAGTTTATTTATTTAGTACTGCACAGCCGGACATTTGGTATACAGCTTTAGCTAATTTAGAGTTAAAAGGCGTAGGAGAACGTACTTGTGAAGGTTTTGGTCAAGTAGAAGTTTGTAATGATTTTCATCTTGTGTTTAGAGAGGAGGCTGCATGACTGATTTTTCAGAACAACAAAAGCAACTTAAAATTCAGCAAGGAATTCGCAAAGTTGAAGATGAACTAGTTAAAGCTATTCAAACTGTATTAAATGATAAAACATCTTACGATAAATTAGAAGAGTCTCAATTCCGTAATTTAGTTCGTGTTGCAGATACTACTGAAAGTGTGGAAGTAATTAAAAATTTTTTACTCTATCAACTTGGAAGGGATAAAAAGTGGGGTAAAGGTAAAAATTCTCTTGCTCACAAAATTATTAATAATATAGATGATGAAATTAAGACCCTAGCTAAAGAAATTAAAACGACATCCGATGCTGATGAGTTAAATCCTATCTGGATAGAGTTAATTCGCCGTTATTTAGGCTATGGCGCCCGCTATCTGGTTTACAAAAATAAAGGTGAAGTTTAAATTACTAAGGAGTTAGTTATGCCAAAGCTTATAGTTTCTACTGTAGGAACAAGTTTATTAACCAACCAAATTGATGTATACACTGATTCTGAAGAGTATTTTACACATATACAAGAAACAGCAAATGATACAGAGGAAGAAATAAAGGATAAGGCTAAAAAAATTATTCTTGAATTGAAAACTAGGACAGAAGATAAACTTTATAAAGCTAAGAATACTAAACAGATTAGAGATGCCAGTGCTGAACTCAATGGTATTTATGGACTATATGAAGGAAACCTTGAACAAGGAAAATCAGATATACATTGGCTGATTGCTACAGATACCTATCAAGGTAAAATCACGGCACAGATTGTTCAAGAATTTTTAGAGACAAAAGGGATAAAAGCTCATATCCAATCACCAGAAAAACTTTCTACACGAAATACTGAAAGGTTTTCGTATGGAATTGATGAGCTTTTAGAATGGTGGGATGGAATTTTTCTAGCATATCAATATACTCATGATATTTATTTTAATCTTGTAGGTGGTTTTAAAGCATTGCAAGGTTATGCAAACACAATTGGGATGCTGTATGGTGCTGAAATTATCTATATATTTGAGGGAAATTTAGAGTTTATTACAATACCTAAATTACCAATTGCAATTGATTATTCTGTAATCAAACCTGCACAATTTGCTCTGATGGCATCAAAATCTGTAGATATTTATATTAAATTATCAGAACTTGAAAATGTACCAGATAGTTTAATATCAATCGCTGGAGATGAAGCCAAGCTTAACAACTGGGGACATTTGCTTTGGAATAGATGTAAAAGTAGATTTTTTACAGGCGATAACCCAGTAGTTTTTCCTAGTTTGATTTATGACAAGTCTTTTATAAAAGATTATGAGAGAAATAATGTCAATGAACAAAACAAGTTTGATTTACATGAAGTATTAACTGAAGTTTCCGCTTCTATGATTAAGTTTAATGGAGATACTACTCGTTTTGATCCCAGGCTACATTTTACTAGATATGAGGGTGGGCAGAAATATGAAGGAGGATTCAAAAAAAATCAAATTGATCATTTTTATATTAAAAACACTGGCTGGCGTGTAAGTTGCATTGCTAAAGATGGCAATTTGCATTTACGTCACTATGGAGAGCATGATTATGTCAACAACAACCCATAAGTATCTTATGTTTGACACATTCACAAACCGCCTAACAATCATAGGAATACTAACAACAATTACAGGATTACGTATTAGTGCTGGACGTTCTACAGAACCAATTGGTTCAGACTTACCCGTAATCAAAGACACTTTTGGTAAACCATTAATACCTGGTTCTAGCTTCAAAGGCGCATTAAGATCCCGCCTTGAAAGTTTCCTCCGGGGTATAGATCCAAATCTTGCAGCTAATCCTACAATTGAATCAGAATCATCTATTCCATCTAAAGCACTAAAAGATGAATATGGAAATATTCTCAAAAAAGGTTTAGATACTATCAAGCAAGAAATTGAAGATGAACTTAAAGATGACAAAGAAAAAAATCTGAAAGCTGATAAACGATTCACAGAAGAAATTTTGAAAATTTTAAAAAAAGAAGATTTAACTTCACATCTATTTGGTTCTCCTTGGTTTGCTAGTAAATTCCAAGTACGTGACTTAACAGTAAAACCTGAATTTTGGTTTGGACAATACCAAGAACGTGATGGCGTCTCAATTGACCGCGATACAGAAACCGCAGTAGACAATAAACTCTATGACTTCCAAGTAGTTCCCGCCGGAACTTTATTTAAATTTAAAGCTGTAGTGGAAAATGCTGAACCTTGGGAACTAGGTTTATTAATGATTGGCTTACACCAGTTTGAAACTGAACAAATTCCCTTGGGTGGTGGACGTTCTCGTGGCTTGGGTGTTGTTAAACTAGAAATTGATGAGATGAAATGGATTGATGTCAATAACGACCCAAAGAAATTACTTAAATATTTAGAAAAATTGGTTAGTGTTGATAACAACGACCCATCAATCTATGAAGACGGCAAGGAATTCAAAGGTATTTGGACAAAAGCTTTAATTGATAACTTAAAGCAAAAGATTGTTAATAGTTCCACTGAATCAAAACCTGCGGGAGGATAAAATGGCTTTTAGTAACTATAAAACTATCAGTGAAGTTCTCAAAGCATTTCAAGTTACGTACACAGAAGCAATTTTTATTAGCGAAATTCCTTTTAATATTCCCGACTACTTCCGCGAAGATTTAGAACTGATGATGCGGGATGCTGTAGTTGATAATTCAGAATTTGCTATCTGTGAAAATCTCATTTATCCCGTTCTTAAAGAAGTTTGGAAAACCTACCGCCATCATTTTATTTTATGGAGTCATGAATCCTTAAATTATGATGAAAAATTATCCGGGTTTCCTGAATATATTCTGGCGAAACGCTCTCCATTAGGTAAAGTTGTATTTGATAAACCATACTTTATTTTAGTTGAAGCGAAACAAGATAACTTTGAAACAGGTTGGGCGCAATGTTTAGCAGAAATGATTGCTGCTCAAAGATTAAATGGAGAACATCAAATAATTATTTTCGGAATTGTTTCTAATGGGGAACGTTGGCAATTTGGAAAACTAGAACGTGAAATATTTACCAGAAACAGCACTTATTACACCATTCAAGAATTAGATAAATTATTCGGTGCTGTAAATTTTGCCTTTCAACAATCTGAATTACAGCTAAATAATTTAGTCGCCGCCTAAACAGATTTAGTGGAATAAATACATCTATGCACAAACGACTTGTAAACCATTGCACTATTGATTTAAACATCATCCCAGATGGCCCGATTCTGATTAAATCGGGACGTGAAGGTGCAGACCCTACAAATCCTGATATGGAATTTGTCAAAACTTTTCATGGGGGTGGGTGGTCAATTTATTTACCTGGAAGCAGCTTAAAAGGTGCAATTCGCGCCCATGCTGAAAGAATTGTCCGTACTGTTGGTGGTGATAATAATACAAAGAAGCTTTGGGCAAGTGACCCTACCAAAGGTGATTACTTACCTAAAAAGTTAAAAAGTCACGATATTTATCAACAATCTTCATTTACTGACCAAATTTTTGGTAATACTTCAATAGCAAGTCGCATTCGCATTGAAGATGCACATCCAGTTGACTTAAGGCAACTGAAATTAGAAGAACGTAACGGTGTCGCTATTGATCGGGTATTTGGTTCTGTTGCGGTTGGCCCTTTCAATTATCAAGTTTGCACTGCTGGAGAATTTCGTACTAAAATCCATTTGAAGAATTTTACTTTAGCGCAACTTGGTTTAATTGGTTTGGTACTGCGTGATTTAAATAATGGTTGGTTTGGGTTAGGTTTTGCCAAATCACGCGGTTTAGGTACGGTTCGCGTTCAATACAATAGTGCAATTGTCCAGTATCCAGGCTGTCAACTCGAAACAGGAAAAATTCGTCAACTAGGAAATCCAGGAGAATGGGATTCAAATTATCTACTTGGGGTAGGAGAGTTTTTAATAGACGATGAAGCCAAAAAATATGGCTTTCCTAAACCAGATAAACGAGATTCTGAAGGTTTTGCAGAGTCAATGGAATTAGGATTTGGCGTAAAAGTTACATGGAACAATAACACTAATTCTGGTGTAAAAGATTTGTTTATGCGTGCTGTTGAGGTTTGGGGTGAGGGGTTTTAAAAGTATGACACAAGAATTTACAACTGGCTATGTATATCATAAGCAATTGGTAGCACCCGATGAACTCGCTACTTTAATTAATCAACTCTCTAACTCTCAAAGTTATTATTTTTTACGTTACTCTCATGCTGTGAGTGGGATTTGTAGGAAATTGCCTGATCAAAGAGGAGAAATTGAAGGACAGGTATTTAATTCTATCTGTGAAATCCGATGGAAAAAATATAAATCTGGTTATGAAGTTTTAATCCTCAGTCAACAGAAATTTAATTTAGAAGGATTTGAAAATTTAACTGGTAATTGGAAAATTGGTGATAGAGATGCCTATTGGCATAACCCAGAAGAAACAAGATTTCCTAAAGGTTTCATTTTTAAAGGTGAAAATGATCAATCTATCAAGCCTGAAGCAATCAAGCAAAGATATTTCAAAGACTCTGATACTGCAACTATTCATTTTGTCGCCTTAACGGTTAACTCAAATGACCAACACCCCAAAACCTAAACTACGAAACCCAGTACCTCCTCAACCTCAATCTCCTGATGATTCTGTAGTAAACACACAAAAACCATACAATTTTGTTTCTTTTCCACAGGAACGTCCCCGATTAGAACATCCTGCTGGACATCATAGATTTGATCATAATTGTCTACATGGAACTTTATTTTTAACCCTGAAAGTTAAAACTTCACTTCATGTTTCTACTGGTATAGTTGTTCCTGGTAGCGATATTGTAACTCGTGTACCTTTAATTAAAACAATGGCACAGGGGGTTGATAAGCACCTTCTAATTCAAGGGAGTTCCCTTAAAGGTTGTATTCGTTCAGTTTATGAAGCGATTACTAGAAGTTGTATTTGTAAAACCAAAGCAGACTTGAGAAAACTTCCAGAAGGATATAGCAGAGAATGCAAAGTAGATATCAAACAAACAATAAATCAGGTATGTGATGCTTGTCGAATATTTGGAGCATTAAATTTACAAGGATTTTTTGAGTTTAATGATGTTAAGTGCGAAAATATAGGTTTTAATACGGGGTTTATGCCTTCGTTATATCGTCCACGCCCTGAACCCGGAAGCGCATATTTTGACACAAGGGGAAAAGTTGCTGGACGTAAGTTTTATTATCATACAATTCGCGCTATTGAAAAAGGTCAAAATCAAGGAATTGCAATTCAACAAGCAGCAAGAGAATACACTTTTATTACTCAATTGCAATTTAAAAACATCAAACCTGAAGAACTTGGGACGCTGTTTGTTGTGCTGGGACAAGATTCTAACTACCCCATAGCTTTAAAAGTTGGTGGTGGTAAACCTATCGGGATGGGAACAATGACTGTAGAAGTCACCCAAGCTAGGATATTGCAAAACTTTGATGATTTGCGATCGCACTACTCCACTTACACTCCCGATAACAATCATCTTCTCACAGGAGAGGCACTACAAACATTTATCGCTACCCAAATTAAAACAGCACATTCCCGACTCATTCAACTTCCCCAACTGCAACAACTCGCTGAAGTTCTACGCTACCCAACCGACCGCGAACCACCAGAAGGAATGTATTAATGTTGACTACAGAATCTTTAACAGAAGCGGAATCTCAACTTGCTCACAATTTAGCGATAACCTTGGTTAAAGAAGAAACAGATGTTAACGAAGTAGGAAAAGTTATTGCATATCTGCGTAGCATTGTAGAGCAACCGGACGCAGGACGGCGATTTTTTAGCTATCTTAAAACCTTAGTTACTAACGGTTGGCAAATTGGACATAGTGGCCGAACTACAGGCTACTACCGCAGTATCGAACGCGCCTGTAATCAGTACTTGCAAAGCCAACAAGCAAACGCTCAGACCATGTTAAAAATTTTAGGCTGGGCGATGCGTTTAATGCGGTATTACAAAGTTAGTCCGATTGAAGAAATATCCATTTCTCAAAGTCCACAGGTTGAACAAATTTCTGAACGTCAAGCAGAAATTGCGGAAGTTGCTAGTAATTTGAAATTTAATGTTGGTCAAATTCTAGACGCTACGGTAATTGGAAAAAAAGGGAATAAGGTAACATACGAGATTTTGGAAAAAATTAAACTTACTGAAAAAGAACCCAAAAAAGCAGAATTTATTTCTGAAGGGCAAATTGTTAGGGTAGAAGTTGTAGATATCAAGGAAGACGGCAGCATCCGCAAGATTAGATGTATTGATTAAAAAATATCATTAGTTGGCACTGACCTTATAGTGATCGTAATATAAGTGTATGGCTTGTAAAAGTCTGTATTAAGTTGTAAATTTAGATACTTACAAAGGGGTGGTATAAGTATGAGTGAGTGATAACTAGGCTGAAACATACCCATTTATCTAGTTGATTTTTTCAGGTAGTATCCAGCCTGATAGAAGAAGCTTAACTGAAGTAACTGTTGAAACAGTCTACAGAACATGTTTTGAGAACATAGAGGTAAGTATGAAAAAAGACTTTCTGGCATCAGATAGTGACTCAGAAAACGAGAATGACATTGAGTTTTCCTGTATATTTTATGGAAATTGCTCTCATAGCAGAGTGATTACTCAACTACAGCAGCAAATTGAGTCCCTGCAAAAGCAGATGAAAGATTCTTGCGAAGAACAAGAAAGGTCGAAAAAGGAACAAGAAACCTTGACAAATCAAATGGGATATTGTTTAGCAAATTTAGATAGGTTAGGTATCTCAACAGATGCAGAGAGCCTGGAAACCTATAAAGAATATAGCTGTGGTAATCATTACAACTGGTAGGAAAATCAAAACTCCTATAGGCTAAAAAGAAGACTCAGCATTAGGTTGCCTGGAGTGAATTTTAAAATTGCTTCAGGAACCTATTATCGGGTTATTATCTGGAAAAAATTGTTTTTTAGGCATATATTGGCAAAATTGACTATTTAATGTCATAGGTTTATTTGACTTTATGATGGTTTTTAGGTAAGATTTTCATATAGAAACCTGTGCTTGATTACCTAAATAAGCTTTAACTTACCCCGCAAGGGGATTGAAACAGGTTTCTGTAAACTGGTTAAACTGTTACCTCAGTTGTAACCAATTCCCCGCAAGGGGACACTGATTTACCGACTTACGCAACTTTCTTAAGTTCTCACATCACCAAGCTAGAAAGGTTGTTTATTTTTTCCCATTCTCACCACAGCATTAAGAGCGATCGCTTCACTAATACCAAAACTGCGATCGCCCTACAGGTTCAGGAAAAACGGAAACAGCGATCGCCTTACCCTTTTTCACTTGACCTCCGCTTTTTAATTGAATTGAGACTAAATTAGTACATTTTACCTAATCATTCCAGCCTTAATTGAGGTGATGGAGAATAGAAAAAACGTAAAAGTTCTATAGCTTCAAGCTTCAAAACACAACAATTCCAAGCTGGACAGAATTTCTTCAGTAAGTGCGATCGCCACAGTAGATTGTTCATCTCGCCCAAAATCTTGTCGCAGTTGATGACGTACAGACTAAAATTTTACGTGGCTGTAAAACACTCGTTTTACATTCTCAGCCGCAGTCACGTAGAACAACACGATCGCTCCCAGAACCAGCACAAAACTCAACGGCAACGGTTGAAATCCGAGTCGGGTTGCTAACGGTGTCCAGGGAATGATTATTGTCACTCCAATAGTCGCCAGTGTTGCCGCCAACAAGTATTTTCCCGGCTTACTGTTGAAAATGGATTGGCGGGTACGAACGACTAGCACAACCAGCGATGCAGAGATTACAGACTCCAAAAACCAGCCTGTTCTAAACTGTTCTGGTTGAGCGTGCAACAGCAACAACAGTGCCCCAAAGGTGAGATAATCAAATATAGAACTCAACAAACCAAACACAATCATGAAGTTGCGGATAAACTTGATATCCATCCGCCGAGGTTTGTTGACTAATTCCTTGTCTACCCGATCTGTTGCGATCGTCAATTCCGGGAAATCGGTGAGTAAGTTCGTCAGCAAAATCTGACTAGGTAGCAGCGGCAAAAAGGGCAGAAACAGAGAAATTCCCGCCATACTAAACATGTTGCCAAAATTGGCGCTAGTTGCCATAAATACATATTTTAAAGTGTTGGCAAATGTCACCCGTCCTTCCTTTACGCCTTCAATGAGGACATTTAAATCCTTTGCCATCAACACAATATCAGCAGCTTCCTTAGCGACATCGACTGCGCTCTCGACTGAAATGCCGACATCGGCAGCATGAAGCGCAGAGGCATCGTTAATACCGTCTCCCAGATATCCAACTACATTCCCCACTTTTTTGAGGGCGATGATGATCCGCTCTTTTTGGTTTGGCTCTACCTCGGCAAAGACATTTGTATCTTGTACTTGATGCATCAAGGCTTCATCACTGAGCTTCTCTAGTTCGGAGCCTGTCAACGCCTTTGGTTCGGGCAGTCCTACTTGCTGAATGATACTCATTGCAACTGCCTTGCTGTCTCCGGTAATCATCTTCGGGGTGATTCCCAGCATTTGCAACTCTTTGAGGGTGTCAGCGATGCCAGCTTTGGGCGGATCGAACAGAGCAAGGTAGCCGAGAAATGTCATGTTCGTTTCATCGTCTTTGCTGAAAGAATCTTGATTAAAATCACGATAAGCCACACCCAAGGCTCTAAATCCCTTACTGCCCAAGTCTTCAGCCTGTTGGTGGAGTTTTTGTCGCTGATCTGCAATGGGAATTGTTTTCCCCTCAGCAGTCTCAACGGTTGAGCAAACATCCAGAATATTTTTCAGTGCGCCTTTAGTGATAATCAGATGCGTACTCTCTTGCTTGAACAAGATGCTTAGACGTTTGCGGTTAAAGTCATAAGGCACTTCATCTAGCTTTTGATAGCCAGAAATATCGAATGTTTTGTATTCTCGAATCGCTGCATCGATGGGATTAATATAACCCGACTCAGATGCAGCATTCAAATAAGCGTAAAGTAGAACGCGATCGCTTTCTTTCCCCTCCACATCAACCGCAGAGTGAATTTTCACCTCTCCTTCCGTCAGCGTACCCGTTTTATCAGTGCAAAACACATTCATACTGCCAAAGTTTTCGATCGCAGGTAAGCGCTTCACAATTACCTGTTTTTTCGCCATTTTCTTGGCACCACGAGCCAGGTTAACGCTAACGATCGCAGGTAACAATTGGGGAGTCAAACCGACCGCTAGCGCCAGAGAAAACAGAAAGGATTCCAGTACTGGGCGATCGAGGTAGACGTTAGCGACAAAAATTAGCACTACCAAAATTAGCGTTACTTCCATCAGAAAGTAGCCAAACTTGCTCAGTCCCCTTTCAAATTCGGTTTCGCTCGGTCTGAGTTTCAGGCGTTCCGATACTTTGCCGAATTCAGTTTCTTTTCCGGTATGAACGACTATTGCTTTCGCCGTTCCACTAATAACATTAGTTCCCAGATACAGGGAATTGGTGCGTTGGCTCAGTCCAGTTTCAGCCGGCACTACGCCACTTAGCTTGTCAACTGGATAGGTTTCTCCTGTCAGTGCTGCTTCATCCACCGATAAATCTTTTGACTCTAAAACTAGACAGTCGCCCGGAATATTTTTACCTGCACTCAGCAACACAATGTCACCCTTGACCACTTCCTCATTGGGGATTTCTTGAGATTGACCATCTCTCAAAACAGTTGCTTTAACTTGCACTAATGCCAATAATTTTTCGACGGCATTCGAGGCTCCTCGCTCTTGCCAAAATCCTAATAGCCCACTGATCAAGACAATCGTCAAAATGATTATGGCATCTGTCGCATCTTTCAGAAAAATCGATAGCACGGCCGCAAAAATCAGAATCAAGATAATCGGACTCTTGAACTGATTGAGCAACAGCATCCATGCGCTCGATTTGTGTTTTTGTTTGAGGCTGTTTGCGCCGAACTCGCTTAGGCGTTGTTTTGCATCTTGACGGCTTAACCCTGCGGTTGTAGAGTGCATCTGCTGAAGCACCTGATCCGTGGATAAGCTCCAAAACGTGGAGAGTTGGGGATTCATCGGTTTGGTTTTTTGAGGTTAGTCAAGCGATAAAGGAATATCAAGCTTTAACGACAATTGCGAATAAGTATTTAATTCCCAATGCAATCCATCAGGAGAATAAGCAATTTTTTAAAGTTCACTAAATAGATTTTGATCCGGGGGAGTTATACCATTACGAAGGTAAGGAATAACTTCTGCAACGATATCAACGATTGTTAGTTGTTGCTTCACCATTATTATTAATAATAATCAGTTCTACAGGTTGCTTGATAATATCAATAATATCTCGATCTAGTTCAGTTTTTTCTACTGTCCATCCTAGTCCATTGACCGTCATAGGACGAGTCGCTACAACCCAAAATTCCGTGATAACTTGAGACGTAATAAAGCACTGACCACCTTCTACTAAGATTTGTGAAATAGCATTGTTTATCAGGTCATACTCTGCGAAGTCAGTATCAGTAAACCTGAGAATAATATTCGTATCTAGCAAATAGTTTGTCATCTGCCTTGATCATCATAAATATTTTCTCGGCGGATATCTCCGTCAGATAGATTAGCATTACTTTTAGGAAATTGAGCGACCCATTGACGAAATTGCTCGGCTTTTTCGGTTGAGGTTACATTTTTGTGAGTGGTTGCCTCTATTTGCCTATTAGAGAGCTTTTCTTGAAAGAGTTTTTGGTCTTCAGGTGAGAGGTTTAATACTACTTCGACAAGAGAATTAACAAGCTGTACATTCATAGTTATCTTTGAGATTTTTCAGCTTACACTCTATTATATTATTTTGAAGTACATTCCTCTCCCCTTTAATATTAACTGAGTAATTGGTGCAAGATATATATGAGATAGTTAACCCCAATTTAAGGAGCTGCAAGCGGCATTGCTTCTGGCTATCCAGGAAATAATTGGTCTATCTCAGAAGTGATTAAAATTCCCGGCTTTAGGATTAATGAGACTGATACACCTTTAACTGTGCCCGTAATTGGGCAATTTCAGTTGTCATATCTAGCACCATTGCCGCTCCGACTAAGTTCAGCCCCAAATCTCGACGCAAGCGTTGAATCTGAGCAATTCGCGCAATTTCGCGGGAATGCAGCAAATCACCGATGGGTTCGATGACACCTAACTCAACATAAAACTTCACCAGCGTAATCGAAGTCTTAGTGATCAATGCAGCATATTCAAAGCTGTAAAGTTGCTCACCTTCGAGTGAAACCACGGTTTTTGAAAGGCTGAAGGTCATAACTTAATCTCCTCTAATTGGGTACGTGGGTTAAAGGTAGTGTTTGCCTGGATTTTTTCGTAGTATTCTTGCTCGATTGCAGGTTATTTTGCGGTGGGCAGTAAGCAACGCTAGAATAGTTGCCCAAACAGGTTTAGCGATCGCAACTCTCGATATCAGTTCGGTAGATGCGATCGCTAGCAGTACGCCAGCAGCAGCGTGCAGTGCAAGTCCTAATGTTTGTTTTGATGACGGTAAGGCTTCAGCAATCATTGCTCCCATGAAGTTGCTGACAACGGGCAAAGCTGATAGTGTTAGAGCAAATAGAAATTCCTGCATAAATCAGGCTCCGCTAGTCGTAACAGACTTTTTGATGTTTGATCGTTCTACCGATAGATTGCATCATCAATTGTGGCTCGGAAAAATTCGCCCTCTGACTCAAACCGCTCAGTGCCGAAGTACCATCCAACCCGCAGACGGGTGGGAATGGTGTAGCCACAAAATGTACCCTCTTCATCTACAATTGCACCGAAGTCCACATCATGAAACTCAGCACCTTCTGGATTGCCCCAGCGCGGCAGCTTCAAAGTCTTGAGCCTACCCGTTTGATCAATGGTAAAATCAAGTTCTGCTCTCTGGTCTTGCACTACAAAACTGGAATGTAAATGTGATGAATCCGTTGTTGTCCATGACATATCATCACCACAAAATACAGATGGCAAGCACACTGACTCACACTGAAGACGACCAATATTAGATCGCGTAATATCAGCACCTGAACCTATCATCACCGGGAAAATTCCTAAAAGCTTCCACTGCATAGCACCTATGCCGTCTATGAGGCGATCTGATCCCCAAATTGGTAAGCCGTTCATCCATGCCGTAGCACTCCAAATCAGTCCATGCTCCCAGCAAATAACTTGCTCTGCTTTGAATGGAATCCAACTTTTCAATTTGATTTCGCCGTGCATCTGCAATCGAACCGCAGATGCGATCGCAGTTCCAGGAGCGATCGCGTGTTCAAGATATCGTCTTGCACCTTCTGGCAGATGAGCAAATACATCTGAATGGAATACACGATCCTTAGATATCGCAGAATCCCATAGTGTATTGAGAGAAATTTGTTTAGTCATTATTGCCGCCAGTATTTTTAATTCAGAATTTGATAAATTGTGATGATAAGAATCATTATGAAAATAGATGTATAGATCGACTTAGTATATTTGGCTAACCAACTTGGAAGATAAATATCAAAATTGTCCTTTGTAGAATTTGAATATTTTCGGGCAAGCAGATTTAATGGGCAGTGTAATTTAAACGTTAGTAGGGTTAGTCTTTCTATAAATACCAATCCATAACCAATCCAGAGCCAGAAATCGAGTTTATTTGCGCTTGCGGCATAAAGCATATAGAAAATAACGAAATTGAAGAATACCCATATCAACGTGTGAATTACTTTAATTAGCGTCAATTTTCTTTCATTTTCCATATTGGTATTAGTGTCACGGGTGTTTGTTCTATTTCCTGAATGAATTGATTGAATACGATATGAAACGTAACAGTCGATGTCCGAGTGAAACTTTATTGACCGTTACCGTATGCACTTTGAGTAAGTCAAAATCTTTGGATAGCTGAGAATAAGTTTCACCACAGTGTCAAGCTGATGTTGGATCGTTTGGTATTATAAAGTGCGATTTGCCACAGGCAACGCTACGCGATCGCTCTATCTTGTAAAGAATGCCAAAAATTGATCGCAGGTATAATAACAGAGATAGCCAGAAACCAGATTTAAAGTTATGCGATCGCCGCGAAAAGTTGGTTAATTATCCTGCGATCGCAAATAGACCATAATGGAATGGCACGCTTGTAAAGCCCAAAGGCTTGTGTCGTCTTGTTCCCAGCCTCCAGGCTGGGAATGTATTTAAAAGAGGCTCTGCCTCTTGTCAAGCTAATGGAGGCGTAGCCTCCCAGAATGGGTTAAGAGCCTAGAGGCTCTTAACCAGTCAGAGCAAAGGCTGTATCTTTTTTTAGTGCCATTCGACCATAATGTAGGGGCACAGCAATGCTGTGCCCTTACGAAAGATGTGATTTTTAAACTTATGCATATTTAGTATTTATTGTCAATGCGTAAGTCCTAGAGATTTAAAGCAATATTTCAAATAAAAATCCCTGCCACAGTGGACAGAGATAGTAGTTTTTAGCTATAGCTTGTCTCTCAGCTAACAAAATCTTTGTGGGCTGCGACAAGCATCTGAGCTTGCCTTAAAACGTTTCCGAATAAATAAAAAGGAATTTGCCAAGCTGCAACGGTAACTTCTTTGACTATATCCTGTACACTAATTGCGATTAATTCATGCTCTGGCGGCTCTCCCTCAACTGTACCAGACCAAGTAAAAGCTAATAAGAAATCATCGTCTCCAGGCAAGGATGCAATCAAACATTCTTCTGGTGTTGGTTCGCAAATAATTCCATAATCATTTGCAAGTTCTACTAATCTTTGAAAGTTGTTTCCGTTTGTCATTTGTCGTTTGGATGTAATTGAATCTCAGTTTTAGAAGAAATCATATTTTGAACTCCAGAACTCAAGTGAGTTGCTACATAGCAGAAGTTACGAATTATTAATTATTCGTTGAGAGTTATGAGTTATTGGAGTTAGATCGGGCTTAAGTTCAAAATCTTACCGCGATCGCCTGGTTCTATCAGCAACAATTGTTACTATTTTAAAAAAATCCCGACTACCTACTTTTTCGGTTTACCCTATTTACATACACCTCCCTTTGTTAACATTTCAATATTGAAGCCCTAATCTCACACAGGCTGACGCAGTGCATTGAAAATTGCGTCAGCTTTTGGGGGAACAGCTGTAAACCGAAGCAGAAAAAGATGCTCATCAACATGAGATTGTTGGATCACCTTGGCATAGATGTGTTCTTCTTCTGTAGGCATTTCTGCTTCGATCAATAACTTGAGTTTGAGATTACTCAAGAGTTCTAAAGAATGTGGCGATCGCAGCTGCGCCCCTTTTTCTGAGAGGCTAATAAATTCTCCCATAAATACTGTTCCCACTGCATGTTTTCCCTGCAAAACAGTATATTTTACAGGTACTTCTTGAGTGAGAATGATCATTTTCTCATCATATTTAGGCAAGAATAAATTATATTTACCGCCAATGCCACGAATTTCACAAATTGTCACAGGGTGTTTTATTCCCTTGGGTTCTATTTGTAATTGTCCAGCAATTTGGAGGTCAACATTGGCATCTTTCCAGGTATTTTCGGAAATTAAAATCTGTCCCCCCACTGTATAAGACTCAATTCGAGCAGCCAAATTAACATGGCTGCCAATAACTGTATATTGAGCGCGTTTTTGAGAACCAATATTTCCCGCCACAGCCTCGCCTGTATTAATCCCAATTCCCATTTCGAGGATTGGGAAATTCATTTGTCGATTTTGTTCATTTACTTGCTGCATTGCCAATTGCATGGCAATAGCACAGGCGATGGCTCGTTCAGAATCATCTTTGCGACTAATTGGCGCACCAAAGATTACAAAAATCCCATCACCCATAAACTCATTAATCGTGCCTTTATACTGGTTAATCACATCTGTCATTGTTCCCAGATAAAGATTCAAAATCTTTACTACTTCTTCAGGGGGCAATTGTTCGGAAATAGCCGAAAATCCTCTTAAATCAGACACGAGAACCGTAACTTTTCGGCGTTCTCCTCCCAGCTTTAACCCAGAAGGAGTTTCTAGGATATTGGCGACGATTTCATCAGTTAGATAGCGGCCGAGGGTTTTTCGCATCTCGGTAGCGCTTTGAGCAATATACTGAGTGAGTGCGAAAGCAGAACCGACAAATGCCAGCAATGAAGGTACAACGGGAATCCACCAACCAGCAACAAACGCCAGAAAACTACCACCAATTAAACCGCTACCTGCCAACAAAACACTAACAGCCATGAGGGTTTTCTGGTGGCTACTGTGGCGTTGCAGCCAACACAAGCTAGCACCAATAATTGACCAGAGCAAAATCAATAGCCATTCTAGCGGGTCAGGTAAACACTTGATTAGCGGACGACCTTCCATTGCCGCACTTAAAATTTGACTAATCAAATTAGCATGAATTGTCACACCCGCCATCCGTTCCGGGTCAGTCAAGACATTACTGCTGTAGGGCGTATAGAATAAATCCTTCAAACTTTCAGCGGTAGCACCAATTAATACCACCTTGTCTCGCATTAAATCTTGTGGGATGAAGTTCTCTTGCACTTGAGTTAGAGAGACTTTAGTAAACTGCTGTATGCGTCCTCGGTAGTTCAACAGCACTTGATAACTCCCCGCATCTGCTCGGACATAACCCCCATCATTAGCTTCAAAAATCGGGAAAACACCCTGATTTAACTGCAAGTAATTAGAGTTAGTTGCTGATGGCTTCGCAGTAATACCTTCAGGTTTCAAGTACAACAATGCCAGCTTTAACCCAAAGCTTTCGAGAATCTCATCATTATTTAAATTTACGTACAATAATGCTCGCCGAATTTTGCCATCTCCATCTATGGGTATGTCATTCGACCCAACTTGATGAAGTTGCTTCAGTTCTGGAGATGAATCAACCGCCGAACTATCAATAGTATCAGAGACTTTTTGTACTCCAATCAAATTAGGAGTAGACTTAAACACCTTAAGTAAGTCTTGATGACCGGGATTGACGGGTAAATCACGATAAATATCTAAACCAATTGCTCTGGGTTGCTGCTGTTTGATTTTCTCTAACAAACTGGCAAGTTTTGCATCAGACATCGGCCACTGTCCCTGCTTGCGGACATCTGCTTCATTAATCTCAACTATGACGATGCGGGTATCAGCCGACTCTCCTGGACGGAGGAGAAATAATTGATCCAGTGCTGCCAATTCCAACAATTGCAGTAATCCAGTCAAGCGTAGTGCAATCACCAAGGCTGTAATATTGGGAACAGCAAGTAAAACACCCCGCCATTGCCAGATTTGCGGTTTCAGCTTTGCCCACATAATATTTAGTGCTGAGTGCTGTTAGCGGATAGCTAGGGTTTAGCCCGTGCTGAGTTAGGAGTTTTCCCAATACCCTTTTTTAATTTTGTGGTGAATTCTTAGATGTGCAACAATCGATCAATGGTTCGGAAGCGATCGCACTTAAACCAACTGACTTGAAAAATTGTCTCCAATCTAGCCTCGCTTTGAAATTATTCGGCTCAGTCCGGCGTAGCTGCACCAAACTAGTCAGCGCTTCATGCCAAATCCCGGCTTCTGCATAGATAGCGGGCAATTTGTACAAATTTGCCTTTGCTAAGGCTTCCGACAATGGCGATCGTGGTTGAGTGCGTTCCACCCAACCATCTACAGTGGGATTATCACTAGAGTCTTGAGTATCACAAACAATTGTTAGATACCAGTGATAAGTTTTACCTACAGAGAGTGCAGGGGCACTGTCAGGAAGTTTAAAGCTAATAATTCCCGGTTTATTTGGAAGTATAAAAGATGTTTCATAAAATACGTTCTGGTCTTCAGTCAGAAGCAGAAACTTAGCTGTTTTGAGTTGAGATGGAGGTACATACCAGAAAAATGTTGGATGTTGAGCAAATGTCAGCCCTAATTTATCTGGAGGTATTAGGGGAATTATCAATTGTTTCTTTGTTAGGCAAGAGCTACCACGGGTAGAACCACCAGCACTTGCGGGAGGTTTTCCCCGCTGTGGTGGCTTAAATGTTTGACTAATTTGCCAAGTTTTATTGGGATGGTACGACTGAGCCTGTACCTGTGCTGTTAAAGCGGAAAGCAAATACAAAGGTAAAGAAAAGGCTACAAAATATAGAGATGGTTTAATCCATTTCATATTGATAATGCCTAAGTTCTAGATTAGTCAGGTGAATAAATTAAGTATTCCCAAAAGCAGAGTCAGATTTTCCACTCAACTACAGAACTATTTATTGGGCATTGGGGCAGAGGGGCAGAGCGGAAAAACTTACTGCAACTGCTCCCCTGCTTCTTCTCCACTCCCGACTCAAATATATGGTGAAATATCTTCACCACATTTATCTGCTAAATAGGAGAGGGCGCGGAAACGTAAGCCCACGAGTTGCTCATATAACGGGTTAATTTTACACATCGGTGGGATATGCACAATCTTGCGTCCAAATAGGGTGACATCCCGTTCAAAGGGACACTGGGAGGGAATCATTTTACACAAAAAGCGGGCTACTCTTGGGTCTTGGATATCTAGCCCATCGAGCCAGTCACGCAGGGGGTGTAGTGCATTAATTTGACGCTTTGTCAGCCCAGTGCTAGCGATAGTGGGGGTAATTTGCAGTGGGTGTTCCAGGGTGTGGCGAAGGGCTTCCAGTAACTTCTCTGGCTGTTCCAAGGCTTGGCAGAACTGTTGCAGAACTTGATCTTCGCTGGGAGAATAAGTACCATCTGCGATCGCTACCATTATCGCTGTCCTTAAGAAATTTTCGGCGGCGGGTGTAGCTTTACCCAACACTGCGGCTAATTCCTCTGGCGTAATTACCTCTAGTGAGTCGAATTTAATCTTAGGAGCTAATTCATCTTTGGTGATACTGGCAATTAATTCCTGTTCTTGGTCATCAAAATTACCATCTGCCCAAGCAATGGTGAGCAGTCCACGCAACCAAGCGGCAATCTGTTCGCTGCTGTAGGGGGATTGAACTGTACTTGTCATAAACTCACGTCTCAAGCTTTCCTCAGTCACTACTACGCTACCCTACCCAGTGACTATGAAGATAGTAAAAGCAGCAGAGAAAAATAAATTAGAGAAGTTTTCAAATCGTAACAGTCGGTCTTAAGGTAAAATCCATTTGTACCGTTATTGATAATTTTTCTACTTAAAGTGAATTTGATTGGGCTATCTCAAATATTCATCAGATTAAAGACTGGAATTCACGCTACGAAGTCATCGAACAAAGTCTGTAAGTATGGAAACCTGCCAGCTAAATATCGCCAACGTTTTTCTCTAATGAATCGTTTAATGATGTTATTTCCTATTCTGTGGGATTCATATAGCGTTTCCTAATCATATAAGGTACATTATAGTCCCCTCATCGCTTGCTCTTAGGGGGTTGGGGGTGGGGTTCTTGTATCTCACTCAAGCGAGAACCGCTATATCGCTTGGCATTAGTTAGATTAGGTTAACTCTAAGCAATTAAGGTACACATAATGTTTTTTTTTGGCATTGAGCATGAAGTCGCTTTCTTGAACAAAGAAGGAAAATTTGCTGATTTCTCTCACACAACATTTGCTGATTTAAATCAAATTATTCAAAGGCTACCCACATACCCCAGCGACTATCCTCAACTACGGGTCGGCGATGCGGGTATTAAGATGAAGAGATGGTACATTGAAGGATTTGAAAGATTTGCAGATTCCGATGAGGTGATCGACTGTCATGTTAAAGGTATTGAAATTAGAACAACTATACATTCTAATATTCAAGGCGCTATTACTGAATTATCAGAAAGTTTTGACTTGCTACGTGAGGTTGCTGCTAACTTTGGGTTATCACCAGTTTTGGTTAGTTTCAATCCTTACAATCCCGCTTTTGAGCCTCAACCCCCATTAAACAATTATGAAATCAAACAGCTAGAGGCTTATCCTGACGAACAAACTGCTAATATTCACATGGTGTCTTATGGGCCAGATTTAAATATTTCAATGGCAGATTTGTCTCCTGAAGATGTGATTGATATTGGCAGAAAGTTAACTTATTATAGTCCCTATATCGTTCCTTTTAGTTATAGTTCCCCTTTTTATAATGGAGGTTTATGGGATGGGTTATCGGTACGAACATTTATCAGAACTGGAAAAAGACCAGCTACTCTGGTTTTTGTTCAGAAAGAGGAGCAATTGATTAATAGCATACCTTCCTTAACAAAAATCGCCCGCATTCCGGCTGAAGTGGGACGCATCGAATTTAAGGCTTGCGATAGTTGTGATGATTTTTTAATCTATGCGGCTTTACTGATATTATTGAAAGGTTTGGTGTTAGATGAAACCTTGCTAGGTAGAGCAACTGTACCCGATGCAGCGTTACACCAACTTTCTGCAAAAGAAGCGTTTGAAAACGAGGATATTTTTGGGAATGCGACAAAAGTCTTGCAAGCAGCCGAAGTTGCTTTAGGAAATGACCCAGATATTCATTATTTAACGCCGTTAAAAGTGATGCTGGCGAAGCGAAAAATCAGATCCCATGAATTAATAGAAATGTTCCATCGCGTAAGTTCAATAGAAGAGGTAATAAGGCAGACTTATCAAGTTTAAAGAAAAGATTTATTTTTTCCCCTTTATTAAAGAGGGGAATGTTTATATAAATTTATACTTTACAAATGTCCTTTAAGGTGCATAGTCCTGAAAGTCCTTTGATTGGATAAAGTCGAGCTAACACGGTGTACACACAAGTGCTATCCAGATATGTTTCAACTCTTTTCGCCCCCTAAATACCCAAATATTGGGGACTAGAAACTCCACTTCTGGCCATAATTTGAGAGCTAGAGCGACAAAACCAATTATTAGGTGGAATTTTGAGACTTGTGTGTACACCGTAGAAAGCATCGGGGTGGGGTGCAATGACTGTAGTCAGCATAACTAATTATCCGAACTTGATATAACCTGCCAAAACTAGATTAAGTCGATATACCTAGAGACTGATTTTCTTGCAACCAAAGATGCAGGAAATTTCATTCTAGAGATTGATGCAGACATTAGCATTTTCAAAGTAAAAGTATAAATATGGAACCTGGGAACGAAAAATTTCAAGATAAAATCTAATGATTTTGCTAAAGAATTAAGGTGGTATTTGCTTATTATGCCTTACTAATTCGATGCAGAAATCCAAAGAGAATTTCTTCACCAGGTTTGTTTTTCAAGAACTTCTAGATTGAAGCGGAGCTTGGCAGTTTTATTATTGCTTAAATTTGCTAAGTAAAGGTATGTGCTTCGCTTTTTCAGTGAAAGTTCTGCGTTGTTAAAGCTGTTATCGAGGATTTCAAATGAAAATTATTGCTTCTGTTTTATCTATTTTCCGTCCAGTACGTTTTCTAGTAGTAGCTTTTACTTGTGCCCTAGTCTTATTCTCTAATGCTTTTCCTGCTTTTGCAATCGATAGCTACCAAAGTAAGCCTACCGAAGGTACAACACAACTGCTTGATATTCAGGCTAAAACTGACAAAGCCGCTAAAGAACCACCAGCGGGACTAGAAAAGGTTCAAGAAGAGTCCAATAAAGGACTCAATGAAGTTCAGGGAGCAGCTGATATTGACAAGCAAAAGAGTCCTGAAAATTCACAGGGTGCAACCTCAGTGGAAGAAAAGGCAAAGAGTTTGTTGGAAAAAATTACAGGTAAATAACAGAGTTAATACCTTGGTAGTTTTTCGTTAGTAATGGGTGATTGCTTTTACGCAATCACCCATTACTACTTAGTAGTGTTAAGCTGGCAACTTCAACCTCGCCCCTTGCTAAGGGCAGTGTCTGCGCCAGCAAATACGGGCTAGTGACCACTGTATTGCATCCAAGTGAGAACCGCTATAAAACTGGGATTGCAGATGTCTTAATTAACTATTATATTAATATTTCTATTTTTTTAGCTGATAAAAAACAAGGAAATATAGCTAATTGATAAATTATCTATCGACTGAATAGTACTACCTATTAAGACATAGGTATAACTATGTAATGTGATAATTAATCTCAACTCATAATGTTTCCTTTGGTTGATGTGGATGATGTGGAAAATTTGGCAAATTAATAAATAAGTTTGCTTAGGGATGGAAAATAATGCGTGCGATAAACATTGGTTTGACAGACGAACAGCGTCAAGGTGTAATTAATCTGTTGAATCAAGATTTGGCAGATGCCTATTTACTGTTGGTAAAAACCAAAAAGTACCACTGGGATGTGGTTGGCCCTCAGTTCCGCTCTTTGCATCAGCTTTGGGAAGAACACTACCAAAAGCTGACTCTAAATATTGATGCTTTGGCAGAGCGGACTCGTGCTTTGGGCGGTTATCCAGTTGGTACATTGGAAGGATTTCTCAAGCTTGCTAGCCTCAAGGAACATGCTGGTAATGTGCCCACAGCAACAGGGATGGTAGCTAATCTAGTGGACGATCACGAGCAGGTTATTCGTAATTTGAGAGACCATGTAGATCAGTCTGGTGAAAAGTTCCACGATCAGGGAACTGCTGACTTTTTAACTGGACTGCTGGAACAGCATGAAGAGATAGCTTGGATGCTCCGTTCATTTATTGAAGGGGAAGCACTAGACTCAGATGGTAGACAGCCAGCAGAAGGGGCTAAGACTCCCGTAGGTGTATAGCTGATAATGTCTTAGTTGAGGATGGCTGAGTGTGCAACTAGTTGAGTGAGGAATGAATCCTCCCTCAACTGATGTGAAAGAATCAATCTGCCTGTATCTACCCATTCACCATATTCATTGCAAAAACGGCGTTGCTGAATTAGATGTATGAATCTTGGTGTAGAGACGTTGAATTGCAACGTCTCTACACAGGTTTTGAAATCACGCAAAATCATTTTCATACCTGAATTCAGCAACGCCGCCAAAACAAAATAATACCAGGAGTATTTAAGTGCCAGAAGTATATAAAGCAGAACGTACTATATCTGCTGTATTCAAAGATCAGAAGCAGATTGATGATGTGATTCGACGTTTACTAGACAGGGGTGTGCCTAGAGATCATATTTCGGTTATGGGCAGAAACTTCCAGTCGGAAACGAGAATAGCTGGCTTTATTAGTAAAAAAGATGTGATTCTGGGAGGTTTGCGAACAGGGGCAGTTTTTGGTTCTTTGTTTGGTTCCTTTCTCAGCTTGCTTACGGGTGTAGGCGTATTATTTATTCCTTTTGTCGGCCCAATCGTGGCAGCAGGGCCTATTGGTGCAGTGCTGTTGGGGGCTGCTAGTGGAGCGATCGCAGGTAGTGCAGGTGCCGGTCTAGTATCGGTTCTAACTACTTTGGGGATGCCAGAAGATAAAGCGGCTATCTACCAAACTCGCTTACAAGCTGGCGAATTTTTCGTGATGGCAGAAGTTCCGAGCGATCGCACTGGCGAATTTCAATTGCTGCTCGAAAGTGCTGGTGCCGAAGAAATTCACACGATTGAGAAAACTCTGGCTCGTTCTTGTTCTGGACAGTGCAATAGTCCAGAAGATTTGTCTCCTGAAGTTCGCGCTCATCTTTCTGATCAAGCTCAGAGGACATTCATTGAGCGCTATAATAATGTACTCAATGAGAGAAGTGACGAGTTTACGGCTGAACAAGCCGCTTGGGAGACTGTTCACCAGCAATATGATGAAGATGAAAATGGTGTCTGGTCTAAAGCTAAGGTCAAAGCTTAAACTACTTTGCGAGACTTAATATTAGGAATTTATAACAAATAAATTATCCAATCTTGTGAGGTGGGTCGAAAAGCCCACCTTTAGTTATAGGTAAGCGTTTCGTCTACCCGACAAGATATAAATATATTGACAATTCTTTGGTAAGATTTATTACTTTTTATACATAATTAGACGGATGAGGGTAGGCGATCGCACGTAGATCGAAGTTGTCTAGCTTTCAGCCAAGGAAAGCATAACTTCCGATACATTACCGCAAATGCGCTGATATTTGAATTTCCCCTCTTCATAAATTCCGCAAAAACACCGTTACGCTATTTGTGCTTGTGATCAAAACTTAGAGCATCCAGTTTATTAGGGCGTATTTATGACCAACCCTGTAAAGACGGTTATCCAAGTCAATCTGGAGATGGCTCTAGAAGTAGCTCAAGAATTGGAGCAAGCTCCATACACTCAACTCAGTACTTATTGTTTGGAGATTTTACGGGAAATAGGATGTCCTGGTACTGAACTGCCACTTAACTTACAAACTCGCGATCAGCAGCTAAACTTTATCACAGGCTTTGCATCTTATGCTTTTGGGGAGGTACAAAGTGTATAAAACATTAATTGATGATATATTTTCTGATTCAGAAGGGGCAGAAGAAACTACTTTTGCTGCCACAGATGAAGATTTATTAATCTTAACAGAAAAATTTTTAGGGTTTGAAATTCCCTCAAAGGTTTTCTTGCAAGCTATAGCCATTGCTGATTACGACGGTGCAGCGGCTTTTCGCTACGTTGATAATTATTTGATTACTCTCAAGAATAAGAATAAGCGTAAGCATAAGAAATTACTTGTGTTAGGTTATTCGACTAGGTTTGACAATAATTGACGTGCCCATTCACAAGCTAACTAAAAACAAATCCGATTTAGATAAGATAATTTGCACAACCGGTGTAGAGGCGTTGCATTGCTACGTCTCTACACATATTTTTCCCACACCAACAATAAAGAACAATAAGAATTTATCTAGAGTTAGTAGTGGGATCTTTGTTAGACTAAGCATTTTTATGTGTACGCTAATTACGAATTAGTATTACTCTCTCCCAAGACAAACTTGTTCATAGCTTTTACCAGCTATATCCCAAGTGAATTCTGTTTCTACCAATTGTCTGCCGTTGTGAGACAATTCTGAACGCAGATGTGGACGATCAAATAGTTGACTAATAGCGGTGACGTACTCTGCTGGTTTATTTGCTCGTAATGCCCGTAATGGTTGACTAGCAACATCTACAGCTAATCCTTCTAAGCCGCGATCGCTCGCGACTAAAGGTATACCAGCTGCCATTGCTTCTAAAGTTTTATTTTTAATACCAAACCCAGTCCGCATCGGGACAACGCAGATGGTGGCTTGATGTAAATATTCTGCCATCGAAGGTACACGCCCAAGCACATTAATTCCTGGTTTTTTATCAAGTGCTAAAACTTCTGCCACCGGATGAGAACCGACAATATCGAAAGTTGTATCGGGATACAATTTTTGGATTTCTGGCAAAACTTCGTTGCTGAAAAAGCAGACAGCATCAATGTTTGCTAAATTATCCATTGCACCAATAAAAATTAGGCGATGTCCTCCTGGATCGATGGTACGGTTAGGGAAAGAAACTAAATCTACGCCATTGGGAATAACTGTAATTTCACTATTGGGGTTAAATTCTTCTAGTTGAATTTTATCTTCTTCTGTTGTCGCGACAATTGCCGAAAATTTAGCACAGTAGTTTTGCTCATAACGACGCAAAAGTGGTAGATTAATTTTGTCTCTGAGTGAATTTTCCGAAATACCCGTTGCTAGTTGGTTCTGACAGGTAGCGTAAACAGAACTATGAACATTAACGATGGTTTTTAGCTGTTTCTGAAAATGCGATTGTATATAAATTTCATTGACACTATGTTCGCAGGTAATTACATCACATTTCCCTGCTTCCACCCAGTTATCAACCCATGTTTGCATCTCAACTGAGTAGCGGTTAAGTACGCTTGGCGGCGTTCCCTGCTGCAAAAATCTCCCAAATCGCTGTATTTTCTTCAATATTCCGGTGGTTCGAGAATCTGGCGGGCGTTCAAAAATAGCTAGATGATCTACACAATCGCGTAATCCTGCTACTTCTGCGTCTGTAACATCACCCTCGCGTTGAGTAGCGAGGGTGACAGTATGACGTTGACTCAAGTACTTGAGTAAATTAAATGTTCTAACTTGGGTTCCCCCGCGTGTTGGTGGGTAGGGAAAGGTGGAAGATAGCATTAAAATGTTCATACAAGCGATCGCTTTGCAACTAAAGTGTTTTTACGTTCATTTTCAAAAGTTTTTGATTTAGCCAAAATATGAGGGTGCAGCCAAAGTCAATTCTAAAGGGTGCGATCGCATCGGAATTTTAATCATAAACTCTGTTCCCTGACCAGGTGCTGAAAGGCACGTTATGTGACCACCATGTTTGGAGACAACAATTTCCTGGCTAATTGACAAGCCTAAACCTGTGCCTCTACCTACGGGTTTTGTCGTAAAGAAGGGGTCAAATAAGCGATCGCGTATTTCCTCTTTCATACCGGGGCCAGTATCCCTAATCCTAATAGTCACAAACTCATTGTCAGTTACTTCAGTACAAATCCAAATTGTACTGCGGCAAAAGTAAATTTCCTGGGGCGATCGCTCTTTATCGTACTCCTCCAAAGCATCAATTGCATTCGCCAGTAGATTCATAAACACTTGGTTCAGTTGTCCTGCATAACACTCCACAAGCGGTAGGTCGCCATAGTCTTTAACGAGTTGAATACCTAGTTCGTTAGAACTGGCTTTAAAGCGATTGTGCAAAATCAGCAGCGTGCTATCTAGCCCAGCGTGAATATCCACCGGCTTCATTTGAGCTTCATCCACGCGAGAAAAAATCCGTAACGACTGAATAATCTCGCGGATGCGGTCAGCCCCAACCTTCATCGAACTCAGCAATTTAGGTAGGTCTTCACTCAGAAATTCTAAATCTATCGCCTCAGTCAGCTTCTGAATTTCAGGTAGCGGTGAGGGAGTGTACTTAGCATAGAGGTTCAAGAGGTCGAGCAAGCCTTGGCTATATTGATAGGCGTGAGTCAAATTCCCATAAATGAAGTTGACGGGATTGTTAATTTCATGGGCGACACCCGCCACCAATTGTCCCAGACTAGACATTTTCTCACTATGAACCAGTTGGCTTTGAGTTTCTTGAAGTTGGCGAAAGGCAAGTTCTAGCCGATTGGCTTGTTCTCGATAGCGTGCTTCTGATTCCTGCAATGCTTGTTCTGTACAAATGCGCTCTTGAATTTCCTGTTGCAGCAGCTGATTAGATTGCTCAAGTGCAGATGTCCTTTCTTTCACCCGTTCTTCTAACTCAGATGTCAGCTTTAAAAGGGCGTTCTCTGCCTTAGTCCGCTCTTGAATCTCCTGTTCCAGATGCACATTTTGCTCTTGCAGTTTCTTAGTCAGATTTCGGATGCTTAAATGGATTTTGACACGGGCTAAAACCTCTTCATGCTGAAGCGGCTTAGTGATGTAATCCACCGCCCCAAGATTCAACCCTCTGACTTTATCCACCGTCTCAGAAAGCGCCGTCATAAAGATTACGGGGATGTCTTTAGTTGATTCTTGAGCTTTCAAATGCTGGCAAGTTTCAAACCCGTCCATACCAGGCATGAGTACATCTAACAAAATTAGATCGGGGAGAGCATATTCGACCTGTTCAATTGCATCCTCGCCATCCTGTGCTACCAACACTTGGAAGCCAGAATCAACCAAAAAATCAAATAACACTCCTAAATTTGTCGGGTTATCATCAACGATTAAGATAATGCTATTTTCAATGTTGGAAATACTCATTAATTCACCCCTACCTTTTTTAAAATTTCACGAATTTTTTTAACTTGAAACCCTTTAGCTAATTGACGCAACTCTAAAGAAAAAGGTGCATATTTAACATCCAATTCTTCCAAGTGAGTAACTTGCTCCACAATACCTTTGAGATCGCCTTTCATTGCTAAATTCAACAGAATCGCAATTTCGTCTGCCGAGGGAGCTACCAATGATTGCTGAGAATTTTCTTCTTGATTACCTTTACCTACTTGAATTTCCCCATCTTCATAAATCCATTCCAGTTCTAAGTGATACCGTAACTTTTCTAAAAGCTCTGTTATTCGGATGGGCTTAGGTAGAAAGTCATTGCAACCCGCCTCTTTACTTTTGTTGAGATCAAAATCAAAAACGCTGGCAGAAGTGCCAATCACAATCACATTCTTTAGTTCAGGCGATCGCCTAATGCGACGGGTAGTTTCAAAGCCATTCATTTGAGGCATCAACAAATCCATTAAGATACAATCTGGATTCGATTTAGATGCTTTATTGAGACAATCTTGACCATCTATTGCTTCCACAATTTCAAATCCTAAAGGCGATAGCATCTTGACCAAAATTGCCCGATTTTCTGGTCTGTCATCTGCTACGATAACTTTCCGCTTGCCGCCTTTAAAACCTTGAATATTTCGTTGCTCTTTTTTGACAACATCAGCGTATTGATAAACTTCAGGCAAATCTAAATCAAAGAAGAAAACGCTCCCTTTTCCTAAATTACTCTTCACCTCGATTTCGCCACCCATCATCTGAACTAATTGGCGGGTAATTGCCAGTCCTAATCCTGTTCCTTCTGCTTTGCGATTGTGATCTCCTACCTGCTGGAACGGCAAAAATATCTCTTCTAATTGCTCTGGTGCCATGCCAATTCCTGTATCTTCCACCTGAAACCGAATTTTACCTTCTTGATAGCCAACTTTGAAAGCTACGCCTCCAGTTTCGGTAAACTTAACGGCATTACCTAGTAAGTTAATCAAAGCTTGCCGCAACCGTTTTTCATCAGCCTTGACACCTATAGGAAGTTGAGTAATCTGTTCAAAAATTAAGCAAATACCTTTTTGTTCGGCGCGGATACGGCAGATTTCGGCAATGCCTTCGAGAAATTCTGGAAAATGAAAATCCGTTAGGTGGAGTTCCATTTTTCTCGCTTCAATTTTAGAGAGGTCTAAAATGTCATTGATCAGGTTTAAAAGATGGTCGCCACACTGATGAATAATATTCACACCATCTTTTTGTGAGTTAGTTAAACTTTTGTCTCGCTTGAGGATTTGGGCGTAACCCAAAATGCCATTAAGTGGTGTTCTTAGTTCATGGCTCATGTTGGCCAGAAAATCACTTTTAGCACGGTTAGCTGATTGTGCAATTTCTTCTGCTTTTTGCAGATGCACATTTTTTTCTTGTAACTCTAAAGTTCGCCCTTGTACTTTGGCTTCTAAGTTAGTGTTGGCTAATTTTAAGTCTTTATAAAGACGAGCATTTTCAATGGAAATTGCCGCTTGAGAAGATAACAGTTGTAATACTTCTAAGCGATCTGATGTAAATGCGCCAATAGTGAGATTATTTTCTAAATAAAGAATGCCAGTAAGTTTTCCTTGATGGATGAGCGGTGTACATAAAACCGATTTGGGTTGATGGGTAGCGATGTATGTATCTGTGGTAAATGTTCCTTCACAAGTTGCATTGCTGAGGACAACATTTTCTTTAGTTCGGGCTACATAGTTAATCAGTGAAATTGGTAGCTGCTGACTGGTTGATACTAGAATTCCTTGTAGCACAGTTACATCGTTTTTGTCTACTGCTCCTGATGCTTCTATTAGTAAGTCTCCTGATTTTTCTAAAATTAGGTAGCCTATTTGAGCGCCAGCATTCTCTAGCACAATTGTCATTAATTTAGTGAGCAACTTGCTAAAAACTATTTCTCCAGAAAGGGCTTGAGATGCTTTCATAACTGTGGCTAAATCCAGCGAGTCTGATGCATTGTCACCCGTAGAGCTAATTATCCTAGTCACGTTCGTATTGACGGTTTCTCGCTTTGATATCCGAAATAGTTGAGGATATCTTTTTTCCAAGTCTTTGACTTTTGCCTTCGCTCCCCAACAACCATATCCATAGTAGGCATCGTTGAGATAGGTATTAGCAACTTTCTCTCTGCCACACGCAAAATAGAACTCTGCTGCTAGTTCCGAGGCTAGGGCTTCTTCCTGAATATATCCATGTTCTCTGGCTCCAGTTATTGCTCGATCATAAAACGCGATCGCTTTGGCATCTTGTTGCAATAATCGTGCCTTTTGTGCTTCCACGAGATCGTATTTATGCTGATAGTTTGCAGGAGAATGCAACGCCCATTGCTTCATTTTTTTCTGCTGCGCTACCACTTGACTGAAATATTGTTGGCGCTCGCTTTTTGATGCACTGGGATACAAAGCTAGGAGAGTCAGAGAGGAGTAGAACTTATGTTCGGCTCTGTACATCAACCCTCGTCCACCTTGTTCGTATTTTTCTGCCAGCAAGGCATACTCAGCGGCGCGATCGTAATTTTTAAATAAATAACCTAGAATCAGTTTAGAAACATAGATAGGATAAATAGCCATATAATTATTGCTATTTATCAGAATTGGCAACATTTTATTTTCATCAAAACTTTCGCCAATTAATCGATATGGTTCAGCCGTTTTTTTAACTAAATTCAAACCAGTTTGTCGGACTATATTAGCATAAATAATTTGAAATTCTTGTTTGGTTCTTTGCATCAAAGCGATATAGTGCGCCTGTTTCTGGATAACTATTTCCAGATTTTCACCGATAAAAAACAAATGCGTACAATAAAAACAAGCCGAATAAGAAGCATATTCTAAATCTCCTGTTTCTAGCCCTCTTTGGACACCCTCAATTAACGGCTCTATAGTATTAATAGCTGGTTCTTTCCAATGCCTGATAAAATAATTAAATGTTTCATAGATTTTCGCCGTCATTTCCTTAGCATTGAATTGATTTAACAGCTTTAAGCCTAACTGACCGAATTGATAACCAGAATCCATGTCTTCAAAAGCGCCACATAGCAACATTCCATAAAGTACATACGTATAAGCTGACAAAGGAGAGTTTCCATCTTTGAGACAGAGATTGGTCATTTTAAAAACGACCTGGGGATAAAGTTCGGGAGCTGCAATATAAACCGGAGGAATCAGATTTATCAAAACTCGCAGTGCAGCTAATTTATAAACATCAGTCATTTCTGGCAATTCTATTAAATCCTCAATTCGTTTTCCTCCTAAATTCAATCTAGTCAGTCTCATCGGGGGTTTTTCTGATAAAGGCAACCCTAGCATTTTCAGCACTTGCAATCCAGTATTTAACGCAGCTTGCATTTCGTTTTTAGCAATATAAAACTGCATTTTTGTCTCGTACACCTGGACTCGATCGAGTAGGGTTTTTGCTTGTGACAAAACTACATCAGAAAGCATTTCTGCTCGCTCGAAATTAGTGTTGAGGAATTCTACTGCTGCTGTTTCTACATGGAGGTTGAGTGTCATGTCATACTGACACTGCCAACTATCTGCCGCAAGAAGTTCCAAACCTACGTTTAAATATTTAACAGATGATTCATACGCTGTTGCTGCTTTTGCTTTCTGTCCAGCGATGAGATTGAGTTGAGCCAGTCTATCTTTTTGAGGCTGCTGAGTGATAAATTCAGCACCAATATTCAATTGGTTAACAATCTCAAAGATGTTTTCTTCAATGTCCGTTTTTGAGGTATGTATTAGTAACAATTCACCGATTGTTAGGTGAGTCTGTTTTTTCTGGTCATCTGGAATGAGAGAATAAGATGCTTGCTGCACCCGGTCATGTAAGAACTTATAGGTGATGGGTGATTGGGGCTGGTTAATGGGCGATCGCCTGTTCTCAGCCTCCATTTGTTCTGAGTCAAAAACAAGCGGTGTTTTGTAGGAATTATTGAGGGGTAGAACCAAACCTGATTGCAGAGCTTCCCACAAATCGGCTGCTGTTTCTGACTGAGATGTTTTATTAATAATCGCCAACATATCTAAAGTAAATTTGTCTCCAATGCAAGCGGCAAACTTTAACACATTCTGGGTTTTTTCAGATAGCTTTTGAATTTGACTGACCATCAATTCAACGACGTTATCAGTTATATTAACTCCTTGAAGAAACTCAATATTCCATTGCCAAAAACCACGCTGAAAGTCAAATGATAACAAGTTATCCTGATAAAGGGATTTGAGTAACTGAGTTAAGAAAAAGGGGTTGCCTTGGGTTTTTGTAAAAACTAACTCAGCTAGCGGCTTTACCTTTAAAACTTCACTACGAAGAGTATCGGCTACTAACTGGTTGACGTGAGCGATATCTAAAAGCTGGAGGATAATGTTATTTACGATCGCACCAGTCTTTTGAATCTCCTCCAAGGTCTGAATCAAGGGATGAGTGGCACTTACTTCGTTATCTCGATATGCACCAATTAGCAATAGATATTGGCTATCTGGATCGGTGATAATTAACTGGATAAGCTTGAGGGAAGCTGAATCTGCCCACTGTAAATCATCCAGAAACAAAACTAGCGGGTGTTCGGGTTGACTAAATACATGAATGAATTGTTGAAACACCCGATTAAATCGGTTTTGTGATTCTGATGATCCTAATTGAGGAACTGCTAGCTGCGGGCCAATAATCCGTTCTAATTCGGGAATAACATCTATAATCACTTGAGCATTGGAGCCAAGGGCATCTATTAGTTTTGATTTCCAAACGGCGATTTGGTCATCGGTTTCTGTTAGCAATTGCCGCATCAAATCTTGAAATGCTTGAATTAGGGAAGCAAAAGGAATATTCCGCTTGAACTGGTCAAATTTACCGGAGATAAAATAACCCCGTTGGCGCACAATCGGTTTGTGAACTTCGGAAACTAAGCACGATTTCCCGATGCCTGAGTAACCAGAAACTAGCATCATTTCCGTAGTCCCAGAACTGACGCGATCGAATGCTTCTAACAAAGTAGCAACTTCTATTTCCCGTCCGTAGAGTTTTTGCGGGATGGAAAATTGGCTGTATGAATCTAGTTGACCGACAATAAAGTGGGAAATCTCTCCATGCGTCTGCAACTGAGTCAGACAGGTTTCTAAATCGGCTTTTAGTCCTAGAGAGCTTTGATATCTATCTTCAGCAGTTTTAGCTAACAATTTCATTACAATGTCAGAAACCGCTGAAGGAATTTTGGGATTGAACTCGTGAGGCGTTATTGGTGTTTTTGCAATATGGCAATGAACAAATTCTAGAGGGTCAGCGGCATTAAAGGGCAGCGAACCTGTCAGCATTTCATAAAAGGTAACACCTAAAGAATAGAAGTCGGTACGGTAATCAATTGACCGATTCATTCGTCCGGTTTGCTCCGGTGACATATAGGCGAGAGTGCCTTCTAATAAATTGGGATTGCTGATACTTTGATTTTCTTTTTCTAAACGCGATGCAATACTGAAGTCGATAATTTTAACTTGCCCGGTTTTTGGGTTAATAACGATATTGTCGGGTTTAATATCTTTATGAATAATCTTGGCTTGATGCAGTTGAGTGAGAGTGGATGCTAGCTGAATGGCTATTGTGAGAAATTCGGTTAATGACAATTGGCGATCGCTAATATACTTTTTCAGAGATTCTGCACCAAAGTCTGCCAAAATTAGGGCTAGACCGTTATGATGATTTTCTAAAGCTAGAGACTTGACAATTCCTTCTATATCTACTAAGGTCTGTGAGATTTTATATTCATGTCTGAGTCGGGTTAGTTCTTCGAGGCTGGGATACTCGGCTTTCAGGGCTTTAACGATCGCAAGGCTTTGATCCAACTGCTTGGAAGCGCGATAAATAACGGTATTCACACCTTCATGCAGAGCTTCAATAAAGTTGTAACCGGGAAGGACAGGTATCATTTTTCTAGGACTGAGTAGTACGATGAACTGGGTATGAGGCTAATGAACGTTATCCACAACTGTCAAACAAAAGGACAATCAGGTGCTTTCTTTAGCATTCCCAGCCAGCCCAAAATTTCTCTAAGGCTAAATAAAGCTCAACATTTGGAAATATATGCTTGGGTTAAGGGTTATTGGTGTAGATAATTGGTCTTTCAAGACGCGATAAATCGCGTCTCTACATCTGGGTTTTGTTGCTCATTCTGAACTGTATTGGTCTTAAACCCTTTTATTCAGACGCTCTCTGCTTTTTCGGTCAGAATATCCAACTGACTCCTGACTTCTGAATTCTGTATTAGACCTCTTGCACAAATGCAAAATTCGCCCTCATCCCCCAACCCCTTCTCCCAATTTTGGGAGAAGGGGAGCCAATTTCAAAGTCCCTCTCCCAAGCTTGGGAGAGGGATTTAGGGTGAGGGCAAGGGATTCATACAAGAATTCTGTATTGATCACGATCTCATATTTTTAATGACTAAAGATCAAAGCAGAATCAAACCCAGTCGCACACCCACAGCAACAGCCTCGGTGCGACTGGAGACACTGAGCTTTTGAAAAATGGATGAGAGATGAAATTTGACGGTATGCTCAGAAATATGCAAGCGTTTGGCCATCGCTTTATTTCCCAACCCTGACCCCAGCATTCCTAAAACCTCTATCTCTCGTGGTGTCAAGCTTTGTACGGGATTCGTTACCACTTTTTCGCGGATAGATAGTAATTCTACAGCATCCGGGTGCAGCACCAGCAAACCAAAAGCGATCGCCTCCACAGCCGCGACAATTTCTGACTCTGTACTAGTACTGGGCAATATCCCCCGGATACCAGAACGTAACGCTGCCTCTAAGTCGATGCTGTCGAGTTCTTCAACAATCACGATTATTCCTAATGGGTATTGCTGTTCTTGAATAACCAGCAATTTTTCCCACACCGCTTGTTGAAAATTACCGCTCAAATCTACCAGCACCACATCCGGCTGTAATTGCCCAACTTCACTCGCCAATACATCCAAATCGGATGCACTCCCCACAACCGTCAGCCGAGGATTGGTAGTCACCACAGTTGATAACCCTGCCCGCACCACAGGGGAAGTAGCAACTACCATCACCCGGATCATGTCGCCTCCACAGCAGTTTGATCGGGCTGCACGGCAACATAAATCACGAATTGCTGTCTACCGCGTAGGAGTTGTAGCGGCACAGATCCTTTACTGTTAGGACTTACGCATAAGAGATCCCCCAACCCCCTTAAAAAGGGGGCTTTTGAGATCCCCCCCTTTTTAAGGGGGGTTAGGGGGGATCGAGGTTTCAGGTTTTGAGTGCCTAATTCCTGACTGTCATGGAGATATTTGGTTAAGTCATTCATGCTAGTGAATAATCGCCCCGAAACTCCAATTAAAACATCGCCGATTTGCACACCAGCAGTTTCCGCTGCACTGTCAGGTAAAATTGACAGCACCAATAAACCCAATCTACGCCGATCTAAAAGCACAGGTTGCAGCGTGACTCCCAACTGCGGACGACTATTTCTCTGTACAAAACGCTCAACGGTGCTGCTGGGAACTGCCACAGCCAAACCATTAACAATCATCGTATTAATTCCCACGACAAGGCCTTGACAATCGGCAAGCGGCCCCCCAGAATTACCAGGATACAGCTGCAAATCGGCCATAACTGCTCGCTGATTATTTGCATGGATAATTCCAGTTGTCACAGCACCACTTTCAGCAAAGGGATTACCCACCGCCAAGACTAATTCACCCACTCGTAGCGCTTCCGAATTGCCGATGGTTGCAGCAGTTAAATCACTGGCGACAATTTTCAGGGCGGCTAAATCCTGCTGTGGATCAAATTGGGTACGCACCGCATCAAATACTCTTCCATCTGCCAATTCCACAGTTGCGCGATTGCTGGTTGCGACATGGGCATTAGTGATAATTAGTCCGTCAGGTTGCCAAATTACACCAGAACCAATTCCCAAAGAGCCGCTTTTCACTTTGACAGTGCGTAGGCGTAGTTTAGCAGCGACTTCTGTCAATTCAGCAGCGATGTTTGTTAATGTTGTGTTTGCCATGTTATACAATTTTTAAGCATGTCAAAATAGAATCAGTGAAACGTTCGAGGAAAAAGGTCGAAGTTTCGTGTTCAGAAGCGCAACGTTCGAGGAAAAAGGTCGAAGTTTCGTGTTCAGAAGCGCAACGTTCGAGCAACAAGGTCGAAGTTTCGTGTTCAGAAGCGCAACGTTCGAGCAAAAAGGTGGAAGTTTCGTGTTCAGAAGCGCAACGTTCGAGCAACAAGGTGGAAGTTTCGTGTTCAAAGCTTGAACGTTCGAGCAAAAAAGTCGAAATTCCGTGTTCAGAGGTTAAAGTTCCGAGTTCAGAAGCTCGAATGAATAGAAAATTTAGATAAATCTTGACAGAGCTAGTTAAACCCATCCCAAATTGACATTATTCCTCCTTAGTAGGTCGTTCGCCAACTGCGATCGCTAACTCAATTAACACTCCACCCCGGACAATTTGTACATTGACAGCTTTACCAATGCGATCGCTATCATTGAGTAGCGCCAACACATCACCTGTATCACCCACAGTTACGCCATCGAACGTTACCAAAACATCGCCAAGCAGCACACCTGCATTCTCAGCCGGCCCAGAAGGCTCAACATTGACAACAATTACCCCCGTTGCCGAACTTAAATTCAGAGCAGTTTTCAGGTTTTTTGGTAAGCGTACAGGTTGCATTCCCACACCCAAGTAGCCCTTAGAAATGCGTCCTTTTGCGATTAATTGGTCAACCACGCGATCGACTGTAGCAGTGGGGATAGTCAAAGCAGTACCACGCCGCCCCGATGTATTCATACCTACCACAAAACCAGCAGCATCTACGAGCGGCCCACCCGCAAAGCCAGAGTAAAGGGTGATGTCTGGGCGGATGAATTGGTCAATATTTCCGCCATTCATACTCCGCCAAGCACCGCTAACTACGCTGACTGCACCCATCGCCGCCCTTAAGTCACCTTCGCTACCTCTTGCCAGTCCTAGTACCAGATGACCAACTTTCAGCGTTTTGGCATCGCCAACTTTTGCCACAGGTATTTCTACATTTTCTAGTTTAAAAACAGCTATATCGGTGCTAGAATCATGACCAACGAGTGTTACTGGTGCAGTACTACCATTCGATAAGGTAATGGTGATATCGTCATAGCGCTGAAGGCACTCATCAGAAGTAACAATGATGCCATTACGCCAGTGAATGCCGCTTGGGGAAACACGTGTACCCCCATTTACCGCAACCACAGCACTTCCAGCTTCTTCTACGGTATCAGCTAAACTGTTGGACAAAGCCAGTAATGAAGACATAAGATTTTTGTGCAAACGTTCTTAGATATTCATATCGTGCCGTTTTCTCAACACAGATGGCATCGGAAAAATGGGGAGTAATTCATCCTAGAAAAATGGCTAGGATTTACATCAGCATTTTGGTGTTACTGAATCAAGATATAGCAGATTGCAACTTCTCTACGAGAGGCTACGCCAAGGTGAGGTACAGAGAATCGTAGGGGCACAACATGTTGCATTAGTGTCAACTTAACGTGAAAACTAGCCTAGTACAAGCTTTTAGATATTATCTCGTTCCCAGTCTCCGACTGGGAATGTCGTCCTAGAGGCTCCGCCTCTCTTGCTGGCGGCAGAGCCGCTAGGAGCAGCATTTCCAGTCTCCGGCTGGAAACGAGGTTTTAAAGGAGTTTCAGCTTAAGTTGACACCAATGAACATGTTGTGCCCCTACCTGTGTACTTCATTTACCTGAAATACGCTGTATGAATAATTTTGTGTAATTGTGTGTATCCAAATGAGAGATGTTAGCGTACCTGAAAACCGCTATACATTTAGCAACGCCCATTCTAAGGTGGAATAGCAATCAAATGGGAGATAAACAAATGCCCACCCAATCCAGAAAAATCAACCGGCTTACTCCATCTAGAGAATTACCTCTCTATGGCAAGAGAATTTTAGTAACAGCACCGAGAAATTATGCTTATAGGTTATCTGAACAAATCATCAAAAAAGGTGGTTTACCTGTTCTCATGCCTACTATCGAAACTTGTTATTTATCAAACTACACTAAGTTAGATACTGCTCTAAACAACATAGGTAAATTTGATTGGATCATCTTCACCAGTAGAAATGGCATCACTGCATTTTTTCACCGGATGAATGATTTAGATATTCCTGTATCTGTGGTACAAAAATGTCACTTATGTGCTTTAGGAAAAGATGCAGAACACTTATTGTCTTTTTGTAGCCAGGTGGATTTAATCCCAACAGAATCTAGTCCAGCCGGAATTGTGACTGAATTAGGGAAACTTCCGCAAATTCACGACAAAAAAGTGCTGATACCTGCTCCAGAAGTTGTTGGTTTGCCTGAGCCTGATGTTGTACCCAATTTAATTGAGGATTTGCAGAAATTGGGTATGGAAGTAACTCGCGTACCCATATATATTACGCAGGGTTTAGACAAAACTATCTACGGTATGGAATTAAACCTGATGCGTCAAGGAATTATTGATGTAATTGCCTTTAGTAGCACGGCGGAAGTAGAAAGCTTTTTGACAATGGTTAACTCGCAAAGCGATTATGAACGTTGTATTATTGGATGTTTTGGCCCTTATACAACTGCTAATGCCCAAAAGTTGGGAATGAATGTCTCTATCGTGTCTAGGGATTATAGTTCATTTGAGGGATTTGCTGAAGCGATCGCAGCATTTTTTACTCTTACTTCCAGTTCACATTCAGCGCTTCAGGATATAGAGTAATCAACCAGATTTCACTCTAGACTAGCTGCACATAAACCCGTAGTATCGGAAATGGAGTTTATATTGAGTTAGGAATTTTTACATGGCAACTTACAAAGTTACATTACGTACCCCAGACGGTGAACAAATAATTGATGTCCCTGATGATGAGTACATCCTAGAGATTGCTAACGAAGAATATCATCTGGACTTGCCCTATTCCTGTAACGCTGGTTCTTGCTCTACCTGCACCGGGAAGCTGATTTCAGGTAAAATTGACCAATCGGATCAGAACTACTTAGACAACGATCAAATGGACGCGGGATGGGTTCTCACCTGCGTCGCCAGGCCCCTTTCTGATTGCGTTATCGAAACCCATCAAGAGGAAGCGCTTAACGCTTAAGAGCGGGTGAGGGTTGAGGGCGTTGGTGTAAACTTCAGCCCAAACCCTCTTCAAATCTCGTTTCTCTGGCTGAAAATGCTGCTCATTAGGCTGCTGCCGCCAGCCAGGGAGGCGGCAGCAGCCCCTATTGTATATGTCACCCTAAGCAAAATGTGAAAATTAAGCTGCGATCGCAAATGGGTTTAGATGTGCAGCAACTTTTTGGTAATTTGCATTGTCTGAAAGATTAACCAAAACTTACAACCGCTCTAAGTCTGGATAAAAAAGGGGAAAGATAAGGGGACAGATGAGTTTGTTGTCGGTGCAGAATTATGGAATATCAGCCCTCACCCCAACCCTCTCCCCTTGGGAGAGGGAGTCAAGGAGAAGAGGAAGAAGAGAATAAATATCAACAAGATAAATCTTGTTCCCCTCTCCCAGAGGGAGAGGGGGTAGGGGTGAGGGCGGAAATTGCTAAATTAGCTGGTAGTAATCGGCGAATTCCCAAATTATTATTAGAACGCGCCCGTAAGTTAAGAAAAAAACAAACACCAGCAGAAGAAATATTATGGGAATGTTTAAGAAATAGACGTTTGTTAAATACAAAATTTCGCAGACAACATAATATTGGTAAATATATCACTGATTTTTATTGTCACGAAAAATTACTAATTATTGAATTAGATGGTAGTATTCATGCAAATCAGCAGGCTCAAGATTTTATCAGAGAAAACTGGTTAAAATCTAATCATTTTACTGTGATTCGCTTTAGTAATGAGCAAATATTTAATAATATCGAGTTAGTTTTACATACAATTGCTCAAGCCCTCATCCCCTAACCCCTTCTCCCTTGGGGACAAGGGGAAGTAAAATTTTAAGGAGAATTGAATTTATGGCAACAACAGCTTTAATTGTCGGTGCAGGTAGTGGACTGAGCGCTTCTTTAGCTCGCCTATTTGCCAAAGAGGGATTCACCGTAGCTTTAGCGGCTCGCCAAATTGAAAAAATCACTCAATTGAGCAGTGAAATTGGAGCAGTTAGTTTCGCTGCTGATGCCTCAAAGCCAGATGAAGTAGAACAGTTATTTATTGATATCGATCATCAAGTCGGTTCTCCGAATATTGTCATTTACAATCCCAGTTTCCGGGTGCGGGGGCCTCTTGTTGATCTAGACCCTGCTGAAGTGGCAAAAACCCTAGATGTCACTGCTTATGGTGGCTTTCTTGTAGCCCAAGCTGCTACCAAAAGGTTTTTGCAGCAAGGTGGCGGTGCAATATTTTTTACTGGAGCCTCAGCCAGTGTTAAGGGTTATGCTCTGTCTGCTCCCTTTGCAATGGGTAAATTTGCACTACGCGGTTTGGCTCAGAGTATTGCTAGAGAATTAGCACCAAAGAATATCCATGTGGCGCATTTTGTGATTGATGGTGCAATCCGCTCCGCAGGCCGCCAAGATCCACTAGATAATCCTGATAGTACTCTTGACCCGGATGCGATCGCTCAAACTTATCTCAGCATTCTCCGCCAACCCCGCAGTGCTTGGACTTATGAAGTAGAACTACGTCCGTGGGTAGAGAACTTCTAGCCTAGACAATTGTTACAAAAATAGTTTTGCAGGTATGAAAATTGATTTTGGTGCAACTGCTACTGATTATGCAAAATACCGCGCTGGCTTTCCCAGTTCATTATTTAACAAACTGTCTGAATATGGTATAGGTTTACCAGGGCAGAATATTGTTGACCTCGGCACAGGAACAGGAACACTAGCGCGGGGGTTTGCCGATAGAGGTGCTTATGTAATTGCCATAGACCCATCAGCCTCACTTTTAGAACAAGCCAGACTGTTAAGCGAATCTGTCCAAATTAAAGTAGATTATCGAGTCGCAACTGCCGAGAATACCGAGTTACCAGACGCCAGTGCGGATGTGGTGACAGCAGGACAAGCTTGGCATTGGTTTGACCGTCCGCGTGCCGTCCAGGAAATTACTCGTATATTGAGAGGGAATGGCTCGATCGCGATCGCACATTTTGATTGGATACCCTTAAAAGGTAATGTCGTTGAAGCAACAGAACAACTGATCAAGGCTCATAATCCCGCGTGGACACTGGACGGTGGCAATGGATTGTATCCCTTGTGGTTACAAGATATTGGCGAAGGAGGATTCCGAGAAATCCGCACATTTTCTTACGATGTATTTGTCTGTTATACACACGAAGATTGGCGGGGACGAATTCGTGCTAGTGCTGGCGTGGGAGCCAGCTTGACACCAGAAAAGGTAGAAGTATTTGACCAGGAATTGGCGACATTACTCGCAGCCAAATATCCGACGCCAATTCTTCAAGTTCACCATCGAGTTTGGGCTGCGATCGCAAAATCACCACTATCTAATTCGTAATTAAGAGGTGTCAGATATCTGGACTAGTTGATGGGCGCTTATATGAGTAGCAGACGTGTCTGTAACGCACTATTAACCTAGAAAACAATCGCACAATTTTAGGAAAAAAACCATGATTGAACTTTATTATTGGGCAACTCCAAACGGTCATAAAATCACGATTTTCTTGGAAGAAGTCGGCTTACCATACACTATAATTCCTGTGAATATTGCGGCTGGAGATCAATTTAAGCCGGAATTTCTGAAGATATCTCCTAACAATCGTATGCCTGCGATCGTTGACCAAGAACCAGCAGATGGAGGTGCGCCAATTTCGGTATTTGAATCTGGGGCAATCTTGCTATATTTGGCAGAAAAAACCGGGAAATTAATCCCCCAAGATATACGTAATCGCACTCAAGTTTTAGAATGGTTGTTTTGGCAAATGGCAGGGCTGGGGCCAATGGCGGGACAAAATCATCACTTTAGTACTTATGCTCCCGAAAAGATTGAATATGCGATTAACCGCTATGTGAATGAGACGGGACGCTTATATGCACTACTGAATAAACAACTAGCAGATAGAGAATTTGTGGCTGGCGATTATTCCATCGCCGATATTGCTGCTTATCCCTGGATTGTGCCCCATGAGATCCAAAGTCAGAATCTAGAGGATTTTCCTCACCTCAAGCGCTGGTTTGAGACAATTAAAGCGCGTCCAGCAACAATTCGCGCCTACGAAAAAGCAGAAGCATTCAAAACTGAAGCGCTCGATCCAGATAAGTTACGAAATTTGTTATTTAACCAGTCGGCGAAGACTATTCAGCCTTGAGCCTTTTGAATTATCTTCTCACTGTGGCGATCGCTAAGTTAGCTCTAACCCCAGATCATTCAGTTGCAACTATGAGCAAAGATTTCTCACCATCTTCCTTTCCTCAATTAGAAACAGAAATGCTGCTTCTTGGTGAGACAACCTTGCAGGATGCTGAGGCTATCTTTGCTGTCCTCTTTGATCCAGGTGTGACTGAGTTTCACGATCTTGATACCTTCACTTCTATTAAAGAAGCGATGTCTACGACGGGCTACGCCTACGCGGTCATTGAACGTAGTGTACTTACCAAATAAACAAGAGGGGGAAAGGGATGAATTAGGTTGCCCACTAGGGGCGAGGTTTTTACCTTCGATGCGGATTATTTCGCTTAACTTCGGGCGTTAGCGCCGCAGGACGAAGTAAGTAAGGTTTTTAGCTTTCCCCTTTCTCCAACTTGTGATGTTAAAGATGGGGAATCCTGGGCGCTACCAGTTAAAATACGGTAAGTCTTCTAAATTACCGTTGATTGAGCCAACATCATGCTTAACTAGTATTATTACTTATTTGTATAATTGGAAACTCAAATAACTCCTGATGTCAGAACAATATCGTTTTGAAACCCTGCAAGTTCATGCTGGACAAGAGCCGGCTCCTGGAACTAATGCTCGTGCTGTACCGATTTACCAAACGACTTCCTACGTTTTTGACGACGCCGACCACGGAGCGCGGTTATTTGCTCTCCAGGAATTTGGCAACATTTACACCCGGATCATGAACCCGACGACGGATGTATTTGAAAAGCGGATTGCTGCCTTAGAAGGGGGTGTAGCAGCATTAGCAACCGCTAGTGGTCAGGCAGCACAATTCTTGGCAATCATTACCATCGCTCAGGCTGGGGATAATATCGTTTCCACTAGTTTTCTCTATGGGGGAACATATAACCAGTTTAAAGTAGCCTTACCACGTTTAGGTATTAACGTCAAGTTTGTTGAGGGAGATGAGCCAGAAAGTTTCCGTCAGGCGATCGACGATCGCACAAAAGCGTTATATGTTGAAACCATTGGCAATCCTCAATTCAACATTCCCGACTTTGCCGCTTTAGCTGACATTGCCCACGAAAACGGCATTCCTTTAATTGTGGATAATACCTTCGGTGCTGGTGGGTATCTAGCTCGACCGATTGAACATGGTGCAGATATCGTAGTGGAATCTGCAACTAAATGGATTGGTGGGCATGGTACTTCCATTGGTGGCGTAATTGTCGATTCGGGTAAATTTGACTGGGGTAACGGCAAATTTCCTCTGTTTACTGAGCCAGCACCCGGCTATCATGGGCTGAATTTCCAAGAAGTGTTTGGCCCTAATGGTTCCTTTGGCAACATTGCCTTTATTATCCGCGCCAGAGTCGAGGGGTTAAGGGATTTTGGCCCATCCTTGAGTCCATTTAACGCCTTTCTGTTACTGCAAGGATTAGAGACCCTCTCTCTACGTGTAGATCGTCATGTGAGCAATGCCCTAGAATTGGCTCGGTGGTTAGAGCAACAAGAGCAAATATTATGGGTTAATTATCCCGGACTTTCCAATCACCCCGATCATGAACGAGCGAAAAAATATCTCCGGCATGGCTTTGGGGGAGTTTTAAACTTTGGCATCAAAGGTGGACTGGAGGCGGGTAAAGCTTTTATTAATCATCTGAAATTAGCGAGTCATTTAGCAAATGTTGGTGATGCGAAAACCCTCGTTATTCATCCCGCTTCCACAACACATCAACAGCTAAGTAATGACGAACAGCTTTCAGCAGGTGTGACACCCGATTTGGTGCGAGTATCAGTGGGAATTGAACACATCGACGACATCAAAGAGGATTTTGAGCAGGCATTCCGACAAGTTAGGATTTAGTTTTCAATAAATTGGGAATTGGAAATGGGGAATTGGGTTGATAGCGCTTCTCGTTTGTATGCAATAGACTTTGACCTCACTTCCATTCCTCTCTCCTTTTAGCAGAAAGGCTTTGAATCTTACCCCCCTTCCTTACAAGGGAAGGGGCTGGGGGTTAGGTCTGTAGCGCTATCTATAGTAGTCCCCCTTGTCCCCTTGTCGCCTTGTCTCCTTGTCTCCCCCATCTCTCCACTACTAGATATGATCTACTCAGACTTTATCTCACCGCAAACCCAGTTTTACCAGATGACGGTGCCATTTCAACTAGAAGGGGGCGAAACATTAACAGGGGTTCAGGTTGCCTATCGCACCTGGGGACAGTTAAATGCTCAAGGCGATAATGGGGTACTAATTTGTCATGCCTTAACTGGTTCGGCTGACGCTGATGATTGGTGGGAACCTTTGTTTGGTTCAGGGAAAGCCTTCAATCCAGAACGCGACTTTATTGTATGCAGCAACATTTTGGGAAGTTGTTACGGCACAACTGGGCCAACTACTATCAACCCCATTACAGGAAAGCCTTATGCTGTATCCTTCCCTAAGATTACAATTAGAGATATGGTTCACCTGCAAGCTGTACTACTAGAATACCTCGGTGTTCAATCTCTGCGGTTAGTAATTGGCGGATCATTGGGTGGGATGCAAGCACTGGAGTGGGCGTTGTTATATGCAGAAAAGGTGGAAGGAATTGCACCCATTGCTGTTTCTGGCAGACATTCAGCTTGGTGTATTGGATTAAGTGAAGCCCAAAGACAGGCAATTTATGCCGATCCAAACTGGCAAGGAGGGAACTACACCCTGGATGCGCCCCCAAACCAAGGACTAGCAGTGGCGCGGATGATGGCGATGTCTACTTACCGCTGTTGGGATAGTTTTACAATCCGCTTTGGACGCGAGTATGATGCATCTGAGCAGTTTGCTATAGCCAGTTACTTACAGCATCAGGGTCAAAAGCTAACAGAACGATTTGATGCCAACACTTACATTACCCTCACCCACGTAATGGATCGCCACGATGTTGCACGCGATCGCACCAGTCCTGATTTGTCAGATTATGAATCTATTCTGCAAAGCATCCAGCAACCGACTTTAGTTGTCGCAATTGATTCTGATATCCTCTATCCTCCAGTAGAACAACAAGAATTGGCGAATTTAATTCCTAATGCTCAACTGGCGTGGCTGAAGTCAACCCACGGACATGATGCATTTTTAATTGACATGGCTGCATTGAATGAATTGCTGATCTCTTTTCGGCAAAGTTTAGATTTCTCAGCTTCCTAACTCGATAATCTCGTTTTGTCGGGTGTGTTATCGTGTCAGCGTAACGCACCGTCAGGTATTTTCGGTGAGTTAGGACTAAATTCCGTAACGCTACCAAATTAAAGCTTGTGTATATGGAAACAATTTATAGAGTGGCGACAGTCGCGGGAGTTGAGATTTTGCGACAGCGCCAACTAAAAGATAGTGTACCAGATTTACGGCGGGTATCTGAGCGCGTTGAAAAATACCTATTTTTGTTAACCCAGCGGGCGGCTATTGGTAAGGGTAAGCTCTCTTTCAAAGATGGCAAAGCGGCTGATATGGCGTTGCGATGGACAGCAGTGCTGCAAAAACTCCAAGATAAATGGACAATTCAATCGCTGCATTTCTCCTCCAATCTGCTGGATAACCCGGTGTTGAATGCTGCTCAACAATTGGGGCGGATTCTAGCAGTTGCAGCAGGTGTGGGCGGTTTCCTTCTGGGCGCGGTGGTGATGCTACTATTACGTCGCAGCACTAAGAGGATGTTTGAAAAGTCTACGCTTGTATCTAGATCCCCCCTAGCCCCCCTTAAAAAGGGGGGAATAACGTTCTCAAAGTCCTCCAATTTATCGGAGGATTTAGGGGGATCTAAAGTTTTGGATACCTCAGTCACTTATCGATCCCCCCTAGCCCCCCCTTTTTAAGGGGGGAAACGGAATCAAAGTCCCCCAATTTATCGGGGGATTTAGGGGGATCTAAGAGTATTTGATACATCACTAAGGACTTTTCAAACAACCTCTAAGGAACAAACCGAAAAGATATAGCAAATAAAGTGGGAAGAAGCACCTATCAGCCCAGTAAAATTAGCTTTCATCACCGTCTCAAAGCAACCATAGTAGTTTTATTGGTGTGGGGTAGCGTGAGTTTGCTGCACTGGCTACCAGAAACACAATGGTTAATGCTGGGATTAACGGCAATCCTGACTGTGCAAACGTTACGGATGCTGGTAGCAAAACCAGAGGCGGCGGTGATGGAGAGTGACATTTATTTACCGCCAGTCTCGATTTTAGTTCCGGCTAAAAATGAAAGTTCAGTCTTGGCTAATCTAGTTTACAGCTTATGCCAATTGAATTATCCCAGCGTAGGCGATGCCTGCGGCGGGCTTCGCCTCGATATCTGGGTTGTTGATGATGGTAGTACCGATGAAACCCCCCAAGTTTTGAAAGAATTACAAACTCAATTTCCAGCTTTACAAGTTCATCGACGGGAATCAAAAGGTGGTAAATCAGGCGCGTTGAATGCGGTGTTTCCCTTTACCCAAGGGGAGATTATCCTAGTCTGTGATGCGGATGCTCAGTTAAGAGCCAATTTTCTCCGGCAAACAGTACCTTTGTTTCAGAAGCAAGCGATCGGTGCAGTGCAAGTGCGAAAAGTGATTTCTAATGCTAATACCAATTTCTTAACCCGTTGTCAGCAGATGGAAATGAACTGTGATAGCTTTCTGCAAACCCATCGCATTGCTATTGGTGGAATGTCTGAACTACGGGGTAATGGGATGTTAGTTCGTCGGGAATTATTAGAAAAGTGTCAAGGTTGGAATGAGAACACTGTCACCGATGATTTGGATCTTTGCTTCAAACTCTATTTAGCAGGTGCGGAAATTGAGTTTGTTACAGTTCCATGCATTCAGGAAGAAGGCGTAACTACTTGGGAAAAACTTTGGAATCAACGCTGTCGTTGGGCTGAAGGTAGCTATCAGCGTTACCTGGATTATTTTCCGCAAATTTTTACTTTAGGTTGGGCGAAAGAAATTGATTTAATCTTGTTTTTTATATTGCAATTTCTTCTACCAATTGGACTAATCCCCGATTTACTTTGGACAATATTTTATAGCCATCATCCAGTTTTGTTACCACTTCAAACACTACTGGGCATCATTCTGACAATTGCCTTTATTGCTGGACTTTACCAATTTCAAAGTTTACGAGGATGGTCTTTGGTTTGGGCAACAATTCAAGGGTCATTATACATGGTGCATTGGATTCCTGTGATGATTGTAACAACTTTAAAGATGTGTGTGCAAAGGGAGCGATCGCCCTGGGTGAAAACTGAACATCAGGGTCAAAATCCTGACAGTGATTTTGGTAACAAATAAAATAATATTTAATATGCCGGCAAAAGATATCTATCATGATGCTGTTAAAAACTCCTTAGTTCAAGAAGGTTGGATAATTACAGATGACCCTCTACATTTTCACAGCTTTATTCGAGGAACCAATTGGTACACTTTTAATAGAAAGTGAAAATCTAAATTTACTTGTTTTCAATCCTGAAACTGAGAGGATTATCCAATGGATACCTTAGATAACTATCGACGCATCATCAAAGAGGTGTTAGTACCTTATACAAAAATTCCTTATTCTTACGCACTTATTGAATGTAAAACAGTCTTTGATAGCGAAAATGACAGCTATTTGCTGATAACTTTTGGTTGGGATGGTGCTAAAAGAATTCACGGTTGCTTAATTCATATTGACATTATTGATGGCAAAATCTGGGTACAACGCGATGATACAGAAGATGGTGTTACCTACGAATTAGAAGCTGCTGGAATTCCTAAAGATAAAATTGTTTTAGGATTTCACCCACAAAATGTTAGGCAATATACGGGATATGCTGTTGCATAAGTTTAACCAAGTAAATCGGAAGAATGAGCGATGCCTACGGCGATAAACTACGCACTGAGTGAAAACTGAGCATTTGGGTGGATAAATTATGATTGAAGAATCAGATAATCTTATCAAAAAACAGAAGAAATACTTCATGTTAATTGGAATAAGTGTTTATGAAGGTCAAACAATTGAATATAAGCTGAAAAAGCTTAGTAAATTTATCCCTCATAATAGTGACGATGTATTCTCTGAAATTACCGAAGAAGATTTTTTTGCGAGAGAGAAGATTTTACAAAAAAGAACACTTGGTTGTATTTTCAAGTATTTAAAAGAAAGACAATTTTTCTTAAATAATAATGCAGAAGGTTTAATTAATAAATTTGTCAATGATAGAAATACTGTGATTCATCATCTTGTGAAATTACCAGGCTTTAATCTAAATACAGAGGAAGGAATAGATCGAGGAATACACTTTTTACAGGAATATAGAAAAACAATACAAGACATCAATAATATTTTTGATCCAATTTTAATTTCTGCACATATATTATTATACGAAAATGTCGAGAATATAGATGACATGAACAAGTATCAGAATAGTTTAAATAATATGTATTCACTCTTGAATGAATCCTTGACAAGAGCAGGCGGTTCTCTTGAAATAGAATTTCTCAATAATCTTGATGAACGTTTTGATTACCAGACAAAAAGTAATTTGAATAAAAACGATTCTTCTGTAGTTAACCCGAAAGGAGAAAAAAGTAAATTATGGCAAAATACTAAAATAGTTCGTGCATTGATTTGTATTGGGGCAGATATCGCAAATCAAGATGGATGGATTTCTTTATCTATTTGTGAACAACGTCTAAAAACAGACTACCCAGAAATAAAACCTGATGATTATGGCTTTAAGAATATTCTGGAAATAATCAAAATATCTAATTTGTTTGAATTTAAAAAATACAAAAACAAAAAACAGAGTAAATCTAAAGTTTATTTTCGGGTTTATCAAGAAAATCATGAAATGCGCTGAAGTTGCGATCGCTATTTCAAAACAACCCCAGCAAATCCTTTTTCCGCTAAAGCTACAATCAATTTAGAATCACAACTAGACAAAAGAGCGAGATGAGTATTAACCTGAATTTACCATCAGAACTAGAAAACGAACTTCACACCGAAGCCTCTCAACTCAATTTACCCTTATCCGAGTATATTTTACGTATTTTATTTACAAGAAAATCTGTAGATAATTTACCCAAAACTGGAGCAGAAATTGTTACATACTGGCAAAACGAAGGTGTAATCAATTCACGCCCGGATATTACTGATAGTCAAGCCTATGCTCGTGAGTTGCGCCATCAGGCTGAAATACGGGAGCAATCATAGGTAAGTTTAATGTACTTATTGGATACAGACATTCTGATTGACATTCAGCGCGGTCACACTCCTGCAATTGCTTGGTTTGCCAGCCTTCCAGAAGTACCGAGCATTCCTGGCTTTGTTGTTATGGAACTCATCCAAAATGCTCAAAATACCCAACGAGTTCGTAATACTCTTAAGCTCGTTGCTCCTCTACCCGTGATTTGGCCTACTGAAACTGACTGTGCGCTTGCTCTATCAAATTTCACCAGCTATCACCTATCAGATAATTTAGGCTTACTTGATGCTTTGATTGCCGCTTGCGCTGTTGGCAGAGGAGCTACGCTATGTACTTTCAACATCAAACATTACAGAATTATACCTCACCTTACTACAGCACAACCTTACACACGCTGAAGTGGAAATTGAAGATATGAGGCTAGCTTGACATCCTCACCGGACTAAAGCAACGGTGATTCCCAAACATTACTATTTGGGTTCATTTCTAATAAATTCCCAGCCTATAATGGCAATAAACTCCCATTTGAGAGTACCAGTATGCCTCTAAATGAACTGCTTCCTGCTGTTAGTCAACTATCACACCAAGACAAGTTACGCCTTATACATTTTCTATTGCGAGAGGTTGCTAGAGAAGATGGTTGCGAGTTAGAATCAACCGATGAACAAAATCGAGAAAACTTACTCCTAAAGCAACTAGCCTCTACTGAAGCAGTTGTCTGGTCTCCCTATGAGGCTTATGAAGCTGCTGAAACATTGTCTGAACTTCTTAAGGCAGCAAAGCAGGAAGGAAATGCTTAATAGCAAAAGATTTCCTTTTATTGAGCGGAACAATAGCTTTGGTATATCCAGCATAATGCCTTATTTGCCACTAATGTTGACCTACAGAAACCGCTCTTTGGAAGTTATGGCGTTACTGGATACAGGTGCAAGTGTCAATGTTTTACCTTATGAAATTGGTCTGCAACTAGGAGTAATTTGGGAGGAACAAACAGTTCCAGTGCAGTTAAGCGGTAATCTGGCTCAAATGGAAGCACGCGGTTTAGTGCTATCAGCTACAGTTGCCGAGTTTTCACCCGTTCTTCTGGCATTTGCTTGGACAGAATCTAGGGAAGTACCTCTGATACTCGGACATACAAATTTTTTTGCAGAGTTTGATGTATGTTTTTACCGCACAGATTTATCTTTTGAAGTACATCTAAGAAAATCATAGCGGTTAGAAAAACAAACAATTATGCTAGATTTGCTGATTCAAAATGGGTTAATTTTCGATGGCTTAGGCTCTCCACCTGTGCGCGGAGATATCGGCATTGAAAACGGTCGGATTGTCACCATTGCACCCTCCTTAACTACCCCAGCGCGTGAAGTGGTTGATGCTTCTGGGTTATGGGTGACACCTGGATTTATAGATATTCATACTCATTACGATTTAGAGTTAGAAATTGCACCAGGATTGAGCGAATCGGTTCGTCATGGTGTTACCAGCGTAGTTATTGGTAACTGTAGCTTGTCTGTGGCGATCGCAGAACCCCAAATCCTGGCTGATATTTTTCAGAGGGTAGAGACACTTTCCCATCGGCTGATTGCAAAATGGCTACAAAAGTCGGTTTCCTGGCAGACACCAGCAGAATATTTACAGCATTTGCAACAGTTACCCCTTGGCCCCAATATTGCCCCAATGTTTGGACACAGTGCCTTACGCGCTCATGTGATGGGATTAGAACGCAGCTTAACCGTTCAGCCGACAAAATTTGAACTAAATCTTATGCAGCGCATAGCCAGAGATGCTTTAGAGGCTGGCTTTATTGGCATTTCTATTGATATGTTTCCTTGGCATCGGATGAGTGGAGAATGGCAAGGTTGCACAATTCCCTCTCAACACGCGAAATTTAAAGAATATGCAATGTTAGCGGATTTGTGTCGGCAGTGCGATCGCGTTTTTCAAGTCACACCCAATTTACAACGACTTGCTTCCTTTGTGGATATTCTGCGTATGGGTTCAGGGATTGGACAAAAACCCCTGCGGCTAACTGTCCTCTCTGCCTTGGATGCCGTACACGATCGCAAACTATGGCGAATATTTTCCCCCCTACTTTTTATTTGGAATCGGCTTCTAAATGGTAATGTGCGCTTTCAAACCCTAACCGAACCCTTCACCATTTACTCTGATGGATCTGTGACTCCCTTATTTGAAGAATTCTCCACAGGCGCACAACTCAATGGCTGTCAGTCACGAGAGGAAAGGCAACAACTATGGGCATCGGAAATTTTTCGTCGTCAGTTTCGCCAAGAATGGCTGAGTAAATGGCGTAAATCATTCCATCGGCAGTTAGATTTGATGGAAGTTATTGATTGTCCCGAAGCAAGTTGGCAAGGGTTAAGTTTTGCCCAAATTGCTCGTCAAAAGCAACAAGAACCAGTAGATTTATTTATCCACGCATTACAAAAATACGACACAGATTTACGCTGGGTGGCGACAGGAGCGAACGATCGCCTAAAACCCCGTTTAGCGATGATGCAGCATCCTCATATTTTCCCTGGTTTTACCGATGCTGGCGCTCACGTCCGTAATCTGGGCTACTATGATGGGGCTTTGTCTTTGCTCAAACAAGCAGTTGCAACGAAATTTCTTTCACCGGAAGCTGCGATTTGCCGCGTTACTGGAGAACCTGCTGGTTGGTTTCGTCTGGATACAGGAGTTCTGAAAGTTGGTGCGAAAGCGGATATAGTTTTACTCGATCCCAATGCTTTAAATCAGCCAATTAGCCCACAAGTGCAGATATCAGATCCAGTTTTAGATGGTGAACCTCGGATGGTTAAGCGTGGTTCGGATGAGATTGTGCAAGCTGTTTATATTAATGGGGTTAGAGTTGTTTGTGGGGGTGAGGTGAGCGATCGCTTGGGGCGTGAAAAGTTGGGAAGTGTTTTGTTTCCTTGTTGAATTATCTCACGCACAGGTGCAAACAGAAGTTTGAGAGTTTAGCATTGAATTGCTTTTACCCCACATCAGCAATCACCTGCCCAATATCTTGAGGAGTTGCACCTGTTGCTAACATTGCCCGAATCAGCAATTCAATTGATACTGAAGCATCGCCATTTTCAGCTTTAGCAATCCGAGGCTGGCTAGAACTAATCTTAGCAGCGAGTTCACTTTGAGTCATCAGTTTTTGCCGACGCTCTTTCAAGTTTTGGCTGAGAGCTAGCTTAATTTCAACAAGGATAGTTTCTTCGGGTGTTAACTCCAAAAAATCTGAAACTGTGCCAATTTTCCAGCCTTTAGATTCCAAATGTTCTCTCTTAGCTTGCTCCATTGCATTACTCCTGTTGATCGTTATCGTATTTGCTCAGACGCTTTTTGCAAACCTCAATTATCTTTTTGGATGTTGTTCTCGTTGTTTTATTAAAGACTTCAACAATCAAGATTGCATCGTCATCAATTCGATAAATGATCCTCCAGTTTTTATCTGCATCTCGAATACGTAATTCATGACAGTGAATTCCTATACTTGGCATAGGGCGTGAATGTGGCAACCCAAGGGATTCACCTTCCTGTAATTGTCTGAGCAGAACACCCGCTTCTATGCGTGCTTCTTGACTGAAAGGTGGGGTTTTAACTTCACCATGCAGCCAAACTAAAGGCTTACTTTGATCTCCCATCCTGTATTTATATCATATCTGATATATCGATATAATATACCGATTAAAGGGAACTTTATCTTTAGAGCGATACCTACAGCGATCGGACTCTTGGCACTAAATGGATATAGTTTTATTTGATCCCAATGCTTTAAGTCAGCCAATTAGTCCGCAGGTGCAGATATCAGATCCAGTTTTCGATGGTGAACCTCGGATAGTTAAGCGCGGTTCGGAATATCATCTGAAGTATGTAAGTTTCGTAGATTAATAGGACAAATAAACACAATGGAAGCCTCGCCCGCTAAAGTTATTCAGTATTTCAACGGTGAAAAACAAAATCTAATTCCTCTCTTTCAGCGCCCGTATAGCTGGACTGAGAACAATTGGCAAACCCTTTGGGATGATCTGATGGTGCAGTATGAAGAGGGCGATAATGGAACCCACTTTATGGGGGCGATTGTCTCTGTCCCAGCGCGCAGTGTGCCTGTGGGAGTTAGTAAGTATCTCATCATTGATGGACAACAGCGCCTGACAACCGTGTCGTTACTCTTGTGCGTCCTACGTGATTGTCTTGATTCAAATTCAGCCTCACGAATACAGGAGGTTTACCTGACCAATCGCTTCCGTGATCCGGAGGACACCTTAAAGTTTGTGCCAACCCAGGCAGACCGGGATGTGTACCGTACCATTGCCCTTGACCGTGAGATTCCGCCAAAAAGCAAGGATGTTCGGATGGCTGCTGCCTATCACTTTTTTAAAGACAAGCTGACCAAAAGCACTGACCTTAACGACAAGTCCATAGTTGCTGCTAAAGTCTTAATTACCCTGGAGAAATGTCTCCAAATTGTAATGATCAACCTTGGTGACGACGATGATCCGTATTTAATTTTTGAGAGTCTGAATTTCAAGGGCGAGCCACTCACCCAAGCTGACTTAGTGAGGAATTATCTCCTGATGCGCTTCCGTCACTCAATTTCTGCTGGTGGAGAGCAGGAACGGGTTTACTCAAAATATTGGATTCCACTTGAGAGTATGCTTAAATCCAACCTCACCGAATTTCTTCGCCATTACATAATGAAGGATGGGTATGATATCAAGCAAGGTGGCATTTACGCAGCTACCAGGGCGAAGCTGAAAAGTATGAAATCAACAGAAGAAGTTGAAGCAGAAGTTCATTCTATGCAAAGGTTTGGAGAGTTTTATGCTAGATTCCTTTTGCCAAACCAAGAAAGAACAGGAAGCATTCGTGACTGCTTAGAGAATATTAAAGAACTTAAAGTAAGAACTTCTTATCCGCTCTTGCTCCGCCTGTTTGATGCTCGCCAGAATGGTCATCTCAGCGATGTTGAATTGGAGAAATGCCTTGAATTGATCGAGTCTTTCGTAGTTCGGCGGGCTGTTTGTGGAGTACCGACTAGTCCTCTAAACAAACTGTTTATCCAGTGGGCTAAAAACTTTCCGAACACGGATCATTTCAAATGGTTGCACGGTTATTTGTCATCAGGTGGTGCTAAGAGTCGTTTTCCGAAAGATACTGAGTTCGCCGCAGCCTTTATGACTCAACCACAGTATGGACGTGAAAGTACTCGTTTTATCCTTTGCCGTCTTGAAAAATCTTTTAAACATAAAGAAACTGTGGATCTTTCAACTGCAACAATAGAACACGTTCTACCTCAAACGCTGACTCAGGAATGGAGAAATGAGCTAGGTTCAGAACCAGAGAAAATACGTGACAACCTGGTTAATACATTCGGCAACTTGACTCTGACTAGTTATAACTCCGAGTTGGGCAACCTCCCTTTTTCACAGAAGAAAGCTAAACTCCAAAATACTCATATCGAGTTAAACCGTTGGATTCTTCAGCAGACCAGTTGGGGAACGTCAGAAATTGAGGAACGAGCAAAGAGTTTATTACTTATGGCCAATGATATTTGGCTAAGTCCCTTGGATTAAATATAATTCCTGATTAAACTTTCTTACCGAGTTAAAACTTCCTACAATAACCCTCTTCTATCACTCTGGGGTAAAACCTTAATTTCTCGTTAGCTGAAACACCGAAAATTCGTTAATGTTTCCAAGACAGATGGAAGAGCAATAACAGGCTGGAGCGCACTTAGCCTGGTTTGATTGGTGTTGGCAGTTTAGTAAATAATAGGAATTAATTGCCATAAACAACGGAAGCTGTCATCTACGTCACCATGATTCGCATTATAGTTAGAAAAATGAGTCAAATATTACACACTCGTATCTTTTCACACATCTTTTCATGAGTGCGATCGCTTTAATAATGACCAGAAAAAAGCGACAAAATATGAATAATGAGTAATGACTTGTAAAATTTAAACCGTGAAAAATTCCTCTATTCTTATGAGTGAAAAACTTCAGACCGAAAAAGACAAGCTACAGGCAAGCACTAGTATAGAGATAAATCAAGAAACAGAAAACGAAAAAGTTTTATGTTCTCATTGCCAGCGTACTGCTACGAACGGTATTAAATGTAAAGGTATTTGTGTGGCTGATAATGACTATTAATAGATAAATTCTATGGCTTTGTCACAAACTCTCTTATGAGTAATATAAATTCTAATCCTCAAGAAAAGTTGAGAAATCGGATTAATAATCAAATTCTGGATCATCCTTTTACAGACTATTGGGATATTTTTATTCTTAAACATCAACATCCAATTAATATTACTCTACACATTCTCGGAATATTCTTTTTTTACAGTTTACTCTTTTATACTTGGAAATTGCAAAACTTTTGGTTACTCTTGGGCTTACCCTTAACTCAATTGGTGGGATTAATCGGACATATTTTATTTGAGCGTAGCCATATTGATTTACAAGATGCTGTATTTTCATGGCGGGCTTCTTACTGTTTGGGTAAAATGTTAATCAGGATTTTTATGGGTAAATATCAAGATGATATGCGCCAACGACAAAAAATATTAAATAATTATCTATCAAAAAATTATGCAAATATTTAACAACTGGAATGTCATTGCTAAGGGTTGGTATATTGCCTGTCCTAGTCATGAAATACCTAAAAAAACAGCAAAATCTGTAGAATTATGCGGTCAGAAAATTGCCATTTTTAGAGGTGAAGATGGGCAAGTGCGGGCTTTGGATGCTTACTGCCCTCATTTGGGGACAGATTTAGGAATTGGCAAGGTTGATGGTAATTGGATTCGTTGTACATTTCATCATTGGGCATTTGATGAAACAGGGATTTGTCAAAATATTCCTTGTCAATCAGAAATTCCTACTCAAGCTAAATTACAAGTTTATGCAACAGAAGAAAAGTATGGATTTATCTGGATTTATCCAGATGCTAAAGCACCAGAGAGAGTAGCTGATTTTGATGAATTGAAAGGTCAAGAAATTGTTACACAAGCTGATAACGCATTTGCCAGAAATTGCCATCATCATATTTGTATGATGAATGGGATTGATGCTCAACATTTAAAAACAATTCATCATTTAGATATCAAAATGGATTTATCGCTACATCAAAGCGAATTAGGGACGCAAATTGACTTTACAATGCGGGGACAATTCCCTCAAACTACTTGGAGAGAAAAGTTAGCTGAAAGATTTATTGGTTCTACATATCAGTATTCAATGCGTTATGCTCATGGTTGCATTGGTTTGTTAACAATGATGAAAGATGTCCGGCTTTTCCCACCACTTTTTATGATATATGCTTATACTCCAATTGCACCTGGAAAAACGATAATTCAACCGATTTATGTAACTGAAAAACGTCAAGGTATTGTGGGATATCTGCTAAGTCAGTTTTTGCTATTCTGTACTCGCTTGGCTTACTATATGCTCAGAGATGAAGATGGCAAGATTTACGACAATATTCGCTTTAATCCGAAGTTGCTCCTTAGTATTGATCGGCCATTAGCTCAATATATGGAGTATGTAAACCAGCTAAAACCGTCTCGATGGTCAAAAAATAGGGGTGTAGAATAGTAGCCTGGGTTAGCAACAGCGTAACCCAACAAAAGCTTTGACAATGTTGAGTTTTGTTTCTCAATCTAAGAGGTTGTTTTAAAAGTATTATTGCTAACATCTAAGCCTCGGAAACCTAACCCCCTAGCCCCCTTCCCTACAAGGTAAAGGGGGTTTCAAAGCCTCTCTCCGTTGCGGGGAGAGGTTTGCAGAGGGGTTTTAGTATACTTTAAGACATTTCATACATCCTCTAACCTATATCTTAATTATTTTGTAGAGTGGGCAATTTCCATCAACCCTGATTGAGAAGGTTCAAGATGTGAATACGGAATTGTAGTATAGATAACCATTCTGGAATCTGTCGTATTACACTGTAAATTTACCAGAATGGTCAATCAGGTTTTAATTAAATATAATACAAATCGAGTCTAAGTAATTTACGAATAATGAAAAGTTTGCTGATTCCTGTTCAAAAGTTGCAACCAAGCGATCGCACCGCCATGTATGCGCTGCTGCAAAATCACTTTAAAGGTATAACCTGGGATGGATTTCAAATTGATCTACAGCGCAAAAACTGGGTTTTGTTGTTGAGAGATGAAACATCCAATACACTCAAAGGATTTTCAACTTTGATGTTATGCCAAAAGACTTTTTTGGGAGAAAAAATTAGTGTGGTATATTCCGGCGACACTATCGTTGATCCTAGTGCTTGGTCGAGTACAACATTACCACGTAGTTGGATTGCCGCCATCAATTTTCTGCGTCAACACTATGCAGAAAATAAACTTTACTGGCTGCTAATTTGCTCTGGTTTTCGCACCTATCGTTTTCTCCCTACCTTTTGGCAAAATTTCTACCCCCGTTATGATGTCACAACACCTGCTGATGTTAAGCATCTAATGGGGAATTTGGCAGAGGAATATTATGGTAACTTATACCAAGAAGCAACTGGTATTGTCCGGTTTCCGCATCCCCAAACTTTACGGGAAGGGTTGATTGAAATTCCATCAGGACGACAAACTAATCCCCATATCCAATTTTTCGAGGAAAAAAACCCCGACTATCGATTAGGGGATGAATTGGTTTGTTTAACTGAAATTAACTATGACAATCTTACCCTTGCTGGACAACGGATGTGGCGATCAAAATCATTGTTAGAATCTGTACAAGATCCTGTTCTTATTTAATTTTTCCTCATAGCAATTCAAAAAAATTGCGCTAGATAAGGCATTTAATAAAGCTACTAATCACTTTTCCTGCCTACCTCTATATATCAATTTTAACGAGCATCGGTGATATTTTATGCATTCTACCAACCTAGATTCAAACTTTAACAATCCAACGCAATTTGTGGAGGGATGGTACTGGGCATTACCATCAAGAAAATTAAAAGTTAGCCAGGTAAAAGCTGTAACGCTGCTAGGTAGAAATTTGGCAATTTATCGGGGAGTCAGTGGTGAAGTGGTGGTGGTGGATGCTTATTGCCCTCACATGGGCGCTCATCTAGCAGAAGGTAAAGTAGAAGGTGATGGAATTCGCTGCTTTTTTCATAATTGGAAGTATGACAGTCGCGGAATTTGTGTAGATGTTCCTTCTCTCGGAAAACCGCTACCTGTGTGTATTAAAACTTGGCAGACGGCGGAAAAGTACGGCATGATTTGGGTTTGGGTGGGAGAAGAAAAACCAAGTTTACTGCCCTTTGTACCAGAATTAGAACAGGCAGATTGCGATTATATATTGGGTACTCGGTTTGTCAATAACTGCCATCCCAATGTCTTACTAATTAATGCAATTGATGCTCACCATTTTAATACAGTACACAATTTGCCCTTAGAGATTGTATTTGATTCCCAAGACCTCAACCCCAACGCTATTACCTTCAGCAACACTACACGCGGAGGGGATGATTCCTGGTTAATCCACCTGATTCGTCCTTTCTACCGCAACGAAGTTACTTATACTATGTGTTACTGGTATGGCAGCACTGGCGCTGTGACGCTAGGCCCGGATTTTCTGCACTTCTACATTATATTTACACTGCGAATGATCGAAGGTGGTAAAACAGAAGGGCAAACAATTCTTGTCACTCGCAAGCGTCCGAGATTTTGGGGATGGGTTTTAAATCGTGGTTTGTTATGGTTAACTCAGCAGGTTGGTAATTACTTCGCAAAAGGGGATACACAGGTATTTAAAACAATTCAGTTTGATTTGAAGACTCCTACCAAAGCAGATCAGTCTATTCTGCAATTTATTCAGCACGTCAATCACCAGAAAGCCTTAAACTGGGGAACTTGGGACACTGTTAATTATCCAAATATTCAAACCATAGTTGAAAACGAAAAAAATGGATTTAAAATATAACATTGTCGGTTTTGACTTACCGCATAGAGATTCTGATGACCGTTTACGACGGATATTAACAGCAGCATTACCTAATCAAAATAATTACGCTCTTTACCCACAATTAAATTATTGGGATGCTGAATTTTTCAACTTACATAAAATTAAAATTTTTCAGCAATCTAATATTAATGAAAAATCTGCTATTCTGGAACTTGCCAACCGCAGTTTGTTAGAAGAATCATATTTCATTGAGAAAGCAGGCGTTGGCTACATGGCAAAAATGGTACTGTTAGCAGAAACAGTTGAAGAACGAATGCTTTATGCATTATTTACGGCTGATGAAGCTACCCACCTTCACCAAATTAGCCATTTTTTACCAGAAATGGAAGTAAATAGCACGGGCGATCCGTTTGTGCGCTTACTATCAGAAGTGGTTGAAAGTGCAGATAAAACAGTTTTGTTATTTGTGCTGCAAGTCGTTTTAGAAGGATGGGGTTTAAGCCATTATCGGCGTTTAGCGAAGGAATGCCGCTATCCAGTTTTAGCAGAACTTTTTTGCAGTTTTTTACAATCTGAATCCCGTCATCACGCTACGGGAACCACCTTGTTTAACCAAATTACTGTTTCAGCATTCAGTCAAACAACAATTCTTCATGTATTGGCACAGTTTTTATTTATGGTACAGGTGGGGCCACAAAGCTTACTAGCAGCAATCGAACAAGTGAAAGGACATCTGACGCGATCGCAAAAAATCCAAATTTTAGAAGAACTAGATACAGAGACTCACAGCGGAACGCGATTACAAATATTGCGATCGCTCATGGGAGGAACATCAGCCCAGTCTATCCTGCAAAATTTAGAAGAACGCGGAGCCTTTGAACCCCTCCCCGCCCATCAATGTGTGTAATAAATATCAATCTTATCTCTGCGTGAAATAAAAACGGATATGGAAAAAACTATTCATCGCAAATTACAAATTAACCACACCCGCAACAAACAGCAAGATCATACTGCTTTAATGGATGAAGCAGTTAACAATTTTCGCTATGAAGATTGTCAAAATGAGTATTGGAACCCAGAGGAATTTTCGCTGCTATATGGTACACCTTTATGGGAACAGTCCAGCCAACATCAGCGTATAATTTTGAACCAACTTTACTGGGTAGCTTACTACTCACAAATTGTTTCTGCTGAAATTGCAACTATCTTTTTCAATCAAACCAGTGCAGCCGGACTTTACGCTCAAGAGGATTTTCGGTTAATCTGCGATACATTAGATTTGGAATCCGCCCAAGAGCGATCGCACATTAACGCCTTCCGCACGATTGCCAAACAGGTTGAACAAGCGTTGTTTGGGGAACTTATCTTTACCTACCCCATGCGCGGCCCCTTTACAGAAACGATGGTTTATGCTGACACCAATGCTCTAAAAACTTGGTGGAAAAAAATTCAACTTCAATACTTTGGGTTAATTTCTGCGAATAATACTTTTTTGGCTTGTCAGTATTTTACTGTGCGGGGAGTACGGACACTAAATGGCAAGTTAGTACAGCACAAACTCAGCAATTATTATCAAAAACATCCCCATCCTGAAGCTGCTCCAATTCCGGCGAAAGTCTCCTATTATCACTTTCTGGATGAAAGTTTTCACTTCAATAGTTCGACTATTATATCTCACGATGTTATCACCTGCCTTCAGCCACCGACTGCTTTTGAGGGACTGGTTGCTAATTTAGGATTGCTGGGATGTCAGCGCGATCATTTTCATTTTTCGGCGGCGATAAACGGGATATTCTGGTACGATCCGGCGCTGTATAGCAATATTTATGGGGTGTTGCGATCGCCAATTTTTGAGATGAGTGACAAAGATGCTAAAGAAATGATCCGGCGTTGTTTTACAGAAGAGTCAGAAGGGTTACAGCGCAGTTTTTCAACTCATCAGGAGGCGATGAAATCTTATCAAGTGTATGTTGAAAAACTTGATTATATTTGGCAACGTAATCGGGATATGTCTCTGATGGGTACTAATTCAATTTCTCGATATTTGGCAAATCAAAAAAGGGCTTTTTCAGGTTTTGAACACCGAGAGGATTTATTTTTATCTGACGCAAAGGCGCAAAGCCGCAAAGAATAATGGGAGAGTGTTGTTTAGGTAACAGTGTTTTTTATTATGGCTGATTTATGTAAAATATCTTTTCCTGGAAGTGATTTTGTTCCTATCAGTTTGGAATGTCATGAAAATTTATCTGAACATCTCACAATTCAGAATTCACCTGTCTTGTTTGGTTGCCGGACTGGTATTTGTGGCACTTGTTTAGTTGAGGTTATTGGTGATATTCCTCCTCCTCAACTTGATGAACAGGAAATGCTGGAGACATTAGCACCTAATACTCCTCATGCGCGGTTAGCTTGTCAGGTTGACGTTACAGGCAATATTGAAATTCGTATGATGGAAGGATAAATTTAGTTAAACTTAGTTTAAAGGCTTAGTTGAATAAAATCGTGGAAACTGTAAATATCCATCAAGCTGAAACGAATCTCTCACAGCTTTTGTTACGGGTAGAGCATGGAGAAGAAATCATTATTTCTGACAGAGGCATTCCTATTGCCAAGTTGGTTCCGTTTCGCACCTCATCAAATCGCCGCGATAGTTTAGGACAGGATAAAGGGCGTTTTCTAGTGCCAGAAGACTTTAACGCTCCTTTACCAGATGAGATGTTGGCGGCATTTGAGGGCAGTGAGGAGTGAAACTTTTGCTAGATACGCAGTGTTGGTTATGGTGGTTTGCCCAACCAGAGCGTTTAAATGAGGAGTCAATCGCACACATTGCCGATGAAAACAATGAATTATGGCTATCAGTTGCCAGTATTTGGGAAATAGGTATAAAAGTTGCTATCGGCAAGTTGCCACTAGCAGATCCTTTAGACAGTTATATTTCTAGTCGGATGGCACAGTTGGGAGTGCGAGCGCTGGAAATTACAGCGTCTCATGCTTTACAAGCGGCTGCTTTACCGTTGCATCATCGAGATCCTTTTGACAGAATGTTGATTGCACAGGCTCAGATAGAAGAAATGACGCTTGTCAGTGCCGATTCAATGTTCAATAAATACGATATTTCCCTGCTTTGGGCTGCCAAATCGTAAAATTTTACTTCAGTGTAAAATTGAGTTATTCACGGAGAGAGAGCCATGTGATTCCTGTGAGTATGTCATTAAGCAGTTTAGGCAAACTTTCCCGAATATTCGGCTAAATATACATCACGGAAACATTGCGTAAAGGAGCCAGTATAAATGTCAATTCGCAATTTACCCGAACCACTTCAGCTTATTGTTAACGAGAATCAGCTTTTGCCATGTTCAGATTTGGAAATAATTCAATTTGAACGACAAAATGGTATTACTCTGCCGAGTAATTACAAAGACTTTCTCAAGATGATGGGGCATGGTGCAGGTAAGTTTTTGCGTGGTTCAGATTGCTTCTACCACCATCTACCACAAATTCAAGAATGGGCTAAAGAACTTTTGGTAGAAAATGATTTTCCTGAAGCTTTGCCAGAGGATGCTTTTGTATTTTTCATGCACCAGGGTTATCAGTTTAGCTTTTTCAAGCTTTCGGAAGGCAATAACCCACCAACTTACTCATATTGCGAAGGCCAACAAGAGCCTTATTTTGTCAAAAGCCATGATACGTTTAGTGACTTTCTAGCGGTGGAAATAGAGCTATATTTAAAATCTTCGATGTTTCTAGCGAGTTAGATATTTGCCGCATCAATTTGACAATGAGCTTTTCTACTACCTAATATCGCACTTGTCAGTTTTGGGAAATGTTGGGTTTCCTAACGTCAAACCGACCTACTCACTAGAAAGTTTTAGCACTTTAGCTGTGTAAAGACTAAATCCAAGGTAGGCAGTTCACCTTTACATCAGGAAAAATATGCTTCAACAAGTGGCTCCAATGTATTATCATGTTGCGTTTGTTGAGTCCCTGCTTGGGGCATAAGGATCTGTCTCTTGATATCCAGGTTCTCCAGGTCTGTAAGACATATGAGGTGGAACCCAGACATCATAGGGCATCATGCTATCAAATGGATAAGAGAAAGCTTTCCATGACTCTGAAGCATTTAAGTATTCCCAATAAGCGAATTTGCTGACGTTAGTAACTTCAATAGCTCTAGCTAGTAATTTGTAGAATCTTAAAAGTAGCAGTTCAGAAGGCTGGTTTTCAAGGCAACTGATAGCGTATGCATCCATTGGGTTAGGACAGACTTCATCTTCACAGCAGTATGTAATTAAGTAGTGATCAAAGTAATAACAGAGGTTAACCCATTGATAGCGAGGATAATCACGATTGTAATAGAAGAGTGTCTCTCGCATACTTTTTGCACTTACACATTGATCGGTGACAATCAAGAATGTAAATATTTGATCCAAGTGATTGTGCCTTTGATCAATTGGATGACCATCTGTGATTGATAAATTTTTATCACCTGCACTTCGATCTAGTTCTTTCACAGATCGAATATTATCGTAAGCCTCTGCTACTATCTTTGTAGAAGTTAACTGAGATTTAACCTCAGCCACAGCTACAACTGATTCGCACGGGAAAAACATCTTACCGCCAACAGCTTCAAATGAAGGACACAAGGATGCATCGTAGATTACGACATCTATTTGACGGCTAACCTTTCCATGAGCGTCAAAAACAAAACCAGTTGATACACCAAAACGTTTGGGTAGATGCTTCCGAAGAAAATCTCGAATTACTTCCTCACGTCCTGTTCCCAGTTCTCCTGGATGTGAAATCAATTTTTGTTGCAATGCTATACGCATTTGTTCTCCAACACTCTTGAGCAATTGAGATACATGGAATTCAGCCATCTAGTCCTCTTGATTGTTCTGACCAGACAATTCTAGATAATCTTTAGCTTGACCAGCAACAATTATTACTAAACTATCTAAAATATATAAGCACTATTACTCCATAAGCTAATTAGAATGTAAAACAATATTTCCTAAATTTCCCTGAAACCACACCATAAGAGATACAGCAATATTTACTCAAGACATTGCCATAATTTAAATACGATCGCTCCCACCCACTATGGAATTTGCAGATTTCTGGTATATTGTCGCACTCAGCGAACAGTTACAATCTAACAAGGTATTATCACGCACCGTTTTAGGAGAATGGTTAGCGATATTTCGCGGTGAAGATGGACAACCCGTAGCTTTGCGCGATCGCTGTTTACACCGCAATAGCCGTCTATCATCAGGTAAAATCTGTAACGGTGCTTTACAATGTCCCTATCATGGTTGGGTATATGACGGGGTTGGGAACGTTATTGCAGTTCCAGCCGAAGGAGATGATTTCAAACCTTCCCCACAGCGTCGAGCCAAGTGCTACGCTACCAAAGAACAGGATGGCTATGTTTATGTGCGGTTAGCCGATAGCGTTGATTTTGAACCCTTTTCTATGCCTCACTACGGACAAACAGGATGGGAGACGGTGCGGGTAATTAACCGTTTTGCTAATAATGTTACTAATTGTGCGGAGAACTTTATTGATATTCCCCATACGGCTTTTGTTCATCCTGGTGTTTTCCGTACATCCCGCCAACAAAAGTTAGAGATGACTGTAGAACGGTGTGATGGTTCGGTTTTGGTGGAGTATCGCAATGAAAACAATAATTTGGGATGGTACAGCCGTTTTCTGAATTTGCAGAGTGCAGAGATTAAACATAGCGATCGCTTTTATATGCCAAATATTACCTCTGTGGAATATAAAATGGCACACAATCGCCATTTGTTCATTACCAGTCAATCTATTCCAGAAACCGATAATTCAACTCTGGTTTACACCGATGTCACCTACAACTATGGTATTTGGAATAAGTTAGCACGTCCCTTTGTGCGGTGGACTGCTCAACATATTATCCGCCAAGACGTGGAAATTTTGGGTATTCAGGGGGAAGCGATCGCTAAATATGGGACACAATTTTATAATACGTCTGCGGACACAATTCATATATTTGTAGAGTCAATTATAGCGGCTATCTCTCGTGGAGAAGATCCGCGTTTATTGCCAAATCAATCAGTACAAGTTACATTTTGGGTTTAAGAATAATTCGTAATTACCCCCCTTAATCCCCCCTTTACAAGGGGGGAGATCGGAAAATCCAGTTCCCTCCCCTTTATAAGGGGAGGGTTAGGGTGGGGTAAAACCCATGTTTAAAATCGCTGTGAGCAATCAAAAGTGGGAATACAAAACTTTTCACAACTACTAATTTTCGGTTCTTTTATCGGATTAGTTGGTTGGACTATTACCAATCAGATTGGACGAACTCAACTCAAAGTTAAAAGTCGTGAAGATTGGCTAATAGATGCTACAGGATTAACGATTCAAGGAATTTTGATTCCCTTACTACAAGCTACTTTAGTTTATTGGATTTATCAATATTTACTACCTACTCAACATGGATATTTAAAAATATCATTAATTCCGACTTTTATTATCAGTTTTGTTGTGGTTGATTATTTATATTATTGGAATCATCGTTTATTACATACTAAATTGTTGTGGAATGTTCATCAAGTACATCATACTGTTACTCAGATGGATGTATTAGGAACTTCTCGTAACACACTTTGGACAAGTTTGTTAATTGTTTATTTATGGATACACACTTTGTTTTTGTATCTGTTAGCAGATCCAACAGGTTATGTACTTGGAGTAAGTCTAACTTCTGCCTTAGATTTATGGCGACATAGCCGCTTGATAATTCCTGTAAATACCAGGCTTTATCAAGTTTTATCTTCTTGGTTAATCTTACCACAGGATCATGCTTGGCATCATTGTCGCGAAGTCTACAATTATAACTATGGGGCTAATCTGAAAATTTGGGATAAGCTACATGGAACATATTATGAAAGCAAAAAAATGCCATCTATAATCGGAATTCCTATCTCATTAAACTTGCTCCAAAAACTTTTCTTCCCATTCTCATGACAGTTATAAGTAAAATTCTTTTGTTTTTTCCCACCATTGTATTAATGATAACTGGGGCAGCAATAGTCTACCTCGCCTATTCACCCAATATCTTCAGCATTCTGGCGGTGTTCCTTTCTATTTATGGGCTACCAGTGCTAGTTTACCGCTTGCATGAATGGGTTTATCCTCTGCGGGAGGGTATTAGTTATCTACAAAATAAAGAATATAATCCCTGGTGGGGTAGTCATCAAATTCAGGTAATTTATATTGCTATTCCAGCCTTAGAAGCAGTGCTGCGATTAATTCCGGGGGTGTTTTCTTGTTGGTTGCGATTGTGGGGTGCTAAAGTGGGGCGAGATGTATACTGGACACCAAGTTTAGAAATTGCCGATCGCAGTTTATTAGAAATTGGCGATCGCGTCGTTATCGGGCATCATGTCGGTATCTATTCTCATATTATCAAACCCCGCAAGCAAAATTTAATGTTGTATGTCAAAAAAGTCAAGATTGGCAGCAATGTATTTGTGGGAGCCGGCTCTCATCTTGCTCCCGGTGTAGTCATTGGCGATGGTTCTTATTTACCAGCAGCCACCAACCTTTATCCTAATCAAAAGGTGCAATAATGCGTCCGATTATTCAGCTTTTTGGGCAAATTCTTGCACCAACTGCAAGGCGATTTCATCAAGCTTTGGATAACCCAGAGTTAATGCAGACATCTGTACAGAGGGAAATTTGCGATCGCCTAATCAAAAGTGAGTATGGTAAAACTTTGGGAATTCATTCTGTAGACGATTGGCCGCGTGTGCCAATCGTAGATTATGATGCACTCGAACCCTACTTAAATCAAAAACATCAGCAAATTGCCCTCACACCCGAACCCATTTTGTTCTATGAAAAAACCTCTGGTAGTAGTGGGGCATTAAAATGGATTCCTTATACTCAATCTTTGCGGCGATCGTTTAATCAGATGTTTTGTGTATGGGCGCATGATTTGATTGTACATGGGCCGAAATTTTCCACAGGCAAGCTTTACGCTTGTATCTCGCCGCAATTAAATGTAGCGGATAATCAAACTTTACAGGATGATTTAGATTACTTAGATGGCTGGTTGCGTTGGTTTTTGCGTCCTTGGTTGGTGATGCCAAATAAACTTAATCGCCTACATGACGCGAACTTATTTAAACATCAACTGGCTTTGGCATTATTAGAGGCTGAGAAATTAGAAATTATCTCTATTTGGAGTCCTAGCTTTCTGCAAGTACATTTAAAATATATTCAAGAAAATCAGGATTTATTGCGAGGAGAATTACACAACCGGATTTCACATCATCGGCTGCAACTCCTTAATGAAAGTAATATTCCCTGGATGCAACTCTGGCCAAATTTGAAGCTGATTTCTTGCTGGGATAGTGCCAATGCAGCAGATCAAGCTCAAGGATTAAGATCGCAATTTCCAGATGTATTCATTCAAGGTAAAGGATTACTAGCAACCGAAGCCCCAATGACGATTCCGTTGATTGTCGCTGGGGGATGTGTGCCAGTTCTGGATGAAGTGTTTTTCGAGTTCGAGGACGATACTGGTTCTCTGTATGCTTTACATGAACTCAACACTGGCAAGGAATACACGATTATTTTATCCCAGAAAGGAGGTTTGTATCGTTATCGAATTGGCGATCGCATCCGGGTAACTCATTACTATCGCCACACTCCCTGTTTAGAGTTTCTCGGACGACATCAAGCCATTAGCGATTTGGTGGGCGAAAAGTTGCAAGAAACCTTTGTAAATAATGCTCTAACTCTGTTGAACTTGCAAGAAACTAATTTTAAAAGTTTGATGCCAATTGCCGATCCTCCACACTATATTCTATTACTAGATGCGGCAAAAGAAACCCCAGAAATTATTGCTCAACAACTGGATCAGGCTTTATCAGAATCATATCATTACAAGAGAGCGCGATCGCTCGGTCAACTTGCACCACCACAGGTTTTAATCTCTAATCAAATTACTGAAATATTAGTTTCCCATCGTATCCGCGCTGGAAGTGTTTGGGGAGGTATTAAGCATCCAATTCTGGCAACATCACCCATTAACACTGAACTTTTACAAGAATTGAAGTTGAAAATTGGCCAAAAATAGCTTACCAATTACTAGCCTTTTAAAATTTAATTAAATATTTAGCGTGATTCTAATTTAGCAACTCGCTCCTCTAATTTATTGACTTGTTGCTTCAATTCAACCACCAAAGTTGCAAGCCGATCAAACATCCGATCTTGCTGTGATAAGTTACCTCTAGAACCAGTTGACTGTCGTGGGGTAAGTGTTGTTCTTGAGGATGGAGACTGCCGAGTTTTACCTAACTGAGACTCTAGCTGATTTAACCGCGACTCAACACGATTCAAGTCAGCTTCTAAGTTATTGATGCGAGACTCCACTTCTTGGGATGAGGCAGTTTTAGAAAAAAAACTGCCCCAGATAATTGTTATTAAAATCCCGGCGATTACTAACACCTTGATTTTTTTCATACCAATAGCTGACTTGTTAGAACAGTCTATCTAACCAGACTTGATTGAGATAATTTACAGACTAAAAGTCTGTGGATATATCATCTCTTATCTGATTGTAAGTTAGAAAATAAACTCTGCCAATCGATAGAGTTGACAGTATTTTCTCCCTGTTTAACTTCAAATGTGACGTTAGACGCTTTTCCTAGTTTTAGCGCTTGCACACAAAGTTCTGCCACATCCTCACGGCTGATTTTGCCTCTAATATTGTCACCTTGCTCAAATATTAATTCCTTACCACCTGCGTCTTCAGTTAAAGCACAAGGTCTAATAATCGTATAAGGAATTCCGCTTTCTCTTAAACTATCTTCTCCCTTCAACTTCCAAGTTAAAATTCCTCCCAATTGGTCATTTAATTTCACTGCTGGCGGTTCTTCATCTAAATTAATGCCAGGGCGGCCGGGACGAGTGACACCTGCTGAACTGACAAGGATAAATTGTGGTAAAGTTGTCCCGCCATCAGCTTTAATTGATTCCAAGTGCAAAGCAAAACCACCTGGAGAAAATTTAGGATTTAAAGCGCCATCGTATTCAAATTTGCTCAACATCAGTTGGAATGAACAAATTCTATTTTGCTCAATTGGCGGCGCATCTTTGACAACTTTTGCCCGAAATACGGGAATCAAATCTGCAAAAGGAATCTGAATATCTATCCAGGTATTAGCTACAGTATCGAAAGAATAGCTATAGCCAATACCATCCCATTTTGTATCTGTCCGTAGAAAGATTTTATAACGCTGACCGTCACCTTTGACACGCAACTTTACACCTGCGTAACCAGATAAGTTGAAGGGTGGATCAAAATTCTTCGTTCTGACAGAAGCAAATCCGCCAGAGTTAGCGGTAGAGACATTACCCGCAAATAAAGCTGTATTTTCTACTAATTGGATATTACTGGCACTCACGCCACCCATAACGACATCATCCAACGCTCCCCAGTTATCCTTTAATTCTGCTGATGGCTTGGTGAAATCAAATATTAGTTTTTCCTTTGCTTGGGGTAAATATTTTGCCGCCCCTTGGACTAAGTTTTTGACTCCTTGATATTCTACATTTTCTGGAGTGTCGCCAACAATTTCTGGCTGGTAAAATTTAACACCTTGATAATATTTGGTTCTATCTGCTGTATCTCCCTCAACTGGTTGTACACGTACTGCTGTGCAACAAATTACAGCTTGGATATCAGCCATAACTAAAGGAGTTAAAGTTTCTGGTTGCGTGATATCCGCAACGACTAAATCTATATCATTACCAAGAATTGACCGCGCTTTGTCAATGTCTCGAACTAGGGCGCGAACTTTATAACCTTGTTGGAGCGATCGCTGCACCACCCGTTTACCGACACCACCTGTTGCACCTGCTACTAATATTACAGCCATATTTCTTCCTCCATTAGGTCTATCTTGATTATTCTTAGGACGACCTTGGATTAACTGCTGTACCCAGTTAAGGAAAGGAATTACCTCAAAGTAAGTCAGGGTTTCGATAAACCTGCCTAAGTCCCATTGAGAACGATTTTTGTCTGTCATATTTGCGTCCTCATAACTTTAACTTTCTACATAGTGATTGACTATCACTGTGGTTAAAAGCCACAGTGATACAAACTGTTGCTACGAGGCTTAGGAGAAAGTACACTCCGACAGAAAACTTTTGTGCTGTCCAATTCTTGCCCCTGAAGGCAATTTCGTAATCATTGCTTCCTTCTAAAAACTTGGAGATGCTACCGTGCGAGAGCGTGCCAAGACTCATGGGGATTAATTCTCCATCTACCAATTCATATTGGGTATCCGTGCCATCGTTATACAAAAGATACTCTGCAAAAGTAAGTTTTTTGGTGGTTGCAGTCATAGCGATACCTATGGTGGGCTGCGCCTACGCAATCCTCATCGATGACTCAATACACTTATTCTACTCTTAGAGGATGTTTGAAAAGTATTGAGCGAATAGAAATCGCTACTACACAAAACTTAGTCCACCTGCGTGGACTAGGTTTTTAACCTGCAAAGACAGGTAAAGTCTCGTGTAGCCAAGTGCGTTGGGCGGCAAAGCCGCCCAACGCAGTGGCTCCCCTTAAAAAGGGGGACTTTGATTCCGGTTTCCCCCTTTTTAAGGGGGGTTAGGGGGGATCTAAAAGTGCCTAAAGTCACAGCGAAACACTTTTCAAACAACCTCTTAGACCAAAAGTGATGAAGCAATTGCTGCCGTTGGTTTTGTGATGGGGTTGGATTCCCTAACTGTCTAACCAGTAGTAGGCGTGCATTGTTAATTTTCATGTGTCGCTTGAAATTTATTTCTTTTTCCCCTTTCCTAATAAGATGTAGTAATGCTACATTTCCTTTATTTGCAATGCTTCAAGGTGATTTATGAACAAAGGTGAATTAGTAGATGCTGTAGCAGCCAAAGTTAACATCACAAAAAAGCAAGCTGATGAAGTGATCAGTGCTTTTTTGTCAGTTGTTACCGAAGCTGTAGCTAATGGCGATAAGGTAACGCTGGTAGGGTTTGGGTCGTTTGAGCGACGCGAACGCTCCGAGCGTGAAGGGCGTAATCCCAAAACAAAGGAGAAAATCACGATTCTCGCGACTAAAGTGCCAGCATTTTCTGCTGGGAAGCAGTTTCGGGAAAAAGTAGCACCTTAAGGGCTAAGTGTTGAATTGCAGATGTTACAGATGGCGATCGCACTGCTCCCGCAACGAATGCCCATAGATGAATGGGACTGCATCAAGCGATTCATGAGCTACGGGACTTGCGGGAGTGGACGAGGAAAAGCGACTGCCAGCGAGGTGATTCTGTAGCTGTACCTGCACTAGTTTAAAATTAGAAAAAAATTTTATGGCTTACCAATTGAAAAAACTCTGGCAGTTGCCACGCTGATTGCTGCATTTAATATTTTCAGTCAAAAGAGCGCGGGTGCTGTCAGTTTCAATTTCACTCAAGGTGGAATAGTCAGACAATTTTAGATTTTAGATTTTAGATTGACCCCAGCAATCAAGTCAGGGGCAAGTCATTTAATTTCAGATTTGGGATTAAAGAATTATTCTCGCGTTTAAATTCGCTTGCTCTAGACCTTTTTAAATTTGGGATGAAAGAATCTTCTCTTCTTAGGCTCCGCCAACAATTTCATTAAGTAAGTAGGTGGGAAAATTTACAAGTATGTCATTGCGAGTGAAACGGAGTGTAACGTTCGCCTCCGGTCTCCAAGAGTTGCAATCACAAGGACTTTGACGGTTTTACATTTTGTTACATAGTTAGATTAATTCGTGCCTACCTACTTATCCAAAATTTAAAATCTAAAATTCGGTAAAGGAGACAGCGATCTCTACGGTGGTCACTGAGCTTTGTCGTTGGCGCAGCCTAATACGCCTACGCACTGGTGAATTTTAGGCATACTACCAGTTATACACCCTGCTTTTTCCTCTTTGAATATCGAAACTGGATTACTGACCGAGGAGTAATTTGGCCTAGTTTGTGCCTATTCCTCTAGCCATTGTTGCTGCCAATAACAGAATCAAGCCAAAAAGTGACCAATAATTCAGATTTCCATTGACTACGAACCCAAAATCATTAGCAGGGGTTGCTACTGCATTCCCTAGTGATTCCAGCTTTGACTCGCAAGAATTGGCTGGCATCGGCTTTGTCGTGGCCAACGTTAGAAAGTTTGATGGTTGTAGATGAACATAGGAATAATCGAGTCTTACAATAGCGGGTTTTTAGACGTTGTACCAGAGGGTGAAGACAGCGACTATTGGCAGATTGCAGCTATACATATCAATGGCCAAGCCTACTGCCCGACTCCTCGGCTTTATCGTTCAGAAAAAGTGGCCTTAGCAAAAGCTGCACAAATTTATGATTGGCTAGCTGACCATGAAGGAGAAATTAGTAATGGGGCTTGCAACTGCTCTGAATTGAAACTCATCCTATGGCAACAACCAAAAGTATCTTAGTTGACCTAAGCGTAGGCGCTTGCTTTAGGCAATACATATAGTACTTTTGTATTAATGATTGAGAGTAAGTCTATAGTCCCTGCCTCAAGTCTGGGGATTTTACAAGGAAAATGTTGAAAGCCCTTGAGGATGTGTCCGACTCAGGAGGACACATCTGTGCTTTAGACAAGGGATGAAAGCTAACAGCAGGATTTATCCTGCTTTGGTAGTCTCTTGATGTAGTCACGAATCACCTCTGAAATCGTATGCTGTTTTGACTCGGCATATATTTCTAACCTCGTCCATTCTTCTTCAGATAGCCGAACTCTTAAAATTTTTTCTCGGTTCATTGTAGTCTTTTTAGTGCTACAATAATTTTAACAGGAATGGTATTCAACCTGTATAAAAACCCAACTGCCTAACGGCATCTGAACCTTGACAATTAAATCTATGCGGTTCTACTGCATTGTTCTAGTTTCTTCCTAGCAGTAGGTAAAAGATTCATAGGAGCTAGACGACTCAGGATTTTGAAACATTGTTGTTTCAAACTAAATAGGACTTGGAGAAATCCAACTAGGGTAGGGCATACCCGAAGTAAAGCTTGAGGAGAGCCTCACCTCTGGCTTAGATGACGCAAGGACTCTAAGTTAAGTGATCTCGTTGATTCAAGAATCCCCGTCCATTTATGGCGGGGAGTGTCAATTTGTTGACAGGATGGATGCGTAGCGCAGCGTCTCCAAGAGTTGCCCGTCGCAGACATCGCCCCTTTACCAATTTCCTCTCTACGAGACGCTGAACGCGAATCCGGGAACGGCATCGCACTTTAGCAAGAAGAATAGCGCCCACCTAAATACAGGCAGGCGCTATTCTTTTAATTTAAGTTCAGGGAGAAAATATAGTGAAATGAGTTCCCTGATTTTTACTATTAATTAATTCCAATTTAATTTATTACAAAGCTCTGCGGCTAGTTAATGCGTTCCACAAGAAAACTGCGACAATTGCACCAACAACTGCCACGGCAATACCGGGAATGCTCAAACTGGGAGCCGCTAGAGCAAAGCTTCCTGTACTGAAGAATACACCCAAACTACCGCCAATAAAAGCACCAACAATTCCTAATAAGATTGTTGCTAAAATTCCGCCGCCTTGATGACCGGGGTAGATAGCCTTTGCAATAGCACCAGCAATTAGACCTAAAACAATCCAAGCAAGAATATTCATTGTTTTAATTTGATAAACGTTTTTCCCTAACAAATACACAATAACAATCCCAACATTGACATTCAATCTACCAACAGAACCAATTATTAATAGCCTTGAGGATGAATGCTGTTACCTCTGATGATGAACTCCCCTAATTGCGAACTCTTGGGATGGAGCTTGTAACTAGGAAACAAGTGCGAATCGTTGGCTTAGGGCGTATTATAGTACTTTTGACATTTCCTCTACGAATTCTGGGTGATTACTTTGTTAAGCTGCGGTAATGCACTGCTTGTCCATCTAAAGCGGAATTTGAAATAAATACTCCAGCACTCAGATGGCTCAACGGTTAACAGTACTCATGTCAGGGTAGCGATCGCCAGCTGCCACATTTTTTGGTGCAACTGTTTCAAGTCGATTCAACTCTTGCTCAGTCAGGGTAATTTCGGTAGCTGCAACATTCTCCTCCAAGTAAGTACGGCGTTTTGTACCAGGAATTGGGACAATATCTTCTCCTTGAGCGAATAGCCATGCTAAAGCAAGCTGACTAGAAGTTACTCCTTTTTCGCTGGCGATCGCCTTGACTTGCTCGACTAATTGCAGGTTTTTATAAAAATTCTCACCTTGAAAGCGAGGAGAATTTCTTCGATAGTCATCAGGTGCAAGATCCTCAGGGCTAGTAATTGCACCTGACAAAAACCCTCTTCCTAATGGGCTATAGGGAACAAAGCCAATTCCTAATTCCCGCACAGTAGGTAAAATTTCATCCTCTGGCTCTCGACTCCAAAGAGAGTATTCTGTTTGCAGTGCAGCAATGGGGTGAACTGCGACAGCCCGTCGAATCGTCGCCGGGGCAGCTTCCGAAAGCCCCAAATAACGCACTTTTCCCAGCTGGACTAACTCTGCCATTGCCCCGACAGTATCTTCTATGGGGACAGTTGGATCTACACGATGTTGATAATAGAGGTCAATCACTTCAACTCCCAGACGTTTTAGCGAGGCATCGCAAGCTTGATGGACATATTCTGGTCTGCCACTAACCCCTTTAAAACCACCATCTTCAGTGCGGACATTGCCAAATTTGGTTGCTAAAACTACTCGATCTCGGCGATCTTTAATTGCTTTGCCTACTAGTTGCTCGTTGGTAAACGGCCCATACATATCAGCAGTATCGAGAAAATTAACTCCAAGTTCTAACGCCCGATGAATTGTGGCGATCGCTTCAATTTCATCACGACCACTATAGAACTCAGACATTCCCATACAACCAAGTCCGATAGTTGAAACTTCTAACCCAAGTTTCCCTAGTTTTCTGGTTCTCATAAAATAATCTCCTAGTCAGTAATTGGTCTTAGAATATTATCCCTTTCCCTTTCACCAAGTCATCTATTATTAGAAGTATTTATTGATATAAGTAGGTTGATTTGCGGATAGTTGACATTCATTTTATCCGCCGTATTAAGACAGCTTTCTTGTAAAGTAATTTAATTGGTAGCAGTGCGATGCCTACATACTCACTCAAAGAGGCAAGCGATCGCGCAGCCTAAGAAGAAAAGAAAGGAAAACAGGGGAGCGTAGTTTACCACCGCAGGCCTCGCGCTTGAATTAGGCGGGTACGCGATGTCTAGGACGGGCTGCGCCTAGGCACATTTACTATGTGTTTTCTAGTGAATTACTAGCCAGTTGTAGCGTTCGCGCAGCGTCTCGTAGAGAAGCGATGACCAAACGCTGTAAATTTGCTGCTGAGTTATTTTACAGCGTTGGGTCAACAACTGGCGATTTGTGGTTGTTCTGTTCTGTTGATATCTCATTTAAACTGCAAAATACAGAGTTGTGATGCCAAATTGCCAGAACCTTTGAACATGGCATCGTCACTTCAAGTTTTTCTTAGAGGAGGAGTAGAAAGAGTTGATCGCAGGGCAGTATGGTCAAATACCTCCACCAATTCAAGAGACAACTTTTAGCAAGCGTTCGTTAAGCACGTACAATAATGGTCGGTTGTTACCCACACCAGTCTGATTGTTATTAGTCAGAATGTAGTGGTGCAATCAATATATTGCACTCTTACAAAAGCTAAATACAGAGGTAAACTATGTTTCCTTTTTGGGGTAATCCATGTTATGGAAGCGAACCTATTTCGCACAAAGCTAGCTTAGAACGGAAATTAAAATTCTTGATTTGGATGCGAGATGATTTAGAGTCCAAACTGGCTGGGATTAATGCTTCTATTGATACCATTCGGCAGCAAATAGAACGTTCAGACTCACCTGCTTAGAACTGAACTGATGCAGCAATTCATCTCATCACCTACCCAATAGGTAGGTATGAGATGAATTGCCAGTGAGTTGACGACTATTAACCAGTCAACTTAATCACACCTTGGCTCACTAGAGATTCAAGCTGAGAATGATGCTGTGTTTGCTCTCGTAGCAACTTGAGTTGCTCGTAAGACAGAATGTGTAATCCGGGACGGACAACATAACCTTTAATGGTAATGCTTTGTGGCTGCTGGCTGTCGGTGCGGTTGTAGCTAATTGAAGGCATATTTACAAAGGGTAAGTCAAAACTGATTAGTAGAAGAGAGTTTGATTCTTCACTCTCTTACAGCTTCACACAAGTTCTGAGTAAAGGGTGACTAAGGGTTGCATTTGGCTCCCAGTATTGAAAGAAAGATGATATGCCCAAAACAAGAGGGGTAAAGGGAAAGGGATGAATTAGGTCGCTTAACCTCGGGCCTTAGCGCCGCGCGACGAAGTACGGTTTTTACCTTTCCCCATTCCCCCATAAAGAACTTTGGTTAATTAGTCAGTCCGTTATAACTAATAATTTTTGATGCGATAATACCAATTAATACGGCCAGACCTAACGCTCTACGAAAATAATTAACGCCTTGAAATAATTCCAGCCACGCCCAAGTAAACAATGAGCCATTTGCTACTACATCTAACACTGTATTGATTTCACCAGTTGTAACAATTAGAGAAAGTAAACTGGTTACTATCCAAACAATAAGCGGTAGGTTTGGCATCTGAGCTAAAACAATATTGCCATTGCTGTCACGGAATGTTTTATCAACTAATGTATTTTGCATCATTGGAAATTGCCACTTGGCTAAAAGTTAGGAACTTACATTTAGTAACATTAAAGCATTTAGGCTAATCTCTTTTCAAGCATCTAATTGCATATATGAAAGGGGGAAAGCATATTTATATATGACTATATTCAGAGGCATACTCACACGAAATCCGCCAAAATATATATCTATCGGTAGCCGGAATTATTTTGCAGGAATTGGATCAGATTTCATCACCCTGATCAGGTATTGTAGTGCGGCTAAACCTTTGTTGGCATGAGGTAATTAAGATTATTTTTATCCCGCACGACAGATGAATAGAACTATGACGAATGTGGTGGAGTAACATTTGTTTAGCGATACCCCCAAGCTAATTGGTATACAAAGCAGGTAAACTGACTTGATTAGAAGGGGGTTCCTTTTTCTTTTCTTTGTCGAAGCAAAGCTTCTTCGTACCACTCTAATTCATCCAAAAATTGACCGACTCTTTTGGTCAAAGCAGCTTCCTGTGAAGCACCTGCTTCATCTAGAGAGTCTCCAATTTTAGAAATAGCAAAAATGCTTGAAATAGTAGGCATTCCCATCTCTGACAGAAAAGCGCGTAACTGTATGGCTGCCCGCACTCCTCCAAAGCTACCAGCTGAGTAGGAAACAATACCAGCAGGACGGAAAAAGTATTCTTCTAGATAGTGATCCATCAGATTGCTCAACCCTGGTTGAATGGAATGGTTATACTCTCCTGCAACAACTACAAAACCGTCTGCTGTTCGGATATGCTCTGCCAGTTCTTCCATCTTTACAGGAGCCTGACCTTTGCCATATTCTTTATACATCCGGTCTAAGATGCCAAATTCATACTCCTTTGCATCCGCAAAAATCACCTCATGGTTTCTTTGCTGAAGCTGGTCAATCATAAATCTGGCAGCTTTGATGCCCTGGCGATCGCTCCTGTAGGAACCATAGAAGACTATTGTTTTGAATCTCATGATCAATAATTTTTTTTAAGATTGGGAACGAGGTGACACAAGCTTTTGGGCTTTTCTTAGTGCCATTTGTCTGTAACAACTGTGCAATAACGTTAAGCTAGTTGGCTGCGAGAGTCTCAGGGTTACTGACTCCTTTACTTTAATCACTGGCTAGTGTTCATATTGGAGAGTTATACACTGTTTATAAATAATTATCAAGTAGATGAATCAAAGAAAAGTATGCTTATTAACGATGCTGCTTGCAACAGTGGTATTTATTAGTATCATCACATCTAGCCACTCTCTAAAAGCAGCCTCATATTTAGGCAAAGACACGCTGACGATGATTACTTCCCCAGATTATCCACCTTATGAGTTTTATGATACTAAGGGGGGTGAGAGGCAAATTGTTGGCTTTGATGTAGATATTGCCAAAACTATTGCTCAAGAACTAGGATTTAAATTTCAGGTAATAGAATCAGATTTTAATGGATTAATTCCTGCACTGCAAGCGAAGCGGGCTGACTTTGTTATGGCTGGGATGACTCCCACCCCAGAACGTCAGAAAAATGTTGATTTTTCAATCATTTATTACCAAGCAAAGGATACAATTGTCGCTCCCAAAAATAGCAATCTCAAACAGATCCAAGACCTAGCTCTTAAAAAAGTTGGGGTACAACTGGGGACTATCCAAGAGCAAAATGCTAAAAAAATTGCCCAAAAAGTTACAGGGATTCAGCTAAAACAACTCAATAAAGTACCAGAAATAATTCAAGAAATCAAGTCGGGGCGAATTGATGCAGCAATTGTTGAGGAGACAGTTGCTAGAGGATTCGCCCAAGCCAACACAGATTTAGAGTTTAACGTTATTCCCTCTGACGAGTTGAGTGGTTCGGCGATCGCTTTTCCGAAAGGTTCGGGCTTAGTGGAACCTTTTAATAAAGTTCTGCAACAAATGAAGTCCAAAAAAGAACTAGAAAAGTTAGTCACCAAGTGGTTTTCGCAAACTACCTCAACCGCTACCGGATCTGAACCTTCTGCTAAAGGCGGGCTGAATCTAGACTTTACCAGAATTATCCCAGACATTCCCTTTATCCTCAAAGGCATCCCTTTGACGTTGTTATTTACGCTCTTGTCAGTATTTCTGGGGTTAATTTGGGGTACAGTTCTTTCTTTGTGCAAAATCACTGGTATCAAGCCCTTCACGTGGCTTGCCAACGCCTATACCTCTGTATTTCGAGGCACACCCCTGTTGTTACAGTTAGCTTTAGTTTACTATGCAACACCCCAGTTGACAGGTTATGATATCTCGGCTTTAGAAGCAGGGGTGCTAACTTTTACCCTCAACTCTGGGGCTTATATGTCAGAAACCATCCGGGGGGGAATTCAAGCAGTAGATAAAGGACAAACTGAGGCGGCAATGTCTTTGGGTATTCCTTATCGTTTGATGATGTGGGACATAATTATGCCTCAAGCATTGAAGAACATTCTACCTGCATTGGTGAATGAAACTATTGGACTGTTGAAAGACTCAGCTTTGGTATCAACAATTGGTGTAGTGGAAATATTACGCAGTGCCCAAATTGTTGGTGCAAATAAATACATATACTTTGAACCTCTGCTGTTTGCGGGGTTAATCTACTATATTTTAGTTATGGGTCTGACTAAGAGTGCATCCGTTTTAGAAAGGAAGTTAAGACAAAGTGAATAAAGTCGTAATTCGGACAGAATTCTTGTGTAAATCCTTTGGCAAACTCGACGTACTCAAAGATATTTCTACAGAGATTCATCAAGGGGAAGTTGTGGCTATTCTTGGGCCTTCTGGTTCGGGTAAATCTACCTTTCTGCGGTGCATGAATTTGCTAGAACGCCCCACTAAAGGCAGAATTTATTTTCAAGGGCAAGAAATCACTCATCCCAAGGTAAACATTGCTAAGGTTCGTCAACAGCTGGTGATGGTGTTTCAACACTTTAATCTATTTCCCCACATGACAGTATTGCAAAATGTCACCTATGCTCCAATCAAGGTGAAAAGAGTAGATCGACAGTTAGCCGAAAATCAAGGGATGGAGCTATTGACAAAGGTGGGCTTAGAGGAAAAAGCAAATGTCTTTCCATCCAAACTATCAGGAGGACAGAAACAAAGAGTAGCGATCGCCCGCACTTTGGCAATGTCACCAGAGATGATTTTATTTGATGAACCCACCTCTGCTTTAGATCCCGAAATGGTCAAAGATGTACTCCAAGTAATCAAAGATTTAGCTCAAACAGGGATAACAATGGCGATTGTTACCCATGAAATGGGATTTGCTAGAGTTGTAGCTAGTCGAATTATGTTTCTCGATCAAGGAACTTTAGCAGAAGATACTACTCCCGACAAGTTTTTTCAAAATCCTCAGTCCCAAAGGGCCAAGCAATTTTTAGAGGATGTTTGAAAAAGTTAAAAATCATCCCACTCCTCTGACAATGATCCGAATCAGCGCTATATTACTAATGCCCGAATGGCACTAAGAGGATGTTTTAAAAGTTCTCTGGTCGGTAGCAAAACGTTTTAGATCCCCCTAAATCCCCCGATAAATTGGGGGACTTTGATTCCGGTTCCCCACTTTTTAAGGGGGGTTAGGGGGGATCTAGAAGTGCCTAAAATTACAGCCGAACACTTTTAAAACATCCTCTAAGAAAAGCCTAAAGGCATGTGTCGCCTCGTTCCCAGCCTCTAGTAGTCTGTCAAGAACTAATTGACGGATAATTCCCTGTAGAGACGGCGATTTATCGCGTCTCTCTAACCGTCAAAATGAATTTGACAGACTACTAGGCTGGGAATGTATTCAAAGAGGGCTGCTGCCTCCGTCAAGCTACTGGAGGCGGCAGCCCTCCCAGAATCGGTTCCCAGCCTCCAGGCTCTTAACCAGTCAGGGCAAGGGCTATATCTTTTCTTAGTGCCATTAACTAATGCCCCTTGCTGTCTTCTTTTAAGGAAGATAACTTAATCCGCCGACTTTCACGTGATAGTGGCATTAAAACTGGCGCTTGACTTTGAGCGGTGCTTTCTTTAAAGCTTTCTACTACCTGAGATATTTGTGCAATTGTCGGTGCTTCAAATACGCTACGCAAAGGTAACTCCACACGCAAGACATCGCGCACTCTAGAGACAAGCTGAGTTGCTAGTAATGAATGACCGCCTAATTCAAAGAAATTGTCATAAATTCCTACATGCTTGAGTCCCAAAACCTCAACAAAAATTTTCATCAGCACTTGTTCCACAGATGTCCGAGGGGCGATGTAATTTTCAGACAATTGGGGCTTCATTACATCATTGAATGCTCTTAAGGCGCGGCGATTGACTTTACCATTAGCTGTTAGAGGTAAAGATTCTAATACTACAAAAGCTGATGGCATCATGTACTCAGGCAGTTTTTGTGCTACATAAGTCTGCAACTGCGGCACTAATTTACGCGCAGCTTTGGCTTGTAGAGGATTATTGGCGTAAGATTGCCAGGGACGCGAGTGAGCCGTGCTATGTGTAAAAATAGCTCTCTTACCTATTCTATCTTGCCGTACAAAAACCACATCATAGCGTCCTTCAATACTTGAATGTGACCAAGTAATCTCAACTTTGTAAGGGACATCCAGTGTATAAAAATCTTCTGGCTCTACTCCGATATTTTCGAGTTCTTGCAAAGCTTTACGCATTTGACCTACAGTTTTAAAACCTTCTACATCTGATAGCCATTCTACTGTTTTAACAGCTGCCATCACCCGCGGATTAGGTACATTATTAATACATAATATTTCTGGTTGATTCTCAATTAATCGCTGATGTACTGCTGACACTGTTAAATTATCTCCAGACCAGTTTAGTACTGAATAATTTTCAGTATTATTAATAGTTTCATCACCAATATGAAGAATTACATTGTATCGAAATTGGGTTAACTCATTGCGTTCGCGTCCCCGCAACAGTTCAATTTCTACATGGCTAATCTGGGGAAAGTATTGCTTTATTGCACTAAAAAAAGCTGGGTCAATCACCAACTCTGTTTCTTGGAAAATTTGCATTTGAACCCGTTGCTGCAATTCGGATCGGCTGAGGGAAGGTTCAGCTTGATAGAGTTGCACTGAGGCATGGAAAGCTTGCAAAAGTGGCAAACTACGCACATCTCCTATGAAAATAAAACCACCCGAAGCAGTTGCCTTCACAGCACCTTCTAAGACACGAATCAGATAATCAATAGTAGGAAAATACTGTACAACTGAGTTCAAAATTACTGTATCAAAAGCTGCTATTTCTACTTTCTCGAAATCAGTAGCCATTTGCTGGTACAGTGTTACTTGTGGCATTTTCTGCTTTTCTAACTGCTGCTGTATGTAGTTAAGTGAAACTGGGGAAAAGTCTGTTCCCCAATATTTAGTGCAGTCAGGTGCAATTCTGAACAGAATTAAGCCGGTTCCACAACCAATTTCTAACACTCGCTTGGGTTGCAAAGCCAAAATTTGCGCTACTTGGTTATTCACCCACTCACGCATCTGCTCTACTGGAATAGGCTGATTTGTGTAACTACTGTTCCAGCCGACAAAATTGGATGTTGGATTTGAATCAGCCGCAGGTTGATTATAAGTTTCGTTATAGAGCATCTGCCATTGCAAAACCTGCTCATTCTGCAATTGCATTAATTGCCCATTCTCTTGCTCTCTGCTGTATTCAGCTTTCGCTACCACATAAGCTACTAAACGCTTTTCCTGTTCATTTTCACGAATTATTACTACACTTTGCTCTACTCCTGGATGCTGACTCAGTACTGCTTCAATTTCGCCTAACTCAATGCGGTAGCCACGAATTTTTACCTGCTCGTCGAGGCGGCCTAAAAACTCAATGTTGCCATCTACTCGATAGCGGACTAAATCACCTGTTTTATAAAGTCGTACTTTTAACTTATTAGTAAAACTATGAGAAATGAAGCATTCCGCAGTTAAATCAGGACGGTTTAAATAACCTCGTGCCAATCCATCACCACTTATATATAACTCTCCGTAAACGCCAATGGGTACTGGTTGTAAATGTTTATCTAATATGTAAACTTGTGTATTAGCGATCGCACGACCAATTGCAGGTGCTAAATTATCTTTATTCTTAAGAGAAATATCACCAGAAGTTGTCACAACGGTGTTCTCAGTTGGCCCATAATTATTAAATACTTGGAAAGAGTGGGAAGCGAAAGGATATTGATTTAGTTTGTCTCCACCTGTAAGCAATATTCGTAAAGCTGCTTCTTGAGGAAAATCTAACAAGAGAATTTTTTCTGCTAAAGGTGTTGGTAAGAAGGAAATTGTTATTTTTTGTAATATTAACCAATCTCGGAGATATTCAGGCGATCGCCTGATTTCATCATCTACAATATAGATACTTCCTCCAGCACTAAGGTAAGGCCAAATTTCCCAAGCACAAGCGTCAAAGGCAACTCCGGCTATCTGCGTTACTCGGTCAATAGGTGAAACTGCAAAGGCTTTTTGATGCCAAAAAACCAGATTTAATAATCCTCTATGTTCAATTTGTACGCCTTTAGGCTTTCCAGTTGAGCCAGAGGTATAAATGACATAGGCAATATTATTTATTGTAATTTCACTAGTAGGATTATCTTCAATCTCTTGAGCAATAATTGTAGATTCTTTATCTAAACAGATTATTTTGGAATTATAGTTTTTTAGATTTTCAAGCCATCGCTCCTGAGTTAATAAAATTGATACTTGAGCATCTTCAAGCATAAAGTTTAAACGTTCAGATGGATAGCTTGGATCTAGAGGTACATAAGCTCCACCTGCTTTCATGATGCCCAACATTCCGATTACCATATCAAAAGAGCGTTCGACACAAAGCCCTACTAAAACTTCGGTTTTAACTCCTAAATTTTTTAGATAATGTGCAAGTTGGTTACTGCGTATATTTAACTCTTTGTAGCTGAGTTTTTCATCGCCTAATACTAGCGCAGTCGCATCAGTATTCTGTTTGGCAACGCTCTCAAATAACTGATGGATACACTTATCTTGAGGATAGTCTAACTGAGTATTGTTCCATTCAACTAATAAATTATGTAGCTCAGATTCGCTTAAAAGTGGTAATTGGGCAATTGGTTGTTCTGGATTTGCAACTATACCCTCAAGTAATATTTGGAAATGTCCTAGCATCCTGGTGATGGTAGCATCATCAAATAAATCAGTGCTGTAAATTACAAAACCACTAATTGATTCTGAGCTATCTACCCATAAACCATTTTGAGTATTTGGCTCCCACAGATGGAACTCCAAATCAAAGCGTGTTGTTTCCGTATAAAATGGTAGTGGGCTTAAAGTTAAACCAGTTAACTCTAATGCTGACATCGGCGCATTTTGCAGGGCAAACACCACTTGAAACAACGGATTTTGATTCAAATTACGCTCTGGATGTAGTTCCTCTACGAGTTTTTCAAAAGGCAAATCTTGATGAGCATAAGCCCCTAAAGCTACCTCTTTCACACGACTCAATAATTCTCGAAAAGTTGGGTTTCCACTTAAATGGGTACGCAGGACTAAGCTATTGACAAAAAAACCAATTATTCCCTCAATTTCACTACGGTTGCGATTGGCAATAGGTGAACCAATAGCAATATCTTCTTGTTGTGTGTAGCGGTAAAGCAAAACTTTAAATGCTGCTAGTAGGGTTATAAACAAAGTTACCCCTTCTTGCTGTCCGAGAGCTAAAAGTGCTTTGCTCAAACTTTTTGATAATTGCAGAGATTGTCTTGCACCCTGATAAGTTTGAACGGCTAATCTTGGTCTGTCGGTTGGCAGATTTAATATAGAAATGCCGTCTAATTGCTTCTCCCAGTAATTAAGTTGCTTTTCTAATACTTCCCCCTGCAACCATTGGCGTTGCCAGTATGCAAAGTCTGCATATTGGATTGGAAGTTTCGGCAGAGGAGAAGGCTGATTGTTAACAAAGGTTGTGTAGAGTGCCGCTATCTCTTGAATCAACACTCCAATAGACCAACCATCAGAAACAATGTGGTGCATAGTCAGCACCAGGATGTATTGTGTCTCATCCAACCGCAGCAGTTTTACTTGCAGCAATGAATCAGTTGATAAATTGAAAGGACGTTGAGCTTCTTGGGTAGTGAATTGTCGTGCTTGTATTTCTCGTTCGGCTTGTGGCAGTTGCCGTAAATCTATGATTGGTAAAGTAATAGTTAGAGTCGGATTAATTACCTGAACGGGTTGCCCTGACTCGATGACAAAAGTAGTGCGTAAAGCTTCGTGTCGTCGCACAATTTCATTAAAAGTTTGCTCTAGCGCAGCTTGATTGAGCGAACCTGTTAAATGTAGTGCTACTGGAATATTATAGAAAGGATTATTAGGGATTAATTGGTCAAGAAACCACAGCCGTTGTTGAGCAAAGGAGAGAGTCAGATTTCCTGACCGCGAAATAGGTACGAGAGGTCTAAAGCTGTGGTTATTAGTACGATTAGTTACTTTTAAAAATTCAATAATTTCTGCTTTACGCTCTTGAATTTCTGCACGCAGTTCTGCTGTAAGAGTTCCTTCAGGTGCGTTACAGCTAAACTTTTCACCATCCAGAAAAATTTTAATATCTAAGCTACGAAGATAAGATAATAGCTCAACTGTATTCAAAATTATACCCCTTCGGAACAGTTGTTACTTAATAAAAAGCAGCAGGCACAAGGAATATTGTTTGTTAATAGTTATTTTTGCCGCTTTACACTGTTTATCAACTAACCCAGCATTTTTATCATACTTACAACACTGTATAAATCATTCTTGAGAGTGAAAGTTGGATGATTCTAACTATGGTATGAAGCTAAAAGCAGTTAACAAAGTATTGCAAGGTTTAGGCTCATGATATTCATGCCTCATAATTTTTTACTTGTATGGCTGTTTCAAGTGCTGTCCGTTGGGGTACTTGGCGGGGGGATCTACATTCTCTATGAGTGGTATGAACGAGAACTTGTAGGAACGTCCTACTTAGTAGCTGGACTAGTAATGGTTTTGTGGACTTTTGGCGGCCGTTTTATCAGTTTGCCACTGCTGCGCCGTCCTGGGGCCGAGGAACCCAAGTTTATGCGTAGCAAAACCGTGCAGCGCTTGTCACGTCCAGATGGGAGCGTGTTGCAAGTAGAGTTTTTTGGCCCTGAAGATGGTCAACCAATTATCTTGTCACACGGTTGGGGGCCAAACAGTACTATATGGTATTATGCCAAGCGACAATTGAGCGATCGCTTCCGAGTAATTGTTTGGGATCTACCAGGATTAGGAAAATCCGTTAAACCGAAAAACAATGATCACTCTATAGAAAAATATGCCCGTGACTTGGAAGCTGTTGTCGCCATAGCAGGGGATAAACCTGTTATCTTGTTGGGGCATAGCATGGGTGGCATGATTAACCTGACATTCTGTCGCCTGTTTCCAGAGCAATTAGGGAGTCGGGTGGCTGGCTTAATTCTTGTAGATACTACTTACACCAATCCCGTAAAAACTTGTATCTTTAGCAATCTGGTGCGTAAGTTGCAGAAACCGCTACTCGAACCTGTGTTGTACCTGACTACCGTGCTGTGGCCGATTTTTTGGTTGATGACTTGGCTCTCGTATTTGAATGGTTCGCTATACATCACCGTCGAACTGTCTGGATTTACGGGTACTGAAACACGGGGTCAACTAAGTTTTGCCGGTCTATTATCAGCATTGGGTTCGCCTGGGGTTCTGGCTCGTGGCACACTGGCAATGTTCAAATTCGATGAAACAGACACACTTGCAACTATTAACGTACCTGTGTTGGTTGTTTGCGGCAATTCAGATATAGCAACTAAACCCGTGGCGAGCGATCGCATGAAAGCAGAATTGCCTTACTCTCAAAGAGTCACTCTACAACCAGGTGGACACATGGCATTGATGGAACAAAACCAGCAGTTTTCCGAAGCAGTCAGCACGTTTTGCGCTGGCTGCTTATAGCTGCCTTCTTCACGGGCTAGATATACTTAGTACCTTTTGATTAGTTCCAAAGTAGAGGTCGCTCAATTCTTCCAAACAAACATCGGTCTGTGATTCTGGATTACGGAAGTAAGGATGGATGGGAAGGAGTTGGGCGCGATCGCGGGTTTCCGGTGAAGACAGAATCGAATCAAGCAAACTCAGGTAGTTTTCAGCAGTAGATTCCCAAGTGTACATCTTCAACACCCGTTGCTGACCAGCTTGGGCAAAATACTCCCACTCCTGAGCATCACATAGCACCCGCTCCAAGCCCCGTGCAATATCAGCAGGATCTTCTGGGTCAACAAGTACGCCATATTCCTTATTTCCCTGTCGCAAGCTCTCGCTAGGGCCACCGTTCTTAGTTGCTACCACTGGCAAACCTGCAACTGCTGCTTCTAAGGGAGCAAGCCCAAAGGGTTCGTAGAGTGCGGTCAGCGCAAATACTGAGCGGCGTTTAACCATAAACCGATAAGCTGCTGCCAGTGACTCTTGAGACTGATGTGGCAAGCTAAAGGCACTGATTTTGCCCCACAAGTCATTTTCTTTGACCACTTCCCGAATCGGGGCTAATACCTCTTCAGCTATGCCGTCACTAGTTTCCTCTCGTAAAGGATCGTCCAGCCCTCCTGTAAGTATCACCAAGTTAGCTCGTTCCTGAAGAGTTGGACTGATTGCGAAGGCTTGCACTAGCCCTAATATATTTTTTTTAAGCTCTAATCGACTGGATGCTAGGATAACGGGCAAATCTCGACGTGGTTCTGCAATATCCCGTACCAATCGCTCCTGAATGAACTGGTAAGTACCCTCCTCGTTTTCGTAACGCGCTTTTGCACCAAAAATCGAGAAATCTGCCCCCGGTGGAATCACTGCAAAGCGGTTGTCGTTGTCTACATCCACTGCACCACTATAGACTCGATGAGAATACTGTTCAAAACGTTCAAGTCGTGTACTGGTGATATTAACCGCCGAGCGATTCATGCTCAGGCGTTCGGCTAAAATGCGATATCTGAAATTAAATTGCTCGTCTATTTTTGTGAGATTTTCTGGGGTGGCTTCCAGTTTGTCGATCTTTTGAGCGCCGAGAGAATGAGCAGTAAAAGTAAAAGGTATGCCTGTCTCCTCTTCAATTAGAACACCACACAGTCCTCCATCGGCGTAGTGAGCAGTCATAGCATCGGGTAAGCCACCTTGCTGTTGATAAAATTTCAAGATGTTGGGTATCCAATCAGCGACCAGATGAGGCCATAACAACTCTTTAGAAAGAAATTCTTTTGGCCCAGCTGGTAAGCGGATAATGCGGACGTTATCGATCCCTGGATAAGTGTCAATCGCTTGGGCAAACTCTGGCCACTCCGGGTCAATAATTTGACGAGTAATAATATCAACTTTATGGCCCATTTGAGCGATCGCTATGGCGACTTGCTTAACGTAGATTAGCTGACCCCCAAAATCTGGGTGTTTCGTGATGTGGCTATTGCCTGAATCAAAATTGCCTTGAGGGTTGAGAAATCCAATATGCATAGCCCACTTCCTAATACAGGTTGATTTCTACCAGAGATTTTTGCCTGAAGACGGCAGCATAAGAGCTTAGTGAGCTTGTTAAAAACTCCCAAGGCTGAAAAACGCAGACAGTGAGGCTGTAGATAAATACCATCAACAAGTAAGTTAAAGGGTTTTTATTAATTCCCTTTAGAGGATGTTTGAAAAGCCCTCTTGTCGGTATCAAAAGTTCTAGATCCCCCTAAATCGCCCGATAAATTGGGGGACTTTGATTCTGGTTCCCCCCTTTTGAAGGGGGGTTAGGGGGGATCTAAAAGTGCCTAAAGTCACAGTGAAAAATTTTTCAAACATCCTCTTAGCTTAAACCCAGCCAATTCGCGTATCTTCCTCATGCTTAAGTTAATCGTTACTGCGGCTGGCGCACATATACCGGATGACATAAATGCTAAGTTAAAATTCAATGTCTTCTCGCTCTTGTTCCGTAGTTTCAGTTTTATCTGCACCTTTTGCTGCCCAACACATTGTATCAATGCACTTCGCCAGTTGTTCAATAGTTGGTGCTTCAAAGAAATTGCGTACAGTTACATCTATTTGAAAGGTATCTCGGATTCGGGAGATTAACTGAGTCGCCAAGAGAGAATGACCGCCCAATTCAAAGAAATTGTCATGAACGCCTACCTGCTCTTTTACCAATAGTTTAGCCCAAATTTCTTGAAGTAACTCTTCAACTTGCGATCGCGGTGCTACATAATCATATCTATCGAAAGTTACTCTATCGGGTCTAGGTAAAGCCCGACGGTCTACTTTGCCATTAGGTGTTAATGGTATTGATTCCAGTATCACATAAGCAGTTGGCACCATGTATTCTGGTAACTTTTCTTTCAAGAATTTACGTAGTAGAGATGCCAAGTTTGATATTTCTACTACATTAAGAACAATATAAGCCACCAAATACTTATTATCAGGTATGTCCTCATCAGCAATGACCACTGTTTCTCTCACTGCTGGATGTTCACTCAACACCGCTTCAATCTCTGATAATTCAATGCGGAAGCCACGAATTTTTACTTGATTGTCAATCCGGCCTAAAAATTCAATATTGCCATCTGGTAAATAGCGGGCTAAATCACCCGTTTTATAAAGACGTGTTTGGGAATTATTGCTAAAATTATTTGTAATAAAATATTCAGTAGTTAATTCCGTATGATTGAGATATTCTCGTGCCAGACCATCACCACCAATGTATAATTCGCCAATGACGCCAATGGGCAAAGGTTGTAAATGAGTATCTAATATATAAATTTGTGTATTATTGATCGGGCAACCAATAGGAATAGATGTAGCTGATTCTGCTAAACTTTGTATACAGTAGTAAGATGAAAAGGTGGTGTTTTCTGTAGGCCCATAAACATGAATTAAATGCTTTGGCGCACCAGATTTTATAATCTTTTTCACCCATCTCGGATCAACAATCTCGCCACCGAATAGTAAATATCGCAATGAAGCAAAAGCTTGCGGAACATCTCTGGCAATCTGTTGAAATAAAGCTGTTGTCAAAAACAAGACACTAATTTCTTTTTGTTTTAGCTGTAATGCAAATTCATGAGGCGAAAGGATTATATCTTTGCTAATACCCACAAGTTGAGCGCCGTTAAGTAGCGCTCCCCAAATCTCGAATGTTGCTGCATCAAAAGAAGTATTTGAGGCTTGGGCGATTTTATCTAATGGTGACAATTTTATATAGTTTGTATTGCACACTAGCCGATTTACAGCTTTGTGAGTTATAGCCACTCCCTTCGGTTTTCCTGTAGAGCCAGAAGTGTAAATAACATAAGCTAAATTGTTAGATGTAACGCTACTTTCAACGTTATTTTTGTTTTTGTGAGTAATATTTTTCCAGTCTTTATCAATGCAAACGATTGGATTCAAGAAGTATTCAAAAGACTTGAGCAGCTTTTCTTGTGTTAGCAATACTGAAACCTGTGCATCTTCCAGCATAAACTTTAGGCGTTCTTGAGGATAGCTGGGATCTAAAGAAAGATATGCTCCTCCTGCTTTCAGAATGCCTAATAAGCCAACTATCATTTCTATAGACTGTGAAATGCAAATACCTACTAAAATTTCTGAACCTACTCCAATTGTTTGTAAATATTGTGCTAGTTTATTGCTGCGTCTATTCAACTCTTGATAAGTGATTTGCTCATTCCCAAAGATTAATGCTATAGAATCAGGATGATGGTATACCTGTTCTTCAAACAATTGATGGATACACTTATTATCAGGATAAGTAGCGTTAGTGTTATTCCATCCCACTAATATCTGATATAGTTCCGCTTCATTTAATAGCGGTAAATTTTTGAGCCGCTGTTCGGGATTTGCAACAATGCTTGATAACAGAGTTTTAAAATGATCCAGCATCCGACGAATAGTAGCTTGATCAAACAAATCCGTGCTGTAAACTATTACGCCACGGAGTCCTTCAGAATACTCCCAATTTCCACCCCATAAGCTCCTGAAATCATCAGAACACTTCCATAAGTGTAGTTCCAAATCAAAGCGCGTTTTTTTTAAATCAATATTTATAAAGCTAGGCACTAATCCAGGTAGTTCTAGTGCCGACATGGGCGCATTCTGGAAACTAAACACTACTTGAAATAACGGATTATGGCTCAAATTTCGCTCTGGATGCAGTTCTTCAACTAGCTTGTCAAATGGCAAATCTTGCTGACTATAAGCTCCTAGTGTTACCTCTCGTACTCTGCCTAATAGTTCTCGAAAAGTCGGGTTTCCAGCTAAATTACTGCGTAGGACTAAACTATTGACAAAAAAACCAATTAAACCCTCAATTTCGCTGCGGTTACGGTTAGCAATTGGCGAACCTACCGCAATATCTTCTTGATATGTGTAGCGGTAGAGCAAAGTTTTAAATGCTGCCAGCAGCGTCATAAAAAAGGTGACTCCTTCTTGCTGCGAAAGCTTTTCTAGTGCATCAGTTAGCTTTTTTGGTAACTCAAAAAATTGTGTTGCTCCTTGATAGCTTTGTATAGCTAGTCTTGGTTTATCAGTAGGTAAATGCAGCATAGAAATACCATTTAATTGCTGCTGCCAATAAGTTAACTGCGTTTGGAGTACTTCTCCTTGTAGCCACTCACGTTGCCAGTGGGCAAAGTCGGCGTATTGAAGAGGCAGTTCTAACAGAGGGGAAGGCTGATTTTGTGCAAAAGTTGTGTACAGCGTTCCCAGTTCCCGAATCAGCACCCCAATAGACCAATCGTCGCAGATAATGTGGTGCATATTCAGTAATAAAATATATTCTGTATTGGAAAGCACAAGCAACTTCACTCGCAGCAATGGCCCAGAGGATAAATCGAAGGGATGTTCTATCTCTGCGCTAACAATCCTCGTTGCTTCCAACTCTCCTTCATCATCTGGCAGTAGCCGAAAGTCTAATACAGAAATAGGTATTGTTAAGCTAGGTGCAATCGCCTGTAGGGGTTGCCCATCCAAGACTATAAATGTAGTGCGTAAGGTTTCATGGCGACGCACAATCTCGTTAAAAGTCTGTTCCAGTGCCGTTAAGTTAAGCGAACCTGTTAAGCGAATTACTGTCAGCACATTATAAATAGCATTGTCACAGATCAACTGATCGAGGAACCATAATCGCTGTTGAGCAAAAGATACTGGAAAGACGAAGACCTCTTCAGAAGACATATAGCAATCCTAAATCATTTGTGAAAACCTCTCTTTATTCTCTCTGCGTTCTCTGCGCCTCTGCGGTTCGTTATAAAAAATTATTTTATGCCTACGGCAAGCTACGCTAACACAAATCAGATAAGATTCCGATATTGATCCATCCTTATTTTAAAGTTTGTGCTTTCTCAATACAGGCTCTTAACTGTGCGGCCAGAACCTGGATATGGGGTTTTCTCAGCATAGTTAGGTGATTGCCAGGAATATGATGAATTTCTGTTCCTCCCACAGCTAACTGATCCCAACCCATACTCGGCTCTCCCTCAGCAATACTTGACTGAACTCTTGTTCTGAAAAGATTAATTTGCTTAGGGTAGACTTGCGGAACGTAGTTGAGAACTGCTTGGCTATTGGCATTCAAAACACGAAGCATAGGGACAATCGCCGACTCACTTAAAAGTCTTAGCTTGGATTCGTCAGATATAAGGTTGACTGTGGCATCCTCCTTTTGGATGAAATGTGAGAACAGATTTATTTTGAGCGATCGCGTCAGCGACTCCCAAAAGGAATATTGCACCAACTTCTGAAAATTAGGAAATCGAGAAGTTAAACTGTTAATTCCGCTCTTACTAGGAGCGGTAATTAGACACAAATAATCGAGGAAAAAGGGCCACATATATGGCACTACTGTAGTGAGAAGAAACTTTAAAGTATTATTAAAAGAAGGTAGATTGCTCTTAATAGGTGCTACAGTATCAAGCACGGCAAGTAAAGCTACTTCTTCCCCAGAATTTTGAAGTTGTTGAGCCATCTCAAAAGCCACCCATCCTCCGAAAGACCAACCTCCTAAAAAATAAGGGCCTTTCGGCTGTACTGAGCGCAATGCTGCAATGTATTGGGTAGCCATATCCTCAATGCGGGTTAATGGTATTTCTCCATCAATTCCAATAGGTTGTAGCCCATAAAATGGTTGACTTTTACCCAATTGATGAGCTAATTCATAATAAGGAAATACAACACCAAAAATTGGATGAACGCAGAAAAAAGGTGGATTTGAACCATTCGGTTGAATCGGAACCAAAGGAGACCACGGCAGAGAATCTGTTTTTGAATATAGAGCAATTGCTAAACTTTCAATTGTTTGATTTACAAACAGGGTAGATAAGGGTAAATCATCCTCAAACTGTTTGTGTATCTGGTCTAATAAACGTACAGCCAGCAGCGAATTACCTCCCAAATCGAAGAAGTTGTCATGAATACCTATATTCTCAATGTTAAGGACTTCAGCCCAGATTTTTGCCAAGGTTGACTCAGTTGGAGTACGAGGAGCAATCAAGGCGTTATCTATTGAGCGGCTCAGAGTATCAACTGCTTTTAGTGCATAACGATCCACTTTGCCATTAGCCGTTAACGGCAGAGAATCCAGAATTACAAAAACTTTTGGTATCATGTATTCTGGTAATTTTTCTTTTAATAATTGACGTAGTTCAATAATTATTTGCTCCGGCGTTAACTCAGTAACAATGTAAGCTGCTAAATACTTATCATCTAAATTATCTTGAGCAATTACAATTGCTTTTTCTACATGATTATGCTGGCTGATAACTGTTTCAATCTCTGACAACTCAATGCGGAAGCCGCGAATTTTTACTTGATGATCAATACGACCTAAAAATTCAATGTTTCCGTCTGGTCGATATCTGGCTAAATCACCTGTCTTGTAAAGCCTTGCTCCTTTTTTACCATTAAAAGGATTGGGAATAAATTTTTTGGCAGTTAATTCTGGGCAGTTGAGATAGCCTCGTGCTAGCCCATCACCAGCGATGTATAATTCACCTAAAATCCCAATTGGTACAGGTTGTAAATAGTAATCTAATATATAAACTTCAGTGTTAGCAATTGGGCGACCAATAGGCGGTTTTTCATTCACAGATTCAATTTCGGCAACAGTTGACCAAATGGTTGCTTCAGTAGGCCCGTAAGCATTAAAAAACCTCCGACTATGATTCCACCAACGTTTTACTATATCCTCGGAAGATGATTCACCTGCACTAATAATAGTTTGTAATGCAGGTAATGATTCTGTGGGTAAAACTGCCAAAACCGCAGGTGGAAGGGTGATGTGAGTAATAGCTTTTTCGCGCAATAATTGAAGCAAAGGTTTTCCAGGTAGAAGGTATTCTTTCTTTGCTAAATAAAGAGTTGCTCCTGTTCGTAATGCCATCACAATCTCAAAAATTGAAGCATCGAAACTCAATGATGCAAATTGCAGAATGCGGTTACTCGGTTGCAAGTTAAAAACCCCAATCTGATCTGCTGCCAAATTAGACAGCCCTCGGTGTTCGATTAAAACACCTTTTGGTTGCCCTGTTGAGCCAGAGGTGTAGATGATATAAGCTAAGTTTTCAAGTGTTACGCCGCTGGTTGGGTTTTCTCGGCTATGTTGTGTAATAGTTGCCCAATCTTTATCTATACTAATAATTGGATTCGAGAATTCTGTAAAATTTTGAAGTAATTTTTCTTGTGTCAGCAATACTGAAACTTGTGCATCTTCCAACATGAAGTTAAGACGCTCTTGAGGATAGCTGGGATCTAAAGGAAGGTATGCGCCGCCAGCTTTGAGGATACCTAATAGCCCGACGATCATTTCTGGCGAACGCTCTACACAAATGCCAACTAAAGATTCAGTTTCTACACCGATTTTTTGGAGATAATGTGCAAGTCGGTTGCTGCGTATATTTAACTCTTTGTAGCTGAGTTGTTTATTACCAAATACTAGTGCGATCGCATCGGGAGTTTGCTCCACTTGTGCCTCAAATAACTGATGAAAACATTTGTTGTCTGGGTAACTTTTTTTAGTGTTGTTCCAATCAATTAATAACTGCTGTCGTTCTCTTTCAGTAAGCAATCCCAAATCTGAAAGACGCTGTTTTGGATTGACGACAATACTTTCTAAAAGTATTTGGAAATGTCCCAGCATTCGCGTAATGGTGCTTTGATCAAATAAATCTGTGCTATACACCACTTCTCCTTTGAGAGTTTCCAAGTCTCGCCACAGATGGAACTCTAAATCAAGCTTTGCAATTTTGCTGTCGAAGTCGAATAACGAAAGCTTTAACCCAGGTAACTCTAGCGCTTCAATGGGAGTATTTTGCAGGCTAAATACGACCTGAAATAAGGGATGGCGGCTCAAATCTCGCTCTGAATGAAGTTCCTCCACCAGCTTTTCAAAGGGCAAATCCTGATGGCTGTATGCTCCCAAAGTTACCTCTCGCACTCGATTCAATAATTCTCGAAACGTCGGGTTCCCTGATAGATCGCTACGTAGCACCAAACTATTGACAAAAAAACCAATTAACCCCTCTAATTCGCTACGGTTACGATTAGCAATAGGTGAACCTAGTGCAATATCCTCTTGCTGTGTGTAGCGATAGAGCAAAGTCTGAAACGCTGCAAGCATTGTCATAAACAAGGTTACATCTTCTTGGTAGCTAAGTGCCTCTAGCGCTTGAGTTAAGGAATATGGTAGTTCTAGAAATTGTTTTGCACCCCGATAGGTTGGAACTGCTGGTCTTAGTCGGTCGGTCGAAAGATTCAGCACCGAAATGCCGTCTAATTGCTTTTGCCAATAAGCTAACTGCGTTTGTAAAGGCGAACAGCCGTTTGCTTCCACCGCTTGCAGCCACTCCCGTTGCCATTGGGCGAAATCTGCATACTGAATGGGTAGTTCTGGGAGGAGCGTAGACATCAGATATGGTTTATCTTCTACAAAGGCTTTATATAATACCCCCAGTTCTTTAATCAGCACTCCAATTGACCAGCCATCGGCAACAATGTGATGTAGATTGAGCAGCAGCACATATTCTGCTTCATCTAGTTGTAGCAGCTTCACTCGCAGCAATGGCCCGGTAGTGAGATTGAAAGGATGTTGAGCCTCTGCTGTTGCGATTCGCCGTACTTGTGTCTCACGTTCTTGGCTCTCGAAATTGCGTATATCTATTAGGGGAAGAGGTATGGTTAAGCTGGGTGCGTTAGCGCAGCTCTCCGCAGGAATCGCTTGCACTGGTTCCTGCTCTACCATCACAAACGTAGTGCGTAAGGTTTCGTGGCGACGGACAATTTCGTTGAATGTCTGCTTTAAGGCGGTGAAGTTAAGGGAACCTTTCAGGCGAAGTGCTGTTGACACATTGTAAAATGGATTACCCGGCGCTAACTGATCGAGAAACCACAATCGCTGCTGGGCGAAAGAAGTGGGGAAGACAAAAACCTCTGCTTCTTCAGAAAAATTAAGTTCTTCATCATCTGTGAGGCTACTGAAAATATACTGGCTCATAACAATATCTTTGCCAAAAAAAGAGTATGAAGACAGAGGGCTGATGTTCTAAAGTTATTTCTTCTACAACGATATAGGAGTTCTCGCTTTAGAGGATGTTTGAAAAGTGTTTTGGTGTGACTTTAGGCACTTTTAGATCCCCCCTAACCCCCCGATAAATTGGGGGGAACGAATGCTAGTCAGGAACAACTTCAATCTTTACAAGGAATATTGTCACAGAAATTAAATGAAATTACTAAGTTAATCAGATAAAACTTTTTTATTATTTAGAGTATGGTAACTGCTCAACCTGGTTGCCTTGGCGATAAATTGATTTATTTGCAATTGTCAAGATCAATCTGACTCGCTACGATCGCATTGTAAAATTACAGCATCTGACTATGACCAAGCAAGACACTCCACTTACGGGAGACGCGCTCATTAAAGAAGTCTGTCGGCGGATTCGAGTAGCCCGCAGCTATTGGGATGCTCACAACAATGCAGCTTGTCGAGGTGAACGCGATCGCGCCTTAGCCCTTTACAACACCCTGACTAAGGAACAAAAAGAGCAGATTCCGCAAGTGTTGCGGGTGTGGTTGCGTTACCGTAGTGAGAAATACTTTGGCGCACACCGAACGCCGCCAAAGTCAACACGAAAATCAAAATAGTCCAATTACTACCAAGACAACTACTTCCCAACTGCTTTTGTCTAAGTAAGTCGGCGGTTGTCGGGGGCAAGGCGATCGCAACAATTTCTATTTGGCACCACGAACCTTATAACTGCGTCAACTATCTTGCAGCTAAATTACTGTATCAGTTTTCCTGGTGTAGCAATTTAACGTTTATATGGAATGAAATATAACGTTTCTCGTTTGTGTGAGGTACACCCGTAGGGGCACGGCAGTGCCCATTGGTGTCAACTTAAGCTGAAACTCCTTTAAAACCTCGTTTCTAGCCAGAGGCTAGAAATGCTGCTCCTGGCGGCTCTGCCGCCAGCAAGAGAGGCGGAGCCTCAAGGACGAGCATTCCCAGTCGGAGACTGGGAACGAGGCAATCTAAAAGCTAGTTCTAGAACTAGCTTTCACGTTAAGTTGACACCAATGGGCAGTGCCGTGCCCCTACACCCCATTCAGATGCGGTACATCATAGTCCCCTCCTCGCTTGCGGGGAGGGGGTTGGGGGTGGGGTTCTTGTACCTCACTCAACTGAGAACCGCTATATAACCAATTAACCTCATTTAATAAGCAGAAATAATGACAATTCAGTTTTGGGAAAAAAGTAGAGAAATTAATACAACTCTAATTAACTTACTATTTAAGCCTCTGCGTAGACGGGTACTACTAGCTGTTGACTCGCTACATCTAGCAAGTCAACAGACATCGCCTTTGATTCATCAAGGTTGGTGGCTTTTGAAAAAGCGTCTGCTGCCATTATTATGTCTGATATCATTCTTTGCAGTATTGCTACTCAACAGTTTTGCCCCTGCCCTTGCCCAACTACCTCCTCAACCTCGTCAGGAAATTCGGGGAGTGTGGCTAAGTGGTAACGATTTTAGCGTTTTCAGAAATCGTTCACAAGTGCAAGCAGCCATGAGCCAACTGCGGCAGTTAAACTTTAATACTGTTTATCCCGTAGTTTGGAATGATGGTTATACACAATACCCCAGCGCCACCATGCAAAAAATGGGTATCCCTTTTTTCTTCAAGGGAATAGATGGACAAGATGTAATTGCAGACATTATCACTCAAGCCCGCAAACAAGGGCTACTAGCAATACCCTGGTTTGAATTTGGTTTTATGGTTCCTCTAACTTCGGAACTGGCATCGTCGCATCCAGATTGGCTTACACAAAAAGGGGATGGGACTCAAACTTCAATTAGTGCTGCCGGTGAAGTAGCGTGGTTGAATCCCTTTCACCCCGAAGTGCAAAAGTTTATCAGGGAACTCGTCATGGAAGTTATGACTCAATACGATGCTGATGGCGTTCAATTTGACGATCATACGAGTTTACCTGTGGATTTTGGTTACGATAAGTACACGATTAGTCTATATACTCAAGAAACTGGCAATCCTCCTCCACCCAATCCCCAAGCCCAAGCATGGATAAAATGGCGGGCAGATAAAATTACTGCATTCATGGTAGACCTCCAGCAAACTGTGAAAGCCCGAAAACCGAATGCTATCTTCTCAGTTGCTCCTAATTACTATAATTTCGCCTATAAAATGCAACTGCAAGACTGGCTGAACTGGGTACGGTTGGGGATTGTCGATGAGTTGGTTATGCAGGTGTATCGTAATGATTTGGAAAGTTTTATTGCTCAAATTACCCGCCCAGAAATTTTAGAAACCCAACAAATCATTCCAACTGGTATCGGTATTATGGCGGGGTTACGAAATCGCCCAGTTTCCATACCACAAATCCAATCCCAGGTAGAAGCAGCGCAACAACGCGGTTTAGGTATCGGCTTTTTCTACTACGAAAGCCTTTGGGATATCGCCCCTGAACCAGCAGCGCAACGCCAGTCAGCATTTGCGGCTCTTTTTCCCAATTCAGCGTTACGCGATATCTCTCAAAATATACCCCGCAAGCCAACTTTTAACACCATAAGCTTACCTTTATATCCAAAACCTTCCCTTGGGCAACGTGTTCGCGGCTATTTTTTGGAAGTTGCGATGCCTGCGGCGAGCTTCGCTAACGCAAATGGTCAACCAAGACGTATTTTATTGGATACAGGGTCAGCAGGGCTAAGAGTTCCCAAAGAGTTTTTAGGTAATGCTCCGATTCAAAAAACAGGTCAAAATATCAAGGAGGTATTAAGTGATGGTACTATCCTGGAAGGAGAATTAGTTTATACTAATGTCCGGTTTGGTTTAATTCCCACCGCCGAACCTGTTCCCGTACAGGTTGTTACTAGTCGCCAATGTACTGCCCAAAAACCTAATTGTTCAGCAAATAGTGGTGTACCATTTTCTGGAATTATCGGTGTCAACTATTTTGAAAAATCACTTCTTTATAACCCGTTGAGAAAATTACCAGGCAATCTGAGTAACGGATTTATCGTCATCGGAAATGGTGGTAGTAACAACAATGGCAGCCTAATTCTCGGTTTAACTGCTGAGAATCAAGCAGGTTTCAAAATGGCTTCTTGGAGTCAGCAACCCGAAATTAATGGTGTACCCGGTAAAAGATGGGACTCTCGACTGAGCAAAGTTTGTTTAACTATTGCTGGGAGTTCTGCGAAAAATTCTTGTAATGGTACAATGGTCGCTGATACTGCAACTATTAATGGTTTGACTGAATTCAAGTCAGCTTCTACAGCAGGTAAACTCAAACCCGGCTTATTGCGTTCAGCAAATGCTCTGAAAGTAGGAATTAATGGCATTTTTGATTACAGTTTGACACCAGGAACCCGCGACGGCTTTAATCGCTGGAATTTGAGCATCTCGCCACAGGCAGAACTGACTACATTTGTAAATCCTGGAATCGCCTTGTTTGATAAATACGATGTCCTCTTTGACTCAGTTAATGGAAAACAGGGTTTTCGCAGTCGGCGGTAAGAAAGTAAAGACTTGCTCCCAATACGGTAGTAGTAGCGTGGCACAGGTAAAACAGTGCAAAAAATTTAGCCTTGCCACGCCACTACAATAATTTTATTTTTACTTTATAAATAACCTCTCAAACTACCGACACTCCCTTTGAACATCAAAAGCTCTGCTGATGTAAGCTAGTGATAGATAATCGAGATGATTGGGGACTTCCTAATCACGGTTGAATTTCATTTGTGCGAAGTGGTCTTGCAGTAGGAAAATGGATCAAGCGGTAGTGACCATCAAGCTACATTTTGGGAATTATGGTGTTAAATCATTTCTTGTTAAAAGACCCTACTTCGGTATCTCATCAATACTCAGAGTACATCAATCTACTTTTGTGAACCCCAAGTCTACTCTAAAACAAGCTCTGATTGGCGTAAAAGTCATAAGAATTCGTAATTAATAATGACGCTCTCTACGAATTACGAATTAGTAATTATTTGTTAACAGCAAGTAACGATCAAATGTTATTTATTATGCAACCTTCTGGAACCCTTACTGGTTTAGATATCCTGGTAGTTGAGGATGATGATGATACTCGCTTTTTTATCACCACTGTCTTGGAAATGGATGGAGCAAAAGTTATAGCAGTGATATCGGCAGCAGCAGCACGCAATGTATTATCCGAATTGCAACCCGATGTTTTAATTAGTGATATCGGGTTGCCTGGGGAGGATGGCTACACTTTCATCTCCAAATTCCGTGCGCTTAAACCAAAGAATGTTGGACGAGTTCCGGCTATTGCTTTAACAGCCTTTGCCGATAGTGAGGCACGGATACGAGCCTTAGAAGCGGGCTTTGACACTCATGTATCTAAACCGATTGATCCAGAAGAACTAGTTGAGATAGTGGCTAATTTGGTTGCTTCTTGTAATTGGTAATTATTATCATCGGTCTTGATAATCTTCAGAAGACTTTGGATCTAACTCCCAGCGATCGCCGTCACGATCCTCTAAAATATCGTTGGTATGCAGAAACTCAGAATCAGCCATTTCTAGCCCCACTGCTGCTTCTAACTCCTCAGTTACATTTTGATCCGGGGTGGAAGTACTACCACCAACAGCTTCATCTCCAACTGCATCTGCATCTTGCCAATAAGCATCAACATCCCCACCAGTCAGTTCTGGACTAGTTTCTGTGTACTGGTCTGTTTCTGCTTTTATTGAGCGTCCGCCAATATTGTATCCTGGCAAGTCTTTCACACCAGTACCGTAGGATTCGGTAATCTCTTGTGGCAAATCATTGGTTTTAATTTTGTCAGGATGATTTTTTTCTGCCATGATCCTAGCCTTTTTGTGCATTCTCACAATAACGTTTTTCTGTAACTAATTTGTCTAACTAGAGATGTATAGCTGATAAAATAATCTATCCCCTGGGAACGACGCTAAAGTAGCGATCGCGCCATAAGATTATAAATGTGAATTCATGGTAAAGGAACTTGTAGTTGAAGTTTTTAGTTATGAGTTAGGGGTGATCAAACCGAAATTATTCATTAGTCAACTTTCCAATCATAACTATTTTATATTCGACAAAAATCGGCGAATATAAAACTTGAATAAGTTTAGCCTCTTAACTTTTATTTATGTTTTTTACTACCTGAATGCTGAACAGTAAAACTCTCAATAATTTTGAGCAAGCAACGGAGGTAGATAAAAGTAGGCAATTCAAAATTATTCCGGAATAATTTTGGCTGTTTAACTCTCTTGATCGATAAATATTCTTGTAGCTAGTTAAAGACTAGAAATAAAAACTTAATCCCATCTATGACTGAACATAACAATCACTCCGGTAATAAAAAAGTTGCTATCCTCATCGAGCAAGCAGTAGAGGATGCAGAGTTTACAGTTCCTTATAATGGACTAAAACAAGCAGGAATAGAGGTAGTAATCCTCGGTTCCCGAATGAATGAAAAATATAAGGGTAAACGCGGCAAACTTAGTATTCAAGCTGATGGTACCACAACGGAAGCGATCGCAGCCGAATTCGATGCAGTGGTGATTCCCGGCGGTATGGCTCCCGACAAAATGCGACGGAACCTTAATACAGTACGTTTCGTACAAGAAGCTATCCAACAAGGAAAATTAGTCGCGGCGGTTTGTCACGGGCCACAAGTTTTGATTGAAAGTGACTTGCTCAAAGGCAAACAAGCCACTGGGTTTAGCGCTATTGCCAAAGACATGATTAACGCTGGCGCAAATTATTTAGATGAGCCGTTGGTAGTTGACGGCAATTTGATTACATCTCGTGAACCTGGAGACTTGGCAATTTTCACCACAGCTATTTTGAGTCGTTTGGGTTATGGTGGCAAAGATGCTGCATTACCAAATGAAAAAGACACAGCTGCTGAATGGTGGAAACTGGCTGATGCTTGGGGTGGCTCAACTAAAGGTGATATTGCTAGAGGTTTAAATACTGCCCTTACTGGTGAGCGTTATTCACTCGAAGCATTGGATAAGTACTTTGAAAAAGAATCAGATAGCGAAGTTAAATCACTCTTTCAACAAATCATTGCTAATAAACAACGCCACATTGAAAAACTAGAAACCTATCTTCAGCGATTAGGCGAGAAAGCCTCTTTAGGGTCAAATATTGCCAATCAGTATGCCAAGGTGAAAACTGCCTTAACAGGAAGTGATGACATATATCAGTTACGTTCCGCTTTGGGGGATGTGCAAACGGGTATTGGCGACATTGGTAATTTGTCTGCGATGTTGACTGACCCAGTAGCAACTGCTATTTTCAAAGAAATTTACCAGGATTTATTGAAATCTGAACAGCAATTAATAGAGTTGTATCGGGCGCGGATAACCGCTCAGATTCAGCCTCCTAAGCCGACTACAGGGGCAGCTACATCAATGTAACAAACCGCAGAGGTGTATGCTGCTAGGTCGAAGCAAGCTAGGCGTAGCGTCTCGTGAATATTTGCGTTTATGTGGTTATTGTACTAGACATCTGGTAAAAAAGAATCTGTAGAGACGTAGCAGTGCTATGTCTCTACAAGGGTTCTGAATAACGCATATTTAATTTCTGGAGATATCTACTGTAATGGAGAAATAAAAAAGTGACTTCAACATCAGGCGATAAACTGACAAGCAGTCAGGGTGAAGCTAGTGAAGCAGAGCGTTGGGCATCTCTCATCGGTGGCGGTGCTATGGTGCTGATGGGTTTAAAACAAGGTTCTTTGCGGGGAGTGCTGACGGCTTTGGCTGGTGGCGGTTTGATTTACCAAGGTGCAACCAAACAAAGTGCAATCCAGCAAGCACAGGAAGCAATAGGGATAAACCAAGCTATCAAAGTTGAAAAGACGGTAACAATTAATAAATCGGCAGAAGAATTGTATCGCTTTTGGCATAACTTTGAGAATTTGCCCACATTTATGAAGCATCTCAAATCTGTAAAGGTGTATAACGAAAAAAGTTCTCATTGGATAGCCAATGCACCTTTGGGTAATAGCGTGGAATGGGATGCAGAAGTTCTCGAAGACCGAGAAAATGAATTTATTTCTTGGGCTTCTGTGGAAGGTGCAGATGTTGATAATTCTGGTTTTGTCCGCTTCAAAAAAACACCAGACGATCGCGGCACAGAAGTAAAGATTGTCTTGGAGTATAACCCACCTGGTGGAGCATTGGGAGCTACCGTAGCTAAACTTTTTGGTGAAGAACCAGAACAGCAAATTGGTGATGAATTGCGCCGCTTTAAGATGCTAATGGAAGCGGGCGAAATTGCCACTACCGAAGGCCAATCAAGTGGACGCAAGTAGTTTCCATGATTAGCGCCGCAAAAGCGATCGCGATTGATCGCTTTCCCGAACGCCTGGAAATGGCGTAAAAGTTTGCCAAAGCAGAAGTGATTAACTACAAAGAAGTTAATGCTGGCGAAGCGTTGAAACACATAACTGATGGCCGTGGCCCCGATGCTTGCATCGATGCTGTTGGTATACAAGGCCATCACATTTTTCAACAAAAAAAGGATAACTCCATCAAAGTTGTTCTTAAACTCTGAATGGTGAACAGTCATTCAGTATTTTGAATTGTACACCCAACATAATGCAATTGAGGTTTTTATGAATCGAGTAATTTCATGGCTGCGGAATATTCGGATTTCCCAAATAGTTGTAGTTTTCCTTGTCGGATTTATGTTCTTACTGGGTCAGGCTTTTAGCTACGCTAACATAGCACTAGCTGATGTTAAAACCCCAGAGGGTACTTATTACAAAGGAACACCAAATGAACAAGGTGAAATGAGAAATGATACCCAAAATACCCAAAATTCCCAAAATCCATTACAAAGCGCTGTTGATAATATCCGCGAAAAGTTAAACCTGGATGAAAAAGCTCCTGAAGCTACAAAAGAGTTTTTTGATCCGGCAAAAAACACAACCGGAGATAAAACTTCATCATCTGATGCAGATAAAGAAGGTTATTATCACAATTCTTCTAGCAACTAACTGAGAGATAGCAGCTAGACGGTGAGCAAATTTTGAGTCGAGATTTTTGACTCATACATTTAGAACAACTTTTTAGCGGTTAGTGAGACGCGATAGTCATCGCGTCTCCAAATCAGGGTAAATCCAGTATTTATCTGGATATTAATAATCAGCCAAAAATCATAACTAAGGACTAAAAATTATGAAAGCAGTTTGCTGGCATGGAGCAAACGATGTGCGGGTGGAAACAGTTCCCGATCCTAAAATTATCAACCCGCGTGATGCGATTATTAAAATTACTTCCACAGCAATTTGTGGTTCTGATTTGCATATTTACAACGGCTACATCCCCACAATGGAAAAGGGCGACATCCTTGGTCATGAATTCATGGGAGAAGTCGTGGAACTTGGAAGTGCAGTTAAAAATGTGAATATAGGCGATCGCGTCGTTGTTCCCTTCACCATCTCCTGCGGTAACTGCTTTTTCTGCAATCGGGATTTATGGTCACTATGCGATAACTCTAACCCCAATGGTTGGTTAGCAGAAAAGCAAATGGGCTATTCGCCATCAGGTCTATTTGGCTACTCTCATTTATTCGGCGGTTACGCCGGTGGTCAAGCAGAGTATGCACGAGTGCCCTTTGCCGATGTCGGCTTGTTCAAAATCCCCGATGGTTTAACGGATGAGCAAGTATTATTTTTAACAGATGTTTTCCCCACAGGCTATATGGCAGCCGAGAACTGCAATATCCAACCCGGTGATATTGTCGCCGTTTGGGGTTGTGGCCCAGTCGGACAATTCGCCATCAGAAGCGCATATATGCTAGGTGCAGAACGTGTAATTGCCTTTGACCGCATTCCCGAACGTCTGCAAATGGCTAAAGAATACGGTAAAGCTGAAGTTCTCAACTACGAAGAAGTGGATGTAGGCGAAGCACTCAAAGAAATGACTGGCGGTCGTGGCCCTGATGCTTGCATTGATGCAGTGGGAATGGAGGCACACGGCACAGATTTTATGGCGTTGTACGATCAGGTAAAGCAAGCAGTACGTCTAGAAACAGACCGTCCGACGGCATTACGACAAGTAATTGTGTCTTGTCGCAAAGGTGGTCACGTATCAATTCCGGGTGTATATGGTGGCTTTGTAGACAAAATGCCGATGGGTGCTGCGATGAACAAGGGCCTAACCTTGAAAATGGGACAAACACACGTCCACAAGTATCTAAAACCTTTGCTAGAACACATCCAAAACGGTGACATTGATCCAACATTTATCATCACTCACAGCTTACCTCTAGAACAAGCGCCCCACGGCTACGAAATTTTTAAGGACAAGAAAGATAACTGCATCAAGGTTGTACTCAAACCGTAATGGGGAGTGAGGAATGGGAATGAAGCAGGGTACAGATTATTTCCTATCACCTGTCACCTCTCCCCTAATCCTAATGCCCAATACCCAAAGTTAAAACTACAAAAAGGCAAAAAATATGTCTGATACAACCGTTAGCAAAGTAGACTCTAGTCATTCTCCTAAAGGCCAACTTGGTCAAAAATATCTTGCATCTGGCAAAAATATTTCCATGCGTCTGTGGGAAAATGAGCAACCGAATGAAGCTAAAGAGCCAACAGCACGAGAATATGAAACTGTTGGTTATGTAATCAATGGTCGTGCAGAATTACATATTGAAGGGCAAACGATTTTACTAGAACCTGGGAGTTCTTGGATAGTACCAAAAGGAGCCAGCCACACCTATAAAATTCTAGAACCATTCACTGCTGTTGAAGCAACCAGTCCACCCGCTCAAGTTCACGGGCGAGATGAAAACTGATTTGCAGTTATCTGAAATTTCTCAAAAAGAATTCAGAACTCAGCAGGAGGTAGTGCGGTCTTCTCCCAAAGGGAGAAGGGGCTGGGGGATGAGGGCGATGGCGTCTCCCCAAGTAGAGCAACTACCGTTCAAAATTCAGCATGAATTGGAGTTTGAGTGGGTAATAGACTTCTTGCATGAATCCCTTGCCCTCACCCTAAATCCCTCTCCCAAGGTTGGGAGAGGGACTTAGGGTGAGGGGGATGTAGCAAGATCCCGCAGGGTGGGCGAATTTTGCATTTGTGCAAGATGTCTAATGAATATTAGACCAGTCCAAAAAAGAATGTAGAGACGTAGCACTGCTAAGTAGATGGACAAAAATATTTACAGTCATTGCGAGCGAAGCGAAGCAATCCCAGCCCTTGCGATTGCTTCGCTTCGCTCGCAATGACGTTGTGTAATTAATTCTGTTCCACTACTTACGTCTCTACATGGGTTCTGGATAACGCATATTTGATTTGACTAGATGTGTAGTATTTCCAAAAGCGATCGCTCCATAACTTCACTAACAAATTTATTACCTTGCAAGTTGAGGTGAATGTGGTCGTGAAACAAACCTTGCGGGTTGGTAGTTGAATTGAAGCTCGGCAAAAAGTCTATATAGTTAATTTGCTCTGCTTTGGTAAAATCGCTCAAGCGCTGACGTGCTTTAATTTCGTAATCGCGGGGCCCTGGTTCACCAATTTCTCGTAGTAAGGGAGTCATAACTAACAGAAATTGGCTGTTGGTTTGGCGAGTCAGGGCTTGAATTTTAGCGATCGCCTCCAGATTAATTCCTACGCGATCGCCTGGTTCATTTTGCACGGCTTGTAGTTCGGGAATTGGCTTTTGCTTAACGATATAACGCTGCCACACTTCCACTAATGCTAGGGGAGGTTTACGATCTCGATAGTTGCGATCGCGTCCTACTGGTAAAGGAGTCGGAGGAGTTGCAAACAAATCATCGGTATTAATTAATAGCACCACTGCTTGCGCGTTAAAATTGCCAAACTTCTCTAAATAAGCTAATTCGTTCCTTGGCCCCCAAGAGTTAGCTGAAGCATTTAGCACTTCTACTTCCTGATAATTACTATTATTGGATGATCCCAGAGAACGGATCATCAAACTAGATATTGTATTCGTCTGATCTGTCCACCAGCCTCCATTAGCAATAGAATCACCTAAAAGTAGAATTCGTAACTCAGAAGGTGCGGGTATCTTTTTTATCGGACTACCTCGCATAGAATATTCATTAATTTCAATGCGATTCCCAAAACGACGGGTACGCTGGTTAGGAGCCAACAAATAACCAATTTGCTCATCGCCAATATAAATTAGGGGATTACCAAAACCAAACAGCGATCGCAGTCCGATCTCGATTACCACAAACAATCCCACAACTACCGCCAAAATTACGCTCAGTGCCATTTTCACCTACTCGCACCCTCTTATACCGAGTTACTGTTCAATCATACTGGGGCATTGGGGAAGGTGGGGCCCCCTCTGGGGATAAGGGGTAATGGGCATTGGGCATTCAAAAGAGAAAGAGGGGCGGGGGGCAGAGGGGAAAACTCTTCTCCCTTACCCCCTCTTCTTCCCCAGTCCTAAATTGTTAAAGTGAATTTAACATCATCTGCAAAGAGAAGGACTACAATCAAAACGGACAAATACTTCATGCTCCAACAACAGAGGATTACAAAGCTGTGTCCGACTTAAATCGAGGAATTATGAAATTTGAGGGTGCAGATTCCCCCAAAGTAGTCACTATCTCTACCGTGTTGCTTCTGGGATCGATCGCTGCTCTGATCTTCTGGGCGCTGCAAGCTGCCTATGCGCTAAACTAAAACCATTAGTAGCCTAAAAGGACACTGGCAAAAACGGTTTCCGTCTTAGCCAAGTGTCCGTTTAGCAACTAGTAAATAAAAACGCCCTAATAACCATCAAAAATTTCAGAAAAACTTTAGATTTTAGATTTGAGGTTTTAGATGGAAAATTTAAATCTAAAATCCAAAATCCAGAATGTTTGAACCTTGGGGTGTCTTAGTTATTTTAATTATCTGCCCCCTCTTGGGCGGATTACCCCTGATTGCATGGATTACTTACGCCCTGAAGCGGAAGCAATTATCACAAGTTGGTACAGGAAACATTAGTGTATCGGCTGCCTTTTATCATGGCGGTAAATTTGTGGGAATTCTGGCAGTCTTGTCAGAAGCTTTTAAAGGAGTTGCGGCAGTCTTACTCACCCGCGTTTTCTTTCCAGATGGATCGTCTTGGGAATTGCTTGCCCTGATCGCTCTGGTAATCGGTAGATATTGGATAGGCAGAGGGGCAGGTACGACAAATGTTGTCTGGGGATTTGTCGTACATGATCCACTGGTAGCTATATTTGTATCTTTCTTTGCAGCTATTAGTTTTTTAATTCTGCAATCAAGACGGCTAGTCAAATTTGGGGTTTTGCTTCTTTTTCCTCTGTTTGTAGGACTTCTGCACCTTAGCGATATTCCCAGAATACTTGCTGCTGTAGTCTTAGCTGGTTTAATGGGCTGGATTTACACCAAAATTCCTGATGATATGAAACTGCCAGTCCAAGAGGCACAAACAGAATCGCAAGGGACGTTGGAATTTTTACGCGGCGATGTCTACGACGGGCTACGCCAACGCCCAATGGTTTCTTTAGATGAAGAGTTGGATGCTGCCATTGTCGGAGAAAAGGCGGCTACATTATCTCAAATTAAGCGCTGGGGCTATCCAGTGCCGAAGGGGTGGGTATTGGCCCCAATCGACGATCCTCAACTGTTAATAGAATTTCTTCAGCCATCAGAATTATCCCCTTTGGTGGTGCGTTCTTCTGCCATTGGAGAAGACTCGGAACACGCTTCTGCTGCTGGACAGTATGAAACAGTTGTAAATGTGATCAGCCCAGAGGCATTGCAGCAAGCGATCGCTCAAGTTCAAGCTTCCTACAATCATCCTTATGCTCTCCAATATCGGCGCGATCGCGGTTTAAATGATACAGCAATGGCTGTGTTGATTCAACAACAAGTCCAGAGTGTATATTCTGGCGTCGCTTTCAGTCGCGATCCCATTACTCAACAAGGTGATGCAATCATCATTGAAGCCCTTCCAGGCAGCCCGACGCAAGTCGTTTCGGGAAAAGTCACACCAGAACAATATCGCGCTTTTGTTGTTGAAACAGAAAATTCTTACTCTGTACAATTAGAGGGTGAAGGACGAGTCCCACAATCATTAATCAAACAAGTTGCATACTTAGCCTACCGACTCGAAAAACGTTATCATGGCACTCCTCAAGATATTGAGTGGAGTTACGATGGTCAAACCCTTTGGGTATTGCAATCTCGACCGATCACCACTCTGTTGCCCATCTGGACACGCAAAATCGCCGCCGAAGTGATTCCCGGAGTAATTCACCCCTTAACATGGTCAATTAATCGTCCCTTAACTTGTGGAGTTTGGGGAGAACTTTTTACTTTAGTTTTGGGCGATCGCGCCTTGGGGTTAGATTTCACCAAAACTGCAACTCTGCATTATTCCAGAGCCTACTTTAATGCATCTCTCTTAGGAGATATTTTTCTTCGTATGGGACTGCCGCCGGAAAGTCTGGAATTTTTAACCAGAGGAGCTAAATTAAGTAAACCCTCCTTGCAGTCAACTTGGGAAAATTTGCCAGGACTAGGGAAGTTGCTGAAGCGGGAATTAAGTTTAGAAAAGGACTTCAAGCAGGATTATCATAAACGGTTCATTCCTGGATTGTCGCAGTTGGCGCAGTCAGATATAGATAACTTGGAACCACCCAAGCTGTTGGCAAGAATTGATTTTATTCTGGAGTTGGTGCGTCATGGTACGTATTACAGCATTTTAGCTCCCTTGAGTGCTGCTCTGAGACAGGCGATTTTCCGGGTGAAGGATGGACAAATCGATCATAGCGTCACGCCAGAGATCGCAGCATTGCGATCGCTGAGTGCAATAGCTACAGATGCCAAGCAGGTATTGCTTGAGTTTGATCCACAGCAGGTATTTGAGCAATTAAAGCAAACCCCCCAAGGAGAGAAGATCCTCCAAGAATTTAACGAATTGCTTCAAGATTACGGCTATTTAAGCGAAGTCGGAACTGATATCTCCGTTCCGACTTGGCGGGAAAATCCCCAGATGATTAAGCAGATGTTTGTGCAGTTAATGCAGGGGAACGAACCACAAGCAGGGGCTAAAGACGCAATTAATAGTATCTTTGCTGGTAAGCGCAAACGCTCTTTTGTGCAACGGCGTGTAGATATCAAAGGACGAGTCACCGAAGTTTATTCCCGGCTTTTGGCTGAATTGCGTTGGAGTTTTCTGGCTTTAGAGAAAATTTGGTTAAAGTCTGGTTTACTCAGGAAAACAGGCGATATCTTTTTTCTTAATTTTGATGAAGTGCGGCGGCTAATTGTGAATGAAGATTCCAGCTTAATTGAGCAGTTGGATGAGTTGGTGGAATTTAGGCGATCGCAATTCTTGCAAGATAGCGCCATTATTCAAATACCTCTTTTAGTCTACGGACATACACCTCCTCACCCCTTAGCTCCCTCTGCACTCTACTCTGACCAAATTTTACAAGGTATTGGAGCTAGTCAGGGGCAAGCCGAAGGTAGAGTGAAGGTGTTGCGAAATTTACAAGATGTGCCAGAGATTGACCGAAATACGATTCTGGTAGTACCTTACACAGATTCCGGTTGGGCACCATTGTTATTAAGGGCTGGAGGATTAATTGCCGAAGCTGGTGGAAGGCTTTCTCACGGTGCGATCGTTGCTCGTGAATATGGGATTCCCGCAGTGATGGATGTTCGCGGTGCTACATGGATTCTGCAAGATGGTCAACGGGTACGGATTGATGGCTCTAGGGGTATTGTGGAATTATCTAACGATTTAAGACCCGAATGATTACCACTTCCCTGAAAGACTTACCTGAAGAATCGGTTTCTCACAATGCCGAAATCAAGAAAAAAAAGCAATTTTTTTGCAACATTTTAGCCTTGCCACACCAGTAGGTTGGGTGGAGCGGAGCGCAACCCAACATTATCAAGTTAAGTTTTGTCAATTTCAAAGCGATCGCCCTCCAGGGCAAACGCATCTAAAGTATAAGAATCCTTTAATTTGTCGGTATAGCGACGCGGCGTATAAACCCAGATATTACCATCGCTGCGCTTGATGGTTCGGGTTTTTGTGGAACCAACAAGAATAATTGTCCGCATATCAGCGCTTGCTGGTGTTAACTGGTCAAGTGCGATCGCTTTCACCGTTTGTCCTGGCCGACCGAGATTCCGGGCCAACACTACTGGTGTATCTGGTGTTCGATGTCGCAGCAAAATATTTCTTGCTTCTGCCAGTTGCCAGGTACGCTCTTTGGAAACAGGATTGTAGAAAGCAATGACGAAATCAGCCTCAGCAGCAGCGGTAATTCGTTGTTCGATCGCAGACCAAGGTTTCAAAATGTCAGAGAGGGAAATAGCACAGAAGTCATGTCCAAGGGGCGCACCAATGGCTGCTGCTGCTGCTTGCATCGCGGAGATGCCTGGGGCCACATGAATCTCGATACTGTCCCATTCCGGTTTAGGATAGCGATCGCATACCTCAAAAACTGCTGTTGCCATTGCATAGATACCGGGGTCGCCAGACGAAACTACAGCTACATATCGCCCAGATGCCGCCAAATCAAGTGCAAGAGTTGCCCGTGCTTCTTCTTCGCGGTTGTCAGACTCATGCCGTTGCTTGCCATCAGCCAGAGAACCAACTAAATCTAAATAAGTTTTATAACCCACGAGGTCAGTTGCCGACTTGAGTATCTCTTTCACTTCCGGAGACATCCATTGCTCCCCACCAGGGCCAGTACCAATAATCGCTAACTGTCCGCGTGGTTGACCGATAGTATTGGGGTCAATTGGTTGAGGGGCAATAGCGATCGCAATGTGGGGAGATGGCGATAAGGGGGATGTGCCTGTAGCAGCGATCGCTGCGGCTTGGGCGGGGCTATAACCTTGTGAAAGTAGACTTTCTAGCTGATTTGGGGTGAAAAAACGGGCGGGCACTTTCAAGGCGGTAGCTACGACATGGATTGTGGGATCGGCAGCGGCACTGATGGGTGCAAATATCCCGGCAACTGATGCTTTTTCTAATGCAGCATCGACTAGTAGCTGTTGTACTAAAGCTACTGCATCATCAATCATGCCACTAATTGCGATCGCGATCGTTGCTGGATGGTAGACAAGGCAGTTGGGTGTGGGAGTCACCAAGCGTTCTGTAACTTGGATGGTCAAATCTCCCTTGGGATCTATAGGCAGTTTACTATCGCTCAACCAAGGTGCTATTCCTTCGAGCTTAACTTGCGCCCCAGCTAGCAAATCTGAGATAAATTTTTTAGCATCGTCTGGGTTTGCTAAATGGTATCCAGAAGGAGGAGATAACAGCGTTGTCCCCAAACGTAAATCGCCTGTGGTCGTAATTGCCGGTTTGACATCAAGGGCTTCGGCAATCCGACGTGCCAAATCGTTTACTCCACCAAGTCCGCCCAACAGGGGAACAACAGCACTACCATCTTCAGCCACAGCTAGCACTGGTGGTTCCTGTCGTTTATCCGAGATTACCGGAGCTAGCGTCCTAATTAAAATGCCAGCGGCACAAATGCCAATCAGCGGCCTTCCTTGTATAAATAACTCGCGCAGCGTCTCGCCAAAATTTGTAAAGCTGACATCAACTTCCGATGTGCGACCCTCTAAACCGTATAATGTTGCCCCTGGTAAGACGCTGATTATTTTGCGTGCTACTGTCACGCTATTTTGACCCAGTATTACAATGGCAGGTGCAAAGTTCATCATTACTTAATTACAACACTTAATTACAACTTATCTCGTAACTTAGATGATTTGAAAATCGCTGGATTAGTTTAGATAAAGTGTCATAAATATCGCATTTAGGAGAGAATTCAGAGTGCGATGTCTACGACGCGCAACTCTTGGAGAGGCTACGCCTACGCGCATGGTTTCTTCATAGTAGCTTTTGAAAAGCTATTTTGGGTTTATCCCATATTAGGTTTTAGAATTTAACTGAGTTCAGTAATATTTACTAACTCTCATCGAGATCGAATAAACCATCGCCAGAAAAAAGGCAAGCTAAAGTGCCTAAATCAGTTTTCAGCCTTTATTCATGATGGTTGGCAATCAAATATACCTATTCCAGTAACTTACAGATTTTTGGGTACAGAGGTTGATTTTGCCAAAGCTGGCATTATCATTGAAATTCAGTTTTCTAACTATCCTTTCTTACTAAATAACACCTTGCGTTCAGAATTGTTCTTTAACGCTAAAACTGAGTTTGTTGGATACAAGACTTACGCAGAATAGATCCCCCAACCCCCTTAAAAAGGGGGCTTTCAAGTTCCCCCCTTTTTAAGGGGGGTTAGGGGGGATCGAGGTTTCAAGCTTTGATTGCGTAAGTCCTGGGATACTCAACTAGTCTAGTAATTGTAGTAACAAAGGCTCTGATGTTTCCTGCTTCCAATAGCACTCTTTATTACGAGCAAGCTGTTAATCAGTTAACAGCTTTGATTAAATATCAAGTTTTTGATGTACCAATTAGACTGATTGGATTATTTGAACAACAAAATACAATAGTGCCTATCATCTAGTCTAAGGGTAGATTCTCTCTATTAGTCTTCATTACGATACCTACCTTGCAAGTAATACTAGGCTTTCGGCAGTATAACCTATTTTAGGTTATTAGCCAATTACTGAGAAAAATATCAATAGTAAGTAGAGTACAATGCCCCACTTACTTTAATGATCTACCTTGCTGGTGTAGGTATACCCAAAGGCGATCGCATTTCTGAGAAATTAGGGATGCGATCGCATTTCTGAGATAATTAGGGGTGCGATGTCAATTAGCTTTACGCTCTTTCAGCACTTGATCTAGCAAGTTTCTAGCAGGTTGTGCTTTAGCCAACGCTACTTGATGATCATTATAAGCACGAACAAGGCGAGAAAGACTGCTCACACCTGCCTTGAGTTGCTCAAGTTCTTCACCAGCAACCAGTTCCCCATCAAGCATCCGCCCAATCAACGGTTTGATGTCGCCCACTTCCTGACGGACTTTTTGGAGCTTTTCTAGAGTACTCAGTAAAGTTTTTAGTGAGTTCAATATATCGTCAATATCCTGGGCATCCTCCACTGGCTCAGGCGAATCTTCAACTGTTATCGTATCTTTGTCTGAAACTGTAGGCAATTCCTCTACAGACGTTTCACTTGTAACCCCGTTTGACCGTGCCATCAACGCTTCCTCAAGGAATTTTCCTCAGTGTATCGCTGATTTCAAGTTGCCAAAGATAATATTTTTATAATTCGTTAAATAAAGATTTGTACAAATTAAACTGTAAGTCACTATCACTAAATTAAAGAATTCCCTTACTTCTAAATCAGGGCTATTTCATTCTACTTTTAGGGCAGGTTTCACGAATCTTTTTGGCAAAAACAATCATTTAGCAACGAACCTATCTCTCCAAAATGCCCATTTTGTGAGATAATAACTCGGAATTATAAATTTTTGCTTTAGTTCTGAAATTGCTTGCACAAAGACCAATCCCTAAGACTGACAATGTTCAAAGGTGTCCCAGATGGGCTTGTCGTAGACATCGCTCCTCTAAACGTCAAGGTATTATGTACTCGAACACCGTGCAGCATACAGTCTGAGGTTTTGCATGAAAGTAGCAGTTTTCAGTACAAAAGCTTATGATCGGCAGTTTTTGTCAGCTGCAAATTCTCCCACCCAACACGAATTAGTGTTTTTTGAACCCCGTTTAAATCGGGATACGGCTATCCTTGCTGCCGGATTTGAGGCAGTTTGCGTATTTGTACACGATCAGGTTGATGCCCCAACTTTAGAGATTCTCGCCTCACGGGGAACTCACCTGCTTGTCCTCCGCTGTGCAGGGTTTAACAATGTAGACTTACAAGCCGCAGCGGACTTAGGAATTACTGTTGTGCGTGTTCCCGCTTATTCACCTTATGGCGTGGCAGAACATGCCGTAGGACTGATTTTGAGCCTAAATCGCAAAATTCATCGTGCTTATAACCGTGTGCGAGAAGGCAATTTTTCCCTAGATGGACTATTGGGATTTAATCTGCATGAGCGCACAGTGGGGATTATCGGCACCGGCAAAATCGGTCTGATTTTAGGACAGATTATGAAGGGGTTTGGCTGTAACCTTCTCGCCTATGACGTTTATCGCAATCCAGAATTGGAGGCGCTAGGTGGAAAGTATGTAGAACTACCTGAGCTATTTGCCAACTCTGATATTATCTCTCTCCATTGCCCCCTGATTCCCGAAACGCATCACTTGATTAACACTGAGGCTATAGAACAGATTAAGCCAGGTGTGATGCTAATTAATACTAGCCGAGGAGCGCTGATTGATACCCAAGCAGTGATTGAGGGATTGAAGTCTGGTAAAATTGGCTATCTTGGTGTGGATGTCTACGAACAAGAATCGGAATTGTTCTTTGAGGATTTGTCTGGCGAAATTATTCAAGATGATATTTTCCAGCGTCTGACAACGTTCAACAATGTACTTATTACTGGACATCAAGCATTTTTTACAGCAGAAGCTCTCCACAATATTGCAGAAACAACTTTTGCTAATATTACTGATATTGAACAGGGTCGTCATTGTGCGAATGAAATTCGCGCTCAACCGTCAGATGCAATAACGGTTGGCGATCGCTAAGAAAACATCTTCATTAGACATCTCCATAAATTAGGTATCAGCCCAAGCTGCACAATAGTTGTAGATTGATTTTCGGAGATGTCTATGGTCACTGTTTTGTCAATAGACCTCTTGCATAAATCAATAAATTTGAACCCCACCCCGCCAAAGCTACGCTTTGTCTCCCCTCCCGAAGAGCGGGGAGGGGTTGGGGGTGGGGTGTTACGGACTTTTGCAAGAGGTCTAATGGGTTGAGTATTTGTGCCAGGTGTTTATAGCATCTTTGTAATACTGGCGATCGCGAATCAGTGCATCAAGATAAATTTCCTCAAATAAATCTCTTGTTTTTTCTCAGCGCCGCGCCAGTTACTACAAGTCGGGTTCTCTGTGTCTCTGCGGTTTAAAAGTTATTTATTTAACCGCAGAGGCACAGAGAATACAGAGAGAAGACGTGAAAAGTCGGAATTAGGCACGGGTGAAATCACAGCCAAGCTCGATCGTATTGAACAGGCCAGAGTTTATCGTGTCCCAGTTGTTTGGCTGCCAGATGTGGCCAGTAAGGATTGCGGAGGAGTTCACGTCCTAACAGCACTATATCAGCTACTTCTTTCCGAATAATCTCGTCAGCTTGCTCAGGGGAGGTAATTAAGCCCACGGCTCCTGTATGAATATTAGCTTCGCGGCGGATGCGTTCGGCAAACTCAGTTTGATAACCAGGTTTAATTGGGATATGAACGCCCGGTATGATACCGCCTGATGAATTGTCGATCAGATCAACTCCTAGAGATTTGAGTTTGTCGCTTAAAGCAATACTTTGCTCAATGTCCCAGCCATTGTCTACCCAATCGGTGGCGGAGATGCGTACCCAGAGTGGATGTGTCTGGGGCCAAACCTCTCGGACTGCTTGAACTACTTCTCTAAGCAGACGAGTCCGATTTTCAAAACTTCCACCATAATCATCTTGACGGTGGTTAGAAAGGGGTGAGAGAAATTGGTGCAGTAAATAACCGTGGGCGGCATGGATTTCCACTACCTTGAAACCAGCTTGTAGAGAACGTTTGGCAGCTTGAGCAAAGGCGTCAATAACTTCTTGAATTCCCTCAAGACTGAGGGCTTCTGGAACTGGGCTATCTTTGCTAAAAGCGATCGCACTACTCGAAACTAAGGGCCGCCAACCTTCCTGAGATTCATCTAGTACTTTCCCTCCCTTGCTCGGTTTGGCAGTGCTGGCCTTTCTACCCGCATGAGCAAGTTGAATACCTGCAACAGCACCAAAGTTATGAATTAATGCCACAGCCTTGGCTAAACTTTCTATATGTGAATCTGACCAAATTCCCAAATCTTGCGGGCTAATGCGCCCACGCGACTCCACCGCTGCCGCTTCTGTGAACACTATACCTGCACCGCCAACTGCGCGAGAAGCTAGATGAATAACGTGCCAATCATTAGCATATCCATTTGTACTGGAATATTGACACATCGGTGAAACGGCGATGCGGTTGCGAAAGATAACTTCACGAATCTTGAATGGTTCAAACAGATGTGCCATTGATATTGATTCCTTCTATTGCTAGATAAAAAAATTGGGGAGGGATTTGCAGTCAAAGGGACTAGTAATAGGGGACTGGGATTTTACTCCTAAAAATTATCTAAGAAACTTTGACTCCTCCCAAATTTTGGAACAATTTTCCAATACCCAGTATCCATTCCCAGAGGGGCGTTTTTTTCGCCACCACGTACTTGGACAGAGATATTCATCCATCCCATATCAGCCAATAGCGGTTGATTGTAGTAGACATTGGTCACTCCACAAGCGATGTCTGACGACAAGCCGCTTCTCTTTGAACGCGAACAGCCTGTTGCAGAAAGACGTTCCGCGAAAGCGTCTGCGCTAAAGTTAAAACCGTACTTCGGTGCGTCAGCGAATTGCTGTCAGTGGTTAGAGCAGTCTGCTCTTTAAAACTGATTATGATGCACCAAAATATTGAATAGTAGCTTAAATACTGGTTGAATGACTAGAATCCTCATCAAGATTTGGATAAATAGGCTGATTAGTCGGCTTTTGGGTGTGCAATTCCCAGATATCGCGTTTTCCTAGTTCTTGATCTACTAATAGCTGTAGATGATCTGGTAATTTCGTTGTTTGCCAAATTGACCAAATTTCTCCACAACATAATTCTTTTTCAACTTGTCCAAAAAACATGATTTTACTCTCCAGTAATGCTCAAGTTTAAGTTTAGTAACTCCTAATTTAGGAAAGACGAAGTAATAAAATTCTCATCCTTCATTCTTTCGCCATCTTTAAAATACAGGTACTATTCGCCCCTGATACTGCTTGTTAATAAAATCTCTAACTTGTGGATTGTTAAGTAACTTATCTAGCTTCGGAATTTTTGGCTTATTTTCTCGACCCTGTAATGTGACTAATGCCCAACTATACTTTTTATCTTTAGCTGTCTCCTGTCTCATAGATTGCGGTGTTATTCCTGCTATAGCAACAGTTTCAGCCGAAGAAACAATGAAGTCTACATCATTAATAGCTCGAACTACTTGGACTCCTTTTACTTGCTTAATTCGCAAGTTTTTGGGATTCTCGGCGTCTCTGGTGGTTACAAATTCCTTAGTATTTTCCTTAAGTTTTATTAAGCAATTTCTTGCTAGTAACCTAAGTCCTGGGTCATTATTAATAACATTATTGGCAATAGGGACACTGCCATTTTGGGGAACCTCATTCACAGATTTAAGGTTCTTTGAGAAAAGACCGAGTGTGCTTAAGGAAACTAGATTTAATGGGACTAAATTAATTTTGAGTTCCTTGACAGCATTATTCATGAAACTAAAAGTTTACTTGGCACTAAATTTATCGGACTTACGCACTATACAAATGCCTCGTGATGTGAATTAACGATGCTCCCGGTTGTTTCAGGCTTTGCTTAATTATCCTGCGATCGTAAATAGACCAGAATGTAGGGGCATAGCATTGCTCATTGGTGTCAACTTAAGCTGAAACTCCTTTAAAACCTCGTTTCCAGCCGGAGGCTGGAAATGCTGCTCCTAGCGGCTCTGCCGCCAGCAAGAGAGGCGGAGCCTCTAGGACGACATTCCCAGTCGGAGACTGGGAACGAGATAATATCTAAAAGCTTGTACTAGGCTAGTTTTCACGTTAAGTTGACACTAATGAGCATTGCTGTGCCCTGACGAAAGATGTGGTTTTTAAACTTATTCATGTTTGGTATTTATTGTCAATGCGTAAGTCCTAATTTTGAGTTTATTGGCTAATCTACCTAACTTGCTACTTATAATACGGTAAAATGACCAATTTGCCGTATTATATAGTTATGAGATTTACATAGATTGTCCAAAAAAACAAGAGGCTATTAAAATTTATTGATATTACTCTTTAATAAAATGCAGTTTGTGGCGAAAACTTTCTCAAAAAAGTAAAAGACAAGTATAATTCTTGTCCTTAATGGTCAACATATAGCGTTTCCTAATCATATAAGGTACATTATAGTCCCCTCATCGCTTGGTCTTAGGGGGTTGGGGGTGGGGTTCTTGTATCTCACTCAAGCGAGAACCGCTATAACAGATTCTGCGTCGAGTAGGATTAGATGAAATTAATTCTCTGTAGCCGTGAGTCCGTAAAATTGCAAACGTCCAATGCCGAGAAATTGGCCAGCAGTTTTTTCACCAGAGGGAAAAGCCTTAACGCCAAATAAATAGACGCCATCATCAAAAGGATTATAGTAAGTTTTCAGACCAATAGTAACCGTCTTACCTGGTGGTATGGGAGTGTCAAAAGTTACTGTGATAGTCTGCTGTTTGTCGTCACCTTTTACAGCTTTCAGTGCCAACTTTGAACCTTGGTGATTGCGTGTGCCTTCAAAGGCAAAAGTATCTTTGTGATTAAATTCAATATCTTCAGTCCCCTGAATCTGGTTAAAAGTAACCTGCTGCAACGCTTCCCCAGCCATCGCTGGTACTTCCAGAGTGAAATAGTACGTCGTATTCGGAACACTTGTATTACTGTATGGAGTGCTAGCACTAACTAAACGCGGTGGTTGGACAAAGGCGATCGTGCCATTGCTTAAGGTAACTGCATTGGCTACCGAATGAGGTAGTAAATATAGTCCAGTGCTAACAACAAATAGAGTACTAAAAAAACTAGTAACGTACTTCATAATTTATATTTTTATCTCAATGATTTTTCTCTAAGACTCAACTTATTGAGTTTTACTTTAAATACTCATATTTAAGTCTGCTCACATCAATTATTACAGAGTCTAAAATTAGCAACTGCAATCAAGTTTACCGACTATTGTTTAGGTAGTTTTGCTGTAATCCTAGCACGCAATTTCAAACTTTTACATAAAAAAACAGATGTTTAAATTTAAATTTAACTAGTAATTTTGCCGGAATTTTTATTAGTAAATTCCCTCAAAAGTCGATGACTTTACCGGGCTTTTGCTAGATAAAACACTCGTCAATCGATAGCTTTGCCGTAGTTTAAATAAGTTTATATATCTAACAATCGATAGATTTACCGTAGTTTAAATAGTCAGTTATCTGAAAAGAATTATACTAATCGAGGAAGTGTAATTATAGTAGTGATTTATTAACATCAGATTCTAATAGGGCGTCAATATTGCAACCATGCGATCGCCTTGAGAGATCGGGAAGCAAATATTAAAGAAATTAAAAGGGTGCTTAGAAACCGCAGCTACACGAGACTTTAACCACCTCCGTGGGTTTCAAGTATTTTTCATTAGACATCTCCAAAAATTAAATATATATTATCCAGAAGCCTTGTAGAGACGTAGTACTGCTACGTCTCTACATTCTTTTTCACTCATATCTCTATTAGTCCATCTCTGCGGATTATAGGCTGTGGGCAGGTTTTGCCTACGTTTGTGTAGCCGCGAATTCTATTATTTAGGTATTTTCGCAAAATTGGGATGTTTCCAATATTTCAGGCATTACCATTGTGAAAAAGGGTATTTTACTAAATTGCTGTTGAAATATCTGGAGTCATCAGAAACTTCTTGTCCAATCCAGGTTGGTAGTTCAAATTGTTGATTTTCATCACTGAGTTCAACTTCTGCTAAGATTAGTCCTTTATTAACACCATCAAACTCGTCTATTTCCCAAATCAAACCACCCGACTCTATTTTATATCTGATTTTTTCTATAAATGGACGTTCACATAATGTCTCAAGTATTTCTTGAGCATCTTTAACAGGAATAGGATACTCAAACTCTAATCTCGAATATTTAATATTGGGGCCTTTAATGGTCAAATAACTTTTTTCTCCTACTATACGTATACGTACAGTCGCTTTGTCTTCTGTGGCAATGTATCCTTGACGATATACATTACCTTCAGCTAATCCTCTCCAGCTATCTCCTGTCACTAAATATTTCCGCTCTATTTCTTTCGCCATTTTATTTACCAAATTATTTGCTTTTATATATCAAAAATAATATATAGCAATTCTAAATGGTTGTAAGAAAAATCACCCTCCGCTAACGCCATTCCCCCAAAGTATTGGGGGAATTATAACTATTGACTATGGGTTAAAGCAATGAGTTTAGTTAAATCTATATCTTGCTTATAGGAAAACAGGTGGTGCTTGATATTGACTAAGTGATAATTGGCGATCGCTTCTACTGTAGTACGATAATTTTTAGGCGGACAGCGATTTGATGCTATCTGCACTAAGCGATTGCAACTAGCAGTAAATTCGTCATTTTCATCCCACTCATTCCAAGGGGCAGAGAACTAGAAAGACTTTTAATCCCCCATGCCCCATGCCCAATCGCCAGCCCTTAACTCAAACATTTGATATTTATATACAAGAACTCACCAAATTTTCTTGTTTAATTTGTTCTTTTGCTAAAGCCAATACTTGATGAGCATTTTTAAACTTTGTTTCATCTGTAAATTTATGATCAAAATTCTTTAAATAAGCTTCCAGATACCGAATACGTAAGTGTGGATCAGCCGGACTCTCAAGAAAGGGGAGGTCAGCTTCGACCATAAACCGGATAGCCAACAAAGGGATAGGGCTACGAAGTGGACGAAAGTTTGGGTTATGCAGACCAGGACTCTCATTACGTTTATGAAATTCTCCTATCATCAGTCCTGACTCAACAAACAAAGGTTTAAGTTTTTGTTGGACACTATCTATCAGTTTAGAAGCTTCTTCTATATGGATGTCAGGAAAGATAAGTAAAAAAGCTTTATTGATTGCTAATTCATGCTCTTTAAGTTCCATGCCAAGAAAGATATCTCGGTAGCGTCCAACAACCTCTTCTAATTGTTCTCGATACAAATCTTTTGTGTGAATAACTGCCAGATGAATACTGTTTGACTTGAGAGAGTAAGGTACAAAAGGGCAAACTACGCCGGGTCTTCCTAAGTTAGGATGAGGCTTTCCTAAAAAATTTTTCACCCACTCCATAATTTCAATTAAGCACGGAAGATCCTCGTGTTGCTGGAGTTGTTCGATTTCACGAGTTGTATAGAGTTGCATAAAATTGAGAGGATGTTTGAAAAGTATTGTATGAAACACCAAAAGCCTTAGAATCTAACCCCCCTGTCACCCTTCTTTCTAGGGAATGGGGGTTTAAAAGCCTCTCTCCGTTTTGGGCAGAGGTTTTTTAGTATCCTTTAAGACTTTGCAAACATCTTCTTAACTAAACCCGATTCATTATATACAAGAACTCACCAAATTTTCTTGTTTAACTTGTTCTTTCGCTAAAGCCAATGCTTGATGAGCATTTTTAAACTTTGTTTCATCTGTAAACTTATGACCAAAACGCTTTAAATAAGCTTCCAGATACCGAATACGTAAGTGTGGATTATCTGGACTCATAAGAAAAGTAAGGTCAACTTCAGTCATCGGGCGGATAACCAGCAAAGGTATGGGACTCCGCAGTGGTCGAAAGTTGGGGTTATGTAGCCCAGGACTCTCAGTCCGGTTGTGAAATTCTCCTAGCATCAGTCCTGACTCAACAAACAAAGGTTTAAGTTTTTTTTGGACACCATCAATTACTTTAGATGCCTCTTCTATATGGACATCAGGAAAGATAAGTACAAAGGCTTTACTTATTGGTAATTCCTTATCGCCTGGTTCTCTCTCAAGGAAGACATTTCGGTAGGGTCTCACAATTGCTTCTATTTGCTCTAAACACAAATTTTGTGTGCGAATTACTGCTAGCCAAATGTTATTTGATTTCAGAGCGTGAGGCACAAAAGGGCAAACTACTCCCGGTCTTCCTAAATCAGGATGAGGTCTTACTAAAAAACTTTTCACCCACTGCATAATTTCAATTAACGAAGGAAGGTCTTCGTGTTGCTGGAGTTCTTCGATTTCACGAGTTGTATAGAGTTGCATAAGCTTCAATAAAATGTAATAATTGTTTAATTCTAAATCAAAAATTAGTTTTACAATACATAAACATCATGTAGGTCAAACTAATTATTTAAGTAGACAAAATAAGCCTTAATTTTTTTCTTTTTGGTTGATATGTGGCTTGTAGCAGAGAAAAATACTCTGCGATTTGTTTTTGTGAACTTAAAGTAATTCGCGTCAATACACACACAAACATATTTTGCATCAAGGGGAGCATCCCAATGCAAGCAAATTTACCAAGATGATGAGTTGTCATTGCGAATGAAGCGTAGCGGAATGAAGCAATGACAAATTATCTTTGTACACATTTGGGATGCTCTCGCATCAAGCAACTTGTATTCATGGATTTTGGACTTATTTTGTAATATTTTATCTACAATACTTACGTATGATCATTATTACGGATCTTATCCTACTCTTTTTACACTCCTAACCTTCTTTTATTTTTAAGAGATAATTATTATAAAGTTTATGTCTAACTAGTTATTTTTAGTGTAAAAATTTAGTATAGATTTAACAGCAACTATAAAATTACTATCAAGATAGTATACTGTGATCCAAATAAGAGGATGTTTGAAAAGTACTGGGCGAATAGAATTCGCTACTACACAAACGTAGGTAAAGCCTTGCCACAGGGTAGTCCATCTCCGTAGACTAACGAAAAATCAAGGTTTTTAACCCACGTTCGCGTAGCGTTCCGTAAGGATTGGTGGGTAAAGTCTTGTGTAGCCGCGACTTCTAATCGCCAGGGCTAGTAATAAATTGGAATTCTCTTATTTATCAACAAATTCTTTCACCACTGCCCTAGCATCAGGAGGAATCTGCGTGATTAGGCGAAATGGAAATGCGGCAGTTGAAGCAAACTGGGCATAATCTGGTGTCAGAAAGATAGCATAATTTTTAGCTTCTGGAGTCATCTGTGCAGCAAAGGCCAAAGCTATAGCTTTAACGTACTTGCGAACATCTGCTGCTTTTTCACCGACAACTTCACCGCCACTAATCGGTGTATTCGGTTGTCCTATCTGATCCAAAGTGGTACTGGGGTCTTTCACACTCAGATGAGTACCCCCAAGTATACCAACTAGCCATTTGGGGGATGGGATTTTATCAAATCCCACAATCTGTTCAGTTAAAGCTGGGGTGGTTTTATCTGCGGAACCTGCTAACACTAGGGTAGGAACTTGTATCTTAGTTAACCCAGTTTCGCCAAAAATCAGAGAAGTTGTAGGATTGAGAGCGATCGCCTGTTTTATTCTAGTATCTCGTAGTTGATAAGTATTTTCTGGCAGTTCTTCAGCGATACACTGCATACCTTCTCCTAGACTCAAGATAGCCAAGTTCTTTTTGCAGCGTTGTTTGAGATGTTCCAGTTGTAACTCCGCTCCAGCAAGTGCTAAAGCTGTACCACCACCAAAAGAATAACCCACAACCATCACGTTCGTAGTTGCAAGTTTCCCTTGCAGGGGATGATTAGCCGTTTGGTTAAGCTTTTCTAATTCGTCGAGGACAAAACTAATATCTTGAGGGCGATACAAAAACTCTTGAGGCTTCACAACTCTGGTTTTACCTTGTAACGCTAAGTTAGTATTAGCCTGATTACTACCGGGATGTTCTATAGCTGCTACTACATAACCGTGGGATGCTAAATGTTCTGCTAGGTAACGCAAGTCCGTGCGGACTGACCCGAAGCCGTGAGAAAAGACAATCACAGGTTTGTCGGGAGTTGCAGCAGTTGACCAGTAAATATCAACTGGAATTTGACGATCGCGCTTTTGGTCATTCAGACTCAAGTTGAGTATTTTTACTTGAGCGTTTCCTGGTTGGCTGGGATCAAAAGGGAAAGCAATCTGCGGTGTTCTCGGCTGTGCTGTTATGGGATCGAGTTGGGGAGCAATCGCTAACATGAATTGCTGGGTGCGCCAAAAAGCTGTATTCAAACTCTCTGCAACAACGAAAGCCTTTGGCAAATCAATTACTAAGTTTTTACTGGGATAAGCAGCAATAAAACTCAGTATAGAAAGACCCGCCGGTGCAGTAGAACCTAATACCAATCCTGCTCTCAGTGCTTGTACCCCAGCTTTATCCTTTCGGGCTAAGGCTGTAGCGAAATCATTGAGAATAGTTGTACCAATCTGAGTATTAATTAACTTATCAAGTGTGACAACATTCATCGGTATATTCATACCCAGCGCCCCTAAGAAAAAGCGGCGTTGTTCTTCAGATAATCCTTTAGTGTAAGCCTGTAAACTCCCTGACAATTCCCCAGTTTTTGCAGCCTTTTGCAACTCAGCAAGAGAGATGGATTCTGTAAATAAACCCAAACGTACAACAACTGTGTCAGCAGCAATGGCCGAAGTATTCGCCCCGAACTGTGTAAGTGCTATCACGCCAAAGAAACCCGCAACTGTCTTAAGACTTCCCCAAATTCTTACCATAAACTTTTATACCAATTGTTACTTACGGGAATATAACGGATATTTGTGTATTTGACTACCCCATTAATTCCCTAGAAATAAAAGTAGATTTTTTCTGAACTTGATAGCGATGTCTACGACGGTTACTGAGCTTTGTCGTACCACTTCCTTGGTGGAAGCAAGCTACGCGCAGCGTCTCGTAGAGAAGTACGGGCTACGCTTACGCCCTGATTTGTTCAAAACATCTGTTGATGTGAACAAAGATCATCAAAAGCAACGAATTGTAGAATTCATCACAGCTAAAAATTTGAGCATAAATCAGTGTTAACAGCCACAAAAGCTTGATGGTTTCTCAGCTAGGTTTAATACTGTAACGGAGCTACTAGAACAGAGGAAGCGATGCCTGCGGCGGTAAACTACGCATCTACAATCTGCAATTTTTTTGACAGGAAAGTTTAACCGACTGCAAAATGTTTTGTCTTTGCCCTTTAAAACGTTTTGCAGAGGTGTTGCAGGTGAATAGTCTTACTACTGTAGCTGCACTATCATTACTCATCAAATTCTACCAGCCGCATCAACAATTTTTCTTGGCTTTATGCGTCGCAGACTCCCATATATTTTAATTTTGCTGCTCTCCATGAGTATTATTACACTGTGCTGGCCTGTGAATGATTCTGATTGCAATTTCGAGGCTTTTATCGCATCAAAAACTACAAAATTTCAAGTACACGCTACTAAGGTTATTGTTCAGCCGTGGCGTGGTCGTCACCATGTATATGGAATATTTATGATTCCTAATGAATACAAACAATCTCCATTTTTTGTGTTAACAGTCAAAGGTGCTGGCAGTTACTGTTCAAAACAATTTGGTCATAAACAAAACTTTGATGATATCTTTGCTGAACCAGGAACTTATCTGGTAAAGAAGCCTATTAGAACTCGAAAAACTCTGCGGCTCATTCTCCAAGGTTTGTATTCTCAGGTCAATGATAAAAATAATTGGACGTTGACTTTCCCTGAGCCAAAAGCTAGTCAAGATAATTCATAAGTTAGCTTGGTGGTTGAGTTTCTAAAACCTGGTTTTTCTCTAACAAGGCAGTAGTAGTATTGACTACAATTTGTGCTGCTCCGGTGAAGAACGATCGCTCGATAGTCGCTGGAACATCGCTAGGTTTATGATAATGTGGAGTACGTAAATTTGCGGTATCTGTCACCAGCACAGCAGCCACGCCCTGATACCAAAACGGTGCATGATCGCTGCGTAGGGTGTCTGGTGTCAGTAAACCTTTAAAAGGAATTGGTAGTGTTAGAACTGATGGCAGATTTGATTCTTGTTTATTCAGGGCGGTTGAGGGGGTATTTTGTGAGTTTTGAAAGGCATTTAAGAAAGGCAAATGTTCTGTATCACCGATTACTGCCAAAAAGTCGCCCTTGTCGCTAGGTGGCGTAACAGGCAATCCCGCAGGGTATTTCTGACAGCCAGCAGTGTAACAAGCGTAACCTACCATGTCCATAACGATCGCTCCGCCTAAATTTTGCAAGCGTGCTGTCTTACTCACAAAAGCCTGACTACCCAAAAGTCCTGCTTCCTCTTGGTCAAAAAAAGCTAGCTGTAACGTCCGTGGCGTAGGACGGGAACCGAGCAACCGGGCTACTTCCAGCACTACAGCTACACCACTGGCGTTATCATCGGCACCAGGGGAGGAGGCAACAGTGTCGTAATGCGCTGCTACAAGAATTGCTTTAGCGGCTTTGTTAGTTCCTGGACGTTCGGCAAAAATATTCACACCCTCAGAGAACTTTTCCAATTTGGGCTTCCAGCCTAATTTTGTGAGTTCAGTTGTAATATAAGTACGAGTAAGCGATCGCTCTTTTGTGGTGTAGCGCTGAAAATTCAACTTTTGGATATGGGTTAATAGCTTGTCAGTAGACACTTGCGGCGCACTGTCAACTTCCTTTGACTCTAGTTGTGGTTGGGGTGTTTTCACTGGAATGCGCTCAACAATTGCCGATGAGGGACGCTGTTCAAAAAACGTGCTACCTCTGCTACCCAACACGGCAACTGTCATCAGTACCAACAGCATCAGCCAAATCCATTTTCTCATCTGATTTATCCTTGGCTTTCTGACTTAGGGTAGCGCAAATCAACCTTGGGGAGGACAAGAGGGTTATGTCAGAAGTATTCAGGCAACAGGTGTTAGTGTTTGCCTTGTTCAAGACGGATCAATTCATCAGTTCCCTATGATCGCTCTTTATGAAAATAAACCTGTTACCAAGTTTAATATTGCTTGGTAAGGTGTTTATACATTCAGTGCTGCTGTTTGGGTTATTAAAGCGATCGCCGCCATTGAGCAACTCCGAAAATTCAATAAAAAGCTAAGAAAAGTATGATTTCATCGGATTTTTGGAATTGCTCAATGGTGACAAATACGGTTCTTCCCTTGGACTTCTAGATAACGGGCTAACTTCGTTCGCCTGTTATTCCTCATCATTAAAGGTCTGCTTCTGACAAAATCTCAATTTGTCTCACATACTTCCCAATACCCGTAAGAATTGTTTTACCAACTGTAACTGTAGTTGTGGCTCCTCCCAGTACTGCTGCTGATTCCTCGTCGGAAAGTTCCTTCAAGTCATCGACTTGGTTGTCAGACTGCAATTCAATGATTTTGGTGTTAGTCATAATTCCTTTTGTGTAAATAAATACTGTAAATTTTACCCCAATTGGAGGGAATAAGCATATACCGCGCGGGAAAGTTGAACACCAAATCTGATTTTCATCGTTTAGCCTCCATTATTCCTCAACAGAATCTCAATTCCTGTCTCAATGAAAGGCTCAGTAAAATCCACATACTGCTTACGTAGGTCATTAGTGCCACCCAATAAGTGATTATTATTGTAGAGACGGCGATTCATCGCGTCTCTTGCTTGCGTTAACCGAACATTTGTCTCTTAACAAGAGCATGCCCAGATTGCACATCAAACCAGTGAATATCTTCAGGGGGTAATGCTAGTGTAATATCCTCATTACTCCAATTTTGATCTGTTGGCAACAAAGCACGTACCGTAATCGCTCCGGTTTGTGAACCCTCAACTCTGACACTGATCAAATAGTGCATACCCAAATTTTCCACTAAAAACACTCGTCCTTGGATAGTCTGGGTATCACCTGGTTGAGCAATGCGAACATCTTCTGGGCGGATTCCCAGAACAATCTGCGGTGGTACAGTTGGTATATCTGGAAGAAGCACTTGGAAGTTACCCAGGATTGCGTATTGTCCCTTACAAGGTAGAGTCAGCAAATTCATTTGCGGACTACCAACAAATCCAGCCACAAATAGATTAGCTGGATGATTATAGATGCGGTCAGGCGGATCGAGTTGCTGGACATAGCCATCGTTGAGTAATGCAACCTTCGTGGAGAGCGTCATCGCTTCGGTTTGGTCGTGGGTGACGTAGACAACTGGCACTTTTTGGGCTGCAAAAATTTGCTTGATATCGGCTCGGACTCGTTCCCGCAGCAGTGCATCCAGGTTACTTAAAGGTTCATCCAGCAGGTAGACATCGGCATTACGCACCAAAGCACGACCAACAGCAACCCGCTGGCGTTGACCTCCAGACATTTGTCCAGGCTTGCGGTTCATTAACTCTGCTAATCCTAAAACTTCTGCCACTTCTGCCACTCGCTGTTTAATTTCTGTAGGTGGTACTTTTTTCAGCTTGAGTCCAGAAGCGAGGTTTTCGTACACCGTCATGTGAGGATAGAGTGCATAACTTTGAAATACCATTGCAATATTGCGATCGCTTGCTCGCTTATAGGTGACATCCACCTCCCCAATCTCGATCTGACCGCGAGTCGGTTCTTCAAGACCCGCAATCATGCGTAGAACGGTGGATTTGCCACAGCCAGAAGGGCCAAGTAAAGTCAGAAACTCATGGTTATCTACAGTTAAGCTAACGTCTTTAACAGGGATGACTTTAGGATTGTAGGTTTTATTCAAGTTTTTGAGTTCGAGTTTAGCCATTTTGATTTTTATCCTTTGACAGCACCAGCGGTAAGACCTTGGACAATCCGGCGCTGGAAAAACAAAACTAATAAAATCAGGGGTAATGTCCCGATGACAGTTGCAGCAGCGATTGGGCCATAGGGAATTTCATATATTGTCGCACCACCCAACTGAGCCGCAGCAACGGGAATTGTCTTCAACTCTTCACGCGTCATAAACGTGAGAGCGAAAATAAACTCGTTCCAAGCAAAAATAAAGGTGAGGATTCCGGTAGTTACTAAGGCGGGAAGGGTCATAGGCAAAACGATTTGCCAAAGTAGTTGAAAGGTATTGTAGCCATCGACCCTAGCGGAATCTTCCAAATCTTTTGGTAATTGTTGGAAAAAGCTTTTAAGTACTAAAATTGTTAGCGGCAAATTGATTGCAGTATAGGGTATAATCAGCGCCAGATAATTGTTACCCAATCTCAGCGCCTGGATAATTTCTAATAGTCCTAAGAACAACAGAATTCCCGGAAATAAGGTAACAATTAAAATGCTGGCGAGGATAACTTTTTCACCCCAAGGGCGTAACCGTGCGAGGGCATAAGCGGCAGGTGCGCCGATCGCTAAAGCTACAGCTGTGGAAGTAATCGACACAAAGGCACTGTTGAAGATATAGCGCCAAAATGGACGACGGGTGAATAACTCAATGTAGTGATTGAAGGTGAATCGTGTGGGGAAATAGACAGTAGGAACGGCGGCAATATCCTCATTCACTTTAAACGAGGTCAGCAATTGCCATAAAGCTGGCGCTAGGCTAAATAGCACTATTAATACAACTATGATGGCCAGCAAGATTTTTTTCAGAGAAAACTTGTTTCCCCCTGTTCGTTTTGGAGTCGTTGGAACTGCTTGGGGAGTTACACTCATGGCTTAAATGGCTCCTGATGTTTTGGCACGGTATTTGTTAAGGAAGAAACTAGCGATCGCTACCGCCGCAATTAATATTAAAAATGTCACCACTACCAGGGCTGCTCCATAACCAAAATCTAAGTAGCGCATCACTGTGGAGTAAATGTACAATGACACCACTTCCGTAGCACCACCAGGGCCACCCCCAGTCATCACAGCAATCAAGTCGAAAATCCCGAAAGCTTGAGCAAACCGAAATAGCACTGCAATTAAGATTTGTGGCAGCAGTAATGGCAGGGTAATATTGCGGAAGCTTTGCCAAGCAGTTGCCCCATCGACTGAGTAAGCTTCATAAAGGTCTTGTGATATCGACTGCAACCCAGCTAGCAACAGGATACTGATAAACGGCGTAGTTTTCCAAACATCAGCAAAAACCACTGCGATCATCGCCAGCGTTGGCTCTCCTAACCAGTTAATTCCAGTCTCAATCAGCCCCAATCGCCGCAGAATATCGTTCACAACCCCAAACTGGTCGTTAAAAATCCAAGACCACGCCAGACCAATCAAAGCGGTAGGCAAAGCCCAAGGGATAATTGCGGTTGTACGCACTATGCCCCGCCCAAAAAACGCTTGGTTGAGAACTAAAGCAATCCCCAGTCCTAGCAGTAGTTCTGAGATTACTGATGCTGTTGTGAAAACGGTTGTCGCCCACAAACTCTGCCAGAAACGACCATCTCCCGCCATCCGCACATAATTGTCTAAACCAGAGAATACAGGTTGTAGCTCTGTTCCCAAATTTTTAGTAAATACGCTTAACCAAAAGGCTCGTAAAATCGGGTAGGCAAATACAAACAACAGTAGCAGCAATGCGGGTGTTAATAAAATCCAGGCTGTCTGTTGTTCTCGACTTTTTAGTGTATGTAAATTTGTCATTTGTCATTTGTCATTTGTCATTGGGCATTGGCAAAGAGGAGGCAGAAAGCACAAGTTGTTTAATTTTTAATTTTTAATTGCTCTTCCCCTGCCCCCAACAGTCGGCGCGTTTCAGCAGCAGCAGCTTGCATTGCTCGTTCCGAATTCATCCGACCGGATAATGCGGCGCTGAGATAACGCTGCAAAATATCTGATGTCTGAGCATATTGGGCGATCGGTGGACGTAAAACTGCATTGTCTACGACCTCCAATAACTGCGGATAGTGGGGGTATTTAGCAACAATCTCTGAGTCTGTAAACAGTTCCCGACGACTGGGCACATAGCCGGCACTGAAAATGAATCGGCGCTGTGCTTCCCGACTGGTAAAATACTGAATTGCTTTCCAAGCTTCTTCAGGATGTTGAGAAGATTTAGCAATTCCTAAACCCCAGCCTCCTAAACAAGCCGCTCCCGTCTTCCCAGGAGCATGAACCATCGGTTTAATCGCAATTTTGCCCCGGATTGGCGAATTTTCTGCCTGGGCTAAGGGCCAAGCATAGGGCCAACTGCGTAAAAACGCTACTTTACCACTTTGAAACAAGCGCCGGGTGTCTTCTTCTTGATAGGTTGTGACTCCAGGAGGAGAAACGCCTTGGCTGATAGTACTACGGAGAAACTCAATGGCTTGTAATGTTTCTGGTCGATCTAGTCCAACTTCGAGGGTGTCGGGATTAACCCAGAAGCCACCAAAACCACCCAGGACTTCTGCAAACATGGCCACAAGTCCTTCATATTGGCGACCCTGCCAAACATAGCCCCAATTTACCTGGTTTTTCTTCTGCAAAACTTGGGAAATTCGGATCAAATCATCAAAGGTTTCCGGCGGTTTCAACCCTGCTTGTTTGATTAAATCTTCCCGGTAGTAGAGCATTCCCACGTCGGAACGCACTGGAATGCGGTATAGCTTGTCTTGATAACGTCCCCCTTCTAGATCCTGGGATGAAAATGCTGCCAACTCGTCTTTAGAAATGCGATCGCCTAAAGGTAGCAACCATCCAGCAGCAGCAAACTTGGATGTCCAGATCACATCCATATTGATCAGGTCGTAAGGAGATTCACCCAAGATAAAAGATGAGGTATACAGGTCTTCGAGCAAATTTGTGGCATTCGGCCCTTCAACTAGGTTAATCCGAATACCTGGGTTTTCAGCCTCGAAGTCTCTAATTAAACCCTGTCTCCAAGGTTCGGCATCAGGGGCAGTCATTAACAGATTGAGGGTAACTGGTTGCTGCGAGAGTGCTACCCAACTGAACAATATGATGCTCAAGAGAGTTGCCAAGAAAACCCCTATATGTAGATAACTTTGTTTTTGAATGAATTTTTGCAACTTGTTTATAGGCTTTCGGTACAACATTATCAATGTAGCGATCGCTAGTAGTAATTCTTAGGAAATAAAAACATAAAATATCTCAAAAAAGATTATTTCGTATTATTTTTTTACGGTTTTTTATAAGTAAAATTAATTTATCCCAGTCTAATGGTTAAGATATTTTAGCAAAAAACTGTATCTCAAGTTACCAAATAGTGGCGTTCTCTCTTGGAAAAAACTTTTGATAATTGTAATGACTACACTCTGCTTGTATTTGGATACGCGATTATTTGCAGACATATCCAGACCAGAGCGATCGTCAGTCTCTTTACCGATCTCAGCGAAACTCTACTTGAGGTGTAGACACTATCCCCATCCAAATACCTTCTATAGGACTAGTATTTGATTTTTGAAATGCACGTAGTGGACTGTCTAGGCAAAATAGTGCATTAGACGTAGGTTGGGTGGAGCGGAGCGCAACCCAACTGATGAGAAGGATGTTAGGTTACGCAAAGCCTCCACCCAACAAAGCAATTTTTTTGTCACATTAAAGCCTAGACAGTCCACTACAAGACTACCGAGATTTTTTCAGAAATCAAATATGATTCCTATATTAAGTTAGTATTCATAGTTTATCGGTCATATATCTCTGCTATTGCTTCTTTGTTATTATAGGTAAGCCGAATTTGATAGACACCCACTTTAAGAGCTTTAAAAATACAATAACCCCCATCTCCGGCATCAATCTTAAGAGTAAACTGGTTCCGCTTGCACCAAAAAAATAAGGTGTATGGAAAGAAGGTAATATTTTCTCCTGGCAGAATGAGTGGAAAATCAGATAATAACGGTCTTTTGGTGATGGTTCTGGAGAAATATCTCTGCAAACATACTTGATTGTTAGCTTTTACAAGTTGGGGAATTATAGTAACAAAAAAGCTAAAGCGGACTACTGTGGGCGTATTATTAGTAATACGAATCCCTAACTGCATACGAGTTTCAATCCCGCGTTTTTTTCTGTTAAGAAAAATGTATCGTATATGCAAAAAGCAAAAAAGCCTGATCCGCGCCAGAAGGATGGGCAGCAGTGGCTCTCAGAAGCTTGTGTGTATTGAGTTTTACACCCAGGCTTTCTTTATTAGAGAAAATATCAAGTTTGACGCTTTGTCTTTTGACAGCGATCGCAACTTCACGTACAGTGCCCCACTAGAGGAGTGTTGAGTACTGAGCAAAGAAGAAGAGAAAAGAATTTCTTAATTACTTCTTCAAAATCTTTATTCTGACACTCAGGACTCATGACTCAGAACTCAGGACTTTTTTTATGGTAGATTTGTTGCTGATCGCAATCCTGGGGTTCCTGGGGAGTTTTGGACACTGCTTTGGGATGTGTGGCCCTCTAACAGTGGCATTTTCTCTGTCTCATCAGCCGAAAAGCCCACAAACAGTCTCCTTGGGACGGACATCAACCTTAGAAAAGTCCGACACTTGGCAACAGCAATTAAAATTTCATATCCTGCTAAATTTGGGGCGGATGTTGAGCTATGCTCTAGTCGGTGCTGGCATTGGGGCGCTAGGTTCGGTATTGCTGCAAGGTGGACAGCTAGCGGGTGTTGGCAGCGACTTCCGGCGCTGGATGGCAATTGTGACTGGTGTAATGCTGATTTGGTTTGGCTTAGGACAAGTAAAACCCGATTTACTGCCGCGCATTCCCGTGTTACACCCATTATTGCAAGGTAGTTTACACGATCGCCTCAGTACCGGAATGGTTAAGCTTTCCTTCAAAACCAAATGGTGGACACCAATGCTTTTGGGGATGACTTGGGGTTTAATGCCCTGTGGTTTCCTGTATGCTGCCCAAATTAAAGCTGCTGAAACTGGCAATTTATGGATGGGTACAGCTACTATGCTGGCTTTTGGCTTGGGAACCTTGCCCACGATGCTAGGTGTAGGCGTTTCCACATCGTTGGTAAGTAAAGACAAACGCAGTCAGTTGTTTCGCTTAGGTGGTTGGGTAACACTCACCATTGGCGTCATCACCTTGCTGCGAACTGGTGACACAATGGTAGATTATACCGGACACGCCGCCTTAATCTGCTTAATTTTGGCGTTAATTGCGCGTCCGATTAGTGGCTTGTGGGCTTCACCACTGCGTTACCGTCGGGGCTTGGGAGTGGGATCTTTTGTGCTTTCTGTGGTTCACACCTTCCACATGATAGAACACTCATTGCAATGGAATTTTGCTGCCTTTTCTTTTCTGCCGCCAGAATTTCAGTGGGGTATGGCTGCGGGTGCTGTAGCATTGGTATTAATGTCCCCCGCCGCTTTTACGAGTTGGGAATCGTTGCAAAAATCTTTGGGCAAGCGTTGGCGACAGATTCATCTATTGGGTGTGCCAGCCTTGCTCTTGAGCGCCATTCATACTGTGTTGATTGGTTCCCATTACCTGGGTTCCTTGCAATCAACTTGGGGAAATAAATTAGCGGCAGTACTGATGGTAATTGTTACTCTCAGTGTCTTGCTAGTGCGATCGCGCTTTTTTTGGTCAAAGTTAGCCGTAGAAAAGTTTTATGTTCCCCCAACCAAATCGCGGTAAATCACCCTTATTTTCTGGCTCTATTCTAACGAGTCAAAAACAGAGGCGTTACCCCCTCAAAGGTATTTTCTGGAAGAATCAAGGAACAATAAAGTATTTATTATTCCTGAGTTGCTTAGTTATATCAATAACTAATCTTTACCCTGCTTTTGCTCATAAGGTAGAAGTAGCCTCAGATGTTGGCGGCACCCTCCACATTGAACCAAATGATAATCCCCGTGCTGGAGAAGCAAGCCAAGCCTGGTTTGCACTTACCCGCAGAGGTGGAAAGGTGATTCCGTTGTCACAGTGTAATTGTCAGTTGGCTGTTTATGCCGAACCTTATGCCGTTGGAGAGCCACCGCTGTTAGAACCACAGTTACAACCTGTGGCAGCTGAACGCTATCAAGGCATCCCAGGTGCAGAAGTTATCTTTCCCAAGCCAGGTATTTATGAGTTGCAACTAAATGGTAAACCTGTCTCTGGGGCAAGATTCAAACCCTTTGAGTTCAAATTTGAAGTGACTGTGGCAGGAGGCGGATCTACACAGAATACACGAAACCTGCGAGATGTCAATGGGGATTTAGTAGAGGGTCAATCTCAACAATTACCAACTTGGGCGATCGCACTCCCCATTCTCGGATTTATTGGCATCTTAGTTGTCGTACTGCAAAGTATGAGGAGGGGTGGGGAGTAGGGAAGAAGCTGAGGGGCAGGGGAGCAGGGGGCAGGGGGAGAAAGAATAAGTAATGCCCAATGCCCAATGCCCAATGCCCAATGCCCAATGCCCAATGCCCTTACTTATGTCGCTTTTGATGCCACTGCCACGCATGAGCGACGATATCTTGGATGGATGGATACTGAGGTTGCCAGCCTAAGATTGTTCTGACTTTCTCGCTGGTGCCAATGAGAATTGGAGGATCGCCAGGGCGGCGATCGCGCTCTTCTACTGGTATGCTAATTCCTGTCACCTCTTCGGCAGCTGCAATTACTTCTCTGACGGAGAAGCCGCTGCCATTACCTAAATTAAAAACTTCGCTATCGCCACCTTTTAATAAATATTCCAATCCCAAAATATGGGCATCTGCTAAGTCATTAACATGAATATAATCGCGAATACAAGTACCATCGGGCGTGGGGTAATCGGTGCCGAAAATTGAGATAGATTCTCGTTTGCCTAAAGCTGTCATTAGCACCAAGGGAATCAAATGGGTTTCGGGGTTGTGATCCTCACCCAGTAAGCCATTGGGATTAGCACCAGCAGCATTGAAATAGCGGAAACGCACTGATTGCAAACCGTAAGCAACATTAAAATCAGAGATAATCCGCTCTACCATTAGCTTTGTCGCGCCATAGGGATTAATCGGATTTTGGGGATGAGTTTCTGGAATGGGCACGAATTCCGGTATCCCGTAAGTAGCACAGGTAGAAGAAAAGACAAATTTCTTTACAGATGCCGTCAGCATCGCTTCTAACAAGGTCAAAGTACCAACGACATTATTGCGGTAATATTTGGCCGGATCAGTCACCGACTCTCCTACGTAGGCATAAGCAGAAAAGTGCATGACAGCGGCAATATCGTGGGTTTTAAATAGGTGATCGAGTAAGGCGCGATCGCCTGTGTCCCCTACTATTAGTTCAACCTGTAAAACCCTTTCTACTAGATCGCGATGCCCATAAACCAAATTATCAAGGATGACAACGTTGTAACCCGCTTGCTTCAAAGCAAGCACCGTATGAGAACCAATATATCCAGCTCCCCCCGTTACCAAAATTGTAGGCTTTCCAGGCGACATAGTTTTTCCTTTTAAGTGGATTACTCAATTAATTTAGTTTATCGGTACCATATTACTCTTCTGGAAAATTATAAATAATAGACGCAGTGTCAAAAAATTGCACTAAAATCACTACGACGGTAGTCTTTGGGTGTGAGGTTTAAGGTATTTTGAGTCAAACAGTGCGATTACAATTTGACAATAAAATAAATCCATTTCCCGAAACCTCTGGACTGACCTTACGGGTGACGCTTCTGGCGTCGCTATCAGTAAGAAGTCGCCAGTTGTTTTATGCAGGGAAACCATGTAAGGCAGTCCTTTCTGAGGTTTCCCCCAGAAAGGACTGCCTTACCACCACACTGGCTCACTGCACCAGAAAATTTGAGAGTTAGTCTATGTTTCTATTGTTAAGCCGGGTACTGCTGTGGCTGCTGATTGGCACTATCGTTTATTCTCTGTTCCAGCGATTTTATCCCTCTGGAAGTTTTGTCGGGCGATTAATCTTAGTCGTTATCTTGGTAATCGTAGCCCTATCATTTCTTAACCCCAATGAACCTGCTGTGGCGTCGTTGTGGAGGATGCTATCTTTTCCACTCAAGCCTCTAGGAGCCTCTGTTTTACTGATGATTATTGCCGCTCAGAAAATCAAAGGAGGTGGGATAGAGAAACCAGGAGGATACTTGATCGGTTGGGCACTGACGATTTTGCTCTTAGCAAGTACACCAGCAGTCGCCTATTTCCTTTATCGAGCACCTCTAGCAATGACAGGTGAAACATCTGTGGCAAGTGCTGTACGAACATCTGGGACACTGGTGGCATTAGGACAACAAACCACCACAGCGAACATCTCAGATATGACGGGCGATCGGATTCTTTCTTATAATTTGAGAGTGCCTCCCTATTTATTACAAGGAAATCCTCAAGATATTCGCACACGCGGTTTACGGCTTGAAGACTTTGTACCGGATGCACAAACGTTGCAATTGACAACAAGAACTTGGGAAAGTTATCTCGTTGAAGTTTACAGGTTCTTGCGTGTTCAGCGGTAATAAAAACAAACAAGAGGGGTAAAGGGTAAAGGGTAAAGGGTTGAATTAGGTCGGACAGCATAGCTGTATCTAATTTTACCTTAGACATCACATAAGGATTATTTCGCTTAACTTCGGGCGTTAGTGTCGCGGGACGAAGTACGGTTTTTACCCTTCCCTTTCCCCATTCCCCTTTTTTATTTCACAAGCCATATTCCCTTTTCATAGCTGCCTTCTTGGACTAGCAGTTAATCTACGATGATAAAGTTGCAAAATTGCTTTAATGGCAAAATCTCGACGAATTGCTAAACTCAGTGCTTACCTACGACCCCATTGGCGGGAGGCCTCCTTAGGCATTCTTGCTTTGTTGTCTGTCAATGCACTGGGCGTTTATATCCCTTGGTTGATTCGTGCTGGTGTTGACAAACTCTCGACAACCTTCAGCTGGAACCAAATAGTACATTACGTAGTAATCATCGTCTTGCTTAGTTCGGCGATGTGGCTAATGCGGATGGCATCACGCATTTGGCTATTTGGGGTGGGGCGTCAGGTGGAATTTGACCTGAAACAACGGATTTTTGAACACTTACTGAAGCTGGAGCCTGCTTATTTTGCCAGTAATACTGCTGGCGATTTGATTAGTCGGGCTACTAGTGATGTGGACAATATCAAGCGGTTATTGGGTTTTGCGGTCTTGAGTTTGGCAAATACGGTGTTTGCCTACGCCCTGACACTGCCAGTAATGCTGGCGATTAGTGTGGATCTCACACTAGCCGCTCTGGCAGTGTACCCTTTTATGCTGTTGTTGGTGAGTCTGTTTAGCGATCGCTTACGCAAACAACAAGCAAAAGTCCAAGAGCAACTCTCTGACATCAGCGAACTCATCCAGGAGGATATCAGTGGTATTGCCTTAATTAAAATCTATGCCCAAGAAGCAAACGAGCGTCGAGCTTTTGCCAAGAAAAATCACCAGCTATTGACTGCTAACCTGGAATTGGCAAAAATCCGCAATACACTGTTTCCGCTAATTGGCGGGCTAGCTAATATCAGTTCACTGGTAATCATCTGGCTAGGGTCGGCACGGATGTCTTCTGGGACACTTCAGGTTGGCGATTTTTTAGCACTGTTAATTTATGTAGAGCGTCTAGTTTTCCCCACTGCCCTTTTAGGATTCACAATTACTGCCTACCAACGCGGTGAAGTTAGTATCGATAGGCTTGAATCTATTCTCTCTGTTACACCAAAAATTAAAGATGCAGCCGATGCCATACATCTACCAGTGGCTGAACTTAAAGGCGAACTGACAGCTAAAAATCTCACCTACAATTATCCTGGTTCCACTACTCCAGCTTTAGCAAATATTAACTTTACCATTGCTTCTGGAGAAACTGTAGCGATTGTTGGGGCAATTGGTTCGGGTAAATCTACTTTGGCCAATGCTTTACCACGCTTGTTGGATATTGAACCAGGACAATTGTTTTTAGATGGGCTAGATATTACTAAGATCGCTTTGACAGATTTACGAGGTGCGATCGCCTACGTTCCTCAAGATAGCTTTCTATTTAGCACTACAATCAAAAATAATATTCGCTACGGCGATCCACTTAGCGAACAACAGCAGGTAGAATCTGTTGCTAAACTTGCCCAAATTGAATCAGAAATTCACAATTTTCCCCAGCAATATGAAACTATTGTTGGTGAACGCGGTATTAATCTTTCTGGCGGTCAACGGCAACGTACTGCTTTGGCTCGAGCAATGTTGGTCAATGCTCCAGTGTTAATTTTGGATGATGCTCTCTCTAGTGTGGATAATCAAACAGCTACGCAAATCCTCAAAAATCTCTCCGGTGGTACTGAACGTAAAACAGTAATTTTTATTACGCACCAATTATCAGCGGCGGCGGGTGCTGACCGAATTTTTGTGATGGAAAAGGGAAAAATTATTCAGATCGGAAATCACTTAGAACTTTTACAACAACAGGGTTTATACAGAACTTTGTGGAGTCAACATCAAGTTGAGGAATTACTGCGGTGAAGGGGGCAGGAATTTAGATAGGATAAATAGTTAGGAGTATCTCTGCCCCTGTGTAACTGTCCAACGGTGCGACCCGCTCCACCCATCCCATATTCAGGGCGGGCAAGACTTCGGCGTGAGCGCTCAGTCGAACGCTGTCCACCCCACAAGATGGATAATTTATTTATTGGAAATCGCTTATTTCCGACTTTACTGAAGGATTGTAAATAGGTCTAGCAAAATAATTGCATTTGTCATAACTTTATAGTTATAGAACTATTGATTCGATCGCCTCATTACTCATGGTTAACACCCTACCCAAGCCAGAAATCAAAACCCCCAGCAAAGAAACTGTACTCACCCCCCGGTTTTACACTACAGATTTTGAAACCGCAGCCAACCTGGATTTGTCTGCCCAGGAAACGGAGTTGCAGGCGATGTTGACAGAAATGCGGACAGACTACAACCGCCACCATTTTGTTCGCGATGAAGCGTTTGAGCAGTCTTGGGAACACATTGCTGGTGAAGCAAGACAGGCGTTTATAGAGTATTTGGAACGCTCTTGCATTTCTGAGTTTTCCGGCTTCTTGCTATTCAAGGAATTATCCCGCAAGCTGAAAAATCGCAGTCCAGTGCTAGCGGAAATATTTCAACTGATGGCGCGTGATGAAGCCCGCCATGCTGGATTTCTCAACAAAGCAATGGCTGATTTTAAACTCTCCCTTGATTTAGGCACTGTTACCAAAACCCGCACTTATACATTTTTCCCGATTGAATGGGTACTTTACACCGTTTACCTCTCAGAAAAAATCGGTTACTGGCGTTACATTATTATTTTCAGGCATCTAGAAAAGCACCCGGAAAACCAGTTTTACCCCATCTTCCGCTACTTTGAGAGTTGGTGTCAGGATGAAAACCGCCACGGAGATATATTTAAGGCGCTTTTACGTTCTCAACCGCAACTCTGGAACAACTGGAAATCTAGGCTGTGGAGTCGCTTTTTCTTGCTATCAGTATTTGCTACCCACACCCTGACAGTTCATGAACGTTCCGGGTTCTACAAATCACTAGGACTTGATGCCACAGAATTCGATCTCCAAGTTGTCCGCAACACCAATGAAACCGCAGGACGGGCTTTTCCTGTGATGCTGAATACCGAACATCCTAAGTTTTTCCCACGTCTGCAACGCTGTGCAGGTTACAACTTGAAAATTGCAGAAATTGAGGGCAGTTATAATCCGAAATTGGTGAAGCTAATTCGCAAACTACCTTTGATTGCAGCAATTGTTTGGAATCTGCTGTTAGTTTACCTGATCAAACCAATTGATACTGAAGCCGTGCGGGGAACGGTTCGTTAGCTATTAGACATCTGCTGATGAAAAATAATGTAGAGATGTAGCACTGCTACATCTCTACAAGGGTTCTAAATAACGCATAATTAATTTCACCAGATGTCTATTCTTGAGTTTTTGGGTGGCTGAATGATTAGACCTCTTGCAAAAGTCCCTAACACCCCAACCCCTCCCCAAAGCATCGGGGAGGGGATTAAGGGGAGCCAGCGCGGTCTTCTCTACGAGACGCTGCGCGATGGGGGTTTCCCCCATGAGCGACTGGCGTGTGGGGTGCAATTGACTGTGGGAATCATAACTAATTATGCGGACATGATATAACTCAGGTTTGCCTCCCGCAGACATGCTTGATTGAAGTTGGTTTTACCTAGCTGTGTCTGAGGTAAATCGGCCAAAGTTTTTACTGCCAAAGTGCTAATTTCATATGTTTTAAATAGGACATTTGATGACGTATCTTGCTGACTTTTTACTAGTATATTAGCCACTAATATAGCCTTTCCTAATCATACAAGGTACGTCATAGCCCCCTCTCGAAGAGGGGGGAGGGGTTCTTGTATCTCACTCAACTGAGAACCACTAATAATGCAGTGATGGTTAAAATACTTATCCAGAAATAACGCTTGATTTTTATCAGATAAAAGATATAAAAGTTATTAATTTTGAATTTTCCCATACTGGATAGCAAAATCCATAGATGCCCGCCAGAAGGCTGGTCATAGAGTAAGGTAGGAGGTTGACGCGACTAGCTTACAATGCAGCAATAATTGAAACAAATATTTTCACAAGGTGCTTGATTATTCTGGCTGTCTGTGATAATTTTCTTTTTACGAACACCAAAATACTGTAAATCTATCAAGATACCGTTGTTTTTGGAATTTTGTTAACCTAGTTGCAGGGATTTGGAGTTAAGAATAAATAGCTAATCTATCGAGCTTATTTATTGCAGGTAGTACATTGCGAACTAACGAACTAGAAATTAATCTCTAAGCTAGGGCAACCTTATGAGCAAAATACGTGCTGTGATTGTTGATCCCAATGTGCCAGGGCGTTTGGCACTGAGTGAAGTGATTGCACCAAAGCCTGCCCCAGATGAATCTCTAGTACGGGTAGCGGCAATTTCCCTGAATCGGGGAGAGATAAAACGTTCAACCACTGCTGAGGCTGGTTGGCAGCCTGGTTGGGACTTAGCAGGTGTAGTGGAAATCCCCGCCGCCGATGGTTCGGGGCCTCCCGAAGGGGCGCGTGTAGTTGGCTTGCGCCGCGCCGGTGCTTGGGCAGAACTCGTGTCTGTTCCTACTAACGCTTTAGCAGTAGTGCCGTCATCAGTATCTTTTGCTCAAGCTGCCACACTGCCTGTAGCGGGTTTAACTGCATACCATGCACTATTAAAAGGTGGTTCACTTTTGGGTCGGAAAGTTCTGGTTACAGGCGCATCAGGAGGCGTTGGTTACTTCGCTATCCAATTGGCGCAACTGTCAGGAGCGCAAGTTGTGGCACATATTCGTCAAGCTGGCTATGAAACTCTAGTTAGAAAAGCAGGGGCGCAATCGGTGGTGATTGGCGAAGACCTTTCACCCGCCAGCGATTACGGCCCCTATGATCTGATTGTAGAGTCAGTAGGTGGCAAGACTTTGGGGGTAGCCCTTGGCTTACTCGCACAGGATGGGAAAACTGTGCTGTATGGAGTATCTGGGGGATCTGAAGTGACATTCAACGCGGCTCAATTTTTTGGGACTGGTAGCGTGAGCTTGTATGGTTTACGTCTGTTTGATGAATTGAGATTTGAATCAGCATCAGTCGGTCTAAAACGGCTTTTGAGTTTAGTAGAAGCAGGTGAGTTACATCCTCACATTGATTTAGAAGCTTCTTGGACAGAAATAGCTGATGTAGCCCAACAACTACTCGATAGGCGTTTTCCGGGCAAAGCTGTGTTGCATATTTCAAATTGAGCAATAGCAGATGGTATGAGGGATAGTACTGACTTCTGGTTCAAACTAGATCAGCTTGTAGCCATTAGTAATGTCAAGATAGATCGCCCAAAAGGGACATCACATCCACGTTATCCATCCTTTGTTTATCCGTTGGACAGCGCTTTATCTAATACCAATTATCCCAAATAAAGCTAGAGATATAGACCTATAAACCCCGATTAAAATTGACTTTCTTAATTACGAATTACGAACTACGAATTAATAGTAAGATATGCCTTACTCCGCTATCCTTTTTGATTTAGACGGGACTTTGACAGATCCTAAACTTGGTATCACTGGCTGCATTCAATATGCTCTATCTGAACTCGGTTACAAACCACCGGATGCTGATGAATTACATTGGTGTATTGGCCCACCACTGAAAGACAGCTTTTCGCAGTTACTCAAGACCTTAGATGACGCAGTAATTGAACAGGCCATTTCACTGTATCGTCGTCGCTTTGCCACCATTGGATTATTTGAAAACTTCCTTTATCCCCAGATTCCAGAAATCCTAAAAACTATTCGTTTTGCTGGTTATAAAACTTTTGTTGCGACTTCTAAACCATATATTTATGCTACGCAGGTTATTGAATATTTTGGCTTATCGTTGCTTTTTGATGGTGTTTATGGTAGTGAACTTGACGGAAGTCGAAGCATAAAAGGCGACTTAATTCACCATATTTTATTAATAGAAAAACTTTTACCCTCTACTGTGGTGATGGTAGGCGATCGCTCACATGACATCATTGGAGCCAAGCGCCATCACATCGCTTCAATTGGTGTTACCTATGGCTATGGAACTGAAGAGGAATTGAAAGCTCATGGTGCTGACTTGATTGCCCATTCTCCAAGTGATATTTCTAGATTAATAATTAGTAACTCAAAATAATGCCGCCATCATTAACCTTTATCCATAGCTTGCTGTTGTTTAGTACCGCTTTTATTGCAGGCGGATTAAACGCTGTAGCGGGTGGTGGAAGCTTTATCACGTTTCCAACTCTCATCTTTACGGGTGTCGCCCCGATCGCAGCTAACGCCACCAATAATACTGCAATTTGGGTGGCTTCCCTAGCCAGTGCTGGAGCATACCGTCAAGATTTGGGCATCGAGCGGCGAGATTTTTTAGCTCTATGTGGTGTCAGTTTAGTTGGTGGCATGATTGGCTCCATAGCTTTGTTGTATACATCGCCAGATGTCTTTAAAAAGCTGATTCCCTATCTATTGCTGCTAGCAACAGTTGTATTTACCTTTGGCGAACCGTTCAAAAAGTGGTTGCAACGTCAAAACCAGAATACATCACCGGAATCTGTACTGGGGTTTAATTTGGTACTCGCTCAACTTGCGATCGCAATCTATGGCGGTTTCTTTGGCGCAGGTTTAGGGATTTTAATGCTGGCAACTCTGACATTTTTAGGTATCAAAAGTATCCACAAAATGAATGCTTTTAAAACATTTTTAGGGAGTTGTATTAATGGTATTGCGATTATTCCATTTATTTTTGCAGGTGTAATTGCTTGGCACCAAGCTATTTTGATGGCAGTCGGTGGCTCTCTTGGTGGTTACTTAAGCGCCCATTATGCTCGTAAACTTGAACCGCACTTAATTCGGAAATTTGTCATGATTGTTGCCTTTAGCATGACTGCCTACTTTTTTATTCACGGTTAAGAACTGGGAACTACTCAGGGGTGATATATGGAAGCATCAAAAAAATCACAGGTCATGCTGCGTGCTTTTAGTTCTAGAAATTTTCGCCTGTACTACACAGGTCAGGCAATTTCTCTGATTGGTACGTCAATGACTGAATGGCACTAAGAAAAGGCGAAAGGCTTGTGTCACCTCGTTCCCAGTCTTCAGACTGGGAATGTATTCCAAGAGGCTCTGCCTCTGGTCAAGCCACTGGAGGCGGAGCCTCCGAGAATGGGTTAAGAGCCTCCAGGCTCTTAACCAGTTAGGGCAAAGCTTATAGCTTTTCTTAGTGCCATTCCGTCAATGACTCAAGTGGCTACTAGTTGGTTAGTATATCGCCTCACTGATTCCGCTTGGTTACTAGGTCTAGTGGGCTTTGCCAGCCAAATTCCCACGCTTGTATTGATTCCTCTAGGTGGAATCATTGGCGATCGCTGGAATCGTCATCAAATCTTGCTGGTTGCCCAGATATTGGGGATGCTTCAGTCTTTAGCTCTAACGTGGCTAGCCCTAAGCGGTACGATTAATATCCAGTACATTGCAATTATTGGTGTACTACAAGGTTTTGGTGCAAGTATTTGTATTACAGGCTCAATTTTATTTATGCAGCAAATTTCCACCTTCCGCGATCTGATTCGTCTGAATCTACGTACTGAAGGAGCTTAAAAGAAAAATAGCTCTGGCTATTTGAAAGAGTGCATAATCAGCCATAAAATCAAAAATTGGTAACAATAATGACTACTATAAATGACCCTACTGTTGTAACTGAAGTAACTGATTTGTACCTCAAGTATGAAGAAGCCCTTTCTAATAACAATTTGGAGGTGATGGATAGCTTGTTTTGGGATGCGCCCGAAGTAGTACGGTTTGGCATCACAGAAAACCTCTATGGTGGCGATGAAGTTCGTAACTTTCGCCAGAATCGACCTAACCCAAAAATAGAGCGAGAAATCTCGAATCTCAAGGTTGTAACCTTTGGGAAAGATGTCGCAACACTGACTTTAGAATTTCGCCGGATTATCAATGGTGTAGAGCGTTTCGGGCGACAAAGCCAGACTTGGTACCGGTTTACCGAAGGATGGAAGGTGGTTTCAGCGCACGTTTCGTTATTGCCAGTGTGATGGTACGAGAAGTTTTGATCAAGGAGTAGACATGGCAACCTAGAAGTTTAATAATTGGTCTTTCAAGACGCGATAAATCGCGTCTCTACATCAGGGTTTAGGGCTTATCTGAACTGTACTGCCTGATAATTGGGTTGTAGAGCGAACTTTTGGTTGGTTATGCTTCAAAATATCAGGTGCATTTGATTTTTTGAGTATAAAATCTAGTTGCCAAAAGAGCCGCACCTGCTACCAAAGTTGCTAATACACTATCAGGTTCAGGGACGGCAGCAACTTGAGCATCAATTCGTGCAGTTCCAGCAAACAAACCGGACAATTCAGGATCGCGCAATATATCAGCAAACTCTGGAGAAATCAACAATTTCACATCAGGGATGGTTAAATTTTGGCCATCAAATGCCACAAGTCCCGGAGTACTCAAATCAAACAAAATTGTATTTAAAGAAAATGTATCTCTTAAAACAAGTCCGCTGGCACCTGTGACAGTACGTCCTGGAGCAAAACCAATTGAAAAGTCGCCAACACTAATATTATCATTGAATGTAACAGTACCAGTATGCTCGATTGTACCTGAGAGCGGAGTAAAACCGCCCTCGTCACTGAATGTGAAGTTGGTGGCTGAGTCGATGTTGAAGCCAACTAAATAATTGCTGGGAATTGGTGCGACTGTATTATTACTGCCTGTCAAGTTTAACCCAATACTACTAAGAATCTCCTCGTGGTCACGATCAATGCTGGTGACTCCAGATATCACTTTAAAAGTTGCAGCTTCTACCTGTATAGGTGCTATTGAGATAAAAGCTGCTGTGGTACAACCAAGAATTCCTACAAACTGAGAAAAATGCATATATACTTCTGATGATCTTCGTAGTTTATTTTATCGAATAAAACGTTATTTGTTAACCTATAAAATCAGAATTTATCGCTAAAAAGCTACTCTCAGAAGTTAAAAAAAAACTTTTTCAAAGTTAATATTAAGTAAAGATCCAGTTAATAACAAAATTTAAGCCATACAGTTACAAATACAAATTTAAGTAAGCGGGTGCAAATAAAGATCGCTACTCAAAATGAGCCGTAGGGCATGAGGTATAAGGCATTAAGGATAGAATATGAAAAAAATATAGTTACGTTTAATTATATCCAATGCCAATTATTTAGCCTTCAATCTAACAATTATGAAGTGGTCAAAGATAAGTTTTACCTTTAATTAATTTATAAGTTTAGGTTAAGAGTTGCAGTAGTGTCTTACAGCGTATTTCAGGTAAATGAAGTACACGGGTAGGGGCACAACATGTTGCATTGGTGTCAACTTAAGCCAAAACCCTTTTAAAACCTCGTTTCCAGCCTCTGGGCTGGAAATGCTGCTCCTGGCGGCTCTGCCGCCAGCAAGGGAGGCGGAGCCTCTAGGACAGCATTCCCAGTCAGAGACTGGGAACGAGGGAACGAGACAATCTCTAAAAGCTGGTTATAGGCTGGCTTTCACCTTAAGTTGACACCAATGAACATGTTGTGCCCCTACGATTATCTGTACCTAACCTTGGCGTAGCCTCTCGTAGAGAAGTTGCAATCTGCTGTATATAATTTCGGTTTAATGATGATACAAAAATGATTTAAATACGTTGCTAGAGGCACAGCAATGCTCATGCGTATCAACTTCAGCCAAAACACGAGAGAAAATTCTCGTTTCCAGACTCTGGCTGGAATGCTACTCTGCCGCAAATTCAGAAGGCATAGCCTGACAATAGGCATTCCCAGACTCTTGGTGGGAACCAGAGAAAGCTGATTTATTCTCGCCGATTTAGAGGTTGTTTGAAAAGTCCTCTTGTCGGTATCAAAACATTTTAGATCCCCCTAAATCCCCCGATAAATTGGGGGACTTTGAGAGAGGTTGCCCCCCTTTTTAAGGGGAGCCAGTGCGGTCTTCTCTACGAGACGCTGCGCGATGGGGTCTCCCCAAGTGGAGCGACTGGCGTGGGTTAGGGGGGATAAAAGTGCCTAAAATCACAGCCAAATACTTTTCAAACATCCTCTTACTTCTTAGTTCACAGACTTGTTCTAATCCACCAGCTTATTTTCTCCAAATTAGGATCTATTTCCTGCCAAAAGCTTGCTGAAGAGTCTACTTCTCTTGTTGCTGCGAGTATTTTATCTATACTGTCGAAGTTTTTTTGAATCAATTGTTTATCTAGTTTAGGAATATCTAATTTCAGATATTTCAGACGGTTGGGTAACTCTACTTTCTCTTGTGTCGGCAAGTGGGGAATCTGAGTAACTTGTGCTAAAATTTTGTCTACTGATACAATTATTTCTTGCAGGCTCGGCTTTTTAGTTTGTAATTGTAAATCTTTTTCTTCAAAGTTTGCTTCTTGATTACCTAACTTTACTATGACTATTTTGACAAAGAAAAGATTGTAATCAATCTCACTGACTTCACCCACTTGCTTGTGATACTTTCCAATTTTATTTATAAATACTATGTCACCTTTCTCAATTCTGTCGTTCATAATTTATACAGCCTCGGAATTAAATTACTAAATAATCTCCTCTACGGAAAATACGACTCTAAAGCCACAAATCCTCAGTCCACCGTCTGACTCATTCCAGCTACGACTGGCGCTGCGACAAAGTTCTGCACTGAAACTCCAAGAACCACCGCGTAGTACCCGGCGATGTATATCACCGCCAACTTCCCAAACTGTTGCATCTAAGGGTGCGTCGTTGTAATTGTTGTGCCACGAATCAGCACACCATTCCCAAACTAACCCGTGCATATCATACAATCCAAAGGCGTTGGCGACTTCAAAACTACCGACGTTTGTTGTTTCTTTACGGAATTTGCTTTTTGGTTCCATAGTGCAGCTGACTAACTCAGGGGTAATCGTTTCGCCAAAGTGGAAAGAGGTTGTAGTTCCAGCCCGACAAGCATATTCCCATTCAGCTTCACTCGGTAAACGATAGTCGCGTCCAGTTTTTTCTGAAAGTCTGAGACAGAATTCTACAGCCTCATACCAAGATACATTTTCTACTGGTCTATCTAGACCTTTAAATTTCGATGGATGGGGATTTAAAGCTTGCTTGACTTTGGGTAAAGCTGCGACTACTCTCCACTGTGCTTGAGTTACGGGAAATTTCCCCATAAAAAATGGTTCGACGGTAACTTGATGTCGAGGACGTTCGTCAGCATCTCCTTCAAACTCTGGTGAACCCATCATATAAGTACCGCCAGGAATCGATACCATTTCTAATGTGACAGACTTACTCAATTCTTCGGCAAAAAAGTTTGCATTACAGTTCATGCGGTTTACTTCTCTACCACCTGTGTCTACTGTCACTACGTCAAATTCAAAGGTTTCTAACGGGGGTAATGGTAGGATTACTTTTTGTGGTGGCAGCGGTAATATAGGTTGAGACATCGAAACAATTTTTAGGGCAACAGGTTCAATGTTCGATGTGGCAAACTTTAAATCGTTGATGACTTCTACTGCTGTTTGATATCTTTCACTCGGTAGATGTTTGAGTAATTTATCTAAAATTTTCCCTAAGTCGTCACTGATAGTAATACCTTTTTTCTGTAACCGTTCATGCCACATCCATTTAGCATTCATGGCATCATAAATAGGATCATTAATCTGTCCAGAAGCATCCTGCAAAGGCAAACATTGAGTTAAAAGACGCACGCAAGTTACACCCAAAGCATACAAATCACTGCCGTGACATGCAAATCCAGCCATTTGTTCAGTTGGGGCATAGCCAAGGGTATAAATTACCGTAGCTTGTCTTCCTATACTGGTTTGTGTTACCTGTTTAGCACCGCCAAAGTCAATTAAGACGGGTTTTTCATCACTTGCACGGCGGATAATATTTTCTGGTTTGATATCTCGATGAATAACGTTATGGGTATGAATAAATTCCAGAACTGGCAATAAATCAGCTAAAAGTGACCAAATTTGTTGTTCACCATAGATTTGTTGCTGAACTTCTTGTAAAAGAGTTTTTCCTTGAATAAATTCTTGTACGAGATACAAGCTACTACCTTGTTCAAAATAAGCTAGTAATCTGGGAATTTGGGTATGATTTTCTCCCAGTTCATACAACCGAAAAGCCTCTTCTTTGAAAAATTCTGCTGCTTTAGTGCGTTGTCCTGTTCCCTGAAACTGCGGGAAAAATTGCTTGATGACGCAAGGGGCGTTTAGTCTGTCTACATCTTCTGTAGCATAAGTTCTACTAAATCCACCTTCACCTAAGAGTCTTAATACGCGGTAACGGTTTCTGAGAAGTTTGCCAAAGTTGCTTTGTCCGCAACTCACGCAAAATCTATTGCTATCAGAGTTGAATGGATTTGAGCAATTGGGATTTTGGCAGATTTGCATAATGACGGGGAAATAGCATCTTCTCCAAAGTTAGCCCCAATATTATCTAATTGAAAACAGTTATGTAGAGAAGCGAACACGGAAGTTTATTTATGTGCTTAAAACTATCTTTTACACCAGGGCATAAGGATGAATAAATTATATTTATTTACTTATCTATACTATGACGTTGTGTTAGCAGAAAGTACGGCCTATTGCCATAATATTAGGGCGTTAGGCTTGCCGTAACACACCCGGCATTTTAATATAGCTGTTGTTCACTATCCAAAAAAGTTCATGAATAACCAAATCACCTACCGATAACTTTTATTGCAAATTAGAAATCTTATTTGAAAGTTTTATTCTCTCCAGAAGCGCGAATTAATTCAGCTACAAGCGCAACGATCGCAGATACTGAAATCAGCATCACACTCAGTGCATTAATATCAGGTTTAACTCCGGCCCTAATGCGGCTAAAAATTTCCATTGGCAGGGTGTTAGAACCGCTACCAGCTGTAAAACTGGCAATGAGAAAATCATCTAAGCTGAGGACAAAAGCCAAGAGACAACCAGCTACAATCCCAGGCATTAATTGAGGTAGCAATACTTTGATGAAAGCTTGGGTTGGTGTAGCACCTAAATCTAGTGCTGCTTCTTCTAAGTGAGGGTCTAAATTAGTCAGTCGGGAAGCAACTACAAGTCCGACGTAGGCGAGACAAAACACTATATGGGCTGCAACTATCGTCCACAAACTCAAAGGTATTGCAAAGGCCGCTAGACATACTAGGGTAGCCACTGCGATCGCAATATCAGGAATAATCAATGGTAGGTAAGCAATACCCCGATACAATTTCTTACCAGGAAATTCGTAACGCGCCAACCCAACCGCCATCAAGGTTCCCAGCACTGCTGAAATTGCCACGGCACAACTAGCAACTATCATACTGTTTTGCAAAGCCGATAAAATGCGATCGTCACTGAATAACTTGCGATACCAATCAAGAGTGAATCCTTGCCAAGTTGCACTGTAGGGCGACTGATTGAAGCTATAAAAGCCAAGTACCAATATGGGCAGGTACATGAACACAAACATTAGCACTGAGAAAACCGCCTGCCATGAGACACGCGGTTTTTTGAGAGATGGAGAGATATTCACGTTTATATATGTTATCGATAGCAATACAAAATATCATATTTGATGCAATAAGTCAATTGCAGTTTAAAGGTGATTTATCGAACCGCAGTAGACGCTTTGCGGCTTCCCGCAGGGTGGCACAGAGAACGCAGAGAGGAAAGCAGAGATTTTATGAATCATCTCAATCTGACCCTTGCTTCTCTACGAGAACGCTCGAATTTAAAAAAGGGATACAAGCCCCTAAATTTATGTAAAAAGACGAAAAATAACCCCCGAAATCAAGCAATAAAATTGGGCAGCTTTCAACAAGTCACAATCACCAGAACGGTTAGGGGTTAGGTTTTTGTGGGCTTTTCCATACAACGTTAAAAGTTAAGTTAATTGTTACTTTTAAGAACTAGGATAGAACTTATAATAAAAATTGCCGCTTCTGATTTCAAACTACCTACTTTACGAGAATTTACCTTTTTAACGACTAGAGATTATCCTTTAGAGTGCGGAAAGCCGCCCAAAGAGTGTCTACGCACTTTATTCTTTAGTTAACATTTTAAAATCAGATGATTGACAGGCATAAATAGAGCTATTTGACCCAATATCACGATTAAATGGTAGTTTTTGACGATTCTATCAAGTTTATATTTCTCAAGAAATCTCTATTTAAAATTGCACTCAATCACATAAAAATTAATAATATAGAATATAGTTACCTCTTTAGGAGTGGGTAATTTCCGTACTAGGATAGACAAACAACATAGAAGGTACAGCGTAAGATTTAAAGGAAATTGTTAATAGGTTTAGTATCTGAAGTTACTTTCTGATGCCAAAGTGAATCAATTACAAGCACTAAAACAACAGAAATAAAAAACTTCTAATTCAAGTTTTATTTTTTAGGAGGTTTGTGATGAGAATTGCTCAAGTAGCTCCACTATGGGAAAGAGTTCCGCCTCCAGCTTATGGGGGTATAGAGTTAGTAGTAGGGTTACTGACCGATGAATTAGTCCGACGCGGACATGATGTAACTTTATTTGCATCGGGAGATTCTATTAGTCTGGCAAAACTAACGTCAGTTCATCCCCGTGCCCTCAGACTCGATCCTAGTATCAAAGATTACGGCATTTACGAGATGCTGAATATAGCTTCGGTGTATGAACGTGCAGGAGAGTTTGATATTATTCACTCCCATATCGGGCATGGGGCGCTGGCTTACGCAAATCTGGTAAAAACTCCTACGGTTCACACGTTGCATGGTATTTTTACCCCTGACAACGAAAAGATGTTTAGTTTTGGTAAAAAACAACCCTACGTCAATATTTCCAATTCACAACGAGAACCAAGGTTAGGGTTGAACTCGATAGCGACGGTTTACAACGGGATTGATGTCAGCAGTTATGAGTTTCACTCCCAACCAGAAGAACCTCCTTACTTAGCTTTTTTAGGTCGGATGTCTCCAGAGAAGGGAGCGCATTTAGCGATAGAAATTGCAAAACTTGCTGGTTGGCATTTGAAAATGGCAGGTAAAATAGATGCCGTTGATGTGGAATACTTTGAGAAGGAAATTAAACCACACATTGACGGGGAGCAAATTGAATATCTGGGTGAAGCCAACCATGTTCAAAAAAATGCCCTGATGGGAGGTGCAGTAGCAACTCTGTTCCCGATTACTTGGCGAGAACCCTTTGGATTGGTGATGATTGAGTCAATGGCTTCAGGTACGCCAGTGATTGCAATGAAATTGGGGTCTACTGAAGAGGTAATTTCCCAGGGTAAGACGGGTTTCCTCTGCAATAATATTCAAGAGTGTATCAGTGCCATCGATCGCGTCATAGAGTTAGACCGCTATGCCTGTCGTCAGTATGTCGAAAACCTTTTCAGCGTTGAGCACATGACTGATGGCTATGAGACAGTTTATCAACAAATAATAGCAGAACGATTTTCTCAGAATGGGCATTTCCGCAGTTTGGTTGATTTAGCTAGCGATCGCATTTAAATATCACATTTCTGTAATCTTACAGCTCTGGCGAATAAAATTCGCGGCTACACAAACAAAGCCCACCTCCGTGGGCTAATAAAAAATGCTGTGCGCTTTACCAAGTGATCTGATCGCCCCATTTTCCCAACATCTTAGCACTCACCCCTGGAACTCGTTCTAAGTCTTGTAAAGATGTAAATTTTTGCTGTTGACGACTAATAATTATTCGCTGTGCTAACTTTTTACCCACGGCAGGGAGAGTTGTTAATTCTTCTAAACTTGCAGTGTTAATATTTACTTTTTGAATGGCTTGTAGTTCAGTTGATGAAGAAGTTTTTATCTGGGGACACCGTGTTTGTTCTAATTTAATTTTTTCTTGAATTGCTGGTGGTAAGCCGGGTTTAACTCTGGCATAAAGACGAGCAAATTCTCGCACATAATGGGCAGCAACTATCGGATTTTCAATCACTACAAGTGTCTCATCGTTACCACTATTAGCAGCATCTGACCAATTATGAGAACCTGTAATTACTGTTTGACTATCAATAACACCAAATTTGTGATGCAATAAATCACCTTTGGGTAACATAGGTACACCTACGCTAGTAATTGGATTTGACCAAGGATGATTGTCAACTTCATATTTACATTTGTTACTAAGAGCAACCCCCATCATATCTAATGCTTCGCTGTAAGGACGATAAGCAAATTGTGGTTCAATTAAAGCGCGAATTTGCACACTTTGTTCATGGCGTTTTTCTAAAATATTCGCAAGACGCTGTTCGGAAAAAACAAATAACGCCATATCAATAGATTTGGTTGCTGAATCTAAAGTTTTACCAATTAAACCATTACTACTGTTACTCCAAGGTTGAGTTGGAGAAGTAGGCGAAAATTGTACAGTAATTTGGCTTGTTCCTAAAGTTATTTGTTTAGGTAAACGCATCGGCTTTTTTAAACCAAATCTACTATCTGGCTGACCTCCCGGCCCATCTCCCCATAAGATGTTAAACTCTTGTGTAAATAAAGATGCTAATTCTGGGCTGTCAATCTGCAATAAATTATTGGCATTGCCTAAACTGCTGGAATTTGTGAAATCGCCAGAAGTATCACTTAAAGTAAAATTGGCCGAAGTGATAATTACAATGCGATTGTCCACAATCACAAATTTGTGATGCATCAAACTGCTACCCGCTGAACCATCGGCTCGATCGTCTATCCAGGGAATTTTGGCATTATGCAAAATTATCAAGGCATCTCTTTGATTGATTTCTGCTGGACTGAGTTGATTATCTTGGTTAATATCGATAAATTTGCGAAATTCGTTGTAGCGTTCCTGTTCTCTTTTATCTAACTTACCTACTTCAGTAGATGTTAAAGTACTCCAAGGTCGGCTATAGATATTTTCTAAAATTATCCTGACTTTTACCCCAGCTTTTTGTCTATCAACCAATGCTTGAGCAACTTTGGGTAAACGTAATTCTTGCACAGCGACATCTACTGTAGATTTAGCGTGCGAAATAGCATTGACAATCTGTTTTTCTAAATCATCCCCAAGGCGAGTTTGCTGACGGTAAGGTTCTTGGTATTCTGAAGATTCAGAATGGTTAAAGTAAACTTGAACTAACGGGTCTTGTGGTAAAGAAGCTGGACGCTGATTGTAGGATTGGACTCGTTGACAACCAGCCAGGGAAAATATCAGTAAAAAGATATATAAAAAATATCTTTGTCTAGAGATAAATTGCACTGTAATCTGTTAAAAGTGGATTGGGAGTGAACATATTTATCATTCCCAAAATCTTGTGTTTTGAATTAAGTAGAGAAATAGCTTTCTTTCTTCAAGAGAAAAATCCACTGCTTGACGCAGAATTACAGAGATTTTTATTCAGGATTTGTTGACTCAAACGGTATATGCTGACAAGATCAGCAGCCTACTATCAACGTGTTCTCACCATTATCGGTTATATGCAAATTTATCTAGATTACAGCGCCACTACACCCACTCGAAAAGAAGCGATCGCAGTTATGCAAACAGTCCTCACTCAACAGTGGGGCAATCCTTCCAGCTTACATGAGTGGGGACAACGGGCGGCAACGGTTGTAGAACAAGCCAGAGTCCAAGTTGCTGGTTTAATTAACGCCGCTACCCCTGAATCGATCGTTTTTACCTCTGGTGGCACTGAGGCTGATAATTTGGCAATTATGGGTGTGGCTCGGTTGTATGCTGTTCCTCAACATCTAATTATTTCCAGCGTTGAGCATTCTGCAATTTCCGAGACAGTGCGATCGCTAGAAATGTGGGGTTGGGAAGTTACGCGCTTATCTGTAGATGTTAAAGGTAGAGTCAATCCCTTAGATTTAAAGGCGGCGTTGCGAAATAACACAGTCTTAGTTTCTATAATTTATGGACAAAGTGAAGTAGGGACTGTGCAACCGATCGCAGAATTGGGTAAGATTGTGCGATTGCATGGGGCTTTGTTCCACACAGATGCAGTACAAGCTGTGGGACGCTTACCCATAGATGTGCAACAACTCCCCGTAGATTTACTGAGCATTTCTAGTCATAAAATATATGGCCCCCAAGGTGCAGGGGCGTTGTACGTGCGTCCTGGTGTAGAATTATTGCCCTTAATTAGTGGTGGTGGACAAGAAATGGGACTGCGTTCTGGTACCCAAGCAGTACCGATAATTGCCGGATTTGGTGTAGCAGCAGAATTAGCAGCGCAAGAATTAGCTACAGAAACACCACGATTGATTGAGTTACGCGATCGCGCTTTTGCCCAATTAGCTGAGATTCCGGGTTTAATTGCTACAGGGGATGGCTGCGATCGTTTACCTCACCACGTCAGTATGTGCCTAGAAAACGCCGATGGAAAAAAATTGAGCGGTAAAACCTTGGTACGACAGCTAAACCTTGCAGGTATCGGTATCAGTGCTGGTGCTGCCTGTCACAGTGGTAAACTTAGCCCTAGCCCGATATTGTTAGCAATGGGTTATTCCGAAAAAGCTGCTTTGGGCGGAATTCGCATTACATTGGGGCGTGATACCACGCAAGCTGATATAGATTGGACAGTGATGGTGTTGAAGCAAGTTTTGCAAAGGCTGACACCTGATTTATCTTTAGTTAAGCGTTAAATTAAATGTGACAAATCGTATATTTGTGGTAATATTAGCCACAATTTTTACAATGAATTAATCAGTTTTAGGGATGTACATCTGTAAGCCCCTATTCACATATCTATGGTTATTAAGGAGTAGGTTTTTTCATGTTGGGTTACATATCTTTAGCTCAGGTTATAGTCAGGGTTATGGCTTAGTTTTAATGAGAATATCTCCAAAAGATTATTTATCTATTTTCCAGACAAAATCATAGCAATATTGAGCTAAAGAATTTGTTCTATCTTTAATTTCTTTTTCACCCCAATCTTTAATTTCTTCTTTCGCAAATTCTTGTGTTAGTTCAAAATTTGAATCCTTATATATTTTTATTTTACTAACTAGTGGCTTATTAGCACATTTTCCATTTAATTCCTCACCCAAGGGCAACAAATTTCCTATACTACCTATATAATTTTCTGAGCCAGATGATTGAGAAAGTATATGCTCTAGAGTTATACTATCAGGTTTGAATTCGCTAGTTGTCTGCTTGATAGATTCAATATAACTAAAAATATATTGAATAAGTTTTTTGTCTTTAGTATAATCTTTGATATATCTTAACTTAGAAAATTTTTCTATAAAAGTATTCTGATCTGGTAATCTGCTTACTAAATTAGCCTTTAAATTATCTATAACTTTTTTTGCTGAATTTTTGTCTTGTGCAGCAAATAATTCTCTGGATGCTTTAGAATAACTTCCCTCAATACCCGATGGTCTCATAGAGGAAACAGCATTGAAAAAGAAGTGAAATTTTTCAAGAAAAGAAACAATATCTTTCATTTCATTTAAGCTTATAAGCTTCTTTTCTCTAACCTTGAAAAGACTTAAAATAAAAGGTCTCTGTTGGCTAACATTGAATATTTTTAAAGCAAGCAAAGACCGATATAAATCTTTTTCTTCCATCTGTTTGAAATCTTCAACTACAGGGGAAGCTAGCTTAACATATAATTTTGCATCATGCACAAGATCATTTAAAAATTTTTTAGCTTCTATTTCATCACTACTCCAGTTTTTTTCAAAAGATTTATAAACCTTTTCTTTACTGACATAAGCGTATCGAGCTATCCACCAGTGTCTAATAAATGTCTCTAAATTCCCTACACCATCTCTCGAACCTATTACTTTTTTCAACTCTTTCCACTTTGTTTTTGCAAAATCATCGGGATGTTTTTTATCAAGTTCCTTAAAGACTTTATTTTTTATTAAATCAACAAAGCTTAAATTCTTTCCTCGCGCATTTAAAATTTCAAATATTGTATAGGCTTCATTTTCTTCAGCTACAGTAATATATATTATCTTTAAATAATTAACGACTTGTTCTCTAACAACTTTAAGAATTTTTTCGTATAATTCATCATCCAATTCATTGAACTTAAATTTTTCTTTTAAACTTTCTCTAGATGTATACGTATATATATCATTATATGCAGACAGAAGAGTTTTTTCTTCTTCCGAAGATGGCGTATGTTTTTCCTTATCGATGTATTGAATTGTTGTTTGAAAAAATGGCTTAGGTGATTCATTCTCTAATTTGAAATATTCTTCACCTTCATCATTCTTACCAGAAATATAGTTATCATATATTCCTTTAGCTAAAAGGTCTCTTCCAATATCTTTAAATCTTTGACAAAGAGCAGATAACAATATAGTAAGTGTTGTAAGGCGTTGTTGACCATCAACAATTTGCAGTGATAGAGATTGATCATCTCCTACAAGAACAAGTGAGCCAATAAAATACTCCTCATGGGTAAAATTCTGATCATCATTAATAGAAACATTTGAAATAATATCATCCCATAATTCAGAAACTTCTTCTTTTGTCCATGAGTATTCTCTTTGAAATCTTGGGACAATATATTTTTTCTTGACGGAAAATAGGTCAGAAATTGTCTTAGTGTATGCGTGAAGTTCCATGATTTATAGTACAGTAGTGCAGGTTAACAGTTTAAATATGTCTAAACAAGTTTAGCAAGTATTTTACAAATGCACATTTGTTAAGCAGCTCTGTCAATCAGACATTTAGGATAAAATAACACGTACTCAAGTTTGAGAGCTATGTAACCAATAAATGAGTCTATCTAACCCAGAACCGAGTTCCCCCAACACCTTAAAACGCAAGGCTACCAGCACAGTTGGTCGTGGTAAAGTAGTCAATCTCAACACCAACTTAAATTTTTCTGTGTGGAATGATGAAAGCGTTGCTCTATATCTAGGCGATAGTCTCGAACACTATAACAATTGGGAGCAGCCTACGGTCATCGTTTCAGATGGGGCTTACGGTGTTCTTGGTTTTGAAGGAGATACTTCAGATCATATTGATTTACCTAATTGGTATGAACCTCATATTGAAGCATGGTCAAAAGCAGCCATACCATGCACAACACTTTGGTTTTGGAATTCAGAAATTGGCTGGGCTGTTGTACATCCACTTTTAGAAAAGTACGGTTGGCGTTATGTTAATTGTAATATTTGGAACAAAGGAAAAGGTCATATCGCAGGGAATGTTAATACAGAAAAAATTCGTAGATTTCCTGTAGTTACAGAAGTGTGTGTTCAATATGTAAGAGAAGTTAAAGTCAACGAACTGACGTTGAAAGTATGGTTGCTAGAAGAGTGGAAACGTTCTGGATTACGACTACGACGAGCAAACGATGCTTGTGGTGTAGCTAATGCTGCAACTAGGAAGTATTTCGATCAAGGACACTTATGGTATTTCCCTCCTCCAGAGATGTTTGAGAGGTTAGTGAACTATGCAAATGAGCATGGTAGTCCAGAAGGAAGACCTTATTTTTCTTTGGATGGGAATCAATCTTTAACAGGGCAAGAATGGAGTAAGATGCGCTCCAAATTCAGATGCCCTCATGGTTTTACAAATGTTTGGGATCGGCAAGCTCTACGGGGCGATGAGAGAGTTAAGATTCCTTCGGGAAAAGCACTACATCTTAATCAGAAGCCTCTTGATTTAATGAGCGTTATTATTGAAGCGTCAAGTGATAAAAACGATGTTATATGGGAACCTTTCGGTGGACTGTTCAGTGCATCTCTAGCAGCGCGTAAACTAAGACGAAAAGCTTACTCTTGCGAAATTGATCCAGATTATTTTTATTATGGAGTGCAGAGATTTAATCAAGAAGTTCATCAATATTCTCTTCTCTAATCTCTAGATAATCTTGTAGACATTTCTTGATGCTGTCTTCTCGACGGCTTGATAGAAGCCTATTCCATTGACCAACTTTAATACCAGAAACTTCAATGTTATAGACACGCTGCTTAAATTTTTCAATACCTGGATGTACGATTCTGTCCATCTTTGCAAAATTAGTATCCAGTCTGTATTTGTACCGGATCAACAGTTCACGCAGAAGGCGCTGATATTCTCTAGTTGGTTTATAGATTTTTCCTTCAACACCCCATGAGTCAACTATTTTTTGAGCTTCTAATATCTCTTCGACAGATCCTTGAAATTTATAACCGCTAGTGTTTGTCTGCTGTAAATTTGCTGTTCTTTGAGTTGTATCTTCTGGCTCCAAAACAAGATAATCCGGCGGATTATGATAATGAGTATCTCTAGCTAAAGCTACAGATAAACCAGAGACAACACATACATCAAGAATACGAGGCTTGCCATAGATAATTTTCTCAGGCAACCATGCCAGCATAGCAACATAGGTCTGATCATACTGAAAGTGATTTTGGCTGTCTTTAAAGCGTGCTGTTATTTCCGTTGCTAATGGAAACCATGCTTTAATCTCTAATCCTGGTGTTGGCTGAACTCTTCCCACGAAAATAGTATCTGGAAAGCCTGGATCTTGCCTCTGCCACTTTCCAAACTCAGAAAATTCATTTTGTTTATTCAAAAATTCAACTGTGTTAAATTCGATTAAATTTCCGAGTAAGGGTGAAAGCTTTGAGATAATTTTAGCCAAGTTTAGCGCTGCGTCTACAGTTACAGGCTTAGATATATCTAAAACGTCAAAAATATGACCCGATAAATTATCTAGATACTGAGATGCCAGCCCGATTACATCCTGTGTATTCATACCTCCTCCTCACAAGATGCTTCAGATATTCCTTGTTCAACTTTTCTGAGAATATCGCAAGGATCTACGCCGATTACGCGAGTAACTAACAGAAACTCAATTACATCTAACCGCCGTTCACCGTTTTCATATTTGGCTACAAAAGATTGTGGCTTTTTCAAGGATTTAGCAAGCGTGTGTTGAGTTAGTTTTGCCTCCTTACGAGCCTCAATCATACAGCGACGGAATATTTTATAGTCCTGGCTGAAAACAAATTTCATTGTGCCTTTGCTTTAGCACTATGTATACGTTGAACACAATAAACCCATTTTCGGATAATCCCAAAATAGGATACTTGTATCCTAGCAGCGATGGTGTTGAAGCTAGTTTTGCAGAGGCTGACACCGGATTTATCTTTAGTTAAGCGTTGATCGCTCATACTAAAATTTAGATACAGCATTTGTCGGAGTGTTTTCTATGTCCCTGCAAGAGCTTAAAGAGCAAGCCTTTACCATATTGATCCTTTCGTCACCATCATATTCATCGGCAGGACTGCTAGGATTTCCATAGATTTGGTTTAACAATGAGCTACTCAAGCAAATTTCAGAGTTGCATCAGGTTTTTGTGCGATCGGTTCGGTTAAATCTAACTTGGGCCACTTGGAAGCGGCATCGGGCATTTCGCAAATCGCCAAGGTGCTATTGCAGTTCCAGCAAAAAACCCTCGTTCCAACCATCAACGCTACGCCTAGAAATCCCCGCATCAAACTCGACAATTCACCGTTTTAGCTACAGGAACAATTGTCGCCCTGGATTACTCAGTCGAATTCCCACAATAGCGAAAGCCTACCGCGCCGTAGCCTGATCAATTCTTTTGGCGGCGCAGACTTACCGACACCAAAAGATGCTGAATTGCAATCTGCTATTGACGATCGCGACCTGATCAGGTTAGCGCGTTACTGGGCTGCTGGTGCAGACATCGATTTTGCTCGGCTGAATCGCGTCGAGCGCAAATCGTGTGTGGTGTTGCCCGGATACGTATTTGAGCATGACAATGAGTTTTCCTACATCATCCATGATTCCCAGGACGAGTTGACAACGAGCGATCGAGCGATCGTTGCTGGGTACATACTCGGTTAGTCAAGAATTCTGGCGAACTGATTCTGTTTGATCCAGATATTATTTCTGATAACTCCTTAGTGGTTGCCCGCTTGCGGGGTTGTTCGTTAAAGCTTCTCCTCTCCATGACCACGTTCGCAAGTGCGTGTCGCAGACAAGCAATCGCAAAAACTACGGGATTATGCGATTACTTCGCTCCGCTCGTAATGACAATTTGATTGCGTCTAGAAGGCTTGAAACCCTTGCAGATACTACTTGTGTGTACACCATAGCCCCAAAGCATCGGGGAGACGAAGCGTAGCTTTGGCTCTTTGGAGTTCTTCGGGTTTAATAAGTAATCAAGCGGACATTATATGAGATTCATTCTTAGAGGATGTCTGAACATGTTATTATTTACTTCGACATTCCTAGCTATTTGTGCTGATAGAATATAGTGCTTGTCTTTGTTATCCCACTCAAAAGTGCACAAGTTTCCAATTCCTGGGAGCGTGTTACACAATTATTTGAAAGATGCATTAAATCCGTTTGCAATCAAACCTCACCTAAGTTTCACGTTATTGTTGTTTGTCACGAAAAGCCCAAAATAGAATTCAGTCATTCCCAGATTACATATATTACAGTTGATTTTTCCCCTGCAAACGAGATTAACCCTGTAGCAAAAGGAGACACAGATAAAGGGCGTAAAATATTAAAAGGATTGATTTATGCTCGTCAATTTTCTCCCACTCACACTATGACAGTTGATGCTGACGATTGTGTTAGTGAAAAATTAGCCAAATTTATTCAACAACACCCTGACTCTAATGGATGGTTTATAAATAAAGGTTATAAATATCAGGAAGGCAGTAATTACATATATATTAAGAGAAGCAATTTTTATAAAATGTGTGGCACTTGTAACATTATTCGATATGATTTGAATGATTTGCCAGAAATCGCAGAATATAATCGTGGCTATGGATACTATAGATATTATATAGACCACGCTAAAGTCAGAGACATTTTAAAAAATAAAGCAAAAGCCATTAAATCATTACCATTTCCAGGCGCAGTTTATATTTTGGAAACAGGAGAAAATCTTTTTGACAATTCAAAAAGATTAAGATTTAGCATTTTTAATCGCAAATTATTAAATCAATCAGTTAGAGATGAATTCGGATTATACGAATTACAGCAATCCAAAGAAATTTATCAACTATCGGAATCGTAAATTATTTTTGAAAAAATCTAAGTAGTCTTGTAGGGTGTGTTAGTGGAGCAGAACGCACCAAAAGCTTGGCATAGTGCTGTACTTTCTGCACTAACACAACGCCAGTTGCTACAACGGGGGGAACCTCCGCAACGCACTGGCTCCCCTACGTATATTTCCAAAATCAAATATTAGTCTTGTATAAGATAACATTTTCCGAGGCTGATAGGCTACAGTGCCACTATGCCAAAATTCAAATCAAAATCTCAGCAATCTAAAAACTCGAAAAAACAGGCTAAAAAGGAAACTTCTACCCTTAGCCTCAAAGAACAGTTAGCCCAAAAGCGCAAAGCAGCCCAAGCACGTAAAGAACTCACTAGCTTACTCACCACCGCCAGCTTTGTCGGTGTCTTCGTTGGCATTCTGCTTTTTTTCGTAGCTGGAATTAAAGCAGCAGTCCCTGGTGTCTTGGGGATAGTAGTCATGTCCCTTTCCTACAAATACCCGCGCCAAGCGCTATATGCCTTCATCATTTACGTACCGATTGGGGGTACTATCACCTACTACTTGGGCAATAGTCCCATACTCCAATTAGCTAAAGATGCCTTTTACGTTCCAGCGCTAATTGGACTTTGGCAGACTTGCCGTAAACAGGGGCTACCCCTAATTATTCCCCAAGGCATTAAAATCCCACTTTATATTGTTTTGGGTTGCTGTATACTAACCCTATTGTTTGTTAATGGTGCCCAACAGTTTAACCCACCTAGTGTAGGATTATTACAAAAAGCAGAGAAAGAAATACCCTTAGGAATGGGAATTCTGGGACTGAAAGTATTTTTAGGCTATGTCCCTCTGCTTGGTTGTGCTTACTATTTAATTCGTGATAAGCGAGATTTTCTATTTTTATCGCGCCTCCAGATTGCCCTCACGCTGATTTGCTGTGTGCTGGGATTTATTCAATACCTGTTACTACTAACTGGTGTATGTCAGGGCACTAGAGGTCTTGAAGGAAATGCCCTATTTGTCACATCACTAGAAGCCCGGTGTTATTTTGGTGGAGCGCTCTTATATAGCCCCGATGAAGGAGTTATTCGCCTCCCAGGGACATTTGTAGCTCCTTGGCAGTGGGCATGGTTCTTAATTTCCAGTACCTTTTTTACCTTTGCCACGGGCTTCACCGATCCCTCGCTAATATGGCGGGTGATTGGTTTAAGTTCTTTAGTGACAGTCTTTATTAATGCTGTAATCTCTGGCCAAAGAATCGCCTTAGCTTTAGTACCAACCTGCTTCGGGATTTTGCTATTGCTGACTGGACAAATTGGCAACCTAAAACGATTTATCCCCATAGGCGTAGGACTTGCTCTAGTTGTGGGGATTGTGATGGTGGCTAACCCTACTGTGGTACAAGAGAGAACCGAGAGTTTTACAAGTCGCTGGGACGCTTCACCACCTCAAGATTTTATCGTCCAGCAATTTGAAGAGAATTGGAAAAACGTAGATGGGCCACTGGGAAGTGGCTTAGGTCGAGCAACCAACTCTGCCCGTGTAATGGGTAAAACTAAGCTTGTGGAAACCTACTACCCCAAAGTACTTTATGAAATTGGAATTATTGGAGTACTAGCGTTTCTGGGTTTGGTAACAACTTTAACAATTATTGGCTTTAAAACCTATCGCTCCATAAAGAACCGTAATTTCCGCAGTTACGGAGCAGCTTTGTGGGTGTTTATATTGTTTATTAGCTACAACACCTACTACTATCCTCTGGATGTTGATCCAGTGGGTGTCTATTATTGGTTTTTTGCGGGAGTTCTTTTTAAATTGCCAGAACTGGAGAAACAAGATAAGGAAGATGCCAACCCTCAGCAAAAAAGCAAGAAAAAACGTCTAAAAACAATTTAAATGAAATAAAAATGGCAAAAATTATCATCTGCGGTCAGAACCACATTAGAATTCCTAACCTACCGCGTAATTCTAGGCATACACTAATTCACCTCAAGTCTTTTCCTACAGGCAGATATCCTATAGAAAAACTCTGGTATCCTTTAGGAAGCTTTATGGCTTGGCAACCTTTATGGGAAAAATACCAGGCTATTCATTCTTTCAACAGAATTTTATATACAAATAAACCTTGGTTTCTCACATTTGAAGATCATCGGGTTTTATATAGGAATCCTCAAAATAAACAAGAAGCAGTAATTTATGAATTATTAAACAATCGTTTAGCACTAGACAATTGCCAAAAACTTATAGCCATGTCAAATTATGCCAAGTTAAGATTTCTTAAGCGCATAGAAGGCTGGAAAACAGAAGAAAAGTTAAGTAAGAAATTGGATGTAATTCATCCAAATTTTACTGCCAGGGTTGACAAACCTAAAACTTATCAACAAGACCAAAATTTGCAGCTTGTTTTTGTAGGACACCACATTGCTAGAAAAGGTGGAGTTGTTGCTTTAAGACTAGCAAAAAAAGCGGAAAAACTAGGTTTACCTCTTACCATCCATATCATATCGGGACTGGGGTATGGTTCTGGAGTACCTACAGATTTTCCCGATACCACCAAATATCTGGAAGATTTAAAGTTACTGAATTTAAAAAACGTTGTTTTTCACAAATATATCCCTAATGAAAAAGTTATGGAGTTATTATCGCAAAGCCATTTTCAATTAATGGCGACATTACATGATACTTATGGTTTTAGCATCATTGAAGGATTTTCAGTCGCCACGCCAATAATTACGACTAACGTCTGTGCCTTACCAGAGTTTGTTAGTCACGGAGAAAATGGGTATATTTTAGAATTACCAATTGATGAAATTAGGCACTGGAGTAATTGGCTACACGGAGAGAAAACCAAAAGTAATGAATATTGGGAAATTCTGAATAGCACCTATGACGATTTGGCAGAGCAAGCATTGCAACAAATCATCCAATTTCTTGATAGAACCGATAAACGAGAACATTATGAATTTTTAAGTGCAGGAGCATTAGCTCAAGCGCAAATTGTGCATAACTCTGAAAAGCAAAATGAGTTATTTGATAATCTCTATGCAGCAGCAGTGTAAACAATCTGACTTTTCACGTCATGGGGAAAAACCAATACCAAACCTAACCCTCTCCTAAGAGGAGAGGGAAGCGGAAAAACTTTTGTTAGCTGGGAAGGAGGAAAATTCAAAGCCTCTTCTCTGGTAGGAGAGAGGTTTTCCAGAACCCGCGAAAAGTCAGAATGTAAATTAAAGCAATGGTAGCCTACTGAATTTCATGAAAATTAATTTTTACAAGGCTATTATAGAAGTAGTAAAATTACTTAATAAAAATCATGAATAGTTGTCCATTAATTACTGTAGTAATTCCGACTTACGGACGAGAAGAACCGCTACAAGATAGCATTGTGGATATCCTAAAACAGGACTATCCGAATTTTGAAGTTTTAGTTATAGACCAAACCCCAAAACATCAACCAGAAATTCAAACCTACCTAGAGGAGATGGCAAAGGCAGGTAAAATTAAATGGTTGCGCTTAGATTGGGCGAGTTTGCCAGGGGCGCGGAATTATGCAGTCCGACGGTCTTCTGGTGAAATAATATTATTTATTGATGATGATGTTCAGCTAACCCCAGGATTGTTAACAGCCCATGCAAAAAATTATTTGCAAAACCCAGAGGTGGGGGCTGTGGCCGGACGGGTATTTGACAGAATGAAATTAGGTGATTCTGGAGGAGATTTAGAAATTGAATATCTCCCTCCCCAAGCTATGGATCCAGGAATTGCTTGGTATCATATTGATTTAGTACATACCACCAAACCCCAACAAGTGCTGACAGCGAGGGGTTGCAATATGTCTTTTCGCCGCGAAATTTTTACTAAGTATGGGCTGAGGTTTGATGAAAGGTTTCGCGGTAGTGCAGTGCGCGAAGAGTCAGATTTTTGTTTGCGGGTGAGACAGACGGGGTATAAGATTTGGTACGACCCAGAGGCGCATTTGGTGCATTTAGGCGAAGAAACAGGGGGTTGTCATGATATTAGTATGCGATCGCTGAAATATCAACTCACCTTCTACCACAACCATTTCTTACTGGGGCTGAAAAACCTCACTGCGACTCAAGCTTTACGCCTATACGCCCGTTTATTTGACTGTCACGTTCTGGGACGCCCACCTTGTCACAAAAGCGGTTCCCCTGTCAAAATTGCCACCCGTGGTATTTTCTACATTTTAGGTTTTTTCAAAGCTTTGGGTACTGTCATCGAATCAATATGGAACGATGGTCAAATTTACAGTCGATTGGATCAAAAAGTTTAGTTATTGGGCATTGGGCATTAGTTATTTAAATAAATGACAAATAACAATGAAAATCTTAGTTGCTAGTCACACTTATATCGTAGACCTCAACTGTGAGAAATTGCGTGTTTTATCTCAACTAGAACCGGGAGTTGAAGTGACGGTTGTAGTACCAAAGCGTTGGAAACCAGGTGGTGTACAAAACAGAATTATTGAAACTGAATACCGCGATGAAGGCACATTTAAAATAGTTCCAGTTTCTAATTTTAGTCAAAATCATCAGGGACTTCTTACCTTTGGTGCTGATTTGATATCTTTGCTAAAACAATTCCGTCCCCAAATCATTCAGGTAGAACAAGGGTCTAGAGCATTGGCTTATACTCAAATGATTGCCTTAAATAAGCTATTAGGACTCAAGGCAAAAAATGTATTTTTTACTTGGTGGAATCTTCCATATAATCTGAAACTACCAGTTTCTTTATTAGAAAAATATAACCTCAATCACAGCCACGGTATTATTTCTGGCAATCAGGATGGAGCAGAAGTTTTGCGACAACGGGGATATCAAGGGGCAATTAAAGTCATGCCACAATTAGGCGTAGATGAAAGTCTATTTACTCCCAAAGCCCAACCAGAGTTAGCAGCTAATTTGGGCATTAAAAAAGGAGATTTTGTGGTAGGTTTTGTTGGGCGATTTGTGCAAGAAAAGGGTTTATTAACACTTTTACAAGCCTTAATCACCCTGAAAAATAAACCTTGGAAATTACTACTACTGGGACGGGGGGAGTTGCAAACTGAATTAATCAAAATAGCGGTAGAAAATAATGTTAAAGAACGGTTAATTTTGGTAGAAAGTGTCCCTCATGACGAGGTGACAAACTATATCAATTTAATGAGTACTTTAGTACTACCTTCAGAAACAACTCACAAGTTTAAAACCTTAACTTCTGTTGGTTGGAAAGAACAATTTGGTCATGTGCTAATTGAGGCAATGGCTTGCCAAGTACCTGTAATTGGTTCTGATTCTGGTGAAATTCCCTATGTAATTGGCGATGCTGGTTTAGTATTTCCTGAAGGTGATGCTCAAGCCCTTGCTAATTGCTTAGTTGAATTAATAGATAAACCATATTTTGCTCACAGTCTCGGTGAAATGGGTTATCAAAAAGCAATGATTAAATATACAAATAAAGCTTTAGCTAAACAGCAATTAGAGTTTTATCAAGAATTGGTTAATAGTCATTAGTAGACCTCTTGCATAAATCACAAAATTTGAACCCCACCCCGCCAAAGCTACGCTTTGTCTCCCCTCCCCGCTTGCGGGGAGGGGATTAAGGGGAGCCAGTGCGGTCTTCTTTCTCCCTTCTCTACGAGACCGCTCCCTTTGGGAGAAGGCGAGACGCCAAGGGCGATAGCGCAGCGTTAGCGAGTCCGCGTTCGCGCAGGATCTCGTAGAGAGCGTCTGGGGATTTCCCCAAGTGGAGCATCTGGCGTGTGGGGTATTAGGAACTTTTGCAAGATATCTAGTGAATAAAAAATGACAAATGAAAAAGGACAAATAACAAATGACAAAAAAATGAAAATATTACAAATTGTTCCCTCAATTTCTTTGATTTACGGCGGCCCTAGTCAAATGGTACTAGGATTAGCTCCAGCGTTGGTAAAAGAGGGAGTGGAAGTTACAATTCTCACAACCGATAGTAATGGTGATAATGGTCAAACACCTCTGGATGTTCCTTTAAATCGCCCAATTAAACAAGATGGCTATGAAATAATTTACTTTCGTTGTGCCCCGTTTCGTCGCTACAAATTTTCCCTAGATTTATTAAACTGGCTAAAACGTCATGCTCACGAGTTTGACATAGCACATATTCATGCTCTATTCTCGCCAATAATTAGTGCTGCTGCTATTGTGTGTCGTCAGCAAAAGCTACCTTATATTTTCCGTCCTTTGGGTACTCTCGATCCAGCTGATTTACAGAAGAAAAAGCAATTAAAACAGCTTTATGTCGCAATGATAGAACGTCAAAATTTAGCTAGTGCGGCAGCTATTCATTTTACCAGCGATCAAGAAGCTAAAATATCAGAACGCTTTGGAGTATCTACGCCAGATTTAGTAATTCCCTTGGGTGTGATCCCCCCTCAATCCCCCCTTCAAAAGGGGGGAAGTATTGTATCTGCTCATTTGCAAATACCAAAGGATGTGCCGTTGGTGCTATTTATGTCACGAATTGACCCTAAAAAAGGGTTGAATTTGTTGATTCCAGCGCTAGAAAAGCTGTTAGCAGTTGGTTACAAATTTCATTTTGTTTTAGCTGGGACAAATCCTCAAGATCCAGATTATGAACAAAAGATCATATCCCAAATTCAAAATTCACCACTGCGATCGCACACTACAATTACGGGCTTTGTCACTGGTGAACTCAAAGTTAGTTTACTACAAGCTGCTGATTTATTTGTCTTGCCTTCCTACTACGAAAATTTTGGAATTGCTGTAGCTGAAGCGATGGTAGCAGGTGTACCCGTAGTCATTTCTGACCAAGTGCATATTTGTCAACAGATACGTGATAGTGAGTCAGGTTGGGTAGGTGCAACAGATGTCCAAGCACTGGTAGAGTTACTGCAAGAAGCTTTGCAAAATCCCGCAGAACGCCAACGACGGGGATTAAACGCCCAAAGATATGCCTTAGAAAATTTTAGCTGGGATGCGATCGCAAAGCAAACAATCCAAGCTTACGAGAAAATTCTAGCAGCCCACACCAATCATTTCCGCAAAAAGTTTTAAGGACAATTCAACTTTAAGTTTTTCTGTAATCAATTAACTCAAGAGCAAGCAAATGGTCTTGAAGTAACTTGTGGATAAAACGATAGCGCCCACCGACTCTTTCCAGAAGCCCTTGCTGTGTAGCATAGTTGAGAAAACGGGCATAGTTCCAGGGAATATAGTTATTTTTGTAAAGAATGAGCCGTAGCACAAAATGTTCAATGCAAGCAACGCCCGGTACTAGCCCACCAATCAGTGCACCCATTAGCCCAAGAAACTTTTCAAAATAAAACTCTTGATTTGAGATAAAGAAATTAATGAACCAGCCAAGTAGCACACCGATTATTCCAAATACCAGCGCAAAAATTACAGCATAGAATGCTGACTTCCGAATACCTTGATTAGCATATACCTTATTTTCTACATTATCAGACTCGCCCAATCCATTAATGAACGCACTCATTGATCCACTAATTAGGCCACCAATCAAAACATCTATCCTAGATTTCAGTAATAGTACCAAGTTTGATATCTGATAAAAGTTTTTACTGTCAGTAATACCCAAATTAGAAATCACTCCGAAAATCAGCCCTTCACCCAGCCCAACAGATATCAACCCATTATTCAGATTACGCCATGGTGCTCTTTTGGCAGACCATCTTAGAGTCTCAAATGGTCTGATACTACTTTCCTTCAGACCACTAATCAGCGCACCTATTAAGCTTAAGCCCCCAATCAGCGCCCCTATCAACCCGCCAATCAACACAGAAGATATCGACCCACTAATCAGCGCACCTACCAATCCAATAATTAGTCCAATAATCAGTCCTACTCCAATACGATACATGCGTCTCTCATTCTCATCTAGTAACCAACTAGGCTGCATTTCCTCAATCAAGAACTCAGTTGGGTTATCCTCTGTCAATCCTCTGGCTAACCATATCAATCTATATCTAGCCTGCTGTCTAGTTTCGGCAGAAAATTGATTGTCGATATGATTATCAAACAAAGCCCGTCTATATGCTTGAGTGGAATTTAAGCTTTGATCTTGATCAATAAATATTTGGTTATCCTTAGGCGTTGAAATCAGGAGATGCAGCATTAGCGGCGATTCGAGTAACTCCAATAGTTCTGAACTATACTGAATTCTCTGCCATAAATCTTGGTATTTGGTTTCTATTAAATAATTTTGAATTTTTACCTTGTCCAAGGGTTGTAAACAGATTGCCATATTGAGAGAGAGTTTTAACTCATCGGGGATCTTTTCGTATTCTGTTCGACGACTGCATACAATCAGATGTTTCGGTTCATAAATCCCTTGAAGAAACAATTCATTAATTGCTTTTACACAGCGTAGTTGAATCCTAAATGACTGTTCATCTAGACCGTCAAGTAGCAGCAACAGTTTTTGAGACTTGAGCCACTTTAGTCCAAGATCCCTGGGAACGGTATACAGAGTTTCGAGTTTAGCCAGCAGCCAGTTACGAAGACTTTCTTTATCCCTTCTGTTGACTCTCCTGTATTTACTGGGCTTCCAAGATGAGAGGTTAAACAAAACTGGTACTGGTTCGTTTGGATCGTTTTTAGCGCGAGTGATTAGTTCCTTAGCCAATTGCATTAGGGTGGCGGTTTTGCCTGACCCTGGTTCACCCAAAATCAGTAACTTGCCTGCAATGTATTCCTCATCAAATACTTCTATAATGCTCGTTCGTTTGGGTTGCGGAGAAGTTGAATTTCGACCTCCCCTATATGCTTGATTTCCTGGCGGTATTAGCTCAGGTCTTTCTTGCATTAGCAGGTTTAGCAGATGTTTATTATGTAAACGGCTATGGTGCCAATTTGCAACTTCAGTAATCATCTTTTCTAGCACCCAATCCCGTTCCTGCTCACTTCGGTCGCTCGAATGCGATCGCTTCCGGGAAGATAGGTAAAAATTATTTGTGGATTGGTTTTGGTTAACTGTCTTACCTGCTTGGGCAAACTGACTCTCTTGCGCTGAAGAGTCTTCAAATTTCTGTTTAAAATCCGGTTCATCAGTAGGCTGTTGACTCATAGACCTATTTCCCTAGTATCCAAAGAAGCTTTTTGCCACGCCCAGCCAGCCCAGCAGTTGTGTAAGGATAGGTTGAACCTTTTTCCAAAGTCCGGTACTTGCCTCTACTGTTTCGTTTGCATTTTTTAGAGTTTCAGCCACACGTTTCAAGCTTTTAGCTGCCAAATCTTTGTCAGGTTCCTTTTGCTGAACCTCTTCCTTAGCTGCATTTAAATACCTAATTGCTTTTTCTTTTTCGGGTTCCGCCAGATTTGCACCTTGAACTAGTTCTTCGATGCGTGTTAAGAGTTCAACGACATCTGCTGATTTGAGCGCTTTCTCAGTGGCATTAACGTGCTGTGATTGAACAACATCACGACCAGCTTGCCCTACCTGCACTCCACCTGACAACTCGCTACCACTAAATGATTGTGAAAATTTTTCTTCTGACATAATTACATCCTAATAATTGCGATTACAGTTATTCTAAGCAATCAAACTGCCTCAAGCATCCTTCTTGCTTTGATAGTTCAAGCTTGGCAAGGGCAAATCCTAAAGATAAGCGAGTATCAATTAAAAGCTGAGGATAAGTTCACTGACCGTAAAAGACAGGACGAAGACACCACTAGCAGAAATCCATAGAAAAGTGAATAATCCCTACTCTGTAACTGCATTCATGACTGAATCCTTCTAGTCAGATAGTCTCAGAAAACGATTTTTAGCGACTTAATTTGTCGGTTTATGTTGACGCTCGATTTTCGATTATGCTTATTATTGCAATATTGGGCGTTGGTAAGTCAATCGTAGTTGAGTTCGTGAGCTTGAAACTTAAAATTTTGTTTCAAACTGCTAAACTCCGATGGGAAAATCGGGGTTTATGTCATGATGGCATACTAGAATATATATGCTTTTCTAACTACAGGGAATCTCACATGGCTCTCCGTCTAGGTGACACAGTACCCAACTTTACGCAAGCCTCAACACACGGCGACATCGATTTTTACGAATGGGCAGGTGACAGCTGGGTAGTGCTGTTCTCTCACCCTGCTGATTTTACACCTGTTTGCACAACAGAACTCGGCACAGTTGCCAAGCTAAAACCAGAATTTGACAAGCGCAATGTCAAAGCGATCGCACTCAGCGTTGATGATGTAGAATCCCATAAAGGCTGGGTGGGAGACATTGAAGAAACTCAAGGCACCACCCTTAACTACCCAATCTTGGCAGATGCCGATCGCAAGGTTTCTGACCTTTACGATATGATTCACCCGAATGCTAATGCGGCTGTGACAGTGCGATCGGTTTTCGTGATTGATCCTAACAAGAAACTCCGTCTCACTTTCACCTACCCCCCCAGCACGGGACGCAACTTTGATGAACTTTTGCGGGTGATTGATTCTCTGCAATTGACTGATAACTACAGCGTGGCGACACCAGCTGACTGGAAAGATGGCGAGGATGTTGTAATTGTCCCCTCACTCAAAGATCCAGAAGTACTCAAAGAGAAATTCCCCAAAGGCTACAAGGAAGTTAAACCCTATCTGCGGCTAACTCCTCAGCCTAACAAGTAAATCTGAAAATGATTTCGGATGAAAAAGCAAAGACGCCAAGATATAACTTTGCGTCTTTGTTTTTTGCGTGAGAATATAGTTAGTGGGCTAGGCATCCGAACCTGGAGGAAATCCCGATGTTTTCATCCCCTTTGGTTTTGCAAATTCCGTCATCAATGCAAATGACAGACGAACAATTTTTTGAGTTCTGTCAGGTGAATCGTGACTTACGCATTGAACGGAATAAATTTGGAGAATTGGTAATTATGCCCCCTACTGGTTCAGAGACAGGAAACCGACAAGGTAACATCTCAGGACAGCTATGGGTGTGGTCAGAACAAGATGGTACAGGTATAACTTTTAGCTCTAGTACCGGATTTAAGCTATCAACACGTGCAGAATGCTCTCCAGATGCTTCCTGGATTAAACTAGAACGGTGGAATGCTCTTTCTCCAGAACAACAGCGAAAGTTTGCACCCATTTGTCCAGATTTTGTAGTCGAACTCAAATCTCCTAGCGACAACCTCCAGACTTTGAAGGAAAAAATGGAGGAATATATGAATGAGCCGGGAATACAGTTAGGCTGGTTGATTGACCGTAAGCAGCGTAAACTTTATATTTATCGTCCTGGATTGTCAGAGGAATGTTTAGATAATCCTGCGACTGTTAGCGGTGAGTCGGTATTGCCTGGGTTTATTTTGAATATGAGTAAAGTTTGGTAAGAAAATTTTATTTAAATTTAGGCTGGCGACGATAGAGTAATTTAAATTGGTAAATTGGCGTGACATCGAAGGGTAATTGAATAGTAAAAGTGCTACCTTTGCCTAATTGACTCTGCACTTTTAAACTACCTTGATGTGTATGAATAATTGCCTGAGCGATCGCTAATCCTAATCCAGAACCGCCACTTTTACGAGAGCGATCCCTATTTACTCGGTAAAAGCGATCAAAAATCCGAGTCAGTTCCTTATGTGGAATACCAATACCTGTATCTTGAACCTGAATCACAGCATAACTTTCACTGCGATCTAAGACAACAGTCACCTTTCCAGATTGTGGCGTGTATTGAATTGCATTGATAATTAAATTAGAAACCAGACGATAAAGCTGGTCAGAATCACCTACGATATTTAGAGGTTGCTCCACTCGAATTGCAGATGTTAGTGTCACTTGAGCAGAAAAGGCGATCGCTGCAAATTCCTCTATTAAGTCATTGACAATATCATTTAAGCAACATTCATGTCGTAATGGCAGAGGTTGCCGATCTAGGCGAGCCAAGAGGAGCAAATCAACAACTAAAGAAGTAAGTCGATGATTCTGACGCTGTATAGTTTGTAGAATGTCTCGCGCTTCGATTTCATCCAATTTCGGCATCAACAAAGCTGATTCCACCGTTGCTTGTGTTGCAGCTAAAGGGGTTCGCAATTCATGTGCGACATCTGCTGTAAATTGTTGGATTTGTCTATAGGATTGATAAATAGGTTGCATCGCTAATCCTGCTAACCACCAACTAGCAACACTAACTACAACCATCGTTGTAGGTAATCCCACGACTAAAATTAATTTCACAGCATCCAGATAACTATTGAAATCTTCTAGACTTCGCCCGACTTGGATGTATCCCCAATCACGATTGTCTTGAGTGTGCAGTCCAAATGAAATTTGGTGGTATAGCTTGCCTTTGCTGTTTTTGAGAGTTTGCCAAAGTTCCTTGTTAAAGACTAGAGAAAGTTCATCTGGATGAGAACCTGCGATCGCAATCAAGCGTCCTGAATTATCAAAAAAACGTACATAGTAGTAACCTTGATGGATGGCGCTGAGAATATGCCGTTTAGAACTTGACTGCTGTTGAATACATCTTTTCCCAAGTACACAAATATTTGGTAAAAGCTGCTGTACAACTGGTTCAATGCGGCCGGGTTGCTTTAGTTTCAGTTCGATACTGTCGTGTATTGTTCCAGCGACAGATTCCAATTCTCGGTCTAATGCTACCCAATGAGCATGGGATACAGCTTTGTATACGCCGAATCCGCATAGGCTTAAAATTACAGCCATGACGAGCGCATACCACAGAGCCAAACGCACCCGCGTTAGGTTAAAGAGTTTATTTTGATTCATAACAAAACATTATTAATAGCCGCTTGAACCTATAGCACAAATGCAACAAATCAGAAAAGCAAATGACTAAATATCTTTAATTAAAAGAAAAATATTGCCATAAACCGCATTATATTGTAGCGATGAGGTTAAAAATGCTGAATAATATTGAAGGCATATATCCTAATGGTCGAGTGGAACTCACTGAACAACCCACTGATATAGATGAAGGAACGCGAGTAATTGTGACTTTTATGAGGTCGAATGAGATTGACCTAGCTTCTCAGGGAATTAACAAAGCGCAAGCTGAGATTTTGCGATCGCATCTAGCAACCTTTGCAGATGACTGGGATAGTGCGGAAATGAGTATTTATGACAACTATGATATCAAGTCCGGTTAATTAGTTATGATTCTCACAGTCATTACACCGCACCCCTTAATCCTCTCCTCGCTTGCGGGGAGGGGAGACAAAGCGTAGCTTTGGCGGGGTGGGGAACTCCTGGGTTTAATAAGTAATCAAGCGGACATGATATGACGCAGCCAAAACAAACCTTTAAGCGAGGTGATGTTGTTTTGGTACTATGCTAATGCATCCCGATGCAATGTTAATGCGTCCCGATGCAATGTTAATGCGTCCCGATGCAATGCCAATGCGTCCCGATGCAATGCCAATGCGTCCCGATGCAATGCCAATGCGTCCCGATGCAATGCCAATGCATCCCGATGCAATGTTAATGCGTCCCCCTGGAATGCCAATGCATCCCCTTGCATTAAAATAAAAACACTCTTTCTACTTCTTCCCTTACACCGCTTAAGAACAGGGACTTTCATCAGTGAGATTAAGACGATATCCCACACCATGCATAGTTTCAATCGGGTTCCCGCAGCCACTATTAGCTAATCTGCGGCGCAGCAAACGTATTTGAGCCGCCACCACATTACTAACGGGTTCTGCACTCACCTCCCAAAGCTGATTGCGAATCTGTTCAGTTGTGACAATTTGGTGCGGGTGCTTCATAAAATACTCTAGTAGCTGGAATTCTTTATTAGTTAAAGGAATTACCTGTTTATCCCCTTGATGGTTCTGACTAACAACCATACTGTTACTGTAATCGAGAGTCAGATTGCCAACAGTTAACTCCTTAGATTGAAATTGGGGCGATCGCCTCTGCAAAGCACGCAATCGCGCCAACAATTCCGCCATACCAAAGGGCTTCACCAGATAATCATCAGCACCTGCATCCAATCCAGCAACTTTATCTTCCATCCGATCTTTAGCTGTCAGCATCAAAACTGGCAGAGGATTACGTCGTGTTCGTAGGCGACTACACAGTTCTAACCCAGACAATCCTGGCAACATCCAATCGATAATAGCCAAAGTGTACTGCGTCCACTGGTTTTCTAGATAATCCCATGCCTCATCACCATCTAAAACCCAGTCAACTACATACTTTTCCAGGTTCAAGGTGCGCTTAATTGCCGAACCCAAATCTGGCTCATCTTCGACTAGCAGGACTCGCATATAATTTATCCGCCAACGATTAATTTATATCTCCTAGATGGATATCCTGACAACCACTTCACCTCTTCAAGGGTTAAAAATCTATCAAAAGTAGATCCGAAACTGGGCTACACCTATGGGAATTTCTGCATCACTACCAACAAATTTAGCAGAAACTCGGTAGAGCCAAGCATTTGAAGTTCCCCTTCGGTTTACCCTGTTCATATCAATATTGAGTATATTCGTAGGGGCAACAACTTGGGCAAAAGCGATCGCAATCTTGCTACCGTTAACAGTGGTATTTGCCTGAATTTTTCGACCAGATTGGTCAGAAATACTGAAATTATTTTTTACACTTAAACCAGGTGGAACCTCGATATTTATCTGGGTAATAGCATTGCTTTTTTGAGGAATTTCCAATTTGAAACTATGCCGAACAGTTCCCCATTTAGTCTGAGGAAATTGTCCTGTGCTAAGAATATGAGGAAAACTCTTAGTATCTGGTATCTGACTTGCATAGACAGCAGAAATCGAAGCTGTAAGTGTCAAACTCACCGCAGTTGTAAAAATGAATTTTTTCAGCATTTCAAATCTTTAATAAATCAATCTTGTTAATCTAGTATCAGACTCATTTTTTAAAATAAATCTGCTATTAACTAGCTTGACAGAGACAGATGAAATCAAGATGAAATTTAGGTGCGTCTTAATACGGTTTAGTTAAGGCTGAAACTCTTTGTTAAAGTCAGTTATTTTAACGTAGACGCGGAGTGGCTTGCCGAAGGCTACCACAGAGACGCAGAGTACACAGACAGAAGAAAAACGCTTAACTGAACTGTATTGACTTTTAAGATATTTTCTGAGAATTACTTACAGATTTACTTATTAAAACTAAAACGTCCGTCTACTTTTTTGCCATCAATATCTACAAGCATCTTCACTTGATATTGACCCGAAGACTTTTCTGGTAGCAAAACAGTATAGTGTTTACCTTCTTGATCGTAAGCAAGGTTTAAAGTTTTCTGTTTTCCATCAGGTGTTTGAACTTGAGCCTTAACTTTAGCATTAGATATTGTTTCGTGATTGTCGCCTTTTAGCAAATAGAAATCCATGTGAGTTCCATTAGCTTCTTTCTCAGGTACAAACTCTAAATGATAGGCTCCTGTCTCCACAACTTCACCTCCTTTAGATTCACCATGCTGGCTAGATGTTTTGGCAGCAGGTGAAGCTGGGGAATTAGTATTTGAGGTAGAAATAGCTGGACTTTTTTCGGTATTAGCTGCTTGATTACTATTACTACAAGCTCCCAGAAAAAGCAGCCCTACACTTCCTATAACAACAAAACTTGACTTTAGTGAAATCATTGATTTACTCCTGATCAAAACAATCAACTATTGAGACATATAAACAGAAAAGTCTAGCTATTACACTGAGTATTTGACTACATCAATATTTTGTATTGATATACTATTTTTAGGAACCAAAAACTTCCTAAACTGAGAATACAAAGCTGGAATAACTAACAGTGTTAATGCTGTAGAGGTAAATAAGCCACCTAACACTACTATTGAAAGGGGTTGCAAAATTTCTTTACCAGGGCCACTGTCAACTACTAATGGTGCTAATCCTAAAGCTGAGGTAAAAGCTGTCATTAAAATAGCGTTAAGCCGTTCCATTGAACCTTTAATAAGCACTTCTTTAAGAGGCATCCCTTCAGCAAATTTGGTATTGTAATTATCTACCAGTAGCAAACCATTACGAGTGGCAACTCCAAATAGAGTGATAAAGCCAACTAAAGAAGCAATAGAAATAACACCGCCTGTCAAAGCTACTGAAAATACTCCTCCCACCAATGCTAAAGGTAAATTAATCATAATCATGACGGTAGAAGGGATAGATTTGACTGAAAGATACATAATTACTGTAATGACGACGAAGGCGATCGCACTGGAAATTAAGATATTCTGAGTGGCTCGTTCTTGCGCCTCAAATTGCCCTGCATATTGAATATAGTAACCAGAGGGAGGATGCACTTGTTGGTTAACTTTATCTCGAATTTCATTGACAATAGAGCGCAAATCTCTACCGCTAGCGTTAGCCGAAACCACAATCAAGCGGGAAACATTTTCTCGGTTAATCGTATTTGGCCCTGTGCCATTGCTAATTATAGCAACTTGTGATACAGGAATCTTTTGACCGTTAGGTGTATCAACTAATAAATTGCCAATCGCATCCAGACTTTGCCGCGCATCTGGTTTTAACCACACAACTAAGTCAAAAGTTTGTTGTTTTTCCAAAACTTGGGAAACTACTTTTCCGTTGAGAGCAGTTTCAACAATTTTAGAAAGTTTTCCTGCTGTCAAACCATATCGGGAAGCAGCTTGGCGGTTGAACTTAATTTGTATTTGTTCGACTGGTACTTGAGGCTCAAGTTGTAAATCAACAATCCCATTAACGCTTTTCATTACTTCATTTACCTGGCTGCCAATGATGCGGAGTTGTTCTAATTCTGAACCGAAAATTTTGATAGCGATCGCACTTCTCACACCAGACAAAACCTCATCCATCTGGTGAGAGATAAAACCACCAATATTCGGTGCTACCCCTGGTAATTTAGCAAATTCTTCTCGCAGCTTTTTAATAGTTTTCTCCCTGTCTTCCATTGCGGCTTTGCTCAACTCGATATCCAAATGTCCGAAATTTACCCCTGCTGCATCTGCATCACCAGGCGCACGTCCAGAACGCAACTGCACGTAGGGAAATCTAGAGTCTCCCTTCAGCGCATCTTGAAGTGCTTCTCCAGCTGCATTGGTAGCTTCCAAAGATACACCAGGATAAAGAGTGAGGGTATTCACCAAAGTTTGTTCTTGAAATTCTGGTAAAAACACTCTTCCAAAAGAGGGAGCAATCACAGCAGCTGCTACTAAACTGGCAGCAGCTAAGGTTAAAATAATTCCAGAACGCCGCAGAGAAAATCCTAACAGAGGATGATAAAGCTTCTTAAAAAATCTTGCTATCCAAGGCTCCTTTTCTGGCAAGTTACCGTAAGGTAATAAGATCGCACATAATGCCGGAGTTACCGTCAGTGCTGTGATACTAGAACCGATAACTGCCGCTATATAGCCTAATCCCATTGGGATAAAAATACTACCTTCTACACCAGCCAAAGCAAAAACTGGGGAGAAGACAACTAGGGTGATTATAGTGCCTCCAAAAAGTGAATCACGTACCTCTTGACAACCGTAAAATACCACATCTAAAACTGGGCGCGGGTTAGGAGAGTATTTATTTTCTCGGAGGTTACGATAGACGTTTTCGGCATCGACAATGGCATCATCAACAGCTGAACCAATTGATACTGCTAATCCTCCCAAGGTCATGGTATTTAAGCCTTGTCCTAGCCAGTTTAGTAATAGTAGTCCTATTAGTAAGGATAAGGGCAGGGTAGTTAGGCAAACAGCTAGATTCCGCCAATTCATCAAAAATGGGATGAGAATAATTGCAACAATAATACTGCCTTCAATTAAAGCTTCTCTAACATTTTCAATAGAAGAATCAATATAGTTCTCTTGTCGAAAGGTAGGGGTGATATTAATATCTTCGGGTAAGCCAGATTTTACTTCTGACATCGCTTGTTCTATGGCACGGGTAACAGTAGGAGTATCGGCTTGAGGCTGTTTATTAATCATTACAATAATTGCCTTTTGACCGTTAAAACTGCCATCACCCCGTTTGATAGCTGCACCAATTTGGACATCAGCTACATCGGATATTTTTATAGGTGTACCGTTGCGGGCAGTAATTACTGACTGCTGTAATTCTTCAATAGATTCAATCCGTCCAATACCTCGAATTAATTTTTCGCGATCGCGGGTAATTAAATAACCGCCCGGTGCATTAACATTGGCAGCAGATACAGCTTCCTGCACATCTTCTAAACTGACATTAAAGGCTTGTAACTTATCTGGGTCAATTAATACTTGATATTGGCGGGTATCGCCGCCATAGGCTACAACCTGACTAACACCTGGAACAGCCAAAAGGCGATTTGTTACTTGCCAATCGACAATGCGCCGTACTTCCATCAAAGGAGTATTTTCAGAAGTGAAGGCATATTCCAGTACAGTACCGATGGGGGAACTGGTGGGGGAAATTTGTGGCGTTTCCACTCCTTCAGGAAGCTTACTAGAACTTTGTTGCAATCGCTCTGTTACCAATTGGCGAGCTTGATAAATATCGCTTCCCCAGTTAAAAATTACTTTGACAACGGAAACTCCTGATGCACTAGAAGAACGTACTGCTGTAATTCCTGGAGTACCATTAATCGCACTTTCAATTGGTAAAGTTACTAAAGATTCAACTTCTTCTGGTGCTAATCCTGGTGCTTCAGTTTGAATTTCAACTTGGGGTGGTGCAAAGGTAGGAAAAACATCCAACGGCATTTGGATAATTGTCCGAAATATCCAAAGCGTTAGGACAATTGTACCCAGAATGATTAACCAACGGCGGGCGATCGCCCATTTAATAATCGCACTCAGCATTATTCTTTCTGAATCTTAATTTCTGAATCTTCACTCGCTGTACAGTGGTTATCAACCCATTCTGGCGATGCATCTACTTGTACAGAACTGGCTAGTTGAAGTTGATTGGTGCGACGATTAGACCAAAAAGCACCTGCGATGAAAGCGATCGCAGCTAATGCTGTTCCTGCTCCCAGCAGCCACAGTGGTGCTGGCTCTGTTGTAGCCTGTATAGGGGTTTCCGGGTGTTTGTCTACTTTTGGCTTAGTATCACCACGCAAAGACTGAGCATAAAGCTGAGGCGATCGCACAGTAACTATTAAATCATCCTCGAATAAGCCAGTTTTGACCTCAACCATATCCCCAGAGGTTTCACCTAAAGTAACTTCAACAGGCTGATAGGCGTTGCCATTTTGTACATAAACTTGTTTTTTGCCATTGGCTTCAACTACAGCCGCACTCTTAATTGCTAATATGGCTGATGATGTTTGGTTTGTAACAACTTCTAGTTCTGCAAACATTCCTGGTTTTAGCACTCCACTAGAATTTTCTAGTTCAGCTTGCACTGGTACTACTCGCGTTTCCCCTTCCACCACAGAAGCAATTCGGGTAATTCGTCCGATGAAGGTACGGTTAGGTATAGAAGCAACTTTGACCCTTACCTGTTGACCACTTCTTAGCTGATTCAAATCTTTTTCATAAATATTCGCGGTGGCAAAAACGCGACTGTCATTGATAATTGTCATCAACTTCCCACCCGCATCCTCAAATGATTGACCGAGAGTAACTTCCCTATCCGCAACTTTGCCGGAAATTGGAGATATTACGGTAACAATTCCTTGAGCATTGGCGCGGGTTCCCAATTGCGAAAGCCGAGTTTGATAAATGCTATTACTTAGTTGGATACGAGACTTTGCGACCTGAACAGCGGAATCAGCGCGTTTTAGCTGATTTTCTGCCTCAATAACGTCCCGACGACTGGCGGCTTTCGTAAGGTCAGCTTTGGCTTGAGCTAACTGAGTTTCGGATTCAAGAGCGTTACGACGTGGTAAAGCGCCAGCATCAGCTAATTGTCGATCTTTGTTAAACTTTTCTTGAGCATAAGCCACTTGGCTCTGTGCTTGAGCTATTTCAGCTGCGGCTATTTGTTGATAGCGATCGCGGTTTTGTTGAGCTAGCCTTAAATCAGCCTGTGCTTGCTGTAAATCAGCCTGACCTTGGGCAAGTTTTTCTTGGGAGTTAACCCGCAGTTCCACCAGTTCAGGACTGAATAAAACGGCAACTGGTTGACCTTTTTTCACCATGACACCAGGTTCAACCAATAACTCAACCACTTTCGCTTTAGAAATTGGAGTATTTACTTCCACTTTTTGGCTGGGTAGAGTTTCAATCTGTCCGGTAGTTTTAATACCAACAGCTAGCTGCTGGCGTTTGACAGGTTCAACTTTAATTCCTAGCCGTTTGGCTGTTTGAGCATCAACTTGAATAGAACTAGTAGCACCAGTTGTTTCACTTCCTCCTTGAAATTCATTTCCGTGTCCGGCGTGAGCCAAAACAACTGCGGGATTAGCAAGTAACAAAAGGTTGAAAAGTGTCCCAGAAACACAGCGAATAACTGTAAGTGGTTGAGAATAGGATTTAGGCATCGCTATCAAAAGTTTTTGGATACAAAGGCAGAGAAAATACTATCGTTCGGTTTCACTACCCAGTCTTCCATTGAGAAATGAAATTAGGATGAAATGATTCTGCGTAGGCGTAGCCCATCGTAGACATCGCTCCTGAAATAACCAAAATCCCTAACCATAAATGCATATCAGTTACTTGCATCTCTACGCAGAGACTTAGTACAGCATTTCATTAATTTGTAGCGAATTAATTTGGCAACACTCTGCCTAACTCTGCGTTTAAAAACGCCACGATTTTCCGCAAAACTTTACTTAGGTTTACTTGTTGTACCAAGCTTTTCGCCACTGTTGCATTTGTTTAATTTCTATATCTTGGGCTTTAATAATTTCTTGGGCTAATTGCTTGATTTCAGGACGCTTAGACTTACTCAAGGCATCTTGCCCCATTGTTACCGCCCCTTCGTGGTGAGGAATCATCGCATTGATAAAGCGCAAATCAAATTCAGCATCAGCTGCACCTAAATCCTGACTCATCATCATGCCTTTGGTTTGGTCAGATGACATTTCCATCGTATGCCCCATTTGACTGTTGTAAGCCATTGGTTTATCTCCCGCGCTAGGATACCAAACTTGTCGCCACTGCTTCATCTGAGTTATTTCTGAGTTTTGCGATTTGATGATATTGTCTGCTAGCTTTTTGATTTCAGGACGTTTTGATTTCTCCTGTGCAACATTCGCCATTTCCACAGCCCCTTGATGGTGTGGTATCATCGCATCGAGAAACCGTAAATCAAAATTAGCATCGGCTGGGCCTAAATCCATTGCCATACTGTGATTCATACCACTACCGTGGTTCATCTGTTGCTTGTCGCTAGTATTGGTAGCGGTTGCGTTTGGCGCTTGGCTTTGGTTCTGAGAAGCAGCATTAGTACAGCCTGTGATTAACCCACCAGATGAAGCGATCGCACCAAAGGTTAATACCAAAAAGCCATTCCTCAAAGATAGCAGTTGCATAAATCTTACCTAACAGTTTTCTAATTCTAATGATCTAATGAACTAATGAAATGAGGATGAAATCTAAAGATCCCCGCCAACTTTTACCAAGTCGATAACCAAATGCGGTGATCATTTAGTCTCAAAATCGCTTAACCTGGCGGGGCTGCTTCTTTAAAGGGACGAATAATCGCCGGGGCTGGTGTAACTTCTGGTTTAAAGATTCCTTGCAATGCTTGTTCTAAGGTTTGTGCCATGACAATCCGGTTTTCGTAAGCCACGACTACCCGCACCAAAGTCGGCAGACTATTCTGTGTGGCTTCTAGATAGATTGGCTCGACATACAGCAGCGATTGCTCAATGGGAATTACTAGTAGATTGCCTTGAATAGCTCTCGATCCCTGGCGATTCCACAAGGAAATTTGCTGAGAAATTACTGGGTCTTGGTTAATCCGCGCCTCAATTTGCTCTGTCCCGTAAATCAGGCGTTCTTTAGGAAAGACATATAGTACCAGCCTACCGTAGTTCTTGCCATCCGATCGCGCCGCTAACCAAGCGATTAAATTAGTCCGTTGTTTGGGAGTATAGGGTAGAAGCAGAATAAATTCTTCTCTACCAGAGGCAACTCTATCAGAGACGCGATCGCCAATAAAAGCTACGGTTGGTAGACTAGTAATCAAATAGTACGGCTCTACCGGACGGGGTTTACTGCCATAGATTTCGTTGGGGATTTGCCACTGGTCTTCCCGATTGTAAAATACCTGGGGGTCGGTCATGTGGTAGGTCATCAACCGCTCAGATTGAATTTTGAAAAAGTCCACCGGATAGCGTGTATGACTGCGGAGATTGACTGGCATTGTACTGAGCGGTTTGAACATCTTGGGAAATATCGCTGACCAAGTGGCAATGATCGGATCGCTCTGATCGGCAATATAAAAGTTAACAGTGCCGTGATAGGCATCAATCACTACTTTGATAGAATTGCGAATGTAGTTGATACCATCGCTACCAGTGTCGGAATAGGGATAGCGATCGCTCGTCGTGTAGGCATCAACAATCCAGTAAAGATAACTGGGATTACTTGGAAAATCTTGATTAGCAGCAGCAGCTACTAAATAAGGGTCGCTGTCAAATTTCAGGAAGGGTGCGATCGCTTGAATTCTTTCCTTGACATTTCGTCGAAGTAGCACTTTTGTATCTGGCAAGAAGTCCCGCGTCAGCACCATCTGCCAATCTTTCAAATACATCGCAAATAGCCACCGTCGCCATGCTGAACCGATTTCAACGCCACCCAGACCATCATAAGAGTTGTAAACATTCTCACTACCGCTAGGGTAATCTAGCTCTCTAATTTTTGTGCCAGTCATCACATAACTATCAGTAATTTCACCATAATAAATCCGGGGTTGTCGAATGGGAATACTTTGACGAACGGCTTGATTAGAAGTTGTGAGGGCGCTACTATTACCGCTAATATCTTTGACAAAATATTCTGGTAGCCCACCCGGCCCAACTGTATTAACTGGACTAACAGTAAACCCGAAACCGTGGGTATAAATTAAATGGCGATTAACCCATGTTTGAGCTTCCTGTGGTACGGCACTGTAATCTAATTCTCGTGCGGCAATCAGTACCTGCCGCCCTTCTGATTCAACTGGTTTCTGCTTAGGTTCTGGTGGCTTTGGCGGGGCAGATGGTCGAGGGGAAGTTTCAGCTGTTTTGAGAGTATATCGATCAATATCGGCATCGGGAAACCGATAATACGGTCGAATTTGTTGCAGTTGACGGTTAGTTTCTAACAGTGGTCGCTCATCCCAAAGGCGAATATTCCGAATTGTCAAGGCATTCTTTTGAATATCAGCTTCAGTCAATGTTCCTTGCGGGTTGAAGGTTCTGGCATCGATCGCCTCTAAATCGAATGCTTGGCGAGTCAAGGCGATAGTACGCTGAATGTAGGGTTGCTCTCGTTGCAACTCATTAGGTTGGACAATTAAATATTGCACGACAGTAGGTAGAACAATGTTAGCAGCTGCAACTAATACTAGATAAACCCCTAACCCGTAAAATAGTAAAGGACGAGACTGAGATTTGGGTTTCCAGAAAAACGATCGCCAAAGTAGGTAAAAGGCGATCGCTACTGCCAGGATGCACAAGACGGTATAAGCTGGCAACTGGGCTGTCACATCGGTATAGCTGGCACCATAACTCACTCCACGGCTAGAATACACGAGTTCATAGCGACTTTGCCAATAACTCAGAGCCACTACCAGCATTAATAAGCCACCCATACCGGATAAATGACGCTGCTGCTGGGGCGAAAAACCGGGGAAAATTCCCTGACTCAAACTGTCCCCTGACAGGAGATAAGTGAGAGTAACGGCGACAAAGCCATACAAACATAATCCCATCAGCCAGAGTTCTAGGAGTTCCCAAACGGGTAAGGAAAATACGTAAAAGCTGATATCTCGACCAAATAAAGGCTCCGTGCTGTTGAAAAGCGTGGGGTGGAAATATTGCAGCACCTTTGGCCAGTGTCGGAATAGGATGAATGCAAAAATGGGACTGAAGAGAATTGCGATCGCGGTTAATAAAAATTGGGGATAGATTAAGATGGCGATCGCTACTCCCACAATTAAACCGACATACCAGACTTGAGAGACAATCTGCCTCAAAAGTTGCCAGATTGTCTCCGGTCGAAATAGGGCGGGAATGGGTAAAATAGCCTGATTAACTGGAGAATGCCAGTAGAAAAGAGCAATTTGACCATAGTGAGCCAGCATTAACCCAATCAACAAGCTCAGTACCAGAGTTAAAGGTAATAACCAGCGCAATCTTAATGTTTGAAAGCTTTGGGGTGCAAGTATCCGGGTTTCGTTGCGTGTTGGATAAAAATTTGTGAATTGACTGTTGAGTTCTGCTGATTCAATCTTCAGAGACTTGGGATACTTCAGCCTTTGTGCTAGAGCCAGGTTTAGCAGTAGATAGGCAGCAGTTATTCCAGCCACGACTACCCACAAAACTCCACGAGTTACTAGCCTCAACAAAAATACTTGAAGATAGCCGACTTCCTGAAACCAAAAGATATCTACTCCCAGGCGGGAACCTAGATCCAACAGTAGCCACAGCCCCAAGAATACAATTAATAGTCTAAAGCCCCATTTCCAATACATTCCGTGGCAGCCAAACTATCTGCAAAGCCAACCTTACTGCATTAAAGCATCTTTTTCAACTGAGGAATAAACAACGCACCCATCGATGAAGCTACCTGAATTAACTCTTGTCGAGCCAAACTTCTGCGTCTGAATGCCAAAATGCTTCAATTTTAAACCGGATTTGTGCCATCAGCGATCGCTAACAATCTAGTTCTAGTCATTGTCGGGGCACAACAATCTTGTGCCGCGATCGCGGTTGTGCCCCGATCGCGTCTTGCATCCCAACGCGAATTGATATTTATGACATAACACAGGGTTTGAAATTAAAAAGGGATATCAAACAGGAAATCTCGATCGTCAAAATTATCTTGCGGGTTTTCTGGATCATCTGCCCAACGCTGGGGATTATTTAAAATATATTCTCGGATATTATCTATAGATTTTTGCTCTCTTCCAATATGTTCATAAAAATTGCGTTGCCAGATTGATTGTCTTTTGGTCTGCCAAATTATATTAATGCCTTTGGTGACAACACCTTTATAGCTACGAATAACTGTAGAAATAGAACCACGTACAGGTTTACCGAATTTTTCTGTGTTGCAGTCAAGATCTTGATTGAGGGCAGAACATTGTTGCTCTCCAGCGTGTTTTTCAGTCATGATTAGGATACCGTGTAGATGGTTAGGCATGACTACAAAGGTATCTAATTCAACATGGGGAAAGTGATCGGGTATTGTTTGCCAGCAGTTGAAGGCAATATTACCTAAAGAATTTAATTGCATTTCGCCCTTAACTACATTACCAAATAAACATTGCCGCGCTTTGGTGCAAATGGTGATGAAATATGCACCAGGTTGGGTATAATCGTAGCCTTTCAAGCGAATAGAATGGCGGTGATGTATTTGTGGATCATAAGGCATGAATTTTTATATGTAGTTATTAGCAATATGTGTTTATTTTAATCGATGATTTTTATTTGCACCCATATACACAACGTAGGGGCACGGCATTGCCGTGCCCTCCAACCTGTTTGGCATCTCAACGATAAACAATATTGTTTTGCACAGTGCGTATTACATTTGAGTGATACTAATTCTTCTACGGGAAATTACAAATAAATTCTTGGCTGGGGTGAACAGTTATATCAGGGCACAACATTGTTGTGCCCCTACGCAAGATATTTGTAGTAGCTTGAGTTTGCAGGTTTGTAAAGATGGAATAATAAGGAAAATATTCGCCCTTAAATCACCATCATTCACCCTTGCATCTCGGATGTTGCAGTTATGAGCATGAAGTTTCGAGTTCAGAGGTGGAAGTTTCGAGTTCTGAAGGTGAAAACTGAAGTTCTGAGCCTAAATGGTGGAGATAATTAAGTACAGACCATTGTAAGGGCACGGCATTGCCGTGCCCCTACCCACGTTCTTTACTCCAAACATATTTACGGCAGACTTCGCAAGCGGCTTTTGCTTCCTCTGTTTGCGGATTGGTGAAAATAGGATGGTAACGCAACCTGTCGCAACAGACTTGCAACCACGCACGCCAACCACCGCGCCAAAACCGCACTGTGCCGTCACGACCGCCACTGACAATCGTCTGCCCATCGCCGCTGATGGCCACAGAATAGACAGAACCTTCATGACCACGCAAAGGTTCAGCCAAGGACTGACCTTGCAGGTTCCACAACCGCACTGTGCCGTCACGACCGCCACTGACAATCGTCTGCCCATCGCCGCTGATGGCCACAGAATAGACAGAACCTTCATGACCACGCAAAGG
>NZ_JBALEL010000005.1:0-2130 GCF_036917935.1 Nostoc sp. | reverse complement strand
TTCTACCATCTGCGCTACTCCTCGTGCTATCTGTGTCCAATAGTACTGAGTATTGGTTTGAATCGCGGAAGCATCTACACCTGTAATTCGAGCCAACATTCGGGCATTGAGTTGATTTTTGTCCATTTCTGGGGTTACATACAGAACAGGTTTTCCAAGTTTGGTCATAATTTCGTAAGCGTAAGAAATCATGAAATGAGTCTTGCCCATGTGAGACTCTGCTGCCACCACTACCAAACTGCTAGGATAAATCCCACCAGTGATATCTTCCAGGTCATACCAATCCACTTTCTCGCCTGCCATGTTGCCCATCTCCATTTTTTGGAACAATTCAAAGCCCATGTCTTGTGCCGAGAAAACTTTGCTGCGTTCGTCGCTTTGATTTTGAGTGACGGTGAAAACTTTCTCCTCAACAAGGTTAATTACTTGTGGCAGTTCAGTTTGAGTTTCGTAACCAAGTTGGACAATTTCATTGCCCACTTTGATTAACTGCCTTCGTCGGTATTTCTCCATCACCAAATCAGCCAAAGCATCGATGTTGACGGCGGACACAGTGCGGTCTACCAGAGTCGCTAACTTGTTTCTGCCACCAATGCGGTTGAGGAGATTGTGATCAGCCAACCAAGCAGTTACTGAAAGTAAATCTGTGGGCTGATATGTCGCATGAAGTCTGGCCGCGGCTTGATAAATATCTTTGTGAGCGCTGATGTAAAAGGCTTCAGCGTCAAGAATAACGCTTATTCTAGCGATCCCATCTGGGTCGAGCATAATCCCACCCAAAATCGCTTCTTCTGCTTCGATGTTTTGTGGGGGCAAGTTGACTTGATTTCGGTCAGGAGCAAAAGAAAATTGTCGTGTCGCGGAACTTCTCTTCACCATTGACCATAACCAGCCAGGGTTGGGTTACGAATTCATTGTGGTCGTAGGCGATGTAGGCGATGAGTTGTTTGCCTGCGTAGACTTGGTAGTGGTTGGAGTTGATTTCGACATTTGCCAGTGGTTCGGGAGCGATGGCTTGAGCTTGAGCGGTGATGAACCCGTCGAGTTCAGCTTGGGCTGTGGTTTGTTCGTCTGGGGCAGCAGGGGCAAGTTTCTGAATCTTGCTTGCCTGATATTCTGCCATCGCCTCCGGCGCGCGGGACGCGATGGCAGTAATCCAAGCATCCTTGCAGCGTTTGCCGCTCACCTCAACTGTGCAGGCGATTTGGCTGTAGATTTGCTTGAGCCGAGCAATTGATTTCAGTTGCAGCTGTTGTTGGGTATAAGTCGGATATGTCATGATTAAGATTCCCTCTACGGATGTATGGGTTTTTCAAAAGGCGATCGCACGAAGTTTTCCAGGCTGTGAGCGGTCGCCTTTTGTTTGTCTCTATGATTATCATATTAGTCGTTACGACTAATGGTGTGGAACCATCAACTAACTGATATTTCGCTATGATTTATGCTATAGTCGCAGCTACTAAGGGGCAAACACAAGGAGGTGTAAGGTTAAAGATGCCGATATTTATAAAAGAATCAATGCCGATTAAGTGGCGCTTGGCTGTATTGATGGCTGATAGAGAAATTGATTATAAAGAGCTTGCCGAGATGACAGGTATGCATCCTGTGACTATCAGCAAGCACAAAAATATTCGTGTGATGCCAGAGAGGTTAGAAAGAGAGACATTGGAGAAATACTGCAAAGCTCTTAACTGTCAACCCGGTGATTTGTTAACTTATGTGCCGGATGAACCGAAAGGGCAAACATCTGCTAGCTGATAAGTCAAAAGTATTTTTCCTCTGAAGCTGTATATCTCTCATGAAAGCTCGATTTCTAGAATTGATTTGCAATCGACTCTAAGCAATGGCATTGAACCAAAGAGAGGTGGAGTAATGAATAAACCACCCCCTAAGCGCAACAAAGCCACCTCTGCTTCATCCAGTGAGGACACACCACCAGATAACCAAGACATTGAAGAAAACCCAGCTACAGCAACAATTACAGTTAGTGCTGTTGAAGTTCCTGAATTAACCAACCAAGAGCAAAGCGATAAGCCTGACGGCATGGCTACGCTTACCGCTTGCACTTGGAACGGAAAGTAGAACGGGCGTTTTTTGAGGCAGGAAAAGCTTTGACAGAACTCCGCGATC
>NZ_JBALEL010000004.1:0-65311 GCF_036917935.1 Nostoc sp. | reverse complement strand
GACCTGACTAATCCCAAAAAGAAACGAAAGTAAGAATAATCTAGATTTCGTCAGAGGAATTACGCGATCGCACTTCCTAACCTTCTGGGGATTCATATTAGACATCTCCAAAAATTAATTATGTGTTGCCCGAAATTATTGGTAGGCACAAATCATCTAACTGAAAGCTTCCCAAAGGGTATTGTGCTTACGTCATTTTCACTCATATCTCTATTACCTCAAATGCAATCTCTGCGATGAGCTACACCTACGCACTGTTGTGTCTATATCAATTATCCCTCTTACCTTGTGCCTCAGTCTGGGAAAGCCAGACCAGTCATGGGGTCACGGATATACAACCCTAATGTGAGACTACGCATCGCTTCATCCCAAACGGGTATTAATTGTTCTGCTTGATCTGCCCAATAATCGAATGTAATCAAGCACTGAACATTTGACCCCAAACCAATGCAAGTCCGCGAAAAAGCTTCCCGTGGTTCTTCTTGAGTGTCAATGAACTTCATCTCTGTCCAGACAATTCTGGCAGTTTGGCGCTTGATGGTAATAATTTCTCCCTTAGCAATGACGTTGCGACTGTCGTCTTCCATGACTTTCTTCAAGGTGGATTTTAGTGGAAACTGGCTCCAGTCATTGGGTGGCAGGCGATTGAAAGATATTTCTAGGCAGCAATCATCGTTAGGCGGTTTTTTATCGAGGAACTTGAAGGATTTTTCTTGTGGCTCAAAAACCCAATCCTGGGGAACATTGAAGCGAACAGCGCCTCGATCTGCGACAAAAATTTTGTAGCCGGATGGAGATTCCCAGCGATGATCGGGTTTGAGTTCAAGCGTTTCTTTAATCCACTGGAGATTGCTTTTCTTACGCTTTACCATAGTATTTTTGTTCTCTCTGCTGAAGAGGGCGTAGCCCATCGTAGATATCGCCGAAGTTGGGTAACAGGCGATCGCTTACTTTGTTAATGTTATCAAATTCCTAGTATTGCTAGGGTGTGTTGTCGCAAAGGGGCAACGTACTACATCTCGGACTGCATAGATAGGGATTTGTATTGGGTGTAATCGCCCCATCAACAAGCTACTTTATAATCTCGCTGTAGAAAACCGTTAAAGGATGTTATGCAGGAGGCTTCATCTATTTACATAATCCCCGTGCCGTTATAAGATAAACTACAAAGGTTCCCAACCAATGACTACTAGAATAATGTTCACTTGCAACATCTACCAACCCACATTGGCGATGTAAAATAGTCACAGAGCGGAGCGTATCAAGTCGATAATCGTTATCGGGTAATCGAGAGATTATTCCCTCAAGCATCCAAGCGCGACTGAGATTTAGACCCCGAAAATGAGATTGTAAATAGTCGTTGGATTTAGTTATTTGTACAGGTTGTAAACAGTTTATCGCGTCTTCTGTGAGTAATTGGGGAAGGAAATCGGTAAACCAATTTGCAAAATCTGTTGGTGAAAGAATGCGTCGCATTAAATCTGCTTCTGCAAGACAGGGAGAGACAAAATCATAACCCAATGGTTCAAAATGAAATGGATAGTTGCGATCGCTCCGATAAAATTTTTGGGCTTTGTCTTCGATCAGATCAGCAAAGTCGTTATTCTTCCTAATTCGTGCCCAATCGAGTGCTAAACCAAGTGGAAACGCGGTTTGAAAGTGCGCTCCAGTGCGATCGGGAAGTTCAAGTTTTTCAAGCCAGCGATAAAAGTTGTTGGCAACTAAGGTTTCTAACGGTTCTAACGCCGCTAGCCATTCTTTACCTTGATAATCATTCCATTCATGCAATTCCGTAGCGAGTTGCAACAGCCATGAAAACCCATAAGGACACTCAAAGAAGGGACATCTATGAAAATGGGTAATTTCTCCTTTAATTTTCTCTGGAGTCAGGGTTTGGGTTAGTGCTTCCCTTGCTGTCGGCTGAAATTCAGCATCAGGAAAATAACGAGCTAACCTTGCCAGTAACCAATGTCCATGTACGGCAGAATGCCAATCCAAACAACCATAAAACGCTGGCATTAATTCGCGTGGCGGCTTAATGTCCTCATCGCTTTCCAACCAAAAAATATTGTTGTGCGGATACTCTTGGTTGATGCAGTTTAGCACCAATTGAACAAACTTGGCTGCGATCGCTACGTCAATCTCTATTGCTTCGATTTGCATGGTTTCTCAGCAGTAGTCTTGTAATTATCTTTTTAGCATAATTGCCCCACTATACATCATCAAACTACACTTCTACCCAATTAAACTTAGAAAAAAATATCCTAATTTTACAGGACTTACGCAAACATGCTACAACGAGGAGTCAGTCCGTTAGGCGGGCAATGCTTGATATCATGTCCGCATAATTAGTTATGCTAACCACAGTCATTGCACCCCACACGCCAGATGCTCCACTTGGGGAGACCCCAGACGCTCTCTACGAGACGCTGCGCGAACGATGACTCGCTACCGCTTCGCTATCGCTTTTAGCGTCTCCCCTTCTCCCAAAGGGAGAGGCTAGCGCCAAGGGAGAAGACCGCACTGGCTCCCCTTAATCCCCTCCCCGCTCTTCGGGAGGGGAGACAAAGCGTAGCTTTGGCGGGGGTGGGGAACTCCTGGGTTTAATAAGCAATCAAGCGGACATGATATGACTTCCCTGCCGGGAAGCAAGGCGAACACAGGAGAAGGATCTGCTGTGGAAACCCCGCAACGCACCCTATATTTGAATGTCACTTCCTAAATCCAGCAATTTTTGTTTAAGAAAGTACCATTCCACCCTACAGTCGCCTTTAACTTGACAAAAAAATTTAAATAAAGGTGAGTATGCGAACATCTTGGGAACTATAAAAGTAAATCAAATCAGCACAACTTTCAGCTTCCAGCAATGAAGACTCACTATCTCAGCAAAGCTAAGGCGTTCCCATTACAGATTGTTCTTGTTGTTCCCTTCGTGATCCAAATTTTTGCAGCGGTCAGTTTAGTGGGTTATTTGTCCTTTAAAAATGGACAAAGAGCAGTTAACGACTTGGCAGAGCAGTTGATGGAGCGCACCAGCGACGTAGTGGATGAACATTTAAAGTCTTATCTTTCCATTCCCCAAACCCTTAATCAGATTAACGCAGATGCTATTCGCAGGGGAATATTAAATGTGGGCGTAGGCGCAGCCGGCAGTAAGCATCGCCAAACCCTTGGTAAGTATTTCTGGGATCAGATGCAGGTCTACGACCTGACTTATATTGGTATTGGACTAACGACAGGTGAGGGGCTGGGAGCTGCTCGTTATGATGGCAAGACGATTACCATTGATGATTGGACTGCCAAACTTCCAAACAATACCTCCACTTATGCCACAGATAATCAAGGTAATCGACTTCAGGTCACTGCTCGGTGGACTTGGGATAATTTCAATGAATCTTGGTATACCCAACCCATCGCTGCTGGTAAACCCATTTGGGGAAAGATTGTGACTGCAAATCTCCCAACAGGCCCCTACATCAGCGCCTCTGCCAGTCGTCCCATCTATGATTCGCAAAATCGCTTACTGGGAATGATTGCAACGGACATTCACCTGCTGAAACTCAGCGATATTTTACGCAGTTTGAATATTAGTCAGTCTGGGCAGATATTTCTTTTAGAGCGAAATGGCACGTTAGTCGCCAGTTCTGGTACAGAGAAGCCCTTTACCTTGGTTAATCAAAAGATTCAAAGATTGCAAGCGATCGACAGTTCTGACCCAATGATCCAGAAAGTTGCCAGACACCTCCAAACTTTTAACGAGTTTAGCTCCATTACCCAAGACACAGATTTTAAACTTGAGGTGCAGAGAGAACAACACTTTGTCCATGTTATGCCTTGGCGTGACAAGTATGGCTTGGATTGGCTGGTGGTGGTAATTGTACCAGAAAACGCATTCATGGGGCAAATTAACGCTAACACGCACATTACGATCGCTCTTTGTTTTGGCGCATTGGTTGTGGCCTCAATGATGAGCGTATTTACCTCCCGTTGGATTGCACGCCCGATTCTGCGCCTGAATTGGGCAAGTGAGGCAATGGCATCCGGGAATTTAGCTCAGACAGTAGAAACTAGCGGCATTCAAGAACTTAATACCTTATCCAACTCTTTCAACCACATGGCAGGACAATTGCATGAATCGTTTACTGCTTTAGAGAAAAGCAAAGAAGAACTAGAAGAGCGGGTAGAAGAACGCACTAATGAACTCAAAAATGCATTAAGGGAATTGCAACGCACTCAATCTCAAGTTATTCAAAGTGAAAAAATGTCTAGCCTGGGACAACTAGTTGCTGGAGTCGCACACGAAATTAATAATCCAGTCAACTTTATTCATGGCAACCTCGTCCATGTGCAAGAATATACCCAGGATTTATTAGCACTTATGCAGTTGTATCAGCAGCATAATACCCACCCTGCTGCTGAAATTCAAACCGTAGCCGAAGACATCGATCTGGAGTTTTTGCAACAAGACTTGCCGAAAATGTTGTCTTCTATGAAAGTGGGCACTGATCGCATTCGCCAAATTGTACTATCGCTGCGGAACTTCTCCCGCATCGACGAAGCGGAATTCAAAAGCGTCGATATTCATGAGGGCATGGATAGTACCTTGATGATTTTGCAACACCGCCTGAAAGCTAAACCAGAACAACCTGAAATTGAGGTGATTAAAGACTACGGTACTGTACCGCTAGTAGAATGCTATGCGGGACAACTCAACCAAGTGTTTATGAATATTTTAGTAAATGCGATTGATGCATTAGAAGAAAATAATGCCAAGCGTACCTATAAGGAGATTGAGAATAATCCTAGTATAATTAATATTCGCACATCGGTAGTTAATTCAACATGGTTAGAAGTAGCGATCGCTGATAATGGAGTCGGTATTTCCCAAGAATTTCAGCAACGAATATTCGATCCCTTTTTCACCACCAAACCCATTGGCAAAGGCACCGGAATGGGTATGTCCATCAGCTACCAAATCGTCACAGAAAAACATGGTGGTAAACTAGAGTGCTTCTCAACAGCTGGACAAGGAACCGAGTTTATCATTCAGATTCCTCTCCGGCTGAAAGTTTATGGAGTGGTTTAACTTGATACTGATTGCCAGGAGACGACTTACTTATACCTACCCACTTATCTAACTTAATATGTTTTTTCCTGAACTCTTACGTGGAATTGTCAAGTCATCTAGGTAGTAGTACAATACACGAGGTTTAGGCGCTAACACACCACACAGTCGAACAGATAGTTAAATAAGTAGTCTTATTTGTTAAGAAACCTATGCAGATACATCAAGTGATTGAAACCTACGATCAGGGATCAGTGGATTATGACGCAATTATGAGGCGTTACTGGCACATCGAGCGCGAACCCCTAATTGCTTCCTTACAGCTCAAGCTAGGACAAACCGTACTGGATGCTGCGGTAGGAACAGGTCTTAATCTTCCAGCCTATCCTAAAGGTGTAAGTGTCGTAGGTGTCGATCTTTCTCATAAGATGATGGATGAAGCACGTAAAAAGCACGTATCCGCAGACATCACCTTCAAGGTATCGGATCTCTGCAATCTTGATTTTGCTGATAATAGCTTTGATGCCGCAGCGTCAGGATATACCCTCTGTGTCGTTAACGATCCAGTCCGTGCCCTTGCAGAGATCCTGCGAGTTACTAAGCCTGGTGCATTGATTGCTATTCTCGATTACTGCAAATCGCAAGATCCAGAGATTCAGAAATGGCAAGAGTTGATCTCTGATGGAGCTTCACAGTTAGGCTTCCCGACTGGCAAGATCAAGTGGGATGCATTGATGGATTATGACGAATTGATTTACAACAGTAAGCTTCCCATTGAAGTGCTTGCAGACGATCGCACAGAAAGCCCAAACCCGTTTTTATGCGGTTGTCAATTACTGCTTAAAAACTCAAAAGGTTAAAGGCAACAGTATCGCACTCTTGTCCAATGAGTGCGATATCTCCGACAAACCGGATCACAAGTGATTTTGAAAGAGTTCTAGAACATATTGCCAAGCATCAGGAGCCGCTTCGGGATTGTACATTGGGTTCTGGGTTAGAAATGGGTATTGATCTTTGAAGAATCCCGCGAAGAATCCGTGTCCGGCGTCGTATCGAAATACACGATGATTTATTTGATGTTTCTTTAATTCTGCTTCAATTTGCTCGTTTTCTTCCTGGGAAACTAATGCATCTCTTGTACCAAAAAATGCATAGATAGTACCTTTAATTTCTGAGGTGCGATTAATGGTTGGAGTGTCTTCACCATAACTAGCAGTGGTAATCCCGCCACCATAAAACGAAGCTGTTGCTTTGATATCGGGTAAAGTTGCAGCCATATAAGCAACATGACCGCCAAAACAGAAACCAATGACACCGATGGCATCATCTTTGACATTGGGTAAAGTTTTGAGGTAGGCGATAGCAGCTTGAATATCGCTGAATATCTCTTGATATTTTACTTGTTGATAGTATTCCAAGCCCAGCCGATATGCTTCTGGACTATAGCCAACATCTTCAGGGCTAAAGTCAGCCTCAAAACCGGGAGCAGTGCGTTGATACATCGCTGGGGCGATCGCTACATAACCTTGTTTAGCGATTAATTCGGTGATATCTCGAATATTACTATTGATTCCAAAAATTTCTGGAAAAACTATAACCGCGCCAAAGGTTCCCTTTTGTGCTGGTTGAGCTAAGTAAGCATCGATTTCTAAGTCATTGTTAGGTACTTTGACATAGCAAGTGTTAATTTCGATGTTTGTTGTTTCTAGCATCTCTGTTTCAACGGAATTTATACCAATTCATCTATTCTGACTGTTTTTTGATACCAATGGGCGATGTATATGACGGGCAGAAACACTAAGAGTATTGCTCTGCTCAATAAAAGGAAATTGCTTACCCTCAAGCATAACTTTGCTGTTATGAACAGATCGGATGAATTTCTAACTTTTGAATAGATGACATCTCAAACTTCTGGATGATACTAAGGGTTTTGGATTTATGCGACCTTACATAAGGTAAGCATAAAGACTCAAAATTAATAACCACAACAAAAACAATGCCCGATGAAAGTTTTAGAACAAACATTCCAGAAATTGACCCAACAGAGATTGAAGATAATCGAACTGCGATCGCCGACGAACATCGCTCGTTTCTAGAAAAAGTCCAGGTCAAAGCCGGGTTTGCAGACCCCTATGATGCAAGAGACTTTACCGAAGTTGTGTTTCGCGTGATGCGCGACTTAATGACTACAGAAGCTAGCGATCGCGTTGAGGCAGAACTGCATACAGAGGCTATACCTACGGATGAAAAAGCACTCCAGTTTGAAGTGTCCGATCTCTGGAAAGACACCAATCCACTCGTGGGATTTTTGAGCCGGGTTCGTCCACCCTGGAAAGGCCCAGGTATCTTCAATATCGATTCCGATCGCTTCCTGTTCCGAGTTGCTAATGAAAGTGGAATGCCGCGATCGGTCGAGCGAGAGCAAGCGGTTAAAGCCGTGTTTTCTGCCACCAAAGACGAACTTTCCGAAGAGCGGATTCAGGAAATTGCTAGCTGGCTGCCTGACTATGTACGTGAGCTTTGGGAACAGGCTTAATTAGAAGGCTAGAAAAAGTCAAGTCTGTTTGTGAGTAATTATCACAAACAGGCTTTTTATATAATAGGTTTACTGATTCACAACCATTAACGTAGAAGAAAGCGATGTCTACGACGGGCTATTCGGCGTCGCCCAAACTCTTCAAGGGCATATTGTAAGTAGATAGTCTCTAAGAGGTTGTTTGAAAAGTGGTCGGCTGTGATATCAGGCACTTATCGATCCCCCCTAGCCCCCCTTTTTAAGGGGGGAAACGGAATCAAAGTCCCCCAATTTATCGGGGGATTTAGGGGGATCTAAGAGTATTTGATACATCACTAAGGACTTTTCAAACATCCTCTAACACTTCAACAGTTGGTAGGGTGTGTTGTTGTGCAGCGCAACGCACCAGATCAATAATCGGAGTCTTATATCACCTCAGAACCAAATCTGTGACAAAATAATATTGTTGAACCTTTTGTGGAACGCTACAGTAAACAAGCCGAAGGTTGGTTACTCACTGATTTTAGCGGCTTGGAGTTATCTATTTCTTTAGATTCAGTTGCGATCGCATTATCGATGGCAGAAATTTATCGCGGCGTTGTTTTTGAGTAAATCAGCTTTGTGACGATGTATGCTTTGGGAGAGGTGCGTACTAAACAGAGGTTCTGCTGTCATTACTTGTTAGACAAATTCACGCTACGCCATATTGCGTATATTGACGCTGGTAAAATGGCTGTAGTCCCAAAACTATATCCTCTTTAGGTACTCCCATCTCAGTCAACTCTTCAGCAATTTGGATATCCGTCATATTACGCTGAATCCATATCTTTTCATCTTTGATATCCAGATGTATTACACAATTATAAATTCGGTCATATCCATCCCAACCAATCTCTAGAATCTGGTAATGATCTTGCGCCGTATCGAATATCAGTTGGATTTCAACATCTTCTTCTGAAGGTGTGTAACTGCTATACTTCGTTAGTAACTTCTGAATATATTCACGATATTGGTCTAGCTTTGCCATTGCACAATCACCTCAACCTTTGGATCGTAAACTATTAACTTAACTTGATACTCTTGTACTGAAGTTTGGGCAAAGTCCCGGCTAAAAAGTGAGCGATAGGTTGAGACTGGAACTGCTAGAAATAAAACTCGTTCAGGCTCCCTGATTCGCAGAGCTAATCGATAATTGAGAAATTGCCCTAAAGCTGCGTGGTACTCAAACAGTTCTGAATCGCCCAAAAAACTTTTGATCTCAACAGCAATTTTTTCAGTTCCTCGCTCGGCTGCTAATATTTTTTCTGCACCTAAATCGACTGACATTTTATCTTTGGCAAACTTAACTACTAGCGGATCGTGCGTGATGACCCACCCTTCTTTTTCAAGTCCTCGTTTGACGGCTTCGTGAAAAATGTCTTTTGCAGGCACAGACAGAACCAGAACCCAATATCCTTATAATACCGAACTACCCAGTGATTTTAGCAGCTTAGAGATATATATTTATTTAAATTCAGTTGCGATCGCATTATCGATGGTAGAAATTTATCGCGGCGTTGTTTTTGAGTAAATCAGCTTTGTAACGATGTATGCTTTGGGAGGAGTGCGATCGCACTACAACGCGATTATTAAATGACAGTTAATCGTTTAATCCGAAATGCTGAGATAACTTTTCTATTGTCAAACGAGCTATCGGACTTTCCATTTTACATTTTATATTCTTGTATGAAAAAAAACCTTTTTCCCAGTGTGCTTGACTTCTAGGCACTGCTTTAATCCATTCAACACGGACAAGGTACTCGGATTTATCAAGGTCATCTACATATTCATCCATTTCTGGGGCAAAAAGTGGTACATCTAGGATTGGTACTTGTTGCCCGTTGGCTAATAATAACTTGAAGTCTTTTAAAGGTACAGCAGAATCTTTTACTAGACCAACACCGACATAACCATAACCAGTTTTGGCATAACCAGTTCTGGGTTTGGGTATGTGGACGAATACACGCGACCCAGGAAGCAACTTTATTATACCTTTGTTATATTTTTTCTCACTACCACTAGAAATAAAACCATATTTTCGGCAGTCTTCCCAGTTTCGATGTTTACCTTCACCAATACTTACATAAAAATCACAACCATTCCAAGGTTCATTATCTTTTTTGGCGTTTGATTTACTGGCTTTGTTTTCAGATTTTTCAGGTTGAGCGATCATCTTTGATTTAATAATTGGAGCATCTGAATTTAAACAACTCTTTTGATCTTCAAGTGTAGGTGTCGTTTTAATAATTCTCTGAGCATAGTCTTTTAATTTGGTGATATCAACCTCACTACTGCTTGACCATGAGATATCAAACCATTCTCTAATTTCATTAATTTCATTACTTTCATTTAGCAAAATTGACATCTCTGCTCTCTGAGTAATACCCATTCTGGTCAAATTTGCAGAACCTATTAAGCATAAATGATCGCCAAGAACAACTTTTGCATGTAAATTCCTATAATCATGAATTTTGGATGTGTTTTCAATGATGAAATCAATGATTTCTTCTCTTGCTTTACCTTGAAAAGCAATAAGCCAAGCTTCTACATCAGAAATAATACGCCAGTTTACTTGGTCGCCTAATAAGGGTTTAACATAACTAATATCAATATAGGGACAAGCTATCAGTAGTTCTTTACTATTACTAACTTCACGAATTGCTTCATCAAAAGGTGAAATTCCACCATTTATACTTGCCTCAGTGTGGTAAATCAGCTTATTATTCATAAATTAATAGTATACTAATTGAATTTACTATATGTCATAATAATATCAATAGGTTTTTGAATAACAACGGTGTAAACACTTAATAGGAGGAATTCTAGATATATTATAAGTCATCTGTAATGCTAATATTTCCACCGCGCGATCGCCTGGTAATTGCCGCTATAATTTCGACACTGGTTATTGCAGCAATAAATACCTCATTGTTGAGAGTCGGATTAAATAGCTCCAAAACCCAAGCTGATCCAGTTTCACTAATATAACGCTTGACCAATGCGCTACTGTCTATGAAGTAGATTGCCATCTAACGACGTTCCTCAATGATAGTTTCAGAAATAGGCTTTCCCTCGATCTGAATTAGTCGTCGCTCGGTTATTGGTTCATAAGCAGGATGTTTAATGTGTTTTACTAAGCCAGAATCAATTAGAGCTTGGTGGAATGCTGCTTGCTTGACTGTTTCTTTTTTCTCAGCAAGATACTTTTGAATAGTCTGATTAAGCTGCTGAAGTTCTTCTATTTCAAGTGTCTCAAGCTGCTTAATTATCTGTTGGAGAGTTACTAGCGCCATAATTTTTTATTTTCTTTTATCTTAATAATTTTTTCTCCATAAATTATACCAAATTATCTGAAAGTGGTATTACTTATGGGCAAACTTAACTCCGCTTATAAACTATTTCCATCCTCAATTTCTCAATCTCCAACCTCAATTTCTCATTCTCCATCCTCAACTTAGCATTCTCCTCTCTAATCAACTCAACTTCATTTCTCTTACTCAAAGCCTGATTAATCGCTAACTTCCGCATATCCAGCGAGAACCAACGCTGATAAGTTTGCGTATGAACTTGCACACTATGCCCTAAATTATCCGCCGCCGCTTTAATTGGGATTCCCAAAATATGCGCCCGAATTGCCCAAGCGTGACGTAAATCATACGGTTTAAAATCCAATCCTATCTTACGAAACCACCAACTAACTCGCTGTGTTAACGCCGTAATCTCTGCATGATTAGTGTTATCTTTTTTAGCGATCGCACTCCCCAACATCTCTAAATATTTAGGATTTCTCAAATCAAAATCCTCAATCCATTGCCGATATAATGGTAATGCTTCTCTCTCTCCAGTCTTACAATCTTTATGGACTTTCCATGTCAAATCTGCATTCTCTTGACTCAACCACCAAGCAATATCAGGATTAATAAAAATTTCCCGTGGGCGTAAACCAAAAACGGCTAACATTCCATACGTCCATCGCCAAAGTTGCCAGCTATCTTGAACACTTTGATTAACTTGATTACCTCTGTTATGTTGGTAATCTTCAAACTTGAGAATTCCCTCAGATATTTCTACATCTGTCGGTATATTTCGAGAATTACTCTCAGGCATTTTGGAGTATTTAGATAAGTCAATTTCGATGTTAAATGTCAAGCAAAATGCCGATATAGCTCTAGTTGCATTATACTTAGCCCATTCCTTATCGATTTGTTCAATTGAACTGATTAGATTTTGTGCGATCGCTAAATCTTTGGCATTAGTAAATCTCTTAGTTCGAGAAAAATAATAAAAAAAAGTATGTTCGCTTTTAGTTGTGCGTTTGTGAGTTTTAAAATACTCTTCTTCAAATTGTTCAAGTAATTCTCCGATAGTTTTAAATTCTTTTTTAATTGCCTCATTTCCTAAATATTTATCATTCCATTCAAAGGTTTTACGCGCGATTAACTTCCCTAATTCGTATGCTTCTTCCTCAGCCGTCTTGAGTCCATCTAAGTTAGAGGGAATATTCAAACTGATATTGTATTGCTTTCTCCCAGTACCATTACTATCTTTGTCTCCCGGTTTAATTGGTAACGTCGCCCGTAATTGCAGACTTCCATTCGATTCTCTAATTGTCACTTTTGCCTTCGCAGACTTCAAACGCAGATTAACTTTCTCTAATTCTAGTAGTACTTTCGTTCTCATGTGTTCTTTTTGCTGCTGTGCTTGCAGAGATGAGCAAAAAAACGGGCGATTTTTTAATCGCCTTGGCTCAGGACAACATTTAGATGATGCGTGATATCATGTCCGCTTGATTGCTTATTAAACCAGAAGTTCCCCAAAGAGCCAAACTTATGCTTTGTCTCCCCTCCCTGTAAGCGGGGAGGGGTTGGGGGTGGGGTTCTTTTATTATGGGTAATCTGGCGGACATGATATGAGTCCTGAACCTAATTATGCTGTGTTTTTAGCCTATATTTAGTCTAAAAATAAATGTGCTATCAGCGAACAATGTTTATCGCTCACATTGCTTACTGCAAACATTAGGCTGGTGAAAATAATTAAACCACAAAAAGGATTACTCCGGTCCTTATCACGGTTATGACGGCTTCGCCATCTTCGCACGAGATATGGACTTGGCACTCAACAGCCCAACCTGGGGATTAATTGGCGCTCCTTGGAATGAAAAAGCTAACGCTAAGAAGGCTGAAGCTAAGGCTAAGGCTGCCGTTTAGGGAAATGGGAAAGAGAGATAAGTAAGGATAACCTGGGGCTAAAACCCCAGGGGGGAGTTGGGAATCCAAAATTCAAAACTGAAAAATTAAAAATTTCTTTTGATTTTTGCATTTTGAATTTTGAATCATATTCCCATTCCCACCTCAAATCCTCATTCCTCAATCAGTAAAGAATTCAGTAAGCTTGGAGATCCAAAAATGCCTCAGAATCCCGAAAAAATTCAAGATCACGTCGAGTTATTCCACCAACCTGAGTACCAACAGCTATTTGAAAACAAAAAGCAGTTTGAAAACGGTCACGAAGCCGAAGAAGTACAACGGGTTGCAGAATGGACAAAGAGTTGGGATTATCGTGAAAAGAACTTCGCTCGTGAAGCTTTAACCGTTAACCCTGCTAAAGGTTGTCAACCACTAGGAGCAATCTTTGCTGCTGTTGGTTTTGAAGGCACTCTACCTTTTGTTCAAGGTTCTCAAGGTTGCGTTGCTTACTTCCGCACGCACTTAACCCGCCACTACAAAGAACCATTCTCTGGTGTATCTTCTTCAATGACTGAAGATGCAGCCGTGTTTGGTGGTCTGCAAAACATGATTGACGGCTTGGCGAACTCTTACCAACTCTACAAGCCCAAGATGATCGCTGTCTGCACCACCTGTATGGCAGAAGTAATTGGTGATGACTTGCAGTCTTTCATCAACAACGCCAAGGAAGCTGGTTCAGTTCCTCAAGATTTCCCAGTACCCTACGCTCACACCCCTAGCTTTGTCGGCTCCCACATCACTGGTTACGACAACATGATGAAGGGAATTCTTTCTAACCTGACAGCAGGACATAAGAAAGAAACCAGCAATGGTAAAATCAACTTCATCCCAGGTTTTGACACCTACGTAGGCAACAACCGCGAAATCAAGCGGATTGCTTCTTTGTTCGGCTTTGACTACACAATTCTAGCCGACAACAGCGACTACCTCGATTCACCAAACACAGGTGAGTTCAATATGTACCCAGGTGGTACAAAGCTAGAAGATGCAGAAGATTCAATTAATGGGAAAGCTACGATCGCTCTGCAAGCACACTCAACCCTCAAAACCCGCGAGTACATTGAAAAAGAGTGGAAGCAACCAACCTCAGTTTCCCGTCCTTGGGGTATTAAGGGTACTGATGAGTTCTTGATGAAACTCAGCCAACTGAGTGGTATACCTATTCCCGAACAATTGGAAATTGAACGCGGTCAGGCAGTTGATGCCATGACTGACTCCCACTCATGGATTCACGGCAAGCGCTTCGCTATCTACGGCGAACCAGATTTAGTATACAGCGTAGTTGGCTTTATGCTAGAAATGGGTGCTGAACCTGTGCATATCTTGGTTCACAACAGCAACGAAGTATTTGAAGCAGAAATGAAAGAACTGCTTGCTTCTAGCCCCTTTGGTAGCAATGCAACTGTTTGGCCTGGTAAAGACCTGTGGCACCTGCGTTCTTTGATGTTCACCGAACCCGTAGACTTGCTCATCGGTAACAGCTACGGTAAGTACCTGTGGCGCGATACTAAGACTCCCTTAGTGAGAATTGGCTATCCGATCATAGATCGTCACCACTTACACCGCTACTCCACCATTGGTTATCAAGGTGTGATCAACTTGCTCAACTGGGTTGTAAATACCCTGTTTGAAGAAATCGATCGCAACACCAACATTCCTTCTAAGACAGATATTTCTTACGACTTGATTCGTTAGAAATTGCGTAGAAACACAACGTGTTAACTAAAGGGTAAAGAAGGGGAGTAGGTAGAGACGAGATTAATCGCGTCTGTACGGGAGTGGGGAGTAGGGAAATATCCAAACCCAATCCCCAATCCCCAATCCCCAACTTCCCTTTTTCTTTCTAGCATTTACCCAAGGTATGTATAAATGGAAACCATCAATCACACTCACGAACACACTCACACTCATCCTCATCCTAATTACCATCCACCTAACCAGAAAAAACCAGGGTGGTTCCACAATCTTCTTAATCCGTTGCGCCGTGTAGTGGATGAAATTCAGGTTAAAAATAATCGCATCGCTCATCTAATTTGCCAAACAATTCCTTGTTGTTGTCCCTTTGAGCGACAAATTAAATTATTTGGGAAGTCTATTGATATCCCACCACTATGTAAACTCAATCCTTTATATGACGAATTTGTAGGATTGCGTTTCCGCGCTCTATCTTACCTTGCCGATGTATGTGGAGAAGATGTCACAAAATACATTTGTTAGTCATTGGTCATTAGTTATTCAAAGGACAAATGACAAAGGACAAATGACAATTAACAATTAAGTACGAGAAGAGAGATGAAAAGCACCCAAGGCAAAATCAACGAACTGCTGACTGAGACAGGATGCGAGCATAATCAGCACAAACAAACGGAAAAGAAAAATAAATCATGCGCTCAACAGGCACAACCTGGCGCGGCTCAAGGGGGCTGTGCCTTTGATGGTGCAATGATTTCTTTAGTGCCGATCGCAGATGCAGCGCATCTAGTCCACGGGCCTATAGCCTGTGCTGGTAATTCCTGGGGCAGTCGTGGTAGTCTCTCCTCTGGCCCTCAACTCTACAAGATGGGCTTTACGACTGACTTGGGTGAAAATGATGTCATCTTCGGTGGCGAAAAGAAACTCTACAAAGCGATTCTGGAACTCAAAGAGCGCTACCAACCAGCAGCAGTATTTGTCTATGCCACTTGCGTTACAGCCTTAATTGGCGATGATATGGATGCTGTCTGCAAAGCTGCGGCTGAGAAAATCGGTATTCCTGTTGTTCCCGTCATTGCCCCAGGATTCATTGGCAGTAAAAATCTGGGCAACCGTTTTGGTGGTGAAGCTTTGTTGGAATATGTTGTCGGCACAGCAGAACCGGAACATACAACGCCCTATGATATTAACTTAATCGGTGAATACAACATCGCCGGGGAAATGTGGGGAGTAACACCACTGTTAGAAAAGTTAGGCATCCGTATTTTGTCTAAAATTACGGGCGATGCTCGCTACAATGAAATTCGCTATGCCCACCGCGCCAAGCTCAACGTGATGATCTGCTCACGAGCGCTAGTCAACATGGCGAGAAAGATGGAGGAGCGTTACAACATCCCCTACATTGAAGAGTCTTTCTACGGCATCGATGATATGAATCGTTGTCTGCGAAATATCGCTGCTAAATTAGGTGATCCTGATTTACAGGAGCGGACAGAAAAGCTAATTGCAGAAGAAACGGCTGCTTTAGATTTGGCACTAGCTCCTTATCGCGCTCGACTCAAAGGTAAGCGAGTTGTTTTGTATACTGGTGGTGTCAAGAGTTGGTCAATTATCTCGGCTGCTAGGGACTTGGGCATTGAAGTTGTTGCTACCAGTACTCGCAAAAGTACTGAGGAAGATAAAGCCAAAATCAAGAAGTTGCTCGGCAACGATGGCATTATGTTGGAGAAGGGCAACGCTAAGGAATTGCTACAAGTGGTTAAAGACACTGGCGCAGATATGCTGATTGCTGGTGGACGTAACCAATACACCGCTTTGAAAGCTAGAATTCCTTTTCTTGATATTAACCAAGAACGCCACCATCCTTATGCAGGTTATGTGGGAATGATCGAGATGGCGCGGGAACTATACGAAGCCCTGTATAGCCCGATTTGGGAACAAATACGTAAACCCGCTCCTTGGGACGAGGAAGCAGTTTAATGGCGATCGCAACTGTCCCTCGTTCCCAGACTCCGGCTGGGAACGCATTCCTGAAGGCTCTGCCTTCCTTTTAGAGCAGATGAGGCAGAGCCTCACTGTCAGCATTCCCCGGCGGAGCCAGGGAACGAGAAAGTCCGCTCTGTGGAATGAGGAGGTATTCTAATGGCAATCGTTACCATTTCTAACAAAGCACTGACTGTTAATCCCCTTAAGCAAAGTCAAGCTTTGGGTGCAACCTTAGCCTTTTTGGGATTGAAAGGGACGATGCCTTTATTCCACGGTTCTCAAGGTTGTACTGCTTTCGCCAAAGTTGTCTTAGTACGGCATTTCCGGGAAGCGATTCCCCTTGCTACCACAGCGATGACGGAAGTCACCACTATTTTGGGTGGTGAAGAGAATGTGGAACAAGCAATTCTCACTCTAGTAGAAAAGGCTAATCCAGAAATTATTGGTTTATGTAGTACTGGGTTGACCGAAACTAGAGGAGATGACATCGAGGGTTTTCTTAAGGAAATCCGCGATCGCCACCCCGAATTGAATGATTTGGCGATCGTTTTTGCACCCACTCCAGATTTTAAAGGTGCGTTGCAAGATGGTTTTGCCGTTGCTGTGGAAAGCATAGTTAAGGAAATTCCTCGCGCAGGTGGAACCAGAACTGAACAAGTCACCGTTTTGGCGGGTTCTGCCTTCACACCTGGGGATGTACAGGAAATCAAGGAGATAGTCACATCCTTTGGATTAGTACCGATCTTTGTACCTGACCTTGGCGCTTCTCTAGATGGTCACTTAGAGGATGGTTATAGTGCGGTTACAGTCAGTGGGACTACCCTAAAACAGCTACGAGAAGTAGGTAGTTCTGCTTTTACCCTGGCATTGGGTGAAAGTATGCGGGGGGCTGCAAAGATTCTGGAAGAACGCTTTGACACACCTTATGAGGTGTTTGGCGAACTGACGGGATTAGAACCAGTAGATGAATTTATCCAAGCATTGGCGATTCTGAGCGGTAACAGTGTACCCGAAAAATACCGCCGCCAACGTCGTCAGTTGCAAGATGCGATGCTGGACACCCACTTTTACTTTGGTGCAAAACGAGTTTCCCTAGCGCTGGAACCAGATTTGCTGTGGTCAACAGTGCATTTTTTGCAATCGATGGGAGCGCAAATTCATGGGGCGGTGACAACCACGCGATCGCACCTCTTAGAAAAACTCCCGGTTAAAAACGTCACAATCGGCGATTTGGAGGACTTTGAGAGTCTAGCAGGTGGTTCTGATTTGCTGATTGGTAACTCGAATGTCGGTGCGATCGCTAAACGGCTTTCGATTCCTCTTTATCGTCTAGGATTGCCCATTTATGACCGTTTAGGTAATGGTCAATTTACCAAAGTTGGCTATCGAGGCACGATGGAACTTGTGTTTGGCATCGGCAACCTGTTTTTAGAGCAAGAAGAAGCCAGAGTTAAGCAGTTCCAAGAGTTCGGAATTGTGAGCGCTGAGTTTTGAATTCACACTTGAAAATTCAAAACAGTTCAGTTAAAAGTCGATCCTCCCTAACCCTCCTTAAAAAGGAGAGGATTGAGCAAATCTTAAATTAGCCCCCCTTTTTAAGGGGGGTTGGGGGGATCTTCCAGAGCTAAATATCACTAACTGAACCGCATTGCTTCAAAATTCAAAACTTGAGAGAGGAGAATTACAATGAAAATCGCCTTCACGACGAGTGATCGAGTTCATATTAATGCTCATTTTGGAGCGGCAGATGAAATTGATGTTTATGAAGTCTCGGATGAAGGATATAGATTCCTAGAGACTCTTAAATTTGATGACCAGCTTCAAGAAGAGAGTAATGAGAGTAGACTTGCACCAAAACTTGCGGCTATAGAGGGCTGCACAATTATTTATGTAATAGCAATTGGTGGTAGCGCCGCCGCTCGGTTAATCAAGAAAGGTGTCACCCCAGTCAAGGCGCGATCGGAAGAAGAAGAAATTAGTGAAGTGCTAAATAAGCTTGTGAAAACCCTCAAAGGTAATCCTCCACCTTGGTTGCGTAAAGCTTTACAGCAAAAGCCCACAAACTTTGCAGATGAAGTTGAAAATGAAGCAACAGTATGACCACAAATAATAGTGTTAATGGAACCGCCACAACTGAAGTCTTGAACTCACCTTTTCTTAAGGTATTAATTAAACAAATCCGTGGTCAAGACAGTTATGGAGTTTATCGTACTTGGTCGGATGAGTTGATTCTCAAACCCTTTATTGTCACCAAACAAAAGAAACGGGAAATTTCCGTTGAGGGCGAAGTTGATCCGATCACTCAAGCTCGGATTATGGCATTTTTTCGAGCCGTAGCTGCTGGGATTGAACAGGAAACAGGTTTAATATCCCAGGTTGTGGTTGATTTGAGCCATGAAGGATTTGGCTGGGCGCTAGTTTTTTCTGGCCGTCTCTTGCTAGCTGTGAAAACCTTGCGAGATGCTCAACGCTTTGGCTTTGACTCCCTGGATAAATTAGCAGAAGAGGGCGAAAACTACGTCAAAAAAGGCATTGATTTGGCGAAGCGCTTTCCTGAAGTTGGCAACGTGTAGCAATTTTAGATTTTGGATTTGGGATTTTGGATTCAAGTCTTAATCACTAATTTCATTACCATTTGATTAAAGCAATATCATCCAATCCAAAATTTAAAATCTAAAATCCAAAATTCAATGTGGAGTGGCTGATTGTGCAAGCAGAAGAAACGAGTATTGAGGAAGTACAGGGACAAATCAGACGGCTTAACAGCAAAGCGGGTCAAATGAAAATGGATCTGCATGATTTAGCCGAAGGACTGCCAACAGATTACAAACAACTTATGGATGTTGCAGCCGCAACTTATGAAATCTATCGCCAGTTAGATGAACTTAAGCAACATCTGAAACAATTGGAGAATGCGAAATGACTGGAACAATTGATGAATTCAAGCAGCTCGTAGATGCGGAAGAATTTTTTAAATTCTTTAACCTGTCCTACGATCTAAAAGTTGTAAATGTAAATCGTCTACATATTCTGAAAAAGTTTTCTCAATACATCAAAGAAATTGATGATAATTCTCCTGACTTGAGTCAAGAAGAGAAATTAAATCAATATTCTTTAGCTTTGCAAAAAGCTTATCAGGTATTTATCGAATCAACACCTCACGAACAAAAGCTGTTCAAAGTGTTTAACGACAAGCCGAAAAATGTAGTCACACTGACAGAAATCACTTCTGATTAGGAGGTATAAATTGGTTAACCTAACGCCTACCGAATTAGAACGCTATCGTCGCCAAATGATGCTTCCGAATTTTGGCGAAACAGCACAGAAGCGCCTGAAGTCAGCGACAGTTCTGGTTACAGGTGTGGGGGGATTAGGCGGTACGGCGGCGCTTTACTTAGCAGTAGCAGGCGTTGGGCGGCTAATCTTAGTCCGGGGTGGTGACTTGCGGCTAGATGATATGAATCGTCAGGTTCTCATGACCGATGATTGGGTTGGTAAGCCAAGGGTATTCAAAGCTAAAGAAACTCTGGACGCGATTAATCCTGATGTCCAAGTGGAAACTGTTCATGATTACATCACCCCGGAAAATGTAGATTCATTAGTGCAGTCTGCTGATATGGCTCTTGATTGTGCCCACAATTTTACAGAGCGCAATTTGTTAAATGAAGCCTGTGTGCGATCGCGTAAGCCAATGGTAGAAGCTGCAATGAATGGGATGGAGGCTTACCTAACGACGATTATTCCTGGTGTGACTCCTTGTTTGTCTTGTCTGTTTCCCGAAAAGCCTGATTGGGATCAGCGCGGCTTTTCAGTTCTAGGCGCTGTTTCTGGAACACTAGCTTGTCTAACAGCACTGGAGGCGATCAAGCTGATCACCGGATTTAGTCAGCCTCTATTATCGCAATTGCTGACAATGGACTTGAATCGGATGGAATTTGCTAAACGCCGTTCTCACCGCGATCGCTCTTGTCCAGTATGCGGTAATAGTGCGCCTTGGAGACACGCGCAATCTAATTCGATGGAAGCCACAGGTATTACACAAAATAGTCATTAGTCATTGGTCATTAGCAAAAGACAACTGACAACTGACAATCCACACCTGAAATCAGAACAACTAATCGCTACAAATCAGGAGAACTGATGGCCGTTATTTTATCAGAAAAAGCAGAATTTCATCTGCGGGCATTCCTCAAAGGTTCCGCACCCGACACTGATGGCGTAACTAAAGGTGTCCGCATCTCTGTAAAAGATGGTGGTTGCAGTGGCTATGAATATGCGATCGATATCACCAGCAAACCTCAACCAGATGATTTAGTAAGTCAGCAAGGCAAAGTGCTGGTTTACGTTGATGCTAAAAGTGCGCCGTTATTAGACGGAGTTATCGTTGACTTCGTTGAGGGAGTGATGGAAAGCGGTTTTAAATTCATCAACCCCAATGCAACTGATACCTGCGGTTGTGGAAAGTCCTTCAAAACAGACGACGGTACGCCTACTGGTGTACCTTGCAGCTAACATCATTCCGTTAGCGCCAAGTCTGATTATAGAGGCTTTCTATAAATGCGGTAAGCGTTCGCAGAGCGTCTCGTAGAGAAGCCATGCCGCAGGCTTATCGCTTTGCCTTGAGGTAGCTTCTCGTTCGCATTGCATCCTTAACCTTGTAGAGAAACTAGCTAAAGCGTAGCTTCTCCGTAACAAGAAGGAAAGCAAAGAGTAAGATAGGTTGCTCAAAAACTTCGGAAATTAGACCAACTGTATAACGTTTGAGGAGAATCGGAAAATGGCTACCTACCAAGTTAGATTAATCAACAAAAAAGAAGACATCGACACCACAATTGAAGTTGACGAAGAGATAACAATCTTGGAAGCAGCAGAAGAAAATGGTATTGAATTGCCCTTTTCTTGTCACGCAGGTTCTTGCTCTAGCTGTGTTGGTAAAGTTGTCGAAGGTGAAGTTAATCAAGACGATCAAAACTTTTTAGATGACGATCAGGTTTCTAAAGGATACGCTCTACTTTGTGTAACTTATCCTCGTTCTAATTGCACAATTAAGACTCATCAAGAAGCGTATCTCGTCTAAACTATTACTTTGGTTGCTGCCTTTGGCGACTAAATAAAAGATGAAGGATGAAGGATGAAAATATACTTCCTTCTTCCTTTCACAATTTCTAATTTATAATTCAAATGTTTACTCGCTTTAGTGTGATTGGCTGTTCATTAGAATTATTGAAAATAGGAGAGCGAGGAATAGTCACCTTCTGTAAAAATCAGGATGAAACAATCTTGAAGCAACTTATATCAATAGGAATAAAACCAGGAACTACTATCACTTTAAAACAAAAGTTACCCTCTTTGCTCGTCAAAATTGAAAACACAGATTTGGCACTAGATATAGAAAATATTCGCACCATTTATGTTCATATTATTGATAATTCAATTAATTAATCTTTATGTATAGTTTTACTTAATCATTTGTGAAAATTTTTGTTGATTCTTCTCTTTGTGTTCTCTGCGCCTCTGTGGTATCCTGCGGGTTCGCCTTTGGTCTTCTCGTAGACTAGCAGCTACGCGTCTACGATTAAAGGATAATTCTCACCAATCAAATATGATTAATATAATATACTCTTGACCTCACTCATTTTATAACTAATTCTAGGAGTGAGGTCACTAATTTATAGATATGAATGCAATTTGATATTAGAAATAGAGTGGCTTCTAAAGTAAGCCAACCTGCTTATTTTTTTTCAATCAACAGCAAGTATCACATCTGATGATTTAATCACGGCATGAGCGTGTTTACCTTCTACAAGTCCTAGCTTTTCTGCTGATGATTTTGTGATGATTGACACTAGCTCTATTCCTGGTGCTAGTTCTAAAGTTATCTCACTATTAACTGAACCATGTACAACTTTTTTGACAGTACCCTTAAGAGAATTACGAGCGCTAATTTCCATATTTTTGCTTGCTAACTTTAACTATTTATACTTTAAGTTAGCAAATTTTAAAACTAGCTTTTTTTAAGATATCTTAATAATTATGAAATAATTCTCATTTACCCAACAATCATACCTCTATTTGATAATCCTGACAATAATGCGTGGTCATGGGCTGCAAAATGCACGATAAAACAATTTCAAAAAACTAATATTAATGGATATTATCATCAACTCAATATAGACATTGTGTGTACAAACACTGAGGTATTAATATGTTTATTTACTTATAATAACGAAACTAAAAAAGAGGTTTAGATTGTGCAGCATCAAGTTAATACAACAAGACAAAATCTATTTTTTGAACACTTAACCCCAGGTATAGGTGTCGGATTCCCTGTTCCTAAAGACTGGTTGCCAATCACAACTTTTCCCTTACTAATCGTAGTGGGTATGACTGGCGTGGGAAAAAGTACAATCATAAAAGCTTTGGCTGAAGAAGGTTTAGATTTTACACTTTTACCTAATCGTCGTGCTTTAACCGAACGCTTAATAATTGCGCCGATGTTAAAAATGCAAGAGAAACTCATGCAACCCTATTGCCGGATTAAACGCCTAGCTTATACTCGCCTTTATCGGGAATACTTTCCTGGTGGAATGGGTCATATTTTAGCTTCGCTACACATCAATCCACAACAAGTAAACTCTATGTTAGTTTTCGATAGTTTGCGTGGTGAAAATGAGGTTTGCTATGCAGATAAAGCTCTAAAAAATGCTAAATTTGTAATGTTGACTGCACCAAGTATAGTGCGTTTAGAAAGACTTTTGAAGCGTCATGATCCATTTGATCGGATATCTAATCAAGAGTTAGAGGAGAATAGGCAAATTATCCCAGAAGCACTGACAAATTTTGCTAGTTTGGGTGTGCCAGAGGCTTCTGCTTATTTTACTCCTAAAGAAGAACAAGAAATCTTAGAACTTGTAAGCAAACAAGTTGTTACAGGTGTAGAATTGCGGGAAAAACTAAAAATATTTCTGGAAGAGAGTCAGAACTATGATTCGGTTCCTACGAAACAGATTTTAGAAGCGATGGATACAAGCGATCGCTCTCTTATAATTGATACTATAGCCAGTCCCCAAGAATCAGCCAAAGTAATTATTTCTCGACTATACAAATCTGTTAATATAAAAACTAATAAGTGAATATTCTTAGTAATAATTAGCACAGGGATTGCTCAATGTCGCTATCTGAATTTGCAATTGTAGAAAGTACTCTCCGTGAAGGTGAACAATTCGTCAAAGCCAATTTTTCTTCAGATGATAAAGTCGAAATCGCTGAAGCCCTTGCTGTATTTGGAGTGGAATATATAGAGTTAACGTCACCAATTGCTTCACCTCAATCTAGACGAGACTGTGAACGATTGGCTGGCTTAGGCTTGCCATCCAAAATATTAACTCACATTCGCTGTCACTTAGAAGATGCTAAAGTCGCTTTAGCAACAGGCGTAGCTGGGATTAATTTAACTATCGGTAGTTCTTCTTTAATGCGTCAATTCAGTCATGGTAAAAATATTAATCAAATTCTTGATTTATCATCTGAAGTTTTAACTTTTATTCATCAACAGGCTCCCGATATTGAGTTACGGTTTTCTGCTGAGGATTCGTCACGTACTTCCATAGAAGATTTAATCACAATTTACTCGGAGATTGAAAAATTAGGAGTTGTCAAACGTATAGGAATTGCCGATACGGTAGGAATTATGACGCCGATGCAAGTATTTGAATTAGTAAAGACTTTGCGCCAGTTTACCAATTTAGATATTGAGTTTCACGGTCATAATGATACAGAATGTGCAAATGCTAACAGTTATACAGCACTTGAAGCGGGAGCAACTCATATCGACACTTGTGTTTTGGGCATTGGTGAACGCAATGGTATTACCTCACTCGCTGGGTTTATCGCTAGGTTATATGCTACAAATCCAGAGCAGATTAAGTGTAAATATCGCTTGGATAAACTTGCTTACTTACATGAGTTAGTGGCGAGAAAAGTTGGGATTTCTATTCCTTTTAACCACTGTATTTTTGGTGAGAGTGCTTTTAGTCATAAAGCTGGAATTCATACTAAAGCTATGCTCAATAACTCTGAGACTTATGAAGCTATTAATCCCCGAAGTTTTGGTGTAACGCGCTCAATTTTAATCAATCATAAATTGGCTGGAAAACAGGCGGTTAATCACCGAGCGAATGAATTAGGACTTTCTTTTAATTTATCCCAGCTTAAAGATATTACCCATAGATTGAAAACTTTAGCTGATAAACAAAGTCTTACTATCGAAGATGTAGACAATATCTTATATTCTTATCATTGTCAGTAAATTTAAAAGTATACGTACTTACTGCCCAGATTCCCGACTTCTTCAAGAAGTCGGGAATCTAAATCTACCTTAATATCTGCTATTAATCTATCTTATAAAAGAAAACTGTAAAAATTACTGCTTTCCCATTACTTTTCAAGCTTTTTTAAGGAAAATATTTGGTGTTATTTATAAATAATTCATAATTTAAACTTATAAATTTGATAGCATATATGTAAGTTAAAAGGATTTAGATAATATTTCTGCAAAAATGGTGGGCATTGCTCACCATTCTATTTGCCAAGCAAATTTATATTAGTAAAAAAGTTAACCAAGCAGTAGTTATGAATCAAACCAACAGTCAAAATTTGAGTGAATCAACAACCCAATGGCTAATAGCAAAAGGCTATAAAACTGGGGATTTAAATCAGCCGGGTGAAAATGGCGATACAGCTTTGATGAAAGCTACAAGAGAAGGAGTTTATGGAGTCGTCAAAGAACTCATTGATGCAGGCGTGGATATCAATGCTCGAAATAGCGATAACAACAATGCTTTGTGGTTTGCTTGTTTTGGTAATCACTACGATTTAATTAATTTGCTGCTTACTGTCAACATTAACATTGACAACCAAAATGATAATGGTGCAACTGTTTTAATGTATGCAGCATCAGCCGGAAAGACAGAAGTCGTCAAGTTACTTTTACAGCATCATCCTAATTTATATTTAAAAAACTTAGACGATTATCAAGCGATAGATTTTGCGAGCAATGTCGAAGTTTTAAGGATACTTAAAAATGCCACCAAGTCAGATATCCGGCAAAGCCTATCATGAAGCTACCAAGCATTCTTACTTATCGGTACAAGTTGATCCAAATTATGTAGATGCTTCAACACAGCCATCTCCATTTAAAGTTTATCCCAAATTTTATCGGAGAGTGAAATTAAATCTCAATAATCCTGTTCATTCTTTTATTTCGTTAACCAGTGCGATAACCCTAGAAAAAGTATATAAAGATGGCCCTTATAAACTGCGGGTGAATCCATCAGCAGGCGCTCTGTATCCTACGGAAGTCTACGTACAGATGCGCGGTATTGAAGGAATAATAGATGGTATATACCATCTAGAAGTTGAGAATAATTGTCTAACACTCATTTATGAATTAATTGATGATGGGTTAGAGAGTTATATTATACCGGGTAAAAGTATCAACGGATTCATATTTTTAATCAGTTGTGTTTATTATAGGTCTAGCTGGAAATATCAAGATAGAAGCATGAGATATTGCTTATTAGATAGCGGACACCATTTAGGTGCAGTTGCAGCTTCAGGTTTTCTCCACAACCGAGATATACAACTAATTTTCGATTTTGATAAACTTGCCCTCAATTCTGATTTGGGATTCGAGAATAAAGAGTTTATTACTGCTTGTGCGGTGTCAGGAGAAATACAAGATAAGAAAATCAGACACTTAAGGCTGAAAGTTCCTTTTGTCTCTGGTACTGATTATTTTGAATCTAATCAATTTATTGAGGATGCCTATCAAGCAACTACTCTACAAAAGAGTCGCCAGCAGAAATTAGAGTATCCTCAATTTGACTTTGACAAAGATAAATTTTATCAAACTATTTGGGATAGACGTTCTATTAGACGTTTCCGGAAAGAGTCTATTTCTCAAGAAGATTATTTATATGTAGTGCAACAACTTCAGCAGTCAATACCGACAGAAAATTATGAGGAAATAGAAATTTACTTAGTGGTGCATCGAGTAAAGGGAATGACACCTGGCTTATATAAAGGTACGTATCTGGTTAAGACGGGTAATTTTAGTGAAAAGACAGGTTACTTATGTATTAATCAGGCTATTGCTAGAGATAGCGCTGTAACTTTATTTTTTGTGTCAGATTATTTAAATTATCAAACTGCTATGCAAATAGCTGGTTTTCTTGGACAGAGACTTTATTTAACTAGTAATTATTTGGGAATTCAGTGTAGTGGAATTGGTGCTTATTATGATGAAGAAACCCAGGAATTATTAGAAACAGATAAAGATGTACTTTATGGAATGGTGATTGGAATATAAGTAGGAAGCTAAAGAGAGATGGCTAGAAAGATGTATTACTTAAATGGTGATGACTCACATCCTATCCAACCGACATCTGCGGATATTATACTGCGGCAACAACTAGAGGATTCTATTAGCAGATACTTTTATGAATCGTGCGATCGCACAATTCAAAATCTTCTATCTAATTGTCGGTGGTATGTTACAACCCATGCTAATGCTCTAACATTGGTAATTGAATGTCCCGATCAAGTTACTAATTGGCGTATTTTGCAAAAAATGGTGCCAATGGGGACATTGCTACATGGAATTGTTAACAGTGCGAAAATCCGTGTTTGTCCGCCAGAAAGTCAAGGCGTACCTTTTGAAATGAGGGTAGATGAACTTTCTGTTTATCGGGATTGGGCATGATTCAACTTTAGATTTTGGATTTGGGATTGTTAATTAAAAGTTAATATTCTGGCTGATAAGTGCAGCTACTTCTTCAAAAACTAAATCAGCAGAATGTTTGATAGCAGGACTTAACTCTAGTCCAAAACCAAGATTTGCCGCCTCAATTAAATAAACTGTTACATCTTGGGGAAAGTCATTGTGAAAGATTTTTCGTCCGGCGGCTAAAGCATTATCCCAACGAAAATCGTGCAAGTTATAACTAGGTTCTGGTAAAGCTTCCAGTTCTTTTCCTGGAACTTTAAACACAGCACCCGGTTCAGAACCAGTTGAACTTGCATCAATAATTATTAATTGTTTACTACCTCTAGCTTGAAACATTACTTCCATCCCTGCGGTGCCACAGTCATATACTCGCACATGAGGATGAGGGTTTTCAGCTAGATATTTTTGTAAGCGTTGGGCGATGATTACACCTACTGCGTCGTCATTACGATTTAGATTGCCGCAACCGATAATAGTGAGCATGGGATAAGGTTTAATTGTTTAAGCTAATTTGTTAGATATCTGCCTGAATTGGGAATAATGTATTCAGCTTACAGATGTTTAAGATTTCAAGGATTAACACTATGCTTTTTTGGGATGGATTGGTAAAAGGAACTTTCTGGGGATTGTGTTTAGGGATTGGTTTGGGTATCATAAGAACTTTATTAGATTTATCCTCTAATTATGCTGGAGTGACAGAACCAAATACAGTAGTTATTTATGTAATTATTTGGGGAATCATAGGTGCTGCTCTAGGCTGTACTGTTGCTCTAATTCTTGGAAGTATAATAGGCACTATAAAATTTTTAAACTGGTTATTTATCTTTTTGGGAGGAAGCCTTCTAACCATCCTAACTCCTTTAATAGGTGGTCTGCTTGGCTGGCTCAGTGTTCCACTTATTCCCATTCTGTTTTTTCTGCGCCAATATCTGTCAGATAACTCACCTAAATGGATTGAAAAAGGTTTAAACGAAGGAATTGTAATGTTTCTATCCTATCTAGTTTTTAATTTTCTATTATTTGGTTTCCAGCAATTAACTGGTATTACTCTACGTGGGGTGTAACTATAAATTTGTCTATGGAGCGATGGCAATTTAACAATTAACGGGAATTAGTTTTGTAGGTTGGGTCGAAGCATAAGACCCAACATCATTGTAAATATTAGATTTACCCCGCTAAAACTAACATACACTTTAAACTTTTACAAAGATACTTTTCTAAACCTGTGTCCATCTGGTTGTACAACTACAAATGCGCCTACCAATTCGACTTGCGAGTAAGTTTCTATAACTCGTACCAGTTCGTTATGAACTTTATTCACAGTTGTAGGTAGGATTCGGAGATAAATGACTCCAGATCCCATTGCTTTAACAAAAACAAGATTTCCGTAGTCTCTATCTCGCGTGATGAGAATACGGTTCTGTTCCTGTGCTATTTTAAGAATTTCTTCATCACTAGCTTGCGAAAGACCAATCTGAGCAACAAGAACTACGTCATGTCCGGCATCAACTAGAAATCTTGCTGTCACAGTATACACATCTTGATCCAGTAAGAATCTCATGCTCAAATAGATACTAGGCGAATATCTTCAGCTGCCACTAGCGCGATCGCGTATCGTAAGCAGGCACGAATATCCTCAATTTGTAGGTCTAGATAGTAGTCTCGGATAATTTCTTCAAATGAAAGTCCGTCATTGAGCAGTTCAAGAATGCTTTGTACAGTGATGCGTGTACCTGCGACACAAGGTTTACCGAAATGAATGTGAGAGTTAACTACGATTCTGTCCATATAACTATAAACTAATAATATGTTTCCTAAATTATAAAATAATAATTCGTGCTGCATCTATAAATGCAGTGAAGCATACTTTAAGGCTTAAGGTGATAGTAAAAGTATAATATTATTTTCTGGTGTCTATTATGGGATTATGAGCATCTGCTGAAACTAATATTTCAGAACGGGATGAAGATATCTTAAAAAACGAGATTGATCCTGTACGTGGTTGGGGTCTGCAAAATATAGGGTTACACCAGAGGCTTTGACTAATAATACAGACAAAGCCTCTGAATAAGTAAGTTATCAGCAGGAAACTAGAACTCTACACCATGTTTCTTGGCAATTTCAGTAAGTTTCTCAGACTGATGTTGTGATGCTTTAGTCAAGAGTTCTTCAGCCTCTTCTGTAGTACTTCCCTCTTTAGGGATTAAGTACTTGACATAAAGGGATACAAAATCGGCAGCGATCGCTAAACCAGATAAAGCATGTTTGTCTGCTTCTTTACCTGCGATCGCAGCTACCAAACCGGCTCTAATTGGGTCTGGTTTAACTTTCATGAACTGCTCGACAAGTTTAGGAACGTAGTCTTCTGGTGGCAAATTATCTAACTTACTTGTATCTGGAGTAAAGTTACATTCTGCGGCTTTTGCCTGTTCTAAAACACACCATTCTATGTATTCTTGCAATCCTGCATCGGGAACGCGAGGGAGATATTCGTGTAGCGCTAAATCAGACACAAGCTTACCTTGTAAATTTCTGTTTTGTTGAAGTGAATTAAGGTAAGCCTAACCCACTATTTCTATAAGTTTTAGTGTGTTACGCTACGAGCTTTAAATATCAGGCATTGGGTATAGTCCATTGGTTATCACCACATTTTTACAAAATTAAAAAAGTTGGTGGGGCGAGCGCATTTTTGGTGTTGTATATTTGTGTAAACAAGGGCACACTATAAAGCAGGTATAAATATATGATTTGTTCATGAAACCTACTTTACACAAAGGGCAACTAATCAGATGGAAGGACGATCGCGGCTTTGGTTTCATACAACCCGATGATGGTAGTCAAGAAGTCTTTTTACACATTACAGGATTCAAAGACGTTAACCGTCGTCCCCAAGTTGGTGATTTCATTTGTTATCAACTAACAGCTAGTAAAGATGGCAAACTACGCGCTTGTAATGCCTCTATCGAAGGAGTTACATCAAAGTCCTCATCTTCTACTGCACCAAAGAAGTCTATATCCAGAAGTGTAGACAAATCTTTATCATTAGCATTAAAGACATTACTTCTATCTTTACTACCTGGGTTGGGTTCAATCCATCTTGCACTAACAACTGGCAACCCAATTCCGCTAATTCTTTATCCTGTCATGAGTTTCATTACTTTTAGGCTATATGCCGATGATAAGTCTCGCGCACAACAAGGACGATGGAGAAGGCAAGAAAATACTTTGCATCTGTGCGAATTTATGGGTGGTTGGTTAGGTGCATTTGTTGCTCAACAGAAGCTACGTCACAAAAGTAGCAAAGTTTCTTATCAAGTTGTATTTTGGGTAATAGCAATTATTCACATTGTATTTTGGTTAAATTGGCTATTTTTTGGTAAGGCGTTGATAAATCTGTTTTTTAATATTGCTTTTAAGGGGTAATTTAATCAAGTCATAGTCTGTAAACTAAGTTTAATCTGGTTGTCGGCAAGGGCTATCGCTCTTGTTGGTGGTATAAGCAGTTAACGTCGCTAACACCAGTCGCTTATTAAGGTGGTGGATGACGACCCAGGAATTCTTCTTCTGCCCGAATCGCTAGCATAATCGCACGATTCATGTTGAGTGCATTAATGGTTGCTCGTCCTGTAGCTGTTAATCCAACAACTTCTACACCATTCCACTGAAAGTGTTCTTTCCATACTTGTTGACGAGGGTGGAAAATTGGTACTTTTTCTCCTGTTTCTGGATCTTCAACCATTTGTCGGGCAGCCTTACGGAGTGAACAGGACACGCAAGCAAGTGCCAAATTACTTGCTGTTGTTGTACCACCTGCTACCACAGGAGTGATGTGATCGATATGAAATGTAGCTGCTTGACCTGCTTGGGATAAACTGCAATATTCACAGCGATCAGCTGCTCTTTGGATGACTAATCGACGTAAAGCAACTGAAATCGTTACCATTTATCGCTGCTGCATCACACGCTGCGAACGCAAATGCAGCAGAGATAAAAATTCTGCCAACTCAACCAGCCCTTCAGCTTCTCGTCGTTCTGCAAGGGTAAGCACTTCGCCTACATCTTGGCGATCTAGCAGAAATTGCAGACGCTCTTGGACAGCTTCAGGAAGTTGAAAGTGAGTCAGTTCAACAGGTATCTCAATAATTTCAGCCATACAAAGTATGTCTAGCAAAATTGCAATTACTTGTAGAGCCAGTGTAACTCAATATGCATTGTGCTAGACGATCTAATATTTGAGAATTAAGCAGTCCGAAAACGCGCCAACTCTTCACCAGTTTTAGCATCATGGGCGTGAACTGTACACACCAAACATGAATCAAACGATCGCGCCACATGCCCAACTTCCACCGGGTCGCTAGAATCGTAAATGGGTGTCCCAATTAAAGCTTCTTCAATAGGACCGCGAATACCTTCACCGTCACGAGGCCCGATATTCCAAGTACCTGGAGCAATCACTTGGTAATTCTTAATTTTACCGCCCTCCACTTCTACCCAGTGAGATAAGGAACCCCGCGCTGCTTCCGTTGCACCCCAACCGCGTCCATCTTTTTCTGTAGGTTTGATATACCAGGGGTCGTTTAACTTAAATTCGCGTAAACAGTGTTCAGCTTGACGATATAACTTGACAAGTTCGTGAACTCGTGCTAGCTGACGCACATGAATACTAGCACCACCCATCTTTTTGAAGACATCAAGGATCAAGCCGTCGTAGTGCTGCCAAGATTCGCCATGTTTACCACCTGCAACTAACTGACGCGCTAAGGGACCAGTTTCCAAACGTCCGAAGTCTTTGTGAAGGACTGCACTCGACCAAGAGTAGGCGTTATCGAAGTCTTTGGTATTGATTGCAGTGGGTTTAGTGGTGCGATCGCTAGGGTGAATGTCTGCCGTTCCCTCATCGTACCAGGAGTGAGTTGTATTCTCGCGGGTAAATGACTGATCCATTAAGGTGTGAGTGTCTGCGAAGCTGTCATACACTCCACCTTTCATGATCATCGCCGCATTTCGTCCTTCAATAGTCGGCTTTTGGTATTTATCTTCATGGGCTAAATATCCCCAAGTGACATATTTACCAACACCAGCACCATATCTATCTAGACCGATATCTAAACCCATGCGCCAATAAAAACCTAAGTCGGAATCTCGATGATTTCGGTCTTCATCTAACCAATTCCTAAAATCATCATAAGTTTGGATTTGTTCGTAGCGTTCTAAAGAACAACCCAACCACACTGGTTCTAACCAATTGGTGCGGAAGTATTCGAGAAGCGCCCAAGCGCGGGTAATGTCCGTTAATGTAGGGGCGCACATCACACCACCAGGCACCATATAACTGCTGTGGGGCCATTGTCCGCCCAATAGGGCATAAATTTCTACAGGTTTAGCGGAAATTGTGATGCCTAGTTCATAAGATTTGCCTGTGAACGCAGCAAAGCGTTTAACAGCTTCGTCATAAAAGCGACTATGGCGGTATTTTTTATTGGTTAAATCAATGGCAAACAAACCATAAAAATAGCGGGGTATACTTTGGATTGTTTCGACAATTTGACCGAGATTTCTCGCCAAAATTGCATTGCGAGGAACTTCTGTTTCCCAAGCTGTATCTAATGCCCAAGATGCACAAGTTAGATGAGAACCGCCGCAAATGCCGCAAATGCGAGGCGTGACAATTAATCCGGCTTGGGGGTCTTTACCGCGTAAGATTACTTCAAATCCTCGGAAAAGTTCGGCGTGTGTCCAGGCGTTGACCACGCGCCCATTCTCGATATCAACTCTGACATCTAAATCGCCTTCAACTCTACCAACGGGCGATATATCTAATGATTGAATTGTCATTTGTCATTTGTCCTTTGTCATTGGTCATTTTTTATTTGTCAGTTGTCATTAGTCATTGGTCATTGGTCATTTGTTTTTGACCAATGCCCAATAACTAAACTGTAAAAAAGTCTTCTTCTGCCCAAGGTGGTGCTGCATCCTTGGCGACCATTGTGAGTAAGGCGTAGTCTTTTTTGTTCACCCCTGGCGGTAATTCCTTGGGAACTCCCATGACTGTTTGGGTTTTGAATACGGTTCCCGGTTTGAGGTCAAAGAAAGGAAATTCTGGTTCTGTACAACCTAAACAAGGCATTCCAGCGCGAGTTTTAGAAGAAACGCGGTTCCATAAGATGCGGTTGCAAGAGGAATGAGTCATGGGGCCGCGACAACCCAAGTCGTAGAATAAGCAACCTTTGCGCTGACCAAATTCGGCGGTTGAGGCTTTGTAGGCAAAGTGAACGTTACGGGTACAACCTGTTTGGGTATAGGTGTTGAAGAAGGTTTGGGGACGATTTAGTTCGTCGAAAGCAATGTCTGCTATGCGTCCAGTAGCGATCGCTACTAATATCTGCGTTATCCAGTCGGGATGCGCGGGACATCCAGGTATATTAATTACAGGTAATCCGGCTTGCGATACGAAGTCTTTACCTAAAAAGCCGCCTTCTTGACGTTTGAGAAATTGCAAACCTTCCGATTCGCTGGGGTTGGGTGACATGGCAGGAATTCCTCCCCATGTGGCACAATCTCCCACGGCGACGATAAATTTAGCAACTTTGGCCAGGTCTGCTAACCAATCTTTCATGGCGCGATCGGCAAACCGATTCCATTCGCCTGTGCCGTTGGGAGCATTGACAACACTGCCTTCAAATACCAAGATATCTAGGGGAATTGTGCCAGAAATACAATCCCGCAGTAGTGTTTGCAAATTGTTGCCTAGTTCCAGTCCCAAGGAGGGATGCCAAAGTAAGTTGATGCCAAAGTCGGCAATTAAATCGCAGACTGTGGGTTCTTCAGCGTTGAGAAATGACATTGTGTTGCCTGAACAAGCACCACCCTGTAGCCATAGTACGTTAGTCATCGGCTATGCATTTTTCTATTGTTTACCATGCATGATGTAGGTGATAATGCTTGTAAAATCTCACCTGTTTATCAATATTTATTTTTCAATTTTAAGATATTTTTTTCTTTAATTCACTTTCATTAAAAAAGAATTAATCATTAACAATAGCTGAAATCCCATCAAGATTATTTTAACCGATTATGTCTGTTATATCTGTAACACATTTAAAAAATCAAAGATCCCGTGGTGAATACTTGGAATACACTAAATATTATGTATGTCAACAATTCAATAAACAATCTTGGGATTGTGTTAGGTGATGATACAAAAAATGTTTTAAAAATATTAGGTGTTTAAAGCTGACATTAATATTAGCAATTTCCCCCTAGAATTTTAGAAATAGGGTGTTTTATATTTTAGGGATTGGGGATTGGGTACTGGGCATTGGGCATTTGGAAAACTTTTCCCCAGTCACCAGAGACTAATCCCTAGTTTCAGAAAAGAAAAGGGGAATTCCGCCTAAAGGACTCGAAGCCTGCGTAAATCAGTATGGCCCGTGATGAGATGCGATCGCGTGTTTCGATCATTCATGGGTGTTAACAGACTCAATTCCCAATTGGCTAGAGTACGGCAGAGTTATGACCCCCAGCATTACAGATTCAGCGGTGAAAGCTGCGTTAGCAGCTGTTGCATCGGAGTCAGCCACAGCAGAGGAAAAAATCCAAATGCTGATCGAGATAGCACAGGGTTTTCAAAAAAAGCCCAAAGCCGCCCAAGACTTGCGAAATGCAGTTGGCTTATATTATCGGGCCTACGAGATGTGTGGTGAGGAGTATCCCCTACTGAAAGCCAGGGCGCAAGTGGGCATGGCAGGGACGTTACAGGCAATCCCGGATGCTGAGTACCAACTGCTGCTGCAAGCGAAAGCAGGTTATGAAGAAGCGCTACCGATCTTACAGCAATTAGCAACGCCTGAGGAAGTAGCAGAGACGCAGATGAATTTTGGGCTGGTGTTGCAGTCGCTTGTACCATTCAATTTGGCACGGATAACTGACAGCATCCAAGCTTATCATGAGGCTTTGCGGGTGTTTACTTGGGAGGATTACCCCCAAGAATACGCAATTTTATATAACAATATTGCGATCGCTTACCTTTCTATGCCCCTGGCATCAGAACGGGAATACTTGCGTCAAGGGTTAGCTGTGCAATCATTTGAGGTAGCACTAAAACATATTAATTTGATCGATCATCCTAGAGAATATGCGATGTTGCAAAACAACTTAGGTAACGCTTTGCAATATTTAGTGAGTTCCCATCCTGTGGAAAATAACTTACGGGCGATCGCAGCTTATGATGAAGCGCTAAAAGTGCGTAATCTCAAAGATACACCCCTAGAGTACGCTAACACAATTTCCAACAAAGCCAACGCCTTATTCAACTTACCCGACGACTCAGAAAAACCAGAAAATGGCAATCCAAATAATCTCTTACAAGCACGTGTTTACTATCAACACGCTTTAGAAATATTTACCCAAAATCAACAAATGCAACAAGCAGAGATAGTAGCCCAAGTCCTACAAGATATTGAAGCAGAAATAGGGAATAGGGAATAGGACATTGGTTATTCTCCCTCATCCATCCTCCCCTCATTATCAGGAGAACAAAACAGCATGAGAGATATTTTAACAAACCCTTCTGTGAGAGATTTTCTCACAAGTTTAGCAGATGGTGACTTGAACATAGTAACAGGATTAGTGTGGATAGTCATAGCAACAGTCTTGTCCATGGTTGGCGGTGCTATTGGTGGAATGCTGTTAGCTGGAAAAGATATAGGCTATCAGTTTTCAGCAATGCTTGGTGCATTATTTGCTCCGGCTGGTGTAATTCCTGCCATCCTATTAGGATTTGCCATACTTAATTTATTGACACATTATTAGGAGGAAATATGTTAGAAATTGGGTGGTTTTCTGCCAAGTTATTTTTAAAAGGAAAATTACTGCGCGACCCGATGTATTTTGTTCAGCGAACTGCTATAGCTACTGCTGTAGGTTCGTTATTGCTAGTGTTATTTGCACAAATCGACATTCCCTTTTACTTACCAATAACATTATCTAGCTTAGTGACAGGCTTGATTATGCCGTTTCTGCTCAAAGATTTCAAAATGAAGTGAGTTGTGTAACTTATAAGTAACCAATGCCCAATTCCCCATGCCCAACCTTGAAGAATTAGTTCAGGAAATTAACCGCTTTGAGGCAATTATATCCGAGTGGGATGAAAGCCAACGGTGTGTAGTAGTAGGTCTAAAAAGATCAATCGAAGCTTTGCACAAAGCAGCATTGACTAGTTTAATTAAAAGCCTCAAGCAAGAATCAATGTCAGCTTTGCGTCATGCTGTTACTGATGAAGTAGTATACGCAGTGCTGCTTTATCACGAACTAGTAAAACCACCAAAACCACAATTAGCACAGCGAATTGAAACAGCCCTTGCAGAAGTTCGCCCAGGCTTAAAAAGTCATAATGGGGATGTAGAACTAGTAGCAATTAAGCCCCCGGATACAGTAGAAGTCAGATTAATAGGAACTTGCAGCAGTTGTCCAGCTTCTACTTTGACTTTATCTCAGGGAGTAGAACAAGCAATTAAAAACCATTGTCCAGAAATTACCAAAGTAGTTGCGGTCAATAGCAACCCTACTGTTAACAATGCAAATTCTGGTTTAATCAGTCCATTTTCTTCAAAAATAACTTCTACTTGGATAAAAGTGGCGACGATTGATCAAGTTCCTGAATTTAGTGTATTGGCAGTACAACTTGCTGGTAATTCACTGATTTTACATCGTCAAGGTAATACAGTAAAATCTTACCGTAATGCTTGCATTCATCTAGGATCTTCCCTAGATAAGGGTATAGTTGAAAATGGTATTCTTACCTGCCCTTCCCACGGATTTAAGTACAAGTTAGAGACAGGTGAATGCTTAACAGCACCTGATGTTTCACTTCAGTCGTATCCAGTAAAGATTAAAGACGATAAGGTTTTTGTGAAACTGCAACAATAGATATCTTGCAAAAGTTCCTACCACCCCTCGCCTTAATCCCCTCTCCTTACCAAGGGGAGGGGAGACAAAACATAGCTTTGGTGGGGTGGGGTTCTTATTTGTGATTCATGCAAGAGGTCTAATGATGATGCGAAGGTAACATATCAGGAAATATATTTAGCGATTAGGAAATCACAGCTATTTTGCTTTTTCATATCAGTAGTTTACAGATTCACTTTAGTCTTTTGTGTAAGCAAAATGCCTAAATGTTTTGTCAATATACCAGAATCTTTGCTGATTTGTGTAATTCAGTTGTTCATTTTAGGGTTTTAAGAAAGCAAAATGACCTTTGACTTACTCAAAATGGCATTTAACTTACCCATTTTGGTGTTTTCCGCAAGTCAAATGACCTTTGACTTACTCATTTTAGTGTTTTCCGCAAGCAAAATGACATTTGATTTACTCAAAATACCTTTTGACTTTCTTTTTTCAGTACATCGCGCACTCATGCCAAATATTGCTGTGTAGTAAAAGTTACTAAAGTTTAGCTAGATTTTTTTAAGATTGATTAATACGGAAGTTTATTAAAGGTTTTAACAATTGGAAAAAAACATAATGTCAAATTGTTGCTGTTGTTACATGCTCATCAGCATTAATGTTTTTAAATAATTATCAGCGTCTATCTGCGGTTCATGGATATCCCAATCATAATTAATCCCATATCACAATTACCGCCAGAAGCAACAGAAATTTCTCAATATTTACCTCTATCACCTCATGGTGCAGAGGTAATTTTAGGCAACATTATTGAACCACAACAATTAGTGATACCTGTAGCAGCCAGTGCCACAACAATGTTTGGGCCTCGCGCTGCTTGTTTATTATCAAAAGCTGGCCCCTTATGGGTGTCAGATACAGGACATCATCGATTATTAGGATGGAAGAAATTACCCACAAGCGATAGTCAACCTGCCGATTGGGTAATTGGACAACCTGACTTTTATCATGAGGGACAAAATGCTAAAAGTACACCGGGAAGTGCAACCTTAAGTGTACCAACTGGAATTTGTGCTTGTGGCGAAGGGTTAGCGGTAGCAGATGCTTGGAATCATCGAGTTTTAATTTGGAAAAACTTACCAGAAAATAACAATGTTCCAGCAGATTTGGTGTTAGGACAAGCGAATTTTACCGATAATGAATCAAATCGGGGAAGTCAACAAGCATCCGCAAGTACAATGCACTGGCCTTATGGTGTTTTCTATCATCAAGGACGACTATTGATTGCCGATACAGGTAATCGAAGGGTATTAATTTGGCATCAATTACCAACAGAAAATGGTCAAGCTGCTGATGTAGTTTTGGGACAACCGGATATGATATCTCGCAATGAAAACGGCGGTGCTTCTCCAACGGCAGCAAGTATGCGTTGGTGTCACGATATCACCTTTTGGGGAGACAATTTGGTTGTCAGCGATGCAGGTAATCACCGAGTGATGATTTGGCAGGGAATACCAACAGAAAATAATGCCCCTTGTGCAGTGGTTTTAGGACAAAAAAGCTTTGATTTTGTGGAAATGAATCAAGGAGTTTATTATCCTAGTGCTAGTAGTTTGAGTATGCCTTATGGTGTGGGGGTGGCTGGAGATTGGTTAGTAGTTGCAGATACTGCTAATTCTCGGTTGTTAGGATGGAGAAAGCTAGAATCAATTTTATCACTGCAAGGTTTAGTGGCAGATGGGTTAGCAGGACAAATAAATTTTCAAAGCAAAGGTGAAAATCGTAATTTCGGACTACCTAAACGAGATACCTTAAATTGGTGTTACGGAATAAAAATTTGTGGTAATACAGCAGTGATAGCTGATTCTGGAAATAACCGAATTTTGTTGTGGCAGTTTAACTATGCCGACTGAAGAAATTAGAGTTAGCGGTACTGTTCAAGGAGTAGGATTTCGTCCTACTGTATATCGGCTGGCTAAAGCCTGCGGTTTGCATGGAGATGTTTGTAATGATGGTCAAGGTGTATTAATTAGAGTATCTGGTAGTGAGGAAGCATTAACAGAATTTGTTGCCAGATTGCAAACAGAATGTCCACCGTTGGCAAGAATTAATCAACTAACAAGAACTATTTATGAAGGTGAATTGAAATTTGATAATTTTGTGATTTCTAGTAGTGTTAATAGTGCCATTAAAACAGAAATTACCCCTGATTCAGCAACTTGTCCACAGTGTCAACAAGAAATATTCGACCCCTTTAGCCGCTTTTATCGTTACCCATTCACTAACTGCACTCATTGCGGCCCGCGCTTGAGTATTATTCGTGCCATTCCTTACGACAGATGTAATACCAGTATGTCTGCGTTTGTTATGTGTTCAGAATGCCGAAAGGAATACCACGATGTCGAAAACCGCCGGTTTCACGCCCAACCTGTCGCTTGTCATGCTTGCGGCCCCACAGCTTGGTTAGAACGCGCTGATGGGAAAACGGTTACTGCTTCTATGTTCTCTATGTTGGATGATGTTGATGCCGTTTGTACTCTGTTGCAAAAGAGTGAGATTGTGGGAATTAAGGGGTTAGGTGGCATTCATCTAGCTTGCGATGCAACACAGGAAACTGCTGTACAAAAACTGCGTCAGCGTAAAAAGCGCTATCATAAACCCTTTGCTTTAATGGCGCGAGATATTGAGGTAATTGAAGAATATTGTATTGTCAACGCCAAAGAAAAAAATTTATTGACAAGTTCTGCTGCACCAATTGTTTTATTACAGACATCAGGTAAAAAAGTAGTAGCACCATCGATAGCATCAGGGCAAAATACCCTGGGCTTCATGCTACCTTATACGCCTTTACATCATTTAATTTTGCGGCGGATGAATCGCCCAATTGTTTTAACAAGTGGCAATCTTGCTGATGAACCACAATGTATTGATAATGACGAAGCAAGAGAAAAATTAGGGACAATCGCTGATTATTTTATCTTTCACAATCGAGAAATTATTAATCGGGTAGACGATTCAGTGGTGAAAGTTATCAGCGATAAAGTTCAAATAATTCGCCGCGCCAGAGGATATGCACCAGCATCAATTAGTTTACCATCGGGATTTCACAATGTACCGCAAATTTTAGCAATGGGCAGTGAGTTAAAAAATACCTTTTGCCTATTGCGTGAAGGAAAAGCAATTCTCTCTCAACATCTGGGAGATTTAGAAAATGCTGCGGCTTTTAATGCTTACCAAGAGACTTTGAATTTATACTTAAATTTATTTGAACATCAACCAGAAGTAATCGCCATTGATAAACATCCTGAGTATCTCTCAAGCAAACTTGGTAAAGAACTCGCTTCCAAAAATCAAATCAAAGTTTACCCAATTCAACATCATCACGCCCATATCGCCGCTTGCATGGCAGAAAATGGTATTCCTTTAGATTCACCTCCAGTATTAGGTATTGCTTTAGATGGTTTAGGTTACGGTGACGATGGTACACTCTGGGGTGGAGAATTTATTTTAGCAGATTATCGTAAATTTAAACGACTAGGAACATTTAAATCAGTAGTAATGCTTGGTGGTAAACAAGCAATTTATCAGCCTTGGCGTAATACTTATACCCAATTAATAGCTGCTAAACTTTGGGATGATTGCGAACAAAAGTATACTGAATTAGAAATATTTAAGCTTTTGAAAAACAAGCCCCTCAAGCTACTCAATCAACTTATAGAGAAAGGGATTAATTCTCCTTCAGCTTCCTCAGTGGGGCGATTGTTCGATGCAGTGGCGGCGGCTATCGGTATTTGCCCTGAAGAATGTAGCTATGAAGGACAAGCTGCGATCGCAATGGAAGCTATAGTAGATGTTAGCAGCTTAAATAATCATAAAGAAACGCTAATATATCCTTTTAGTTTTAGCATTTCAGATAGTATTTATTGTATAGACCCCCGTCCAATGTGGCAAGCCTTGCTCGATGACTTACAGCAGCAGATTCCCCAACCAGTTATGGCTGCCAAATTTCACAAAGGTTTAGCGAATGCAATTTTGGAAATGGTTAAGCATCTTTGTCAAGAAAATCTGATTAATCAGGTAGCCCTAACAGGAGGAGTATTTCAAAATTGTATATTGTTAGAGCAAGTTACCAAAGGATTACAAACATTGGGAATAAAAGTACTCACTCATAGCTTAGTTCCAGCAAATGACGGCGGGTTATCTTTAGGACAAGCAGTTATTGCAGCCGCACAATTAATAGAGGAGTGTTGATATTTGGCAAACTTGTTCTCAGAAATAATTCTCTCTGCGTTCTCTGCGCCTCAGTGGTAGCCTGCGGCAAGCCGCTTTCGCGTCTACGTTTATCTTCAAAAAATAATGTGCTTAGGAATCCCCGGACAAATTATAGAAATTACCAACGTTAACCATAAATTAGCCATCGTTAATATTGGTGGTGTGAAGCGCCAAGTGAATATTGCTTGTATCGTAGATGAACAACATCCCCCCGAAGCTTGTATTGGTGATTGGGTACTAGTACATGTTGGCTTTGCCATGAATCGAATTAATGAACAAGAAGCAGCGGAAACATTACAACTCTTCCAAGAATTAGCAGCAGCACAAGCAGGGATTAGTACTTAAATAATGGACTTTTTTCTCATCCAAAGAAAGAAGTTTTAAACTTCTTTCTGTCTTTATTTGCGCCCTTTTCTGCGTTCGTGAACAGCGTGTCGCAGACAGACGCTGCGTATAGCTTGCTTCTCCGTAGGAGTATGCGGTTCGTTAAACAAAATCCTTACCACAAAAGCAAAATTAACAGATACATAAAACTCACTACTCTTCACTTGCCATGAAATATGTTGACGAATTCCGCGAACCGGAAAAAGCTGAAGCCTTATGCCGTGAAATCGCCAAATTATGCCATCGGCTAGAAAAACCCATCAAAATCATGGAAGTATGCGGCGGACATACCCATTCCATATTTAAATATGGTATCGAGGAAATTTTACCCAAAGCCATTGAACTAATTCATGGGCCTGGTTGTCCAGTATGCGTTATGCCAAAAGGGAGATTAGATGATGCGATCGCAATCTCCCAAAATCATAACGTCATTTTTGCCACCTTTGGCGACGCAATGCGAGTTCCCGGTTCCAAAACCACTTTACTGCAAGCTAGGGCACAAGGTGCAGACATCCGTATGGTGTACTCTCCTCTAGACAGCCTGCAAATTGCCAAAGATAACCCCGACAAACAAGTAGTCTTCTTCGCATTAGGCTTTGAAACCACAGCCCCCAGCACCGCCTTCACCATCCTGCAAGCAGCAGCCGAAAAAATTCATAACTTCAGTATGTTTTCCAATCACGTCCTCGTGATTCCCGCCCTCAAAGCATTATTAGATAATCCCGACTTACAACTAGATGGATTTGTTGGGCCTGGCCATGTGAGCATGGTAATTGGTACCGACCCTTATGAATTTATTTCCCAACAATATAATAAGCCAATAGTCGTTTCAGGATTTGAACCCTTAGATATTCTCCAATCAATTTGGATGCTATTGCAACAGCTAGTAGAAAATCGTTGTGAAGTTGAAAATCAATATAACCGAATTGTCCAAAAAAGCGGGAACACAGTAGCCCTCCAAGCCATAAATAAAGTTTTCGCCGTGCGAGATAGTTTTGATTGGCGTGGCTTAGGTGACATTCCCTATTCAGGATTACAAATTAAACCTGAATATGCTCAATTTGATGCCGAACTTCAATTTACCATTCCTAATCTGAAAATAGCCGACCATAAAGCTTGTAAATGTGGAGAAATTCTCAAAGGAGTCTTAAAGCCTTGGGAGTGCAAAGTATTCGGTACAGCTTGCACACCAGAAACACCAATCGGTACTTGTATGGTATCTTCCGAAGGTGCTTGTGCAGCCTATTACAAATATGGGCGACTCTCCACCATTGCCAAAAGAACAATCGCCCAAAAACCAAAAATAACTCAAGAACCTCTCCCCGCCTGCGGCTTCTCCTCAGACTAATAATACTCCGCGTACCTCTGCGCTTCCCTCTGCGTTCCTTTGCGTTAAAAAAACTTTAATATGAATATTTCCCCGACAAATCCAATACAAAATCCTCTATTCCAAAAAATCGAACAAATCCGCCGTCGCCAAAGTAAAGTGCAAGACACTCATATAACTCTCGCACATGGTAGCGGTGGTAAAGCCATGCGTGATTTAATAGATGATATCTTTGTCAGCAATTTTGATAACCCAATTCTCTCCCAACTAGAAGACCAAGCCAGCTTCAATTTAGCCCCTCTCCTCCAACAAGGAGACAGACTAGCTTTTACCACAGATTCATACGTTGTAGACCCCTTATTTTTTCCCGGTAGTGATATAGGAGAATTAGCCGTCAACGGCACAGTTAATGATTTAGCTGTCAGTGGTGCTAAACCTTTATATCTAACTTGTAGCGTAATTTTAGAAGAAGGATTACCAGTAGAAACCTTACGACGTGTCGCAGCCAGTATGAAAGCAGCCGCCAAAAAAGCTGGTGTTCAAATTGTCACTGGTGACACAAAAGTTGTACATCGCGGTGCTGCCGATAAACTCTTTATTAATACTGCTGGTATTGGTATCATCCCACGAGGAGTTAACATTTCCGCCCACAATATTAAACCTGGAGATGCAGTAATAATTAATGGTGAAATAGGCAATCATGGGGCAGCGATTTTAATTGCCCGTGGGGAATTAGCCTTAGAGACTAATATTGAAAGTGACTGTCAGCCGTTGCATAGTTTAGTAGAAACTATTCTTCAAGTATGTCCACAAGTTCATGCTATGCGAGATGCTACACGCGGTGGTTTAGCTACAGTACTCAATGAATTTGCCCTCAGTTCCAATGTAGGAATCCGTCTCTTTGAAGAATCTATTCCAGTACGTGAAGAAGTCAATGGAGTTTGCGAAATTCTTGGTTTAGACCCATTATATTTAGCTAATGAAGGTAAGTTAGTTGTGGTGGCCCCAAAAGAGAATGCTGATAAAATATTGTCAGCGATGAAATTACACCCAGCAGGTAAAGATGCTTGTATTATTGGCGAAGTTATTACCTCACCTCCAGGTATTGTATTGTTAAAAACAGTTTTTGGTGCTGAAAGAATTGTTGATATGCTAGTAGGCGACCAATTGCCACGAATTTGTTAATCTATAATAAATTTTATAGTATGCACGAACTTGGAATTACCCAAAATATTGTGGCAATTGTAACTGAACACGCCAAAGGTGCAAAAGTGCAGCGAGTTTTATTAGAAATTGGCAAACTTTCAGCCATTATGCCCGATGCTATCCGATTTTGTTTTGATATTTGCACTCAAAATACACTTTTAGAAGGAGCAACATTAGAAATTTTAGAAATTCCATGTTTAGCAAAATGTCGTCAATGTGGTGCAGAAATTTCTCTAGATAAACCATTTGGTATCTGTAACTGTGGTAGCGTGCAATTAGATTTAATTACTGGTGAAGAACTTAAAATTAAAGAAATAGAAATAGAGGAATTATGTGTGTAACCTGCGGTTGTTCTGATGATGGCGAAACTAAAATTACTAATATGGAAACAGGTGAAGCTAAACATAACCATCATCATACTTTACCTGATGGTACGGTCATCACTCATTCCCACAGTCACGACACTCATCTAGAAGCATCTCAAGTTCATGCCAAAATACACAATACAACGATATCCTTAGAACAGGATATTTTAGCAAAAAATAATTTAATAGCTGCCCAAAATCGAGGATGGTTTAAAGGTCGAAATATTCTCAGCTTAAATTTAATGAGTTCTCCCGGTGCAGGAAAAACAACTCTTTTAACTCGCACAATAAATGATTTAAAGCATCAATTATCTATTAGTGTCATTGAAGGCGACCAAGAAACTGCTAACGATGCCAAAAAAATTCAAGAAACAGGCTCTAAAGTCATCCAAATAAACACCGGAACAGGCTGTCATTTAGATGCATCAATGATAGACAGGGGTTTACAACAACTGAATCCACCACTGAACTCAGTTGTGATGATTGAAAATGTCGGAAATTTAGTTTGTCCAGCCTTATTTGATTTGGGAGAAAATGCAAAAATCGTGATTCTCTCTGTTACGGAGGGAGAAGATAAGCCGATAAAATACCCGCATATATTCCGTGCTAGTGACATCATGATTCTCACTAAAATGGATTTGCTACCTTATGTACAATTTGATGTACAAAAGTGCATTGAATATGCTAAACAAGTAAATCCTCAAATTCAGATTTTTCAGGTTTCTGTAACTACTGGTGCAGGATTAGATAAGTGGTATGCGTGGCTAACTGCATGAGCATTAGAGACTTCTATTCCAGTATTCTAGTCCTGTAATAATAGCTTCTTCTAGCCACTCATTGAAGCGCTTCACCAAGTTATCTTCTTCATCTGCATAAGAAAATTGGAATGGTGATTCCATTAAGGGTTGAATATCACTAATATTCCGATCACCTTCTTCTGTATCATCTCTGTGATAGGCACATACAGAACATACAAGTAAGCCTAAATTTTCCTGTCCCAGAACATGAAATGAAAGCAAAATAACTGTAGGTGTCTCTACTCTAATAATCAATTGCACCCAACTGTGATAGCTTCGGAGATTAGCAAAGTAACCTTGCTGTTTTGCTGTCTCCACAATTTGATAACGATGATAATATGAACGCTCATCCCCTGCTGAAGCTGATACTGTAAAAACTTGAGCATCTCGTACCAAGTTTTGTACAGATAGCTTGATTTCTTCAGAAAGATTTTGCAAACGATTCAATGCTATCTCAAACAAAGTTTCGGCAAATTTCTCAGCTTCTTGACATCGTTCTTGAATTGATGCTAACTGACGCTGTTTAAGCTTATCAGTAACAGATGCGAGAATAGTACGAGTCTGCCTTGTTTCTGACAGGATTTGTTCTGACAAGCCAAGACTGCGGATAAATGACTGTTTCTGGCTTTTAGCAAACAAACGAATCAAGCCAGACAATTCACCTTTATCCGCTTGTTCTAAAGATGCAATATAAGCTGAACGATCATCACGGGTAAGTACAAGAGGGAACCATCTAGCCTGAATAAAAATCAGGCTAGCAAGACAGCGAACAACTCGCCCATTCCCATCTTGAAAGGGATGAATTTGAGTAAATCGATGGTGCAGCCATGCAGCTTCCACTTCTGGTACAACTTGGTTTTCTTGATGCTGATGATGCCATTGAATGAGATTATCCATCTCAGATGCTACCTGTTCTGGTGGACAGTACTCATAAATAGAACCGTCTGCTGTCAATGGATTATTAGGCTGCTTCTTCCAATCACCTTGGATCAGAGGAACACTAATAATTTTTCCTGTGGATGGAACTAACGCTTCTGTACTAGTCTGATTTCTCGTAAGCAGCTGATGCAGTTCCTTGACATAAAACGGTGTCAGAGAACGTTGACCACCCACAAAATCAAACAATGCCTCAATAGCCATTTCTTGATCTTGAATCAAAGCTATGACTTGCTTAATAGGCCGGCCTGTAACTCCATGTGGAATTAGTGCCTCATTGATACCCTGCTCAATGAGTGATTGGGTAATACCTTGGGGAATTGTGTAAAGTCGCTCTATAATTCCGGTTTCAATTGCTATCTCCCGGCGCATCTTTTCCATAAAAATCTTGAATGCACCAGAGTTACGAAGGCGGTCAGCTTGTTCATTCCAGACAGTAACTAATGGTGGTAGCTCTGAACTAGCCAATTTTTGCCAATCTTGCGGTAAATTCTCTATAGGTTGCCAGCGCATACACTCTGAGTTATCTGAAATACTATAAAAAATAGATCATATTGTAAGTATTCTAAAATTGCAACACCCTGCATTTTAAAAGTACAGGGTGTAAGACAGCAATAAGGATGAATAAACTATATTCTGTGTGATTCCCAGTTTCTATTTACCTCAAAGCCAATCTCGATAAGCTGATATTTCATTTACGCTGATTTCAAACGGCATCCCCTTGCCAAATGGCGGATAAACGCGGATTTTGCCATTACTAGTAAACCGCTCTAACCTATTACCCAACTAGGGGATATTGCTGACGATATGCCAGTAAGATACTAAGTCAGGGCAGTCAATAATTAATGTGAGGATGCTAGCATTTGTTGTGAGATACCACTGACAATTAGATAACAGTACTCGCGTAATGCGATCGCAAGCTAGATAAAAGCATCTGCCAGTAGACTGTTCTAGCTCCATTTGCAGCATTCCATCCTGTTTCGTTACCTCAGTTGGAGGTAAATCATCGGGAGGAAGCAAGTATAGTTTAGAAGACATAATTTCGCACCTCTTGGTTGTAGCGCGTCAAACTGTCCAGGTTTTTTTGCAGATCCGCAGACGAGGGTTTGAGTGCTAGCGTCCCTAAATTTAATTCGTCCTGAAATTTCTTGATTTTGTCTCGACAAGTCTCCACATCACCGATAATTGAGTTCTCAATTAAATAATCTTCATCGAAACAAATATTTGTGCGATCAAATGGTTTTTGGTTGGGATTCGCACTATTTTGCAATACTTCAGCCGAATTAGCTTTCATTTTCTGGCTAAATTGGCGAACGAAAGGTAACGCTTCACTCACAGCCTCATCAAATGTTTTGCCAACAAAAAAGAAGCGTGCTAGCACGAAGTTTTCCGCACCACTAGAATTTAAGGCTCGATATTTGGCAACAGTATCCTTCAATCTCTCTAGGGAAAATGGCGGCCCACCCATCAAGCTGAAGGAATGTTTTGCAGCAAACTCGATACCATCATCACCACCAGTAGCAACATACACTGGTATTTTACTCTGCAATGGTTTTGGATAAATTGTCAGGCGATCGCATTGAAAATATTGCCCATTAAATGATACATCAGTTTCATATAACAGCTTCATAATCAATGCGATCGCCTCTAGCATCTTGGGACGGGATTCACTTGGTAATGTCGCAAAATGCTTGTTTTGTTGAGGAAAGGGGCCGCCTTTGGCAACTCCAAATAATAATCGCCCATTGCACAGGTTATCCAAGGTGGCAATATCTTCCGCTACCCTAACCGGGTTATGGAATGGCAGTAACACCGCCGCCGTCCCTAATTGGATAGTTGAAGTCAATCCCGCCAGGTGTGCCATTAACACCAACATGGACGGGCTGAGATTGGATTCACTAAAATGGTGCTCACTCACCCAGGCTGACTCAAAACCTAAGCTTTCAGCCTGTTTTACTAGCGCGACTTGCTCAAAGATGGCACGACGAGCATCTTGGTGAAAATTATCGTAATTGCAGAAAATTCCAGTTTTCATTACTTGTGTTGATACTTTGTACTCACCGTCGCTGCTCGTTATTCTAGTGGTCTATTGCATTTGATAGGTTTGTAGTCAGGACTAAAGTCCTCAAATATTTAAGCACTTTAGTCCTGACAACAAACACATTTTGCTTTCTCAATTAATGCGATTAATCACTAACTTGCAACCAACTGCAACTCCAACCATAGGCGTGGGTTGTTCTCTTTAACCTTCGACATCGGATCTCGTGACAATCGCTTGGCATTCATGCAGACAACCTGGATCAGACCCATGTTATCTGCTACTTCTCTGAGTATTTCTTTTTGAGCTTGCACACAGGAAATCATTTCGTCAGAGCAATAAATTCCTATATATTGCAAACGTCTAGCAGGTCGTCCCCAAAAACAGGTTATGACTTTCACATAACACCCATCCAGCAATTCCCCAACTTGCGGGTAGTAATGGTTGACGACTCTTGTGAATTCTTTGGCTAAGATATCTTCAGCAATCATTGGAACTGATATTTCTGTAGCGTTTATCACGCTATTTAATATAACATAATTTTGTCAGTTAAATATGACAAAATAACTTAGAAGGCTTAAATAAAATATTAAATATTAGAAAAAAAAGAGATGTACCTTATTTGGTATCACCTCAGATTTGCGTAAAGCATCTTTATCTTGAATGAAATATCAAAGTATTGATTTTAATACCTTCGCGAATAGAATTCGCCGCTATACAGATAAAACCTACCTCCGTGGGTTTCAAATTTCTGGAGTCCGTCCAGGTAGATTCCCCTGGGGAAAGCCGCGATTTCTAATCACCAAGTATATTTGTAAAGGTGAGATGCTCCCAAATACTATGATGTTAAAAATTATGAATTCAAATAGAATGCATTTAACTTTTACATTTCAACATTGAATTCTAATTTTTGAACTTTTAATTATTATTACCGAGCATTGCGTTCACAAACTAAAACCTCTGCGATGATATCCGGCACATTCATAAAGTCTGTAAATCTTTCAGAACCAAGGATTGGTGAAATAAATGTATAGTTGGGATCACACACTCCATTGTCATATACTTGAATAAACCATCTATCGGGAAATCCTTGTACACCTAGTTCCACAGTGTACCAACTCTCGCCAATCAGACGAGAGTTAAAGATTGTGAACCACTCTCTATTTTCTTCTGAAATATTCCAATCTGCCATCAGCAGTTCTAAAGCTATTTGTCCCGCATCCGTTGAAGTCAAAAGCATTTTTACTCCTTATTTGCAGCTTCAGGATTTGCAACTTCAGTATTGGGAACTTCTGGGTATAAACCTAATTCTTTAGCTAGCTCACGCGCCACAAAAAACAAAAATTGGGCACCATCTTGATTGCCTTCATGAGCAAACATAGTTGCTACTTGTAACATTGTTTGTACTAAACCAGAATCAATCAATTCGGGCTTAGATTCCAAAATTTCTGGTTCTTGACCATTAGGACATTTGAGTAACTCATCAATCAGATTAAAATACAGTTGTTCGCGTTGTTCTGTCATGGTAATTTTGTTGATTGGAGTGAGTAAATTGTGAATAAGTTACTGTTCGATACTTTGCTGCCACAGTCTTTCCAACATTTCAACTTGTTCTTTTAAAACAGCGGCGCGATGAACAAGATATCTGTCGTAAAAGAGAATCCCTAACCCAACACAAATCGGGGTTAACAAGAAGAACCATTGCAGGATAGTAGCAAATTTATATTGTTCAGCAACAGTCAGCATTTGATGAACCACATTACGATCAGAGGATTGAATGCTAGTCTGAGGGGAATGTGTACCCTCTGTCTGGGGAGCCAAGGCGGGAGCATCTGTAGTCGTGTTGTTAACTTCGCAAGCTAAATTCTGAGATTTTACTAACTCCAGATGTCGCTCCCAAACGATGCCAAATACTACTAGTTCTGGAGAAAGCACTGCTAAAGTAACTACGCAAACTGTGAGAACATTTAAAAGTTTGGCTTTCATCTTGGCTCTCCCTTGCTAGGTAGTATGTACCCAGTAAGAAAATATCTTTTGCTGTTTATCTAAAGTAGTAATCTATTTCTACCTCTCAAACAGTTTTGATATTAAAATATGTGTAATCGGTAATTTTCACAATCGTTAGTTGTCAGTTACTTTTCTAATCACCACTGACTACTGACTACTGAAAAGTTACCAACCTTTTCACAAAACATAGGATTATTCAGTCAGAAACAACGCACTCAGATTCCAAGAACATGGTTTCATCCTACTCTCAAAAGAGAGATTAAGAAGTCCCCCCTAGTTCACTAAGCTTTCGCTCAGGAATGTTGGGGGGTAGAGGGGAATCTCTGCGTAAATCCTATACGATTTATATCAGCCGCTCTCCACAAAACAGTTTACCCCAGCCCTGTTAAGATTATTAAATTCATTAGAATAGTACTCAAAGCCTGTAATCCACACCTGATAAGTCTTGTAAAAATTCATTGGGGTATGGGTGCTAGTGTTTTTCAGATGGGGTTCTAGTATTTTTGAGATGGGGTTCTGGTGTTTTTGCACTCAATCTAAAAGCAGTCTAGGCAATGCTTCTAGATTGTTTTTCATGCGATTTTGGGCGGAAAAATTCTGCACTCAAAAGACAATATCAATGTCTCTTGATAAAGATAGACTAACAAATTACGAAAAGCAATTAAATGTTTTGAAAGTAAATTATATTTTCGTAAAAAACAGAAAATAATGGTAAAAAATATTCAGATATACAGAATTATATAAATGGAATCTTAACCGAACAGACAATAGTCAGCAATTCCAAATGCTAAAATAAAAGGATGGGAAGCTAGCCTTTTGCTGAAGTAAAAATCAATGGGAACATCTAATAAAAGTTCTTCCTAAGCTTTCATATTTTGTGGTTTAGTTAGAATACATAATATATGCACTCATTGAAATTAAACTGCAAAATCAATACATCAAAGCTTATTGTTATAAGTAAATACTCGGTACTGAGATTTAGGATTTTAGGAGTTAAATAATGCGGATTGCTCAAGACATAACAGAACTAATTGGACGAACTCCTTTAGTTCAACTGAACAAGATTCCTCAAGCTGAGGGAGTAGTAGCAAGGATAGTTGTCAAATTAGAAGGGATGAACCCAGCGGCTTCGGTAAAAGACCGCATTGGTTTAAGTATGGTACTCTCGGCAGAAGCCGCCGGCTCAATTTTTCCTGGAAAGACCATTTTAGTTGAGCCTACTTCAGGTAATACGGGAATTGCTCTAGCGATGGTAGCAGCCGCGCGTGGCTACCGTTTGATTTTGACCATGCCAGAGACAATGAGCCAAGAACGACGGGCTATGCTTAGAGCTTATGGTGCAGCTTTGGAGTTGACACCAGGCGCTGAGGGTATGCGGGGAGCAATTCGCAAAGCCGAAGAAATTGTGGCTAATACTCCTAATGCTTTTATGCTGCAACAGTTCCGCAACCCTGCCAATCCTAAAGTTCACCAAGAAACCACCGCAGAAGAAATTTGGGCAGATACAGACCAAGAAGTAGATATCGTCATTGCTGGAGTAGGTACTGGTGGAACGATTACTGGGATTGCAGAAGTACTTAAACAGCGCAAGCCGACTTTTAAGGCGATCGCAGTTGAACCCAGCAACAGCCCAGTCCTCTCTGGCGGTGAAGCCGGGCCACATAAAATTCAAGGTATTGGGGCTGGATTTATCCCAGATGTTCTTCGCCTAGAATTGGTTGATGAAGTAATTAGAGTCAGTGATGAACAAGCGATCGCTTATGGGCGACGTTTGGCAAAAGAAGAAGGCTTATTGTCTGGGATATCCTCTGGTGCAGCTTTGTGTGCTGCAATTCAAGTAGGTAAACGTCCAGAAAATGCCGGACGTTTAATTGTGATGATTCAGCCTTCCTTTGGCGAACGTTACCTCAGCACAGCGATGTTTCAAGATTTGTCTTTAGAAACTGCTGGGGTGCGTTAAGGAGACAGAGGGACAAGAGAGCAACGAATCTCTCTGTCCTTCTCATTTGGCTCTTACATAAATTAATACAACTTACCTTTTGAGGCGATCGGATCGCATTATTACATTATTAGTGCTTCTAACTCCTTGACACTCCCACGGCTGTGTAATTATTGCTATGCTCATTCACCCTAAAAGCCGTGGGATTCTTCTGCGGAACTTGCTTCTGTTGGGTTGCCCCTATTACAGGTTTTATAGTTCATACCTACCGAATTATAGATATAGCGCTTCTGGGTTGAGTGCAATACAGACTTAAAAAAACAGTCCCTACCCTTACAAAAAGATTTATTTTCTCCAAACTCTTGCTGTCTCGGTGAGTAAAGATTAACATATCTGTGGACAGAGGCAATATCTCCTTAAACCAACCCTAACAACAGTGAAAACCCTGGGGCTGTTTACTTTGACTGTTGTTTAGCACCAGTTAACTTTATCTGCATATAGTGACTTAAGCCATTACCTGCTAGGTTATAAATCAGCACAGACTATACTATAGACAATTTACCCAAAACTTTCTCAGCTTTAAAATCAGAGGTATCAATGATTATAACTAATTTTAGCAAACAAAGAAATGAATTTAAGGAGTCTAAAGTACTCAAAGCTAAACCACATTGGCAAGGCCAAAATTTGAGCGATACTCCTGTCAAAGGTAAAGATACCAAGATGCGAGATCCTGTACCTGATAGTTTGATTTTCAATAACTTAAATCGTGGTCGAGTTGCTATTTTTATTGATGGCTTAAGTCTGTTCCATACAGCTTTACAACTCGGCATAGAAATTGACTACGTTAAATTGCTTTGTCATTTAACTAGCGGTTCCAGACTGTTGCGTGCTTTCTTCTATACTGGGGTTGATATCAGTAATGAAAAGCAACAGGGTTTTCTATTGTGGATGCGTCGTAATGGCTATCGTGTAGTGGCAAAGGATCTCGTTGTGTCAGCAGAGAATTTCAAAAAATCAAATCTGAACGTAGAAATTGCTGTAGACATGATAACTTTAGCTCCTTACTATGATACAGCGGTTTTAGTCAGTGGCGATGGAGATTTAGCTTATGCTGTCAACGCTGTCAGCAGAATGGGGGTTCGGGTGGAAGTAGTCAGTCTGCAAACAACGACTAGTGAAAGTTTGATTGATGTTGCTGACTGCTTCATTGACCTCGATAGTATTAAAGCACACATTCAAAAAGATTCTCATCTTGGCTATAGTTATCGCACGTCATCAAATTTAAACCTCTAATTAAGAAGATACGGAGCATAGGAGACACGGGGATGCGGTGAAAAATATCTCCGTATCTCCATTTACCCGTGTCTCCCTGACCCCGCTCTGCCCATTTTGCTCGACCCTATATTCAGATGGATATTTTAATAGTTGAAGATGAACCAGAAATTGCTCATTTAATCGAACTCTCTTTAGAAAAAGAAGGATTTTTTTGTCGCACTAGCCGCGATGGTATGAATGCTTTGCGGATGTTTCAGGAGCAACCACCGGATTTAATCATTCTAGATTTAATGATTCCTGGTTTGGATGGGTTGGAAGTTTGTGCCCGAATTCGCCAGAAACCAGGTGCAAAAGATCCTTACATTTTGATGCTCACGGCTAAGGGTGAGGAAATAGATCGCGTCATTGGTCTATCTACTGGTGCTGATGATTATATGGTCAAACCCTTTAGCCCCAGAGAGTTGGTAGCTAGAGTACGGGCACTATTACGGCGTAGTCTCCGCCAAGGGGGACAACATCAAATCAATCGTACCCAACACTTTATTGTCGATGTAGACCAGCGCACTGCCAGTCGCCAGATGAATTCTCAAGAAGTTGAAATTTTGGACTTAACTACCCTAGAATTTAACTTGCTAACCACCTTTGTCAGCAATCCTGGTCGAGTTTGGAACCGCACCCAACTAATTGATAAACTTTGGGGAGATAATTTTTTTGGCGATGAACGAGTCGTGGATACTCATGTAGCTCGGTTGCGAAAAAAGATTGAACCCGATCCGGCAAATCCTACTTTTATTAGAACTGTTGTTGGCGTCGGCTATAAATTTGAAGATCCTCTGGTAGCGTAAATTTTATGAAGATGGGGCTGAGAGGGCGGCTATTTTTCTCCCATTTAGTAGTAATGCTCGTGGGGGTAGCCAGTCTGGTGAGCATCAGCAAAATCTCTTCCCCGCGCTTGTTTGTCTTACATTTAGAACGATTAGAAAATCAGGGGTTCGACTTAATCGATGTCCGTGCTGAATTGGTTACAGGGTTTGAACTTGCTTGGCAGCGAAGCACTATTTGGTCAGTATTAGTCGGCACCACCGCCGCCGGAGGATTGAGTTACTGGGTGTCCAGACGGATTATGCAGCGGTTGACCGAGATGGAACAAATCACCCAAAAATTTGCTGCTGGTCAGATGGATGCACGACTACCTGTGTCTGACATTCCAGAACTCAGTGGATTGAGTACTAGTTTCAACCGAATGGCAGCCAGTTTAGAAGGGGTAGAAGCGCGGCGGCGAGAAGTGATTGGAGATATGACCCATGAACTCCGAACACCATTAACTGTGGTGCGCGGTTATTTGGAAGAACTGGCTGATGGGCAAATTGAAGCGTCTCCTGAAATCTATCGGCGTTTAGCGAAAGAAACTAGGCGCTTAGAGCGGTTGGTGAACGATTTACAAGAACTATCTAAGGCTGAAGCTGGTTATTTACCAATAAATATCCAACGCGTAAATTTGCGTCCGTTGTTAGAGTCATTAGTGGAGAAATTTACCGACCAATTATTGGAAGATGGGCCAGTTCTGCTCTTACAATGTCCATCTGTGCTACCTCCTGTATTGGCAGATATTGACCGCACGGAACAGGTATTGGTTAATCTGCTAGGTAATGCTGTACATTATACTAACGAAGGTTCAATTACGATTCGTGCTGGGACTGAAGCATCTCAACTCTGGATTGCGGTTATCGATACAGGCATTGGTATCGCTCTAGAAAATTTGCCTCATGTGTTTGAGCGCTTCTGGCGAGCCGACCAATCGCGCGATCGCCATTCGGGAGGTACTGGTATTGGTTTAACTATTTCCCGCCGTTTGATTGAACTACAAGGCGGTCAAATTGAGATAGAAAGCGAATTGGGAATTGGCAGTACGTTTCGGTTTTTTCTGCCTTTAGCTTGAGTTGAGCCATGACTACCTTGAGATCCGAGGGATTGACACAAGGTAGTCATGGCTGTGTCATACCCAATTGCTAATTTGAAAGTATCCCAAATCTTGGTTTGTTGATGGATGGCAAGATTTTGGAAACACATAGAGTATAACATTATGTCTACTTTTGTTCTGGCTGCTTTTTTGGTTAGTTTACTCAGTCTTTTGGGTTATGCTGCGATCGCCTACCTGTTCCCTCAAAATCGTTCCCAAGACTGACCAATTAAAATAATTCGTAATTCGTAATTCGTAATGACGCTCTCTACGAACACGAACAGCGTGTCGCAGACAGACGCTCTTGCTAGCTTGCTTCCCCGTATGGGTACGAATACTCGCTAAGGTAATTCGTAATTAAAATAATTGGTAATTCGTAATTGAATTATTAACTACGAATTACAAATTAGTAATTAGTTAATCTCTTTTCTCAATAATTCTGGAATTTGAGAAGGGCGTTCAGCTACTGTAACTTGCGCTTCTTTTAAAGCAGCTAATTTACTTTGGGCTGTGCCAAAATTAGGATCGCGTCCGATAACCGTTGCTAAAGTCCCGGTTTGACGCCAAGTTTTTCCTGGTGGTGCAAGTCTACCTGCAATGTAGGCAATTACTGGTTTATCAATTGCCTCAGCAATGTACCTAGCTGCTGCTTCTTCACTACCACCACCAGGTTGACCGACTAAAACGATCGCCTGTGTGGTTTCATCCTCATCGAGAATTTGCAGCCATTGCAGAAACGAGGAACCGACGATCGCATCACTACCAATACTGACACTAATCGACTGCCCTAAACCTGCTTTTGTTAATTCGTAGGCGATTTCGTAGGTGAGGGTGCTGCTACGACTAACGATCCCCACTGTTCCAGGTGTATAAAATTCGCTGGGTTGAGTCCCTAAGAGAATTTTTCCTGGTACAATTATCCCCGGACTATTTGGCCCAATTACCAAAGTTTCACAGGCTTCGGCTTTGCGGAGTAATTGCACCATATCCAAAGGCGGCACACCAGCAGTGATAATAATGATCTGGCTAATATGAGATGCGATCGCTTCTAATGCCGCATCTAACACGTCATAAGGATCTACACAAATAATTGTCGTGTCAATTGCCCCAAATTCTTCTATTACCTCTTCTACTAAGTCAAATACTGGCAGTCCATAGAGTTCCTGTCCGCCACATCCAGGATTGACACCAGCTACTAAATTCGTGCCATAAGCTTTCATTTGAGCAACATGAGTGCCTGATATAAATTCACAAAAGCCTTGAATTAAGACTTTACTTTCTGGCGTTAGGTTCATAAAAAATTACCGTAAGTTTGGCAACCCAGTTCCTTGAACTACTGAGCATAAAAACGACAAGTTCACCGTGTCGTATTGATTCAATTTTTACTGCTTCTTATTAACCGTTGGTTTAGCAAGAAGAACTGCTGCCGCCACTGCCTCATCTAAATTTTCTACCACGACGAGCGCATCACTGTGGGTTTTTAGTGTTACCAAATATTTTCTCGCAGCATTAAATTCAGAACCAGCAAGGCGGACAACTAAGGATGGAAAATTAAGCTCTCGCCGAACTTTACTACCATTAGAACGTACAACCTGTGATTGAAGTTCGCTGTTGTCTGGCTGCACAACTCTGGCGATAACTTCAGCTACTTCCTCAATTTGCGGAATGCTACCCAGGAAGTTAATTAGTATTACTTGAATGCTTTTATCAGCCTCCAGCATTTTCAAACCTGTTTCTAGGCGATCGCGGAAGGTAGTTGGTGTAGTATCTGTAAGGAAAGCATGACGTAGATTCAAACAAACACCTGGATTGCCACCAGCATTAGCAACTAAATCCAAAGTTGCCATCACTGAACCAGTACCATTACCTAAAATACCGATTTTTCCATGCATTTCCACACCATCCCAGTCGCCTAAAATACCGTTGATTTCAGTACTGGTATGACGACTGATAATTTTTGCTGCCATCTCGGACAGATCGGGATGACGCTTGATCGCTCGTTCGTTGACCCTGACTTTACCATTAAGAGCCATAACTTGACTAGTAGTACTGACTGCCAAGGGATTAATTTCGACTAAATCCAGGTCTTTTTGGACAAATAACTGGTACATCTTCTCCACAACGCTGCTTACCGACTGCATCAGCGTCCCTTGCAAACCCATTTTCAAAGCCAAGCGTCGGGCATAAAATGGCGAGAATTCTTGTTCTACGACAACGTAGTGCATTCTTTCCCCAGCGGATTCCCAATCGATGTCTGCTTCTTTGCAACCTAAAAGTACCGGTCGGCAGACAGCAGTATCTAAAACCACCGCTAGATAAAATTCCTGGTTGGCGTCGTATTGGGATTCTGCCAGCACAACTTCCGGCAATTCGCCCCATATTGGTAAACTAAAGATATTTTGAGCAGCTGCTATCGCATCGATAGTCGTTTGGGCAAACCTGACTCCACCAGCTTTTGCCCGTTCCGCTCCGTGTACTTGAGATTTCAGTACAATTGGAAAGCGAATTTTTAACCGTTTCAAATCTGTAGGATGGTCAATTCGTTGGGAAGGCAATACCGGAATGCCTATCTTCGCAAACCATTCTTTAACTTGGTACTCTAATAAATCCATTGATACACCTTGTATTGACACTTTCCCAGCTTTTGGTTAGTCCTGTCTTAATATTTTGCAGCACCTTTATTGCAGAATTAACCTTTTGGCAGCTATAAAAACTTATTTTTCACGGATCAATTTTATCGAATTCAGCAAATCAAGCATATTAATTTCGATACCTAACCTGTTTGTGCCAGAGCCACAACACGTAATTAATTTCCTCAGCAAGTTTCCCAGCATAGAAGATAACTAGTGTTTATGTCAAAAACCTCTGACATAGCATCGTTTTCTTAACCTCTAGATAATTTGGTAACAATTGCTCTGCAACTAAAATTTTGCAGCGCAGTAGCTATTGTGAATTTAATTGTCGCGAAATAATCCAGTTAAAATACTCAAATCCTCTATTATTCCCATTTTTTATTGGTAATTTATATCTGAAGACAGATTATTTAATTTTGCATCTAGGGCTGTAAAAATGTAGCGCTGCGAACAATAACTACTTTTTTAAGTTTTGGTGAAAAGTCAGAATTTGTGTTAGAAAGTTGGTCGTTCCGATTCTCAGGCTGTGGTTGGTTAAACTGTGCATTTGCATTCAAAAAACCTAAAAAGTTCATTTCATCCCCTTAAAGATAATCAAAACAATATAGAAGTTCAGCGGGAAAGCTCTATGAAAGTAGCAGTCCAGCAGGAAGATTTACAGCTTTTAGCCAAAACTTTGCAGGAACAATTACTTGTAGAAGTCTCAACGGCTGAAGTCTTCGAGGTTAAGTGCGTCGTCAATAAAGGCGAGCTAATGATTTTAACGCAACACGCGTCAGATGTAATAGTTGACGCTCAACTAATTTTTGCAGTCATTGAGGAAGTACTTCAGTCTCTAGCACCCCACAAAGAACAGCGGGTGCAATGTTTCCTCAGAGTTTTTGGTGAACAACTCCCTTATACCAAATGTTTCTTGGCGTTGAAGCAGACGGGGGGATGGGTAGCAGGGGGGGATGAGGAAGCAGGAGGAGATGAGGAAGCAATATCCTACTCATCCTCATCATCTCTGACATATTCTCCATCAATCAATGAAATAGAAGAAGAAGAAGAACTGTTTGACCCGTTTGCAGATGTGCCGAATTTGTCGGCTTCAAAGTCAGGATTCCAAGTCAAACCTATCTTACTGGGTGCGGCGTTGGTGGGAATTGTAATTTTAGGCGGTGGTGCTTACTTATTGACTCGCCCTTGTGTGATGTCTGAGTGTAAAGAAATACAAAACGCCGAGCAATTAAAAACAAAATCCCCGCAACTGATGCGCCACGCCAAGTCTGAAAAAGAATTAGTAGCTGTACAACAGCAACTTGCAGCAGCCAGTGCAGCCCTGAATGTAATTCCTAGTTGGTCGCCTCGTTACCAGGTGTCAGAAGAACTAAAAGCAAGTTTGTCTGGGCGGTCAGAAAAAATCAACCAGGTGGTCAAGGCTTTGCAAACGGCATCTTTGGCGACACAAAAAGTTCAAACTCCTGCATCTAGTCTAGAGGAATTACAAACTAGACAACACTTATGGCGACAGGCTATAGCGCCATTAGAAACTATAAGTTCCAGTAATGAACTCTATGGGCTGGCCCAAGGTAAATTACTGAATTATCGTGTCCGTTTGCACGCTGTAAATCAACAGATATTTATTGAGGAAAAATGGCTGAAAAAACTAACACTGGCAAAAGCTGTAGCCGTTGCAGCCGAGAAGCAGGAAGCTACTGCTAAATCCTTGAATGAGTGGCAAAAGGTGCAGTCTACTTGGTTGGTGGTAATTAATGCCTTGAATACGATTCCCCGGAATAGCGTTGGATACCAAGAAGCCCAAAAGCTGTTGGTAGATTATAAACCTAAGTTAGTAGTAGTACGCGATCGCGCTACTAAAGAACAATTAGCTGTTAAAACCTACCAACAGGCCCTTAGCACTGCCAAGCAAGCCAAAGTTTATGAACAACAAAACCAATGGCAAGCAGCGGCGATATATTGGGATCAGGCTTTGCAAACTGCTAAAAAAGTTCCCCAAGATAGCTTGTACTACACTCAGGCTCAGTCTCTCATCGAACCCTATTCAGGTGCGCTCAAACAAGCACAAGAAAAACTACAAGTTGTTAGTAGTTTGCAACAAACCCGCACTGACTTGGATAAGACTTGTACTAATGGAATTCGGATTTGTACCTTTAGCATAGACAATGCAGGAATTATTGTCCGACTAACCCCTGAGTATGACCAAATAAGGCAAAAAAACTTGGCTAATCCTTATTCTGAGAACTCGGATACTGCTGTTGACATTACCAATCACTTGCAAATCTTACGCGAAGCCCTAGCCGTAATTGGTGACAATGCCAATCTGTCCCTTTCCCTTTATGATTCTCAAAGTCGGGTAATTTATACGCGGACTTTAGGCGGGTAAGTAGAATCCTCTGTGAAGTATAAAGGATGAATTGTATGTTAACTAATTATTTGTCAATTTAACAAAATATTGTCACAGCATTTCAAATACCTAAAACTCTGACATAGTAAGGATTTTGTCAGGGTTTTTGCTATTTAAGGAAAATAGCGATCGCACTACTGGGTAAAGATTACAGATTTTAGAAAATGACTTCACAACAAGCCCAAGCAGTCGCCCAACAATTGGGTGATATTCCCCTTAATAGTGAAAAATTACAGATTTTAAAGCGGGAGATGGGACTCGAACCCACGACGTTCACCATGGGAAGGTGACATTCTACCACTGAATTACACCCGCGAATTGCTGCATAAACTTAGTACTAAAATAAAATATACCACTATTTGCAGCTGTTTTCAATTGGCTAGAACATACACTATTTTGGCAACTGCTGATGCATGAGTCCTGTGGCTGTTCAGATTGGGAAATCTTTTTAGCTAGCTGCTGACGGCACTTATTACTATATTTAACTAAAGAACAATGTCCTCACCTCGCTCGGTGAAGCGAACCTCTTTAATATTCCATTGAGCATTACTTGTTAGGGTTTTGCGGAGACTGCCAAATAGAGCAAACTGTTCACAACTAGAAAGAGAACCTATTTGCCGCTTTGACTCAGGAGATATTCGTAAATCAACTGTAGCAATGCCATTTTTGATGTTGACACGATATCCAGACAAGCTAAAGTCGCTTGTATCTCGTTTTTCTAAGATTTTACTCACTACATTTGTCACTGGTTCCTCAGCTGGGACTGAAACCTTTTCGGGAATTAGTTTTTGACATTGAGTATCACTTGTGTATAGTGTGACGTTAGTAGTTTTGCTAGTGGCAGCTTTAGAAGTTGATGAGGAAGGCGTATTTTCCTTAGAAGATTCTTGATTAGGAGATTTTTCTCTCAACTGAGCTACGCTAGGAATTGGGCTGGGAGTCTGAGACGATACCCTATTCGTCGGTGCTGTGATAGGGGATGGCGTTCCGCTGTCAATATTACTGGTGCTGGGGTTAGAACTACAACTGCCGAGGCTGACAACCATTGTCACAAAAAGAAGGGGTAAAAAATATCTCTTGGTTGTGTTCATAAATTTTGCTTATAAATGATGTTGCTGCTATTAATTTCAGTGTTGCTGGTATCAATTCCGCATAAATTTGTGAATATTGAGCCAGTTTATAAAGTGTCAACCCGAAATCTGTTAAAGTCGAGGGCTATACTATACACCGAAATTACAACATCTGCTATTCAAGGAGCGATGTCTGATAACAAGTCGCTCCCTATCTATGGTAATCCAAATCGTGGTGCTTTTAGGTTACTGATTTAAAGCAAATTACTAGTTTTCACTACTTTTTTGCTTGCTCAATTGCTGCACTAATAATTGCACTCCCAAAGCCAACAAACCAATTGTCACTATACCAAAAATCCCGCTACCTAAAGCAAATACACCAACAATCAGAGTGCGGACAGCAGAAGAAATCTTCACTACCAATGGATTAATTGAATGGATCGGTTTAGCAGCAAAATTTGTCGCGATCGCAATCATCAGCGAATACACTGCAAATCCCATTCCTCCCGAAATCACCGCCCCACTAAAACAGCGTAACGGATTTGCTGTAACCTGTTGTTTAGCATCTGTTTGCGGCGTTAGATTTTGGTCATTCATCATATTTTAGATTTTAGACTTCGTTGTGAGCGCTCAGTCGAACGATTTTAGATTTGGGATTGGAGTATTAGGAATGATTCTTGTCCTCTGCTAATCGTCATTCAAATTGCATTTTTGCGTTTTTCTAACGATTTGAACTATCCAACTTAAAACTCATCACCTTACTCCCCATACTCGATTAACAATAAACATTTATTTAAACTGAAGATGCCACCTGAATCCCATGTGTAATTGTCCGAGTCACAAACAATTCTAAGTCTTCATCAACAATTGCTTCCCTGACTTGCAGCTTAACTTGTTCGGCCTGTTGTTGAGACTCAAAAAGAGCAAATACTGTTGGGCCAGAACCGGACATCATTGTTCCTAAAACGCCTTCCTGATTTGCAAACACTTCTCGCAGTTGCAAAACTTGCGGATAGGCTGGCAATACTACCCGCTCTAAATCATTGTGCAGTTTTTGGGCAATTTCTCCCGTATCTTTATCCAGGATAGCTTTGACTATTGCTCCCGAATGAACTGCATTAGCACGCGCTACCAAGTTGTCGCTATCTCTAATATAAGAATGACCAAACTGCTGTCGATAGGTTTTGTATGCCCAAGCTGTGGAAACTTCCAGGCTGCGATATTTTCCCAACACTATATGTACACTATCCAAACTTGGCAGTGGAGAAAGTTGTTCACCTCTACCTGTTGCGATCGCAGTTCCACCCGCCACACAAAATGGTACATCAGAACCGAGTGTGCTTCCCAACTCCTCTAATTCTGACTGAGTTAGCCCCAACTTCCACAGTAAATCTATCCCGATCAAAACAGCTGCTGCATTCGTCGAACCCCCAGCTAACCCAGCAGCGACAGGAATCTGCTTGTTGATGGTAATCTCCACGCCTCCATATTTAGCAAAGGCTTCGGGAAATAGCCTTACCATTAATTCTGCCGCGCGGTATGCCAGATTACTTTTATCTGTCGGTACTTGTGGGTGGTTGCAGTGAACACGGATGCTGTCAGTGCTGATGGAACGCACATCAATTTGGTCTGCAAGTCCGATACTTTGAAGTATCATGGCTAACTCATGATAGCCGTCAGGGCGGTTACCAATGATTTCCAGATACAAGTTGATTTTAGCAGGGGCAATTAGGCTGTAGGAATGCATTTTCTGAGAATGGGGAATGGAGAATGGGGAACTCGGGGCCCCCTCTGGGGATTAGGGGCAATGGGGAATGGGAATGGGGAATAATCTGTACCCTGTAACCTGTACCTATTCCCTTGTTCACTCCCTACTCCCTACTCCCAGTTCATTTGCTAGAATTACCCATTGCTGAACGCTGAGGTCTTCGGCTCTGGCTTGGGGATTTATTTTTAATTGTTCCAGTAAGTGGCTCAAGCGATCGCGTTCTATAACTGATTGCAAATTATTTCGTAACATTTTGCGCTTGGCACCAAACCCCAACTTTAAGAAATTCTCTAACTGTCGGGGATTAAGTGCTGGTATCTCTATTTTTCGGGGGCGCAATCGCACCACTGCTGAATCGACTTTTGGCGGTGGATGGAATGCAGCCGCTGGAACTGTGCAGATTAACTCACACTCAGCCAAATACTGTACGCGCACACTCAACGCCCCAAAAGCTTTTGAGCCTGATTTAGCATATAACCTTTCTGCTACTTCTTTTTGTACCAGCAACACTATTGAGTCAAATGGTTCGGGGTTGGGGTTAGCGATCGTACCCAGTAGTTTCTCAATGATTGGCCCTGTAATGTTGTAGGGAATATTGGCTACTACCTTATTTGGCTTTTGGAAATTGGGAAAGGCTCCCAGATAAGATGGTAAATCGAGAGTGAGAAAATCGCCTTGCAGCAGTAAAAATTTTTCAGTCTTACCAAGCTGCTTTGACAACAGTTGGCATAAATCGCGGTCTATTTCAACTGCAACCAGAGATTGCACTAAGGGTAATAAACGACGAGTCAGAATGCCAGTTCCAGGCCCAATTTCCAAGACGCGTTCGCTTTCTGTACACTCTGCTGCTTGAATAATTGCGTTGAGCGCCTTTTCACTTTTGAGCCAATGTTGAGCAAAGACCTTACGCGGTCGGATCATCTGTATTTATTGCCTAGTCTAGTTTTTAGCTTTTTCTCAAAAATTCATTATAAATTTTGAAGCCCCTCTACAGCGCTAGACTCACTGTAACGCCTATCTTCTCTTCCCAACGCTCCGCGAACGTAGCGGTGGCGATCGTATAAATGCCGATATCAGCGTCACCTGTACGATGGGAGTCTTAAATCGCAAGCTCCCCAACAATTATGCTCATATATATAGTTAGTTCAGGCATAAAGATTCAGGATAAATCCCTACAGCAAAACTACCTCCTGCCTTTTTCGATAATCATTGCTGTAATCACTCAACTTGGATTCAGATCCCATTTAGAGAAAAGCAACGTCCATTATTCACACAGCTAGGTTTAGCCACTTCGTTCTCGCCTCCCTCCCGTTGCTTAACCCATTCACCTGAAAGTAATGCCAGTCAAGCGATTTGCCCATTTAGAAAAAAAATAAATTTACCCCTTGACAAACTAGGGGATGACTAGTTACTCTAGTTAAGTGGAAAGGCGACAGACGCCAACCACCGCTGAACCTAAAAAATATAATACTTTGAAAGCTTAAGAAAAAACCAATCCTCGTCAAAAGATTTTACTTTTGGGATTTCCCAGAAAGATAATCGAAGTTATAAGTAGGATTCCGGGAAATATTTTTTTTCGGAGCCACAAACTCGAAATACAACAAAACGGAGAGTTTGATCCTGGCTCAGGATGAACGCTGGCGGTATGCTTAACACATGCAAGTCGAACGAAATCTTCGGATTTAGTGGCGGACG
>NZ_JBALEL010000003.1:0-99235 GCF_036917935.1 Nostoc sp. | reverse complement strand
CTTTTAGATTGGTTCTGTCCACAAGGGACGGGGCATGAACCAAAAATTATTTTAATCCAAAATCCAAAATCTAAAATCTAAAATTGCTAGTCAAAAAGGAAGTTGTGGGTAAGTAATATTGGTTCTGAAGCGTTGGTGTTGGCGTAGCCTCTGTCTTCGACACGCTGTTCGCGTTCGTAGAGAAGCCCGCCACAGGCATCGCTAGCTTTTTTGGGTATACTTCATCACATTAGCGGAATGTGGGAATAGATGAACTTGTAGATTAGCGCACCCAAAGCTAAACCTCCTAATGAAAAGATAGACGCAGTTGAAAAAGCTAGCCCTTCCCTAAGACCGGCTCTTTGAAAGTCTATCCTGACTAATATAGTCGCTGAAATGATGAGTAAGGTATCAAGAAATACCCGAAACCAGGCAATCATGATAAAGAACAAGAAAGCTGCTAAGACGGCAACGCCGAAAGACCTGGTATTTGATTGAAGCAAAAGACTGTAGTAATAGGTCATCTTCGGCCAAGGAGCGGTCAACGTTATGATTAAAAGCAAGATAGCAACTACAGTTGCTACCCAGACAAATATAGGAGCATGTGTTTCAGATATTACCCAGCCCAAAGTACTGTAACTCAGCAGTACTAGCGCCAGGGACACCCAAGGAACTCTTTTCAAAATTGACATGGGTTTATATTTCTAGTACAGGGTCAAGGTCTTATCCCATAAATAAGTGTAGTAACTCAAAACTTTATTTTGCTTGAGGACTTGCTCAGTTTATGATGGTTGTCCTCCCTCAACGATATCCCAGTATAAAAGGAGTTTTTCACTATTTGGGTATCAATAAGACCAGAAACTAGAAGTTCTTGCAGATGAAATTATGTAGATTTTGATTATATGGCTTAAACTAGTAAGTCTATCATCATATTTCTTATAGCTTCAATCAATAGGCTGTTATGCGTTTCCCAAGAAAGCCAAACAAGTTTGTAGAGAATTGCGGTACAAAGTAGTTAAATATGTTGTTAAAGATTTGTAAACTGTTAGCAGCCGAGTAGCCGCGTGTCACATCTTGTTAAGGAATTATCATGAGACAACTTGTTATTGCTGAACGCGTATGCCTCATTGGTCATATCGTGTCAAAAGCCTTTGGACTGGTAGGGATGCTACTGGTAGTACCTAATGCCGAAATAATTTTTAACTTATCGCAGGTAGGAGAAACTGCCATACAGTTAAGTATGGCTGGCGGCGGTGTAGTTGATATCATTTTAGGGACAATAGCTGTCTCTATTTATGCCTACCGGACGTTGGGATTAGGAACTTGGCTAGCATTTATGCTACCGGCTATGCTTATCTCTTTGGGGAGTGAACTACTGGGAACTAGTACCGGGTTTCCATTTGGTGATTATAGCTACTTGAGTGGCTTGGGTTATAAGATTGGGGGGCTAGTTCCTTTCACAATTCCTTTATCTTGGTTTTATGTTGGACTGTCGTCTTACTTAATTGCCAGAACTGGTTTGAAAGTGGCTCAAAAACCCAGTTGGGGACGCCATATTGCTGCGATAGCCGTTGGTGCTTTACTCTTCACTTGCTGGGACTTTGCCCTTGAACCGGCAATGAGTCAAACTTCTCTGCCCTTCTGGTATTGGGAACAACCAGGAGCTTTCTTTGGAACACCTTACCAGAACTATGTAGGTTGGTTTGGTACTAGCGCCCTGTTTATGAGTGTGGCAGGATTATTGTGGAGAAATACCTCGATTAAATTAGAGCGATCGCAACTCAATCTACCCTTAGTCGTTTATTTAACTAACTTTGCCTTCGCCGCCGGACTCAGTTTGGCTGCTGGGTTCTCTGTCCCTGTGTTGCTCGGCTTCTTGCTAGGTGTGACTCCGGCTGTGGCGCTGTGGTTAAGGAGTTCAACCACACCTGCTCAACTTACTGTTGAACCAGTAACCAAAGAAGTATCAGTAGCAAAGGTTGAAGTTGCCTTGAAATAAGTCTAGAAGTTAGGGACTGGGGACTGGGAACTGGGGACTGGGGACTGGGGAAACAAGGAGAATAACCCATACCCCATAACCAATACCCAATGCCCAATGCCCCATACCCAATAGCCCAATTCCCAATGACAAATGACAACGCTTTGATAGTAGAAAGCGCTATCTCCCTTTTATTGCTACTTATCCAAGTACCAGCAACGGCGATTCTGTTTTCGCGCCTGTTAAAGGGGCCAAGACGCCATCCTCCAATAGAACCCCAACAGCCGACACCGGAGCTTTTGGGTAGGGTTAGCGTCGTCGTCCCCACACTGAACGAGGCGCTTCGCATTAGCCCTCTGTTGGCTGGTTTAAGTCAGCAAAGCTATGAAGTTCGAGAAATTATGGTTGTAGACAGCAAGTCTAGTGATGGTACCCCCGACTTGGTAAAAGCCTTACAGCAGAAAGACCCGCGCTTTCGCCTGATGACAGATGATCCCTTACCCTCTGATTGGGTGGGGCGTCCTTGGGCGTTGCATAACGGTTTTCTATATAGCTCAGAGGCTAGTCACTGGTTCCTGGGACTGGATGCTGATATCCAACCACATCCTGGTTTAGTTGCTGGTTTAGTGAAGACGGCCGAAGCACAAGGCTATGATCTGGTTTCCCTTTCACCCCAGTTCATCCTCAAATATCCTGGGGAGTGCTGGCTACAACCTGCTTTGTTGATGACTTTGCTTTACCGATTTGACCCAGCGGGGATCAATACAGAGCAACCAGAACGGGTAATGGCAAATGGGCAGTGTTTTTTGTGTCGTCGCTCAGTTTTAGCTGCTGTAGGTGGTTATAGCAGTGCGAGTAGTTCTTTTTGTGATGATGTCACTTTGGCACGAAATATTGCTATCCAAGGTTATAAGGTGGGCTTTTTAGACGGCGCAAAGGTGTTGAAGGTACGGATGTATGAAGGGGCGATGGAGACGTGGAAGGAATGGGGGCGGAGTCTCGATCTTAAAGATGCAACTTCTCGTTCTCAGTTGTGGGGAGATTTATGGCTACTCACATCTGTTCAGGGTCTACCCCTTTTAATTGTCCTCACTTACTTGTTGATTTCTCCCCCACTCTCCCACTCTCCCACTCCCCCACTCCTGCTGCTGGGACTGAATTTATTCCTGTTGGTAATTCGCTTTGCGATGCTAATAGCGATCGCACCTTCTTACGATCGCACAAGCGCTAAAGGCAGCTGGTTGTTCTGGCTTTCCCCTTTAGCTGATCCCTTAGCTGTGCTACGAATCTTCTTATCTGCGTTCCGCACCCCACGCGAGTGGCGAGGACGCAAGTATATATAGTAGAGGATTGGGGATTGGGGATTGGTTATTAATTCTTCTCCCCCTGCCTCCCCTAATCCTCTTCACCTCCTATTTGATCCCCGCGTTCCAATTCCCAAAGAATTTGATTTCCTTCACGGCGTACCCGTGACACTATCCAGTTTCGCCAGCGCCATTGATCTCCCCGGCTGGTGACAGCGCTGGCGTGGACATCCATCAAGTCTGCTAACTCAGAACTGGTGATTAAGTAGCCTTTTTCAGAAATTTCGTCAGCGATACGCAGAGTTTCGACCAAGCTGCGGAGTTGCAAAACCCTCATTTCTGAGGGTTTTTCATCGGTTGCGGCCGCAGTTGGGCCAGTTGATGGTTCCATAACGGTTATTTCTGGTGCAGAAGTACTGATTTCTTGCGGACTTTGGTTAATTATTCGAGAGTTTTTTTCATAATCAGCTACTTTTGCTACATTTGTGATAGGTAAAGATTTATAAAAATCTGTGGGAGATAATTGTTGTAGGGAAGGCGTTTTGCCACTAGCATAAGTGCGAGCGATCGCATCACAACGTTCGTTACCTATGTTACCAGAATGTCCCCGGACGTGTTGCCATTTTACTTGTTGGGTATTGAGTTCATCTAAGATTTCTAAAAGGTCTTGGTTTTGGACGGGTTTACCATCTGATTTTTTCCAGCCTTTCTTTTTCCAGCCTTTCACCCACTTGGTAACGCAGTTAATCAGGTATTCGCTATCGGTATGAAGGGTAACAGGTTCAGCTTGTTGAGATGTTTGCAGGAATTCCAGGGCGGCGATCGCAGCTTGCATCTCCATTTTATTATTAGTGGTATGAGGGGATGCATCGCCTATTTCGTGGATTGATCCGTCGCTGAAGTAGACGACTACACCCCAACCGCCAGGGCCAGGATTACCAGTGCAAGCACCATCAGTGTATATGCTTTGAATTGTAGGTTGGGTGGACATGGTTAGGGTATCGAACCGCGAAGGTAAGAGTTATTAGCGGCGAATTTTTTAACAATATCCAGGCTATTATACCGATCAATTTTTACTTTAGTTCTGAAATCGCTTTAATGCTGCCTCTTACTCACTCTTACTCATTACTTAGAGCGATAAGCAACGCGGAGACTTTGGATTAAAATCGCCAGAGATGCGATCGCCATTAACCCGCCCCAAAACCAGTAAGGTAAAAGCAAATATCGCTGTATTTGCGCTGTATCAGAAATTCCAAGGGGGCCTGCAGAACTACTAAATAGATAATCAAGTTGATGGTATGTACTTACACAAGCTTGTACACCCAGAAATTGAATGACAAACCCTTGCGCCCAGCGAGGTGCTTTCAGGGCGATACCTAAGATTATTAAACCTAGCAAGGGAATTGCCACCAATCCAAACCAGGAACGCACCCAAATTAATGTAGAAAATAGCAAAAAACCCCCTAAAATTTTTAAACAGAGGGTTGCTGCGGTAAAACTGCGGGAAGCCAGAATCAAAGCTGCGCCGGCAAGAGGTGGCCCCATTGGGCCGGCTGCGGCGATTATTGCCGGGCCAATTGGCCCCAATGACGACCGGATGCCATAAGTTGCGACACCGGAACCATTGCTAAAAATCTGCAACTTCTGAAACTGTCCCCCTAATAGCAGTGCCATTAAACCGTGACCCATTTCATGAAACCAAGTTGCCAGAATTGTAAATGGGTATAAGATATAATCCCCACCTGGTACTTGCCACAATAAAGCAGTTGCGATCGCTGCTACAACTAACCAGGTTAGCCCCATGCGTTCAACAACTGGCGGGGCTTCTTTGGTGAGCAAGGTTTCAAAATTTTTACTTGGTTCCCTCATAGGTCACTCAATTTTAGATTTTGGATTTTGGATTTTGGATTTTAGATTTTCTGAAAAATTCAAAATCTAAAATCGGCAGTTTATTTTCATCCATCCTAGTGTAATTATTAAGGTAATGGAGTTGCTGGGCAATGCAACAATTCGCACCTTGAAGCGACGGCTGTAAACTATAGCGCTATCAAAAACAACATAGTTAGTTATCCGTCGCTTTGAGGTGCGGTTCATTTGTTTATCCTCCAAAATGGATGCCGGAGGATGGACAGAAAATACTTAGACTGATGTCACAATTGATCGAGAATCAGTTAAGCAAGTTGAAACAGGAATGTCATTAAGTCTCCTTTACCCAAGCTGATGCGATCGCCTGGCCGCAAGCGATGACGGTTCCCCGGTAAAAGTGGCAAATTATTAATGTAAGTGCCATTAGAACTTCCCACATCCTCTACATAATGAGCATCTCCCTCGACGCGAATATCTGCATGAATTCGCGAGACAATTTCGGAATTGGGAAATCCTGAAACATCTATATCTGGAGGAATCCGGTCATTGGGCTTGCCGATATGAATCACAGAGAAATTTTGCGGTAATTCAATTAAGCGATCGCTTTGAACGTGGATTAACCGCGCTGTAACCTGCTGCAATTGCGTTCTGGCAGCAGTTGCAGTTGGTGCTGGTGCTGCTGGCTCTTTTACTTCGGCTTCAGGGGCTGGTGCTGCTTCCACAGGTGGTGGAGTCGGAATAGTTTGTCCAGACACTACGGGTTGAGCTACGACGGTTGGCGCAGGTTCTGGAGGGCTGCTTTCTGCAACAGATACCTGTGGTGCAGGTTCTGGGGGAACTGCCATCTCTGTTGGTGGTAAAGATGATTCGGGAGGATGAGAGTTAGTAGAACCGCTTATTCCCAAGGCATCTGGTTGTAAAAGTTCTAACAGTGGATCGGGTGGAACTAACGCTGGTACTTCCACGGGAATATCGGGAGTGACTGTTGTAGCTACTGCGGTATGAACGTGTGGAACTCCTGCGGAGTGAAGGTTATAGCCACACTGACCGCAGAATGCAGCATCTGCCTGCACAGTTGCCCCACAACTGGGACAATTAGTAGTCGCGGGTAACGGTGTATAGCAAGCTTCACACTGGACAGCGCCATCAGGATTGGGATGATTGCAATTAGGGCAGACGATCATCGATATTTAGCCTTTGTTCAAGATCATCATAAATATAGGTAGGACTGGCAAGCAGAGGGCGGCCCTAGCTTTAGATTCTAGCAATTACTGCTAATGGAACGGTTAGAATAATTCGTAATTGATAATACTCACCTCCGGCGAGAAGCAAGCTACGTAATTCGTAATTGCTTTACACATAAATACGCTTGCTTAGAGTAAGAAATGTGTTTTTTGATTTTCCATAACCAAGGTTAGTTGCTTTAAAACCTTGATGAGTTAATTACGAATTACGTTAGCGTAGCGTTAGCGAGTATTCCTACTCTTACAGAGAAGCAAGCTAGCAAGAGCGTCTGTCTGCGACACGCTGTTCGCGAACGTAGAGAGCGTCATTACGAATTACGAACTACGAATTACTAATTACCTAGTTAATGTTGAAGTTCCAAACCGGCTGCCGCATCCAGCAGCCACCAAAGTTCTCCTTGGGGCTTAATTAAGCGGGATGGGTAAGTGAAGTCATCGGCTACAGGTGCAAAGACTTGCGCTAAAGCTGGTCGTTTATTAGCACCAGCAACCAGAAAAATCACGCTACGAGCAGAGTTGATGAAGGGGTATGTGAAACTTATTCGGGGGTTTCCGTCTTTATTACCCACAGTCAACAGGCGATCGCGTACTTTCAGAGCCTCGGTGTGGGGAAACAAAGATGCGGTGTGTGCATCATCACCCATTCCTAGTAATATTACATCCAATGCGGGAAACTCGACCCCAGAAGAATGGAAAAATTCTTTGAGTTGTTGTTCATACTTCGCAGCAGCCAGTTCTGGATTGGCTTCTAAAGTTGGTACGGGGTGAATGTTAGCCGCTGGGATGTCAACGCGATCTAGCCATGCACGACGTGTCATCAGTTCATTGCTATCGGGGTGATCTGGTGGTACGTAACGCTCATCCCCCCAGAATATATGAATTTTATCCCAAGGCAATTTTTGAGTAGCGATAGCTTCGTATAACGGTTTAGGTGTACTGCCGCCAGATAAGGCGATGGTAAAGTGCCCACGCTGCTCAATGGCAGTTTCTAACTTAGACAGGATTAATTCTAGCGCTCGTGCAACCAGCGCCGGCTGATCCGGTAGAACTTCAACGGTTTTGTTCATGGCTTCATCATCATATTGCTGGCTTCCAGCAATACAATACCGAACTTATTACAATCCTCCTTTTTAACTTTTGAAACATTTAACATCGTGGATTAGGTAGGCTGGAAAAATGTAGATGCTCATTATCACCTTTAACGCTAAGTTGTCAGTAGTCAGTCGTACTAACTACTAGCTACTCTGATGATTATTTTTATTTACATCCAGTTACTTGATACTTTGTTGATTAACGCCACAAAGGATACATTTATTAATTCTTATGAAAAATTAATAAAACTAATTAATCACAAACAACGCTTCCCAGTCAGCGATCGCTTCCCGTTGGGCAATTAACAATTCCTGAATTCCTTTTTGGGCGACATCTAGCAGCTGATCCAACTGAGTGCGGCTAAAGCTGCCTTCTTCCGCTGTTCCTTGGACTTCAATGATTCCCAAACCTTGATTCATCACCACATTAAAATCTACTGTTGCAGCCACATCTTCGATATAATTTAGATCCAAAAATGGCTCACCCTCCAGTAATCCTACGGAAACTGCTGCTACCTGTCCACACAAAGGCGATCGCTCCAACACGCCCTCTTGCAACAATTTAGAAATTGCATGAGCCAACGCCACAAACGAGCCTGTAATGGCTGTTGTTCGAGTTCCAGCGTCTGCTTGCAACACATCGGCATCTACAGTCAGCGTGCGTTCTCCCAGTGCCTCAAAATCCACTGCTGCGCGTAAGCTACGTCCGATTAGACGTTGAATTTCTTGCGTCCGTCCAGATAATTTCAATAATTCCCTTTCTTGGCGTTTTTGAGTAGCAGATGGTAGCATCCGGTACTCAGCAGTTAACCAGCCTTTACCAGTTCCTTCGAGAAACTTGGGAACTCCCTTATTAACGCTAACAGTACAAAGTACCTGAGTATCACCGCATCTTGCCAGAACAGAACCGGGGGCAAAGCGGGTGAAACTGGGGTAAAAACTGATCGGACGTAGTTCGTAGGGAATCCGACCGTCAGGACGCTGCCAAGCCATTGGAGTTGCCTCAAGTGTTACAATACTGCCTTAAGATTACCTTAGTGTTGTAAATCGACTGGGAACTGGGAACTGGGCATTATTATTCTTCTCCTCTGTTTCCTTATCTGCCGATCTTTTCTAAGGAACTGAAAGCAGAGTTAAAATATTTTGCTGTACCATCTCTGGTGGTTGGTCGCCGTTGATGGTCAACAAACAGCGACGACGGTCGTAATACTCTAGGATGGGAATGGTGCGATCGTAGAATAATTCTACACGGCGCTGCACGATTTCCGGTTGGTCATCTGGTAGCGATCGCCCCAAGGATCGGTTAACCATGACAGCTTCCGGGACTTGGAGATAAATTGCCCAATCTAGCTTTTGCCCTAAATCATCCAATAAAAAATCTAATTCTTCTGCTTGCAAGGCAGTACGGGGATAGCCTTCTAACACCCAATCACAGTTAATATCTGGTTGTCTGAGGCGTATTCGGATCAATTCAATGATCATTTCGTCTGGAACTAACTCCCCTTTTTGCATGTAGGGCCGTGCGTGGTAGCCTAGTTCACTCAAGCTAGCGTAAACCGAAAGAGAAGTCCGGGGATCGGCTTCCAACCATCGAAATTCCGGCACGGGCTGATCGCCAGATATTGCTTCTCGTAAAATCTCACCTGTGGAAATCAGAGGAATATCAAAGTATCTGCAAAGCCTTTGTGCTTGAGTGCTTTTACCCGATCCTGAACCTCCCAGAATCACTAATCTCACAACAATTTACTCCTCATCCTGTCAAATCCACTACTGCTAAATCTCTTTTGCCCAAACAACCGGCAAATCTAAACATTTAGCGATTTTCAGATTTATGCCTAGCTTTTTTAAATAATTGGATCTGTAACTCTTATGTTTTCATTTTTACAACTCATTTCAGAGAAAAGACGAAAATTTAAATCAAAATAACTCTTGACTTCAATACAAACCTAGTGTTTGACTAAGAATGCAATTTGCCAAATCCACCACACCTGTGAAAAACAGATTGATTATACAGGCAAATTTGTCAGAATCACCGCCAGTAATAACCCTTAATTTATTGTATTTTTTGAACTTAGCTTTATGGTTGCCCAGATAGAAACTCAAAGTATCAATTCAACCCTAACTCTGCCGTATCCAGTTGAAGGACTAGTGCAAGTTTTCACTAGTTCCCATCGCAACTTTTTTACGAGCGTGATGGCTCAATCACTGAGAATAGCTGGACAAGGAACGCCAGTATTAATAGTGCAGTTCCTCAAAGGAGGTATTCGCCAAGGACAGGATCGACCCATACAACTGGGACAAAATTTAGATTGGATTCGGTGTGATTTGCCTCGTTGTATTGATACACCACATTTAGACGATATGGAAAACCAAGCCTTACAAAAGCTGTGGCAGTATACACAACAAGTAGTGTGTGCGAGTAAGTATTCTCTCGTGGTGTTAGATGAGTTAAGTTTAGCGATTAACTTTGGTTTAATTCCTGAAACGGAAGTTTTAGCGTTTTTGGCAAAACGCCCTCCTCACGTCGATATTATTCTCACGGGGCCAGAGATGCCCAAATCTCTCTTGGATGTAGCAGATCAAATTACAGAAATCCGCCGGAGTTATCGACCTTAAACAAAATGCTCAATTCAGGATATCCTAGTAATTCGGTTTGAATTAGCTGTGAAGTTGTGATTAAAAACGATATCTGGATTACTGAAATGGCTCAACAGGGTCTGATTTTACCCTTTGAGCCAAGTTTAATCCGAAAAGTGCAAAAAGATGAATCAGTAGCGGTTCAACCTGTAATTAGCTACGGTTTATCTTCTTATGGCTACGATATACGCCTCTCCTCGGCTGAGTTCCGCATTTTTCGCCACATTCCTGGAACTGTAGTCGATCCTAAAAACTTTAATCCCCATAATCTGGAGCCAACAGCACTACACATAGATGCAAATGGCAGTTACTTTATTTTACCTGCTCATTCCTATGGACTTGGGGTTGCTCTAGAAAAACTAGAGGTTCCTGAGAATATTACAGTGATTTGTATTGGAAAATCTACGTATGCACGTTGTGGGATCATAGCAAATTTAACGCCTGCTGAGGCTGCATGGCGAGGTCATTTAACTTTAGAATTTTCCAATTCTTCTAGTGCGGACTGTCGCATTTACGCTAATGAAGGCGTGGTGCAATTACTGTTTCTAGAAGGTGAACCATGCGCTATCAGTTACGAAGCTCGTCAGGGTAAATATCAAGATCAGCTAGAGATTGTAACGTTGGCTAAAGTCTAAGTAATTCAAAATAAAAAGTAAATACTGCCTATTCTAAGTAACAAGGAATTAATCTTGCCTTACTTAGATTATGCTAGGACTTACGCATTGACGCAAAATACAAAGTATGAAGGGCTTGAAAAACCACATCTGTCGTAGGGGCACAGAAAAAGCTCATTGGTGTCAACTTAAGCCAAAACCCTTTTAAAACCTCGTTTCCAGCCTCTGGGCTGGAAATGCTGCGGCTCTGCCGCCAGCAAGGGAGGCGGAGCCTCTAGGACAGCATTCCCAGTCAGAGACTCTTAACGAGGGAACGAGACAATCTCTAAAAGCTGGTTATAGGCAGGCTTTCACCTTAAGTTGACACCAATGAGCATTGCTGTGCCCAGTACAGCGCGGGTTTACCGATCGTCAAAGAACAATTAATAAAGACCTGAAACGACCTATTTTCGTGAATACATACCATGATTAATTTGTACAGTGCGTAAGTCCTATATGCTTTGCATACCATTGTGCGATCGCTCTAAATCATACCCAAAAATCGGAGTGCGATCGCAGTAAAAGAGCAACGTTTTTGTCTGATGAGGATTCCTACAAGTTCAATGTACTATTACTTGCCACTACCAATATTGAAGGGTTGTACTTCTCCCTCATCGTTTATTAACGTTCAATCACCTCCAAAATTTGCAACACCTGAGTTTGCAAATGTGGAAAATCTTCTAAGAATTCGGTTAAACCTGCTTCACCTTCTAGATAGTCGAAAAAAGTCTGCAACGGAACTCGCGTTCCAACAAACACAGGAGTACGACTCATAATATCTGGATCGGAGGAAATAATTTGTCGATCGCGTAGAACTTTTTGAATATCCATCGTCCGGCAAAAGTCTACATAAGATACTCTAAACTTTCATCAGATTCTAGCTCTCAGGCAGGAGTTGGTGCGATCGCTTTATCCTACAAAACATTCCGTAAATCTTGAATTGTATTTGCTACAACAATCCTGCGTAAAATCTCTTTCAATTGCTCTAAGTCAGAAATTTGCGAAATTTGCGACATCAATTCCAAACCATCGCTGCCAAATTTCGCCTCTAAGCTTGTTTCGATGCTAGAGATTATTCCACGTACTTCTCCTCGTGCTTCTCCTTCTGCTTCTCCTCGTGCTTGTCCCTCACGTAAAATTTCTTGATACCAAGGTGACTCTCTTAAGACTGTCATATCCCACCTCATGATTTCCTGAACTAAAGCACTTTCTAATACAAAGGTTGCAAAAAATGCCAGAACTGTCTCAAGTTGATTTAATTGCTGATCAGCACGCAGCATTCGTAATGCTTCCCTAATTGTAGACTCGTTTTCTCCGCCTTTGAGAATTGGTACAAAGGGAAGCAGTGAGGGTAACGGCGTCTCAAAAGCAATATTTACGTCAACTTCCCAAAGGTTGATTACGCGGTAATCTTGAATCGCTCTTAACCCGATAAAATTGGATGCAAAGCTTGTAGGTATTTCGCTGTTGCTGATTTTGAGAATGTTAATCAGTACGGGGTAAGTTTGTAGTTTATATTTCTCTTCCGCAAGAGCAGCATAAGCACGCATCCGACGCGGCATTTCTGATGTGTAGCGTAATTGCAACTCATTGAGGATGAGAAATTTTCCGTATTGGGGACTTTCAGCCTGAATTACAACATCACTTTGTCGGCTAATCCATTGGAATTCTGTATTTAAGATTTCGCCTGTAACAATGTCGGGAATTCCTGTCACCCATTTCGCCCAATTATTTGGTGCAAGGCTGATTAATTTTTTAGTACTAATATCGGCAGCTTTGTTCATCAAAAAAAAATAGATGCGATCGCCCTAAATCAAACCCAATAAATCCGAGGATAGTCGCGTCGCTTTATGCTACCGCGAATTATGTCAACTTTCGCATATAGAGAGCAGAGTAAGTCATTATCTAAGGTGCTAACCTGGCTTTACCTAGACGCTGCTTTTCATACCATTGTGCGATCGCAGGTGCCCAATCTTCAAAATGAGGCCACATCATTTCACACAACTTTTGAATTTCAAGTTGAGCATCTTTCTTATTTCTCAGGTCACAAAAATGCAAGAAAGACCTTAAATTGAAACTAACTACAAAATGCTGGCGATAATCAAAAGGTACTTTACCTCTGGCGTGTTCTTCAGACATTCCACCCTCAAAATCAGCTTTATATCGTTTAGCTGCATCTTCACACCACTCTAAATCTGCCGCTCGTTGCTCTGGTGAATAGTGGTACTTTTTGCCTTGTCTATCAGTGTAATAACCAACAGGACGTAGGTAAAAAACATCTTCTATATCTTTCTTACCTTCTACTACGTCAATAAATTGCTTGCCCGTGTACCTAAAAGATTGTACATCAAATGATACGCTCACGCGATGAGTCCGGGCCTGCTGCATCACACTGTGGGGAAAGTAGCCACAGTTAAAAACAATCTGGGGATGCTCTAGAGGCCCATAGTGTCCCCTCTCACCCGCTAAAAGCCGCTTAACAATAACTTCGCCGCTTTGTGACTCCGAGGGCCAGGAGTCGCGCTCATCAAACACGAACCCATCGGTATAGTCCTGGTGCATCGCGGCATAAATCACCTGCTGCGGGTTTGGTGTTTTGGCAATAACCTCTACTCGAAATCGATGCATTAGTTTTTGGGAAATGGATTGATGACTGAAAGTGCTTACAAAGAAGGAGCGGAGCCTGTTTGTTAGACATGGCTTTGAACTCGATCCATCATCATATCTCTGGCTTGGACTTCTGCTTGAGTAGATGAAGATACTTTACAAATATTAACGAGTTTGTTACAGTTGTTTACATAAAGAGAAGACAGGGAAAAATCCATGCGTACAAACACTGCTATAATTGACGACCAAGGCAAACTGAACAACTTTGCGATCGAGCCAAAGGTTTATATAGATGAGCAAGGCGATCGCACTGGTTTCACTCCCTATGCAGAAATGCTCAATGGTCGTTTAGCAATGATTGGTTTTGTCTCTTTGATAGCATTAGAAGTATTCACAGGACACGGTATTGTTGGTGTTTTGGCAAATCTGTAAAAACTAATTTTTTTAACATAACTCTCAACAAATGTAAGAGACGGTAAATTTACCGTCTCTTATTTTATGGAAAACTTAGTGCTAGAGTGAAAATATACTGATAACAAAAGCCGTTAGTTATCAGCGTAAAAATATTGGGTGAACTATGGCTTTAACTACTTCAACTATGTTGCCACTAGGCACTAAAGCGCCAGATTTTAATCTACCGGAAGTAGTATCTGGAAAGGCAACTTCACTTTCTACCTTTGCAGATAAAAAAGCACTCTTAGTAATGTTTATTTGTCGGCATTGCCCTTTTGTGAAGCACATCCAAAAAGAATTAGTGCAGTTAGGAAAAGATTATTTTACAAGTGATTTAGCGATCGTTGGCATTAGTGCTAATGATGCAAAGAATTACCCAGATGATGCGCCAGAGTCGTTACAAGCATTTGCTACAGAACAAGGCTTAAATTTTACCTTATGCTACGACGAGAGCCAGGAAACGGCGAAGGCTTACACAGCAGCTTGCACACCAGATTTTTTTGTATTTGATGGCGATCGCCAGCTTGTTTATCGGGGACAATTAGATGATAGTCGCCCCAGTAATGATAAACCCGTAACAGGTGGAGATTTACGCGCAGCCATTGAAGCAGTGCTAGCGGGTCAACCTGTTACGAGTGAGCAAAAGCCGAGTGTTGGTTGCAATATTAAATGGAAACCTGGAAACCAACCCAGTTATTTTGGTTAAAAGGGATCGGGCATTGGGCATTGGGAAAGAGGAGGCAGAAGTTTTTGAATTTTGAATTTTGAATTGATTTCTCCCTCATCCCCACTCCCTACTCCCCACGCCTATCAGTGTTTAATTTCCAAATTCAGTATGTAGCATCCTAATTGAACTTTTTCTGCCCACAATTCATATTCCAGACGCAAATGCTCTGGCAAGGGATATCCATTGAGAGTTAGGCTACGAGTAAAATTTCGTAAACGAATCGGATCGTTAGGTTGCAATGACTCTGTTGGCAACCAATAGCGACTAATGCCATAAACGCCCTGTTCCCAAAAGTGACGGTAACTCACTTGAGCGTTACCTTGCATAGTCATGATGACTCGGTAAGGGGAAATCTCCAGCCACAAAATTCTGGGACTGTTAGGGGCGTAAGCTTTGCTCTTAGTTTGGGGAAGTGTGTCCTCTGGACTTACGACACTCTCTACTTCGCAGCTAATTAGGGGCGGTGCGGTCAGCAGCAAATGGAATCTATCAGTATCTTTTTGATACAATGTGCCGGCAGTTTCGACAACAGACCAGATCGGTAGGTCAGTGGAAATAAGTGATAAGCACACGGGCTTGCGGTGATGGGTCAGCATGGGAGCGATAAGGGCTAAAAGCTATTGAACAAAATGAAATGAACACACTAGGCAGTCTAATAGGTCGCAGTAAGAAACTAAATAGTAAAGCAGGCTTAATATTAATGAATCCGCTGATTTGTTAATAAGCTACACAAATCTGGATAGAAACAGGTAGAATGTCAGCTTACGCAGCAAAAACGGTACTTTATTCTAGAGAGAGCTAATTCGTAAGTAAAGCTTGTAAATATTCTAAGGCTATAGCCTCAAAACAGTGGGAGTCGTTTTAGATGCTAAGAAACCTTCTTGAGGGAGACTTACATACAATAGGTTGAAGTAAGTTTCATACAGCCAAAAGCGATTGGATACTAGGAAGGAAGTCACCAGCAGCGACAAACTAAGTCGCTGATGAACTTCCGGTGTATTCAAATGCCAGTGTATCCTAATGTCGGCTTCTGTTATATCCGTAGAAACTCACGAAGACCTTTCTCACCTGACTAATGCTGAGTAAAAAGTAAAATTCATTGACTCAGCATCAAATTGGTCTGTCCCTTGCGCGTCTGGCAGAGAAGAAAGAGGAAAGATTTCCATTTCAAAACAGCAAAACATGAGTAACCGTGTGAAGCGAAAGTTTCATGTATGGTTTTAGGTGGGAGAGGTAATACCTCTGTCAGTGATTTCGATAAGCTGACATCACTGATTCTCAGATGTTATGAGGTAGAAGCAGCCAAGCATCAAACATTCACTCCAGATGTAATCAGAATGGAAAAATCAGCTTAACTCAAGGTATCTACTACCAAACTACACCTAACCAATTATCTCCGATTTTTGCCTACCAGGAAATTAGCGATCGCAGTACTAATTGGTTGACATATCGGTAATAATTTGCTTGGGAAATTACCTCGCTGGTAAGGACAAAAAAAGTGGTTCTGCAATCAGCAGAACCACTAAAGCTTTCGTAAACCTGTTATAACTTAACGAACTACCCCTTGAGCAGAAATAGTATCAATCGGTTTCATCAGGTACAGGCGTAATAACTGCCAGCCGTTGGAGATGTAAAGCGGCAGTTTTGGGAAGAATTGCAGGAATTTGGGAGTGTTGGAGTTAGCGATCGCACCCAGCTTCTCATTATTGCTTATACAAGTATCCAACCGCTGATAAAACTCTGGATTCTCTACATCCAGCATCAGCGGGAACACCCTACCTGCGTTTTCGTTAGTCTTCTTAATTACATGGATATCGTATTCTCGCGCATCCAATCCAAGGGTGGCATAAAAGTCCTTGCGTTGGATGTCATTGAGATACATGGTCGCAAACACCGACAATAAGAAGAACCGACTCCACAGCCGTGCTTTCCAATCATTCAACATTTGCGGCTGAGATTTCATGATCGCATCAAAGAAATCGCCATGACGGTTTTCATCCTGACACCAGTTCTCAAAGAACCGGAAGATTGGATAAACCCGGTCTTCGGGATGTGCTTCTAAATGGCGATAAATGGTGATGTAGCGCCAATAACCGATCTTCTCAGAAAGATAAGTAGCGTAGAAGATGAATTTCGGTTTAAAGAAGGTATAACTGCGACTCTTAGTCAAAAACCCTAAATCTAGGGACATATTAAAGTCCGACAAAGCTTTGTTCAAAAAGCCAGCGTGACGCGCTTCATCCCGTGACATCAGGTTAAAACACTCTGCCAAGACAGGGCTTTTGCCTTTCAAGCGACGGCCAAGTTCTTTATACAGCAAAAAGCCAGAAAACTCTGCCGTACAAGAACGTTCTAGAAATTCCACGAACAACTTGCGAGTTTCCCCGTCAATATGATCCCAGGATTGCTCAAACTCGGCATCGCGCACAAAGTGGTGGCGGTTGTAGTCAGTGCGGAACTCTTCGAGAATGGCTTGTAACTCGTCTTCATTGACGGAGATATCCATCCGTGCCATTTCATCAAAATCGGTAGTATAAAACCGAGGTGTTAACAGGGTTTCTTTTGCCGGGACTTTAATCCCTGGCCGGATTTCTTCAAAGCCTGGTTTTTTGAGGGAATCTACCATGTCTTGATTTCTCTTTCGTCTTTATTATCTTAAGTAGACCCTTCGGGTGACGCTACGCACAGTCCTTACCGTTATGCTAACGGTAGTTCCTTATGGGGGAAACCCCGCTGGCGCTAGCCTCGTCCCTTTGGGAGAAGACCGGACTGCCTCACCAGAAAGCCAAGGGTAATGCTCTGGCAAACTGTAACAGTCCACAATAATCCAATTGTATAAAGTTCAGTCTACCAAGGTGCGGGTTAGAAATTTGTAAGCAAAAGATTAAGAGTTGCAACAATCATTCAATGTTTGCGGAATCCAAAATAGCAGATTGGTAGTCAACTAAATGGATCAGCACTATTTCTATCAAGTGGAGTAGCACGCACCTCTTGTATTCTCAAAGCATTGCTATCTCAGTAATTTCCTATGGTTGTTACTACAATCAATATGGAAAACCCATTTTAGACAACAAGAGCAAATCCAAAGGGTTGAAAACAAGATGAATCTTGAAAACAATCAGCAGAAAGACCGACTTCTTGTCTCTTACATTTTGTGTGCAGTCGGATTTTTCGGTTTGGGAGGGCTACACCGCTTATACAATGGCAAAATAGGGACGGGTTTGTTGTGGCTGTGTACTTTTGGTTTGTTTTACATAGGGCAGACCGTGGATTTGCTTCTCATCCCCGGTATGGTTGACGAATATGAACACAACCTGAGATTAAAAGCAGGTGTATCTCCCTTTGGTGTGCCCTTAAATCCAGCAGTGATTGCCTCTCAAGTCCACCGACCAACAGGCAACCAACTGATGATGAAACTGATTGAAGCAGCGGAAAGCAAGAGTGGTATTTTAACTGTCACTCAAGGTGTGAAGTTTACGGGAGCTAGCTTTGCTGAAGTGGAAGCTACTCTCAATGAGATGTACAAATCAGGTTATGTGAAAATTGATAACGACCCCAATACTGGAGCCGTTACCTACCATTTCCACGAACTTTAATTGTTATTAGTCATTTGTCCTTTGTTAAAAACCAATGACCAATGACTAATGACCAATGACTAATTTCTACCTAACCACTTTTGACCGCTCAAGCGCTGAACTAAGCCATATACCAACAAATCGAGTGTAGTTTTGCGCTCATCGATTAAGAATGACTCAAGAGTGCTAGGTTTTTTGCCTTCATTACAGGAAAATCCCTTTTTCCCTTGAATATCTTCATCGGGGAAATAGAGGTTAAACTGACGCCTACCGATTTCTGACCAACTGCCGATAATTTGCCAGCATTCTTCGGCGGATTCAAAGCCAGTGATTGGCATCTTCTGCTTGGCAAAAGACACCTGTAAATCTTGCACGCCTTGTTGAGCGATCGCTTTTTGTAAAGCTGGCAAGTAGTCTTGCTCAATGAACTCTACAAATGGCTTATCTTCAACAGATGGGGCTTTTTCTTTTTTGGCGGCTTTCGCTGCGGCGGCTGGTTTTTCTGCTGTTGCGTCGGCTGCATCTGTGGGTTTTTCTGCTGTTGCGGCTTTTGCGGCGGCGGGTTTTTCTCGCTTGGGTGGTACAGCAACTGGTTTAGCAGCATTGGGATTATCTTCGGGGTTTGCGGCTTTCGGATCTGGGGCGTTGGCAGTAGGAATGTCTGTGGCTTCGGGTGAGTCTGTACTAGGAGCGTGTTCTTCAGCCACACTGGGAGCTTGCTTGTCAACAGTGCTGGGAGCTACTTCTCCCGCTTGATTGTGATTGGTTTGGTCTGCCATTGCTCAGGTCAATCCTTTAATCTAGCTTTGGGAGCGATCGCTCACCTTGATGTATCGGGTATTTTTATTTTGACATACTAGTGCGGCAGAGCAAAAATAACTGTGCAGCGAGAAATAACGCAAAGGCTTAAGACATAAGCTTTCTTCCCTGATGTCCCCTGCCCCTTAAATTTTGGATTTGCGGTTTTAGATTGTTCAATCCAAAATCTAAAATCTAAAATTCTTCCGCCTGCTTCAAATTCCCTTGAATCCCATACCAGTTTCTACCTGTTGCTGTGCTGGAGTAGAACTCACTTTGCCAGACGCAATGCTAGAAGTCTGACGCCAGGTACCAACTTGGCTCAAGAATATACCTACTAAAATCAAGCTACCACCAATATATTGGGGTAGCGTAGGGGCTTCACCCAAAATTAAATAGGCTGCTAGAATCCCCACAATTGGGCCAAATGAGCTAACTAGGGAAGCCGTAGATACAGTAGAAGTTTTCAAGCCTTTAATCCAAAAAGACTGACCTACCACCACAATCAACCCGCCATAGAGAAACATCCACTGCCACAAGAATGGTGAGAGAGCATCAGCGAAATGATCCCTGCCATAGAGGACTAAAGCAATGAGGAAAAAGATTACAGTTCCTAGTGCAGTCCGAAAAATACTATAGATTCCCAAAGGAATCTGCGAAAGGTGTTTCTTGCTAATAATCGTAGAAGCGGCTATGGCCACAGACCCGGCTGCGGCCAAAAGTTCCCCAATGCCTAAACCAAAACCTCCCATGTTCATCATGGTTGCTGTTGGAGGTTGAAGGATAATAGTTAGGATAACGCCAACAAAAGCTGCGATCGCACCGATAAATTCCCAAATATTTACCCGTTCCCTCAATAACCAGACTGATAAAGCCAGAGTTAGAGGCGGTTCCAAGCGTCCCACCAAAATGACATTGTTCACCCCTGTGAGTGCCAGTGCTTGGAAAATTAAGCCAGGGGCTAACGCTCCTGATAAAATAGCTACTGCCGTTAGACTGACCCAATCCTTCCTTGATATCTGCTTCAAAGTAGCTTTGTTCCACTGCCGCCCATAGATTAGGATCAGAAGTATCAAGGCGCAAAGGTTTCCCACGAATAAAACATTACACAAAGAAATCGGATTGCGATGGTCGATAAGATGTTGGGCACCAATTTCTGTTAGCTTCCGAGTAACGGCGCTAGATGCTCCAAAAATTAGCATTGCTAGCCAGAGATATGTTTGTCCCGAAATTCTATGGATTTGGCGATGTGGTCTTTTGGGTCTAGTCACAATAACATCACTGCAATGAAAGCATTGCTCATCATATTAAGTTACCCTCACGCACTTCAAAATGAGGTTTTGTTGAGAAAATACTTAAATTATCCTGTGACTTTGAGTAACCATGATTACCTGAGAAAATGCTGAGAATTAACTAAATTTTCTCAAGGGATAAATTCATGAAAATAGTAGCTTAGTTTCAATAGGCTCTCACTGCCACCTGAGATGCTTGGGATGTTCAGGATAAAACAAAGAAGAGAAGTAACAAATGAAACTCGCACCCTTACTTACAAGTGTAGCTTTGGTTGGTTTTTTCACAGTTTGGGACGCACCATTAAAAGCGATCAATCCGTTATTAGTGCAGGCATCAGCAGCCGAAGAAATGTCTGTAGCACAAAAACTAGACTTGCTTACTAAAAGTAAGGGTCAAATTGGTAGTGGCGATCAACTGCGTCGTTTCTTTTTTGGTGACTTGGAACCAATCGGTATTCAGCTAGGTGGTGCAGGTCACGTAGTTAACCTTTATAACAAAGCCAATGATGTCACATTCGCTTACTGTTCGCACTACGATGTGATTGTTGCCATTAAGAAAGGTAAGGTAACTAAATTTGAACCCAGTGAAGTGAAGTAATACTAAATTTACCTTCTAATTAATATTTTGCTAAGAGGTTGTTTGAAAAGTCCTCTTGTCGGTATCAAAACATTTGAGATCCCCCTAAATCCCCCTTAAAAAAGGGGGACTTTGATTCCGGTTCCCCCCTTTTTAAGGGGGGTTAGGGGGGATCAAAGTGCCTAAAATCGCAGCCAAATACTTTTCAAACATCCTCTAAAACCAGAGGAGAAATTTGATTGCATCTAGGTTACGATGTCTGACGACAAGCTATTATACGTCTACGCCCTGAATACAGTTCGGTTAAGCATTCTTCACTTTCCTTGTGGTCTGGGGATTGGTTTTGGGGTAAAGGGTAAAGGATGTATTCAAAACCTTTCCCCTTTAACCGAACCGTATTGTCTGCGCCCTAGCAAAAGTCTGATTTATTTCTCCATAAAAAGGCATTAAATTTCTTGCATAATAGCGTTTCCTAATCATACAAGGTACGTCATAGCCCCCTCCTCGCAAGCGGGGAGGGGGTTGGGGGTGGGGTTCTTGTATCTCACTCAACTGAGAACCGCTAAATCAGGTTAAGAGACAAAGGTAAAAAGATGAAATTTTATTTTTACCTTTGCCCTTTAACCTTTTTTAATTCTTTTTGCCAAAGGGAATTTCAAGTGAACCTCACTAATTACTTCATTAATTGGAATATCCTCTATTTTTGCTTGGGGAGGAGGTATCGGTATAAAGCGATCGCAAACCGATTTTAGAATACGATTAATTTGTACTTCGTAAGCACATCCAATTACAGTTTTTCCATATTCATGGAGCTTTTTAGCTAAAGCGGCAAAGGCACCATCACCTGAGACAATAACGAAAACTTGCAGTGTAGGACGACTCTGGCCTAATTCCATGACATCAATGGCTAGTTGCATGTCTGCTGCATTCCGTTTGTGACTATAATCAAAAATTTGTATTGCTTCAATGCCAAGTTCTTGAATCTCATTCTTGAGTAGCCTCAATCGAGAATCACTCCAGTCAGCATAAGCGCATTGGATAGCAATTTTATTAACTAAGGTAGTGTTTTCCAGATTTGTTTGAATTTGTTTCAGAGAAAAATTTAAGTTGGGGTTGCTTCTACCCATTGTTAAGTTTTCAATATCATAGAAAATAGCTGTGTTAAATTGCTCAGGATTCGGCGAAATGTTAGCTGTAGTAGTAAACTGCTCTACACGAATCTGACGCTGCTTTAACTCTTTAAACTCAGCTATTAAAGACGTTATTTCTTGTGTTGACTCGGAACTTACTACTCCCTGTTTTAACTGCGTAATTGTTGTTTTTAATTCATTTAATTGCAGCTTTGCTTGTTGTAATTGTTCTTGCAATTGCTCAGTTAATACATTGATTTGAGTCTGACTTTGGAAAGTCTGTTCTCGGAGTTCACCAATGGTTCTAGAGAGAATTTGCTGGTGTTGCTGATAAGCTGTTACCAAAGCTTGCTGGACGATATCCCATTCTTTAGGAAAAGCCTCATGGGTAACAATCGGTAGAACTGTTTCATAACCAGCGATGTCTACGACGGGCTACGCCTACGCAATTTGCAAATTACTAGCAAGGTTCCCTTGTTCAAACTCTTGAATAATGCTACTCAGTTTGATAATTACTCTAGCTAAATTAATAGCAATAGCAGGTTCTTTAGCAAAGCGATCGCTTACCCATTTTCGCAACATTAAAGCTAAATTATCGTTGAGTTTACTTAAGTTATGTTGCAGAATTGGATATATTTCCTGATTTTGATAAGTCGCTCTTAGTAAATCAATTAGGAAGTTTTGCTCCTGGTTAGTAGCTTCATTTGGCATAGCTAAATCCCTGACAATATATCTTTTAGGTTAGTATTCCCAAGTTTTCATGATATTGAACAATCAAAGTGGCGTAATCCAATAAGTAATGCCTTGAATAGCTTGTTTATTAAAGCCAAACAGAGGTAAATTATCTTCAGCTAAACCCACATAAGTCCAATGTGGAACATCGTTTTCTACAGTTTGAAACCAACCATTTTGATTAAGAGCTTTTCTTTGTTGTTGATTATATACACGTAAATCAATTGCTAATCCCCAGAGATGTTGTGAAGTTCCGGGAGGTGCAACTAAACCGAGAATTTTTGTTTCTTTACCTTGTTGAACTTTTGCTAAAACTCGATCGTTAGCATATTTGTGCCAAAATCTTAAATTCGTGTTGAAAGTGCGAGTACAATCACCAGAACCATAACCAGATTTTAGCGGAATTTGTTGCTGGATTCGCGCTTTATTTAAAGCATCAGCCGCCGATTTTTGTAAATAACAGTCGTTAGTGCCATCAACATGACCCATTGTTAAAGTAGCTTGAAATTCTTGGGTTTCTTGTTCATTGGCAAAGATATCTTTTTGCGGCAGTTTAATCCCAATATCTGGATTTACGAATACTGCACCATAGCTTCGCAGCAAAGTATATTCATAAGTACCAGGCTGGGGAATTGTGGGTAATTTTCTCGCGATCGCAGATAAAAAACGCTGTTGATTATTTAATTTTGGATCGGGAAGAAATGGTTCTGATGTTGTATTTTTAGAGGTATCTGTACAAGGTAATGAATCATTGCTCAAGCATCCGTTTAATGGTTGGGTAGTTATCGCAACTTTATGGTGAGTAATCTCATTGCTAGCTACTAATACAAAAATCATCAAGATAACTATACTGATGAAACTTGTCTTTCTGATAAGTCTAGGAATATTTCTTTGATTTCTGAGGGTGAGTTTCATTTTTAAATAATTGCTTAGTTGATTCAAGAATAAAATTAATCAGCTTCTGGTAAATTGATCAGTTAAAACCACAGATAATTCATCGGTGTTGAACTATAAACTTATAGAAGTTAGATAAAATATCTAATATATACCAGGGGAAAATTAATTTAGGTTAATAGCTAACTATCTGAACAATAGCTGTGATCAACCAACCGGAAAGTTGTCATAAATTTTAAAAAAGATTATATTCTTTACTTAATACTCAAGTTAAAAAATGGAAAATTGCCTTTAATTGAGTACTAGTAAATTTGATAACTTTTTTATCAGAAAGATACATCCATGAAATCACTGGAACAGTTAAAATTGAAAAGAACTCTCAGCTTGCTGATCCTGTAAGTATGACCATGCACAATTCCGTTGAATTCCAAGACGCTTTTGATGTCATAGTCGTCGGTGCAGGTCACTCCGGTTGCGAAGCAGCTCTCGCCTCTGCACGCCTCGGTTGTCGTACCTTGCTATTGACGCTCAACTTAGATAGAATCGCTTGGCAACCTTGTAACCCAGCAGTGGGTGGCCCGGCCAAATCTCAGTTGACTCATGAGGTAGATGCACTCGGCGGCGAAATTGGTAAAGTAGCAGACCGCACCTATTTGCAAAAACGTATCCTCAACTCTTCACGGGGGCCTGCTGTTTGGGCATTACGCGCCCAGACGGATAAGCGCGAATATGCAGCAGTGATGAAAAGTATTGTCGAGAATCAAGAAAACTTGACAATCCGCGAAAGTATGACAACAGATTTGGTTCTGGGCGCTAACGGTGAAGTCATCGGCGTTGAAACTTATTTTGGTGTGGGGTTCCAATGTAAAGCAGTCATCTTGACAACTGGCACCTTCCTGGGAGGCAAAATTTGGGTTGGTAACAAATCAATGCCAGCCGGACGCGCTGGAGAATTTGCAGCTGAAGGATTGACACAAACCCTAAATCGCCTGGGATTTGAAACCGGCAGACTTAAAACTGGAACTCCCGCACGGGTAGATAAGCGATCGGTAGATTACAGTAAAATGCTCATCCAGCCAGGGGATGAAGATGTGCGCTGGTTCAGTTTCGACCCAGATGTGTGGGTAGAACGGGAACAAATGCCTTGCTATATCACCCGCACAACCGCCGAAACTCATCGCTTAATTCAGGAAAATTTACACCTGTCGCCAGTTTATGGCGGTTGGGTGGAAGCCAAAGGGCCGCGTTATTGTCCCAGTATTGAAGATAAGATTGTCCGCTTTGCCGATAAGGAAAGCCATCAAATCTTTATTGAACCGGAAGGAAGGGATATACCCGAACTTTATATCCAAGGGTTTTCTACAGGTTTACCAGAAAATTTGCAACTGCACATGTTGCGGACTCTCCCCGGTTTGGAAAAATGTGTGATGCTGCGTCCGGCTTATGCTGTGGAATATGACTATTTACCAGCAACTCAGTGTTACCCCACACTGATGACTAAGAAGATTGCGGGGCTGTTTTGTGCTGGGCAGATTAACGGCACCACAGGTTATGAAGAAGCCGCAGCCCAAGGGCTGGTGGCGGGAATTAACGCAGCTCGATTTGTTCGCTCTCAAGAAATGATTGTGTTTGCCCGCGAGCAAAGTTACATTGGGACGCTAGTTGATGACCTGTGTACAAAAGACCTGCGAGAACCTTACCGGATGCTTACCAGTAGGTCAGAGTATCGATTGCTATTGCGTTCTGACAATGCCGACCAACGCCTGACACCCTTGGGGCGGGAAATTGGTTTAATTGACGATCGCCGCTGGGATATGTTTACCAAAAAACAGGGTAACATTACCACAGAAAAACAAAGATTGCAAGTCACACGAGTTAAAGAACATGATGAAATTGGAATAGCGATCGCATCTGATACCCAGCAATTAATTAAAGGTTCAATTACCCTCAACGACTTACTGCGGCGTCCGGGATTCCATTATGTTGACCTCGACAGGTTTGGACTGGGAAACCCCAACCTCAACCGCGCCGAAAAAGAAGGTGCAGAAATTGACATCAAGTATTCTGGCTATCTTGCTAGGCAACAAAATCAGATTGACCAAATTGCCCGCCAAGCGCACCGCCAGTTACCTGGGGATTTAGACTACACAACAATTGATACTCTTTCCAAAGAGGCACGGGAAAAGCTGACTCACGTAAAACCACTCACCCTTGGTCAAGCTGCACGTATAGGTGGTGTAAACCCAGCGGATATTAATGCCTTATTATTATATCTAGAATTGCGTAGAACTAAGAGCCAGTCACAGTTTCCAGCGTTAGCTTAACACAAACTTGATAAAGACTGAGTATAGTAGTAGGGAGGGAGATTGGTATGATAGATGACATAAACATTAGTACTGGCATCATCAACAATCCCCAGATGAAAGTTGAGTTTAATACCAACACTCAATCAACTCATCTCAATAAGATGGGGGATTGGATGTTTCATGATTCAGGAGGCAGGAGGCAGGAGTAACCCACGCGCAACTGCATAGGATTGAAGCAAGACCGGAGGCGGAGCGGCTTTGTGCTTTGTATCTCGCCAGACGCGTCTCAATACAATTCTTTTTTTAAACAGGGTAATGACCCAAAACTAAAGTTTTTATTCATACTTCTTTCCTCCAGCAAGAACTGCCCTCTACCTACTGCCTCCTCTCATAATCCTAATTTCCAGGCAGTAGGGGCGGCGTTTCCCCGTCCTAGCAACAACCCAGAACGTCTATGTTACAAGAAGCCAGCACCCGTCTCATAGTACCAGAACCATCAGAAGACTTAATCACCAACGAGCCTTGGTCGATAGAAAACTATGCTGATGGCCTAATGGATGAACTCTTTGCCGATATCGACTACATTCTGGATGTTAGTGGTAATCTGCCTTCTCAAACTGTTAGGCACAGTAGTCAGAACAAATCAAGCCACTCTGTTGCTGGGGTTTGTGCCCAAGCTCAACACCAATCGCCTCCAGAATACGTACCTCTCCAAACAGTTACAATACCACAGATTATCTTACCGAACACCCTGAATCAAGCAGTACAGTCAGTTGCTCAAGATAACCACAAGCAATTGAGTACCCTTCTATTTGACACCACCACCATTAAACCAGTTACTAGAAAGCGTCAGAAAACTAGACTGGCTTTGGGCAAACTGCTGATTGTGGGAACAACTTTAGGCGTGGCGATCGCTGGTATGATCTACCTGGTGCAGTCTGGAGTCGTATATCTTTTAAATACCAAATTGCCCGAGTCAGCGCTTCTAGTGCCGCAACCACAATCACAGTTGCCCGTAAAACCAGAAATTGAGGCAGAGTTAGTTGACTATATGCTCCAAGCACTGGCAGTTATAGATAAGCAAGGGGTAAAAAGCAATCAAAAATCTTTCAGTCCAGGATTCTCCAGTCAGGCAAATACTAACCAAATAGCCCTTGGTCGTGAGCAAGCAACTGGTAATCTACCAGCACTTCCACTTCTAGCTAACAATATACCACCAGCCCCCAACCGTTCTGGAAGCGTTGTTGAGCGCATCTACGTCCCCGTTTATCAAGCGCCGTCGCCAATGCGCTATGCCCTTCCAGCAATTCCTGGGACTCCCATACTCATACCACAAGTTGCCAATGTATTGCAGCGATCTCAACCTAATGTTGTGAAAACTGCCCTGAATACAGTGCGACAAGCTGGCAAGCCTGTAACTGTCAATATGTTAGCTGCGGCTGTACGAGCCGAACTCAAACCTGTAGCTGGACGAACTGCACCCATTACCGTGCGGCAAACACCTAAGCCTCTACCTGCATTACCAGTAGTTGCATTGCGTGCTGCACTCGCACCAGAGTCAGAACCAACTATTACCCAGGAACAAGTATATCCGCCAACTGCGATCGCAGTTACTCCGAGTAATACCTTAGAGGGATTGCTAGAGTTGGGCAACAAATCTGCCGCTTTGTTTAAAATCGATGGCGTGACTCGCCGCATCAATATGGGTGAAAGCATCGGCTCAAGCGGTTGGACATTAGTAGAAGTCAGCAATGGCGAAGCAGTCATCCGGCGTAACGGCGAAGTGCGATCGATTTACGCAGGCCAGAAGTTGTAAAAGTTTTTCTGTCAGCAACTCTTGCACGCACTCAAATATTGCAATGATAAACTCTAAGTTGCACTCTCGATCATATTTTCCTAATTATACCGTTTAACGAAATAGCTGATACAGATAGATAGGTAGGGCGTACAGATGTACGCCCTACAGCCGATTTATGTGTTGCCAATATTTGGGGAAATAGTATTACTTAGAGGATGTTTGAAAAGTCCTCTTGTCGGCATCAAAAATTTTAGATCCCCCTAAATCCCCCGATAAATTGGCGGACTTTGATTCCAGTTCCCCCCTTTTTAAGGGGGGTTAGGGGGGATCTCAAAGTGCCTAAAGTCATAGCGAAACACTTTTCAAACAACCTCTTAGAGAAAATTAAAAGTTTATATCAATTAGTTATAATAGATGCAGTTAATATTTATTAAACTGACTGACAAGTTTGGTATTTAAATAATTGTTAACTAAATCATCTATTAACGACATAGTTTTGTCCTCTAAAAAAGTCTTAAAATACTAATTAAAATTGAGAGTCTCAGCACCTCGACTTCTTATATAAGTCGCAGTTCTAGGTGTTATAGAATAATTTAAATAGAATGAGTTAATTTTTTCTATATAGCGTTTCCTAATCATCTAAGAGGTTGTTTGAAAAGTCCTCTTGTCGGTATCAAAATATTTTAGATCCCCCTAAATCCCCCGATAAATTGGGGGACTTTGACTCCGCTTCCTCCCTTTTTAAGGGGGGTTAGGGGGGATCAAAGTGCCTAAAATCACAGCCAAATACTTTTCAAACATCCTCTAAGGTACAAGAACCCCTCCACGAAACAGTGGGGAGGGGTTCTTGTACCTTATTCAACCGATAACCGCTATAACTTTGGTCTGTCCAGCAAAAAAAACTGCATTAATTATTAACCCAAGTGCGATCGCGCTGTCAATGATAAAAAGTGAGTATTTACTCGAAAAAATCTATATTTTGCTTAATTCTCTGACAAATAAGTTAGATATCACGAATTTTAATTTTAACTAATATAAGAATAAATCCAAGTTGATGGTGAAGAGTTGGAAGACTATTATCAATTTACATACCTAAAGAGGGTTCACAGAAATAAATTTCAATGCTAGAACTATAACTTATGTTTATGATAGTTGCACGATGTTTGCTATTTGGAAACCTACGTCTTACACATATCTTGCTTAAGCAAGATATACTTGGCTAAAAAAGAAAGTTAGTTTGCTAATTGATCTAATCGTCAACCTTATCAATATGAAACAACTTAAATATTTTCAAAATAATTCTAAAAACTCTTTAAGAGAAAAGTATCATCTTTACAAAGGCGAAAAATTGAACTGGCTTCAAGTAACTCTTCGCCTTGAAAGGTCAATTCTTTCGATCATTCTTCCTTGGGTACTTTTTTGTACTCTCTATGGTACTTTAATATCATTTTTCTATCATTTAGGATTACCAATAGCATTTTCAGATTCTAACAGTATTCTGACTAATGCTGTTTTAAGTTTTAATATTGGTTTTACATTACTATTAGTTTTTCGGACGAATACAGCCCATGATAGATTTTGGGAAGGTCGTCAACTATGGGGAGCTTTAGTTAATACATCTCGTAACTTAACTCGTGGTATTTGGATAATAGTTAAAGAAAAGACACCCCAAGATAGAGTAGAGAAAGAGGCAATAGTTCGGTTAGTAACTGCTTTTGCAGTTGCAATGAAGTTACATCTCAGATCAGTGCCTTTAGACACTGAGTTAGCATCCTTAATGTCTGAAAAACAATATTTACAACTCCAAAATACTAGTCATCCCCCACTACAAATTGCTTATTGGATAGGAGATTACTTGCAGTATCAGCATGACCAGAATGGTCTAAATGTCTATCAACTAACTACTCTACATAACTGTGTAGACGATTTAGTAGATATTTTAGGTGGTTGCGAACGCATTTTAAAAACGCCACTGCCTTTGATATATACTATTAAACTCAGACAACTGTTATTAATTTTTTGTCTGATATTACCTTTGGAAATTGTTAGCCTTTTGAATTGGTGGACTGGTATAGCAATGGCTTTTGTAAGTTTTACACTATTAAGTATTGAACAAATTGGCTCAGAAATTGAAGAACCTTTTGGGCTTGATCCCAATGACTTACCTTTGAATGCTATTTGCAATACAATCTCAAACAATGTGGAAGAATTGATCAGGCTTGCTTCTAACAATGTTCGTTCTTATTAAATCTATCAACAAGTTTTACCAAATAAATTTCTGATGATAAGGGGAAATTTTTCCTTTATTAAACATAGATAATACTTGGCTGAAAAATGCAATCGCTTAATAAATGTTTCGCCAGGCTTTTACCGTCTCTTTGCCAATTTCGCTATCAACAGTTTGACCTCCTTCCAAGACTAGTCTGATGTCTAAGTTCTCATCTGGAGCATTTTTCAAAGCAGTGGCTAATTCTCGACTGACAGCAAACGTGCCGGTCGAACCGTCTAATTTAAAAACTTTTTCCCTCACCTTGAGCAACAGTTTATCGACTTTTTTGGTAGTGACAAACCTAAGAAAGTCAGGTCTGGGATACAGATGACCTGCGGTGTAGAAAGATGAACTTGCTTGACCGGAATTTACTGTTACCAGTACTCGAATACTTGAAGGAGTCCACAAACTAATAACTTGCTTTGAACCCTCACGGTACAAATAGCCACCTAAAGAGTTGCGGTCGAAAACCCCAAGAAACTCCCCTTCAAAGGGGTCAACAATTCTCACAGCTTTCGACCAAGGCACATTCATATCGGGGGACAGTCCTGCTGATTTCACCACTGGCAAATCGCTTGATGCTTGAGCAAAACTAGCTACCTCTTGAACAGTGAAAGCAGCACCAAGTTGAGGGGAAAACACAGCCAAACTAGCCCCAAAAAGAAGAACTGAAATCGTCTGCGGTAACTTCATCATGAGTCAGGGGTACAATCTTTAAAAATAATAATCGGATAACCCTTATTAGTCATCCCCTGCAAGATTTGTTGATGGCGCTGGTAAGTCCAGGGACATGAACAAATCTCAAAGGGGTATTTCAACTGCTTCTTACTGCAAAACGGTTTGCCTCATTTCAACTGGTTTACCCGTCAAGCTAAAAGGGCGAACTTCGGTAATTTTTACCTTCACCAACTGCCCTTTGAGTTCTTTGATGTTGCCGCTAAAAAAGGTCAAACGATTACCGCCAGTACGTCCCATCACCTGGGTTTGATCTTTAGGATTTTGGTCTTCTACTAAAACTTCTTCAATACGTCCAAAGTAACGTTGCGATCGCTCTGCTACTTTCAAGTTTCCCAGATGATTGAGCCGTTGCAAGCGATCGCTTTTAATTTCTTCACTCAGTTGATTGTCCCACAAAGCGGCAGGTGTCCCTGGACGTGGCGAATATGCTGCTGTATTCAACATATCAAAGCCAATATCTTCCACCAGTTTCAGGGTATTTTCAAACTGTGCTTCTGTCTCCCCAGGGAAACCGACAATCACATCGGCACTAATGGAGGCATCTGGCATATACCGCCGAATGGTATCGATAATCCGGCGATATTTCTCATGGGTATAACCCCGCGCCATCGCCTTTAAAAGTTCATTATCCCCAGATTGAAAGGGAATGTGGAAGTGTTCGCAGACCTTGGGCAACTCAGCACAAGCTTGAATTAATCTCTCCGTAAAATAACGGGGGTGACTAGTAGCAAATCTTAATCTTTCAATCCCCGGCACATCATGGACGTAATAAAGCAAATCTGTAAAGTTGTGCAGATGCCGACCTTCTGGTGTCACCCCAGCTAAATCTCTGCCGTAAGCATCAATATTTTGACCGAGTAGAGTAATTTCTTTGTAACCTTGCCGTCCTAATTCTTCCATTTCAGCCCGGATAGCTGACGGCGTGCGAGATTGTTCGACACCGCGCACATTCGGAACTACGCAATAGGTGCAGCGTTCGTTACAGCCATAAATCACATTCACCCAAGCTGTTACTGTACTATCCCGTCGCGGCTGGGTGATATCTTCAATAATGTGAACTGCTTCAGTTGCTACAACTTGGTTGCCCTCAAACACCGACTCCAGCAAATCTTTCAGACGGTTGGCATGTTGTGGCCCCATTACCAAGTCTAATTCTGGCACTCGCCGCAACAGCGCTTCGCCTTCTTGCTGGGCAACACAACCAGCAACAATCAGGGTTAAATCAGGCTGCTCATGTTTGCGCTTCGCTTGTCTGCCGAGGTAGGAATACACCTTTTGTTCAGCATTATCCCGAATTGTGCAGGTATTGTAGAGAATCAAATCTGCATGATTCGGGTCTTGGCACCACTCAAAGCCCATATCTTCCAAAACGCCAGCCATGCGCTCTGAGTCAGCTTTATTCATCTGACAACCGAAAGTAGTGATGTGATAGTGGCGTTTAGAAGTGGTCATGGGCAATTATGCTTAATCAGCGTAATGTTATGTAAGGTTTATTTCTATTCTATAACGCTCTTAACCGGCTTCAGAAATGCTGAGTAACTCTTGAGAGAAACGGGCGGGTTTAAATAATTTCAATATAAAAACCTCAAGAATTTACAAACTGCAAGCATTAGCGGCGATCAAATTCGCCCTCTTTCTCCAGAATCTTGATGTCATAGTTGCCAAAGAAATCTCTTGCTGATAATTAGGGTATGTGAACCAAGAATAGTAGACTGTCAAGATTGATTTAAGGTAAGGGTTTGTAGAAATGCTACTACAAACCACTCCCATAAGTTAATTTACGGTACTCAATAGTAGTATTTAGTTGTCAAAAATGCTTTTTTTGGGTTCGTATAACTTAGAGGATGTTTGAAAAGTCCCAGAAGGTATAATTTTGCCGTTCTGACTTGGGTTAACTCTGACGAAAAATCGAGGTTTTAGCCATGTACTTAGATACTTAGCTGTGCTAATTATGAAAGCAAAACACCCTTTTAAAACATCCTCTAAGGGCAAAACTCCTATCAATAGGATTTGCATAACAAAAGTAAAGGTTAAAAAAATGAGGGGGATGAAGAAAATTAGAAAGATAGGGAATACAAAGATTTAATCCACTCCCATTCCTGCGTCAAACCCTCTCTCAGGGAAACTTGCGGCTGATATCCTAAAAGTTTCTCCGCTTTCGATACATCAGCAGCCGTGTGGCGGGCGTCTCCCATCGCCTTTTCTATGTGGTTTCTTTTGATAGGTTTCCCGACAATTTCTTCAATCGTATCTAAGACTTCTGCTAAAACTACCCTGCTACCGCCACCAATATTAAAGATTTCTCCCACTGCTTCGGGTGCAGTAGCGGCGGCTAAATTGGCGGCGACGATATCACTAACAAAGGTAAACTCCCGCGTTTGCTGGCCATCCCCATAAATCGGAATTGCTTCATCCTGCAAAATGGATTTAAAGAACTTATTAAATGCCATATCCGGGCGCTGTTTGGGGCCATAAACTGTGAAATAGCGCAAGGTTACACAAGGTACACCAAAATTTTTGTGATACAACTCACACAAAAACTCCGCTGCTAGCTTCGTAATGCCGTAAGGAGAAACTGGTTGAGGACAAATTCTCTCATGGGTAGGTAATGTTTCTGCATCACCATATACACTCGATGAAGAGGCAAACACTAACCTTTTCAGGTCTTTAGCATCCTTCGCTGCTTCTAGCAAAACTTGTGTAGCGTTAATATTTCGTTCTGTATAACCTCGAAAAGCTTTACCCCAACTTGCTCTAACCCCTGCTTGGGCCGCTTGATGGTAAACTACATCAACATCTTTTAGGAGTTGCTGCCAATCTAAAAATTGCATATCTCCTTCAATTAATCTAAAGCCAGGTGACTGATGTAAGTGTGCAACATTTTTAAACTTTAACATCGGATCGTAGTAATCGTTGAATTCATCAATCCCGATCACTTCTTCACCTTGTTGCAGCAATGTTTCTGTAAGATGAGAGCCAATAAAGCCAGCGGCTCCAGTAACAATAATTTTAGCCATGTTGCCTATTTTTTGATATTTTCATTAATTTCCATATTCACAGGTTAATACTTATAATCAATAATCGTCATTACATGAAGATGATTTTTTTACTCAATTATTTCCAACTTGAAACAAATCATCATAAATACTTAACCATTGTAATTATATTGCCAGCATCTCCGTATATTTATGGAATTATTGCGCTTAATAACATTTATAATTGTAGTAATTCCCGAAATTGGATTTTAAGAATAAATACAGTAAAAATTCAATAGCTATATTTATACTTGCCCCTGCTCCTCAGCCTTTTTAGTCATGAGGGGGCTTGCATAAGTGTGAGAATTAATGAAAAAATTGATCCGCGAGAGCCGCCAAGGTATTGTCGTTTGATCAGGGACGCACGAGGAAATCAGTGAAAGTTTTAGTTGTAGGTAATGGGGGACGCGAACACGCTCTGGCATGGAAACTGTTGCAATCTAAGCAAATTGAGCAAGTTGTCTGTGTACCAGGGAATGGGGGTACAGCAAGTATGGAACGTTGCCAGAACTTGCCCCTAGCAGTAGATGATTTTGAGGGGATGAGCCAATATGCTCTAGAATATGGCATAACTCTGGTAATAGTTGGGCCAGAAGTCCCATTGGCGAAGGGAATCACAGATTACCTCCAAGACAAAGGATTGATGGTATTTGGCCCAGTCAGAGCCGGAGCGCAAATTGAGGCGAGTAAAGCTTGGGCAAAAGCCTTGATGCAAGAAGCAGGGATTCCGACGGCACGGGCTGCGGTATTTACGGAGGCAACAGCAGCAAAATCTTACGTCAAATCTCAGGGAGCGCCAATTGTCATCAAAGCTGATGGCTTGGCGGCTGGTAAGGGTGTAACGGTAGCTGAAACAGTAGAACAGGCAGAAAGTGCCGTTGATGCGATTTTTCAGGGACAATTTGGCAGTGCTGGTGAGTTTGTTGTCATTGAAGAATGTTTAATTGGGCAAGAGGTGTCAGTTTTAGCGTTAACGGATGGGTTAACAATTCGACCCTTGCTGCCCGCTCAAGACCATAAGCGGATTGGTGAGAGCGATACAGGGGAAAATACTGGTGGAATGGGAGCATACAGCCCAGCACCCATCGCTACGCCAGAGTTGATGGCACGCATTCAAACAGAAGTCTTAGAAAGAGCGATCGCCACCTTACGAGCTAAAGGCATTGATTACCGAGGCGTGCTGTATGCTGGGTTAATGATTGCACCCGATGGCAACTTCAAAGTTTTGGAATTTAACTGTCGCTTCGGCGATCCCGAAACCCAGGTAATTTTGCCACTATTAGAAACACCCCTAGAGGAATTGATTCTAGCCTGTGTACAGCAGCGATTAAGTGAATTGCCGCCCATTGCTTGGAAAGGCGGAGCATCTGCCACTGTTGTTGCAGCTTCCGGTGGTTATCCAGGAGAATATAAGAAAGGCCAGGTGATTACTGGCATTGGGGAGGCAGAAGCAACGGGAGCAACTGTATTTCATGCAGGTACGAAATTGAACCAACAACAAGAAGTAGTGACAGATGGGGGTCGAGTATTAAATGTGACTGGAATCGGAGAAAATTTTCAGCAAGCGATCGCCCAAGCATACGCAGGGATCAAATATATTCAGTTTGAGGGGATATATTATCGGAGAGATATCGGTTATAGAGTTAAGAGTTAGGAGTCATTCAATTTGAGATTTTGAATTTTGGATTGAAGGAGAAATCTAAAATCGGCAGAGTCAGGAATTGGAAGTTACTCCCAATACCCCATACCCAATGCCCCATACTCCATTCCCCCTTCCCCTAACATATTTGTCAAATTAACTGTTAATTTTTTAGTTGTTGGGCTTTATAACAAAGACTACTAACAACTTTATTTAAGATGCTAAGTCTGTTACAAACAATTCGACATGTAATCGCTAGTTGGTGGTCGGAGTTCACCCTCCAGACCAAACTGCTGGCTGTGGCCACAATGGTAGTTTCGTTGGTGATGAGTGGTCTGACCTTCTGGGCTGTGAATACAATTCAGCAGGATGCGCGGATGAATGACACCCGCTTCGGTCGTGATTTGGGGCTGCTGCTTGCTGCCAATGTTGCTCCCCTAGTCGCTGATAATAATCTGACAGAGGTTGCCCAATTTTCCCAACGCTTCTATAGCAGCACCTCTAGTGTGCGTTATATGCTCTACGCTGATGAAACTGGGGAAATCTTTTTTGGCATTCCCTTTTGGGAAGCTGAGGTAAAAAACTCCCTCACCATTAAACGGCGGATACAACTGCCAGAAGATTACCCTGGTGATGGGGAAAAGCCGATGGTGCGGCAACACACAATCCCAGATGGGATAGTCACCGATGTATTTATTCCCCTGATCGTCAATAAAAAATACTTAGGTGTATTAGCGATCGGGATCAATCCCAATCAGACTGCTGTTATCTCCACCAATTTTACCCGCGATGTCACCATTGCCGTTTTTATCACAATTTGGGTAATGGTGATTTTAGCAGGAGTAATTAACGCCTTGACCATCACCAAGCCCATTAAAGAACTGCTGGTGGGGGTGAAGCAAATTGCTACCGGGAATTTCAAGCAGCGCATTGATTTACCTTTAGGGGGCGAACTGGGGGAGTTAATTTTAAGCTTTAATGAAATGGGAGAGCGATTAGAGCGTTATGAAGAACAAAATATTGAGGAACTGACCGCAGAAAAAGCCAAGCTAGAAACTCTAGTTTCAACGATCGCAGATGGTGCCGTGTTGATTGATAACAACATGCAGGTGATTTTAGTCAACCCCACAGCAAAGCGAATTTTTGGCTGGGAAGCCGCTAATGTGGTAGGAGACAATGTGTTACATCACTTACCCCCAGCGGTACAAATCGAAATTACCCGTCCCTTGTACGAAATGGCAGCAGGGGAATGCGAAAGCGCCGAATTCCGAATTTTTATTAACCAACCTATCCCACGGACGATCCGCATTCTCTTGACTACAGTACTCAACCTGCAAAGAGAAAGCATCAAAGGTATTGCGATTACTATCCAAGATATAACCCGTGAGGTGGAATTAAACGATGCAAAAAGCCAATTTATCAGCAACGTTTCTCACGAACTGCGAACACCTCTATTCAACATTAAAACCTATATTGAAACCCTGCACGACTACGGCGAAGACTTAGCTTTACAAGAACGGCAAGAGTTTCTGCAAACTGTCAACAATGAAACCGATCGCCTAACCCGCCTAGTTAACGATGTTTTGGATTTGTCAAAACTAGAATCTGGTCGCCAGTACAACTTCGATGGGGTCGATTTAGCCCAAGCGATCGAGCAAACCCTGCGTACTTACCAACTCAATGCTAAAGATAAAGGTGTTGAACTCCTTCAAGAAGTTGCTCCTAATTTGCCGCTAGTAATGGGTAATTATGATCTATTAGTACAAGTGTTTGGCAACCTGATTGGTAATGCCCTTAAATTCACCAAAGCCGGTGGTAAAGTAGCAATCCGCGCCTACCAACTAGATTTCATACCCAATCATACCCAATCTGCTCCAGTGCGGATTGAAATTTCCGATACTGGAATTGGCATCGCTACAGAAGACCAACACTCAATTTTTGAACGCTTCTTTCGCGTAGAAAACCGAGTTCACACCCTAGAAGGCACGGGTTTAGGTTTATCGATTGTCAGAAATATCATCGACAGACATCGTAGTAAAGTCCATCTAGTGAGTGAAGTCGGCATTGGCACCACTTTTTGGTTCGACTTAGCCGCCTTTGAGGAAAAAGCGCCACCGATACAAGTTGAACCTATTGCAGAAGCATCTAAAATCATCACAGCTTGAAGACAAGGGACTGGGTAAGGGGCATTGTTTTCTATTTTTGACCTCACTTCCATTCCTCTCTCCTAAAAGGAGAGAGGCTTTGAATTCTTACTCCCCAACGCTACAAGGGTTGGGGCTGGGGGTTAGGCATTGGTGTCAACTTAAGCTGAAAGCCTTTTCAAATCTCGTTCCCAGCCCAGAGACTGGGAACGAGACAACGAGACAATCTTTAAAAGCTTGTTCTAGACTGGCTTTTATCTTAAGTTGACACGCATGGGGGTTAGGTCTGTATTGAACTCAACACAGAAGCGCTATATTCCCTATTCCCCAGAAAACACAAATCAAGCTCTTAATATAACGAACAACAAACAGACCAATAATAAACCTAATAGCAACAGCAAAGACTGATTGCGTTTTACCCAACTTTTCACAGTTACTGCAAAACTGTTAGTGTAACGCTGCTGTTGCAACTCTAACTTTGTCTCTTCAATATTTTGGTAGAGGGTACAGTCTTTGGCGTAGGGACGTTGGGGAAAATTGCAAGTATTATCAGCCTGATATGTGCAAGTGTCGCATAGATACCCGTCCCCAGTGGCGCGGTGCAATGGAATACCGGGATGACCGTAAGCTTTGAGTGTTGTCCGGCAATAGGGACAATTAATAGCTTGACTATCAACGAGTTGATGGCAGTGGGGACAAGATACAGTAGCCAAAACCTTTAGCGCAAATAGGTTAAGTAAACACTTTGATTCTAGCCATTCTTGGATTTTACTAACAACAGAGGCAAAAATTTTTACAAGGGAGAAATTAGCAGATAGAATTGTAAAGTTGGATGCCTCTCGGTGCTAGTATGATTGCTGACTATGGCTCGACCCTGCAAAAGATTTTTCAAGCGATCGCCCCAAATAGTAACGAATCCGATATAGAGCAAAAGGTAGTAGTTCCCCTCTTGCATATCCTTGGTTACAGCAATACCGATTGGCAGTCTCAAGTGGTAATTCTCCAATCTAAGCTTGACTTCCTAGTGGGTGAACCAGATTCTGCTTTAACAAAACCTGCCTATTTAATTATTGAAGTTAAAGCACCCAGTAAAAACATTGCCCGCAGCGTTTGGCAAATTAACAACTATATGCGCCACACTGGAGCTGTTATCGGACTGTTAACCAATGGCTATGATTTTCGTATACTTTATAACTGTAACGAAAAAATTACAACAGTTGTAGAGTATTCCCAAGCCACACTTATTCATAAATATAGGTCATTTTACAAAATTTTATCCAAAAAAACTTATTTAAACTTTACTTCTACTTTGTATAAAAATCAACAAAATATTAGGTTACAGTTTTTAAATTTAATCTCAAAAGAGGTGCAACAAGAAGATATGTTTGGCTTATTCAACAAAGCTAAAACTTCTCCCATTCCAACACAGCAAACCAGTGAAGAAAAAAAATTAGTTTCAGAAACTAAGGAGGAACGCAAATCGATGATTATTACTGTATTTAATAACAAAGGTGGCGTAGGTAAAACTACAACGACTATCAACCTTGCGGCTGCTCTCAATAAGCTAGGTAAGCGAGTGTTGCTGATTGATATTGACGCTCAAGCTAATCTAACAATGGGATTAGGAATAGATCCTTTAGATGATCTTGAAAAACAAGGTAAAAAGGATATCACCCATCTGCTGACTGAACCAAGAACTAGCTTAGAAGAAACGATTATTCATAAAAAATGGGATGATGTTGAACTAGATATTGTTCCATCTCACATTCGTTTGAGTTATATGGAAGCTACGCTAATTAATACACCGGATATTGATCGTGTATTAGCCAAAAAGCTTAACAAATATCGCAATCAATATGATTATATCTTAATTGACCCACCGCCATCATTTGGCAAAGCTAATACTATTTCACTGATGGCTTCTTCTGGAGTATTAATTCCTACCCAGTTAGCTCCTTATCCCATCCGGGCATTAGAGTACGTGATTTCAAGAGCCATTGCACTTGATGAATCCAAAGATGAATCACTGCCAATTTTGGGAATAGCAGTCAGTATGTACAATAGAGCTGCAAATAAGGTTGCTTTAGCTATGACTCAGCAGATTTTTGATATTCTATCAAAGAATCCTGAAAGTAAAAATATAGAGTTATTCCCCCAAGAAACATGGATTCCAAGCCTGAGCATAGTTTCAACTACACCTAATAAAGGGTATCCAATTTGTTTCGCAGAATTTGATAAAGAATTAAATTCTAAAGATAAAGAAGCTGCACAGGATGCTTTTAACTGCTATATGAAACTAGCTAAACATTTAATTTCTCTGACTAAGGAAAAGGAGTAGAAAAATGAATAGTGCAGAACGTCGCGATCGCATTGTTGAGTATTTACGCATCAAGTCAATCTCCCACGGACAAGTTTACACTTTTCAAATTGCTGTACCAGAGTCTGAAGTTTTAGAAGTTCCTTCTGAAAAACGCGAATACTTAAGGAATAGCCTTACTCAACAAGGTACTAACTTAATTCCTCTGATTGTGCGTCGTACTGAGGCATACAGTGAAGAAGAAGAGTACGAAGTTGTCTATGGTGCTGATTGGTGTCTTGTTGCTAAAGAACTTGACATTGAGAAACTCTGGGTTTGGGTCTTTGATATGACCGATGAACAAGCTGCTGCTGCTAAAGAAGAAATGCAGCAGTTACTAGGGTTTCCCGATTCTATTCCTGTAGTATTACCATCAGTTTCTGAAGACACAGAATCAACTCAAACAATAGTTGAACAGCTTGATAAATCTTTTCGACAATTAGCAACAACGCTAAACCAAAAGATTGAGCAAATTGCTGTGTCCGTAAAAAAAATAGAAACACATAATAGCCATGAAACAGATATTTATAACAAAATAGAAATTCTTACTCAAAAATTAGAAATTCTTACTCAAAAATTTGAACAACCTGCCACATACGTTAAAAAAACTGAGGAACCTGAAAGTAAGCAGACAATAACTGAGAATGAAACTGAGAGTTTTACTAAGCAACTTGAACAACTTGCTCAATCTGTCAAAAAGATTGAAAGTTTTATAAACAAGTTGTCTGAAGTTGACCCAGGAAGGTTAGTTACAGGAGATAACAAGATTAACCTTAACATTATTAAAACGGCTCAAGAATTAGAAAAATACAAAATACCACAAATAGGGTCTAAGACAGCGGAAGCAATTATTAGACTACGCGAGCGTAAAGGCAAACTTCAATCACTCACAGACCTAATGGAAGTAAAAGGAATTACTCCAACAAAACTTAAAGTATTTGATGCTTACCTATTTTGTGAATAAGTCATTGCCTACTATTTGCGATCTTTGTCTACGCCTCTCTCTGCCTGAGCAATTATCCATTAATAATCACGTACTTGATAAAAAAGGCGGATGCCTGCGACGTAATGTACCAAAGCACTCTCATAGCCTAACCCCGCACCTGTCGCAGTGCATTAAATGCCTTACCTCGCAACCCAACTGGTAACAGCGATAATCCTAAACCAGTCCAAGCTTTAGCAGTTGAAAAAGATTTTCCTGCCAAAACTAGCTCTCTACCTTTTTGCGTTTCCCCCTTTTCAATTAAACGCAAACCTAATAATAATTGCGTTTCAGTTAGACGATTTTTCCTGATTGTCTCTAATTTTTCAGACTCAAACTTATAACTTTTTAAATACCGCATTTTATCAAATAAATAAGGAATGGCTCGATTAATACCTTGCTGCTCTGCATGGTAGCGATATTCCATCAATAATTCTGGTAAGTAATAGCCCTTTTTCCCAGCCAAAGCCAGACGCACAAATAAATCATTATCCTCACAATTTTGCAGATTTGGCTGCATATATCCTAACTCTTGCAATGTTTGACGGCGAAATAATGTCGCCCCAACTTGAAAGCTTTGCTGAATAAATACGACTTCCAACAAATTATCTACAACACCTGCTGCTAAATTCTTTCTACCCCAGCGATGAGTATTTTCTTGAGTTTTTGCCTCATCCCGCACATTGTTAATATCAATGATCCAATGATCTGTACCAACAAAATCAATGCTGGAGTCTTGAGCAAGAATAGCTGCGGTACTTGCGATAAAATTGGGTGTTAGCCGATCGTCATCATCAAATTTAATAAAATATTCACCACTGGCAGCATCAAAGCCAGAGCGCATATTATTACTTTTACCAATATTTTCCAGATGACGGATATATTTAATCCGGTGGTCTGTGTACTGTGATATCAACTCAGGTGTGCGATCGCTAGAACCGTCATCACAAATAATTAGCTCAAAGTCTTGCTCAGACTGATTCAGCACACTGTCAATGGCATAAGGGAGGAGATGAACACGATTAAAAGTAGGAATGCAAACAGTAATTTTAGCCATACTAGATACTAATAACTGGGCAAGAAGGAAGCTATTTTGGTTAATTGGGATGATACTAATACTATGCGCTGTTTGTCTGCATTGGCAAAACCCGTGCTGTGGTATGGCTTTTCTCAAAAATGCCCCGTGCCCTTGAGCATTCCATTAAAACACATGGCGGTGTACCAGTAATGAGAGTGTCAAAGATACTTATTTACAGTTGCAGATGTGACTTTAATAATTGACATTTCCTATTCCCTATTCCCTATTATCTCTAGAGCTTGCTTCTTAAACTTGTCTATGATAATTTGCTAACTAGGATTAAAACAGTAAATCTATCAAGTTACCGTATTTTGTTGAATACTATCGTTGATATATCGCAAGGAGCGCGGAGTTAAGAGTATCCAGGTACTCTACCAAATATATGAGAAGTAGAAAAACCAGTCTTGAGGATTGAGAAGTCGATGCCTGGAATCAACTTTAATTTTCCAAGTGAGCCAGAGCATTTGTGATGAACGAAGCGCCTGCTGCGATCGCTGTCAACAAAATCGCCAACGTTAGGGATGGAAACTGGTAGTGAGGATAGCACCCTACAATGAATATACGTATGCAAACTATTCACAACCGTAAAGTCAAAGGCGGAGGCTAAACGTTGGCACAATTCCAAGCACAACCTCTGACTTTATCAGCCTCTCAAAAAAATTGGGTCTTACTCGGTGTCGGACTTGGGGTGTTCATGTCTACCCTAGATGTGGGCATCATCAATGTTGCTTTGCCCACATTGGTGAAAGCCTTTGGCACTAGTTTCCCTAAGACCCAATGGGCTGTATTGAGTTACCAGTTGGTCAGTTCCGGTTTAGTTTTGGGAGCAACGCGTCTGGGGGATATGTGGGGTAAGAAGTCCTTATACCAAGGGGGACTGGTTCTGTTCACTTTCAGTTCGCTATTGTGTGGTTTTGCACCTAGTATTGAGTGGTTGATCGGCTTTCGGGCACTTCAAGGACTAGGTGCTGTGTTCATCTCTGGGCTTGGTTTGGCAATTATCACAGAAGTTTTTCCCTCTTGGGAACGAGGTCGGGCTGTTGGCGTCATCGGTAGTGTAGTGTCACTGGGAATTGCTTTTGGCCCTTCTGCTGGCGGACTGCTCTTAAGCTGGTCAGGCTGGCATAGTATATTCTTCGTCAATGTACCCCTGGGGATCATAGCTAGTTTCTTAGTAGCTAGGGTAGTGCCACCTTCTGTACGCATTCAGGGCAAACAGAAATTTGACTTTTTTGGAGCCATATTTGCTTTATTGACTCTGGCTAGTTTTGGGCTGGGTATGACGCTAGGGCAAAGCGAGGGCTTTAGCAGTATCAATGCATTGGTATTATTAGCGATCGCCGCCGTGAGTTTCACGACTTTTTTGGTAGTTGAAGCGATCCTAGAGCAACCACTACTAGAGCTAAAGCTGTTTCGCAATCTTCAGTTGAGTATGGGTTTGCTAAGTGGCTGGCTAGCATTCATTGTTATTGGCGGTTCGCTACTGATCGTCCCTTTCTTTCTAGAGAGCGTCAAGCATTATCCGACGGTAAAAGTAGGGCTGTTACTAGCTGTGTCACCTGTACTGAGTGGATTAATTGCCCCCCTAGCTGGAATACTTTCAGACCGCTTTGGCGCTCGACTGATCAGTTCAATTGGGCTGGGGTTGATGATTGGTGGCTGTCTGGGCATTAGCACCTTTGATGCTCAAATTACTGAGCTAGGCTATGTATCACGCTATTTTATTTACGGCATTGGTCTGGGTTTATTCCAATCGCCCAACAACAGCACTGTTATGGGAACAGTACCGAGGGAGCGGCTAGGGATTGCTTCTGGGCTGCTGTCTTTGTCACGTACTTCAGGGAACACCGTAGGAGTTTCTCTAATTGGGGCAGTATTTGGAGCGTTAATCGCTAGCATGTCTGCGGGTGCAGATGTCTCTGTTGCCCCTCCTGATGCGATCGTTGCGGGGTTCCAAGGAACTTTTCGCTTTGCAGCCCTAATACTATGTGGGGCAGCAGTTGCATCCGTTTTGAGGATCAGTAAAAGGCAGGGGGTAGGGGAGCAAGAATTTTAGATTTTGGATTTTAGATTGAAATTTAATCCAAAATCCTCAATCCAAAATCGAATTGCCCCATACCCAATTATCAATTATTAAGGAGTTAGATAAATGACAGGTAAATTAGAGGGAAAAGTAGCAATTATCACTGGAGCTTCAGCAGGAATTGGAGAAGCAACTGCGATCGCCTTGGCTTCAGTTGGAGCAACAGTAGTACTCGCTGCTAGGCGTGGCGATCGCATTCAGGCATTAGCAGAACGGATAGAATCTAGTGGTGGCAAGGCATTGCCTATTGTCACCGATGTGACTGATGAAACCCAAGTAAATAACTTGGTGGCAAAAGCAAATGCAGAATTGGGAAGGGTCGATATCCTGATCAACAATGCCGGGATTGCCTTACTCGGCACTATTGAAGCTGGAAATAGCTCAGACTGGCGGCGATCGTTTGACCTTAACGTATTAGGACTGCTATATGCTACTCATGCAGTTTTGCCTCTGTTGAAGGCGCAAAAATCGGGGCATATAGTCAATATCTCCTCAGTGGCTGGCCGGACAGCGCGGGCGGGTGTTGGTGTTTATAATGCTACCAAATGGGGTGTTAATGCTCTCTCGGAAGCATTGCGCCAAGAAGTCCACAAGGACAACATCCGCGTTACTATTATCGAACCTGGTTTGGTGGATACGGAAATTGACAACCAAATTACCGATCCCGTTGCTAAACAACGGATTCAAGAACGACGCAAGTCAATTGAACCTCTACAAAGCGAAGACATTGCTGCTGCCATCGTTTACGCCCTCACGCAACCGCCGCGCGTTAATGTCAACGAAATCCTCATCCGACCAACAGGACAAGAACATTAAAATAAAAAATGCCAAAATTTGTTTTAGGCTCAGTCCGTGATGCGCTGCGCTAAGGAGGGGAAATTGACTGACATCGTAGTTGGTTTAGACTTAGGTACAGGAGGAGTACGAGCGATCGCAGTTGATCTGCAAGGACAAATTATCGCTCAGTCAACCAGAAGCTATCCCCTGTTAACTCCACAACCCGGTTGGACGGAACAGAACTCATTGGATTGGGTCGAAGCAAGTTTGGATGCTCTCTTTGATCTTACTCAACAGCTAGACGGATACCAAGCGATTGCCCTCGGTTTGTCTGGACAAATGCATGGTATGGTTCCTGTCGATGCAGAGGGGAAAGCGATTAGACCCGCAATTTTGTGGAATGACCAGCGCACAGGTAAAGCTGTTGTTGAGATTGAAACTGCTATTCCCCGTCAGGAGTTGATTCAGCGGACTGGAAATCCGGCAATTACAGGGTTTCAACTGCCGAAGCTCTTATGGTTGCGGACTGAAGAACCGCAAGCATACACTCGGTTGTGGCAAATTCTTTTGCCCAAAGATTATCTGGGATATGTGCTAACAGGCGAACCAGTGACAGAACCATCTGATGCCTCTGGTGTTGGCTGCCTGAATCTGGTGAATCGGCAATGGGATACAGATATTCTCCATACTCTCGATATCAATCCAGCATTGTTCCCCACAGTCATCGAATCTACTGCGATCGCTGGACGGCTAAAATCAGAAATAGCCGCCCGCGTGGGTTTACCTGTGGGATTACCTGTAATCGCAGGTGGAGGTGACAATGCCGCCGCAGCCATCGGTTTGGGCATCTCATCAAGCAACCTGAATCTGGGTAGTTTGAGTATTGGCACATCAGGAGTTATCTTTGCACCGTGCCATCGCCCAATTCCCGATCCCGAAGGTCGGGTACATTTGTTTTGTCATGTAGATGGTGGCTATCATCTGTTGGGAGTGACGCTGGCAGCAGGTAGTTCTCTGCGTTGGTATCGAGATACATTTGCACCGCAGATATCTTATACCGATCTGATGGATATGGCAGAGCGATCGCAGCCTGGTGCGCGTGGTGTTCTATTTCTACCCCACCTCGCAGGAGAGCGCAGTCCTCACCTCGATCCAGATACTCGCGGTGCTTTCGTGAATTTGTCATTAGCTCATACGCAAGCAGATATAACTCGTGCTGTGCTGGAGGGGGTTGCATTCAGCTTGCGGTCAGCATTGGAAGTCATCAGCGCGATCGCTCCCCTCGATCAACTCTTAGCAACGGGTGGAGGCGCACGTTCTCACATCTGGTTACGAATTTTGGCAGATGTTTTGCAAACAAAACTCATTGCTCCCAAAGCCGAAGAAGGAGCTGCTTACGGAGCAGCTATTTTGGCAATGGTGGGGATTGGTGTTTACCTGGATTTAGAAGCTGCACTCAATATCTTCGCGCCGGATAGTAATGTAGTACAGCCGCAGTCAAATCCTTTGTATGAAGCAGGGTTTAACCGCTACAAGCTACTTTACGATACCTTGAAAGCTGTTCGTTGATCATTAAATTATCTTAAAGTTAGAGTGATATCATGTCCGCTTGATTACTTAATTAAACCCGAAGAACCCCACCCCGCCAAAGCTACGCTTCGTCTCCCCTCCCCGCTTGCGGGGAGGGGATTAAGGGGTGGGGTGCTTGGGGTTTAGTAAGTAATCAAGCGGACATGATATAAATTACTGAAGATTTACAGAAAAATAAATAATCTATATTATGTCACTCAGTCGTAGCGACCTCGAAGGCGGAAACGTACAGACGAGACTATTAGAAGCATCACACTCTGGAATCAAGCTAACTACCCTGAGTGAAGATGAGTTACAGCGATCGCTTGATGAAACACTACAACAGCAGCCACCAAATTCTGATATTTGGATATTTGCCTACGGTTCGCTGATTTGGAATCCCTTAATCACATACGTCGAGCGCCGTGCTGGGATCATTTATGGTTGGCATCGGCGCTTCTGTACATGGATGATCCTCGGTCGCGGTACTCCACAGAATCCAGGATTACTCTTAGGACTTGATCGGGGCGGTAGCTGTCGTGGCGTTATTTATCGCATTGCTGCTGCTGATGTCCCATCTGAATTACTGCTGATTTGGCGACGGGAGATGTTAGCTGGTGTCTACGTTGCTCGTTGGGTGAAGGTATTTGACGGTACGCAGAAATTCCTCGCGATCGCCTTTGTTGCTAATCGCCAACATCCCAGATACGCTGATCAGATATCATTAACAACTACTGTTAATAGCATTGCCACCGCATCGGGAAAATTGGGTTCCTGCGCTGATTATCTCATGAAAACTGTTGAGGGATTAATCACCGAAGGCATTAAAGATAGACAATTACTCTTGTTACGCAAACAAGTGCTGGCAAAACAACAAGCGCTTTTAGTTAGTGGCGATCGCTTCTAAACCTAACATAGCTATATCAATGTCTTTTTTCCCCTTGCTCTCGGCTCCCTGCCTTATCCCAACGATAATTATTTACGCCGACCTACTTAATTTGGCTCATGGCTTAGAGGATGAATGAACAAGTCCTCTTCTTGGTAGCAAATACTTTGAGATCCCCCTAAATCCCCCTTAAAGAAGGGGGACTTTGAGAGAGGTTGCCCCCCTTTTTTAAGGGGGGTTAGGGGGGATCTAGAAGTGCCTAAAATCACAGCTAACCACTTTTCAAACATCCTCTTACAGCTGCATCAACAACTGAGAGGGGAGTGGCACTGATACCGGATACAAAAATATCTACACAGGTTTCGATATAGTCTTCACAGCTATAGCTGCTTGGATTGAATTTTACACTGCGGCATAGCATTCCAGCTAACAGCATTCCTGTAAACATATCGACAGCCGGAAATGGATCAATATCTGCTCTGACGGTGCCTAGTTTCTGACTCGATTGCAGGTAAGCTACCAGTTTTTCCCCTAAGGGCTTGACAGCTTCTTGAATCACTTGTTTGGCTGCCTCTGGATGACGTTTAGCTTCTCCAATGAAGGTACGAATTAAGTCCTCCTGTGTCTCTAGCATAGTATTGTAAAGATGGGCATACTGTCTTAAATCAATTTTTAGATCCTGCGTCCACGCTTCGGGGTGTGCAAGGGCTTCTGTCTGGAGTGCCAAGGCATTTTTCATTACTGCCCCTAGAAGTTGTTCTTTGCTAGCAAAGTGACGAAATAAAGTCACCTCATTCACACCAGCAACACGAGCTATTTCACGGGTGGTTGCTCCTTGAACACCTAAACTAGCAAATACCTGCAAGGCGGCTTCTATCAAACGTGTACGGGTGAGAGTTGATGAACGGATGCTTTTATTCATTTATGCTGGCAAGTACTTACTTACATCATAGATTATGTAGAAAAAGTGGTCGTAACTTGCCGAAAAATAATCTTGATGTCGGCATTTTTAAAGTTGTTGAAAATCTTTACCCTTAAATTGATTTTGGTGCAGTAGCTAATGTTTTCCTCATTTTAGTAACTGGAACAACTATCCCACTTCTTAAATAATGAGGCGCTCTTTGGATGGCAGTAAATCCCAGCCGTAAATAAAACCCTTCAGCATAAAGGCTAGCAGTTGTAATTACCTTATCTATACCTTGATTGGTTGCTTCGTCGCAAAAATGTTGAACTAAAGCACGGCCAATTCCTTTACCTTGATATTTAGGATGGACATACAGCCCAATGAGTTCATCAACAAAAAAACTAGCAAAACCGATAACAGCATCTCCCTCGTTCGCAACCCAGAAAGATTCCACTTTCATACGCTTCAAGATATTTGAACCATCAGGTTTGTTACGGTAATTACGCCAAGCTAAAAGTTCTTTTGGGGTGTAAAAAGTTGCAGGCAGAGCTTTGATAGCAGCAGTATGAATTGCATTCAGCACCCAGGCATCTGTTTCTTGGGCAGGTCGAAGAGATATTTCGTTAGCGCTCATAGGTTCAGGGCTGGCATTCAGATTATACCTTATACCATTTTGGATTTGAGATTGTGTACTCTTAGAAGCAAGCTGTCCTTTGTTCGCAGAGAAGCGAGAAGACCGCACTGGCTCCCCGTGGGGTGCAATGACTCTAAGAATCATAACTAATTACCGCGATCGCTCCAAATTGGTTCGAGTATTTCTACCAGCAGATATAACTGCGCCTTTGGCAAAGACTTCGTATGGCGCTGTGAAATCTAACTGCTTCACATTTGAGAACAATACTATTCCAATCGATAGAGAATAAACTTGTTCGATGACAGTCATTATTTATACCATTATTCCCGAAAGTCTCGATCAATTGCTCCCCCAACTTGCCCAATAGTATAACTCTTGAAGTATAAATTACGTTAATTCTATCGACAAAAAGTATAATAAACTCTAATCAACATTAAATCTATCGACAAACCGTATACTATGGATAAAGCAATAAAATAACTTGCTTCAAAAGACAAATTTTGAAGCAATCAAGCAATATATCGTGATATTTGGCTTATTTTGCTGTGTTTATTTAAAATATCTTCTCAAAGCTTGCTTAGAGTATTTACCAAGCTGGAAGACATTAGAAACTCAAAAGGAGTGAATGTGATCAACGCCATAAAGATTAACGAAAACTTGACAACTACAGGACAAATCGTACCGAAACAGCTTGAGCAAGCTATTCAAGAAGGTTTTAAGTCCGTTCTAAATCTGCGATCGCCTGATGAACTAGGATTTTCTAAGGATGAGCAAAAATTAGCGGAAGCATTGGGGCTGTATTATCAAAATGTTCCACTTAAGGTGGATCTGAAAAATTTGAATGAAGAGGTGATTACCAAAATCCTCACGACACTCGAACAAATCCCTAAACCAGCAGTTGTACATTGTGCCGCCGGGATGCGTTCGACTGGAATTGCGCTGTTGAGTATCGCTATCCAGGAAGGATTAACACCAGAGGAAACCTTAGCAAAAGCTAGGAATCTGGGCTTTGGATTCTTTGAACATACTGGTGTTAGTCCCCGATTGAAGCAATTGTTTGTGGACTACGTTAACAAACACGCGAAGGTAGCTGTACCTGCTATCGGAATCGTAAATTGTTTTTGAAAAAATCTCAGTAGTCTTGTCGGGTGTGTTAGCGGAGCGTAACGCATCAAAAGCTTGGAATAGTGCCATACTTTTTGCGCTCACACAACGCCAGTTGCTACAACGGATAGCGCAGCGTTAGCGAGTACTCGAGCGTCGGGAACCTCCGCAACGCACTGGCTCCCCTACGTGTATTTCAAAAATCAAATATTAGTCCTATAGCTGATCTTAGGTGTTAGTGATTTCTAATTGTTATGTCCGAATAGACTAGTACTGCAAAGCGGAATTCCAAATTTCAAAACTCAAAATTCAAAATGAATACAGCGTCAGCGTTTTATTGATTTGGAATGGGTGGTTTCTAGACGGTTGCTATACAAATCATTAAATTCAAAACTGCTCTTGCTGAAAGTAGACAAGAGCAGTTTTGAATAGCAAAGCCCAAAATAAGAATTTAGGCATCTTCAAGTTCAAATTGAGCCACCGTAACGGCGTTCAAAGCGAAAGCTAAAACTAATGGCATCGGCGACTGCAACCAAAAGGTAAAAAGAACAGCTAGGATTGTGCCAATTACTGCGGACATCGACCACAATCGTTCTTCAAAAGTCAGTCCCTTTTCCGCTTTAATCAATCTAAGAGCATGAACTGGAATTGGTTCCGGCATTACCCCACCCGGAGGGAAAGCCCAAAAGTTGTTACGTCGCTCGACAAATAAATCTGTCCAGCCATTTTCTTGGCACCATGCCTCAATCCATTGAAGTGAGTAATGATTCATCATCGGGTTTCGGAGTTTGATTTGTGGAAGTTGTGTACTTGGTGAATGTAAACTCTTAGAGATTCCTGAAGCACTAACTAATCGTTATAAAATTAACGCTAACTATCGAACTTTTAAGCTTTGTTAAGCAATTGAGACGCATATAATTACGCTCAAACCTTGCTTTCATTAATTAAAAGACTAACAGTTGATCGGGACTGTTGAATTTAAAAGACAATAAACTTTACTTGAAAAATGGAAAGTCAAGAATTGTAAATAAGTCGCTGAGTATTACTGCTCAATAAAACTTTTGATATTCGGAAATTGAAATCTAAAAATGAAGAATTGTGAACAAATCAACCAGCGTTACTGGATAGCCCATCGTAGACATTGCTTTATCCAGCTAAACCATTCCTTTAGAGTTGGGAGTTTCAAGTTTAAGCTTCATCAACAGCTATAGGTTCTGCTAAAGCTTGCCTGATGTCAAAAGTAACTTCTACTCAGTTATTTACATCAGTATTTGGTAATAACTTTCTTGATATATTGAGTGCGATCGCTCTTAATATTGCCGCTCTCAAGCTCAAGGTGAGAAGCGATGTCTACGACGGGTTACGCATCTACCCTTTTTGCGTTACAAAATATTAAGCTAGAGAAATACACATCTCCCAAGTCCAGTAGTAAGACTGCGAGTCTCAATTAGGATGATCCAGTCTTGCTAATATTTAAATGCGGTAAGCTTAAATGCAGCGATTAGACACCAAATTGGCTCTCGATAGATTTTGGCGGCAAGGGTTGGCGTTCCTTTTGGGAATTATTATATGGTGTGTGGCTGCTCCCGCACTGGCAGTAGACTGGACTCATCCACTGTCATTTAGCAATGCAGAGTTATCAAGACGTGATTTTTCTGGTGAAAGTTTGCAAGCTGCGGAGTTTTCTAACGCCAATATGGAAATGGCTAACTTTACAAACGCTGACTTGCGAGGAGCAGTCATGAGTGCTTCAGTGATGACAAAAGCAAATCTCCACGGAGCGGATTTAACGAATGCAATGGTTGATCAGGTAAACTTGACTAAGGCAGATTTGAGCGATGCAGTTTTCAAAGAAGCTCTTTTGCTCCGCGCTATCTTTAATGATGTAAATATAGACGGTGCAGATTTTACAGATGCAATTTTGGATCGGGCACAAATCAAAGAACTGTGTGAAAAAGCCAGTGGTGTGAATTCCAAAACAGGCGTGCAAACTCGTGATTCTTTAGGATGTCAATGAAGCGTGTTGGTGTAATTGGTGGTGGACAACTTGTCTGGATGATGGCAGATGCAGCACAGAAGCTAGGCGTAGAATTGGTAATACAAACTCCTAGTGAACACGACCCGGCCGTGTCAATTGCTCAGGAAATCGTTTTCGCCCCGGTAGATGACGCCAGTGCTACAGAAATATTAGCTAAAAAATGCGATGTCATCACCTTTGAAAACGAATTTGTTAACCTGCAAGCTTTATCTGTTTTAGCACAGCAAGGCGTTTGTTTCCGTCCCAGATTAGAAGCTTTAGCTCCTCTTTTAGATAAATATCATCAGCGTTGCTATTTACGCGATTTGGGCTTACCAGTTCCGCAATTTTTTGCCTTTGACGAGGTGGAAAATATCAAATCAAAAATAGAATATCTAGATTTTCCAGCAGTACTAAAATCCAGACGCCACGGTTATGATGGTCAGGGTACTTTCATAATTGAGGATTTTGCTACTTTAGAGCAAAAGCTAAGTGATGAAAGCACAACAAAGACTTTAAATCAATCGCTTTTCTTGTTAGAAGAATTTGTCCCTTTTGAAAGAGAACTAGCAATAATTGCAGCGCGTTCTGTAGAGGGAAAAATTGTCACTTATCCAGTAGTAGAAACCCAACAAGAACACCAAGTGTGTCGGCGGGTGATTGCGCCAGCCGAGATTACGCCCAATCAAGTAGCAGAAATCCAAGCGATCGCACATACTCTATTAAATAGCCTAGAAGTAGTGGGGATTTTTGGAATTGAGCTATTTATCCGTGCTGATGGCAAAGTCTTGGTAAATGAAATTGCGCCCCGTACCCACAATTCTGGGCATTTTTCTCTTGATGCCTGTGAAACTTCTCAGTTTGAGCAACACCTGAGAGCCGTTTGTGGTTTACCTTTAGGGAATCCGGCTTTGCAGTGTGCTGGCGCTGTGATGGTGAACCTACTGGGGTATGAAAATTCTCACAGCGACTACCAAAGCCAGCGTCAAAAAATAGCAGAGATTCCCCAGGCGCATGTTCACTGGTATGGGAAGACAGAATCACGTCCTGGGCGAAAGTTGGGACATGTTACCGTTTTGCTGGATAATCAGAATCAAGAGTTGGGAAGTGCGATCACCCTTGGCGTCGGCGCAGCCATCGCCAACGACATCGCCCACAGCATAGAATCTATCTGGTATCCCAGGTAAATATTTCAGAAACTTTCGATATTGAACACACAACATCTTTTGAAAAGCTATAATGAGTGAGTTGCACTACGACGTTGGTGACTGCCATCAAGTTTTTTGATCTATGCCTTTAATGACAAGGGAGTCAACTGTTCTCGTGGCAGTATACCGGGCATGTACCCGGAAACTTTAAACGAGGAATTTAGGTTCCCACCTGGATAAACCCAGGTCATAAACTTAGGTAAAACGGCGTCGCGGTGAACTTAAAATTATTAGCTCCCAAATTCAGTTGTAATTTGGGAGCTTTAATTATTTAATTTAGTTTAAAATAAGCGAACTGACAGTAAAGATTGCCATGTTTTTGGGAAACCTAGATACTGAGGTCTCAAGAATTAAGCTCTATGGTCAGCATTTCCGGATATCACGTTAGCAAAGAACTCTACAACGGTTCTCGAACCTTAGTTTATCGCGCTAATCGAGAAACTGACCAAAAATCTGTGGTGATTAAGCTGATGAAAACTGCTTTTCCCAGCTTCAATGAATTGGTACAGTTTCGCAACCAGTTCACCATCGCCAAAAATTTGAATCTGCCTGGAATCATCCAAACCTACAGCCTGGAACCCTATCAGAATGGCTATGTGTTAGTGATGGAAGACTTTGGGGGAATTTCTCTAAAGCAGTGGCAAGACAGAGGAGAGAATAGGAGAATAGGGGAAACACCACAAGCTCTCATTGAGTTTTTACAAGTAGCGATCGCTCTGTGCAATACATTAGATATTCTAATTCGTCATCGGGTCATTCACAAAGATATTAAACCTGCCAATATTTTAATTCATCCAAAAACTAAAGAAGTTAAGTTAATTGACTTTAGTATTGCATCTCTGTTGCCACGAGAAACTCAAAGCCTCATGAGTCCTAATGTTTTAGAAGGGACACTCGGCTATTTGTCTCCAGAGCAAACTGGACGGATGAATCGGGGGATTGATTACCGGACTGATTTTTATTCTTTGGGTGTAACTTTTTACGAATTACTAACAGGGCAATTACCATTTCAATCGCACGATCCGATGGAATTGGTACATTGTCATATTGCCAAACTTCCGCCTTTAGTAGATGAGATTAATCCACAAATTGCGCCTGTACTCTCATCTATTGTCAGCAAATTGATGGCGAAAAATGCCGAAGACCGCTATCAGAGTGCATTAGGGCTGAGATATGATTTAGAAAATTGTTTAGCTCAACTCAAGCAAACGGATAAGATTGAAAGCTTCCCAATTGCCCAACAGGATGTGTGCGATCGCTTTATTATCCCAGAAAAACTCTATGGCCGTGAGCATGAAGTTGAAACCCTGCTAAAAGCCTTTGAGCGCGTTACCAACCCCCCTGAATCCCCCCTTGGTAAGGGAGGATTCAGGGGGGTAGAACTAATGCTGGTGGCTGGTTTTTCTGGTATTGGTAAAACTGCTTTGGTCAACGAAGTTCATAAACCCATTGTCCGGCAGAGGGGCTACTTCATCAAAGGCAAATTTGACCAATTTAATCGGAATATTCCCTTCTTTGCTTTTGTCCAGGCGTTTCGAGACTTAATGGGGCAATTGCTGAGTGAATCAGATGAACAATTGTCAACTTGGAAAAATAAAATTTTACAAGTGCTGGGGGAGCAGGGTCAAGTCATTCTGGAGGTAATTCCCGAACTAGAACAAATTATTGGTCAACAACCACCTGCAACGGAACTTTCACCGAGTGCAGCCCAGAATCGCTTCAATTTACTCTTACAAAAGTTCATTCAAGTATTCACCACAAAAGAACATCCATTAGTAATTTTCCTCGATGATTTACAGTGGAGCGATTCTGCATCACTCAAATTGATGCAGTTATTGATCAGCGAGTCAGGAAGTGGATATTTACTTTTAATTGGAGCTTATCGAGATAATGAAGTCTCTAACGGGCATCCGTTGATGTTAACTTTAACGGAGATTTGCAAGGCTAATGCCACGATTCATAGCATTACTTTAGCCCCGTTAACTAAAGCCAGTTTAAATCAATTGGTGGTTGATACCTTGAGTTGTTCAGGTGAAATTGCCCAACCTCTAACGCAACTGGTCTATCAAAAAACTCAGGGAAATCCATTTTTTGCAACGCAATTTATCAAAGCATTATATGAAGATGGATTGATTACTTTTAATTTTGAGCAAGGGTACTGGCAATGTGATATTGCTGCTGTGAAAACACTCGCTCTCACCGATGATGTGGTAGAGTTCGTAGCGCTACAGTTGCAGAAATTGCCAGCAGCAACGCAAAATGTGTTGAAATTAGCCGCGTGTATTGGCAACCAGTTTGATTTGCTAACCTTAGCAATTGTTTCTGAACAATCGGAAACTGAAACGGCAGCATCTTTATGGAAAGCTTTGCAAGAAGGGTTAGTTTTACCGACTAATGAAGTTTATAAATTCTTTCAAGATAGTGGGCATGATTTAGACTCAAAACCCTTCAATTCCCATTTGCAAGTTCCCACCTATAAATTTTTACATGACCGAGTGCAGCAAGCAGCTTACTCTCTGATTCCAGGTGAGCAGAAACAATTTACCCATCTTAAAATTGGTCAATTACTCTTGCAAAATACCTCTGAGTCTCAGCTAGAGGAGCGAATTTTTGAAATTGTCAGTCAGTTAAATCGGGGAATATTGCTAATCACCCAGCCGACTGAACGTCAACAATTAGCTCAGTTAAATCTGAATGCTGGTCGAAAAGCGAAAGAAGCTACCGCTTATGGTGCAGCAATTCATTACTTCTATTCTGGAATGCAGTTGCTGACAATTAATAGTTGGGAAATCGCCTATGAATTGACTCGAAGTTTATACGAAGAAGCTGCCGAAGCTGCTTTTCTCAATCATGAATTTCAGCAGATGGAATCTCTTATCCAGGTCGTCATCCAACAAACAACCACCTTATTGGATAGAGTGAAAGTTTATGAAGTTCAACTCCAAGCTTATCAGGTTCAGGGTCAACCATTCCAAGCGATCGCAACTGGGCGTGAACTTCTCGCTCAACTTGGGGTAACATTACCTGAATCAGTCACACCTCCAGACATTCAGCAATATGTAGTAAACACGCTCTCTACCTTGGCAGACAAAAGTATTCAGGGCTTAGTTGATTTGCCATTGATGGATGATCCCAAAGCTTTGGTTGCTTTGCGGATTATGGCTAGTATCGCTCCCGCCATCCATCAAGCTGCGCCTTATCTGTTCCCAATTATTGCCTGCGAAGAGGTGAATTTATCTCTTAAATACGGCAATGCACCACTCTCTGCACCAGGGTATGCAGATTTTGGAATTGTACTTAATACTTGTAACCAATTAGAGTCAGGCTACGAATTTGGCAAGCTAGCTTTAATGCTTGTGGATAGATTTCAAGCAAAATCTGTTCAAAGTATGACTATATTTAAGGTGGCTGCATTGAATCAATGTAATAAACTACATGTTCGCACCTCAATTAGTTTATTACAGGAATCTCATAGTATTGGATTAGAGACAGGCGATTTTTTTCATGTGCTGGCATCGATGATTTTCAAGTTATTCTATGTCTATTTAAGTGGCACAGAAGTTTTGGAAATCCTGCGAGCAGATTTCAAAGCCTACGATTCTAACTTTGCCAAAAATCAGCGCTTATTAAATTGGTCTAGTATAGTCTGTCAAAGCATTAAAAATCTAACCGAATATAGCGATAATCCAGAGTGCCTCATTGGTGAAAATTGTCAAGAAGAACAACTCTTATCTTTGCTTATCAAAGAGAACGACGAATTAACACTCCATATATTTTTCTTAAATAAGTTAACACTCAGTTATCTTTTTGAGAATTTTCCTGCGGCTGTTGAAAATGCAAATCAGGGAGAGCAATACGTCAATAGTGCCGCAGGAATGTTATCTGTGCCTGTTTTCTACTATTACGATTCTTTATCTCGACTTGCTGTCTATCGAACGGCTGAAGCATCTCAACAAGAGAAATTACTTTTAAAGGTTGGCGAAAACCAGGAAAAATTGCAGTTTCGAGCCAAATTTGCACCGATGAATTTCCAGCACAAATTTGATTTGGTGGAAGCAGAACGGCATCGGGTTTTGGGCGAAAAGATGGCAGCGATGGAACTGTACGATCGCGCCATAACTCTAGCGAAAGAAAACGAATATATCCAAGAAGAAGCCTTGAGCAATGAACTAGCTGCCAAGTTCTACCTCGACTGGGGAAAAGAAAAAATCGCCCAAGCTTATATGCAAGAAGCTTATTACTGCTATGCTCGTTGGGGCGCTAAAGCTAAAACTGAGTATTTAGAAAAACGCTATCCTCAACTCCTGGCTCCCATCTTACAAGGGCAGCATCATCGCTTGCAACTGAGTTCAACCGTCGATGGCTCATCATTTCCCCATCAAACCATTCACACAAATCTTTCTAGCAGCAGTATTTCTGAAGCCCTCGATTTTGCCACCATCTTTAAAGCCTCACAAGCTTTCTCCAGCGAAATTCAATTAGAGCAATTACTCACTACACTTTTGCAAGTGGTGATGGAAAATGCTGGGGCACAAAAAGCTGCATTAATTGTACTCCAACAGGACAACTTAGTGGTTGAAGCTGTAGCCAGCATCAATGAAGGAATCACTCTGGTATCTGTACCATTGTCAACCAGCGAAGGCATTCCGATTACACTGATAAACTCAGTCAAACGCAGCTTAAAAACTGTTGTGCTGGATGATGCAACAGCACAAACTGATTTTATCGCCGATCCATATTTCATGCAGCAACAAGCTAAGAGTGTCTTGTGTACGCCGATGTTAAATCAGGGTAAACTCATCGGGCTGCTATATCTAGAAAATCCGCTGACAATTGGTGCATTTACTCGCGATCGCATCGAAGTTATCCAACTGCTATGCGCTCAAGCTGCCATCTCTCTAGAAAATGCCCGTCTTTATCAAGAATCTCAAAATTATGCCCAACAGTTAGAGCGATCGCTACAAGAACTTGAGCATACCCAATTACAAATGGTGCAAAACGAAAAAATGGCAACCTTGGGCAATTTGGTTGCTGGGGTGGCACATGAAATTAATAATCCGATTGGATTTCTCAAAGGGAGTCTCAATAATGCCGAAGAGTATATCCAAGACTTACTCGCTCATATCCAACACTATCAACAACATCATTCCACTCCTGCTTTGGCAGTCATTGAGCATGGCCAAGAAATTGACCTAGAATTCCTGACTGAAGACTTACCAAAGCTTATAAGTTCGATGAAGGTGGCTTCAGAACGGATTAAAGACATTAGCATCAGCCTCCGTACCTTCTCCAGAGCCGATACAGCCGAGAAAGTTGCTTGTAATCTCCATGAAGGAATTGACAGTACCCTGTTGATTTTGAAATATCGCCTCAAAGCTAACGAAAAACGTCCAGCAATTGAAGTCATCACTGAATACGGAAAATTACCACCTGTAAAGTGCTTTTTAGGACAGTTAAATCAAGTATTTATGAACATCCTCGCGAATGCAATTGATGCCTTAGATACTTCCAGTGAAGGGCTTTCTTTTGCCCAAGCGCAAGCTAACCATCACCAAATACTGATTCACACCGAAGTATCCAGTGACCAAAACACGGTGACAATTCGGATCAAAGATAACGGTCAGGGAATGCCAGAGGGGGTTAGAGCAAGGATCTTTGACCACCTATTTACCACTAAAGAGGTTGGGAAAGGAACAGGATTAGGATTAGCGATCGCTCGTCAAATTGTCGAGCAAACCCATGATGGGCGGTTGAGTTGCAATTCTGTGCTTGGCGAAGGAACAGAATTTGTCATTGAGATTCCAGTATTTTAAGTAATTTGCGATTTTCCTCTCAATGCATAATGCGTCCAATTTCTCGGTAGTGTGGACAACAGCGATCGCACAATTCTACAAAATCTGTATAACTTGATTCTAAATGAAGTATCGTTCAGAGTTAAGATGACACAATTGCCTTAAATTGTGGTTAAAGCTACAAAAAATTGTTAAAACAATTAACTAATACCGTATTTCCAGCCTCGGTCTTCCGACTAGAGAGTGGTTTAACATTTATTCATCAAGAAATTCCCACTACTCCCGTAGTTGTGGCGGATGTTTGGGTGCGTGCTGGAGCTAGCCTAGAGCCAAAACCGTGGTTCGGCATGGCGCACTTTTTAGAACACATGATTTTTAAAGGTACGGCGACGCTACCCCCTGGAATGTTCGATTCCAAAGTTGAAAACCGGGGTGGCGTGAGTAATGCAGCGACAAGCTATGATTATGCTCATTATTCACTCACCACCGCTGCCCCTTATTTAAAAGATACTCTGCCCTACTTGGGAGAACTACTCCTCAATGCGGCAATTCCAGAAGATGAATTTAGCCGCGAACGGGACGTGGTGCTAGAGGAAATTCGCTCTTGTCAGGACGATTGCGACTGGATCGGATTCCAAACTCTAATTCAAAGCATCTATCCACATCACCCTTACGGGCGTTCGGTGCTGGGTACTGAACAAGAACTGATGCAGCAATCGCCAGAAGCAATGCGTTCTTTTCACCGCACTCACTATCAGCCGGAAAACATGACGGTGGTAATTGCCGGAGGTATAGCCCAGCAACCAGCTTGGGAAATGGTAAATCATTCATTTGCTGATTTTGCCGAACGCTCGAATTGTCCGCAGTTTGAGAAAGTGGCAAAGCCAGTAATAACAGGAATTCACCGTCAAGAACTATGTTTACCACGCATAGAGCAAGCGCGATTGTTGATGGCGTGGCTGGTACCCGGAGTAGAAGATATTCGTACTGGCTATGGTTTAGATTTGTTGTCGGTGTTATTAGCAGAAGGGCGGACTTCGCGTTTAGTGCGTGATTTGCGAGAAGATTTGCAATTGGTACAGGGAATTTACAGTAGTTTTTCTTTACAACGGGAATCAAGTTTATTTACAATAACTGCCTGGTTGGAACCAGAAAATCTGGAAGAGGTTGAGTCCTTAATTTGCGCTCATTTGGATGATTTGCAGACTAGAGGAATTAGTGAACAAGAACTTGCCCGTATACGCAGACTTCTATGTAACGAGTATGCCTTTTCTACTGAAACCCCAAATCAACTGACTGGGCTTTATGGATATTACAATACCATCGCCCAAGCGGAATTAGCTGTGACATATCCCCAGCAGATTCAGTCTTTTGATGCCCAAGAACTGCAAAAATTAGCTAAACAGTATCTCTCGCCGGAGAATTACGCGGTTACTGTACTTAAACCGTGTTAGTCATTAGTTATTAGTCATTAGTCATTAGCAAAAGACGAATGACAAAGGACAAAGGACAAATGACAAAGGACAAAGGACAAAGGACAAATGACAACCTTGCTGCAAAAATCGCCCATCCATCGCACTGTATTGAACAATGGGATTGTCGTGCTGGTGGCAGAAAACCCTGCTGCGGACATTATTGCGGCGCGAATTTTTGTGCGTGCTGGTAGTTGTAACGAAAACCGGGAGCAAGCAGGGTTGGCACATTTGCTATCAGCAGTGATGACAAAGGGATGCGATGGACTTTCTAGCTTAGAAATTGCAGAAAAAGTCGAGTCTGTAGGAGCAAGTTTGAGTGCAGATACTGGCACTGATTATTTTTTGCTATCTTTCAAAACGGTAACATCCGATTTTGGGGAAATTTTAACATTGGCAGGGCGGATTTTGCGATCGCCGACTTTTCCCGAAACTCAAGTTGAACTAGAACGACGTTTAGCACTCCAAGATATTCGTTCCCAAAAAGAGCAACCGTTCAATGTCGCTTTTGAACAAATGCGGCAGGTAATGTACCAAAATCATCCCTACTCGATGTCAGTGCTAGGAGATGAAACCACCATGAGCCGCTTAACTCGTGCGGATTTAGTAGAGTATCACCAAACTTATTTTCGTCCAGATAATCTAGTAATTAGTATTGCTGGTAGAGTCACACCCACAGATGCAGTGGCATTGGTGAAAGAAGTTTTTGGTGATTGGCAAGCTACAGCCCAAGCACTGCCAATACTGAATTTACCTGAAATTAAGGTAGAACCGCAGGTAAAACTAAAGCCAATACAGACACAACAATCAATCGTGATGCTCGGTTATTTAGGAACATCGGTGAGTTCTGTTGACTACGCCCCATTGAAATTGCTGTGTACCTACTTGGGAAATGGGCTTTCTAGTCGCTTGTTTGTCGAATTGCGGGAAAAACGAGGTTTAGCTTACGAAGTGTCTGCATTTTACTCTACAAGGCTATTTCCAGCGTCGTTTGTGGTTTACATAGGTACAGCACCGGAGAATACCAGCATCGCCCTAGAGGGACTGCGTACAGAAGTAGATTTATTGTCTACCACCGAAGTATCTGAAAGCGCCCTCCAAGCTGCTAAAAACAAGATCCTGGGGCAATACGCCTTGGGTAAACAAACGAACGGGCAAATTGCTCAGATATACGGGTGGTATGAAACTTTGGGCTTAGGAATTGATTTTGACACCAAGTTTCAAGAATTGATTGCTCTGGTGAGTGCCCAGGATGCGATCGCTTCAGCTCGTAAATATTTAAAAGAGCCTTACTTGTCTTTAGTTGGTCAAGAAGAAGCAATTAATCGAGCGATCGCGTAACTGAGAATATGCCGCAGCTACGCCCGTCGGAGACATCGTTTTCTACAGCAGCTGTTTTTTAGACCAAGCGGCTGTACCATTAGCATGAGAATATTCTGGGAGTAAATTCCATGCAAAGCAGCCTGACAGAAAGTATTTTGAGTTACTTAAAATTACTAGACCCAACTGTAAATCGCTGTAGAATGGAAAAACGGCCAAAGGGTTGGTGGCCAAAGAGGTCTAAATCTTTATCAGCCATCGAAATACTCTTGTTCTCCACTACGCCCCTCTTGATTGCTTCAACCGCTGTAATATCAATAGCAGCACCACAAAAAATTGCTCAAGTAAATCCTGGAGATAGCATCAACCGCCCGATCCTGAAAGTTGGTAGCCAAGGCGAACGCGTGTCTGAACTTCAAGCAGCTCTGAAACTTTTGGGTTTTTACTCTGGTGCTGTAGATGGTACATATAGTGAGAATACAGCTAGCGCTGTTTCCCGGTTTAAACAAGCAGCTGGCTTGAATCCAGATGGCGTTGTTGATGCCAGCACTTGGCAACGACTTTTTCCTAATCAACCAGTTGCAGCATCAACCGTCCCTTCATCCCAGCCAAGATTTAACTCAGCGACAAATTTTCCTGTTCCAACCCAGGCTAACAACGTCACCAACGTTGTAAATTCTAACCCCCCAAAAAAAGCTGTAACCCAAGTTGCGACTAAACCTGAACCAAAACCTACTACCCCAAAAAAAGCTGTAACCCAAGTTGCGACTAAACCTGAACCAAAACCTACTACCCCAAAAAAAGCTGTAACCCAAGTTGCGACTAACCCTGAACCAAGACCTGCTACCCCCAGAAAAGCTACAACCTCCAACACACAGAAAACGCCGAAGCGTACTACCTCAACTACTCGAACTCAGTCAAACACAACTACTAAACGAACTCCTGGTATTCAATACACTTCAGAAGGATTGCCAATTTTGCGTATAGGATTACGTGGTTCTGAAGTTGTTAAGTTGCAACAACAACTGAAAAAGCTTGGTTTCTTGAAAGGTGAAGCCGATGGAGACTTTGGCGAGACAACCGAGACAGCAGTGAAAGCTGCACAAAAGCGCTATGGTTTAGAAGCTGACGGCGTAGTTGGTGGCTCTACCTGGGAGGTTCTTTTGCGGCGTTAACCGTATCCCTACTCTTCAAGCTTGGTACATGTAGCGTCTCACCCGCCCGTAAGGGCAAGACTTCGGCGTGAGCGCTCAGTCGAACGCGGACAAAACTAGATAATTTATTTCTTGGAAATCCCTAAATACGGAGGTTTCTCTAAGTCGAGAAACCTTTGTAGGGGTTTTGCGCTTCACACCATTTTTTATGAATTTAATGCGGTACATCCTGCAATACGATAAAGATATACCGATTAGAAGCAGCTCTCTTGCCAGCACTGAAAAATTACATTGCTTTTAGGCTGACGAAAGATGATGGCAACTTTAGAAGTCAAGCACAACTACACCTAATCGTGTTACAGATCACAACTGGCAATAGTGAAATTAATTAAACTGACTGCTAAATCCTCTAAAAAAACTTATGCAACACTTTTTATTAACTTGGCTAGGTAGTGCGGTGGCGTTATTTATTACTGCTAATATCGTTCCGGGATTCTTTATCAAGAATTTTCTGACTGCCTTAATTGCTGCCCTTGTTATTGGTCTGGTTAATGCATTTATTAGACCAATTTTGCAGATTTTGACGTTTCCGATTACCTTACTCACCTTTGGTTTATTTACATTAGTGATCAACGCCTTAACCCTTTGGCTGGCAAGTGCCCTAACTCCTGGTTATGGTTTTGAGATTCAGGGCTTTTTACCTGCTTTTTTAGGTTCAGTTGTGCTAGCTATTGTTTCTAGCGTAATTAACTATTTGTTGAGAGTTGTTGACTAGAAAAATTAGCTTAATAAGCAGAAGCCTCTCACCTACCCAAAGGGAGGTGATGAGATGAATGCGTGTGAGTTGAGTTGCGTAGCCTGAATTGTATTTGAGCGTAGCGAAAATAAAGTTGGCTACAGCGACGAAACGAACTGTTAGATTGATTTTATGTTATTATCAAAGAGTGGGTGTAATTAAATTAAATGCAGAAATGCAGCCTACAAAACAAAAAACAAATCTTAAAATCAAAGAACCGTGGGGCGCACGGTCTTAAAGCTCAGTCAATGTCTTCAAAGAAGAGTCCCTGAGAAGCCCACACTCACCTGAAAGGGAGTGTGTGGAGTACGTCACTAAATTGTAATATTAATATTTGAGGCTTGGGCAACAGCTAGTGTTACCACTCCTGTTTGCCCTTGTAGCTGGAAAATTTGTTTAGGAACTAAGAAACTTCCCCGCAATGCTTCTATGCTGGCAACAGGGAAAGCAGTCAACGATGTTAGTTGAGAGGCTGCAAGAATAGCAGCGGCCTCTGCTACGCTAGGTGTACCTACTTTGTGATTGGTAATTGTGGCAGGGTTGGGGACACACACAGAGCGAAGCATTTTGGCAGAAAAGGTTTTTAGCGGCAAATTGCGGAGGTGGCAAAGTTCTACTAAGCCAACTTCTAAGGCTTTAGTGTCAATGGTAGCAATACCTGCGATCGCACTTTGAAAAAGTTGATTTTCTCGAAATACTTGCTCAATTGCCCAATCAATCAACTGCCATGATGTTCCCCGTTTACAACCGATTCCTACCCATAAAACCTGTTGGACTTGGTGTATTTCCTTACTCAGTTCGTCACGGTTTGACATGCTTGGGTTTACTCCAACAGCCAACCAAATAAATCTCCTACTGTCAGCCTCAACTCACTTGCAAAATCTGGCACAGGAAGTAAAGCATCTAATTCATCCAACATGACTGGCTGTTGATTGCGGATGTACACAAATACCGTTTGTTCTTCTGGATCAATTAGCCAACCCATTTGTGTTTCATAATTCAGGCAATGTAAAATATTTTTTGTAACTTTCGTTTGTCTTTGGTCAGGTGATAGAATCTCGATAGTCCAATCGGGAGCGGCTGAAAATAAATTTGCTACCCTGCCATTTTCTTTGCGAGGTATTCTCTCCCAAGTAAATACCGCTACATCCGGGATAATTGATCTGCCACCAAATGTACACCGCAGTTCTGGATATGCTCGTGCAACTCTTTGGGGTTTCAAGACAGCATTAACAGTAATAATCAGTTCACCTTGAATAGTGCTATGTTCTCCCTGTGCTATTGGTTTTTGAATAATTTCACCATTGATGTATTCACTAGCGGGTTTCGTTTCTGGTAACATCAGAAACTCTGCCAAAGTTATGTTTTTAGATGGTGTCTGTACCATAAGCGATCGCCTCCAAATCCAACAAATTTTCTTAACAACCCGCAAAGGACACAAAGAAAAAATCAACCTTAACTTAACTCTTACTCTGCGTACCTTTGCGCTACCTCAGCGTAACTCTGCGTTAAAAAACATTACATCCTCTCCAATACTTGAATTCCCAACAAAGATAATCCCAACTTTAGGGTTCTAGCAGTCAAATCACATAAAACCAAGCGAGATGTTCGCTGCGGTTCCTCAGCTTGTAATATGGGACAGCGATCATAAAACTGATTAAACTTTTTACTCAGTTCGTACAAATATTCACATAAACGATTGGGCAGCAAGTCTTGCTCTACACTACTAATAACTTCATCCAGTTGAAGTAAATATTTCGCCAGCGCTAATTCTGTTTCATGCTGCAACAGGATGGCATTGTTTCCCAACTCTTTAAAGTTAATATCACCCTTGCGGCTAATTCCGTGAATCCGCGCATAAACATACAACATATAGGGCGCAGTATTACCTTTGAGATCAAGCATTTTGTCGTAGCTGAAGATGTAGTTACTGGTGCGGTTTTGGCTTAAGTCTGCATATTTAACTGCACTGATGCCAACTACCCTCGCAACTTCATTAATGAATTCTTCAGTTTCTTGCCGTTCTTCTTCTTGTACTCTAGTTTTTAAATCAGTATGGGTACGAGAAACAGCTTCATCTAACAAATCCCGTAACCGCACACTGTCCCCAAAACGAGTTTTGATTCTTTTACCATCTTCTCCTAACACCAACCCAAACGGCACATGCACTAATTCCACATCATCGGGAATCCATCCAGCTTTGCGTGCAACCTGGAAAAATTGGGCAAAGTGGTTTCCTTGTCCAGCATCGGTTACATAAATTATCCGCTTTGCTTGATCCTGCTGAATTCGGTAGCGCAGGGATGCTAAATCTGTTGTGGCGTAGTTATAGCCGCCATCTGATTTCTGCACAATTAAGGGTAAAGGTTCACCTTCTCTATTTGTAAACCCTTCCAGAAAAACGCATTTTGCCCCTTGATTTTCTACCAGTAATCCAGATTTATCTAAATCTTCCACAACGCCAGATAGTAAAGGGTTATAAAAAGATTCCCCGCGTTCAGTTAACTTGATATCCAGCAACTCATAAATTATTTGAAACTCCCGCCGCGACTGTTCACACAATAGTTTCCAAGCATGGAGTGTATCTTCTGCACCTGCTTGTAATCTGACAACTTCTTGGCGTGCTGTTTCTTGAAAAGCTTCATCTGCATCAAACCGCAGTTTGGCTTTGCGATAAAAAGAGACTAAATCACCAATATCTAAAGCATTAGCGGTGGTAAGGGCGTCTGGGTAAACTTCCCGCAGATAGGCGATTAACATCCCAAACTGCGTACCCCAATCACCTACATGATTTAACCGCAGTACATCGTGTCCTTGAAATTCTAAAATTCGGGCGATGGAATCACCAATAATCGTCGAACGCAAGTGTCCGACGTGCATTTCTTTGGCAATATTCGGACTGGAAAAATCCACAATTTCCCGCTTCGGCGTTTTCGCGGCTGGAACTCCTAGTCTGGGATCAGCTTGAATCGCGTTTAGTTGTGCTTCTAAGTATGCCGTTTTCAGTTTGAGATTGATAAATCCTGGCCCAGCGATTTCTGGCGGTTCGCAGATTTCGGATACATCTAGTTTCTCAACGATCGCACCTGCGATCGCTCTTGGTTGCTTTCCTAACTTTTTACTCAGGGATAAAGCCACATTCGCCTGATAATCGCCAAATTTAGGATTGCTAGCAAGAACCAAAATTGGATCTACTCCAGCGAAGTCAGCGCCAAAAGCTGCGACTAAAGCCTGTTCAACCTGATCTTTTAGTTTTTCTTGTGTAGCGTTCATATATAAATTTTATCTGTGAGAGGGGGAATGTAGCTCTGGAAAAGCTTGATTATTTTAACCTTAAAGATATTCATCAAGTCTAAGCAGGGACTGTCATTCTAAAGTACAACCACCCTAAATTGTCTCCCATCCTCGGCAGAACTTCCAGATTCTGACGATACCGCAGTGGATGTTGACAGACTACTACTAGTTCATCAAGTCAACGAAAGTATTCATCTAGTAAGCAAAAGTCCTGACTACAAACTTATTTACTCAGGTTTGGTTGACTTGATAGATTACCACGTTTATAGCGTTTCCTAATCACATGAGGTACGTCATAGCCCCCTCTCGAAGAGCGGGGAGGGGGTTGGGGGTGGGGTTTTTGTATCTCACTCAACTGAGAACCGCTATATTAACGTAAGTACGGAGTTGAACTCTGTTTGTATACCCGCAAATAACCTTCAACAAGGCTAAGTTTACACGCATGACAGCGCCCTCCTACTTATCTACCTCAGTCAAATGAAAATTCTTATAGATTAAGCTTTTAGCCTTTAATTATAGAAATTACACATCTTATTTTCATAAAAAGTCTAAAATTCTCGTCAAATTTTCATCATATATAACTTTAAATGCTAAGTGCTAATAACAGTGTCTTAGCCGATGGATAATAGTATTTTTCCGTACAAATACTTTAAATAAAGAGCTATTTAAATATACCAATAAAAGCCAACTTTTAGATTGACGTTGCAGAAGTGTAGCTGTTAGAAGTAAGAGACAACTTCAGACAGATATCTGCTAAAAACAGCATTATCTAAATTGTTTTCCCTACTTAATGACTTCTGATATGAAACTTACTTTATTGACTGCCTTGATTGCCGCTACAGCCACCTTAACCGGATTAGTTTCCAAAGTAGAAACTGCATCTGCTGCTGATTTTAATTGGAATAGTGCCTGGACTCAACCAACGGTATATAACAAGTCTCAAACTGGTTTTAACGACGCTCCTTTTCAACAATTTGTCCAAGCAGAAAGCGTTGCCCTCCCAAACAGCGGACAATTTAAATTAGACGTTAGTAATTTAAACTTAAAATACGACCACGATGTTTCTGCTTACTTTATCAATGAGGGTGCAGGTTATAGAAACCAGTTAGCCTTCGATGCCACAGGAACTACTAATAAGTCTGGGCTGCTTTTTAATGATATTTCCTGTCAAGGAAATGGGTGTGTTAGTGGTGACTGGGGTGGTAATGCCCTAAAACTGGGTGATGGCGTCAAAGTTGGTAATGTTACCGCAGGTACTCAACTCGACTTCTGGTTAAGAGCTGATGGTTTAAACCGTGGCAACTCTGCCAATATCTTTGGTACTGATACTGCCTCTAACGCTGACGGACTACAGCACGCAGTTGCTTATGCTTATAACAACTACATCCTCTTGGCATTTGAGGATTTATACGGAGGTTTACACGCTTCAGGGGTAGATTCTGCAACTGGTAAGTGGAACGAAGGCTCCGATCGTGACTTTAATGATGTTGTCGTCGTTCTTGATATCGGTGAAGCAAATGTTAGAGAGCTAATTGGTGCTACCGTTCCTGAACCATCTGTTACTCTATCAATGTTTGCGGTGGGAGCAGTTGGCATGTTTGGATTGCGTCGTCGCCGTCAAAGTCGCACTGCTAACTAAACTTTGAAAATAACAAGTAATTGAGCGCATTTTCACCCGTATCAGTGTACGGGTGAATTTACGTTTGTAGTGGCATTTATATTTTATCTATTGCGATCGCGTTCTAAATCATCAATCACTTTTTGCAAATACCACTCGTCTGACATCCCAGGATGGTAATCCTGATTTTGCTGAATCAATCGTTCGGCAATTTCCCAGTATCCCCCAACCATTCGCAAAAGTCGCTGACGTAGCAGGTGATATTTTTGCTTTTTTGACTCTGGACTAAATTTCTGGATTTTTTCTAGGCTACTTAAGACTTGTTGATAATTTTCCCAGTCTTCTTGTTCACAAAAGATACTCGCCGCCCGTTGATAATCTTCCACGGCGTTTTGGATTTCTTCTAAGCAAGTATAGGCAATGCCGCGATTGTAGTAAGCTTGAGGATCATCGGGATTGATTTGCAGTGCTTGGGTGTAATCTTGAATTGCACCGAGATAATTACCCGTTACCCGATAGGCATTACCTCTGGCAATATAGACTAACACATCTTCGGGTTGCATCTGGAGTGCTTGGTTAAGATCCGCGATCGCACCTTGATGATCTCCCAAGACAGAACGGGCTTTACCTCGGTTGCGATAGACAATGGCATCTTGAAAATTTAGTCGCAGTGCTTGATTAAAATCTGCGATCGCTTCTCGATAATTCCCCATTTTACAACGCACAACCCCACGACAGCAGTAAGCTTGGGCATCTTGCGGATCAGCTTTTAATACCCAGTTTAAATCGGCGAGTGCCTCTTGGGTGTCTCCCTTCTCAGCCTTTTCTAATAATTGTGTGAAATAATCATTGGTGGATAAAATTGGCGCATTGGTGGAACCTGATTGCTGTACAACAGGTTTTTCTTGGGGTTGTAGCTGTTTAATTAGTTCTAAACACAGACGACAATTCTCTTTGTCTTGTTGTTCTAGATATAATTGTGCAGCCTTTTTAAAATTAGCGATCGCATCTTGAATATAACCTTGTTTGCGCCGCACCATCCCCCGCAGATTATAAGCAGCAGCATAATTGAGATTGAGACGAATAGCGCGTTCAACATCGTCTAGCGCCCCCGATAAATTTTTCAGCGCTACCCTAGCCAATCCCCGACAATAATATGCCTCTACACTCTCAGGATTCAGCTTTATGGCTTCGGTATAATCTGAAACAGCTTTCAGGATTGCTCCTGAGTCATAATGTGCCAAACCCCGTTGCAAATAAGCTTCGCTAAAGTAAGGTGTCAGTTGTAAAGTATGGTTAAATTCCTCAATTGCTCCCGCGTAGTCTTTTCGCCTAGCCTTTTCCAATCCTCTATTGTAGAATTCGTCATTCATGGCATTTATTTGGTTGATGCAGTTAATTGAATTCCAGCGGGCTTGTTTCGTAGCCTAACCTATGCACTCACCTTCATATTTTAAGTATATTTCATAGATTTTGTGAAATAAAACCAACACACTACCTTAAGTTTTTATAAATGGAATTTACCCAATACAATATTGTACACGTCCAGATTTTAGAGTTAACTTTAGTGAAAATATCACTAATCAAATTTATTATTATATTCAGCAGTTTGTGGCTGTAAATTCAATCCAGTTGCGATTCCAGGTGATAGAACGATAGAAAAAAATTCTAGTTTTAATAAAAAAGCTGGGCAAATGACTACATTCAAATCCCCATATCTTCTAGATTATAAAATATTTACGGTTGACTATAACTCAGAATTTAGGAGTCAGAATAGTTCAAGAATCAGCAGAAAATTTCTGGAATCAATATATTAATAATACTGGATTTCTTCTTAATTCTGACTTCTGCTTTCTGGGTGCTGAATTCTTGCACTAAAATTATTCCGAAAGCAAGCTGGGAGAGGTCAAAACAAAAACATCCCAACTTCCTTCAGCGTCAGTTTGTGGTTTTATGGGATTGGCGAAGTGGAAAAATTCATGGTCATTGACCAATAATAGTTCCCCCGGATTTAGAACTTTACTAAACACAGGCTTTTCTTTTTTGGCAGTATACAGATATGTTTCTCCACCTTGAATATTCTCTCTATTTACTGAGAATATGCCAATCAAATCAGTGCCGTCTTGATGGATACCTTCAGGTGCTGGATTACCAAAATTTTCTGGAGAACAACTAATTCTAATTTGATGAACTCCGATTTCAGCTTCAGGATGAAGTTTACAAGAATCACTAAATGCTAAAACAAGATTTTTGAAAATATCAAGTTCTATGAGTGCATCATCTAATTCTGCAAACTCTCTTTTTATGTCACCCGCTAATCGATTATACTCTTTACTTTGAAAGAAGTAGCCATGAGGTAATTTGATTAACTGATTTTCAGAGACTGTGAACCGAGATAATCTTCTAGAACGATAATTGCCTTTGATATAAGGGTCAAGAGGCATATTACTAAAAAATGGCTTGAAACCTTCTAGACTGATCGAATTTACCTTTCTGAGAGTAAATAGAAAAGCATATTCTAATTCCGTTGCTGTCCAGACTTTTTGCATAGGATTTACCTCCTTGCACGTTGAAATTCTCCCGGATTTGTTTGGGAGGTTTGTAACACTTAGTATATGCTACTTTTTATTACTATGTTGTCAATTTGACTACAAAATTTGACAATCCATGATATATAAAGTTACTCAAATTCTGTCACAAGGCGGAGTAGCTGCTGAAAAGATTTGCTGATAGAGCTTCGGTGGGCAAAGAATCGACGTATATTTACAAGCAGCAACAAGGTTCCATAATGATAGATTGGCTTTACCGTTACCCACCTTTATATAACTGTAATAATATACAATGCTCTAATACCAGTCACTTAAAAACTGATTTTCACACTTTGAGCATTAATTGAGCATTATGGTAAATAGCAGCAAAACACCAACGGGTAAGGCTAAGAAGGGGCAAGTAGCGGTAAGGGTTGATTCATGTAGCGTCAAGGCTTGCTTCCCCAGGTCGTATTGCAACAAGGGGCAGATAAAGCTGGCTACGGGTATCTCGCTAGTCGATGGTTGGGAGAGTAAAGCTAGCCAGTTGCAAAGGAGATTACAAATTGAACTTGAGGATGGAAAGCTAGATGACGGTGAAGGGAACTTTGATTTAGGACGGTACAATGACATCCTAAAGGAGTATGGACTACAAGCAAGGCTGAGGTTAGTGAAGGGTGAGTCTGTTACCAGTGATGGACAGCTACCACCAAAACCAGGGTTATCCCTGATGGAAGTGTGGGATATGTATTGTGAGTATCGGAAGCAAGGGTTAAGGGAAACAACGTATGAGCGCAAACATCAAGGGCAATACAAAAATTTTATTGAGTCAGCAATTGAGGCTACCAAGTCTGAGGATGCAATCAAAATTAGAAATTGGCTAGTTGAAAATAGAAATTTAGAAACTGTCACAAGAGTATTATCTAATCTCTCAAAAGCCTATCGATTGGGAATGAAAAATAAACTATTAGCTCACAATCCCTTTGAAGGAATGGCTGAGGAGATAACTACTAGAGGGGTAAAGGGTAAAACTCAGGATGAAATTGACACAGAAAATGATGACGATGTTTTAGATAGGGGGAAAGCTTACGCATGGGATGAGGTGCAAATAATTCTTGAGTATGCTAAAAAAAAGCCACACTGGTTTAATCTTTTAAAGTTTAAATTCCTCACTGGGTGTAGAACTGGTGAGGCAATTGCACTGATGTGGTGTGATATTGAATGGGATAAGGAACGGATTTTAATTCGTAGAACTTATGATAGTAGAATTAAAAAATTCTACCCTTTGAAAAATGACAACAGCTATAAAGGTGATTTAACGCGCAAGTTCCCTATGCCTAAAAATGGTGAATTGTGGAACATTTTAAAATCTATTCCGCAAAGTGAATCTAATGATATTGTTTTTAAAAGCAAACAAGGAAAAATAATTGATGACAGTGTTTTTTATTTTTTTTGGAAAGGAAGTACGGGAACTATCTCTAAAAGAGCAAGCAAGGGAATTATTCCAACATTAATTGAGCTAGGCAAGCTTACCAAGTACTTATCGCCCTATAACACACGGCACGCATTCATTACTCATGCTGTTTTTGACTTAGGGATAGATGAGAAGATAGTTAGTAACTGGTGTGGTCATCAGATAGAAGTGTCGAACAAGCATTATCAGGATGTAGCTATCTTTGCTGGTAGAACTAACCCTGAGTTACCAGCTACCACTACTCAACAGGTACAGCAACAATCCAGGATGGAACAACTAGAGGAGCAGTTGAGACAACAACAGGAACTCATCAACAAGCTACTTCAGGACAGAGATAAATAAACCTTATCATTCAACCATTAATTACCCCTTGAAATAAGCAATCAAGGGGTTTTTAGTGTCTATCTATCAAGCATTTCAATTTACTGTGAGTATTACTGCAAGTAATTTGAGATACCTGAGAGATAGGAACATATTCACCCATTTATTCACCTTCATTAATCAGCTTCACTTATACACACTAAAAAGGGAGACAGTTATCAACTCATCTCCCTTACTTATTATTTATATATATAGTTATAGTTGAGATACGAAATTAATTGATAGCCAGCAACCCGAAACGCAATTAACGGGGGACTGGCTTTTCTATTGGGAGTGTATCTCAGATTACTCACAGTATTACTGCAAGTAAATTTGCACATAAGATAGAGAGAGATTTATCCCTGAAAAGATGAGCATTTATTGAGCATAACTGCTGAGTAGTAATTTATACCAGTTATTGATGCTCAAACGCTGAAAGTAGGCTAATTGAGCATTCTGTGAGCATTTTAAGGTGAATAATGGCTAGGAGTATTGATTTTGTATATATTTAAGTACCCACCTTTATATCCTGGTATTTTACTCAAGCGTTACAAGCGGTTTTTTGCTGACGTTCAACTTGCTTCTGGCGAAATAGTCACAGCACACTGTCCCAATACAGGGCCAATGACTGGAGTATCGACTCCTCAAAGTCCGGTACAGCTTTCTAAAAGCGATAATCTTAACCGCAAATTGGCTTACACTTTAGAACTAATTCAGGTACATGACAATGAGCCAACTTGGGTAGGCATAAATACTTTTTTGCCCAATCGGGTGGTAAAGCTAGCTTTGGCGAAATACCTTTTCCCGGAATTGGGCGACTACAGCCAAATTAAGGGCGAGGTGGTTTATGGGTTAGATAAAAAAAGTCGAGTGGATTTTTTCTTGACGGGGAGTGATGAGGAACGCCCGATTTATTTAGAAGTGAAAAATACAACTTTATCTGAGGGGAGATTAGCCCTATTTCCTGACACGGAGACTACAAGAGGACAAAAGCACTTGCGAGAACTAATGGCGCTGCTACCTCTAACTCGTGCAGTGATGCTTTACTTTATCAATCGCGGTGATTGTATCGAGTTTTCCCCTGGCGATCGCACAGATCCTGTATATGGTAAATTATTACGGGATGCGATCGCTCTCGGTTTAGAAGTCTTACCTTGCCGTTTTGATATTTCCCCCGAAGGTATCCGTTATTTGGGTTTAGCAAAACTAAAAATTTAATTACATCTAATTAAGAGAGGCTAGCAATTGCAATGTCTCTACACGTATAAAACAATAAATCCATCTAGACACGATCTAGATGGATTTGTTGGTAGTTGATGTTTACGAAAAAACATTCAACCAGACTGTAATGAAGAAACGACTATAGGTAGTCGCCGCCCCAGAAATAGCATTTGCTATTCTGAAGCTTGCTTATGCAGGAATCAAAACTGTGTCAATGACGTGGATGACACCGTTGTCAGCAGCAACATCTGCTGTTGCAACTGTTGCATCATTGATCTTAACGCCATTAGAAGCGTCAATTTTTACATCTGAACCTTCAACTGTTTTAGCTGTCTTCAGCTTAACGACATCAGCAGCCAGTACCTTGCCTGAGACAACATGATAGGTCAAGATTTTCTTCAGCTTTGCAGGATCTTTCAATAATGCGTCTACTGTACCTGCTGGAAGCTTCTTAAACGCTTCGTCTGTGGGTGCGAAGACGGTGAATGGCCCAGGACCTTTAAGTGTATCTACCAGACCAGCGGCTTGGATTGCTGCAACTAGTGTTGTGAAAGAACCATTGTTAGTAGCAGTGTCAATTATGTTGGCCATGTGTTTTACCTAGTTCTGTGTAACTTGTTACAAATCTAAACTATTTTTTCAATAAAATCTATCTATCATTAGGTGTATGTTAAATCATTTTGTTTATTGATATTATAAAGGTTTGTATATATTTTTATACAAATAAAGAATTATATGTAGATCGTCCTGGCGGATGAGTTATGAGCAATGCTGGATGCGTAGTTTACCGTCGCAGGCATCGCTCTTTTTTCGACACAGCGGTAGGAGCGATCGCTCTTCACTAATATCAATGCAGCACTCCCTTTACCAAAAAAATCAGTTAAATAGATAGCGCCAAGTATTTTGTTGGTATAGCCAGGGTTTTAGATGTTTAGGATCTATCTAGTATATTTATTACAAAACCTTTGACTGAAAAGCATTTTTGGGTTTCATCAGGATTTATAGTTATGTTTTTCCTAGCTTTTTGTCAGGATTTGCTAACCAAAAATGTTGGTAGTGGGCGTATTTAACTGATATTATTTCATCACTAAATACATTTCACTCGCTGTTTGTGTAATTCCACTTGGAAATCAGAAACGGCCCATCACACTAACTAATGCTTTTAGCAATTGTGATTGGCTGTTTATTTCCAAAATTTATGATGCGTGGGACTTACGCCAAAACCCTTTCTAGCTCCAATTTATCCATATTCTCAGCCATCTCTGTGGTTGCTTTTTCCGTTGCCTGTGTGTAACTCAGGTATGTCAACAATGAGACTTTTAGGTAATATTTTCCCCAAACTATAACTTTCATGAACAGAAGAAGACTTATTGCTTGGATTGCTACAGCAGTTAGCAGCATGATGCTGGTAATAGGCTTGCAGTTCGTCAATTTATCGCCAGCAAGCTCTGTAACCACACTTAACGTGTATGCGGCTGTCAGCTTAACAAACGCACTGAATGCCATTAAAACTCAGTACCAAAATGCTAACCCAGGCGTCAACATTGTTTATACATTTGGTGCTTCTGGTACCTTACTGAGCCAAATACAAGCAGCAGCGCCAGCAGATATTTTCATTTCTGCTGCTACCAACCAAATAGATGTATTGCAGAATTCAACCCCAAGTAAATTGGTTGCAGGTAGCCGTAAAAACGTTGTCAAAAACCGTCTAGTTTTGATTGCTCCTACGACACCTCCCGTTAGTGCTGGTAGTGCTGCTCTCACTAGCTTCAATGGTTTGACCAATGCCAACATTACTGGTATTGCCATCGGTGACTACACAGGTACTCCTCCAGTTGTGCCAGCAGGAAATTATGCCAAACAAGTTCTCACTAGCCGAGGTATTTTCACTACTCTCAGCCCTAAATTATACCGTGCTAGTAATGTGCGTAACGTTTTAACTGCTGTTGAAAATAAAACTCTTGTAGTTGGAGGTGTAAATAAAACCATCAACGCAGGTGCTGTTTACAAAACTGATGCTGCCATTTCTAACAAGGTAAGAGTCGTACAAACTGCCCTCACAACAGAGAGCGATTCGATTGTTTATCCACTGGGTATACTCACCAGAACTACAGTTTTATCGACGGCACAGAGTTTTTCTAACTACTTAAGTGGTAGTACTGCTCAGAATATCTTCAAAAATACTTACGGGTTTATTCTGCCTTAATACCACAAAGTAAATCAATCAAGTACTCATTGTCGTGAATTTTGAACTATTTGGAGTCATGTCTTGTGAAGTTCACTAAAAAACTCTCAATTATTGTTTGTAGTTTGACTACTGCTTTCCTTCATACTGCTGTGATTACCAATACTTATAAGTCAGTAGCACAAGCGGAAGGACAAGAACTGATTATCAACGGGGGATTTGAATACGACTCTCTCGTAGATCCTAATAATCCCGACACTACAAATCCTAATGTTACAGGATGGGTTAAATCTGGTGATCCTATAGATACATCAGGTATTAAAATTGACAATTTTCCTAATACTGGTAAGCAGGGATTATCCCTCGGTGGCTTTTCAGCCATTAGCTACATATCACAGACTATCCCTACACTTCCTGGTCAAGACTACAAACTTACTTACTATTTCGCATCCACAGAAGAAGCACCTGATCTGAAGAATAAATTTAAGGTTTTTGTAGGTGGAGAAAATGTTTCTGTGAAAAAGAATACTCCTTACCAACCCTATACGCAATACACGTTAAATTTTAAAGCAAAAGGAAGATCCACTGAGATAAAGTTTGGCTCGAAAGCCAAGTATGCGTTTTTATATTTGGATGATGTGAGTGTCAAAGCTACACCTTTACATCAAAGAAAAAAATATGGGAATGAAGTGATAGATGATGGAGATGAATAAATCATAGGTAGAAGTCTGTCAAGTTTAAATTGATGGGTAAGTAAGTTCTTACGTAAGGAATTTAGTCCTTTATAATCTAAAACTAAAATCTTTACTAAAACCCGAAAAACTAGCTTGATAAAGTAGTAAAAGTTCAAGCAGTGTCTGGCTCTATAGTATCGATAATACTACTAAAATTCATCTGATTAAAAAACTCCATTATGGGTTTATTGAGAAACATTGCCTTGGGTGTATGAATCATTATCCACATCTATAGATAACTCTTATAAACCAGAATAAAGTTTTTAATTTTATTGATACTACTTAGAGCCAGCATGGGTATAACTATCAACTTTTTTTAATTGTTGTCATGGGAAATTATTTGGAGTCAAGTTTCATGAAGTTAACAAAAAAAATCTCAATTATTATTTTTAGTTTCACTACTACCTTAGCTAGCACTGCTGTAATTACTGGTACTTATATTCCAGTAGCACAAGCAGAATATGATCCTAACTATGTCCTAGATCCTAGAGACCTTGTTTTTAACGGAGGATTTGAACTCGACCCCCTCGTAGATCCTAATAATCCCAGCATGACAAATACTAATGTTACAGGATGGACTAAGTTTGGCGATCCGATGGATACATCAGGAACTAGAATTAGCAATTTTCCTCAAAGTGGTAATCAAGGCTTATCACTTGGTGGATTTATAGACCTTAGCTACATATCACAGACACTTTCTACACAACCTGGTCAGCAATATGAACTTAGTTATTATTTAGCATCTATAGCTGAAGCTCCTGATCTTGATAATGAATTTCAGACATTTGTAGGTGGAAATAATATTTTTGATCAAAAAAACATTTCTTTTCAAGCATACACGCCATATAAGTTCAATTTTACGGCAGACGCATCATCCACAGAGTTAAAGTTTGGGAATGTGGATAGACACGCATTTTTATACTTGGATAATGTGAGTGTAAAACCGATACCTGAGCCATCAACTATTGGAGGAATAGTAGTTACTGCTGGTTTATTGGGAATATGGTTGAAAAAAAAGAAGGCAATTAGCTAGAAAAAATGGCTTTTTTTTGTCCCTTTTGGAAAACAACAGAGCGTAAATCCCTCAAACTTCTATACCAAGAATGCATAAGTGATCCTTGATTAGTTGTTTGCCTAAATGCATTATTTCTTGCTCTCTCTGCCCGGAGCGAATAACACATTTTTTTTCATGCAGCAATGTTGCCAAGAAACTAGGAATGGCTTGGAATCCCAGTCCTTTTTCAGCATTGATGTTTTGAATGAGCGTTTTTGGAGTAATAGGTTGCCAATTCCAATTAGTAGGAATTATGGCCATGTTTTCAAGAAAGCGATCGCAAACACTATTCACCTGATCTGCTTTCCCATTACCATCAAATTCCTTTGTCCACTCCTAGTTAAAGCAGCGTACCGCGATTTGTCTCAAAATAATGGCGAATTGAAGCAAGATCCTTAAAGATATGTCATTAATCCAAAGACTATCGCCGGAATTTAGGCAACACTGTGAAGCGATCGCAACTGAACAACGAAGCTTACTTCGAGTGCGATCGTTTGAGCCATTACCCGCAGACACTCTAGCAGCAAAGTTAGGAGCAACACTGTTTACACCCGATCGGGTGACAAATTTAGAGCCAGAGCAAGTAGCGTTATTACTTGCTAGCGATGAGTGGTCAGGAGCGATTATAAGCTGAAAAAGCTTTCTTTTCCTACTCCCCACTTGCTTTTTCAAGGTAGTGATCAAAAAGTATTGCTGTCACTTTGCCTGAAAGCTAGATAACATTAGATTCGGCGAGTTTACTGTTCGGGAGTACCAAAATGTCTAAACAGCTGGGTCAAAAAATCGCACCTACACCTATATCAAATGATATCAATGTGGTGGACTTGATTGATCAATATTTCACCGCTTACAACTCAGCGCGGTTGCGGGAAATCTGTCAACTACTGAGTCGTGATGTGCTAACGGAAGGTGTCACGGTGGGAGTTAGTCTTTCCGGTGCGATGACGCCAGCAGGATTCGGGGTTTCAGCGCTTGCACCCTTAATTCGCAACGGCTTTATTGACTGGATGATTAGCACTGGTGCAAATCTTTACCACGATATGCACTATGGTTTGGGTTTTGAACTCTTTGCTGGTAATCCGTTTTTGGATGATGTGAAACTGCGTCAAGAAGGCACGATCCGCATTTATGACATTATCTTTGGTTACGATGTGCTGCTAGAAACTGATGCGTTCATCCGCAAGATTCTGCAAGGAGAAGCGTTTCAGAAGCGGATGGGAACGGCTGAGTTTCACCATTTACTAGGTAAATATGTCCGAGAAGTAGAAAAGCAATTGGGTGTGCAGCATTCCTGCTTGTTAGCTACAGCTTATGAATATGGCGTACCGATTTATACGTCTTCTCCAGGAGATAGCTCAATTGGGATGAACGTGGCGGCTTTAGCGTTGGAAGGTTCGCAGTTGGTGATAGATCCATCAATTGACGTAAATGAGACAGCTGCGATCGCATATAATGCCCGTGAATCAGGTGGTAAAAGTGCAGCTGTAATTCTCGGTGGCGGCAGTCCTAAAAACTTTTTGCTACAAACCCAACCGCAACTTCACGAAGTCTTAGGACTAGAAGAACGAGGACACGATTACTTTGTGCAATTTACCGATGCGCGTCCAGATACAGGCGGTTTATCTGGGGCGACCCCATCGGAAGCCGTCAGTTGGGGTAAGATTGACCCGGAGGAGTTACCTAACACAATCGTTTGTTATACCGATAGCACGATCGCTCTACCACTGGTGACAGCATACGTCTTGAATAAGTGCCAGCCTCGTCCCCTGAAGCGTGTGTACGACAGGCGAGAAGCCATTTTGGAGAAACTGCAAAAAGATTATCTAGCAGCCAAAACCCGACCATCGGATCAGGTTCCAGCAGCGGTTGCTGAAAATGCTTCACAGCCAACAGCGACTTATCCCTGTGGGCGGTTGATTCCGAATACTCATTAGGGGAATAGGGAATAGGGAATAGGGAGTTTTAATATGCCCCACTCCCCTTTTCTCACTTCCGTCCAATCAACAAATAAGTTGTGATTTTCCCTTTGCCTTTAACTTCGATTTCGCCTCGTTTTTCAAATAAAAATTCATCACACAAGCACTTATAAGTATCTTCTGTAACCTGGATTTTACCAGCAATCCCTTGGGATTCAATACAGCTAGCGATGTTTACCGTGTCTCCCCAGAGATCATAAGTAAACTTGTTCACGTCAATTACTCCCGCCACTACGGAAGCACTATGGATGCCGATACGGATGCTGAAATTTTGGTTATTCTCAGTATTAAATAGAGCGATCGCAGTTTGCATATCCAGTGCCATCAGAGCGATCGCTTCAGTATGATCTGGGCGGTGTATGGGCAAGCCGCCTACTACCATATAAGCATCATTAATGGTCTTGATTCTCTCTAAACCATGTTGTTTGGTGAGGCGATCGAAAGCTGAGAAAATTGGGTTGAGTAAGTTCAGCAGTTGAATTGCACTCATAGAAGTAGCAATTTCGGTAAAGCCGACGATATCTGCAAATAAAACGGTGACATCAGCAAAGTCTTCGGCAATGCTAGCTGGTGGTTCCTTCAGTTCTTTAGAAATTGCGGCTGGCAAAATATTCAGCAATAAACGTTCGGTTTCTTTCTGCTGATGGCGCAACGCTTCTTCTGCTGCTAGTCGCTGGGTGACATTCCGAAAAATGCCGCGAGTCGCAACTGGATGACCTTCGACAAATTTACAGTTAATGTTACCTTCTAAAAAGATTGTTTGACCGTCTTTAGTAACGAATGCGGCTTTTAGTTCCCCCAACTTTTCTCCTGACAACACGCGATAAAATCTTTGCAAACAGTGTTGTTTAAACTCTGGATGTATAATATCGAAAACACTCATATTCGCAATTTCAGCTTCGCTATATCCTAAAGTTTCTCGCCATGCACGATTGACATACAAAAAATGACCAGATGGATTGACGGATTGAATCAAGTCATTAGCATTTTCAAATAAATCTCGATATCGTTCTTCACTTTCTACAAGAGCATTTTCTGCTTGTTTACGTTTGATAAACTGGGCAATTTGGCTACCAATAGAACCCATCATTTGCAATAAATCTTTATCTTTTGGTTGTAACTCCCGGCTAAAAAAAACCATCACTCCTAAGATTTCACTATCGTCTAAAATCGGGAAGCCAAAAGCTGCGTGCAATCCAGCCTCAGCAGCAGGTAGCGATCGCCTTTTATCTCCATCTACTGTGATATCTTTAATCCACAAGGGCAAACGTCTGATCCAAATTCGACCAGGTAAGCCAACACCAGGTGTATAGGTAGCTTGCCAGGTGATTGCTTTAAACTCTCGCGCCGAAATTACTCGACTTGACCAAATTTCCACACACCTTAGTACTGCATTGAGGCTATCTCCCTGTACCGAAGTGCCAATATATTGGCTTGCTGTCCAAAGTTCGCCTAAATCCCATCCCAAGTTTTGACAAATCGACTGCAAAATTTGTGGAATTCCCTGCTTTATGCTCTGTGATTCTGATAATATGCGAGTAATAGCATACTGGGCACTTGTACGCTGTTCCCGGCGTTGCCAAGCAGTAATATCCCGACCAATGTAGACAATATCTTCTAGTCCTTCTGTTTTTTTCACAATCACTGAGCAAGAAAAAGCAATCAACAACTTTTCTCTAGTTTTTGTTCGACAAACTACTTCTATATTCTGTGAACTTCGCTTCAAATAAGAATGTTGATAAATTGCGTTTATTAGCAGTTGTTCATCATCAATTATCAGTGATATTGGTTGATTAATTAATTCTTCTTCCCGAAAACCAAATAATTCTTGAGCAACACGATTGACTTTTTTTATTTTTCCTAAATTACTGGTTACTAACAAAGCATCTGCCATTGAAGTAATTACTTGTTCAATGTAATTTTTGTATGAGATTAAAGCACTCGATAGCAGATTAGTTTTCTTAGTTTGTTGTGCTAATTTTTGCTTTAAAACAAGCCTATCTGTAACATCTTCAATCAAGAGTATTAATTTATTTTCCTGCTGTTCACCGATAATATATATATCTATATATAGATGCAATTTATGCTCAAAATATCGTTCAATTGCTTGTAATTCAAACAGTTTTTGCTCCCCTTGTAGGAGAGCTTTTAACATATCTTCAAGTCCGATCAACTCTGGAAAACTTAGCCGGATATCTTTTCCCCGTAGCACCTCATCAGGATATTCTGCAAACCGTTGTACTTGTTCGGATGTATCTATGATGCAGAAATTATCATCCAGTTCCAAGCGTTCAAACTTAAGGTAAAAAGAAGGTTTGTTAAAAATCCGATTTAGTACTTGGTCTTTCATTATGGTATAGAAACAGGCTTTAGACTTATCTTTAAAAGGAAGATTCTCAGGAAAGAGAAGATTTTAAGCGATAGGAAGATAAAACCTCTAATTTTTGCTAGATGACGCTATCATCATAGTGAAAATTAATAACTCAGCATAACTAACAATTAATAATTTAGCACTACTAGTGATTATTTTAGCTATTCTTTCAAATGTTTGATTAATATACAAGCCTGTTTGGCCAAAATTTGTAGAAGTTATTATTACTTAGTTTTTTTACTAAAATTGATATTAATTGATTAAGTTTGCTATTTTTTCACATCAATCCACTATGGTTGAGCGAAAACGACTAGTTCACTATGGCGGAAGTTTGCCTACCTTTAACAAGTTGTTTAGAGCAACTTCTCTGGTTAATTAAGATGGTAGCTGGATTTCCGTCGTGCTGTACTAGTACTTTGTCAAGCTAGTTTTGAGGGTTTTTAGTCCTTACTAAAAACTTGCTTACCCATCATTTTAAACTAAATAAGCTTGATTAATATTTTTAATATACTTCTTTTGGAGGATTGACAATTAAATACAATATTGATTTTTAAGCAGCTTATATTTAATAGTTGTCTTCATCTTTAATTTTAATCCTATGTGGTATTTTACAAAACGGCGAATTAGGTTATAGCAATTCTCTGTGAAGCTGCACATTATTTTCGCTATCTTGAAAGTTCATCTTTCAAGATAGCGCGATCGCCACTAGGAAATTTCAAACCCGTCACTTTGTAAGAGAGTGGCGAGTCTGTAGCAAGATCCCGCAGAGTATCCTCCACTCTTTGTATTCTTAAATTCCATCAATAAGGTTTATGATTGGGCGCTGGCTACGATTTGATTCCAAGCTTTAATTGCTGTCTGTAAATTCTTCGGCAGGTTATTTTGAGAAATATCGTTGTACTTAACCGTACCTTCTTGGCTGGTGAGGGTGTAGGTGATATAATCAGCAGCACCACTGGGGGCTGGGTAACTCAAATTCCGAAATTTACTAAACTTAGAACGTTCTAGCGATCGCACAAATTGTTGTACTTGTTGCACAGAAACGCGGCGAACACTACGTTCAGAATCATTAGCATCACCAATCCGCACGCGAATCAGTCCCCCATCTTTGAGTAAAACAGTCTGGTAGGTTCTGCCAGCAAAACCCCCACTGGAAATTTGGCGAAATACTATATCTCGATCTAACGGTGGTGGTAACTCACTAGCTGGAATTTGTACAGGGGCCAGTGTATTTTCGTTAGCCTTTTGATTCAGCCTGAGTGCGGAACCTGTTTGATTGGTATGATAAACTAAGGTTTGGTCAACCGCACCAACAACCACCCGCCAGCCTGATACTAAAGCTTGGGTACAGAATTCATCAGCATTAGCTAATTCTAAACAGCTATCTCTCCAAGTTTGCTGTTGAACCTCAATAATGGTTAACTGAGAAATTGGCTGTTGCAAACGTCTGGATGCGGCTTGTAAAACCGCATTTTTTACAGATGCAGGTAATTTATCTGGCAGATTTTCTGAGGGAGTATTTGCCGAAGCTAAACGTAGCGATCGCCCATTGTTATTGGTATGATAAATCCAGTTTTCTTTGCCATTAGATACTACAATCCGCCAACCAGTAACTAACGCTTGCGTGCAGATTTCATCAGCTTGAGGCAATTCCAAGCAACCATTGCGCCAAGTCTGTTGATTGTAATCAATAATTTGCAGTTGTCTAGTAAAAATTCCCTGTCTGCGGGCTAAATCTCGCAGTACGGCGTTAGCTACTGGACGTGGCAAACGGTTTGGTTTAATATTGTCTTTGAGAACTTCATTGCTTGTTTCTAGGGAGAAATTCGCAGAAGCGCCCGTAGCACCTTTGACAAGTGTTAAACCGCTAGCAACAGACAAAATTCCAGTCAAAATCAAAGCAGTGAAAATTCGCGCTTGATTGGTGTTAAAGTAGTTTTTCAGCATGATTTTCATAGTAAGATAGAACAAATAAATAGTATCCAGCCACTAATAGACAATAAAGAATATAATTCCAAAACTTCAGCAGTTAGAATTAGTTTAGTATTTGTGTTCGGAAACAGATACAGCGTTTCCTAATCAGATGAGATAGATCATAGTCCCCTCTTCGCTTGCGGGGAGGGGGTTGGGGGTGGGGTTCTTGTACCTCACTCAACTGAGAACCGCTATATATAGACAGACGTTGATGTACTGATTGTTTGTTCCTTATACAAATACTGGATGAAAATGCACTCAATCAAAACGCCCTATAGTCCTACGGCAATCAACTAAGAACTCAGAAGCTCAGGCTTCACTAAGTAGTTGGATTGTCCAACTCATCAACCTGCAAAAGCTTTACCTCGAAAACAATCAATTGAGCAGTTAGCCCCGTGCTTAAACCCGTTTATTTTTCCGCCAATCTGATTCCAATTCACTCTAAATTCTGACTCCTGACTCCTAAATTCTGTTTGATAAATCCATCAAATTTGCCAACTTGTAAACTACCCGCGCTCCTACATTACCATCCCACTCCGCATCACCGACTTCGCAGATATCAAAGCCAATAATTTTTCTCCCACTATTGACCAATTCCCGGAACAGACAAAATGTTTGCTCTAATTCCAACCCACCTGGAACAGGAGTACCTGTACTCGGACAGAGTTTTGGATCTAAACCATCTACATCAAAGCTAATATAAACATACTCAGGTAAATGACTGATAATTTCTCGGCATAAATCAATCCAAGTTATGCCAGAGTAAAGCTTTTGCTTAATAGCTGGGTCGTAATAAGCAATAATGCGACTATCAGATTGGTCAATCATTTGCACTTCATCATGACTAATATCACGCAAACCTACCTGCACTAACTTAGAAATTTGCGGCATTTTCATCGCATTAAACATAATCGATGCATGGGAAAACTCGAATCCCTCATAAGCATCGCGTAAATCTGCGTGGGCATCAATGTGCAAAATGCCATAGTTTGGGTATTTAGCTGCTAATGCTTGGAAATAACCTAAAGGCGAACTGTGATCTCCACCAATGACTGCAACTCGCTTACCATTATTTATTGCTGCCTGACAATTTTCAAACAGCCATTGATTAACCTGTTTACCAGCCTGATTAATTTCTGTCAGGACAGATGTTAAATCTGGTGTATCTGAGAGTTGTTTACCTTGGGCTAATCGCTCGATAATTTTTGCTGCCAAAGCACGGTAGTATGTGTTCTTCTCTAAAATATCTTGGGGAATTTCCTCCATGAAAATTCCCTGCTTCCAACCATCGGGGTTATCAAAATCGAACAAATCTAGTTGAGTCGAAGCATCTAGAATTCGCTGTGGGCCATTAGCAGTGCCAGCACCATAAGAAACAGTGACTTCCCACGGCACACCAAAGACAATCAAGTTTGCAGACTCATAATCGCAAGGCAAACCTAAGAGGTTGCCATTTATTTCACCTACGCCACTGGGATTGTAGTCTTTTAATTGATTACTCATTTAGTATCTTCTGGATTTACCTGGATAGACAGCACGCCATCTAGTGGACATCTGCATTGTAATCAAAATTTTTCACAGGCGGTTAACTGCTTCAAGGGATCAGTAGGAAAAGTTTTTCTTTCCTGTGCCCTTGTTAACTCCCTACTCAACCCGCTTAACTTCAAATCCCCGCAACCCTTCCGGTACTTCATATTCAACCACAACATTTTTAACCACAGCAGCCGGTGGCCCAGAGTGACACCAGCGAACCATGTTATCTACAATCTCTCGCCCCCCTTCAAAGATTGCCTCTACTCGACTATCGGGAAGATTCCGCACCCAACCGCTTAATCCCAACTGCCTAGCTGTATCTACAGTGGCGTAGCGATAGCCCACTCCTTGGACTCGGCCAGAAATGAATACATGGGCACGAATGATCTTTGGCAGTGCTGTGGAATTCTGCATAGACTGGTCTAATCTTTACGATTTCCAGTCTACCTAGTTTGTGTATACACAATCTGTTTTTAACTCCAACTCGCGAAATTAATCCCGATCTTTCTTACTACCTACTAACTTTTGTACATTTCTAGCGCTTTTCAAGTAATTGAAATACACCACTCCCCATCTAAGTTGTAGTTTAAATACCTAAAAACTGCTGTAATTTAATCAGTAGTCAGTTTTTCCACTTGGAATTTTGAATTGTTTATGTCTAACCTGCCACCACTTAATACAGAAACAATTTTGGCAATTCTTGACGATAAACTTAATGATGCCACAGTCAACCAGTTGCTATGGCATTATTTAGGCTATCGCTATGACTCCTCAATTGCACAATGGGACACTAGCCAAGTTGCACCAGAATGGCAGAATGAGTACCCACAACCACCAGATTTCATTGAATCTCGCCCCGCAACTGTCAAGTTGACTCGTTCCATTCCTGTTGAAAATAAACAAATGCTAAAAGAAAAACTGGGTTTCAAAGGTTACAAAATTGGGGAATTTGGGCCGCGGCAAACTCGTAGGGCAACGGCGGCGAATTGGTTGTTAAGTTATTTGCAACAAACTAACAACAAGAAAGAGTAATTTTATAGTAGATATTTGGCAAAAAAATATCCTATTTTTACCGAATATCTGCTGTATTATAATCTTATAAAAACTATTAGTTTTATAGTAATGTTTTTAATATAGTAAATCTGCACTTTAGTCAACAAAAAAATGCTATAAACAGCCAAAAATCAAAAAACTATGGTTAACTTTTATAAAAAAATTATAAGTTATTCCTGAAGATAGAAGCACTCTCGAGCTAATTATTTCTCTAGAGCTATTTGCAAATTCAATTGAGCATCAGAGAATATATCTATCAACCCTTGATCTTACAAACACTTCTATGGCAAAGCCGATTGAATTTAATTTATTTGCACCTTACAACAAAGGAGCCGCATTAATTGGTTCTTTTTCTGATTGGCAAGAAATTCCAATGGAAAGAGGTGATGATGGTTATTTCCGCACAAGTGTTGAACTAGAAGATGGCGTTTATAAATATAAATTTCGCATCCAGTCAAATTCATGGTTTTTTGAACCAGAACAATGGGTTGATGTTACAGATCCTTATGCAACTGATATAGATGAACAAAGTGGAAAAGACGATGGTGTTATCCGGGTTAAAGATGGGAAAAAGATTACGGATACTTATGTTTGGCAACATGATGATAAACCTTTACCTGCTGACCACGAATTAGTAATTTATGAATTGCACGTCGGTGACTTTTCTGGTGGCGAGGATGATCCTTATGCACGAGGTAAGTACAAACACGTCATTGAAAAGTTAGATTATTTGTGTGAACTAGGAATCAACGCTATTGAGTTGATGCCACTTAAAGAATATCCTGGTGATTATAGCTGGGGTTATAATCCGCGCCACTTCTTTGCAACAGAATCAAGTTATGGTTCTACGGCTGAGTTGAAAAATTTGATTGATGAGTGTCACGGCAAAGGTATTCGTGTAATTCTTGACGGTATTTATAACCACTCAGAAGCATCTGCTCCTTTAACACAAATTGACCACGATTATTGGTATCATCATGAACCTCGTGATCCTGATAATAATTGGGGGCCTGAGTTTAATTACGAACATTATGATGAAAAATTAGATATTCATCCAGCCTGGAAATTTACTGGTGAGGCAATCCGTTTTTGGATATCAGAATATCATCTTGATGGTATTCGCTATGATGCCGCGCGGCAAATTGCTAACTACGACTTCATGCACTGGATTGTTCAGGAAGCCAAAAAAACTGCTAGCATGAAGCCTTTTTACAATGTTGCCGAACACATTCCTGAAACTACCAGCATTACCAATGTAGATGGGCCAATGGATGGTTGCTGGCATGACAGTTTTTATCACTGTATTCTAGAACACATTTGCGGTGATACATTTGATTTAGAGCGTCTCAAAGATGTCATTGACTGCAAACGCCAAGGTTTTTTGGGTGCCACCAATGTAGTAAATTATCTCACCAACCACGACCATAACCATGTCATGGTTGAACTGGGGAACCGTGAGATTTTTGACGAAGAAGCCTTTAGGCGGGTTAAATTAGGAGTAGCCATTCTAATGACTGCTGTTGGCGTACCTTTGATTTGGATGGGAGAAGAATTTGGCGAGTATAAACCTAAACAACCTGAATCATCCAAAATCGATTGGACGCTGTTAGGGAATGATTTAAATCGGAGTTTATTTGAATCCTACAAAGGTTTGACCAACCTGCGTAAAAGCAATCATGCTCTCTACACGGAAAATATTGATTTTATCCACGAAAATGCAGAGGCAAAAGTATTAGCTTATACTCGTTGGAATGATGAAGGTTCTCGTGTAGTCGTAATAGCAAATTTCTCAGAAAACTTGCTAGCAGGCTATCATGTTCCTAACTTTCCTAGTGCTGGTACATGGCACGAGTGGACAGGCAATTATGATGTCGAAGCTGGTGACGATGGCATCATAATTGACTTGGGGCCATACGAAGCCAAAGTATTTGTATGGCAGTAATGATATACACTACCACTCACTCAGTAGTCCGATAGCAAAGAAAAGGGGAAAATATTTCCCCTTTTTCAGTTATTATATTATCTTATTCACTTACAGTCTAATTAGAAATTTGTCAAGCAGAAAATAAGCTATTTTAAAATCTCATGGGTTTGTGTTACACTTTTGAGTTGAAGTGCGTATATAGAATTGCCAGAGCATCCCCATGCACAACAAATTATTTAATAGTAATATCGACAACGCTAACATTGAGAACGATCGCATTTTATTAACTCCCAATGAAGTCAAGTCAAAATTACCTTTAACACAATTAGCCGAGCAAAGAGTTTTAGCATATAGGCAGGAAATAGAAGATATCCTAGATTTTCAGGATCGCAGGAAATTTATAGTAGTTGGCCCATGCTCAATCCACGACCCAAAAGCAGCACTCGAATATTCTGAGAGGTTGAAAATCTTGGCCGAGCAAGTCAAGGATAACCTGCTACTAATTATGCGAGTGTATTTTGAAAAACCAAGAACAACTGTAGGCTGGAAAGGGTTAATTAACGATCCAGATATGGATGATTCTTTCCATGTCGAGAATGGTTTATTAATTGCACGAGAGCTACTATTAAAAATTACAGAGTTGGGATTACCTGCTGGCACAGAAGCCCTAGATCCAATCATACCTCAATACATCAGTGAACTGATTACATGGTCTGCCATTGGCGCACGCACAACTGAATCACAAACTCACCGCGAAATGGCAAGTGGGCTTTCGATGCCTGTAGGTTTTAAAAACGGTACTGACGGTAATATTCAAGTAGCTTTGAATGCCCTAGAATCAGCTGGAAACCCGCATAATTTTTTGGGAATTAATCAAAACGGACAGGTCAGCGTCTTTCAAACTAAAGGTAATGGCTATGGTCATGTAATTTTAAGGGGTGGTAGTCAACCCAACTTTGATCCAGCAAATGTCAAACTGGTAGAAGAGAAATTAAAAAAGGCAAATTTACCACCGAGAATTGTGATCGACTGTAGCCACGGCAATACTAATAAAGATTACAAATTACAAGGTGCTGTCTTAGAAAATATTATTCACCAAATAGTGGATGGTAATACATCAATTGTTGGCATGATGCTGGAATCGCATTTGTATGAAGGTAGTCAACCAATTACTGGTAAACAAGAAGAATTAAAATATGGTGTTTCTGTAACTGACAAATGTATTAGCTGGGAAGAAACCGAAAAAATTATTTTGGCTGCTCACGAAAAACTTAAATGAGAAGTCAGAATTCAGAATAAAATCAATGGGGGATTTCGAGGATGTTTGTCAAGTCTTAAAGTATACTAAAAACCCCGATTCCATTAGACTTCTTGCAGAAATCAAAAAAAGCACCCCACCCCGCCTTTGACTTACGTCAAAGTCTCCCCTCCCCGCAAGCGGGGAGGGGCTGGGGGTGGGCTGTTAGGGGACTTTTGCAAGAGGTCTATTCTTTTGCCTGTTTAGGCTACGGTGTACACACAAATCGGAAAACCTGCTCCACATTAGCTTTAATTTGGTAGGGTGCATTAGAGGATGTTTTAAAAGTATTTGGCTGTGATTTTAGGCACTTTGATCCCCCCTAACCCACGCCAGTCGCTCCACTTGGGGAGACCCCAAGACCGCGCTGGCTCCCCTTAAAAAGGGGGGCAACCGGAATCAAAGTCCCCCAATTTATCGGGGGATTTAGGGGGATCTAAAATGTTTTGATACCGACAAGAGGACTTTTAAAACATCCTCTTAGGACTAAAGTCCTAACGCCGCGAAAATCTCTGACGGTGCGTTACGCTGACGCGATAACACACCCGACAAAATGAGATTTGGGATAATTAAATCATTTATTTGTGTGTACACCGTAGCCCCGTTGCGAGGAGAGGCTTTGAAATCCCCCTTTAGGTGAAAGCGCAGCAGCTAATGACCTGGAAATTGCGCCCAAGTGGTGGCAACGAATTCCATTTATTGAGGAAGGGTTTAAGAGGATGTTTTAAAAGTCGTGATTAATGTATCAAATATTTTTACCCCTCCCTAACCCTCGCCTTTACAAGGGGAGGGAACCGGATTTTTCTTGTTTCCCCCCTTTACAAGGGGGGACTAAGGGGGGTAACAACGCAATTAAAATCACAGTCAAACACTTTTCAAACATCCTCTAAGACTCGGACTGTTGCCTCAGCTTCCCGCAGGGGTACGAGAGTTCAGTAGTTCCAAATCCGTAGGAGTCAAATCCCCAAGTGAAGAGCTACCTCCTACAACCTTGAAGATATATCCAAGTATAGATGTAATAGTATCTAATATGTGCTAATTACTCAGTACTACCAATTGTAGGATTGAAAATTAGTATTTTTCTACATAAAATTAAAAATCTAAAATTAAAAATTGGTAACACTGATGGTTAGGAGTGCTAGAGTTTCAAGAAATTCACCGGAACTTTTCAGCGGGTATTCATGCTGAAGAAACTACAGAAAAAGCAAATTTCGATAATTGTGGGTGCAGCACTGTTTGCCTTTTTAGCTGGGGCAATGGTATCAGCACCTGAGATTGGCAAGTCTCTGGGTAAATGGCTCAAACTGAGTCAGAACAAAGCAGAGCAAAGATCAGACGGTAGTATTGCCCAATCAGTCGTCTTTGGGCTGATATCGCAATCGCTGCCAGAACGGGCGGCAAAACTAGCAGCGATCGCCCAAGAATCGCGCTCGCCAGACCGAAATCGCGCTCGTTATCTTTTGGCGAGTGATTATATTGAAAGAACCCAAGGGCAAAAAGCTCTAGTTTTACTCCAAGGACTAGAGAAAGACTATCCCATCCTCGCGCCCTACATTTTGCTGAAACAAGCCCAGGCAGAGGATATGCTGGGTGAGGACGGCAAAGCTTCGGATCTTAGGCAAAGGGTGCTGAAACAGTATCCCAAAGAAGCGGCCGCCGTGAAAGCGCTATATCTAATTGCTCAACCGAAGCAACAAGAAACCGCGATCGCTCAATTTCCTTCCAATCCTCTGACTTGGGAAATTATCCGCAAACGCTTGCAAGAAAATCCCAATCAGCCACAATTACAGTTGATATTAGCTAAATATGCCTACGATCAACCGGGTATAGTGGGTGTTTTGGATCAGCTAGTAAAACAGCCCACGCTCAAACCCGAAGACTGGGAACTCATTGGTACCAGCTATTGGGAAAATAGTCAATTTCCGAAAGCGGCGGATGCTTATGCCAAAGCACCCAAAACATCGCGCAACCTTTACCGTACTGCCCGGGGCTTACAGGTAGGAGGCAAAGATAAAGAAAAAGCGATCGCCACCTATAAACAAGTGGTGCAGCAATTTCCCAATACTGAGGAAACTGGGAATGCTCTACTGCGGTTAGCAGAAACCGCAAAAACAGCTAAAGACGGCTTACCCTATCTCGATCAGGTAGTTAGTAAATTTCCCAAACAAGCTGGTACTGCACTGGTACAAAAAGCCAAAACTCTCCAAACTCTCAAGGATCAAAAGTCAGCTAGCGCGGCGTGGCAATTACTCATAGCCAAATACGGTAATTCTGATGAAGCAGCAGAGTACCGCTGGAAAATCGCCCAAGATAAAGCCAATGCCAAAGATTACGTCGGTGCTTGGCAATGGGCAGAACCAATTGTCACCAACAACCCCAATAGTATTTTGGCTCCAAGAGCAGGTTTTTGGGTAGGGAAATGGGCAGCTTCACTGGGGAAACAGCAAGAATCTAAAACTGCTTATGAGTATGTGATTAGCCAGTTTCCTTACTCTTACTATGCATGGCGAGCCGCGACAATGTTGGGGCTAAATGTCGGCAATTTTGACAATGTGCGCGTCATGAACCCGGAAGTAATCACACCCCAGCGCCCAGTACCGCCTGCTGGTTCTGAAACTTTCAAAGAATTGTATCTGCTGGGTCAAGACCGCGATGCCTGGTTACAATGGCAAACAGAATTTCAGAACAAAATTCAGCCAACGGTAATAGAGCAATTTACTGAAGGGTTGATCCGACAGGCTAAGGGAGAAAATCTCATCGGAATTGACAAAATTTCTAAATTGGAAGACCGGGAAATACCAGCGGAACTTGCCCAATATCAGACTCTGAGTAAACAAATCACCTACTGGCAAGCCCGTTATCCAATTCCCTATCTCCGAGAGATTGAAAAGTGGTCTACTGAGCGTCAACTCAATCCTCTGCTAGTAACTGCTCTGATGCGTCAAGAGTCACGGTTTGAGCCAAAAATCAAATCTGTCGCTGATGCTACTGGCTTAATGCAGCTGTTGCCGAGTACAGCTAAATGGATCGCCCCACAAATCAAGGTGGATTTCAAAACAATAAACTTAGAAAATCCCAATGATAACATCATGCTGGGTACATGGTATTTGGGTCATACCCACGATCAATATAACAATAACTCATTGCTGGCGATCGCCAGTTACAATGCTGGCCCTGGCAACGTCTCCAAATGGCTGCAAACTCTAACTACAAAAGATCCAGATGAGTTTGTTGAAGAAATTCCCTTTGATGAAACTAAAAATTATGTGCGGCAAGTATTTGGCAATTACTGGAATTATCTGAGGCTTTACAACCCGGAGATTTCCGGCATCGTCGCCAAATATTCGACTACACACCCAAAACTACCGAGCCAGTAATTTCTGCTGTATGAGGGTAGAAATGAGGAGGTAGGGAGTGGGGAAGATTAATAACTCCCTACCTGCACTCACACGTGGGCACTCCTGAATTCTCCTCTTTTACGGCTAAAAGGTAATATTTTACACGTAGTCAATCTGAAGCGATGCCGACGGCGGGCTGCGCCTACGCAATTTTTTATATTCAGAGGGTGAGGCGATCGCTAATAGCTTGAGTTGATTGCACCTGTGGCCTTAATATATCTTAATGTATTAAGTGTTACCTTTTTAGCCCCTTCCTTAATTTTTGTGCCCAATGGAGTTAACTTCAAAAGAATTTAAGTCAGAACTGATATTAGAAGTCCAAGCCTGTCTGCAATTGGCAGTTCCTTTGGTAATTACTCAAATATTAGAAGCGGGCATTCCTTTATTGGATGGGGTAATGATGGGCTTACTTAACAGCCAAGCTTTAGCTGCGGGTGCTTTAGGTGCTGTTGCCTTTTCTACTCTAGCTTCCGTTTGTCGTTCTATTCTTTCAGCTGCGGGTGTGAATGTCGCCAATGCTTTTGGTGCAGGAAAAATAGACCAAATTAGCCGTGCTACCGGTCAAGGGATTTGGTTAGCTGTGACAATGTGCTTACCTGTGATGTTTATCATTTGGCACTTTGACTATATCCTGCTGCTGACTGGTCAAGAAGAAAGCAATGTATTATTGGCTCAAACATATTTGCGAGCTATTGTTTGGGCTTTTCCGGCTGCCCTCGGTTTTTGTATCTTAAAAGAAGTTAGCTCTGCCCTCAATCGCCCCCAATTCTTAACAGTAATTACGGTGGCTGGACTATTATTAAATGCGGTTGCTAATTACGTCCTAATGTTCGGTAAATTTGGTTTACCAGCCCTTGGTTTAGCTGGTATCGGTTGGGCAAGCACACTCATTTTTTGGCTGAATTTTATCGCCGCCGCCAGTTGGATTTGCTTCGATAACTACTTTAAAGAATACCAACTTAATAGCGCTTTAGATAAATTTGATCGGGAGATGTTTGTAGATATCTTCCAAACCGGATGGTTTTTGGGGTTACAGTATGGAGCAGAAATTGGAGTATTCACTGCCACTGCTTTACTGATGGGGTGGTTTGGGACAGACACGTTAGCAGCCCATGAAATTACCGTCGAGACGGAAAGTTTTGTTGAAACGGTATCTATAGGTATTTCCTATGCTGTCACGATGAGAGTAGGGCAGATGAGGGGGCAAAATGATCTCAAGGGTGCAAGCAGAGCAGGATTTGTCTGCATTGCGCTTGTTACTCCCATTGTGAGCATTGTGGCACTAATTTTTTGGCTGTTTCCCAACTATATTGTGGCAATGTATTTGGACACCAGTAATCTGGATAATATCGAGATAGTTAAAACAGCAATTTCTTTTCTAGCTGTGGGGGCAATAGTCCAGATATTTTATTCTATTCAGACTATTGCTGCTGGTGCTTTAATTGGGTTGAAGGATACCAAAGTACCAGTGTTAATCACTATGTTCGCTTACTGGGGGGTAGGTCTAGGTGGCGGCTATCTGATGACATTCACTTTCGGCTGGGGTGCTATAGGTTTATGGTTAGGTTTAGTACTAGGGCTACTCATGGGTGCAGTGCTTTTAACTTGGCGTTTTTATCTTTTGACTTCTGAGAGTCTGGTTGAACAGTCCTAAAAACTTCAGCTAAAATAAATTTTAAGTGAGAAAAACTAAACAATTGATGGCTCGTAGTAAGGACTTTAGTCCTTATTTTCTAAGCACTAAAGTCCTTACTACAAACCCTCGCAACTAGCTTCAGCATTTGTACCTTTGCCATGCAGACTCGACTATTTCAGCAATGATTTCTGTGTATGTCACACCACCCAAACGTCCCATAATTGGCAAGTCTGAGCGGATATGATCTAGCCCTGGCAATGGGTTAAGCTCCATAAACTGCAACACACCATGAGCATCGCAGCGCAGATCCACGCGGGCAGCGTCACGGCAACCAAGAGTATGGTAAGCATCCAACGCTAGTTGCTTTGCCTGTGCTGCCAGTGCTTCGGGATCTATGAGTAAACGATAAGATACCCGTTCCAGATATTCATCTTTGTTGAGGGTGGTATAGGCAAAAGCTTCCGCAAGTCCTGTAAAAATTACTTCCATCACACCGATTACTCGTGAGTTGCTACCGTTGCCAACAATGCCCACTGTTACTTCTCTACCAGGAAGAAAGGTTTCTACGAGTACTGGTTGCTGAAAAAGTTCGTGTAACAATTGATAAGTATTTACTAGCTCCTCGCGTTCTTTGACAAGAGAACGTCCAGTTACCCCTTTAGAACTGCCCTCCGCTACAGGCTTGAGGAAAAGTGGCATTGGCAGTGACACAGCTGCTGCTTCTGCGGTAGTACTGACCACTTCAAAGGGGGCTGTGGGCAAACCGCGATCGCGTATCACCCTCTTAGCAAGCGCCTTGTCTAACGTTAAAGCGCAGGTAAGCGGATCGGAAAAGCTGTAAGGTTGAGCGAATAATTCGCAGACAGCCGGGACTTGGGCTTCGCGAGAACGGCCCTGCAAACCCTCAGCAATATTGAAAACCAGATCCCAGCGATCGCCTTTTGCCAAGCGCCCAGCAAGTTCTCTACCATTGCCGACACGTTCAATCTGATGACCTAACTGAAATAGTGCAGCTTCCAGCCCGATGATAGTTTCTTCATCGTCGAACTCCATCACCTCAGAGGCACTGAAACCAGCCTTAAGATAGTCTGCTTTCAGGTCATAACACAGACCAATTAATAACCCCATAGCCCGATAATTCCCAGCGAGAAAGCTTTCTCTGTTAGCTTTAATGTCCAAATTAGGTATCTTAATTAAGAAATTCCGATTACTAAATCCTTAATTAAGTGAAAATATCTCATCAACAACATCAAACCATATAGGAGATTTATCATCAGGAGAACCGTTGTAGTTGGCAGTAATTTCTTCTCCCGCTTCTATATCTCGATAGGCAATCAGATCCAACTCTCCCTCGGCGAAATTTTTCACATAATAACTATTGGGATGGTAAGAATGGTTGATCAAGGAAGATAAACCTAGAGCGATCGCCGCCGCTTTATCTTCCCAATCGTAGTAATAGTTACCCAAAGTTGTTTTATCTAGGAATTCAACCTGTTCTGCGGGTATAACAACAACTGGCACTCTCTCAATAATCTCTCCTTTGAAAAAGCGCTTCTGTGCGAAGACACCTCGACCTTTTAGGTTTGTATTACCCACAATCAACACTCTAACTACTCTCCTGCGATTACTTAGTTTTTTGGTTCGCCAAGAAGTCAACAGAACTATTCCAATTGGCTCTTTTAGATGATGGCGCTCAACTTATATATAGTGTTACCCCTACTCCACTGGATCTACATAAGTGTATGTCTTACCTGCCCAATTTCGTAGTGTAGCTGTACCCTTCTCGTAAGCAAGTAGAGTCTCAGCTTGAATTGGGATTTTGCCACCACCGCCAGGGGCATCAATCACATAGGTTGGTACAGCGTAACCAGTAGTATGACCACGCAATTTAGAAATTAAATCCAGCCCAGTTTGAACACTTGTTCGCAGATGTGCGGTGCCAACAACTGGGTCGCATTGGTAAAGGTAATAAGGTCGCACCCGCAGCTTGAGAAGACCGTGAAACAGATTCTTCAGGGCTTTTTCAGAATCATTAACACCTTTTAATAGCACAGTTTGACTGCCTAGAGGAATGCCGCCATCAGCTAGGCGATCGCAAGCTTGTGCTACTTCCGGGGTAAGTTCCCGCAGATGACAAAAGTGCAAAGATAGCCACACACGATGTTTCCGAAGTAAGGCAACTAGTTCCGGTGTAATTCGCTGCGGCAAGAAACTCGGCACACGAGAACCAATTCGGATAAATTCAATGTGCTTAATGGCACGCAGCCGCCCCAGCAAGTTGTCTAAAGGTTCATCAGCCATCAACAAAGGATCACCACCGGAGATTAGCACATCACGGATCTCGGTGTGTTCCTCTAGGTAAGTGGCGATCGCATCCAAGCGCCGCGTTACTGGGTACATCTCACCTTGGCTCACCAAACGAGAGCGGGTGCAGTAACGACAATAAGCAGCGCAAGTGTCTAGGGCAAGTAGCAACACGCGATCGGGGTAGCGGTGTACGAGTCCTGGCACTGGAGTGTCGTCATCTTCACCGCATGGATCTACCATGTCTGCTGGACTAACTATTAGTTCTTCTTGCCGTGGTATCACTTGTAACCGTAGTGGGCAAAGCGGATCTTCTGGATCAAGTAATGATGCAAAGTATGGGGTTACAGCTACAGCAAACTTATCTGGTGCGATTAAAAGTCCCTGTTCTTCGGTAGCACTAAGCCTTAATAACTTCTGAAAATGCTCCAGCTTAGTCAACCGATGCCGCATTTGCCAGCGCCAATCGTTCCAGCGTTCCTGGTTGTAAGTCTCTCCCAAAATCTGACAAATTTCTTCACACCGAACATCGGTTACTAGAGGATCTAGAGTAGTGTTTTTGATCATGATTAGAACTAAATTAAGCTGAGAATAATAAACCAATCACAGCCTAGTTTATTTACCTACATTCTTAGGTAAAGTAAAAAAGTATTGACAACTGCGACTAGTTCTGATAAGAATCATCAAACAAGTGATGACTGTTGTGGCGTAGAAATATAAATAGTTTGGCTTGTTTGATGCCAGAGATGATAGCTGCTTTTACCTCTGATAACTTCGATGGGAGGATTCAAGTCAGGATTTGGCATATCCTCAGTACACTCTGGGTAATGCTTAGGAGCGTTGATAATTACCTCAGATTTAGATGCCTCAGCCTTAGCAACGTGAATAGCTAGCTTATGAGGTGTAACTTTAACATCGACTTGAATACAGGGCATGAAAACAAAGTTGAAGTACTCTCAAAATGATACCAAAAGTTCAACAATAAGTATCTTCCTACACAGAATATGTTTATGCTGTCATGCTTGTTAATTTCATTATTGATTCCGCCACTCAACTTCAGAAAGGCGTAAACACTTCTTCGGCGAGTCAACAGACATCGCAGCGATCGCTTTTAACTTGAGTTATTTATCAGGCAAGAATTTTTTGGAATGTGATGGGCTATACCCCGCCAAGAGCGATCGCGCGTTCTGTGCCAATTCCACAAAATAGTGGCTTGATGAACGTTGGTTATTATACGAGAGTTGTCCGCAAGGTTCGCTTTAATCGGCGCAACGTAAGGCAAATCAAGGTCTGTGACTACTGTCAGTGGTAAGGTTAAAAACCTTCAAATCCTGTATCGACAACACATTCAATTTCTACTTCTGCACCCCTCGCAGGACAAATAATCATACTTATAACTGCCTGAAGCCCAACAACTGTTCCATGTATCACTTTGCTGTCCTGACCAACGTACCACCGACAGCATAAACAGCATCATAGCCAATTCGCTCTGTCCAAATGATTGCGTTTGGCTGTTTAGTTTGCAGCCGATAACAAGCCACGATGAAATCGTTATCGATTTCGTAATCACCTGTAGTGATGTTAATTGCAATGATTTTGCCGATATTATCAGTAAACCAAAAAGTTTTTTCCCAAGAGCGATCGCTAATCAAGTTTACGTACTTCAAAGTACTATATACTACTAAGTATATAATTAATGCTTA
>NZ_JBALEL010000002.1:0-584810 GCF_036917935.1 Nostoc sp. | reverse complement strand
AGTTTTACTGTTGGTGTAGATACCATTAGCGACTTTCACAGTTGTGAAGCTGACAAAATTGTACTGGAATTGACTACCTTTAATACTATTAGTTCAACTGCCGGAACAGGTTTTAGTAACAAGAATGATTTTCAAATTACGAATTCAGCAGGGACTAGCACGGCAAAAATTGTCTATGACGCGGTGAGTGGGCAATTGTTTTATAACCAAAATGGCAGCGCGGCTGGTTTTGGCAGTGGTGGTCTATTTGCAACTCTAACTGGTGCGCCAACTCTGGCGGCATCAGATTTTGTCTTGCAAGCCTAGTTCGTCTAAAACACGAAACTACTAGCTGGAAACTTTGAAATTGAATCCTTTAGTGACAAAGCTGGGCTACTTAGATAGACGAGTCATTTCAAACAATTGCTGGGCATTGCTTCCTAAAAAAGCATCAAAAAGTACCTGCTTTCCAGATTCCACTTCTACTAGATAGCGCTGGGCAATTTCATAATAGGCGTAAGTCCAAGGAATCTGAATTTCTGCGCCACTGTTATCATCTAATACTGTCACCATTGACCTTACTGCTTGAGTCGCAGTTTGCCGCAAACCACAAGCAACATTTCCCTCTATCTCTGCTTTCATTGGTACACCCAGGTTAGCCAAAGCACTGGCGGTAGTATCAATGTCTGAATATTCTGGAGTATTCTGTCCGTTGACGTAGCCTGTAAAGTGGTTGACAGCATATCCGTGCAGTAACACCCAAGCCCCATACTGACTAACCTGATTCACCTCTTTGACAACAGAATGCTGGGGAGGTTGCCAAGGGCGGGTAAAGACTTGCTGGAGTTGTTTGATGATGGTTTCAATATTCGTGTCTTTTTGTCGAATAATCAGGGGTGAAGTCAGTTCGTTTGGGATTGAAGATACTGTTTGAGAGATGAGTTGGGCAATATTAGTAGGCAATTCATCGACAATCAACTCGCTGATAAACAGCTTGGGTAAGTTAAATTCCTCTTGCTGGGGATGACGATAATGACGGGCGTACAAATGAGTTTGAGCAAAAGTATACTCTCCAGCCGCCACATAACCCAAAGCTTCTACAAGTTGTCCAAGGTAGTCAATTCCCAAGTTAACTTGACCCTGTGGGCTATCTACTAATAAACGCAAAGACCGAAAGGCGATGTGGTCGTTGGCGACAGTCCCACCCGCAGCAGTAATCATTTGCTGGTAGGTACGGGCATGATTTACCCTGGCGCTGTATTCTTGCCAAAGTAATTTCCATAAATTAAGGGCTATTTCAGGTTTCATATAGATTAGTCATTTGTCATTAGTCATTTGTCATTTGTTAAGGAAGGGTCAAGAGTTAAAAGTGAGAAAATCTTCTTTTGCGCCCTACTCCCCACTCCCCATCATCTTTTAAAAACTTAAAATTTCGCTGATAATTTGAAGGGCTATCTGAATTTGGTCGCTATCGATAACTAAAGGTGGGCAGAAACGAATTGCTGCTTTACCGCAACCTAGTAATAATAAACCCCGTAAAAAAGCTTCTTGGATAATGCGATCGCGCAATTTATAATCGAGATTACCCTGTTTATCTAATAAATCTACCGCTACCATCAAACCCTTACCTCGTGGCAGCGATACTCTCGGAAATCTTTGATGCAACTCGGTAAGACTAGCCTGTAAAAATTCTCCCATCTGGGTGGCGTTAGTCATCAAACCACTTTCCAGCAGTCGCAATGTGGCAATACCAGCAGCACAAGCTACGGGATTACCGCCAAATGTAGTAGCGTGAGAACCGGGAGGCCAAGTCATTAACTCAGGTTTGGCAAGTATCGCCCCTAAAGGCATACCACTGGCAATACCTTTAGCAGTAGTAATGATATCAGGCATGACACCCCAATGCTCGATCGCAAATAAGCGACCAGTCCGCCCCATTCCCGCTTGCACTTCATCCACTACCATCAGAATACCGTGGCGATCGCATATCTCCCGAATCCGCTGCAAAAAACCATCTTCGGGTACGATATACCCACCCTCTCCTTGAATGGGTTCGACGACGATCGCCGCCACTTCTAGCGGTGGTAAAATCGTTGTGAATAGCTGTTGTTCTAGGTAATCTAAGCTAGCGTGAGTGCCGTAGGGGATATGAGTTACCCCAGGAACTAAAGGCCCAAAATTAGCTCGCTGCACTGCTTTGGAACCAGTGAGAGACATTGCCCCATAAGTACGTCCGTGAAATGCGCCCAAGAAGGCTATGATTAGCGATCGCTTGGTGTAATATCGAGCTAGTTTAATTGCTCCTTCGTTGGATTCTGCCCCGGAATTGGTGAAAAATATCTTTGCAGGAAACGCAGTATCACTATGTGGCTGAGGAAAGGGAGCGCGAATTGCTAATTGTTCCGCTAGTTCCACCATCGGCTCATAATAAAAATCCGTCCCTGACATGTGCAGCAGACGCGCCGACTGTTCTTGAATTGCCTTGACGACTTCCGGGTGAGCGTGTCCGGTGGCGGTAACGGCAATACCTGCGGTCATATCCAGAAATACATTGCCATCCACATCTTCCACCATACAGCCCTGGCCGCGAGATACAACTAACGGGTAATCGCGGGTGTAAGAAGGGGAAGTTACGGCGCGATCGCGTTGTACAATTGCTTGAGCGCGAGGGCCAGGTAAGGAAGTTACTAAATGCGGTGTACGAGGTAAATTTAGATTAATAGGAATACTTAACATAATTTTTTTGGTTTTTTAAAGATTACTGATGATTAAATGCTAAAGATTGATTGCTTACAGTAGCATTTGATTCCATTGCTGTATAAATTACGCATTTACCAAAAAATTAGAGTATACGTCAGCGACTCAGGAAAAATACAGCTAATTCTTCCTAAATCCTTAGAAGTATTTAACGAAAAAGCTTGATGGTAAGCGCTTTCGTATTGTTTAATACTCTCGCCCGTTTTTATAACACAACTTTTAGAAAATATTCCCTCTTCCCTCTATGGAAACCACCAGCTTCCCCTATTGCTGTAAAACTGAAACCGTCCAAAGCCAAGAAATTGGCCGTGAGATTTTTCACCTACAGGAAATGCTGTGACACCCAATAAGTAGACACCAGAAAAGCTCGGATTACTCACAGGACGAAGGGCGATTGTAACTGTCTGTCCCGGAGTCACAGGCGGGTCAAAGTTTACAGAAACAGTGCGTGTCTCGCGTTCGTTTGTGACTGCGCCTAGTTTCAGTTGCGTTTCTTTGCGATCGCGTAGCCCGCCTTCGGCATCGCGTGTTCCGACAAATGCACGGGTATCATCAAGATTGTAGCGGATATTTTCTACTCCCTCTTTTTGGGCGATCGTTACCTTCTGAAGGGATTCTCCAGCATTCTCCGGCACATTGATGGTGAAATAGTAAGTTCCGCCCCAAACATTCACATCTTTGTAAGTAGTTGTCGCTTCAACAAGTTTCGGCGGCTGGACAAAATAGACTAGGCCATCTCTAAGCTGCACAGCTTGAGTCACGGGCACCGTAACTCCTCCAATGCCTATTGCTAATGAGAGTGTTATTCCAAACAAAGTTGCAACGCGCATGATTCAGATATAAAAAAACGCACTCATTTCGATTCTAGTTCTTTAGGAATCAGTGACTTGGGAATGATAGAAGCTTGTTTTTGCCCAACTGAAGATTTCGTGTACCACCAAGCCCAAGCAATTAGAACAGCTTGAAAAGGAAGTCTAACTACGTGTACCCAAGGTGAGTTTGGTATATGTTCTAGCTGAATGTGATTAACTGCCATATTGATATTGGCAGGAAAAACCGCAATAAAAAGAGCAATAAGTCCCCAAGCAGCAGCTTGACTTACAGGCGGAACTAATAACCCAATACCACCCAAAATTTCATAAAAGCCACTGAGATAAACTAATCCTAAAGGATAAGGAAGTTGCGGTGGCATAATTTTGACAAATGGTTGTGGAATAACAAAATGTGTCACTCCAACCACAATGATCGATATAGCAAGGATGACACGTAATATTTCCTTATACTTCTTCATGGTTTTTGCCTCATTATATACTTGCCCCGATTACTTCAGTTTGACTGACGGGTGTTAATCTGCAATAAATCCCCTCCAGAGGAAAAAATCGGAGGGCTATACAGGACTGCATCAAGCGATTTACTAACTACGTCACGGCTCGGTTGGTAAAGCAAAACAACATTTGTAATAAAAATTTTCTTAACTGTGCTTGTAATCTTAGCTATGATCGTATTAGTATAATAACGACAGCATAAAAGACTAATATTTGCTGCTTAACGATACTTTTGCCAAGCGTTTGCTTGATTGTGAGGCAAAACGTAGAACCTGCACTCAGACGTACACCTGACTTTTCACAGTATCTGGAAAACCTCACTTCTATTTCTCTCTCCGACAAGGAAGAGCCACTGCGTTGGGCGGTTCTGCCGACTTGTTCGCGTAGCGTCTCCCCCTGGGAGAAGCACGTGGCGTCAGAGATTTTGAATTTCCCCCTTCCCGACACGGGAAGCTTGCTCGGTGGTTAGGTCTTTCGTAGACTTTTCCATACAACGTGAAAAGTCAGAGACGTACACGACAGTTAAAACTACTTCTACAAAACCATACAGAACAGAATTTTCTTGACTGAATTTTTTGTTAGATGGCAAAAAGAAGCGTTTAAAATCTTAGGTTTGTTCTATGTCAAGCCTTGTAAGTTGGCAAAAGTATTGTTAATTGTGCGTACTTTTTTCCGCAATCAAATCGGATTGCTATAGATTCACTTTGACTAAACGATCAAAACTTCGGAGTAAAAAATGACGACTACAACAACAACCAATACCAATAATCTATACAATGTACAAAATCAGTGGGGTGGTGCCTCTGCTGCGTGGAATCCTGGTGGAGTATGGATAATTGGAGCTAGAGCAGATCAGCGCATTGTCCAACTCAAAGTTTCATCCAGTGATAACGGCAAGACACTTAGCGGAACTACAACCTACGCTGGTGAAGGTCCCATCGGTTTTAAGGCTACCTTAACTGGGAGCGACACCTACAAGGTAGAAAACCAGTGGGGAGGCTCATCTGCTCCGTGGAATCCCGGCGGGACTTGGGTACTTGGCTCTCGGGGAAATCAAAATGTTGTTGCGATCGATGTTACATCCGGCGACGGCGGTAAAAGCCTGACTGGTACTATCACATATTCCGGTGAAGGCCCCATCGGTTTTAAGAGTGCTGCTGTTGATGGCCGTGTCTATACTGTGGAAAACCAATGGGGAGGCTCATCTGCTTCGTGGAATCCCGGCGGGACTTGGGTACTTGGCTCTCGGGGAAATCAAAATGTTGTTGCGATCGATATTACATCCAGCGACGGCGGTAAAACCCTGACTGGTACCATCACATATTCCGGTGAAGGCCCCATCGGCTTTAAAGGTAACATTGTCGGCAGCAACAACTACACAGTAGAAAACCAGTGGGGTGGTAATACAGCGCCGTGGAATCCCGGCGGAACTTGGCTAATTGGTGGTCGTGTCGGACAGAATGTAGTGGCGCTCAAGGTCACATCTAGTGATGGTGGGAAGACTCTAACTGGAACTACAACATATTCTGGTGAAGGGCCTATCGGCTTCCGAACGAGCCAAATCTAAAAAGGCGATCGCGCTATACCGATTCTCGGTTAAGTAGGTACTGAACCCCACCCCCAACCCCCTCTCCGCTGTTTCGTGGGAGGGGGCTATGATGTAACTTGTTTTATTAAGAAACGCTATAATAACGCCAAATAATATATATGAATCATATTTGATTTCTGAAAAAATCTCGGTAGTCTTGTAGTGAACTGTCATGGCTTTAATGTTGCAAAAAATTGTAGCAACCCAACATCCTGATATATATATATGTTGGGTTACGCAAAGCCTCCACCCAACCTACGTCTACTACGTCTACGTCTAATGCACTATTAAAGCCTAGACAGTCCACTACGTGCATTTCAAAAATCAAATACTAGTCTTAGAGAATGTTTGAAAAGTCGTATTATCGGTATAAAAAGTTCTAGATCCCCCTAAATCCCCCTTATAAAGGGGGACTTCGATTCCGGTTCCCCCCTAAAAAAGGGGGGTTAGGGGGGATCTAAAATTGCCTAAAATCACAGTGAAATACTTTTCAAACAACCTCTTATAGTTTCCGGTAGTTTTAACTATGGGGTAACTCAGCATTCCTGAACTAAATCTAATTTTTCTCGAACTATTCCCTCATCTCTAAAGCCAACCAGCACAGCTGTTCCATCTTTCACGAAAAGTGGACGTTTGAGCAGCATTCCGTCGTGAGTGAATGCATCAACCCACTGTTCATTAGCCCAAGTCTTCTTTTCATCTCCTAAAGCGCGGTAGGATTGACCGGAGGTGTTTCGCATGGGAGCAAAACCCAAAGACTTTACCCAGTTTTGAATCATCTCACGAGTCGGCGGAGTATCTTTGATGTTGATAAACTCATGGTCAATGTTGTTGTGTTGGAGCCACGTCAAAGCTTTTTTGCAAGTGCTGCAATTGGGAATTCCGTAGACTTGAATAGACATAAAATAATTAAGCAACAATCTCCATATATGACATAGCAGGTGGAACTTCTGCCACCAATGCTCTTATCGTTGAATCTCTACGGCAGAAATTTAAGGGTAGCGATCGCTAATTCCAAACATGGAACTCGTTGATCCATGATTCGAGGGTTCTGAAATACCAAGGAGTAGTTTTACTAACACTTTTATCCATAAAAAATATGAGCGATGCCTTTAGCCGACTTGCACCCTTCATCCAAGAATATATTTATCATCACCAATGGACTGAATTACGACCAGTTCAAATTGCCGCTTGTCAAGTTATATTTGACACTGATGCTCACTTGCTGGTTACTGCTGCAACTGCTGCCGGTAAAACAGAAGCAGCCTTTCTGCCAGTTTTAACTCTATTACATGCCAACCCTGCGACCACCATCGGCGCATTATATATTAGTCCCATCAAAGCTTTAATTAACGATCAATTTGAGCGTCTCAACGACTTACTCAAAGAAGCAGATATTCCAGTTTGGCACTGGCACGGTGATGTTTCGCAAACTCGAAAAAACAAACTTTTAAAAAATCCTCAAGGCATTCTGCAAATTACCCCAGAATCTCTCGAAAGTTTGTTAATTAATAAAAATAACGACCTACTTCGCTTATTTGGTGATTTAAGGTTTGTGATCATTGATGAAATTCACGCCTTTATGGGTTCAGAACGCGGTTGTCAAATTATTTGCCAATTACAACGTTTAGCAAATTTGACGCAAAAACAACCCCGTCGTATTGGTTTGTCGGCAACTCTTGGCGATTACTCAATAGCTGAAAATTGGCTGCGATCGGGAACAGATAAGCCGGTGATTACACCAAAAATTGATGGTATAAAACGCCAAATAAAACTAGCTGTAGAACATTTTTATATTGCTGATGAAGTCGATGAATCACAGGCGACAGCTGATGAACAATATATTTTCAACCTCAGCAAGTTTCGCAAATGCCTAATATTTGCTAATAATCGCACACGTACCGAATCTGTAATTGCATCTTTGCGACAAATTGCCACAGAACAAGGACTACCAGATATATATCATGTACATCATGGGAGTATATCTTCTAGCTTGCGGCAAGCTGCTGAAAATGCGATGCGTGAACCCAACAATCCAGCTGTTACTGCTGCTACTCTGACTCTAGAATTAGGCATAGATATTGGTCATTTAGAGCGAGTTATTCAGTTAGAATCACCCTTATCTGTAGCTAGCTTTTTACAGCGCTTGGGACGCAGTGGTAGAAGAGGTGAAGCTGCTGATATGCGATTTGTTTGTGCTGAAGATAAGCCATTACCAGAAGCTTCTCTACCAGAGCAAATCCCCTGGCAACTTTTGCAGTGTATCGCCATCATTCAACTTTATTTAGAGGAACAATGGATTGAACCAATTAGACCAATAAAATATCCTTTGAGTTTGCTTTATCACCAAACAATGAGTATTTTAACAGCAGCAGGGGAAATTTCAGCTAATGCTCTAGCCAAACAAATTTTTAGTCTGCCACCCTTTGCTGAATTTTCCAAAGAAGACTTCCAATTATTGCTACGCTATTTAATTGATATTGGTCATATTCAGCATACTGAACAAGGTAAATTAATCCTGGGTTTGGCAGGAGAAAAGGTCGTGAGAAAATTTCAGTTTTATGCTGTCTTTGCTGAACAGCAAGAATATATTGTTAAGCAAGGTGTAACAGAAATTGGCAGTATCGTCACGCCAATTCCTGTTGGCAATCAATTTGCTTTAGCTGGGAGAACTTGGGAAGTCGTAGAAGTTGACTTTAAAAAGAAGGCTATTTTTGTTAAGCAAGCTGAGGGTAAAGCTAGTATTTATTGGCGTGGTGGTGGTGGTACTATTCATACCAAAGTTTTGCAACGAATGCAGCAAGTTTTATTTGAGAGTGTCGAGTATAGTTACTTACAAAAAAATGCTTTGCAACGTTTACGTCAAGTTCGCCAATTGGTGCAGCAGGTTCGATTAGATAAGCAGAATATTTTGCAATTAGAAAAAGGTAAATGCTGTATTTTTCCTTGGATGGGTACGGTTGCTTATCGCACCTTAGAAAGATTGCTCAACTCCTACTGTCGGGAATCATTGGAAATTACAAGTATTGGCGGAGTAAATCCCTATTATTTAACAATTAAATTAGGTAAGGATAAATTTAAATATCTTTATCGTGAAATTGCTTCCTTGTGTGAACAAACAATTACCGCAGAACATTTAGTTAGTACTTCGGAAGCACCGGAAATTCAAAAATATGATGAATTTATTCCTCATCCACTTTTACGGAAAGCTTTTGCTCACGATTATTTGGATATGAGGGAACTTAAACAGCAAGTGGCATTGTGGAGAGAATAAGCTCTCCGTATCTTTGTATCCTCAGTACTCGTTTGCTTCGCGCAGCGTCTCCGTGATTTGTTGAGAACCCTAAAACGGAGTTTTTGAGTTTACGTATTTTTACTGATTTCAGCGCTTCTTGAAGGTGAATAGGATAGAGCGCATAACAAAGAACTTTATCAATCCAATATATCTAAAATAACTTAGATGGCAATCAATCTACAAAAAGGGCAAAGCATCTCACTTTCTAAAGAAGCTCCTGGGCTAACAAAGCTGATGTGTGGATTGGGCTGGGATGTACCAAAATCCACCGGTGGCGGTTTTTTTGGGGCTTTCAAAAGCACTCAAGACTGCGACTTAGATGCTTCTGTAATCTGTTTGAATCAAAATGGCAAAATGACAGATGCAGGCAACGTTGTTTACTTTGGGAATCTATCCCACAAATCAGGAGCTATTACCCATTTGGGCGATAATCTCACGGGTGCAGGAGAAGGTGATGACGAGCAAATAATTATAGATTTAGCTCGACTACCGAAAGAAATTGTCAAATTGGTTTTTACGGTTAATATTTACGATTGTATTGCTCGTAAACAAGAATTTGTACAAGTTAAAAATGCCTTTGTGCGTCTGGTCAATATATCTAACAATCAAGAACTCGCCAAATATCATTTGTCGGGGTCTGAATACAAAGGAATGACCGGGATGATTATGGCTGAAATTTCCAATCAGAATAACGATTGGAAAATGGCAGCGATTGGCAACGGCATTAATGTTAATGGTTTAGAAGGACTTATAAAAGTCTATGCTTAACTACATATTGAGTTGAGTAACTCAATAGCAACTCGGAATCAAATTCATTTTGTAAAAATAGGTACTAATCATGTCAATTAATCTCAGTAAAGGCGAAAGGATAAATCTTTCAAAAGAAGCACCAAGTTTGAAAAATGCTGGAATTGGTTTAGGATGGGATATCAATGTTACAGATACAGGTTCAGGTTTTGACCTAGACGCTTCTGTATTTATGTTAAATGCTAACGGGAAACTTGCTAATGAGAAAAACTTTGTTTTTTATAATAATCCACAATCACCAGATAGTTCTGTGAAACATGAGGGAGATAGCAAAACTGGAGAGGGTATAGGAGACGACGAGACAATTAAAGTTGATTTGAGTAAGGTGGATTCTTCAGTTCAAGAAATAGTTTTTGTCGTCACTATCCATGAAGCAGAGCAAAGAAAGCAAAACTTTGGGCAAGTCAGAAACTCGTTTATCAGAATTTATGACAACGCCACAGAAAAGCAAATTGCTAAGTATGAATTAGATGAAGATGCCTCCACAGAAACTGCAATTGAGTTTGGTAAACTTTATCGAAAAGATGGAGAATGGAGATTCCAAGCTGTTGGGGCTGGTTATAAATCAGGACTGCAAAGTTTTGTAGACCGGTACGCTGCTTAGTAGCTATCTTAGAAGTTAATAAAAAGGGGGTATTCATTACTATTACCCCTTTTTTTTTTGCATAAATTAGTTAACAAAAACTTAATTTCTTAGGATGTATCTGAAATGGAAATTGAATTAAGCAAAGGTGGCAGGTTTAATCTTTCTAAAGAAGCTCCCAATTTAAAGAAAGTAGCTATTGGCTTAGGTTGGCAAATAAATAAAGCGGTTCTCAGTTGAGTGAGGTACAAGAACCCCACCCCCAACCCCCTCCCCGCAAGCGAGGAGGGGGCTATGATGTAACTTATATGATTAGGAAACGCTATAAATGTAACAATTATTAAGGCTTTTGTGTTCCCTGAAGTATACACTTAATGATTCAGTCTTAGCTCATCTAAAAGTTTACCATTTCATAAATATCACTGGATGAAATTTGGAAATTGATCGAAGCCAGTGTTAATAATGCATCGGGAGATTCATATTCAGTTAATACCCATTTTGCATCTGAGTTTTTAGCAAATTGCTCAACGTAAAATTTATATTGGTCAATCAGGATATATTCTTTAAATTCAGGAATCGAACGATAACAACGAAACTTATCTGATTCGTCATAACTTGTGGTTGATTTTGACAAAACTTCAATAATTATTAAGGGATTTGTAACTTTGGTATTGCTGTCACTTTCATACTCTGGTTTTCCCGCGATCGCCATCATATCTGGATATGTGTATCTTATATAACTTGGTATCCACAAGCGCACATCGCTAGTAAATAAATTATAATTTTGCCCTCTTAAAGCAAATTTTAAATGAGCAACTAAATTAACGATGATATGGTTATGATTAGTTGTACCCCCTGCGATTGCCACTATTTCTCCATCTAAATATTCGCTTTTGTATTCGGCTGCTTCTTCCAGTGCTAAATATTCTTCACGGGTGTAGTAGCGTTTTTCTGTCTGTGTTTGCATAAAAACCTGCTTAACAATTCCAAATTCAAAATTGTACCCTTACAGGGAAGCAAGCTACGCGCAGCGTCTCGTTTCAGACTCTGATTTAAGCAATACTCCCGCGCTTTCTGGCTTCTTTGTAGGAAGTTCCCACATTTTTTAAACCAGCTTTAATCATTTGTTGTTCGAGAAGGGCAAAGAAACGCGCTCGATCGCCACCTTTTACTACTGCTTGATTATGCGCCTCTGCGATCGCTACAGGGTAGCCATATCCTTTCTGCACTTGTGCTAACATCAGTCCCAGTGCTTGATCTAACATGGTTGCATTCTCCGCAACCCATGCCGGAACTTCGATTCGGGCGATTTCGGTGCCAACGTGGACGTAGCAAAAGTAAATTGTTTGATCGCCGTAGAGTTCGAGAATGGGGGAATTACTGCGCCACAAGGTACTGCGTTGTCCTGGTTTGAGTCGGGTTGCCCAAACAGAAGTATCTCGCAACTGTTCAAAAATTTTACAAGGTACTTTTTCTAGCTGATTTGGGCAATGAGTTTTACAATCTGGCGCTGGATGAGGACAAGCCAATAACCGTAAAAAGTTCATTGTTTCGATGCTGCGAGAGGCGCTAAGATAGCCCATCAACGGAATTTGAGCATCACGCATCTGCTGCCATGCTTCCAGGATGGGGGGTAAAATGCGATCGCGTGCATCCATTGGTAACTGTTCTAAAAACCAGTAAATTAGCGAACCATCTACCATCGCTAATGTTGGCGCTTCCCCTTGCGCTGCACACGCCAGTTCTGCTAACACCGTTGTTTCTGAAGCAGTGCGGCGAAAACTCATCCATTCTTCGGTTCTAATTCCCCACTGCCGAGACATATATAAATCTTCTGGGCGGTAAAATACCTCTGGCAAACTATCGAGTAGCGGATGGCGATTTTGTCCGTAGTGCAAGACGACTCTGCCGATATTTAGGAGATAACAGTAAGCAATTTCGTGATGGTTGGGGGCAATTTGGGAACCATCGGTAGCGATGACAGTATGAATTTTTGGCGGAACTGGGATATCAATGCAGGTTTCTAGTGGCTCAATTGGGGTAGCATTAGCAAAGGAAATGCGATCGCGCCATTTTTCCTGGCGATCAATTAAATCTTCTTGACATTCGTAAGCATTTTTTAGATGTTGTTGCGCCAATTCTAAACGCTGGCGACTGGCAGCAGCTTCTAAAGTAAGATGCTGACTTAAACCTTGCATTTGTCGCGCTAGTTTTGTCAGGTCAAGCATAAAAGTAAGTGTTAAGTGAGGAGTGAATAGTTATAAGTTAGGAGTTTTCCTAATTCCTGATTATTTACCTACATCTTTTTAATATCTTGCTTCGTTACCATTCTGCCAGTAAATTAAAATAATTCGTAATTGATAATGACGCTCTCATCCTCGCTATAGCGTTTCCTAATCATATAAGGTACATCATAGTCCCCTCCTCGCTTGCGGGGAGGGGGTTGGGGGTGGGGTTCTTGTACCTCACTTAAGCGAGAACCGCTATAAAATAATTCCTAATATAATAAAGTTGGGGATTTAGAGGTTGTTTGAAAAGTGTTTCACTGTGACTTTAGGCACTTTCAGATCCCCCTAACCCCCCTTAAAAAGGGGGGAACCGGAATCAAAGTCCCCCAATTTATCGGGGGATTTAGGGGGATCTAGAACGTTTTGCTACCGACAAGAGGACTTTTCAAACATCCTCTTAGACCCCAACAGGGAAATACCACCAAGATAGACAATTACGTGCAAGTATTTCACTAATAATTACGAATTAGTTAAAGCCAAGCTGAGAAATCTTTGGCAAACTGAGAAAGTGATAACAACTGAATTCGCGGGTCATTTTGGGCAGTTTCCCTTTCTGCTTGGGTATTATAGCCCCAGTCTGCAAGGAAAAGTTTCACATCCTCAAGGTCTGCTTGCTGTTGGACTAACTGTAATGCCTTGAGTCTATCTTCTACAAACCAGAGACTAACTGGCTTGTCTCCTGCTGACTGGATTAATTCTCGCAAAATATCATATTTGGGACGCTTGACTTCTTTACCAATAATTGCTTCTGGTGGTAAATTTACCCCTTCTTGTTGTAACAACTGCTGCACAAAACGCCCTTCTTTAGTTGTGACAATGTATAGCTTGACTCCACTGTCAACAGTTAATTTGATTTTTTCTACTACACCAGGATAAAATTTATGCAGACTTAGCCAACCACCTAAATCTGTGGTAATCCATTCATCTCGCTGGTTATCTAGTTTCGCACCTATTTCTCTTGCTTGTAGTTTGTCATTTAACAAAATTTGTGGGGCAATGCTTACCCATTCATGAAGAATCTTTTCGTCAGGAATTCCATCTACCAAGGCTTTAATTAAAACGGGCATTTCCCAACCCGTTTCAATAACAGGTCTTAGGCGATAGAATCTCAAAGCTAAATCATCTGGCGGTGTGTCGTTAGCAGAAGACCAAATTTCACAGTAAGTACGCCATGCCACCTCAAAATATTCAATTAATCCGTCGCAAATCACTCCATCAAAGTCCAGGGCTAAAATTTGGGGACTACTTGCGGTCATTGGTTTGAGAATGAAACTGCTGTTGTCAGCTTACCTGACAAATTTAAATCATGCAGTAATTTTTGTTAGTCTTTTATAATTCATAACTTGCTTAAAAAGTATGGTGGCATTGTTAAATTTGATTTGTTACTGGTAGGTTAACGAGGATCTACAGCAGGTTTGTGATCGACTAAACGAATTTGGTTTTGCTTGACTACTACAGTGATTAGTGGTAAAGGACGTTTAGCTGGGCCATGAACAACTCGACCCTGAGAATCGTATTGAGATCCATGACAAGGACAAATAAAGTGATTCTTCTCAAGATCCCACTCGACTGTACATCCTAAATGGGTGCAGATTGGACTGATAGCGTATTCAGCAATCTGTGGCCCGTCTTGAATAATCAGATAATCAACGCTACGATCTGGCAAGCCTTTGACGAAAATCGGAATTCCGGGCTTTGCAGTTGCTAATAGTGCATTAGCCTCAATTTCTTTGCCGTCTTGAGCCAGTGCCGCCGATCCTGGAAGATAATTTTGACAGCGTGAATTCTTTGGATAAAGTGAGCAAAGGGTTTCTAGGTCTATCTCACGACTCTGGCTGACTTTGGGAAATAGATATCCGATAGCTACTGATGCAACTGTAGTACCTAGCATATAGGTTAAGAAATCCCGGCGCGTTTTTATACTAGCTGGAATTTTGTCATTAGTAGAAGAATGTTCTTTCATGATTCGATTTACCAACAAAGGTCTACTACTATACTACGGTGCGATCGCATCAGGATTAATCTAGATTTGTGTTTGCTGTGGGTTCATCTTCATAAAATTTGCTTTTTTTAAGAGTTGTTCCTGAACTTTAATTCTTAATTATTATTTATTTCTGAAGTATAGGAATCCGATTTGATTCCTGAAAAAATCTAAGTATATGTAGTGGGGTGGCAAGCTTAAAATAGTACATTAGACGTAGGTTGGGTGGAGCGGAGCGCAACCCAACATACATCAGGATGTTGGGTTACGCAAAGCCTCTACCCAACAAAGCAATTTTTTTGCAACATTTTAGCCTTGACACGCCACTACAGTATCTAATTTTGTTCAAAAATAAAATAGTAATCCTATATCAGGTGATTTATAACCCTCAAAGCTAGGCTATAACCTAAGATATCTTCTTCACAAAATCTCTTCAAAATATATTCTCAAACTCTCTCCAGAGAAAGACCTCTTTATGCCTTTGATTTTTTAAGCTGTTGTTAGTCAAGTCATATATTTTAATACCTGAAAGCGCCATGAGTAATAAAAATCAAGAAAATCAAATTAATCAACCAGTAAGCGAAGACCGGGATTCTCGTGAAAAGCCAGATGTGAACGAAAGAAACTTAACCGCGAATCCAGGAGATAGAATTGCTGATGAGCCTCAATCAATTGAAGAGAAGGCTAAACAGGCAGCTGTTGATGATGTACCAGACATTACAGGTGACAGAATCACAGTCCCGACTTACTTCGTTGTGGATGAACCCAACGGCGAAAAAAAGGCACTCCACCACGTTAAAGACGCTGAAGAAATCTCCGACGTAATTCGGCAGGCACGACTTGACGAAAATGGAAATCGAATTTGGTAGTAGTTGTTTATGGAAGACGCAGAGACACGGAGAAATTATCAAATACTCTCTCCGTTTTTTTTGCGTCTCCCGCTGACCACGTTTTCTTTGGTCAAGTTAGTCTATAGCGTTTCCTAATCATACAAGGTACGTCATAGCCCCCTTTCGAAGAGCGGGGAGGGGCTTGGGGGTGGGGTTCTTGTATCTCACTCAACTGAGAACCGCTATATTAATTCACGTAATTAGAATAGAGAAATCCTATCTGAGTTGTGAAAATTATTTAGAGGATGTTTGTAAAGTCTAATTTATTACTAGCCCTGGCTACTAAGTAGGTCGGTGTAAATAAACATAACTATATTTCTGTCATTGCGATCGCGTAGCGTCTCGTAGAGAGGAGGCACAACGAACGCAAGTGCGTGTCGCAGACAAGCAATCGCAAGGGTTTCGGACTTTTACATTTTGTTACATAGCTAGGTTTATTCGTGCCTACCTACTTATAAGTCCTGGCTAAACAGACAAAACTTTACTTTTTCAGTTAGTCCACGCAGGTGGAATTTGATTGTGTAGTAGCGACTCCTAGTCGCCCATAGGCTTCGGCAAATGCCCGCATATACTTGAGGTTGCGAAGCGAAAAGCCTTTCATTTCTGGAAAAGCCTTCTGCAAGTCAGCCGCCAGACGATTGATAACTTTTGCGCCCCAACTCTGCTGCTGTTGGCGATTCAGAATATCTCCCCCAATTTGCCAGTATAGTAATACTAATTCTTTATTGACTGCTATTGCGGCACGTAACTGAGCGCTAGAAATTCGTGTTTTTAGTTCAGTTAAAAAATTTTCATAACCGATAACATCAGATGCAGCCCTTTGTAGAGCTTTGGATTTATCGTCTCTAGGCATAAGAAAATATTAACGCTACTTCTATACTGCCAGCATTACGCAAAATTTTGCTAACCAAATTTTGATATCAGATAGAGATATGCAACAATCCAGCGTTATATCAGTATTTTTGCTGCATCGGCGGCGGAAGACTGTGAGTTAAATTTGCCAGTATTTACGCAAGGGCGAGTGCCAAAACTTCAACATATTTTCATGAAAAATGTTTTTTAGTGACCAAAAATTAAAGGTTCTAAGAAGTCGTTACTTATAACTTTGACATCAGAGTGTATAGCCTGAATAATGTTCTTACGTAAAAATCCATACTTATATAAGACTCGTATTTGATTTTTGCTAAATAGAATTAGAGCAAAACCCGATCCGGCTTGCTCACACTCAGTTTGGCTTTTAAAAATTAAATGGGATTGTTATATAAAGTCGTGTTAATAGGGTTGCATTATGCATTTATCGAATTCAAGAACCAGCTTAAAAACTCGTCAAAAAAACAATAGAATAGGTACATTTCTTTTGAATCATAGAAACATTGTACTGCTCACTGGATATTTAATTACTCTACCGATTTGTACATTGATAACTTTATCCTTATTATTACCCTTATTCACTTCCATTGGAAACTCGTACCACTCTACATCGATTCCTTGGATAGATGATGCATCTGAATGTGAACATACTGGCAGAAACTGGAGCGAGCGCAAGTGTTGGGATAATGAACACAATCCCATGTTTTGAATGGAGATTTAACTCAGAAGGTATACATACAAACAATTAGAACAATTGCTTAATTTGACAAAACAGCGACACCGAATAGCCCGTCGTAGACATCGCTCTCATCCATGAGACTGAGTAAATTCCTATCTAACTAGCTGATTGCAAAATAATCATCATTAATATGCAGTTATCGCATTAGTACGGATTTACAATAGCTTCACAGATGCGATTCTAAATGAGGGAATAAAGATGGATACCCCTGGTAAACACCAGGGGCTTTTTATTTGGCAGCTACGCCTTAAACGTCAACACCGGACTCAATCGCGCCACAACGTCCACCATTTCTGCTTCAACCTGTACATCAATCACAGACTGAATCGGTTTGTAGGCAGCAGGTGCTTCCTCAATTCGGCGTTCTTCACGCAGAGTGATGCAGTCTACCCCAGTTAATCCTAGTTCCGCCTCACTTTGAGATGCACCTCTGCGGTTGAGGTCGAAGCGAGAACGAATTCTTCCCGCCCCATGTGAGGCCGAATTACAAAATGCTGCATTCCCTCTACCCACCATCAGATAAGAATAAGCACCCATTGAACCAGGGATAATTACTGGTTGCCCTAGATGGGCAGGACAAGCGCCCTTGCGTGTCACCCATCCTTCACCTTCTGGCAAGGTGATGTTATGCGGCAAGTCATAAACTAGAGGTGCTTCCACATCTTTGTATACTTCCCGCAAACGCAGACGTAGCAATTCTGCTAACAACAGGCGATTGACAAAGGCATAGTTAGCAGCAGTGGCCTCAGCTTGCAGGTAACTCGCAACTAGTTCGGGGTGAGAATAAGTAGAAAGAGGAAAAATCTGAGAATCAGGGTACTTCAGACCTTTTTGCCAAGCTGCCTTAGCTTTATCTCGCCACATTCCCCCAATATACTTACCTACGTTTCGAGAACCAGAGTGAATCATAAAAGCTAGCTGTCCCTCGCGCACTCCCCAGGCGTGGGCAAGTGTACGATTTTCAACTTTATCAACCCGTTGCACTTCGACAAAATGATTACCGCCGCCAATGGTTGCCAGTCCGCCATCGCGTACCAGTCCAGCATCGGGAACCAATTCTTCAGGCGCAAGTTTCCAGTCACCATCCATTGAACCACCTAAGAAGATGCGTTCGCTCTCTTGGGCAAGTTGTTGCAAATCAGATTTGACTACACTGCCCGTAGGCTGATCTAGCATGACATCCAGCCAACCAGGAATACCGTACTGAAATAGCGATCGCATTGCTTGAGCAGTCATCGTCACATCACGCGTACCGAAGAAGTAATCCCCCTTCATCTTTTCTACGAATTGGTCGCGCTTTGCTAGGAATTCGTCGATTGTCAAATCAACAACATGCAGGCGCATTCCACAATTGATGTCAGAACCGACGGCACCAGGGATAACCTGACCCACAGTTTCTACGACTGAACCAATGGCAACACCCGCATCACCTGGGTGAAAGTCAGGCGTAGCACAGGCACGACACACACATCCACCTGATGGGTGGCGGACGCTTGCTAAATTTGCTAACTGCTTCAATGCTTTAGCTTCTACGGGAAAATCTTCTGGTAGTAGTACTTCTGCTACAGGGGTATCAGGAGAATTAACTAAACGAACTGAATAAGTGCAATTGCTATAAGTTACATCTAAACCTTGCCGCTCTAAAGCACGCAGGAGACGTTTGAGATTTTTTGGCTGCATGAAAACTCCAAATAGAGCCTTAAAAAAGACCCTTTGTTGTGAAGAGAGTAGGAGACTTGGGTTCAGCAGCCGCGTCTCAATTAGTGCAGAAGGTCATTTTCCCAGAATTGTGGGGAAAACAACAGGTTAATTCTGACTAATGTGGTTATATAGCCTTAATAACATACACTTTCATCGAATGACAAGTTTTTTGTAGTACGTTGTATTTTTGATCGGCAATGGTTACTCAGTCAAACCAAAGTTGTAAAGAAATTTGAAGTTTAGCGAAAAACTTTTAAAAATCTCTAGACTCTCCAGCCGGCTAGAGAGTCTAGGATGAATTCATGGCGACTCTCTTTCCAGTTATTTCTGACGCTTGAGAGATACGTCTCAGTCATCCAGCTTGCTCTGGCTAGGTTGTTCATTTTATCCCGTAAATCTATGACTCTCCAACTCACAGTTCCCAACATGGCTTGTTCTGTTTGTGCAGGTACCATCACCAAAGCACTTCAGGCAGTCGATGCCAATGCTAGCGTTCAGGCTGATCCAACAACCAAGCTTGTCAGTGTAGAAACTCAAGCATCAGAAACAGCAATTAAGGAAGCGTTGGCTGCTGCTGGTTATCCAGTTGCTTAATCTTTAAGATCCTGCCACACCAATCACAGGGGTTCATCTAGTTATGGATACTCTCACACTCAAACTTCGAGGCATGAGTTGCGCCGCTTGCGCCAACAACATCGAAAAGGCGATTCGCTCTGTTTCTGGGGTAATTGACTGCAACGTTAACTTTGGAGCAGAACAAGCTACCATCAAGTACGATCGCTCTCTAGCGAATTTAGAGAAAATCCAAGCTGCGATCGCATCTGCGGGATACTCTTCTGACTCACTCCAGGAAGAACTGCTCTCTGAAGAAGATGATGTCGAGAAAGCGAGTCGGCAAGCATTACAACGCCAACTCTCTCTCAAGGTAGTTGTTGGAGGTGTAATCAGCATTTTCCTACTTTTGGGGTCGTTACCGATGATGACTGGGCTGAACTTACCCTTAATTCCCAGCTTCCTGCAAAATTCTTGGATGCAGTTAGTGTTGACAACCCCCGTCGTGTTCTGGTGTGGTGGATCTTTTTACCGGAATGGCTGGAAATCTCTCAAGCGCCATACGGCAACGATGGACACGCTGATTGCTTTGGGCACAAGTGCAGCGTATCTATATTCTTTGTTTGTCACTGTTTTTCCGAAATTTTTTATTGCTCAGGGCTTGATACCTCATCTTTATTATGAAGTTGCCGCCATTGTCATTACCTTAATTTTGCTGGGGCGGTTGTTGGAAAATCGCGCTAGGGGACAAACTTCTGAAGCTATCCGCAAACTCATTGGATTGCAAGCTAGAGATGCCAGAATCATCCGTGATGGTAAGGAAATTGATGTTCCGATCGCCGAAGTCAGAATCAATGATGTGATTTTAGTGCGTCCTGGTGAAAAAATTCCGGTAGATGGCGAAGTGATTTCAGGCGCTTCGACAGTAGATGAAGCGATGGTGACTGGTGAAAGTTTGCCAGTCAAAAAGCAGCCAGGAGATGAGGTAATTGGGGCGACGATTAACGGTGCGGGTGCATTTCAGTTTCGGGTGACACGAGTCGGAAATGATACATTTTTGGCTCAAATTGTCAAACTAGTGCAACAAGCACAAGGTTCTAAAGCACCAATTCAGCGCTTGGCAGATCAAGTGACAGGATGGTTTGTACCAGCTGTGATTGCCGTTGCGATCGCCACTTTTGTCATTTGGTTTAATTTCACTGGCAACCTCACCTTAGCAACAATGACAACGGTGGGTGTACTGATTATCGCTTGTCCTTGTGCTTTGGGTTTAGCTACCCCCACTTCTGTAATGGTGGGAACGGGCAAAGGTGCAGAAAATGGCATTTTGATTAAGGGTGCAGACAGCTTAGAACTAGCACACAAAATTCAAACCATCGTTTTAGATAAAACCGGCACTTTGACTGAGGGGAAACCTACTGTTATAGACTTTGTAACTGTCAACGGCACAGCTAACGGTAATGAAATCAAGCTTTTACAGTTAGCAGCAACGGTGGAACATAATTCTGAGCATCCTTTAGCGTCAGCAGTGGTGAAATATGCTCAGTCTCAAGAAGTAAGTTTAACAGAGGTAAAGAACTTCGTGGCTAACGCAGGTAGTGGTGTCCAAGCAGTTGTTTCAAATCAGCTTGTGCAAATTGGTACACAACGCTGGCTAACAGAACTTGGAATTAACACCATCAGTCTCCAGCAGTATAAAGATGCGTGGGAAGCGGCTGGTAAAACAGTTATTTTGATTGCTGTAGATGGCGAACTACAAGGAATAATGGGTATTGCTGATGCCCTCAAACCCTCGTCAGCAGGAGTGGTGAAAGCCTTACAGAAGTTAGGTTTAGAAGTAGTAATGCTTACTGGAGATAATCGTAAAACTGCTGATGCGATCGCTCTACAAGTTGGCATTGAGCGAATCTTTGCTGAAGTGCGTCCAGATCAAAAAGCGGCGATTATCCAATCCCTGCAAAGAGAGATACAGAGATTTCCCAAATCCAAAATCCAAAATCTAAAATCTAAAATTGTGGCGATGGTAGGTGATGGCATAAATGATGCGCCAGCCTTAGCACAAGCTGATGTAGGAATTGCCATTGGGACGGGAACAGATGTAGCGATCGCAGCTAGCGATATCACCCTAATTTCTGGAGATTTGCAAGGAATTGTTACAGCAATTCAACTTAGCCGCGCTACCATCAACAATATCAGGCAAAATCTCTTCTTTGCCTTTATTTACAACGTCATTGGTATTCCGATTGCGGCGGGAATTCTGTTCCCCATCTTTGGTTGGTTACTCAATCCAATTATTGCCGGCGCTGCGATGGCTCTTTCTTCACTTTCTGTTGTTAGCAATGCCCTCAGATTGCGTAACTTTCAACCAAAAATTAGCTCATAATTGCAGGGTAATTTAGGAAATGTTCAGTAAAAAAATACTTTGGGGAAGCCTGATAGCTTTAGTGCTTCTCACTGGAACATCAGCTGTAACATTAGCACAAATGCCAGCCCATTCATCAGAGCAAACTAGCCAATTTCAAAGCATTGAGCAACCTTTGAGCTTAAAAGTCGGTGTTGCGATCGCAGGTTTAGCCTTAATTGGACTAGAGTTGTGGTGGTTTCTTGTTTATAAAAGTCCTGAGTCCTGATTGGTGTTTTGAATAATCGGACAAATTGTCTTCTCATGATGGTCGCTGATATTTTTCCAGCCTAAAAGTAATCCCTTGATTTCAGAGCGTAAAGTTAACAATTGATCAATTTGGCGATCAATCTGCAAGACCTTTTCTTCAAGCTTTTCTTTAATTTCCCCACAGGGAGTTTGTCCTTGATCGTAAACCAGAAGAATATTTCCAATCTCTTCTAGGCTAAGACCAAGATTTTGCGCTCTTTTAATGAATGCTAGACGAGTTAGCACATCCAATGAAAACTGGCGAAAACCTCCCTCTGTTCGTCTTGATGAATTGATTAAGCCTAAACTTTCATAATAACGAATTGTCCTAATGGGGATTCCGCTTAAATCTGTTACCTGACCAATTAAAAGCAGTTTTTTATCTTGAGTTAACACGGTAGCTTTTCCCAACTCTTGTAATTATTATTACATATTTTGCTAATTCTTAAGTCGTTTGCAAGTTTAGCGAAATATTGGCATCAGTAGTTGAAATTTTTATCTAATTAGAGATTTTACTAAGTTTTAATTTTTCAAATATCTATCATGAATGGATATCACCTTAGTTAAGTCGATATCTAATTGGCACGTTTTTGACAATTATAATAATATTTACTCAAAAATTTAACTTCTGAGTTTTATCTATTTATTGGGCAACTATTTGTCATGGTACTGAAAGTAACTGTTTTGTTTTAGTTCTCATGTTACTTCTAGATCAACTGCTTCACTTCAAGTGAAACCATAAAAATGAATCTCAACTCGCAGACTTATAGCTCAATCCCTAAACCTAAAATTTTTAATAGTTCAGAGCGTTTTATTGAGGGATGGTATTGGGTAATACCCTCTCAAAATCTGCGGGTGGGTGAAGTAAAACCTGTCACGATTTTGGGTAGAAAATTAGTAATTTACCGTGGTAAAGACAAAAGAGTAGTTACCTTTGATGCCTACTGTCCACACATGGGCGCTCACCTTGCTGAAGGCAAAGTTGAGGGTAATGCACTACGTTGTTTTTTCCACCACTGGAAGTTTGATCCTGAAGGGATGTGTATTGATATCCCATGTTTAGATGCGCCGCCTTCCTTGAAGTTACAAACTTGGCCCACTGCTGAAAAATACGGGATGATTTGGGTTTGGACTGGAGAAATACCACAACAACCTCTACCTTTTGTTCCAGAGTTAGAACAAAAAGAGTGTGATGTCGCCATCCATTCCCACTTCTTGATGAACTGTCACCCCAATGTGGTGATGATTAATGCGATTGATGCTCAACACCTCAATACAGTTCACAAATTGCCACTAGAAATTATTTTTGAAAGACACGAACTGAACGAGAATGCAATTATCTTCAGTAATACTACACCCATCAAAGACAATTTGTTTTTGATTAAGCTCATCCGTCTTTTCTACAAAAATGCCATAACTTACAGTATTTGCTATTGGTACGGTAGCATTGGCATTGTGACACTTGGCCCCGATTTCTTCCATGTCCACATGATGGTTGTACTTCGCCTCCACGAAGGGGGAAAAACGGAAGGTCAAGTTCTGTTGATGACTAAAAAACGTAAAGGAATTTTTGGTTGGTTATGCAATCGAGTTGTGCTATGGCTGACTAAGATTGCAGCTAAGTACTTTCTCATGGGTGACATCAAGATTCTCCAAACAATTCAGTTTGATTTGAAAACTCCCATCAAAGCAGATCACTCAATTATGCAGTTTATTAACCATCTTGAAAAACAGCAATCCCTAATGTGGGGGACTTGGAAAGAAGCGCGATCGCGCGATGTGGAGAGCAAACCGAAGCGGGAGAGATGGCAAGATACAATGAGTAATGACTAATATCATCTCTATATAACCACAATTCCGTCAGACTGCTTGGCCAATTAAACGTACACGATCTCATACCATTGTCAATAATCTTTGCAACAAATTAATCGTTTGTAGGGGCGTACATCTGTCATTGGTGTCAACTTAACGTGAAAGCTACTTCTAGACTAGCTTTTAGATTGCCTCGTTCCTCGTTCCCAGTCTCCGACTGGGAATGCTCGTCCTTGAGGCTCCGCCTCTCTTGCTGGCGGCAGAGCCGCCAGGAGCAGCATTTCTAGCCAGAGGCTAGAAACGAGGTTTTAAAGGAGTTTCAGCTTAAGTTGACACCAATGGTACATCTGTACGCCCCTACAAATCTATGCGTAGCAGGTATTTTGTGAAATGGTATAACAATTAATAAAGGTTAAAAATTCAACAAAGTTACTTTTAACTTTTAATCCATTTTTTACTGGGCTACCAGATCAATAAAAAGAAGTGGCAAAGCCACTTCCTAATTCCCAGGTAGAACCTAAGTTATGAGTATAACCACTACAAAAATTTGAAATAGTATAAACAAATACCAATTAACTGGATATCTCTGTTTTCCTTGTTGTCTGGGTGAGGAAATCCTGATTTTCCTGCGCCAAATAACTGTATATTTACATAAGTCTCATGATTGCAATGCAGACTCAATATTATCCAGTTCATCGCTTTTGTCTAAGTCCCAATAGGCAATGCATCGATTTCGTGTTGTAGATGCTTCTCAGAGGACATGCAGGTACTTTTTGAGTCAATAATCTTTACTCAAGACGACTAGCCAGATTATCGATCTAGCAATCTGGTTTACTGTGTTTGGTTTCAATAGCTGAAACATCATTGCGACACAAGATGTCACTTATGTAATTTCTTCTGTCAGTAATTTACCAGTTCTAGACTTAGTATAAGAATGTTGTCTCCATAGTTCCTCTACGCCCTAGCAAGCAAACTGATGTTTAGCATACCACTATTCACTTGGATTCAGTACAAGGATAATTTCTGCAAGCCTAATTCCTAGAGGTTTCCAGTGGGGATTGGTGGAGGAAAAAGTACCATCCCCAGACACTGATTGGTAGTCATTGGGAAACTTTTCAGAAGCATTGGCAGCAGCATCTACTCGTAAAATGAGTTTGCCTTGATAACGGGATAATTTACTACCATCTAACAAAATCGTGCCACCGTAATCCCACGCCAATCCATAAAGTTTAAAATCACCTAATTTCTTACGTAACTCGTTTAAGGGTGTTCCCACTCCAATACCTTCGCGGGTTTTCCAAGCTGAACCCAGGTTACGCACATCTAAAGGTTTAGTACGAGTATTATCACTCCAAACTACTAGCAGAGAACGTCCCTGATTTAGGTTTACCTGAGTAGCTGCAAAACTACCTATTCCTTCAGCACCAGAGATAGTTTTATCAACGAGATGAGACCCGCCAAACAGTTTGACTAAATCTTGCTTGGTGGTTTTGCGTGTTATCGGCCCCACTCGTTCCCCAGGAACAATTAAGGTATCTTTTAAGGGTTGCGATTTAGCAATAGTAATTGGATGATTGATTTTCTGGGGTAGTGCAAAGGCTGGGTTTGCTGAATAGTTTAGCAGTAAAGCTAAAGTAGCTATAGCAATGCCTTTGATTGATAAATTCATGGTTTTTATTATTGGGTAGCACAATATGAGTGAGCAGTACTCATATTGTGCTACTACAATTTCCCAATTACAGATTCCCGATTTCCCAAAAATTTTATTTCATCGCTCTAGTTGCGTTTAAAATTGCCAGTAAAGCTACTCCGACATCAGCAAATACAGCTTCCCACATTGTCGCTATACCTAAAATACCCAACCCAATAAATACACCTTTAATTGCTAAAGCAAACCCAATATTTTGCCAAACAATTGTGCGGGTTTTTCTGGCGATTTGTATTGCTTCTGCTACTTTTAATGGTGCATCTGTCATAATCACAATATCGGCAGTTTCTATCGCTGCATCTGACCCTAATCCACCCATTGCCATACCAACATCTGCTCTAGCAATCACTGGCGCATCATTAATTCCATCTCCAACAAAGGCAACTTTACCATGCTTGCCGGCGGTGCTGAGTAACTTCTCAATGGCATCAACTTTTTCTTCAGGTAATAACTCTGCTTCGTAGCTATCTATGCCAAGCTGTTGAGCAATTCGGGAAGCGATCGCTTGATTATCTCCTGTCAACATTACTGTTCTCTCTACACCCATTCGCTTGAGTGCTTGAATAGCAAGTCTTGCATCTTCTTTCAGTTCATCAGCAATGATAATATATCCCGCGTAAATATCATCCACTGCTAGATGAATAACTGTTCCTTCTAACTGGCAATTATCGTGAGCAATCTTCTCTCGATGTAATAGGCGATCGCTTCCTGCTATCACTACCCTATTTTCAACCTTGGCTCTAATTCCATAACCTGCGATCTCTTCATAATCTCTCACCTCAAATTCATCGATTTTTCCAGCATAAGCCTTGCGGATAGATTGAGCGATGGGATGATTTGAGTGCGATTCTACTTTGGCAGCTAATTGCAGCAATTCTTGTTCATTCCAGCCATTTAATGGTACTATTTTTTCTACCTTGAATACCCCTTTTGTTAACGTTCCCGTTTTATCAAAAACAACTGTATTGACTGCATTTAAAGTATCTAAAAAAGTAGAGCCTTTAACTAAAATACCACGTCTAGCTGCACCTCCCACACCTCCAAAATAACCTAATGGAATACTGATAACGAGTCCACATGGGCAGGAAATAACTAGTAAAATTAGGGCACGATAAACCCATTCGGAAGAAGTTGCACCCGAAATGAATAAAGGAGGTAATATTGCAACTGCTAGAGATGTAAAAACTACTATTGGCGTATAATATCGGGCAAATTTAGTAATAAACTTTTCTGTTTCTGCTTTTTTACTTTTGGCATTTTGCACCAAGTCTAAAATTTTGGCAATGGAAGATTCATTAAATAGTTTTGTTACTTTAATGCTGAGAACACCCATTTTATTGATCATCCCAGCCAAAACTGTCTCTCCCAGTCTCACCGTTCGCGGTACAGATTCTCCAGTTAATGCAGATGTATCAACTTGTGAATTACCATCTATAATTTCTCCATCTAAGGGAATCTTTTCTCCAGGCTTTACAACGATAATATCGCCAATATTTACTGTTTCTGGCGATACTTTCTTGAGTTCTCCCTCTATTTGGATATTGGCATAGTCTGGGCGGACTTCCAATAATGCTTTGATGGAATTACGTGAACGACTAATGGCAATATCTTGAAACAATTCTCCAATTTTATAAAATAACATTACTCCGACAGCTTCGGGTAATTTATGAATTGCGATCGCCCCTAGTGTCGCTACTGTCATTAAAAAGGTTTCATCAAATACTCTGCCTCTGAGTATATTGCGCCCAGCAGTTTTTAAAACACTCCATCCACTTAATAGATAGGCAGGGATGAAAAGCAGATATTCACCGATTGAATAAAGTGTATTGTGTAATTGATTTTCAAAAATTACACCAGGCGCATATAAACTTAAAATCACAACTAAAGGCAATACCTCATTTTTAAGATTGAATTCTCCACCGTGGTCATGATCGTGGTCATGGTTATGATTCTCATCATGATGGTGATTATGAGCATGGTTATGATTCTCGCGATCGTCATGTTCACCGTTGCAACAATCTGAAGATTCTGAATGTACTTTCCGCTTCATTTTTTTGGTGTAGGCTAGTAAATTAATTGAGATATGAACCTTTTTACAAATGTAATGAAAAAAAGAAGTTTTTACAAGTTTATATTTTAAGAACGAGAATCTATATCAAATTTATTGCTAAATATATATACTATCTTTTGGTTAAAATTATGATTGATAATCTTGTCAAGATAGCGATAGCGGTTGGCAATTCTATGGAACAACCTAAGATATAACTTTTGTTCGTAGTGAGCGATTTATCGCTCTGCATAAGAATTTAAAGGGTTAGAGCCGCTAATTACAAGCTTTAATTTAATTAAGCTCTTATACTTACATCAAGCAAACAATCACCATCTTGCGAATATACCGCGAATTGAAATTTGCTGAAGTACACAACTTAAGTCTCAATACCAGACATCAACCCTGTTTGATTGCTGAATTATGCTGTAGCAAATAATTTGTGATCAAACTGGGTAGAGATGGAACTTTCTTAGTTAACAAGTGTCTATCTAGCTATTCTCAGGTAAAATTCACTTGAAGTTTGAAAGTTAATCGAATACCCTAAGCTAGTAGACTATTTTCTCAAGGAAATCTATGAACAAAAAAATTCTTCTGAATTTGCTTTCCACTTCCTCAATTTTTGTGTCGATGATGTCTACGCTGGCGGTATTTAATCCTGCCCATGCTAGTACTAGCATTACACAGCGATTACTGCACACACAAGACGGTCGCACCTGTATCACTAACCCACATGGTGGAAAAGATTTTGTGTGCATTCGAGATTCAGAGAGAAAACATCCGTATACCTCTACACGTTCCTCAACCATTGTCACATCAGTATCAAATCAGAATGTTGCCATGTTGAACTTTACTGAAGAGGAAAGCGATGCTGCAATTAGAGTATTTGGTTGCGACTGTCCATTATGTGTAAATTCTTTGCGTCAGTTGCAGGGTACTGGAAACTTGGTCTACTAAGATTGAATAGCGCTGATAGCGACTATCACTTTTGTTAGATACACGTGATTAATCACGTAGAGAAGATATACGAAACCAAAAAAGCATTTTTAACTACGTACCACTACTATTATTTGGTCAAGTGTAGATTGATTATAAGGGCGGTTTGTAGGGGCAATTCATGAATTGCCCCTACAGCATCTATTTTGGCGTAAGTCCTGAGAGAAAAAGACGCACAGAAATAATCGAATAGTCTGTGTGCGTCAGAGTATCCTGTTTATTCAACCACCTCATTCACAGGGAATCTATCAATCAACTGCATCGCTCGATAGGCATTACGCTGGAAAGAGTCTGGCAAATGGGGAATGTGGGGTATCTGCGACAATAAATCCAACGTCCGGCGTAAAATTCTCACCACATCGCCTTCATCCAAAGTAGTGTTCTCGCAGAGTTCTGTCCACTCCACTCCCAGCGCCCATTGTTCCACTATGGCAATTAACTCAAATTCCAACCATATAGGCAGCGCTACGTTATACCGCCGTTGTCGTTGGAACATTTGGTGACGAATTCCCCGCAATTTTTTCAAGGCTTCTGCCACTTCATTACTAAGTTCAAAGTTAACCTTGCTATCTGGACGGGGTGTTTCCATCACCAAAGCCGCTGCTGCTGCTGCTAAATGGTGCGGATCTAAGTTGTCTAATTCACCACTAGCGAATACTAAACCCAGCCACAATTCATTTTCCCCTCGAATGGCGGCAGCGATTCGCCCTAATACTGTGGGGACTAAGTTATCCAAAGCGTCAAAATGTTGCAGAATGGCGATTAAATTGAGAAACTCTTCCCAATGACGTTGTGACTGTTGTTCTACTTGCCCTTGCAACTGTTCGAGTTCGGCTTCTAGTTCGACATAGCGGGCCCGGCGTTTGAAAAGCGTTGCAGCATTGCCTGATTGATGCAGGGGATGAGCTTCTAATTGCTCTTGGACGGCGGTAACGTGACTGAGTTGTTCCGCTACTTCTGGTGCCAAATGTAAAGATTCTATTGGATCGGGAATACGCACAGCGATCGCAAAGCTTTCTTCGTTACCACGGCGCGACTGTCCTGGCTTCAAAGGCATCTCTGGCGGTGGTAGTACATCAGGTGGTACTTCAACTCGCGGTAGTTCGGCATACAAATCGACTACATCCCCTGTAGTTGCCACATACCAGCGGTTATCGTGCCCCAAGCATACCAAGTAAGGAGCTTGACCAGAACCAGACGATTTTCCCACTAAAACTGCCGTTATCGGTGAAGACACTGTGATATTTTTGCCCTTGAGACTTAACAGAGTTCCTGACACTGCAAAGCCCAACATCATCACCAATTCTTCTTGTCGGTTTTCTTGTGCTTGCTCTTGCAAGGTTTTCAATATCTGGCGTTCCACTTTCAGGCGTTGCCGCAATTTTTCATAAATAGCCAGTTCATTTTCATTAACTGCGGCGATTTGCTCATGAAGTTGAGCTAATTGGGTTTGCAATTCGGCAATCTCATCGTATTCAGGCCTTAAATGCAAGGTGGCCATGTACTGCCCAAAACTGCGCTCTATTAGTTCCCTGGTTTGCTCTAGGGTGTGGGTTTGCAGCAAGTTGAGTACCATGCCGTAACTAGGCGTAAACTGGCTAACAAGAGGGTCTGGCTTGGATGTTCCCAAATACGCGGCTTCTTTGGCTCCTTCAAAGGGAGTTTGGACTGTCACCACATAACCTTGTTTATCCATCCCCCGGCGGCCGGCTCGTCCCGCCATTTGCAAAAATTCCGAAGCGTTCAACAGGCGATGTCCAGTGTCGGTACGCTTAGAAAGGGTAGAAATTACCGTTGTTCGGGCGGGCATATTAATTCCCGCTGCTAGTGTCTCAGTGGCGAATACTACTTTAATCAACCCTTGCTGAAATAGTTCTTCTACCAGTGCTTTCCAAGCAGGCAAAATCCCAGCGTGGTGGGCAGCAATTCCCCGATACAGGGGTGCAATTTGTCCAGAACGCCCTGCTTCGGGATTACGGGCTAAAAAGTCATCAATCTGTTCTCGTAAAATTTGGGACTCTTCACTATTTACCAGCCATAAATCACCCACTTCCGCCACTGCTTTATCACATCCTCGGCGGCTGAAAATAAAGTAAATCGCTGGTAGCATATCCCGTTGCTCTAATTGGCTGAGGGTATAAATTATGCCAGGAGCTTCCGGTCTACCACTTCTGCCTCTGTCCCTTTCTCCCCCTTTCCCCTTCTTCTTCTGAAGGCGGGGGTTGATTTTAGTTTTGCTATCATTCAGTAGGGGAAATAACCCTTTAGGATTGCAAAAGTGAAATTCCAAGGGGACTGGGCGAAAATCGGAGTAAATCAGGTCAGTTGGGCCGTGAACGCGATTTAGCCAATCAGTGAGTTGATCGCTATTGGCAACCGTTGCTGAGAGGGCTGCTAGTTGCACTTCACGGGGACAATAGATGATCGATTCTTCCCAAACTGTACCGCGCTGGCGATCGTTCATGTAGTGGCATTCATCAAGGATCACCGCTTCAACGTCTACTAACGAGATGCCGATTTGGCCAATCGGTGTGCCATAGAGCATGTTTCGGAAAATTTCTGTGGTCATCACCAAAATCGGTGCATCCCTGTGAATGGAAGCATCTCCAGTTAACAGTCCGACTTGATCAAACCCGAATTTTTCTCGAAAGTCACGTAATTTTTGATTCGACAGCGCCTTCAGAGGAGTAGTATAAAATACACGTTTTCCTCGCGCTAGGGCGCGATAAATGGCGTATTCTCCTACTAATGTTTTGCCCGAACCTGTGGGGGCACATACGACTACCGAGCGTCCGGCGTTTAGGGACGCGATCGCTTCTTTTTGAAACTGATCCAGATCAAAGGGAAATATAGACCCTAAGTCAAGTTCTGGAGACGGTGCAGGATAATTCACTCAATCACATTTGCAACCAGATTGTTTACTATACTAACGAGTCTTTTGTCAACTTCGTTAGAGATTGGGCATTGGGCATTGGATATTGGTTGGGCATTAGATATTGTAAAACTCTTACCCCCAGGAATTAGCTATCTATCAGCAACAAGTGAGACTGCAAGCTTAAGTCGAAGCCAAATCACAACTGCAAGCAATTAATAGTACATGATTTTGGACTTTGGCTTAGAGATGCTTATTTCCGTACTTTAGATTTTGAATCTCCATTAGCAAAAATTGCTGCTCAAATCCTGAAATCGGAAAAACTTAACTTTCTAAGTTACGGTTTCTTCGTCAAAAAGCCAACAGCAGATAGTCTTGTAGGATGGCATCAACAGTTAAAAGATAATAAGCCTATTTCTCACATATCTCGGCTCAATCCACCATTTGGGTAAAACCTTTTTAATCGAGACTTAACCAAAATTTATCAAGAATGTTTCTTTTTTATAAGTATGTTTCTAGTAAAGTTTCGTAAATTATCTATAGTTGTACCATGAAAATTCGTAGAACTTTGATTGGATTGACAATTGGTGTGCTTTCTGCAATAACCATTTCTGATATCTGGAATATTCACAAGGTAAAGGCTGAATCTGTCAATTATACCAACTCAGAACGGGCCGTTTGCAGAAAGTTTGTTTCTGGTACATGTATTCAGACAATATCTGATTCAACAGGTAAGGGGAGCATCTCGCGCACTTATCACACTGACCACTGACGGTAATATCTTGGTTACAGACTCTAATCAGGGTGGTGTTTACCAAGGTAAAAATCAGTTCAATCCTTTCAGTACCTCTCAGGGTTCTTGGAAGTGTAATAATAATGGGGACATTACCGCCACGACATTAAACTTCAATTTATCAGGTACTCTACCTCTAGCAAGCAATCCTCTTGGCATTGGTGGGCAAAATTATAGCATGAGGTTCAATCAAAGTACTCAAACGCTGCAAGGAAGAATCCAGGTTCGTTTCTTTGATTTAAATGCAACTGTGCAAGAAGCTAATGGTTGCAAAGGGGTACCGCTTACGTTTACATTTACCGCACAGCGCGTTACCACTAAGTAAACCAAAAACATTTTTCCCAAATTGAGAATAATTCACCAAAAATCCCTCAATCAATCTGGAAGAGGGATTAGTCTTTTGGTGTCGCTTTTGCATCTCCCTGTATTTCAGCGATAAACCGATCCATCGCTCTAGATGCTTCTCGATACTGGGGTGAGGTACTGGAGAACTGTTACTTATGTCTTCATTCCCCATTCCCCATGCCCTAGTCTCTCATTTTCCTAGCTCTTGCGATCGCTCTGTGGCAGCTTTGACTGCTTCAATCAAAGCTGAACGAAATCCTGCCTGTTCTAGCTTGGCAATCCCCGCAATGGTTGTACCGCCAGGGCTGGTAACACGATCTTTGAGTTCTGCTGGGTGCATTTTGGTTTCCTGCAACAGTTTCGCTGTTCCCAGTACGGTTTGCAAGGCTAGTTGATTGGCAATTACTCTAGGTAAACCTGCGGCTACTCCGCCATCAGCAAGTGCTTCTACTAACAGCGCCACGTAAGCGGGGCCGCTACCAGATAGGCCTGTAACTGCATCCATCAGACCTTCTGACACTTCCACGACTTCACCCACAGCAGAAAAAACTTGCTGTGCTATTTGGTGATGCTTGGGGCTGGTATATGCACCTAAACAAATCGCGGTAACTCCTGCTCCCACAGTGGCCGGGGTGTTGGGCATTGCTCTAATCACTGGCAATTGCACAAATGCAGCTTCTAGCTGACTTAAAGGGACACCCGCCAAAATGGAAATGATCAAGGGTGAGTGTTCTCTATTAAGAATATCAATATGTGCTAATTCTTGAGCGATCGCACTAAATACCTGCGGTTTCACTGCCAAAAATAGAACTTCTTTGGCTTCGGTGAAAACCTGGCTATTATCTATCGTCACAGCAACACCGTATTGCTGTTTTAAAAAATCTAGGCGTGAAGATAGCGGTTCGCTAACGATGACTTCTGATGATTGATAAATTCCACGCGTGATTAGGCGGGATAAGAGCGCTTCTCCCATTACCCCACCACCAATTAGGCCAAATTTTATAGTCATTGATTGTTAATCATTAGTCATTAGTCGTTTGTCATTTATCACTATGAGCAAAACCCAGCACAAATGACAAAGGACTAACTACTAATTTAACTTTATTGTGCCATCCGGTTAGTTTCGTTGCCCCAGGTTTGATTTGGAGTACCTGTAGGACGAGATGGACGCGCTGGTGGTTGTGGTACTTCATGAAGAACGCCACCTTGGGTGCTAACTTGGACACAGCTTGGTGTAAACAAAAAGATGCTCTCACCGATGCGCTCTTGATGTCCATCTAGTGCGTAAGTACCACCTGCAACAAAATCTACTGCTCGTTGAGCTTGATCGGGGTCCATGATTGTCAGATTTAATACCACCGACTTGCGTTCTCGCAGCGCTTGAATTGCCTGGGGCATTTCTTCAAAGGTGCGTGGTTCGAGTACTAAAACTTCTGAAATTCCGTTAATTGCTCCTGGCATACCAATCACATTCCCCATTGGCTTTTGACCTGCTGTCATATCATCTCCCATTGTAGGCACTGGTTCCCGCCAGCGTCGATTTTGAGCGCCTGTACTCTCTTGTGCTGCTGGTTGGGGATTTTCTTGCTGATACAGATTTTGGTAATTCTTATCTGTTTCTGGTTCTTCTTCGTAATACTCGTATTCCACTTGCTCATTTAGACCCACAAAGTCTCTGAGTTTAGAAAATATATTGTTCATTGTGTGTGTACTCTCCTGATGCGAATAGCCTGCATTGACTTGGCTGAGGATTGATTGAGTTAGGAGCGATGCCTGCGGCGGTAAACTACGCTACATCGGTGGATACTTCGGCAAGTGTATTGCTATTTGTAGCCCATACTACGGGTTTTGGCGATGAACTGACACTTATTGAAAAGGCCTGTGCATCGCCTAAACATAATAATGAGTCCAAATTATATCCTAAGGTTTATCCGAAGGAAACTTCTTTATACCCCATTTTCCCTTGGCGATTGCTCTTGTCAATACTATATCCTTTGTTTCCGATTGCACCAGTCTGTTACAAAATTCTTGTCATCAAAGCCAAGGCTTCTATTAATACTGAAGAGCAAGGCTGATGATTAATCGGCTAAGAGCGATCGCCAAACAATATTGTTCCTAATCGTACCATCGTTGCGCCTGCTTGCACTGCCAGTTCGTAGTCGCCTGACATACCCATAGATAGGTGCTGCATTTTAATGTGCGGCCAGTTTTGCTCCTGGATTTGTTTCGCTAGCTCACGATTGAGATTAAACACACTAAGAATTTCGGAATTATTTAATCCTGAAGGCGGAATTGTCATCAAACCTTGAATTTGTAAACTTTTGTATTGATTGAGTGTGGGTAAATCAGCCAAAAGTTCTGGCACACTCCAACCAGACTTGTTGGGATCGGGGAGAATTTTCACTTGCAGGCAAACCTGGGGACTCACTCCTAGCTGTTGCGCCAATTGGTCTAAGCGCTGTGCCAGCTTCAAATTATCCACGGAGTGAATCCAAGGGAAATGCTCGATGGCTTTTTTGGCTTTATTGCTTTGCAAATGTCCAATAAAGTGCCAGGTAATATCCGGTAAGTCTTGCAACTCGGCTTGTTTGCTGGCAGCTTCTTGGATACGACTCTCCGCAAAATCACGAATTCCGGCGTTGTATGCAGACCGAATGGCCTGGGCAGAAACTTGCTTGCTAACAGCAATCAATTTGACTGAAGTTGGCAGTGAGGAGCGAATAGAAACAATACGTTCGGAAATCGAACTGTTCATTGGAAGGTGCGCTGGAAAACACTCTGAAGCTGATCGTACTCCTGAGATTGCCCACTGCGCCGCAGGGTACGTAAGCGATTTTCCAGCATCATTCTCGCCTCAGTACGTCCTAGAGACTGGAATTTAACACCTTTAACGTCATTTGCCACCAAAAAGAATAAGCGCTGGGCATAAAGTGTGGTGAACAAATCCTGGTTCTCATCAACCATACAGATTTTGTAGAGTAAACCCCAAGTTGGATGGTTTATGTAAGTTTCTGGGTTTTCTGGATTCATTTAAGAGTCAAGGTGTAGTCAAGGTGGAAGTATGTATATCTTTTCGCAGTGAATTCCAAACATTCAGACGATAATACCAACATTCGCCAGAATATTTGGTTAAAATGCGAAACTGCGGTTACGAAGACCTTGATCTAGTTCCTAATGGGCAGATGAAGCTAGTGGTAGTGAAGCGTTATGGTACAACAGAAGCCGCGAAGCGTAGATTCAAAGAGTAGAGGCTGATCGATAAGTATCACCATCTGCTTTGGTGACTTCAATTTACTAAGCTGTAGAGACAAGGCACAAACCATTCCTGATCCTCTTATTGAAAGTTCGACGTGGGAAGGAAAAACACCCTTTGAAGTTCCAACGGCAACGGCGAATTTTTCAACTTCTTTCCATACTGCCACAACTGTCGCTGAATGGCACAAAATTGTAATTGGGGAGTGGAATAGGAAAGAAAACTATCTTTTTATTGATTATAGGACTTACGCATTGACAGAAAAAACCGGATATGCAGTAGGGATTTAGCATTACTCATTGGTGTCAACCTAAGCTAAAACTCCTTTAAAACCTCGTTTACAGCCTCTGGCTGGAAATGCACCTCATTGCGGCTCTGCCGCAAGTCAAGAGCCGCAGCCTCTCATAGGCATTCCCAGTCAAATACTGGGAACGAGACAAAAAACAGACAAAAGGTCTATCGATTATCTAGGATTTTCAGTGGTGCAATTTGTGCCTGAGCGTTGTGCAGAGATTCATAATGGTACTGGGTAAAAAATATTGAGATTAGTTTTTAGTGTTCGCATAACGCTGCTTCATACCAAAAATCTACGGTAAATGGTAGGGGATCAATTTTATGGCTGGGTAGCTGTTCAATTTTCTATGCCACATCGTTACCTATAGCTCAATACGGTTCAATTAAGGCTTAACTCTTTGTCAAAGTCAATTTTTTAACATAGACGCGGAGCGGCTTGCCGCAGGCTACCACAGAGCCGCAGAGAACACTGAGAGAAGAAGGATGTTTTTTTTATTTCTGAATTCTACTGTATTACCTCTTATAGCGGTTCTCAGTTGAGTTAGATACAAGAACCCCACCCCCCAACCCCCTCCCCGCAAGCGAGGAGGGGGCTATGACGTACCTCATTTAGGAAACGCTATACCATTTATCTCGGTGCAAAATTAGACCTGAGTTCCTATAGCTAGCCGTATTCCCCAGAATAAGATTAAAGTTGCGATCGCAAGCCAGTCACGCCCTTTTAATCGTAAGTCGTGCCACTGGACTCGATGCTCATTGGGACTGGTAAAACCCCTTACCATCATTGCATTCGCCATTTGATCGGCTCGTAAGAGCAAATTTTCTAAAAGTCTCTCTGCGACTGTCATCCAAACCTTGAATGCTCCTTTTAATCCCAGCTTTTTCCAATTAATTGCCCTTGTCATCACGGAGCGAAATAAGTTTTGCACTTCTTCCAAAACCAAGGGAATAAAGCGCAAGGATAACGTTAAAGTCAAAGCAATTTCTGTGACAGGCAACTTGAAGCGGCGCAAGGGTTGCATTAAGCTTTCTATGCCAGATGTGATTTCTTCTGGTGCAGTTGTCAGCAGATATAGATTGGTGCTGTAAATGACGGTAAATATAAGTGTACTCAGGCGTACTGCCAAACTCAAGGAGTAGCGAGTCACTTTCACCGGGCCTTTGTGAAATAGTACGTAGCTGTATGCTTTTTTCTCAGATGCTGGCTCTTGAACAAGATTATTAGAGTTTGCTGGCTGGGTTAATATTTGTTCATTAGCTGGCAGGCGTGACTGATAATCTACACCCAGTCCATCAGGACTGATGGCTGCGATCGCTAAGACAAAAAACGATAGTATTAATAGCCAACCCATTTGCTGCTGCCATACTCGTCGCGGAATTCTGGCAATCAAGGTGAGAAAAATCAATGCTACCACTAACAGTACTCGCCAAAAGTTGTTGGCTAAAACATAGCTTGTTAAAAAGCTCATCAACCAGGCGAACTTGACTCGCGGATCGATTTTATGCAGCCAAGTTTGGGGTTGTTCTAAATAAAGTCCAAGTGGCAGCGATCGCAATAAATCCATTTTAGAGTTAGGAGTGACGAATGAAGAGTTAGGAGTTTTGACTTTAACTCATAACTTTTACCTTGTGCCGCGATCAAACTTAAGTCGATAGGGTTCTCTAATTAGCAATTTTGGCTTTAACTCATAACTCCTAACTCATAATTCCTAACTTATTTTGACGCGAGTTGCTCTATTAACATTACCACTTTCGGCATCACGGACTTTTTTGCTTCGCCACAACAATATAATTGGTGTGCCTTTAAATCCTAGCTGTTGACGAAATTGGCGTTCAATGTAGCGACGGTAGTTGTCGTTGAAGCGTTTGGAGTCGTTGACAAATAGGGCGATCGTTGGTGGTTGGCTACTGACTTGTGTACCATAATAAATCTTGCCCTGACGCCCACCACGAGATGCTGGCGGTGAATGCCAACTGACGGCATCTGTTAAAACTTCGTTAATTACTGATGTGCTGACACGGCGTTTGTGTGATTCAGCCGCCGTTTTCACCAATTCGAGAATCTTTTCTACTCGTTGTCCTGACAAGGCACTCACAAATATTGTTTCTGCCCATTCGGTAAAATGTAACCGTGATTGCAGAGTTTTTTCGTAGTCGTAGATTGTATAAGAGTCTTTTTCGACGGCATCCCACTTATTAACGACGATGATGCAAGCTCGACCTTCTTCGATAATCCGCCCAGCTAATTTTTGGTCTTGCTCGGTGACTCCATCCACGGCATCTATTACTAATAAAACCACGTCAGCGCGGCGAATCGCTTTGAAAGCGCGGTTAATACTAAAGAATTCTGTGCCGTATTCGATATGTTTCTTTTTACGAATGCCGGCAGTGTCAATCAAGCGGTAAGTTTGTCCTTCCCGTTCAATGACGGTATCAATAGCATCGCGAGTGGTACCGGAAATGGGGCTGACAATTGCCCTTTCTTCCCCGACAAAAGAATTGAGTAAGCTCGATTTGCCGACATTCGGGCGTCCCACAATTGCTACTTTGATTTCATTCGTGTCTGGAATGTCTTCAATCGCAGGGATGTGATTAATTAACTCGTCGAGTAGCTCTCCTGTGCCACTGCCATGAATCGCGGAGATGGGGTAAGGTTCGCCCAATCCCAATTCCCAAAATTCGGCAGCTTGCATTAAGCCTTGTTCTGGGGATTCACATTTATTTACAGCTAGTAGCACAGGTACGCGTTGTTGGCGCATCCATTCGGCGATTTCTAAATCTGCCGATGTGGGGCCTGTTTGACCATCGACTACAAAAATAGCGCCACATGCTTCTGCAAGGGCTGTCATTGCCTGTTGACGAATCAGTGGTAAAAATTCGGTATCATCATTAAAAACTAAACCACCAGTGTCTACCACTAAAAATTCGCGACCATTCCAGAAAGCTGGTAAATAGGTGCGATCGCGTGTCACTCCCGGTTCATCATGGACAATCGCCGTTTGTTCCCCGGCGAGTCGATTAACCAGGGTGGATTTGCCCACATTTGGGCGTCCGATAATTGCAACAATTGGCAGTGCCATAAAACCAGGGTAAGTGAGAGGTGTAGTATATCACGTCCTTACATTTTACTCACTTTAAACTGGAAGTTTTAATTTAATTTTCCCATCATCTGAGGCGATGTCAAAGAAACCTCTCCCTGCTTTTACTACGTAAAACCGTCCCTCTCGGAGTCGGAGAGGGAAAGACTTGAACTAACTTTAGTTCAAGGCAGGGAGAGGTTTATCCAACTCAGTTACTTTGAAAAATAAAAAAGGTAGGAAAAAATCCTACCTTTTACCCAAAAAAAGCATTTTGTAACCAAATACCAAATTCAATATCACACACGCTTTTGACGTATCTATTGCAAACCTATGACGAGTGTATGACGTTTAATTTGTAGTTGATTTTGCGATTACTCCCAGTTGCAACCCAGGTGGATAGTTACCTTCTTCCTTGATGCGCTTAATTTCAGCATCGGTTATCTGCAAATTTAACTTCTGTGCTAGCGATCGCACAATATCTCCCCGGTCAATGACACCAGCTACGGCACCAGCGGGAGAAAGGACGGTAATTCTAGGTAACTGCTCATTTTCTAGCTTGTTAATGACCTCAGCGATCGATGTTGATTCCCCAACGGTAGGTATTTCTGTCAGCGGATGCACTATGCTGTGTAAAGTTTCGGTTTCCCATTCACCCCTTTGGGTTAAACGGAAATCGTCAATGGAAACTAGACCCCGGTAACGTCCATCAGAAGCAGCAAAATAAACCTGTGAGGGAGAGGTTTCTAAGAGGTATAAATCGGCAAAGGAACGCAATGTCTGGTCAGCATCAATGACACGAAAATCACGAGTCATCGCATCGACCGCCGCCACCTTGAGTAGGCTTTCTTGCAATGTAGTCATGTTGTCATAGTTGCTGGCGTTGCGGACAGCAAACCAACCTAACAGCGCAATCCACAAACCAACTACTAATTCCCTTGTCACGAAATCGACAACAAATCCGAAAGCGATCGCACTATAACCCAATATTTGCCCAGCCTTTGCAGCCCAGTGTACGGCTTGAAAACGATTACCTGTGATTTGCCATAGTGCTGCTTTTAACACTTGCCCCCCATCTAGAGGTAAGCCAGGAATCAGGTTAAATAGTGCCACCACTAAGTTAATTCTCGCCAAATCTCCGACCATGATACTGAGAGGATTAGTATCAGGGATTACAAAAACTGCCAGACGGAGCAGAAAAAATAGGATGATACTCACCAAAGGGCCAGCGATCGCTACTTGAAAGGCTTTGAAAGGAGTTTTAGATTCTTCTTCAATGGCAGCAATCCCGCCAAACATAAATAGGGTAATTGAATTAACTCTAATGCCTTGCGATCGGGCTACCAAGCTATGACCCAATTCATGTAACAACACCGAACCAAATAGCAGCAGTGCCATAACTATTCCAGCACTCCAAGCTATAACACTCCCCCATTCCTGATAAGCTACCCCAAAATTCAGGGTTGCCAACCCTAAAATCACAAACCATAACGGGTCTAAAAACAGGGGAATTCCAAATAATGACCCAATTCTCCAATTTGTTTGCATTACACTGCCCTAAAACTAGATATCGCTAGTACTTTTTATACTGAGATACTATGCATATTCGTATACACATTTATGTCGAGCATCAATTCGGTAGTAACAAGTGACTAAATGCTCTTATTTCTAGAATAGACAATTAATGCCTGTGAGCAAAACTCTGGAATTGGGAATTGGGCATGGGTCATAAGTTATTTCTTTCCTACTCCCCTGCCCAAAATCATTTTTAGGAGTTTTGCATTGATAGCGGGGTTACAAGTAACACCTCTGTGATCACAAAACTATAGACGACCGATGTTAGTCAATCCTAAAACGATGCCAACGCCAATAATATGACCAAAAGCCATAGCAGCAGCGAATGTGGGAATACTAATTGGCAGGATAGGGAACTTGGGGCCAACTAGGGGTTGTTCAATTTTAGTACTTAGTAAAACCATTACTAAGCTACTGATGCTGATGATGATTCCTACTGTGGGATTCCACGCAGGTGTTGCGGGAACAGATGCCGCTACTGCTAGTAAAATAGAGGAAATCAAGCTTTTGTCTCCTGAATAGAAAAGTTAACGTAGACCTACAAGATTATAAAATTACAAGGGCCAAAAATTTTTTAGATAGTTTAGACTTTTCTGATGATTAGTTTAAATTTGTTAAATATTCATGCGCGTTAAGATTTGCGGCATTACTCAACCACAGCAGTCTATAGCGATCGCCTCTCTAGGCGCAACGGCACTAGGATTTATTTGTGTGCCAAACTCACCTCGCTACGTGACTACATCCCAAATTCGGGCAGCAGTGGCAGAACTCCCGGCAAATATTGACACAATTGGGGTTTTTGCCAACGCTAGTATCCCTGAAATCAGTCAGATAGTTGCTGATTCTGGGTTGACTGGTGTGCAGTTACACGGAGATGAGTTACCAAATTTTTGCGACCAATTACGTCAAGCTTTACCCAATGTCGAAATTATTAAAGCACTGAGAATTCGTAGTCTTGAGCATCTTGACACAGCGGTTGATTACACCAAATATGTCGATACTTTGCTACTTGATGCCTACCATCCGCAACAACTGGGTGGTACAGGAAAAACTTTAGATTGGACGATGCTAGAACAATTCAGCCCTAGTTGTCCTTGGTTTTTAGCAGGGGGACTAACAGCCGATAATATTGTGGAAGCCCTAAATCAAGTTAATCCTAGCGGCGTTGATTTATCTAGTGGTGTGGAACGGACACCGGGAGATAAGGATTTAGATAAAGTAGCCAAGTTGTTTGAGAAATTGGGGAGTCGGGAGTGGGGAGTGGGAAGTAGGAGGAGATAAGGCAGACAAGGATAATAACCCATTCCCCATTCCCCACTCCTTAAAAGAACGCTGGTTGGTGGCGAATCAAGTTAAAAAATTCTTCGCGGGTTTTGTGGTCTTCTTGGAACACACCAACCATTGCGCTAGTGACAGTCCAAGAACCTGGTTTTTGGACACCCCGCATCACCATGCACATGTGGCTAGCTTCCATCACTACGGCAACGCCTTGAGGTTCCAGAATGGTCTGAATTGCTTCGGCAATTTGGCGGGTTAACCTCTCTTGTACTTGCAAGCGACGGGAATACATCTCAACAATCCGGGCCAGCTTACTTAGTCCCACAACTTTTTGATTGGGGATATAAGCAACATGCGCTCTACCCATAAATGGCAGCATGTGGTGTTCGCATAAACTAAAGAAATTAATATCTCTAACTAATACCATCTCGCTATGCCCTTCATCAAAGATCGCATCGTTAACGATTTCTTCAAGGGATTGGCTGTAGCCACTGGTAAGAAACCGCATTGCTTCGGCCACTCGTTTGGGTGTTTTCAGGAGTCCTTCGCGTTCAGGGTCTTCGCCGACTCCCAATATTAGTGTTCGCACGGCGTCCTTCATTTCCTCCAAATGTTCCTCTTTTGGCGGGAACACATCTGGTTGTCGCCCGTTATGAGTATTGCGATCGGGTCTAGGAGTTATGGCTTCTGCCAAGTCGGGAATCAGAGGCGATTGAGAGCAATTAGAACCGTTAGAACTAGCAATAGTCATGATTCAGTCTTGGTTATGGTTTAGTCATTAGTCATTAGTCATTGGTCATTTGCAAAAGACAAAGGACGCAGGACTAATTAGAGTGCGCCAGCGCTGGGCATCAGGGTCAATTCATCAATAACTGCCTGTTGTGGTAACAAAACTGTGTAGAGAATTGACTGAGCCACAATTTCCGGGGTTAACATTTTGGAACGGTCTAAGTCGACATGGACTGTTTCTGTATCCCAAAGTTCGGTATTGACTGCGCCGGGACAGATAGCCGTGACCCGAATGCCGTGGGTGCGTTCTTCTTGTGCCAGGGTTTGAGAGAGGGCTATCAAACCGGCTTTGCTGACGCTGTATGCTCCCCAACCGGGAAAAGGTTGCTTGGCGGCAATTGAGGCGACGTTGATAATTGTGCCTGTGCCCCGATCGCGCATTGAAGGTAAAATCCCCACAATGCACTGAAATACGCTGGTGAGATTCAAGTTAATTACCTCCTGCCAGTCCTCTAGGGGAGTTTCGCTCAAAGTGCCTGTATAGGCGATGCCAGCACTGTTTACCAGAATGTCTAGATCACCAAAGTCAAGGGCGATCGCTTCGATCTTTTCTTTGACTTCGGAGAGCCGCGCTAAATCTACAGCGTAAGCTTTCGCTTCCACCCCAGTATGCTCTACAGCTTCTCTTACCGCCTCCAACTTATCCAAAGAACGGCTGACTAAGGCGACATCTATTCCCGCTTTCGCAAAGGCTAAAGCCGTTGCTTTTCCAATTCCACTACTTGCCCCAGTAATCAGGGCGCGTCGTTTTTGCTCAACACTCATGGTGTCTCCCAATTTTTTGGCAGTTCCCAAAGCCTATTACCATCCAATTATTCACACTTCTCGGTTTGGATAGATTAAAGGAATCTAAAAATCTGATGATTTCCATTAAGCAAATGCTATGATGCAGCACAATAGTCCGCATTTTGTGGGTTTTACTAGTCAAGACAACAAATCATTGCTTAGAAAACCACGTCGTACATTCCAATTAGATTATTTACATAATACAAAACCCACTCAATCAAATTGAGTAGATTTACCAAATATGCAAATGCCTATGGCTAGATTGTTAAAAATCTTTAAGCACATAGGCAATTATAGCATTGCTGCTTTGCTAATCAATTATTAGGCAGTGCCGTTAGTGGGCAACTTCTGTAAAAACACCAATTTTGCGGAATTTTTCATAGCGCATTTGGCGGCGTTCTGGAGCGGTTAAACGATTGAGTTCGTCCAAATTTTCCATCAGCACTTGCTTAAGAGTAGTAGCGGCTTTTAAAGGATCGGAATGAGCGCCACCAGTCGGTTCAGGCAGTATTTGGTCGATAATTCCCAACTTTTTCAAGTCGTGGGAAATAATTTTTAGAGCTACGGCGGCTTGGGGAGCTTTACCAGCATCTTTCCATAAAATGGCGGCACAGGCTTCGGGGGTGGCGACGGTATAAACGGAGTGTTCAAACATCAGTAGGCGATCGCCTACGCCAATACCGAGTGCGCCACCGGAACCACCTTCACCGATAACTGTGCAGATAATTGGCACATCTAAGCAGAACATTTCCCGCAAGTTGTAGGCGATCGCTTCTCCTTGACCTTGGTGTTCTGCTTCTACCCCAGACCAAGCTCCTGGTGTGTCGATAAAAGTTAGTATCGGCATACTAAACTTGTTAGCGTGTTCCATCAACCGCATGGCTTTGCGGTAGCCGCCAGGGTAAGGCATTCCAAAGTTACGGGCAATATTGTCTTTAGTATCGCGACCTTTTTGATGACCCAACATCACCACAGGTTGCCCACTCAGACGACCGACACCACCAACTAAAGCCGGATCGTCACCACCAGTGCGATCGCCATGCAATTCCATCCATTCATCACTAATTGCCTGAATGTAATCGAGAGTACTGGGGCGACGCGGATGACGAGCGACTTGCAATCGCTGGGACGGGGATAGACTAGTGAAAATTTCCTCACGCAGTTGCATGGCGCGTGCTTCTAGTTGACGAATTTGACCAGAAACATCAACGCCATTTTCTTCTGCAAGTTGCCGAATTTGATCGATTCGGGTTGCGAGTTCTGCTAGGGGTTTTTCAAAATCTAACAGTAGCGGTTTACGCTCGGTAGTTGCCATCGTAGGGGTTATGAATTACGAGTTATAAGTTATCTATCCTTTGTCTTTTGTCACTTGTCCTTTGTCCTTTGCAAATAACAAATGACTAATGACAAATGACCAATGACTAAACCAGCAGCGGTCTAAATCCATGTTTCACTGATACCCGACCAATCTGCTCCATTTTGTCTACGGTAATCTGATTCCGTCCCCACGAAAAGTTCGTGTATAACTTCTCAAATTCCAGCAACATTGATTCGGCAAAACAAGCAAACAACTGGCGGGCTGGCACGTCCATATTGACGATTTTCATAATTTTCCAGTCAATATCCAGCGAATGCTCTACAATTCCACCATTTAACACGTGTACACCAGGATGCTGAATTTTCGTCGCTAAGTTTTTAGGATAGCCACCATCTATCAACAAGCAGGGTTGTTTTAAACTGGTAGCGTCAATTTCCACGCCTTTGGGCATACTGGCAACCCAAACGACAACATCAGCTAGAGGTAGTGCTTCTGTCAAACCCATGATTTTCCCGCGCCCCAGTTCGCCTTGCAACTCTTTGAGACGTTCTTGATCGCGGGCGATTAGCAGAAGTTCTTGAACATCTGTTTTCGCATCTAGCCAGCGTGTAACTGCACTGCCAATATCCCCAGTTGCCCCACATATAGCAACAGTCGCGTTTGAGAGATCAATTCCCAGTTGTTTCGAGGCTTCTTCCACCTGCTTACAAATAATGTAGGCAGTATGTGTGTTTCCTGTGGTGAAGCGTTCAAACTCTAGTTTAATGTTGCGGACTTGGCTAAACTGCTCTAACTTAAAGTTTTCAAAAATAATTGAGGAAAATCCGCCTAAAGCTGTGATGTTAATGCCGTGCTTCTGTGCATGGGCCATGGCATTGAGGACTTTGCGCGTTGCGGCTTTGATGCGACGGGTAGCCAGCATCTCCGGCAAAAAGCAAGATTCTACATACCGTCCTTCAATTTTTTGCCCAGTGATACTGGTGACAATAATGGTATCGACAATTTGCGGTGGGGCGCTGCACCAAAAGTCTAGCCCTTGATCGGCATATTCTGGGTATCCCAATTCTTTAGCTACCGCTTGAGCGTGTTCTAAGCTAGTCAGATGTCCAATTAGACCAAACATGTAGTGATTATTAGGCTTATGCTGTCTTGAGGCGTGGAATAATAAGTGGTTTAGCAGTCCTGAGTCCTAAGTCCTGAGTTCTGAAGTTCTGAATTTTAATTTGAACTCCTCAGCACTCAGCACTCGTTACTCAGCACTCTTTTAAGCGGCAATGAGTCCGTAGGCTGACAAGCGCATGATATCGCGGGTCGTAAAACCTATGTTACTCAATGCTTCACCGTATTGAATCATAAAGTCTTCTACTAAAGCATCTTTTTCCATTGCCATTGTGTGGGCATCACCCTCTACTTTGTTGAGCATTTTCCAGACAATGGGTAGGTTCTGGCGATTTGCAAGTTCAAGTTCAGCTTTGGATTCGGTGAAATGTTCTTTCAACCAAACTTCTCCAAAGTTGAGGTGGCTATATTCTTCTTTTACTACTCCCTCCGTTATTTTACGGGCAAAAGCGTCGGCGACGGGGATGTAAATGTTATATGCTGCGATCGCAAAACATTCGATAATCAAAGACTGAATCAATAGACAAGTGACAACCTTCCCTTCGGCCGCCGCTGTTTGGAAATTTTGGTGTAGTCCAGAGAAAAATTCCTTGGCAAATTGCAAATCTGGGGTGACACCCAAATTGCGCCCACAAGCTTCAAATCCTTTCTTGTGTCGGCTTTCCATCTTGGAGAGGCGAATCAATTCATCATGAGATTCCGACAGTAGTTCGGCTAGTGTGATGTAATTTTCATGGGCTTCTTGTTCCCCTTCAATCACGATCGCATTAATCCGGCTATAAGCATCTTTGTATGTTTCGCTCTTGAAATCTAATTCTTTAAATTGGTCTGCAAGCTGCTGCATGGTTATGTTTACTCCTGTAAATCTGAATTATTTGACACCAGGATTGAATTTACCCTATGAACTGAGAGTAACAATCACTGTGGTTTAATTTAACTTAACAAGTAGACTATCTTTATAGATTAATTGTTGCTGGGGGCAATGCTCTAGTACTAGCGAAATAAATGCTTTGCATCTCAAGTTATGTCCAAACCAAACCTGAATCTGAAATCTGGTGATTTTTTGAGCCTAGTAGTCTTACTGCTAGGGGCATTTATTGTTTTACTACCGCTGTTTGTGGTGTTTCTCACCTCCTTTGCACCAACTGCCGCCAGCCCAGAAAATTTGTCCAAAAATAACTGGTCTTTAGCAAATTACCGCGTTGCGTGGCAACAGGGAAAATTTTTGCTGGCGTTTGCTAATTCTACCTTGGTAGCGATCGCTGTGACGGCGTTTCAGATTGTCACTTCTGCTTTGGCTGGTTACGCCCTCGCACGGTTGAAGTTTCGGGGACGCCAAGCCCTGCTATTAGTCGTTTTAGCAACTTTAGTGATTCCCTTTCAGTTATTGGTGATTCCCATCTTTTTGGTGTTGAAGTGGGGACATCTGATAAATACATACTGGGCGCTCATTTTACCCACTGCGGTGAACGGATTTGGAATTTTCTTATTACGTCAGTATTTCCAGACAATTCCCGTAGAGTTAGAGGAAGCCGCAGCTATAGATGGGGCGAACCGACTGCAAATTTTGTGGCGGGTGATGTTACCTTTAGCCCGTCCGGCCTTGGTGACGCTGTTTTTGTTCACCTTCATCGGTGAGTGGAATGATTTGTTTAAGCCTCTGGTATTTACGACACGACCAGAATTAAGGACGGTGCAACTAGCTTTGGCTGAGTTTCAAGAGCAATTTACGAATAATTGGCCCTTGATGATGGCAGCGGTGACAATCGCGACACTTCCAGTGATGGTATTATTTCTCATTGGTCAGCGTCAATTTATTCAGGGTATTGCGGCAACGGGAATTAAGAATTAGTGGGAAAACAGGCGGGGAGTGGAAGCCCGCCTTTGGTTACTGGGTGAGACACCAATGGCGATACGCCCACCCGACAATAAATAATTGGATATTTTTTATTTGTGACTTGCATTGTTACCAAAAAATTGGGTAAAAGCCCCGTCCTTCCAGGACGGCTTTATATTGCACTTCCAAAAGAATACTTTAGTAATCTTATGATGAATATGCTATCATAAGATAAGTGAAATGAGAGATATTCATGCTAGTTTTTGAGTTCAAAACCTACGGCAAAGCATTGCAATTCCAATCAATTGATCAAGCGATCCGAACGACTCAGTTCATTCGGAATAAAGCTATTAGATTGTGGATGGACGGCGTTGCTCAGTCTTGGGTTGAACTATCACGGCATTGTGCATTATTAGCTAAAGAGTTCCCCTTTGCAAATAGGTTAAACTCAATGGCTAGACAAGCCGCAGCAGAACGGGCATGGGCTGCTATCTCACGTTTTTATGACAACTGCAAGAAAAAGATATCTGGTAAAAAGGGATTTCCCCAATTCCAGAAAAATTGCCATTCTGTTGAGTATAAAACATCAGGATGGAAGCTTGCAGATAATCGTAAATCTATAACCTTCACAGACAAAAACGGCATTGGTACTCTTAAGCTCAAAGGCACTCGTGACCTGCATTTCTACCAAATTAACCAGATAAAACGGGTGAGACTGGTAAAACGTGCAGATGGTGTGTATGCCCAATTCTGTGTTGATGTAGAACGCCTTGAGTTTATACAACCAACTCATCAGACAGTTGGGTTAGACGTAGGTTTGGAAAGCTTTTATACTGATTCGCTGGGTAACAAGGTTGAAAATCCTCGGTTCTATAGAACTGGGGAACGCAAGATGAAACGGTCACAAAGACTTGTTTCTCGCAAAGTTAAAGGTTCTGGCAATAGGCGCGCATCTCGAAATATATTAAGTAGAGTTCACCTCAAAATAAGTAGGCAGCGTAAAGACCATGCCGTGAAATTGGCAAGGTGCGTAATCACATCAAACGATGTAGTAGTCTACGAAGATTTGAGGATTAAGAACATGGTGAAAAATCATTGCTTGGCAAAATCAATCAATGATGCTGGCTGGTATCAATTTAGAGTTTGGTTAGAGTATTTCGGGAAGGTATTTAAAAGGATTACTATTGCGGTAAATCCTTCATATACAAGTCAGGAATGTTCTAACTGTGGCTCCATTGTGAGAAAGTCCCTATCTACTCGTACCCACGTTTGTCAGTGTGGTTGCAATCTGGATAGAGATCACAACGCCGGAATAAACATCCTTAACTCAGGATTGGGTACGGTAGGGCATACCGGAACCTTTGCACTAGATGCAAGCAACGCTTTAGGAGAAACGACCTCTACTCTTGTTGGAGAAATCCTGCATGAGCAAGTTGTCTCGTAGATCAAAGAATCCCCGTGCGTTTACGCCGGGGAGTGTCAAGAGCAATGCTGTACCTCTACTGCGTGATTTATTTACCTAAAAATAGCTGTAAAGGAAATCCCGCAGGAAAATATGAACTTTTATAACACTCAGCGTAATCATTGCTAACTAAACTGAAGCAATAATTATACACATTCCGTCAGGAACGAAAACAATCATGAGTTCTCAACAAGTCATAGACCCTCAAATATTACAGCAGTTACAAGAAGAGATTCAGCAGAAAATGGGTGAAAGCCTAGAAAACGCTGACTTACACTCAGTGCTTGAAAAGTACGGCTTATTAGAAGATAGAGTCCTGAGAATTCATTGGCAATGTAATCTTGACCCGAATCAACTCAAATCTGATGATGCAGTTGATGAACAGCAACCCAATGCATTATTGCCAGGAACTCCAAGAGTTTCAATACCAGAAATTGTATTAGTGAAAAAAGCATTGTGTATTCCTTGCCCATCAACTGGCAGTCCTTTAGGCTGTAACTGCTAAATAATTTAATCTTCGGACTGCAAAGAGTTTATTCTAGTGAATGTAAAAATACTAAACTTTGCTTTGATGTAGTAGTTAGACTACAAAGATAACATCAGCGTACTAACATAACTAATTAGCAAAAAGTAGTATTTTAATAAACTCTTATTTTTTGAGCGCCAGTTTTTAATGTTTCAAAATCGAAGCAGTTGCCACTGGAAGTTAGCAATAGTGAGTACTTTAGTAATTGCTAGAGTACTCACTTTCGCTGAGAGTTTTGCCTTAGCTCAAATTAAAACAGATGCCACGCTTGGATCTGAAAGTTCAATCATTACACCAAAGCTAATCGATGGTCAGCCTATAGACCAGATTGATGGTGGAGCAGTTCGTGGTACAAACTTGTTGCACAGCTTTGAACAGTTTTCTGTCTCTGCGGGAAGGACAGCCCACTTTAACAATGCAATAGATATTCAGAACATCATCAGTCGGGTGACAGGCAATTCTGTTTCTAATATAGATGGCATTCTAAAAGCTAACGGCACAGCCAATGTATTTCTGATTAATCCTAACGGCATTGTTTTTGGGCCGAATGCTTCTTTAAATATCAGTGGTTCATTTGTGGCTACTACGGCGAGTAGTTTGAACTTTGCTGATGGTACAAACTTTAGTGCAACATCTCCTCAAACTGCACCTCTACTCAAAGAAAGTGTTCCTATTGGCTTACAATTCGGAACAATTGCTCGACCCATCCGCAATCAATCCCAAGCAAGTCCAAATAATGCAATTAATGTCTTAGAACAAGGGGTTGGTCTACAGGTGCAGCAAGGCAAAACCTTAGCACTTATAGGCGGTGATATAACACTAGAGGGCGGAAATTTAACGGCAAAGGGGGGAAGAATTGAGTTAGGAAGCGTCGCTGGCAATAGTTTGGTTAGTCTCAGTTCAACGAATCAAAGTTGGACATTAGGATATGAAGGCGTTAAAAATTTCCAGAACATCAAACTAACCCAGCAAACTGGGATTCCATCTACTGTAGATACCAGTGGCAAAGGTGGCGGTAATATCCACCTGGAAGGACAGCGTGTGCTGGTAACTGGCGGATATATATTGGCTGTTACCTTGGGAACGCAACCAGGAGGAAATTTGACAGTGAACGCTTCCGAGTCTGTAGAACTTGGACTAAATTCGGTATTGTCTACTGGAACTTTCAAGACTGGAAACTCTGGAAATATAAATATCACTACCAGGAAGTTGATTGTCAGAGATGGAGCGCAAGTCTTAATGTTCAATATCGGTTCGGGACTGGCGGGGCAATTAACCATAAACGCCTCAGATTCCGTAGAACTAATCGCAGGCATCCCCATTTCTCCCTTACCAGATGGTACTGATTTAATATCCAGTGGATTATTTAGTGCAACTTATGGCGCTCAAAATGCTGGCAGCATAATAATTAACACTGCAAAGTTACGTATCGAGGGAGGGGCAACAATATCAGCAAGTTCTGAGGGTATACTTGGGCGTTTTTCTAACCAATTTACACCAGCTACAGGAAATGGAGGAGACTTGACGGTGAATGCTTCTGAGTCTGTAGAACTAATTGGAACCTCAGCAAATGGTTCTAAGCTCAGTAGCTTGTTTTCTGGGACTCAAGGGGCTGGAAATGGCGGCAACTTAACCCTAAGTACAGGGCAATTGATTATCAAAGATGGGGCGGCAATAACTGTAAGCAGTGAAGCTCGAAAGGATGTCAACTATGAAGGGGGCGTACCCAATTTAGGTCTAGCAGGCGAACTCAATATAACTGCTCGTTCCATCCTGCTGGATAAGGGAAAACTCACTTCTAATAGTGAGTCAGGTAAGGGTGGTGACATTGGGCTACAGGTGCGGGACTTATTACTGATGCGTCGCAACAGTCAAATCTCTACGAATGCCGGAGGTGATAAAACTGGCGGTAATATTACCATCAATGCACCTAATGGCTTCCTCGTCGGTACTCCCTTCGGAAATAGCGATATCACCGCCAACGCCAACTTTGGTTCTGGTGGGAAAATCACAATCACCGCTAAAAACATCTTTGGGTTTGTGCCACGCACCCGTGCAGAGGTAGAGAGGCTCGATTCGAAAGACATAAACCCGAATAACCTGCCAACAAGTGACATCACTGCATTTTCTCTGCAAAACCCTTCATTAAGTGGCACTGTACACATCAACTCACCAGATGCTGATCCCAGTAAAGGATTAGTGGAATTGCCTGTAAATCTGGTTGATGCTTCGCAGCAAATTGCTGCTGGTTGTAATTCTGGTGGAAAAATAGGAAGAAGTTCATTTGTTGCTACTGGGCGTGGAGGAATACAAGCCGATCCCACAGAGCCATTGATAGCTGATGATGCGGTGCTAGCAGGTTGGATTACACTCCCTCCAGAGAGTCAGAATCTTGCTGACGGGATTCAAAAAAGACAGGCGCAGAGAAACACAGAAGAAAAATCACAGAAGGTTAATTCTGTCAATGAGCCTACTCAAATTGTAGAAGCCCAAGGATGGGTAATGGATGCCAATGGGAACGTGGTTCTAGTTGCTCAAGTACCCATTGCGTCGCCCCATAACTCCTCGCTTGTCGCTACATCTTGCGGTGCTAATTAAAAATTGAGATTCTCATAACTTTTCTTGGTGCATCGGCGTAGATCGTCGTAGACATCGCTATCTTTGCAATGAACTTTATATGAGCGATCGCCTTAATAAAGCCTGTGAGCTTATCCAAACCGTAAGCAGAGTGTGAGACTTGAGGAGTATCAATTACTCAATTCTCTTGAGCGATCAATAGTCAGTAGCCAAATTCATCAATCCTTTAAAGAAATCCGGCATAAATATATGAAGTTTTGTTACACAGTGCGTAATTATTACTAACTAAGTTGAAGTCATAATTATCAGAGTTCACAAGAGCGTTAGAAACTTAATGCTTTTGTACCACTCTAGACTTTGTATTATTGATTTTTTAGTTGCCAAACTGTACTAACCAAACTCACGTTAATTTAGTACATTACAAAATAAGTTCACACATTTACCAATCTCCAAGGAGAGCAAAAGTCATGAATTCTCAAACATTACAGCAGTTACAAGACGAAATTAAGAATGAATTAAGTCAGAGCCTGAAGAATGCTAACTTCGAGACAGTGCTTGAAAAGTATGGTATATCAGGAGAAAAAGTTCTGAACCTTGAGTGCAGTATCGACCTAAGTCAAATACAAATAAAGGATACGGAAAACTCTAGTAATACAAATTCATTAATTTCAGGTAATCATATTGTGAAATTAAGTTGCATCTGGTGTGCTTGTTGTGGTTGTTGTTGAGAAGCCTTAAATTGATATGAATTTTGGTAAAGAATAAAACACTTGTTTCTAAGTTCGATCTAGCCCACTAAATATTTGGTGAAAATATTGTACTCATTGTATATTCTGTTTTCAATTACATTGGAACAGAGATTTCTAGGAACACAATGATTTTGTGTTCCTATTATGTATTGTTTTAGGATAGAAAATTTCTCAGTATTGGTTAAAGAACAAAACGCAGATTACCTGTATCAATGTGTTCTATTTAATATTAAGTACAGGAGCATCGTTATTGAGTAACCGATAGTTCTTTAGAGAAATGCAATATCAAGTATGATTAATATTTCGTTCTGGTTTCAATGGCTAAGATTTGCAATAATTGGTGCAATTAGTTTCTCGGCAAATTGTGCTATTGCTCAAGTCAGCCCGGATGGTACTCTACCTACTAATGTGAAAACACAAGGTAGTACCACAATTATTGAAGGTGGAATCCAAGCAGGAAGCAATTTGTTCCACAGTTTTAAAGAGTTTTCTGTACGTGATGGAGCTACGGCTGAGTTTAATAATACTGATAGTGTTCAGAACATTATTAGCCGCGTAACGGGGCCCTCTCCTTCTAAGATTGAAGGTATCATTAAAGCTCAGTACAAAGCTAACCTGTTTCTGATTAATCCTAATGGCATTGTTTTTGGGCCCAATGCTTCTTTACAAATCGGTGGTTCATTTGTAACAAGTACGGCGAGTAGCCTGAACTTTGCTGATGGGATCAAGTTTAGTGCCACAGATCCTCAAACTACACCCCTACTGACAGTAAGTGTTCCCATTGGTTTACAATTCGGAGCAACTGCGTCTCCCATCCGTAATCAATCCCAAGCAAAGAATCCAGATGGCAAAACAACTAATATCTTCACCCAACCAGTTGGTCTACAAGTGAAGCCAGGTAAAACCTTGGCATTAGTGGGCGGTGATATCACGTTAGAGGGCGGAAATTTAACTGCAACTTCAGGACGAATAGAGCTAGGAAGTGTTGCTGGCAATAGTCTGGTCAGCTTGAAGCCAAAGGATCAAAGTTGGATATTGGGATATGAAGGTGTCCAGAATTTCCAGAACATTCGATTCATCCTGCGAAATTCTCAGATTCCATCTCAAGTAGATGCTAGCGGTGAGAGTGGTGGTAGTATCCAGCTATGGGGAAATTCCGTGGAACTAGTTGGTTCTCTTGTGCGCTTGATAAGTCAGACTACAGGTAACACAAAAGGTGAAGACTTAAACATTACCGCCAGCAAGTTTATTGTTTCGGATGGCGCACAAGTGCTGACTTCTACTAGTGGCACGGGCAAAGGGGGAAATTTAAACGTAAATGCCTCCGAGTCTGTGGACTTGATTGGTAGTTCCATTACTCCACTGACTCCTCGTCCTCTAGCTAGTTCATTGGCAAGTGCAACTTTTGGCGAAGGAAATGCAGGTGACCTTACGATCACAACTAGGAGGTTGCGTATCCAAGATGGGGGCCAAATATCAGCAGAGTCAACTGGAATATTGGTTGATCCTGAATATATCCTATATAAACCAGCCACAGGAAACGGAGGAAACATAACTGTCAGGGCTACTGAGTCACTAGAGATAACAGGAACTTCAGCAAATCGCTCTTTGGTAAGCCAATTGCTAGCTTCGACTGGCGGTTCCGGATCTGCTGGAAATTTGGATATCAAAACGGGGCAATTGATTGTCCGCGATGGGAACATAACTGTGAGCAGTGAAGTTCTAAAAGATGCACCAAAATACTATGTACCCTTTTTCGGAAAAGCAGGTGAACTAAATATAACCGCTCGCTCTATCCTGCTCGACGAGGGACAAATCACATCTAATAGTGAGTCAGGTCGGGGTGGTGATATTTCGCTACAGGTGCGGGACTTACTACTGATGCGCCGCAACAGTCAAATAACCACTAATGCAAGGGGTAAAGGAAATGGTGGTAATATCTTCATCAATGAACCTAATAGTAGTAATAGCTTCATCGTACCTAATAGTAATAGCTTTATTGTCGCTGTCCCCAGTGAAGATAGCGACATCAGTGCTAATGCTGTCGGCGGCAATGGTGGTAATGTCAAAATCAAGGCTTTTGGTGTCATAGGCACACAATATAGAGAAAAACCGACTCCTTATAGTGACATTACTGCCAGTTCCGAGTTTGGATTAAATGGCACTGTACAAATCAACTCACCAGATGCTGACCCCAGTAAAGGATTAGTGGAACTACCCGTAAATTTGGTTGATGCTTCGCGGCAAATTGTTGCTAGTTGTAGTACTGGTGGAAAAATAGGAAGGAGTTCATTTATTCAGACTGGGCGTGGAGGACTAGTAACCGATCCCACGCAGCCATTGATAGCTGATGATGCCGTGCTAGCAGATTGGATCACACTCTCTCCAGAGACTAAGAATCGTGCTGGCGGTATTCAGAAAAGAGCCGTTGTTCAGGCGCAGCGAAACACAGAAGAAAAATCACAGAAAGTTAATTCTGCCAATGAGCCTACTCAAATTGTGGAAGCCCTAGGATGGGTTATAGATGCCAATGGGAACGTGGTTCTGGTTGCTCAAATACCCACTGCATCTCCCCATAACTCCTCGCTTACCGCTACATCTTGCGCTGCTCATTAGACGTGAGTTCGACAAACCTCTCCATACCTTGAACTAAAGTTCAAGCCTGTCCCTCTTTGAGCTTGAGAGAGACAGGTTTTGCGTAGTAAAACCTCTAAGAGGTCTTGTCTTAAGTTGTTTTAGGATGAACGCAATCAGCAATTGTGTAGGTGTAGCCAGCCTTCTTTACGAGACGCTCCGCGAACGGCATCACTGAAATAGCAAATGCGATCGCCGAAATAACAAATGAGTTGGCTAAAGTAACAAATGAGTTCGCCGAAGCAGCAAATGCGATCGCCGAAGCAGCAAATGCGATCGCCGAAGCAGCAAATGCGATGCGTAAGCGTAGCCAGCCTTCTCTACGAGACGCTTTGCGAACGCCATCGCTATTGCTTATTCCTAACTCGTCTCCTGAATTTGCAAACGAATAGTGTGTTCAGTCGCACCACTAAGTTGCAATTCCATGATTTCACCACCCAGAGGTTCCAAACAAGTGAGGAGCGATCGCAAGTTGGGTGTACTTGCGCCAGTATCCACATATAATCGATCTGCTAAATTACTGATCCGTTTCCAAGTCATGTAAAGTTTAGCGATCGTTTGTTCCATCTGCGATGCTTGATTTACCAAATCAGCAGCAATGCTCAAACAGCCGACTCTTTGCGCTTCTTCTAAAGCTGTTTCAATATCAACATCTTCCTTTGTCAGCGCCTGAACTTGAGCCGCCCCTTTGAGATATTTCGCCAAGTTACGCGCTTCGGTAGTTACCTGTTTCAGGGTATCCACATCAGGATTGGCAGCTATTTCCTTTTGGATAAACTTTTGATGCGATTCTGGCAGTTTTTCCATTTCCTTCACCAGTGGGGCGATGTAGCGTGGAGGAAGAGTATTATCTGCTGCCTTTTCCTTAACTGCTTCGGGTAATAAATCTGAGGACATGGCTGTCCATTCATCGCTGAGTTGACGCACTTCCCGCCTAGTGATGCGATCGCCTTTTTGGGCGGCTTCACTCACCATCTGTTGCACTTGGGGGGATGCTTTGGAGGTTTCGACAAATGCCCGTTTGCTGAAGTTGTTCACAGATCCGGGGTCAAGTTTACCATCTTCGATGAGAGTATCAGCACTATTCGCCAGTTGAATCCAGGAGTATGCTTGACTTTTGCTGATTTCCCGCTCTTTTAGCCATCGCAGAAAGCCAGTACCGCGCCCGTCACCACCCACTTTTTCTCTGTCGCGGATCGCCCGTAAAATTCGCCCCCGCCAGATTTCAGTTTGCAAATCAAAGCGATCGCATACCTGCCAAGCTATTTCTAGCTGCTGTTGAAAATCTGACTCTAGAATCTGTTCATCTTCTGGATCGGGCAGTTCAAAGCTGATATCGGCTGGCTGTAGTAAAGCAGCAGCAAGGTCGTTCATGGAGTCGGTGTCTTGCACGATTGATGACTAACGAGTGGATGCGATCGGCTTATTATGCCACAATCTGTGGACTCTCACTTAAGGGGGAGTACGGTATTTTGAGTTACAACAAAGATAGTAAGAAGGGGTAAACCACCTTTGTAAAGTCTTTAATTAATCACAGACAATAAAAATAAAACGATGAACCAGGTAGACTACCTCCGGATTAGCTTAATCGATCGCTGCAATTTTCGTTGTCAGTACTGTATGCCAGAGGGAGTAGAACTGGACTATATTCTCAAGCAACAGCTATTAACTGATGAGGAACTACTCACCTTAATTCAAGAAGTATTTATTCCAGTAGGCTTTAATCGGTTTCGTTTGACTGGAGGGGAACCCTTATTGCGTCCGCGGGTAGTGGATTTGGTAAGTGCGATCGCAACTCTCCCCCAAACTCAAGACCTCTCAATGACCACTAACGGGTTTTTGCTGGCTCCGATGGCACAAAACCTCTACAATGCTGGTCTGCGACGTATTAATATTAGTCTGGACTCTCTTGATACCGACATTTTTGACCAAATTATCGGTAATCAGGGGCGTTCTCGTTGGCAACAAGTTTGGCAGGGGATTCAAGCAGCCCATGAAGTCGGATTCGACCCCCTGAAGCTGAATGTGGTGGTGATTCCTGGCGTTAATGACCACGAAGTTCTCGATTTAGCCGCCCTGACAATTGAGAAACAGTGGCATGTTCGATTTATTGAATTTATGCCTATTGGTAATGTGCATTTATTTGGCGATCGCGGTTGGGTATCTTCAGCTGATTTACGAGAACGTATTCGCGATCGCTGGGGCTTGACAGAATCCCAAGTTCGTGGTGCTGGGCCCGCCGATGTCTTTCAAATTCCTGGTGCGAAGGGGACACTAGGATTTATTAGTCAAATGTCAGAATGTTTTTGCGATCGTTGTAACCGGATGCGCCTGAGTGCTGATGGCTGGCTGCGTCCCTGTTTATTGAATGAAACTGGTCAAATAGATTTAAAAACTGCTCTGCGTTCTGGTATCAGCACCGCTCAATTACAAGAGCAGGTCAGACATTTACTCGAAATAAAGCCAGAAATTAACTTTAAACAACGCGATTCTGGCATTTTAGGTACATATACTCGCACCATGTCGCAAATTGGCGGATAGTGATTGGTCATTTGTCATTTGTCCTTTGCCAAGGACTCAGGACAAATGACTAAGGAGAAATGACGATTACGCTTGTCGTGAGTAGTATTCAACCACAAGTAGTTCATTAACTTGTAGTGCCACCCATTCTCGCTCAATAACGCTGTTGACTCTACCAACCAACTTATTTTTGTCAAACTCCAAATGACTGGGGAGGTTGGCCAAACCGGGATATTGCAAGTTAGCTTCCACCAACTTCCGTGATTGTGCCCGATCCCTGACTGCAATTACTTCACCAGGACGGCATTGGTAGCTGGCAATATTCACCACACGACCGTTAACAGTTACGTGACCGTGATTCACCAGTTGGCGAGCCGCTGGGATAGTCGGAGCTATACCCAAGCGGAAAACCGTATTATCCAAGCGCATTTCTAGCAATTGCAGCAGCACTTGTCCGGTAGAACCAGTAACACGTCTAGCTTTCCGCACATAACGCAGCAATTGCTTTTCAGTCAAACCGTAGTTGAAGCGGAGCTTTTGCTTTTCTTCTAAACGGATGGCATACTCAGAACGTTTTTTACGGTTCTGACCATGCATACCAGGTGGGTAAGCGCGTCTAGCACTTTTACGAGTCAATCCTGGTAGGTCGCCTAAGCGACGGACAATTCTGAGGCGGGGCCCTCTATATCGGGACATGAGTTTCCTTAATCTAATCCTGTTTAAACTTTACCGAAACATTCAATCTTGACACTCCCCTAATTTTTAATCAGGGGATTCTTGGTTTTTTGAAGCTGCTTACCGAGGTAAGACGTATCTCACCAAGGTAGACGCATCGATTTTTGCGCCAGTTGCTTTTAATCGGTAAACCCGACAAACTAGCCTCCAAGCCTGAATTCCGACCTGTCACGCCGTACTCCTGCCCATAACTTTTTTGTGTTTATTTAGTTTCGTAGGCTACTCAATCATCAGATTGATTTACGCAGTATTCTTACTCTGAAATACTTTTTACGTTGCCTACTTATCTTTCAAACAGTTATATTAACACAATTTTCGACATAATTAATTATGTCTATACTTTACTACCGCCGAAATTCTTTGATTACAGAGGATTTTTAAAATATTTGAGTTAGCATAACTTTGGGTGTTTGGAGAATGGCAATGTCAATGAGCAAAAAAGTGGTTAGCACAGGTAAGAACAAACAAGGCACTTCCACCTCCAAGATTTTAACATTACCAGTTTTGGCTATAGCTGGATGGTTAATAATCTTGCCTAATGTGGCTGTTGCTGCCTCCTACAGTAATGATTATAGTGTCTGTGCGGGTCGCCTTTTGAAGGTGGGTGTAACGGCAGAAGCGGCTTCAGAAGGTTGTGCAGCAGCACTGCGTCCAAGGGATTTGGCTGCTTGCGTGGTTAAAATTGATAAGGAAACCCAAATTGCCGCGACAGACGCGCTTTCTTCTTGTGGGAAGGCCCGGCGTCCTGAAGAGTTAGCTACCTGTGTAGTTGGCGTCAGCTTAAGTACTAAGGAAGAAGCTAATCCGGCAGTTTTAGATTACTGTGGACGCAGTTTGTTACCCGTGCGCTTTGGCCAGTGTGTGGTTGGCTTGCGTAGTCAAATCGACTTTCCCGCCACTCAAGCGCTAGATACTTGTATCAGTGCTGATGATAGTGTTGTTGGCGCTTCATCTTCGTCTACACCGGCAACTATAATTCCTGCGGGATCAAGTCCAAGTATTGAGACTACCCCATTTCCAACGCAACCAGTTGTTCCAACACAACCAGTTGTTCCAACGCAGCCGGGCACTAATTAAACAAGAATTCAGTAGTCAGAATTCCGGAGCGGAGGAAAGCTCCGCCAAGGCGTCAGAATCAATTAGTGGGCGATTTAGACCCACCACTACGAAAGTCTCCCACCAAATTTTGAATTTGGTGGGAGACTTAAACCCCTCTATTTAGCGTTCGACTGGGCGCTCACGCCAAAGTCTGCCAGTAGTACAGAATACCCTTCTTTTATTCTGACTCCTGAATTCTGTGTAGTTAAATTACATGACAATACTTTGTAATTGACTGAAAATACCAGTTAATTAGTAGACATAGTAGTGAAAAAGAATGTAGAGACGCGAAATTCGACTGGGCTTCGCTACGCTAACGTCCCGCTGCGCTCAGAGGATGTCTGAGAAGTATCAGATATTTGCTGATCCCCCCTAACCCACGCCAGTCGCTCATGGGGGAAACCCCCAGACGCTCGCGGAGTCGCTAACGCTGCGCTATCGCTTTTAGCGTCTCCCCTTGGGAGAAGACCGCGCTGGCTCCCCTTAAAAAAGGGGGAATAAGAGTCTCAAAGTCGCCCGATCAATTGGGGGATTTAGGGGGATCTGTAAGCATTCGCTGTATAGAAAAAACTTTTCAGACATCCTCTAAGGTATCTCTACAATAATTTCAGGTAAAGCATAATTAATTTCTGGAGATGTCTAGTAGGGTTTGCATTACAATGCACACCCTACTATTATTAGAGCGATGCTAGACAATTTGCTCTAAGCAACTGGTTAAAGGTAGACAAAGTTCCGCTACAGTGTACTAGTCTTCTCTTTCGCCAAAAACCGTCTGTAAAACCACTGCAATACCACCATCTTGGTGATATTTATCTGCCCAGGCACGGATAACTTCATCTAATTCTTCCATAGCCTGCTCCATTTTTTCTGGGAGGATATCAAGTTCTTCCAGCAAGCGCATGGCGTTTCGTCGCCGTTCTGCCCAATTTTTCATCATGCGGAAATACCGAGCGGTATCTTCTACCATGATGTAGGTACGTTCTTGATCGTCTGCTGGAGCATAAAAAGGACGAGTAAGAGCGTAGAAGGGCATTCCCCAAGGAGAATCGATGCGTGTTACTGTTCCTGAGTAGAGTAAACGGCGCTTGATATGCTCACCCAAAGCTTCACTCAAAGGCATTTGGTGTTCGGGTGGCAAATCTTCTTGCGATCGCCTGTGTAAAAACTCGATCAAATCCAGAAACTCAAAGGAGCTAACTAACTGAGCATCTGGTAAATTACTGGGCAGTTTCTGCTCAATTTGTCTTTTTTCTTCACTTGTCAGATTGCTACCAGGAACGCGCGATCGCCCCGGTTGCCAAGGATACTTTTCTAGCCAGACATAAGGCAATTGAATTAAATAGCGCGGTTCCTGAGAACCCAGCATTTTTAATAGTTTGCCTTCTGTTAATGCCTGTCTGACTTCTTCTACAATAATTTTTACCCGTTTCGGCTCTAAGTGGTGCAAATGCCCTGTCATTCGCAGGTTTTGTCCCTGCTCAAGATAGGTCATGTAAATTGCACACTTTGCTGCTGTTGCGGCTGCGTCTAAAAATGCCCCATGCCTGTGCCCACTCGTCCGCATGGCACTAAAAGCCAGATAAAGCATGATCTGATCCATCGCACTGGGGTCAAGACGTTTGATCAGATCTATGTCGTTACTCATATTACAGACAATTGAATAGCACGTTTACAAAATTTTTAATCGAGTGAAAATAGGTAGTATACACCTGGCTGAAAGCTGTCTTTACTTCAAACTATATTAGTATGCGATAACGATGAGATCGGTGGTAGCGCAAACTACCATTTTCGCATATTTTCTGGTACAAAAGCAGAGTCGGTGAGTGTGACTATAACTGTCTCTGCATCTAACCGGAAAATTACAGATATCACCAAGTTCAGCTTAACGGCGGTTTATCTCCCAAAAGTCAACTATGTTGCAATTAACCCACTAAAGCCTTTCAGTTTTCTGAGTTTTTTTTCATCTTTCAAGAGCAACAACGTCAAGCTGGTTACACCTAATTATGGCACTATGCCGACTCGGAGTAAAAACTAGTTTGCGCGGTTCATCTGGGATATCTGTTACTAGAAAAAGATGTTTTTTTCAGCTTTGGCGAATTATTTGTAGTACACAAGTGACTAGAAATAATTGGGAATAGTCTCAAAACAAATCGCTTACCAGGTGTAGCCATATTTAGAGGTTGAGCGATACGGCTCGTTGTGAACTATCATCCTGTTCACAACCTCCAGTGATGTCTCGCCAGTATCAGCCGTTGGCTTGAGGGAAGATAGTAGACATCAAGTAGAGCAAATAATTCCAATTTCAAAATACCTGTTGTTTTTTCAAATATTGTTCCTTATCATATCACTTTTTTTTAGTTTTGAAATAAAATTATCTGTTTTAAAGTTTATAAATGATGACTATTTAAATAGTTTTTATTCTGGTTAAATCAAGGTTTGATGATATTTTTAGTTTCACTCCTAAATCCAAGTTTTATTTATTCTTTGATATCGATAATTGGACACAGAAAGCCACGATTAATTATGACTGAATCGCGTCGCTATAAGGCTTTGTTGCTCGTGCTAATAACCGAAAGATTAGTTAATAGCCATACATATAATAAAACATTTTGGATTCCCTAAGATGATTATTTAGAGATTTTTTTTCAATGAATTTATATTTTTTTCATGAAAGAATTTTAAAATTTCATGATTTAACTAATTCATTGGCTACTTTCAAGTATGTTTTTACCTCGCTGTTTTTTATATTTGAGAGACTTGAATTACGTAGATAGTTTGTTGCTATAAAAGCAGGATAATCCGCAGGAGGCTATGATATAAGCTTATTTCTCTGGGTGTCTGGGCGATCGCAGACCACATTGACTAGTAAAGAACGACACAAATCAAGATACCATCTCACCAAGCACAAGAGCAGAGAAATGAAGAATTTTGAATTTATCGTTACCCGCAGGAGTTTTTGTAGAATAAAGCTACTAGCTGTTTTACGGGCGATCGCTCCATATATTCATGTAGCGACAATAGTCTGTGACGCTTAGAAAACGGGTTACTCTAAACATTTCTACTAGTTCCAAAATGTGCTGCAATGGTCTTAACTCCTTGCGAATCTTCTCTTTTGCAAGTACTCGTACTCAGTTGCTGGAGTCAGTACTACTCATACTGCTTACATATACGTGTTTTCCCTACCTGTATCAGGCTAAATCCTTAAAAATAGATTACAAGTCGATTTATTCTGATTACTGCTCACTGATCTATTAAGTGTTATCTGCACCTATACAGCATTCCTAAATCATTCGTGAAAACTTAAATCCCCGACAACTTTTACGAAGTCGGGGATCTTGTTTGTCAGAGATGATTTAGAGAAGTTACAAGTGGGTGCATTAGCGTCAGGATTCATGCTGGGAGTAATGGGAGGTAAAGTAGCTCCCATCACACCTAAACTGATTGAACTCGCCATTTAATTCGTGGGATTAGAGGGTTTAACCTGATTTCGCATTGTTTCAAAGCTGAAAGCAGCCGCGCCAAAGGTTACAAATAACACTCCCAGAATTTGCACAATATCTAAATTTTCTTGAATGATTAACCCAGCGAAAATCACGGTTAAAACTGGGATGCTACCACCGATGAGCGCCGATCGCGAGGCACCTAGTTTACTAATACCAACATTGTTGAGCAAATAGCCAGCAAGAGTCAGCACACCCAAAATAAACGCGCTTAAAACCAGTTCCAGCATTTTCGAGGGGTCAACTACTACCAAGTTCCAACTGCTTGGCAAAGGTAGCATCAAGCAGATAAAGCTCAACAACAACATGGTAGTGAAGTTAATTAAAGTAAAAGTCACGGGATGCAGTTTGCTAGCACAAACCCGCGTCAGAATTATGTAGGCAGCAAAAGCCACACCCGAAAGAATAGCGGTGCTGCTTCCCATTGAACTATTACCGATACCGATGTTGGGAGAACCGCCTAAAACCAACAATTCGCCGCAACAAATCGCGGCGATCGCCGCAATGCGGAATAGAGTGGGGCGATCGCGAAACAGAAACCACGACAATAGACCACTAACCATTGGATAGATAAAGAACAATGCGATCGCTATTCCAGTCGGGACTTGAGCGATCGCAATGTAGATTAGTACCTGAGATAAAAACAAAAAGCACCCACTCACAATCGACAACACCAAAATCTGCTTGGTAGATGCATTGCTAGATGTGGGATTTCCTCGGAGTGAAGCGGCCAAGTTTTCCAAGTCTTGCCACAGTGTTGGATGCAATATAGGAGACAAAAGTAGCATCAGTGGTACTACTACCATAAACCGTAGCGTCAAAATTAACAGAGTATTCCCCAAAGTCGGCGGTAGTAACTGCTCTACCTCTAATACGCCAAAAATCTGGGAACCTTCGTGAAAAATCACCTTGATGGCTACGTTGTAAAGTGACGATACCACTGCCGATGAGACAATCAACAAGAAACCGATTTGGAGTGTCGAGAAGCCAGAGGAATTAGGCGATCGCGATTGTGAGGGTTTTGCTTCCGCCTGTGGTTCTAGCGCAGCGGTCAATGAGGATTGAGCTTTGCTCTGTGACACGTTCTTGCGGCGGACAGAAATTGGTTCATTAGCATTTTTTGGAGAAGGTCGGATTGTTCTCGGCTGTAGCAAAGATGCAATCGGAGGATCTGATTTCGTTTCGTTTTTCGGCAATTCCTGATTGAGGACAGAAATTGGTTCGGGGGCATTGTCCTTTGGTGGCGGAACTACAGCCGCAGTCGGTTCTGATGGCGTTTCCTTTTCCGACAAATCCTTGCTGGGGACAGAAATTGGGTTCGCGGCGTTTTCTCTAACAACGGTTGGTTCTGATGGCGTTTCCCTTTCCGACAAATCCTTGCTGGGGACAGAAATTGGGTTCGCGGCGTTTTCTTTAACAACGGTTGGCTCTGATGGCGTTTCCCTTTCCGACAAATCCTTGCTGGGAAGAGAAACTGGGTTCGCGGCGTTTTCTCTAACAACAGTCGGCTCTGATGTCGTTTCCCTTGGTGAAAAATTATTAGGGATCGGGGAAATTGGCTCAGGGGAATTTCTTACTACTTCGTCAAACCGTGGTGGGGATGTCTCAAAAGAACTGGTTTTTTCTGGTTCCGTAAACTGCAAAACAGTTAGTGTACCTGCTGTTGCTGGTTTGCGTGAAGTTTCTTCTATAGTTTTTTCTAGTTCTCCATGCAAGCGATTAACAAACTCCGCTAAAATCGTTTCCCCTTGCTGCTGCTGGCTATACATCCGCGACAACTGTTGGGAAAGATTACTTTGATAGTTCTTCAGTTCCTGTTGTAGCGAATTAAAGGTAACAGTAACGGTGTCATCCAGACTGTCAAACATGTGTTCGACTTTTTCATTGATTTCACCTACTACATTGCTGCTCACTTCAGCAGACTTCAGCGCAGCTTGTTCGTAAGATTTGCCCTCTATGCTTTGGTTAGCTAAAGTTGTCAGAGAGGATTGCAGTTGTGAAGATATATGCTTTGCCAGAACTTCTGCCAGTTGCCGAATTAACACTTGCTGCTCAGTGATTTGGCGCACTTGTTGTAAATGCTCTTTTTCCTCTACCAAGCTTTGAATCTCATCAGATAACCGATTTTTTTCTGACTGAAGCCGCTTTACGTCTTCCTGCAAGGCTCTGAGGACATTCTGCTGAAGATTTTCTAAGTCTTCAACTACAGCCCAAAGAGCATTTTCTGCTGCTCTGGATAGCTCGCCTCTAACTCTTGGGTTTTCTGGTTGCTTCTCGAATCGCCCCATTAGCTTCTAACCTCTAACACTTTGACGATAAAGCTGCTTCCGGTACACTTTATTGGCGGTCATCCTAATTTCCTGTATTTTGTCAGATAAATTAAAAATTTTAACAGCACTTCCGCATTTCAACGTAATTCTGTCATACTAGACACAGGTTGGCAAAGCATCAAGTCTGCCTCACAGCTTACTACACCGTGTTATCTTCACCATTGATAAGTATTTAACCATTCGATTTGGGATTTATCGCCACGCCTGTAAGTCCCTTGAACTGAGACTTTTTTTGTTTTTGGCCAGTTTAATTTTCAGAAATTATTTGCCAATGAGATTTTTACTTTTAAATAAATCTCACTCCAAATAAATATTTATTGTTTTGCTGCCAATAATACTTGTCAAAGACTTGCAGATGCGTGTGCTATCGTCACCAAATTGTCTGACTTGCGAAACTAGCTGTAAATTTGTGTGGAATGTAACTTGTGTGACAGTTTATATCTCCAAATGGAGATTAAAGTATCTTTCTGTGGAAATTCAAAGTTACGCTATCCCCTGCACTACATTCTAATAGAATGAGCAGCAATTCTGCAAAAGTACGCTTTTTTGGCGTTGTTGCAGTCTGGCTTTTGCTTTGAGTAGATACAGTAGAGAAAAAAGTTTGAAAAATATTAATAATTCTTAGAAGAATAAAATCCGGGCGATGCTGAAGATGGTGGCGCTAAGGGCAGCACTCAGGGGGATTGTAATTAGCCATGCGGCGGCAATGCCTTTTAGTGTTTGAAACTTAATCGACTTGAAATTTTGCACTAGTCCAATACCAACTACACCACCGACGAGAGCGTGGGAGGTGGAGACTGGTAAACCTAGCCGGGAAGCGATGAGGATGGTGGTAGCAGTAGCAAGTTCGGCACAAAATCCACTACTGGGTTGCAAGGCAATAATGTTTTCGCCAATGGTGGCGATGACTTTTTTTCCCCAGACGGCTAAACCACCAACAATACCAGCACCACCAAGGATTAAAATCCAAAGGGGGATAGTTATACCATCGGTAGGTACGCTACCAGTGCGATTGATGTAAACGATCGCAGCTAAAGGAGCGATCGCATTTCCCACATCATTAGAACCATGAGCAAAGGCTACAAAGCAAGCACTTAACAGTTGGAATCGGGCGAATATGCCCTCAACGGGATTTTGGATTTTAGATTTTGGATTTTGGATTGATGGTAATTCCTGAGTCGGGGGTAAAAATTTTTCTTCCAATTCCCGTCCCCCCGTCTCCCCTAATTGTCGCCAACTAATGATTGTGAGTCCAACTGCTGCTATTGCACCGATTAACAGTGAAATGTCGTAAGCAGGGATTGTAAAACCGACTTGCTCAATTACAAAATTGGTTAGCGGTTCTGTAAGCGATGGTAGTACAATCACGCCGAATATTCCCAGTAGCAAAGTACTCAACCAGGGAATCCATTCTTGTAACTGGACTAGTTGATTGGGTTGATCCAAAATCCAGTGCTTGATTTGACTGTAAAATAAAGCTGCGATCGCACCACTAATTAACGGCGTCAAAATCCAGCCAATGGTAATTAAGCCAATTGATGACCAATCAATTGCATCTACTCCCAAAGCTACCCAACTAAATCCAGCGATCGCACCAACAACCGCATGAGAAGAGGATACAGGTAAACCGCGTGATGTGGCAATTTGCAACCACACACCACACGATATTAGTACCGTTACCATCCCAACTACGAATATTTGGGGTGTAGCTGCGAATAAGGCGGGATTCGCAATTTTCGTCGCTAGAGTTTCCGTTACCTCATGTCCAAATAACACAGCACCCGTAAACTCTAATACCCCAGCAATTATTAGTGCCTGTTTGAGGGTGACAGCTTTGGAACCTACAGAGGTTCCCATTGCATTAGCAACATCGTTTGCTCCGAGATTCCAGGCGACGTAGAAAGCTAATAGAGCGACTGCAACTTGGGTAATAAGCATTTTTTTAAGGCTGATGGGGATAAGAGAAGCAGGACTTACGCAGTGAAAACCTAAAACCTCGATCCCCCCTAACCCCCTTTTTAAGGGGGGGAACCAAAAGCCCCCTTTTTAAGGGGGTTGGGGGATCTCTTGTGCGTAAGTACTAGGGAAGAAGACGGACGCAAAGAATGATTTACCTGCGTCCCTATGCCTCCGTTATTTTACGGATAAATTAAGATTTTATAAGTATCCGGTGTGGGTGCGATCGCTTGCTCCACAGCTGCTGATAAATCTTTTAATGGATAGCGATCGCTAATCAATGCTTTTACATCAATCCGCTGATTAAATACAATATCAGCTGATAGATTCTGAAGTCGATAAGATGAGCTATAACTGCCTATCAAGTCAATTTCCCGACGGTAGAGGATATTGGGGTTGATGGGAATTTCCACCTCATCAGGGAATTCCGCGAAAAACAATATTTTACCGCCTTTGCGGGTACTATCAAGTGCTTGAAAGAAGGCTTTCTCACTAGGAACAGCCAGCAGGGTAACATCAACACCTAGTCCACCAGTTAGGGCATGGATTTTGGCGGTTAAATCAGCATCACGGGCATCGAAAGCCGCCTCTGCACCAACACTCAAGGCTTTTTCAATTCTAGAGGGTAGTAAATCGGTAGCGATCGCTTTTGCTCCAAAATACTTCACTAACATGATAAACATTAACCCAATTGGCCCAGCACCAGTAACTAACACAGTTTGTCCTGGAGCAATTTGGGCTTTTTTCACAGCTTTCAAGCAGCAGTTAGTCGGTTCTACAAAACTCGCTTCTTCAAAACTGATATTTTCCGGGATGGGAATTAACCCGCCGTTTTCCACAATATGTCCAGGAACCTTGACATAATCGGCAAAACCGCCGCCACTGGCGTTAAAACCTGCGGTAGTGGAAATATTTTTGTAGACATCACACATGGAGAAATTATCATTTAGGCAGTAGGCGCAACGCATACAGGGGATGTGGTGCATCACAGCTACCCGTTGTCCAACTTGCCAACCTTTGACATTATTGCCTAGTGCTGCGATCGTGCCGGCGGTTTCATGGCCAAAAATGCGCGGCGGTTCATACAGCGGATAACGAATTTTTTTAATATCTGACTGACATAACCCCACAACCCGCACCTGTACCAGTACTTCATCTGGTTCCAGGGTTGGAACTGGGATATCTTCGTAAGAAAGTTGATTAACGCCTCTAAATACCTGTGCTTTCACGTTGGTTTTTCCCCGCTCAACGATACTAGATGTAACATTAGCAGTCAACGTTAGGCTATCAGGTTTGGGATTTCTGTGTTTTAGCTTGTTCTAATTGTTGCTCTAAACTTTGTTCAAAGATTTGGAATGCCTTGATATCCTCTGATGAGAGCTTTCCTTGAATTGTGCCATTCTGAAGCCGCAGAATCTCCCCTCGGTTGTCCTTGGCAGTAATTGTTAAAACTCCGCGATTCTGCCAGAGTCGATAGCGCTCTCCTTCAAAGTATCTACCACCATCTGGTGCTGCCTTGCCTAGCTTATCCAAGGCTTTTTTAGCAGTTTGGAAAACACTCTGGCTCTATTCATGCGATAAAACCTTGCTGGCGAATATTGGTACTTCTTTGTTGAGCCGATCAAGTAGCTCGACAAAAGTCAGCGGTGGCTTTTTTAAATCTGGATACCATCCCTGTATTACTTGAAGTATGGAGTCTGGGTCAAGATCGTAAAGGTGAGTAAGAAAGGTATCCGGGTGTTGCGCTTCTATTTCCCAATGAGCCAGATCCTTGGCTTGAAAATGCTTGAGATTTGATGTGACAATTATATCAGCCTTAGCTGTGACAGCAGCAGCCAGAACATGGCGATCGCCAGGGTGATTTGTCATAATTTCAGCTAATCCATTTGGCACTTCCACCATTGCTTCTGGAAAGGCTGCTGTAATTGTCCCCTCCAACTTCATTGCTATCTCAACGGACATCTTCCCTGTCTTTACAAGGTTGCGAGTAGCACCATCAAGAATTTCCTGCGACCAATAAGGTAAATAACAACCAGCCCTAGCACAACGAAGTAGAATGTCACGCAGGTAGATGGGGAACATAACACAAGAGTCTAAGAGAACAAGCTGCTCAGGCATTTTGTTGGTTGAATTACTCCTATTCGTAGAATCCTGCTTCTTGGCTGATCTGAGTTAGCTCAGTTAAGAGTTGATCACGCTTCACATCCCGCTGCTGTTTGTAATTCATTAAATCATCGAAACGAACCCGTCGATGTGAACCCACCTTAATGTGAGGAATTTCACCCTGTTCTAATAACTTGATCAAGTAAGGACGTGATACGTTAAGATATTCGGCCGCTTGTTGTGTCGTCAATTCCTGTTGTTGAGGAATTATAGATATAGCCTTACCTGATGCCATTGCGTGGACAACTTGAAGCAGCACTCGATAAATCGGCTCAGGAATGTTAATTTTTTCTCCGTTAGCTCCTACCAGTTTCGCCTGAAAATCTTTAACGCTCAGTATGCGCTCCAGTTCTTTGATAGATTCAGCCTCTAGCTGTGGAGAGATTACAGAATCTAAAGACATATTCTGTCTTAACATCATATTTGTCTGCAACTATGTTGTAAGCTTTGTAGTTAGCAGTGCAATTTACACTGGCAATCTTATTTACTATCTTAATTAAGAGTATACACTACATAAACGAAATATCCGAAACATAAAATAAATTATCTTGTCTGATGCCAAGCTATCTGGAGAGAATATGTCGGAACTCCAGTGAGGTTAAGTGATGGTTAATCAGACATATACAGCTGATGTTTTAGTTGTCGGTGGGGGAACCGGAGGCACCGCAGCTGCTATCCAAGCGGCGCGACGGGGAGCCAAAACGATTCTAGTGAGTGAATTTTCTTGGTTGGGAGGAATGCTAACTTCGGCTGGAGTATCCGCACCCGATGGCAATGAATTAGAAGCCTTTCAAACGGGGTTATGGGGTGCGTTTTTGCAGGAATTGCGACAACGACAGCCCGGAGGATTAGATAACAGCTGGGTAAGCTTTTTTAGTTACGATCCTCGCATTGGGGCAGAGATTTTTGCAGATTGGGTACAGGAATTACCTAATCTGCATTGGATTTCTGGACAAGTGCCAATAGAAGTTTATCGGCAAGGTGATTCGATTACTGGTGTGCGCTTTGCTGATTTTGCTGTCACAGCCAAAATTATTCTCGACGCTACAGAATTAGGAGATTTATTGGCTTTAGCTGACATACCTTACCGATGGGGCTGGGAATTGCAATCTGAGTGGGGAGAACCCAGCGCCCCAGTGACTTTTAACTCTTTAACCCAGAGATATCCTGTGCAAGCGCCCACTTATGTAGTGATTATGCAAGACTTTGGTGAAGCCGTTGCCCCAGAAATTCCGGCTGCCCCTAACTATAATCCATCCCAGTTTATAGGTGCTTGGGATGGCTATGGAGCAGAGACATTTTTGAATTACGGACGCTTGCCTGGTGGTCTGTTTATGATGAATTGGCCAATCTGTGGCAATGACTACGGCGAAGGGCTAGGGCGATTGATAGAGTCAGATGTATCCAGAGGTGAATTCATCCAAGAATCTCGCTGGCACAGCCAAAATTTTGCCCATTTTATTCAAAAACAGCTTGGTCGTCGCTATGGTTTAGCAGAAAAAGTATTTCCTCACGCCCCTACAGCTTTTGCACTGCATCCCTATTACCGGGAAAGCCGCCGCTTAGTGGGGCTAACTACTGTCCGAGAACAGGATATTTTGCCGATCGCTAAAGGTAGAGTTGCATCTATATTTAATGATGCGTTCGCCCTTGGCGTTTGCGAAGCAATCGCAGTTGGTAACTACGCCAATGACCATCATTATCCTGGTGTTCAATTCCCACTGCAACCTAAATCTATTCGCTGGGGGGGACGTTGGACTGGGACTCCCTTTACAATTCCCTACAGTTCCCTAATTCCAGTCACAACAGATGGTTTTTTAGTCTGTGAAAAGAATATTTCTGTATCTCACATTGCCAATGGCGCCACCAGATTACAACCTGTGGTTATGGGCATTGGTCAAGCGGCGGGGATGGCAGCGGCGATATGTGTTGAGTTAAACTGCCAGCCGAGAGATTTACCCATTAAGACGCTGCAAACGGCTTTATTAGAAGATAATCGCTCAAAAGCGCTAATTATTCCTTTCTTTAATCTTCCACCCAATCATTCGGATTGGCGGCACTGGCAACTGTATTACTTAGATAACCCACAAGCCTATCCAGTTAGTGGCGATTGCCCTTGCCTATTGGGGAATGATTACCCTGACTCTGCTTTTGACAAGGCATTAATTCAGGAAAGTAACTGTTTCAAAGGCATTTTTTACCGCTTGTCACAGCAGGAATACAGATTCACTGTCACAGCACCAACCGCATATCAAGGGCAAAATTGGCAGCTTGTGACTTTGCGATCGCATATCGACGAGCAATTACGCGCTTATCCCCACGAACAATTAGTTACATTGTGGGGTCGTCAGAATCACTTTGGTAATTGGTTATTAGTCGAACATTTAAACGGAGGATAAAAAGAGTTTATTTTCAGTAAAACAGAATACTTTTTGATGAATTGTCCGGATATTAATCAAAAAGCTAAGTATCAGTGAAGTGGAGAGTTCCAAAATAGACATCTGCTATGCGTGCTGCCATTTCACTTTTAGTCTCGAGTCTGGTGTTCGGCCCCTTAGCTTCTAACTGCCAAGCAATGGTCAATCACTTATCAACAGGGCTGTTGTCTTCGACGCCTACTTCGGAACAGTGGCTCTCGGCGGCATCTGAACAAAATCCAGATGATGCGCCACGTCATCGCGGTAGTGGGCGCAGAGAAGTGACACAAAAACTCCGAAATATCCATGCTGTGGTTTAACTACCGTAGGGTAATACCTCTTTTCCCAAAGGAACAGAATTACCAGAAAACAGGATGCTGTGCTAACATCTTTTACACAGCTTTTCTGGCAGAGATATATACAGTTGACACACGAAAGTCTTCAGCGATCGCTTAGTATTTCAACTGCAAGCTTTGTATATATAGTTGGCGTCAATCCTGCCGATCAAAACGCAAATCAAATTCAGTGCCTTGATCAACAGCATTACCAACTCCTCAAAAGCTACACAACTGTTGCTCATATTCTTGGGAAGCTCTGCGTCTCAATCCTCAACGGCTCTAGAAATAGATGTTACTTAGGCTATCAGTTAATCTAAACCACATCTAATTCAGACATTATGCTTGTTGAGGAAACAGTCTTAAGGCAACTTCACTTTATTCCCCAATAGATTTTCTTCTCAGACATTCAGTAGCTGGTTATCTACATCAGCAAGTAACTGATCTTCGCTGCGACATCTGTTTAGCATCCTTTGCCGAAACATAAAATCCCTTTCGTCTCATCTCTATGCTTATCTAGCGCATGGATTTGCACAAGTAGTATAGGTTTTTGCACTTGCTAACAAATCTACTATTCTTGACCTACTCTTGCCCCCTGGTTTGTTCTCCTCGTAGATGGCTCCCGACAAAATAAACATTAAGAAGGATCTACCAGATCATCTTAGTCATTTTAATTATTCTACACCCAAGGCCAGATGCAGAATTTTGCATTTGGTCTTTTTAAATGAATTTTACTTAAAGAAAAGGAAGTGGGGAGTGGGTATGAGGGAGCAGGAGGGAGAAGAACTATTAATTGTTTAAATCCCCAATCCCCAATGCCCAATGCCTTTTAAACAGTTGTTTTCTTGCGGCTACTTTCTGTTCCCTGGATGCCGTTGAGGAACATGGGCACAAACTTCTCGATAAACGTCTGTGGATCTCGCTGCCAAGCCTTTTGTGCAGCCTGAATCCTGGTAAATTGTAATTCAGGCGCTAGCAAAGTCTGGGGTAAGCGTTCTATGAGGTATTGAGGACGTTGCCAAAGTGGCATGGTATTTGCCACTTCTACCAGGTTGGCAACTCGCCGTAGTTCTGCACCCAAGGTGATATCCATTCCCGATTCAAATGCCGCTTGTTCAATTGCGGTATATTTTCGCTTGGCTTGCTCTACTTTTTGCTGATGTTCTGGACTCTTACGCGCGAGTTCTCCTAGCCAACGATTACCCCACCGCACATGTCCCACTTCCTCCGGGAGAATTTTTTCAATAGTTTCTCGGATTTTGATGTTTTCTGCCGTTTGCGCTGCTTGCTTGAGTGCATAAATGTGGGCAGAGAAATACTCACAGCCCCGTTTTTCAGTGACGTTAATTGCGGCAAGAGAAGAAATCACAAAGTCTTCGAGGTCTTGGACTGGATCTTGTTGTTCGCGATCGAGTAGGCGTTCAAATTCATTGATATAGGAGGAACCGGGCGGCTTACCAATATCTGCTCCCAGTTCTGCCAACAAGTCAGTTAGCCACATAGCATGACGAGCTTCATCTGAGATGTGATGAGACAAATCCCGCACTAGTTCCTGTGGCTGTCCATTCAGTTGTTCAATTAGCTCTGTGAGGTCTTTGCAACTGTGTTGTTCACTGTAACGGTAGCGGTTGAGGGTAATTAGATGGATTTCGCGATCGCATACCACCCGTTTCAATATATCTCTCGCACTCAAAACATTCTGAAATTTACGTGGGTAGGTAACTGTCATAAATTATGTAAATTTTTATTTGATGGTAACTTAGTTTTTTGCAACTGCTGTATTTGTGCCACTTCACCGAAAAAATGAGTAAAAGTTACAAAAATTAATCACTTGAGTTGAACTTAAGTGTAAATAAAAGTAACGAAAAAATGTTCAGTCTTGGGAAAGGTGTGTCTTTTAAGGTCAGACCAATCTGAAGCTAGATGATTTTAGTTATGAAAGGTGGATTGGGGAGATATTTCCGGCTTTTGGGAAAAAATACCTGATATTGTGGGCAAAAAAATATAAATTTTTGTAAAAAGTAGCTTATGCTACAGAATTTTTGTTATATTAGTCTAGTGAGAAACCAAGAATTGTATACTCACAAAATAGAGAGGACTATGGTTATGTCTATCGCAGATAAATCTCGTGCGTTAATGGTGCGTGAACATCAGCAAGTCAAGAATCGCCAACAATCAATACTGATGCGGGCTGCACAAGAACTAGGTCTTCCTGAAGAAGCATCTCACTACTGGAACCCGATTCAAGGCAAGGTAGATGCTAACACTCGGATGATTTATGGGCCAAGTCACGCTTCCATGAGCTAAGTTTTAAGGTTGATTTTTTGAGTGAATGTCTCAACTGACAACTCTGGAAAAAAAAGCCACCCTCTACTCTAGGGTGGCAAAACTTATAAACTTAGGTTAAATACGACTCTTAATTAAGCATCGTAGTAGAGGTAAAACTCGTAAGGATGAGGACGTAGCTGCAACTGCTTGACTTCGTTGCCTAGCTTATAATCAATCCAATTTCCGATAAAGTCTTCCGTGAAGACGCCTGATTCTGTCAAGAAGGCGTGATCTTTTTCTAGTGCTTGCAGCGCCAGTTCTAAAGAACCTGGAGTTGAAGGAACCTTTGCCAGTTCTTCTGGAGAGAGTTCATAGATATTCTTATCTAAGGGTTCACCAGGATGGATTTTGTTCTTGATGCCATCGATACCAGCACAAAGCATTGCAGCAAATGCCAAGTAGGGGTTAGATGTAGCATCTGGACAACGGAATTCTAAACGCTTGGCTTTGGGGTTAGTCCCAGATAGAGGAATACGGATAGAAGCAGAACGGTTTCCTTGGGAGTAAGCCAAGTTAACAGGTGCTTCATAACCAGGCACTAGGCGCTTGTATGAGTTGGTACTGGGGTTGGTAATTGCTAACAGCGCTGGTGCGTGCTTGAGAAGACCACCAATGTAGTACAACGCCATTTCGCTCAAACCAGCATACTTATCACCTGCGAACAGAGGTTTGCCATCTTTCCAGATAGACTGGTGACAGTGCATTCCCGAACCGTTATCGCCAAAAATCGGTTTTGGCATGAAGGTAACGGTTTTGCCGTGTTTCTTGGCAACGTTTTTGATGACATATTTGTAAATCATCAACCAGTCAGCCGCTTCGATCAACTTTCCAAACTGGAAACCTAGTTCGCACTGACCACCAGTAGCAACTTCGTGGTGATGCTTTTCAATAGGCACACCTAATTGTGCCATCGTCAACAGCATTTCTGTACGGATATCTTGAAAAGAATCCGTTGGCGAAACTGGGAAGTAACCTTCTTTGAAGCGTGGTTTGTAAGCTAAGTTGGGTTTTCCTTTTTCAAATTTACCGGAATTCCAAGCACCTTCTTCTGAGTCTAAGAAGTAGTAGCCTTCGTTGGCGGTTTGGGCAAACCTAGCACTGTCAAAGATAAAGAACTCAGCTTCCGGGCCAAAGAAGGCTGTATCACCAAGTCCAGTGGAAACTAAGTAGTCTACTGCTTTTTGGGCAATAACGCGTGGGCAACGGTTGTACCATTCGCCTGTGCGGGGTTCTTTGATGCTACAAATTATACTGAGCGTTGGCACTTCCATGAATGGGTCGATCCAAGCAGTGTTGGGGTCGAGTACCATCGTCATGTCCGATTCGTTGATTGCTTTCCAACCTCGGATGCTGGAACCGTCAAAAGGTACGCCATCAGTGAATGCAGTCTCATCGATTTGGTTTTGGTACAGTGTGAGGTGCTGCCAAGTCCCTACTGTATCGATGAATTTGAGATCAATCAGCTGAATTTTGTCATCTTGAATTCTCTTCAAGACTTCTTGCGGTGTTGTCATTGTTACTCCTTCTCTACCAATTTCCTAAAGTAATACCAGAATCTTCCAAAGCATCCTAACCCTGCTGATCTCAATCAAGCCGTGACACACCTGAAATATCTTAAATACTAAACATTAGCGGATTTTGTAGCCTATGTTACAGCTATCTGGATTATCAGGTTATATTAACCTTTCAGCGATCATCTCTACAAAACTGGAAAGTTCATCATATAGGGGACAACTTTGGCATAGAATCCATAGATAGTGGATAAATTGTTTTTGTGCCGAATCTATTTTTAATAGCACAAAAGTTTACTGGTGCATAAGTGCAGCCAAATAAATATCAAACCATAAATAGCAATGATTGGGAGAAGAAGGAATGCGCGATGCGGTAACAAGTTTAATTAAGAATTATGACTTAGCTGGTCGGTATTTTGACCGGAATGCGATCGATAGCCTGAAGTCTTACTTTGATAGTGGCACAGCAAGAGTACAAGCGGCGGCGGCAATCAATTCTAATGCGGCTGCACTTGTCAAGCAAGCTGGTTTAAAGTTATATGAAGAACTACCAGAATTGATTCGCCCTGGTGGAAATTCCTATACAACTCGTCGTTATGCGGCTTGTCTGCGGGATATGGACTACTACCTGCGCTACGCCACCTATGCGCTGGTTGCTGGGAACACAAATGTATTAGATGAGCGCGTGCTGCAAGGGCTACGAGAAACTTACAATTCTCTAGGAGTGCCTATTGGGCCTACGGTTCGCGGTATCCAAATTCTCAAGGATCTGATTAAAGAACAAGTAGCAGCCGCCGGTGTGGTTAATACTGCTTTTGTGGATGAACCGTTTGATCACATTACACGCGAGTTGAGCGAACAGGATATTTAGTGATTCAAGAACAAGTATAAAATATAGCGATCGCACTTTTGTCTGTATTGGGAAAGAGCGATCGCTTTTTTATGAACCAAACGCATTAGCCTATCTTATATAAACTAGAACCGTCATAAGCCACAATAGAAGTTGCCGATGTTTGAGGCGCTGATTATGGAAGAATTATTAACTCTGAAAGACTTGCTTGTTAAGGGCGATGTTCAAGGAGCATTGATTATAGTTGAAGAATTAACAGAAATGAGCCGAAATGACATAATCAAAACGATTCGTAGCTATGCAGTGATTCTATTGTTGCATCTGATTAAACAACAAGCTGAAAATCGCACGACTCGCTCTTGGGAAGTATCAATTCGGAATTCGGTTCGGGAAATTCAGCGCGAAAATCAGCGGCGTCAAGCTGGAGGCTATTATCTCACGCCAGAAGAATTGTTAGAAATCTTAGCAGAAGCCTATTTAAATGCCATTGATGAGGCTTCCTTAGAAGTAGAAGAAGGTCGTTATCAGCCTGAAGAATTAGAAAAGCTGGTTAACCGCGAAGAAATTATCAATCGTGCTTTGGCTTTAATTTTACCAGGAGAGTCTAGTTAATTGGCTAAACAGCGACTCGACACACTATTAGTAGAGTTAAATTTATGTTCTTCTCGCGCCTTGGCACAACGGTTAATTCAGGCGGGGGAAGTTACTGTTAATCAGCAGCTAGTTGATAAAGCTGGTACAGAAGTTGATATTTCGGCTCAAATAAATATTAAGGTGCGATCGCCTTTTGTTTCTAGAGGTGGTGAAAAACTCTCCAAAGCTTTATCAGTATTTGCCATTCCCGTAGTAGAGCGCATTTGTTTAGATGGTGGGATTTCTACTGGTGGTTTTACTGATTGTCTCTTGCAAGCTGGAGCAACAAAAGTTTACGGTATTGATGTTGGTTACGGACAAGTTGACTGGCGGTTGCGAAATGATTCGCGAGTGATTTTGCGGGAACGCACCAATTTACGGCAACTACGACCAGATGAGTTATATGGCGACAATGACTTGGTTCCTGATTTGGCGGTGGTTGATGTATCGTTTATTTCTTTAACCAAAATTCTGCCTGCTTTGTGGCAACTAACTCAAGCTAACCGAGAAGCTGTGTTGTTAATCAAGCCACAGTTTGAAGTCGGTAGATCCCGTGTGGGTAAAAAAGGTGTTGTGCGCGATCCAAACGACCAAGCTGATGCCATTTTCCAAGTGTTGCAAGCCGCCCACGAATTAGGATGGAAATACAAAGGCTTAACTTGGTCGCCGATCACTGGCCCTGCTGGGAATATCGAATATCTTTTGTGGTTGGGAATGCAAAGTGAAACACCACCACCTGATTTAGAAGCAATTAAGCAAATAACCCAATCAGCAACAACTGATTTACGGAAGAGTTAAACGTCGTAGATTAGACATTCTACTGAATCTGGATGGCGATCGCAGTAATTTTCCAAAGAGGTTTTCTTTGATTTTGCTTGGTGTTGGTGAGCTTTCTCAGCTTGCAATTCTTCCACAATGTCCCAGGCTACGGCACAACCAGCAGAATCACCGCCATCTAAATCACAAGTTGTACGGGCTTCAGTAATAGCATTGGTAATGGCTTCTTCAATATTTGCCGCTCCAGCAGTTTCAAATGAGTTTAGGGTATTTGTCATGATACTTTCACCTTTATTTACAGAGATAGATTTTAACTACATTTCCAGTTTAGATAGGCTTCCCAGAAGAGGTAGTGGTAAACACCGCCATCTTTATTAGCAAAATTGAGTGGGAATTACTCTCTTGTCATCTTTGATTCAAAAAGGTACGGGAATTCCACTAGTTGCGATCGCTAGCAGAGGTGGTGATATTCTCAATCTTGCATCCCAAATTGGGAATGTCAGTCAATTGTCAGAAGAGCTTGATAGAACTTGATAAACACTTATAAACGGTTACAAATGCTTAACAAATTTTATTTATTCTCAATATTTTATGCCTAACTCTTGTCGCAGACGATACAGAATTGTGTTCTGGTCAACTTGAGAAAGAATTTCTTGAATGACGCTGCTAGCGCCCAACTGTCCCCAAGTGCAGCCTTTTTCGAGATAGACTTGGGCGGCTTTGCCAACGGAATATGCGCCATAACCGGCGATACCAGCTTGAGCGATCGCACTGCTAGCCAAGGCAGTAATATTGCTGGGATTGTCACCACTGGTTATTGCTGCCGTACTTTTACCTAAACCTAAAAGCAAACTGCTACCTAGTTCTCCTAGGAGCAAACCACCAGAACTAAATAAAATCGTTTTTAAAATTTTCCCAGCTTCATAGCTAGTCATCGGCAAACCATACAATCTAGCTAGAGCGCGAATTAACGCCAAATCAGCAACAGTTCCGCCAAGGATATCTAAAAAAGCAATGGGATTGAGCATTACTGCCAAAGCTTTGTATTTGGTAAATTGCCAAATGATATTTTCGGCTTCTTGTTCGCGTAAGTCGATAGTTTTTTGAGCGATCGCGGCTTCTGCATCCCGTGCTTGGATGAGTGCATTTAAAGCCAGAAGCGATCGCCCTTCCCGATTCAGAATATTCAGAATTGTCTCTTTAAGTTCGTCTACTTGCGGTGGTGGTGTCTCCCATTCATAACTGACACGCCCATCAGGCCACTCAACCCGCACTTCCATTGCTGCTGGTTCCGCCGCCACCATCACAATCTCATCAGGTAGTAGAGGTTTCGCTTGGGGATTCCCAGCACCCAGTTGTTGCAAATTTTGGTAAATCACTCCCCGATCGGTATCTGGATATAAATCTATCTTGTTAAACACTAAAATCAGGGGTTTTTGTGATTGTCGCAATTCCAGCAGTGCTTGATACTCAGTGCGGGTGATATCACCAGACACGACAAACAAAATCAAATCCGCCTGATGTACTACTTCTCGTGCCATATCCGCCCGTGACTCACCCTCAATTTCATCTAATCCGGGGGTATCAATTAATTCTACTAGCACCTTACCACCGGGCTGCCACCGCACGGAACGGGGCCATTGGGTGACACCATTCAGAGGGCCAGTTTGCAGAATCTTCTCTCCCAGTAAGGCATTTAAAACTGCTGACTTTCCCCGACTCACCAAACCAAAGACGGCAATTCTAATGACATTTGAATCCAGTTTGTTGAGTGTGGCGTTCAAAGCTTCCAATTCTGGTTTCACCAAACCTACCAATTCTGGGTTAGATGATAACTGTCCTGACTTGCGAAGATATCCATACCAAGCAAGCGCTTGTCTGAGACTAGCGCGGGCACGATTTAAGTGAGTTTCTTGCAGATTACGATAAACCGACATAATATCAATACTTTCAGCCTTCACTCTCTTTAAAATGCTCATTTAATGCTCAAACACCTACTTTCAGCATTTGAGCCTAAGTAATAAGTATAAATCTGTCCTCATTATCCATACTTAACTAATGCTCACTTTCAGGGGAAGGAAAGGGTAAACATACCTCTCTATCTTATATCCCTAAGTTGTTGGACTAATACTCTAACAACTTTGACTATATAGGACATAAAAAAGCCCCCAACTTTATGAGGTCAGAGATTAAGTGTTGTATAAATCTTAAGAAATATCTGACTAATGGATCGCTCCCAAAGGGAGAGGCTAACGCCAACGTCTACATTTAGCTCGGAGGCGGATTGGCTGCGACTTTGTTCAGTTTTAGTCGGGGTTGAAATCCCTGGTGTAACTGACTTTTCTTCTTAGGCTGCGCCAACGTGACGCTGTGCAAACAATTTTGAAATTTTAATTTTGAATTGTCAATCTGGGTATCCTAAGAAAGACAAGGTTGGATGATATACACGAAGGAACAAAGCAAAACTACACGATGTATGGGCAATTCATGAATTGCCCCTACCTAAAAATCACTCTTTTCAGCTATTGTTTGCGTAAGTCCTGAAGATGAAGAGTACTGAGTTCCGTTAGCGGTAGCGGGGCGTTGAGTCTGCGTACCCTTCACCTACTCTTAAGCAAGCTAGCAAGAGCGTCTGTGGTCTTTCCAAGTGGAGCAACAGAACAGCGGGCATGTACCAAGTACATAAAGACTGAGTAATTTTTAATTTACTCAGAACGGGCTAAACCCTAGCTATCCGCTAACAGCGCTGAGTGCGGTCAATCATCAAGATAAAGGCTAGTCTACACCCTCATACCAATTTTGGGATCGCAGATGGTGAGAACTTTGATTGAGCAAATTTTCCCATAAGTTCAGCCTGAAAGTCTGAATTTATGGGAGCAGTCTTTTTCAGACTAAGACATAAAGATATGAGAATTTGAGGAACAGCGATGTTAGGAAATGAGCGGGAAAAAATACGCCATCTGTTGGTTATTCAAGACCTGGAAGGGCGGCGAACTGTCCCCTTGCAAGAGACTACTTATTCTCTGGGGCGACATCCCGCAAACACTATTGTCTTGGCTTCCCGGTCAGTATCAATGCAACATGCAATTTTATTGCGAGTAACTGTTCCAGAAACTGACCAATACGGCTTCCAGATTATTGATGGCAACTACAAGGGAAAAGGAAGTACTAATGGCTTATTTGTGAATGGCACTAAAAGCTTTTCTCATAATCTCAGGCACGGAGATATAATTGCCTTTGGCAGTAATCAAGCTCAGGCTAAATATTATGCTATTTCCAACCTCTCAGAACAAGCATTTTCTGAATCTTGTGATGTTGAAGACTTATCTGGTTTCCTATCAGAGGAAGCCAGTCCTGCCAATCCTTTTCAAACCTTAGCTGTCGATCCCAGCTTTGAAGCAGCTAGTGAGTCTGCTCTAGCTCGCCTAGCATCCTTCCCTGAACTTATCCCCAATCCAATTATTGAGATGGATTTCGAGGGAAGAATTACTTATCTCAATCCAGCCGCAGCTATTAAGTTTCCCAATCTTAGGAAAGTTGGGACAGAACACCCAATTTTAATAGGACTTTTGAGTAGAGTTAACAATCTAGAAAATAATTCTTTTGTGCGGGAGGTAGAAGTAGGCACAGAAGTTTTTGAACAATCCGTTCTCTATCTTCCTGAAAGTGATTTAATTAGAACTTTTATTATTAGGGATATTACAGAGCAAAAGCAAGCTTCAGCCGAACTGCGCCAGCGCGATCGCTTGCTACAGGCAGTTGCAGAAGCTGCCAATTATTTGCTCGGAGAAATGAATTACGAAACTGGTATTGATCGAGCTCTAGCTGTACTGGGCGAAGCTGCCAAAGCAGATCGTGCCTATCTCTTTCAGAACCATCCGCATCCTGTTACACAGGAAATAGCAGTCAGCCTACGGTTTGAATGGACGCACTCTTTTATTAAATCTACCCACCAGCATTGGCAGAATCAGACTTATGAAGCTTCTGGATTAGCCCGTTGGTACACTGTTCTCTCTAGTGGCCAGTCAATTAGCGGAATCACCGAAAAATTTCCTGTCGCCGAACAAGAATTTCTGATTCGAGATGGCATTCAATCCCTTCTCCTGGTGCCTCTTCGGTTGGAAAATGATTTCTGGGGGTATATTGGCTTGGCAGACTGCACCTTTGAGCGTCATTGGTCAAAGCACGAAGAATCTACCCTTTTGACAATGGCCGCCAGTATCATTAGTACGCGGCAGCGTCAGCAAGTAGAAGAAAAGATTCGCTATCAAGCCCTCCATGACCTGCTGACAGGGTTGCCCAATCGTCTACTATTTAATGAGCTGCTCTGTAAGATTCTGCCCAACGCCACTCGTAATGGTGAAAGTTTAGCTGTGATCTTCCTCGACCTAGATCGCTTCAAAGTCATTAATGACACTCTGGGGCACACTCTGGGAGATCAATTGTTACAAAGTGTCGCTCAAAGATTAAATGACTCACTTAGAGGCGGAGACACTATAGCCCGTTGGGGAGGTGATGAATTCACTATATTACTCCCGCGAGTGAATGATATTGAAGAGGTAACTCTGGTGGCGTGCAGAATCTTACAAGCTTTAGAGGATGCTTTCCATCTCCAAGGGCATGAACTTTATGTGACTGCCAGCCTCGGTATTGCGTTGCTTGATAACAACAGTCCTGATGCCGAAACACTAATCCAGCACGCAGATGCCGCTTTATACTACGCCAAGGACAAAGGACGGAATAACTACCAATTCTACAGTGTTTCCCTGAGCGCTAAAAATCCTGAACTCCTGACTTTAGAAAAGAGCTTGCGCTATGCCCTAGAACGCAATGAATTTACGCTGTACTATCAGCCTCGTGTGAACATTGCTACAGAAGAAATTACTGGTATGGAGGCTCTATTGCGTTGGCAGCACCCAGAGATGGGATTAGTCGCACCCAGTGTTTTCATTCCCCTGGTGGAAGAAAGTGGATTAATTGTCCCCATCGGCGAATGGGTGCTGCGGACAGCCTGTATTCAAAATAAAATCTGGCAAGATGCAGGATTTCCACCCATAATGATGGCTGTGAATCTTTCTCTTAAGCAGTTCCGCCAACCCAAATTGGTGGAGACTATAGCCACAATTTTAGAACAAACGGGTCTGGAGCCGCGCTTTTTAGAATTAGAAATTATGGAAACCACAGCCATTGAGGACTTAAATTTTACTAGAACGGTGTTACAAAATCTACAGCAGATGGGTATTTACATCTCCATTGATGACTTTGGTACGGGTCATTCCTCACTCTCGCGTCTACAGCTTTTGCCACTCCACAATCTGAAAATAGATAAATCTTTCATTCAAAATTTGACACAGGATGTGAAAGTAGCTCATATTATCAAGGCCATAGTTACCTTGGGACACAGCTTGGGATTGAAGTTGACGGCTGAAGGGGTAGAAAAAGAAGAGGAATTAGAGTTCTTAAAATCTATTGACTGTGAGGATGTCCAGGGCTTTCTATTCTACCGCCCGCTGACTGCAAAGATTGCAACAGAAATTCTCGAAAGTAAACGCCCAACGCTCTAGTAGTCTGTCAAGTTTAAATTGATGGCATTGGTGTTCTAGTACAAGGAAAAACTTTTTTACCAGTGAGGATACAATAACATTCAGTGTCCCTGCTGCCAACCTTTTTCGTTCTATGCTGCCAGTCATCTATTCTGACGAATTTTTAGATCACAAGACTGGAAAATACCATCCTGAAAAACCAGAACGCTTGATTGCGATCGCAAATGCCCTAAAAGCAGCTACATTCGCAGACCAAATCACCTGGCGATCGCCTACACCAGCATCAGAACAGCCTTCACTGATGTTTTCGTTGGTTAAAGCCCATAGCCCAGCCTACATCAAAAAACTTTGGCAAATCGCTTCTAGTGGCGGTGGCCCTTTGGATGGAGATACGTCCGTTTCACCGCGCAGTTATGATGTGGCATTGTTGGCAGTCAGTGCATGGTTAGATGGAGTTGAGGTTGTGTTAAAGGCGGCTAATCCAGCTTTTGTACTAGCGCGTCCCCCAGGACATCATGCAGAAAGTGATGCAGGGATGGGCTTTTGCCTATTTTCTAATGCTGCGATCGCCGCTTTATTTGCCCTCGAACAACCCGGAGTTAACCGTGTCGCCATCTTAGATTGGGATGTGCATCACGGTAATGGTACTCAGTCCATTGTCGAAACTTACCCACAAATTGCTTATTGTTCGTTACATCAGTACCCTTGTTATCCCGGTACTGGGAGAGCTACAGAACGCGGTTTTCACAATAATGTCCTCAACTTGCCTGTACCACCAGGTAGCGATATTACGGTATATCAGCCGCTGTTTGAAAACAAGGTAGTACCGTTTTTAGCAAACTTTCAACCGGATTTACTCATTGTCAGTGCTGGTTATGATGCGAATGCGGCAGATCCTTTGGCAAGTATCAATTTGCAATCAGAAGATTATGGTTTGTTCACTGATTATTGTTTGGGGCTAACTCGTAAAATTCTGTTTGGCTTAGAAGGTGGTTACGACTTTGATACTCTTTCTCAATCAGTTGTAGCGACGATTGCACGTTGTTTGGTCTAGGCTTTCCTCATTTAACCTCAGTGCTGAATTCCTTCTCACCCATCGCCCGTCTCCCCTTGTTTACGAGACGCTCCTTCGGATTGGGAGAGGTTCCTCAAACTCACGTCACGTTAAACTTCATCGAATCTTCAGAAAGAAAAAGTTTCAGTGGGGTTCTGAAAGAGCTAAAGTTTTGTTAAGATGCAATTGCTAGCAGTTTCTCAGCGAAATTCACCTATCGGGGTGTGGAGAAATAAAAAGTACTAGCAGCACAAAGTTCAAAAGGTGAAGCAATGACCACCTATATTTTTTTCGATGAAGCCCTACGGATGCTGACAAACGCCTATTTGATATCAGCAGTACTGTTAATAGCAGCTTCTAGTATCGGTTTGGCGGTAATTGAGACAATAGAAAAGATCGGGGAACCCTAAGTTCACATCTGGTATTGTAGTTCTTGCCAAAAACCATTGGGTGCAAGTGTTCGTCATGAATCAATCCTGGGAACACTAAAGCATGAAAGTCTCACAGCGTTGCAGTTTTACCTGGTAATTACCAAACACACAGGTAACTGTCGCGCTATCGAGACTCTAACCAAGGAGTTACTACAATGGGTCTATTCGACGCTGTATTGGGCACAGAAAGCCAAACCCAAGCAGCACTCAATCCAGCAGAAGCTTTTGCTGTCATTATCTTGGTGGCAACAGCTTCAGACGGTTATCTTTCTATTGAGCAAGCAAATTCTATCACTTCTGCGCTCTCCCGGCTGAAACTTTTTAAAAGTTATCCCCATGAGATGATGAACAGGCTATTTGACAAAATCTTGGGCATTCTTCAGGGTGACGGTTTTAATGCTTTATTTAATGCAGCAAAAGATTCTCTATCGCAAGACTTACGGGAAGTAGCCTTTGCAGTAGCCACCGATTTAGTCTTAGCTGAAGGTATTATAGCTGAAGAAGAAAAAAACTTCTTAAATGATTTATATCAGGCTTTAGGGGTTTCTAGTGAGATGGCAATACAAATCGTACAAGTAATCTTGATTAAAAATCGGGGATAGGGTGTTAACAATTCAAAATTCAAAATTAAAGATATATTTCAGACGAAGATTTCAAAGCTGACTGAAATTGAGGCTATCTGTAGACGTGGGGGTGTTAAACCCTTTATTTTACGAGAAAATATATGCCTAATTAAACTATATATAGCTTATAAACAAAGTGTGCCAAAGGAGTTAAGCTTCTTTGGCACTATTTTTGGTGTTATTCTGACTAGGTTTAGATTCGCAACTTTTCCCTTGAAGTCGCAAATCTTGTTGTTTAATCCAGTGTTGTGTCATAATTCGATTTTATAATTTTGAACTTTAAATTGTAAATTACTTATGCGTTGTTCTGCCACTCTAACCCAACTGGTTGAAGTTCTTTTGGCCCAGGCTGTAAACTTATCTGAAATTGCTCTAACACAAGTAAGTAGCGGTATCCAAACAGATAGCCGTACCCTAAAGTCGGGTGAAGTATTTCTAGCTTTACGAGGCGATAAGTTTGATGGACATGAATTTGTGCTAACTGCGATCGCAAAGGGTGCAATAGCTGCAATCGTAGATTTTGAATACGAAAATCCGGGATTTCCGGTATTACAGGTAAAAGACACTCTCAAGGCATATCAGAGAATTGGCAGATGGTGGCGCGATCGCTTTAATATTCCTGTAATTGGAGTAACCGGTTCTGTAGGTAAAACGACAACCAAAGAATTGATCGCCGCAGTTTTAGGAACAAAGGGACGAGTTCACAAAACTTATGGAAATTACAACAACGAAATTGGTGTTCCGAAAACTCTCCTAGAACTTGGCGCAGAAAATGACTATGCCGTGATTGAAATGGCGATGCGGGGTAGAGGACAAATTGCCGAACTGACGCAAATAGCGCGTCCAACAATTGGAGTGATTACCAATGTGGGAACGGCGCATATTGAGTTACTGGGTTCCGAAGAAGCGATCGCTCAGGCAAAATGTGAGTTGTTAGCCGAAATGTCTGTTGATAGCGTGGCAATTCTCAACCACGATAATCCCCTATTAATCGCCACTGCTGCGAAAGTTTGGCACGGACAAGTTGTAACTTTCGGCTTTTCTGGTGGGGATATTCAAGGGCAGTTAATTGATCACGAGACTGTGGAAGTCGCAGGAATCCAACTACCTTTACCTTTACCCGGTCGTCATAATGCCACTAATTTCTTGGCAGCTTTAGCGGTGGCAAAGGTGTTGGGGATTGATTGGGCATCTCTCAAAGCAGGTGTAATGGTGGATATGCCTACAGGACGATCGCAGCGATTTAACTTACCCAATGATGTGGTAATCTTAGATGAAACTTATAATGCTGCACCAGAAGCGATGATCGCAGCATTGCAATTATTGGCAGACACACCCGGAAAGCGGAAGATTGCCGTATTGGGTGCAATGAAAGAATTGGGAGAGCGATCGCAGCAGTTGCACCAGCGAGTGGGAGAAACAGTCCGAAAGTTGAATTTAGATGGTTTGTTGGTTTTGGTAGATGGACAAGATGCCGAAGCGATCGCCCTGAGTGCCGAGGGTATTCCATCGGAGTGTTTTGCAACTCATGCCGAGTTAGTGGCTAGGTTGAAGACATTTGTGCAAGCAGGCGATCGTTTATTATTCAAAGCCGCCCATTCTGTAGGACTAGATCGGGTAGTCAATCAGTTACGTGCAGAATTTCCCCAATGATACCACTAGAAACCCAACGTCTCATACTGCGAGACTTTGTAGAATCAGATTGGCCAGCAGTTCATCAATACGCTAGCGATCCTAAAGTTGTGCGTTATTTAACATTTGGCCCAAATAGCGAAGAAGATACCAAAAATTTTTTGCAAAGAGAGATTTCATTACAAGGGGAAGAACCCCGTCAGCATTTTGCTTTGGCAGTAACTTTAAAACCCCAAAAGCAATTAATTGGTATCTGTCGCATATCCGTTAAAGATACTGACAACAAAATAGGCTCCATTGGATACTCTTTTAGTAAGGAATTTTGGGGACAAGGATATGCGACTGAAGCTGTAAAAGCACTTGTATCATTTGGTTTTCAGGAGTTAGACAGACTTACATCGCATATTTACGACTTGTCACCCATAAAACATTACCTCAGCACGAATTAGGCAAAAAATTGGAATGCAGCAGGAAGGAGATTTGCGAGAACACCATTGAGATTAAGGGAGAATGGCGAGACTCTTGGCTCTATGCCATCCTTGAGCATGAAGGGAGAGGTGTCAAATGATGATTTTCTGAAAATATCTACCTATAGACGCCCGATAGACTTCAGTTGGAAAGACTAGGAGTGTTATTGTAGCGTCTTTGAAAAAGAATTGCTGCCAAATTAGTCACCAAGCAGGTGATTGCTAGCCACAGTAAGATATAAGTAGGAGCCATCACCACGCCAATCATGAACCAAGTATATACGTGCAGTATCATTACAGAAGCGAAAAAGCTAGCAATTCTAGCAGATTGCCATACTTGATGCGATGGACGGCGTAACGCTACCAGGCTTATCGTTAAAATGGTGACAAGCAAGTTCGCTGGTACGAGAAATGTACAAATACTTACGCAGTTGCCACGAGAGAACTCAGCTAAGGTGTTAAAATCGAGCATTAATTTCTTGGGATAGGATGTTAGCTTTTTAATAATTTAATTTATTTTAAAATAACGAAATATATATTAACGTATGAGTGAGTAATCACATTGCAAATATAACATAAATTAAACTATTTAGTTGCGTTTTGATACTACCAATAGTTAGTTAATTATAAAGATTTTGGATAAGTAGGGTGGAAAACATCCACCCTAGCTGAATTAACCCGGTAAAATTACCGTATCGATAACGTGTACTACACCATTATCAGCTTCGATATCTGCTGCTAAAACTGTGGCATTTTTAACTTCAAAACCATCAGAAGAATCAATTTTAATGGGTGAACCTTCCACAGAATTAACCGTGCCGAGTTGTGCTAAATCAGCCTTTAGCAGCTTTCCGGGAACGACATGATACTTTAAAATCCGCGTTAGCTGGGGAATATTTTGTAACAGAGTTTGGATAGTTCCCGCTGGTAACTTGGCAAAAGCATCGTCATTTGGTGCAAAGACAGTGAATGGGCCAGGACTTTTTAATGTTTCTACTAAACCAGCAGCTTGTACAGCCGCTACTAGTGTTTTAAAAGACTCAGCCGTAACTGCAATATCAACAATATCAGCCATATATCTTACCTAAATCTCTGCAAAAGATTTTAAAGGATAATAAACCTATTTTAAGTTTTATTAAAGAAAATAAATTTCAGATCAGGCGTTGAATAAAGTACACCTAGAGGCGTAATCCTGTCAGACATCACCTTATGATGTTTCTAGGAAAATTCCGTTATAAAAGAAATGTCCGATCGCACGTATGCCATTCTGGGAACTGGAGCATTAGGTGGATTCTATGGCGGCAGGCTGCAAAAAGCTGGGTTGGATGTCCACTTTTTGCTCAAGAGTGATTACGAACAGGTAAACAAATATGGTTTAGTGGTAGAGTCCAAAAACGGCGACTTCACCCTTGCTAAAGTCCACGCCTACAACGACGTAGAAAAGATGCCACAATGCGATGTGGTGGTGGTGGCACTGAAAAGTACGCAAAACCATTTACTACCAAAGATGTTGCCACCTGTGGTTAAAGATGATGGGGTGGTGTTGGTATTACAGAATGGACTTGGTGTAGAAGAGGAGGTTGCTGAAATTGTTGGTAATGTAACTGTTATCGGTGGATTGTGCTTTTTATGTTCTAACAAAGTGGGGCCAGGGCATATACACCACCTAGACTATGGGCAAATTGTCTTCAGTGAATATACTTGTAATTATCAGCCTCGTGGGACAACTGAAAGAATGCAGCAAATTGCTGATGACTTTGAAAGCGCTGATATCTCAATTGAATTAGCCGAAGATTTACTACTAGCACGTTGGAAAAAGCTGGTGTGGAATATCCCCTACAATGGGCTTTCTGTGATTCTCAACGCTAGAACAGATGAATTAATGGCGGATGAGTACACCCGCGAGTTAGTTGAACAGTTGATGTATGAAGTAGCTATGGGGGCAAAAAGCTATGGGCGGATTATTAGCGATCGCTTTATTCAAACAATGCTCGATTATACTGTCAAAATGACGCCTTACCGCCCCAGCATGAAAATTGACTACGACGAACATCGTCCCTTGGAGATAGAAGCAATTTTCGGCAACCCATTACGGAAAGCCCAATTAAAGGGTGTGAATTTAGTGCAGATTAGCTGTTTATACCACCAGTTGAAGTTTTTAGATGCCAGGGAAAAGTGAGGGAAATGAGGGAGACAAGGGAAACAATTCTTTACTCCCCACTCCCCCGATTTTTAACGCAGGGATTCAAAAATTACTGCTATTGTCATTAAACACAACAGGATAATTCCCAGTGGAAGCAAAAACTGTTGTAAAAGGTACAGCAGTATGGGTATGATTTGTAAGATACCCAAACCACTGGATAAAACGTAAGCGATCGCAATGCCAAATAGCACCAACAAAAAATATTTTAAGGATTTAGAGGCAAAGCGAAATAAAAGCGTATCCTGATTTGTGTCCATAGTTTTACTCACGAAAGTAGCTAAAGTTTTAGCAGTGAATATTCTTTTTGATTACTCCACTTCTCCTTAAAAATGAGGCTGTGGGGAATCAACAGTATTAGTTTGAAAAGTCAATAGTTGCCTTGCTGGGTGAATTATTCAAAGACTGTTGCTGCCTTTGTGGATTGTTTTGCTTTTCATAATTAACTAATAGTTGGAACGAAATAAACAATCCCAACAACAGAAGCAAAAACGAGCCAAACCCAGAGGAATACTTATTTATTTCCCGCTCAACACCACATTTAAGGCAGACATATCTATTGGAATTACGTGTATCTTGGGCAAAAGGGCACTGATTCTGATTGCAATCATGATGACAATCTTTGTCTAACATCATTGAACCTCCTGTAGGGTTAAGACTTACATACTTAGTTGTAAATACGCTCTACAGAATCTAGTTAGTTAATACCCACTGCCTGTTTAGTAGACACCACTTTCATGAGTAATTAATATGGGAAGTAACAGCTGTGATTTACTAAGCTTGCAGTAGTAGCGCTCGCTAAATCTCTCCTCAACCACCTTTTTTTGGGGCTTAACTTAACTTCGCCTGTATTACTTACAAGAGTAATACAACCCCAAAGGCTTTGCAGTTGGATAAAGTAAGTTTCCTACCGAGTAGGAAAAAGTATTTTGTAGTATGGCGGGTAGGAAGAAGTAGTAAAAATATGGTTATAATGAATTACAAATGATACATCAAGTTCGCAAATGGGTACAGAAGAAGCCTTAGAGTTTGTAGATAACTTGGTTTTTCTCAAGACGGGAGAACACTTAGATAAAACTCAAAGGATTATCTTGCGTCATTTGTGGGAGGATGAAAGGCGGACTTATCAGGATATTGCCAACAGGCTTGGTTATACAGAAGCGCATTTAAAATCAGTTGGCGCAGAACTTTGGCATTTACTATCAAAAGTGCTAGGAGTGAAAGTCTCAAAATCTACCTTCCAAGGTGTGGTTCAGGGATTTAGAACAACCCAACAGTCGGCAAAAATCAGTCCTATTGCCAATTTAGCGGGCAATGACGCTAAACCCCAAGATTTAGATTCTAACTTTGTCGGGCGCGATCGCCAAATAGCCGAACTCCACACCCTCGTCAGTCGAGGAGAAAAAGTTATCCTCATCCAGGGTGAAGGTGGTGTTGGCAAAACAAGATTAGCACGCAAATATTTTAAAAGTCAAAAATTTAATTTTGTACTAGAACTGTGGATGGCCACAGAAATCCAAAACCTTACTCCTGTAGAGAGTGTAGTTGAAGAATGGCTGCGGCGAGACTTTAACGAAGAACCGGGAGGTGACTTTGGTATTAGCTTAGAACGATTACGGCGCAAACTCCGAGAGCAAACTTCTAAAATTGGCGTATTTATCGATAATCTAGAAACTGCTCTCGATAAAAATGGCAAGTTCCTAGAATATCGTCGCCCTTATGTTGAGCTATTGAGAGTATTAGCAGATTCGGATGTGCATTCAGTTACTTTAGTAACAAGTCGTGAGCGTTTACGGGAGTCTAGTGTACAGGTTTATCTTTATCAACTTGAAGGTTTAGATGATGAAGCATGGCGAGAGTTTTTCAGCAGTTGCCACATCAATTGTGATTGTACTATTCTCAGTGAAATGTGCAGGGCTTATGGAGGTAACGCCAAAGCAATGCAAATTCTCCGAGGAGCAATATTAACAGATTTTTCTGGTGACATACACGCCTATTGGCAGGAAAATTGTACAGATTTATTAATAGAAAGAGAGTTAAAAGATTTAGTCGCCAGTCAATTTACCCGTCTTCAAGAAAATGACTTAGAAGCCTATCGCCTCTTGTGTCGTTTAGGATGCTATCGTTATCAAGATATTCCTTCATTACCTATCGAGGGAGTTTTATGTTTGCTTTGGGATGTACCAGAACAAAAACGTAGAGGTGTAATTAAAGCTCTGCAAGATTTGTCTTTAATAGAAGCAAAAAAAGGACAATACTGGCTGCATCCAGTAATTCGAGATGAAGCGATTAGTAGATTAAGATTAGTCGCTGAAGAATGGGAATTAGTAAATCGAAAAGCCGCCGAATGTTGGACGCAAAGAGTTACAGCCATCAAAAATATCACAGATGCATTAACAGCTTTAGAAGCTTATTATCACTATGTAGAAATTAGTGATTTTGAGCAAGCTGGTGATGTAATTTTACAAGGGCGAGGTAAACAGTGGAGTATAGGTTTGCCTTTGGGTTGCTCGTTTTACCAACTGGGACTACTCCAGAAAAATTTCTCTGTCATTAAACGGATAATAGACGATATAAAATCACAAGAAAGACTAATTAAACTTTACAATATACTTGGGTATACATATCGAATTATCGGGTGTATTAGAGAAGCTATAGAATGCTATGATAAATCAGAAGAAGTATTAGGCAAATTAGATGTCAAGCAAACAAAAATATCTATTTTGTTCAATACTGGGCTTTGTAAACTTGAATTATGGGAAATAGAAGCAGCTGAAGATTGTTTCAATTCTGTTTGTAGCCTTGCTGAACAGAATAGCAACCTTGATGATTATATGACTTATGGTCAATGCTGTCTAGCTTTGATAAAATCACACTCTGGTAGCCGAGAAGATGCCTTTCATCTTGCTGAAGTTGCCTTTTCTGCCATGTCATCATCAACTAGAGTAACTTTATGGGGAATAGGGCATAGTTTAGTAAGTCTCTGCTTAACTTATAAGAATTTAGGTAATCTTAAAAAATCCTTTGAGTTGTGCCAACAAGCTATATCTCATGCTGAAGAAAACAACTTTACCCAGATTAAAGCTAAAGCTATAAGTTCTCTGGCTGAAATTTTTCGAGAACAGGGAGAATTTACCAGAGCAATTTTTCGTCATTCAGAAGCAATAGAAATTCTTGATAGAATCGGTGCAAAATCAGACTTAGCTGAGGCTTATTATCAGTTGGCATTGACTCATAAAAAAATGGGTGAAATTGATCAGAGTAGGGAAAGTTTTGTGCAAGCGATGTCTGCGACGGGCTACGCCTACGCACTCTTTAACGAAATGCAAGCACCCAGACAAGTTGAGAAAGTACAAACAGCAATGGAGTATTTTGAAAAATAAGTAATACTATCGGAATCCGGTTTGATTCGGAGAATTTACTTGCGTGGGCAGGGAACTCTTAACAGGAAATGAAGGGATAGATCCGTACTGAGTCTTGTTCAAAAATCAAATAGGAGTCCTATATTTGATTTTAACTAACGATTTTCCGGCTAATAGCCTCTCCAATCTCCATCAGTGTCTCTTCCTCTTCGGGAGTAAATTCGTAGGGAACCGGCTTGGCAATGCCCAAGGTACCATGCAATCGGCCATTCAGCATTAGCGGCACTGTGATGGAGCCTTCTACCTTGGTTTCTTTTGCTGAGGGTCTGGCCACCCCCGATTCGTCGGTTTGCAGGTTGCAAATCTGTACGGGTTGCTTGCGTTCGGCGGCGACACCGGCCATCCCTTTGCCAATAGAAATTACCGTCATTTTAGGCAAGAGGAATTCTGGAATGCCCTGATAAGCCTTTAGGTGCAATAACTGGCTGTCCTGATTTAGGGTATGGATGGTACCTGTAGAGCAGTCGAAAGCGGCCAGGATTTCGGTCAGCAGTCGGTTCCAGTCGATGGTAGACGCTTCATCAGCTAGGGTATCAAAAATGGGTTTGGTATCTGAAGTCATAGTGGTAGGAAATAAAGTTTGATCATAAACGCGGAAAGTAATTAGAAAAATTCACTTAGAAAAACCAATCTCCCCTTTTTACATCCCCTGAAAAGTCAGAGTAATTTATGGGGCGATCGCACCTGGAGAGGTCTGTTGTCTCCATAATATAAATACAAGGCGTGTGATAATTAGAGGTTTTATGTCCCTAACGCTTGAAGACTTGGAACAAATGCAGCAACAGCATCCTGACTTTCGTATGGAACTAGTCAAGGGTAATATTATTGTTATGAGTCCATCAGGATACGAATCAGATGAAGTCGCAGCTGCGATGATTGCCCAGTTACATAACTGGGTTAGACCGCGCAAACTGGGGCGAACAGCAGCTTCTAGCGCCGGTTTCAGGTTGCCTAATTCCGATTTGCGCGCACCAAACGCCTCATTTGTTTTAGCCGAACGCTTGCGTCGCAGCCCGAAGTCCTTTGCTCAATTGGCTCCCGATTTAACTGTAGAGGTGAAGTCCCCTAGCGATAACTTACAGGATCTGAGAGCCAAAATTCAAGAATTTCTGAGTTTGGGAACTAAGGTAGGAATTTTGCTCAATCCAGATGAGCGGATTGTTGAAGTTTACAACTTTGGGCAAGAGGCGATAATACTTCGTGATGGCGATATTTTAACAGTTCCCGAACTGCTCCCAGGATGGGAAGTACCAATTGCAGATTTGTGGCCTCCAGAGTTTGACTAGATAGTGGTAAAAGACCCTACAGACGTAGATGGATGGAACTAGAAGTTTATGCGATCGCTTTCAGTGTAGATGGCAAAACTTTGATCAGTAGCGGTAAGGATAAAATTATCAATATTTGGCAACTACTATAGTGATTTAGTCTCTGATCAACAGAGGGACGGTAGAATATACCTAATTTTCGTAGCTTCAAAAGCCAAACTATGACGATGCATTCCACACTCCAACGTGCATTTACTAACCGCCGCGTTCTAAAAGTGATCAGCGGTTTAAATAACTTTGACGCCGCTAGCGTCGCTGCTACTGTCAAAGCTGCTGAATTTGGCGGTGCTACTTTTGTCGATATTGCCGCCGATCCAGCTTTAGTCCAACTAGCTAAAAGTTTGACAAGTTTACAAATTTGTGTATCGGCAGTAGAGCCAGATAAATTTGTGCAAGCAGTGGCAGCTGGTGCTGATTTAATTGAAATCGGTAATTTCGATTCTTTCTATGCTCAAGGACGCCGCTTTGAAGCTCTGGAAGTACTAGCGCTGACTAAGCAAACCCGCGCTCTCTTCCCGGAAATCACCCTATCTGTCACCGTTCCCCACATCCTGGAACTAGATCAACAGGTACAGTTAGCAGAAGAACTGGTGAAAGCTGGAGCAGATATTATCCAAACCGAAGGCGGTACTAGCAGTAACCCAGTTCACCCCGGAACTCTAGGATTAATTGAAAAAGCTGCCCCCACCTTGGCAGCAGCTTTTGAGATTTCTCGTGTAGTGTCAGTGCCAGTATTGTGTGCTTCAGGGATTTCTAGCGTTACCGCACCATTAGCGATCGCAGCTGGTGCTGCTGGTGTTGGTGTTGGTTCCGCCATCAACCAACTCAATAGCGAAATCGCAATGATTGCCGCTGTGCGTGGCTTAGTAGAAGCCTTGGCGACTGCAAACAACCGCGCGATCGCTTAGTTTTTAATGGGGAGTGGGGAGTGGTGAATATTAAAATTCCCTATTCCCTATTCCCCTCACCCCAAACAATCCTTCAAGGCATAAATCACCTGATCTTGCTGCTGTTGTGTCAGTTCTGGGAACATAGGCAAGGATATAACCTCATGGCAAGCTTGCTCTGCTATTGGCAAGTCCCCAATTTGATAGCCCAGACTTTGATAAACTGGCTGCAAATGTAAAGGGTGGGGGTAGTAAATCATTGAACTCACGCCCTGTTCTTGCAATTGACTACGCACCCAATCTCGATATTTGGCGCTAGAACCATTGCGCCCTTCGCCGGATATGCGAATAGTGTATTGATTCCATACCCCAATACCCCCAGGTAATTCTTGGGGCGGGACAATCCCCGGAACTTGACTAAGGTACTGGTAGTAATAGTTAGCAATATCTCGGCGGCGATCGTTCCAAATATCTAAATAACGTAGCTTAATCTGCAAAATGGCTGCTTGGAGAGCATCCAAGCGGCTATTTACACCGATTTCTTCATGTAAATATCGAACTTTACTACCATGATCTCGTAGTATTCGCAGTTTAGTGGCGATCGCTGGGTCATTAGTCGTTATTGCTCCACCATCGCCGCAACCACCAAGATTTTTGGTAGGGTAGAAACTAAAGCAACCAATATGTCCAATGCTTCCTACTTTTTCATCAGCCCAAATTGCCCCTGTAGACTGAGCGCAATCTTCAACTATTGACAAATTGTGAGACAGAGCGAGAGCCATTAATGATGTCATATCCACGGGTTGTCCAAATAGATGAACCGGGATAATCGCTTTAGTTTTAGATGTAATCGCCGCTGCGACTTGCTCCACATCTAAATTAAACGTAGTCGCGTCAATATCAACGAAAACAGGCTTTGCACCCACGGCGCTAATCACTTCAGATGTCGCAATAAAGGTAAAAGGCGTTGTAATCACTTCATCGCCTGCACCAATGTCCAAGACTCGTAACGCTAAGTAGAGCGCATCAGTACCAGAATTACAAGCCACACATTCAGTAACAGTATTATAAGCGGCAAACTGTTGTTCAAAGCCTTCGACTAAGGGGCCGCCAATATAGCGGCCAGAAGCTAAAACCTCTAAGACAGCTGCACTTACTTCTGCTTCGATGGTGGTGTATTGCTGCTTGATATCAAAGGCAGGGATGGGATTTACACTTTGGATCATGAGTTCTCATTTTATCGGGAGATACAAAGGATGCACTTCGACAGTCAATTTTTGCTGATTGAATAGTTAATCAAAGAGGAGCTACTAAAAGACTATCGCCCAAGATACGCATCTATTAGGGTTTTTACTTAAATTGTGGTGCGGTAAACCACCGCACATTTAATTTACAGATACTAGATATACTAGGTGTTTGCCATGTTTTGGTCGTACCATTGGGAATTTTGAATTGATGAAAGTGATATATATCAACCAAGATCCAACACATCCGATCAAAGTTCCTCTTGTGTGGGCTGCTTTGAAAAGAAAATACTAGGAGATAGAGAACACATGCAGGATCTGATCAAGTTGGATTTCGGGGATTTAGCTATTGCTGTGGGATTGATGGCGATCGCCATTGGTTTATCTGCCTGGGAAAAATTAGGATTAGAGTTGAGCCTAGCCCTTGCTACTGGGAGAACCATCTTACAACTTCTTGTATTGGGATACATTTTAGATTTCATCTTAGCTTTAGACAATGCTTGGGCAGTTTTGGCGCTATTAGCAATAATGCTGACAATTACGGCGATTGTCGCACGAAATCGCATCAGCCAAAAAATTCCTCATCTGTTGCCTTTGGTGTGGGGCGCAATTTTAATTAGTACCGCCGTAACAGTGTTTTACATCAACTTCTTGATCGTTCAACCAGAGAGATGGTACGAACCACAGTATATAATTCCCCTAGCAGGGATAGTCTTAGGTAATGCTACCAATGCAGCTGCGATCGCAGGCGATCGCCTTGTCAGCACCATTAATTCCAGCCATCTCGAAATAGAAACCCATTTAAGCTTAGGTGCAACTCCAGAGCAAGCAGTTAGCCAGTATCGCAAAGACGCCATCAAAGCCGGATTGATTCCTACTCTCAATCAAATGATACTCATAGGTATGGTCGCAATACCAGGAATTACCACCGGACAGTTATTAGCTGGTGTCAAACCTCTAGATGCTGTCTCCTACGAAATTTTGATTATGTTCATGGTTGCTTTTGCTAACTTGTTGACAACAGTTTTAGTCACCAAGGGGTTGTGCCGTCAATTTTTTAATTCCGCCGCGCAGCTGGTGAGATGAAGAGTGCTGAGTGCTGAGTTGAAAGACCGCCCACCTTTTTGCTAGATCAGGGCATCGCAAGCGGCAAGGCTAATAAGCTAAAAAACATCTAAATTGCATAATCAGATTAAATCAAATTCTTGTGGGGTGGGCATCTTGCCCGCCCTAGTTATGCAAATTAAATGTGAAACAGCTTACCTACGCACATAAGTACTGAGTACTTCTTAATTTACTAAGAACTCAGGACGGGCTAAACGCCTGGCTACCGCTAACGGAATTCACCACCCAGCAGTGATTAGGGTGAAGGGATTAATCTACTCCAAAATCAGTATTTTATTTCCTTGTAGGGGTGCATACCTAGCCATTGGTGTCAACTTAACGTGAAAGCAAGTCTAGAACTAACTTTTAGATTGCCTCGTTCCCAGTCTCCGACTGGGAATGCTCGTCCTTGAGGCTCCGCCTCTGTTGCTGGCGGCAGAGCCGCCAGGAGCAGCATTTCCAGCCAGAGGCTAGAAACGAGATTTTAAAGGAGTTTAAGCTTAAGTTGACACCAATGATAGCTAGCTATGCGCCCCTACGAAGTATCTACAAAATTGAAGCATAAAAATATTTTGCAAACGCATCTATCCTATGGAGTATTTTATACAAAGCATGAATAAATATTTATATAGTTATTTAAGAATAATGTAATTTCAGTATTCAAGCCTGACGCTGTAAACCTGAGAACTCAATGCATTGCGGTCTATTGGAGGTAACAGAACCAAAGCAGGAATGTCATGATTAGGAGATGTACCTTTGGGTAGGGAAGTCAAGTAGGTGAAATATTTATTAATATTATTAATAGATAGCAAGTGTAAATTCAGCGTCAGGAATCCGAAAAAATTCCTAATGGCAGGTATTTCGCATCAATCACCAGATTCTTCACCAACGGAACAGAAGATCATGAAAGACCAAGAACCATCAGACTCTAAGGAATTCGTCGGAAATCTCAAGAATGGGATTTGGCTATTTGGACTGTCATCCTGGGTATTTGGCATTACCGATCGCAGTATTGCTTCATTTGCAGATGGCTATCTCTCGGCTTTGGATTTGACGCAACTATTCACAGCAGCTACGTTCTTTGTGGCATGGCTATTTTTGAAACCGACATCCAGAGTTTAAGTTAAGCAACTAGTTGAGTATCCAGTCACTGTTTACGCTAGTCTTATCAAGATTTAAAAAGTTATCTATTTGATCGCCATAAGGGGTGCGCCACAGAATGGATAGATTCTTTTGCATTGATCGCAATCAGGGTAATTTGTAAAATTTCCGAATTACCCTGATTTCTAATTCTTACCGGAGAGAATCAGGATCTATACCGAGTCCGCGCAACCTCTGTGCCAGCATTTGGGCTCGTTGTTCCGGCGTTAGTAATGTGATTTTGGTATATAGCGGTATCTCCGCCCAAGTGATGTACAAGAACCCCACCCCCGCTCTTCGAGAGGGGGCTAAGATGTACCTAATATGATTAGGAAACGCTATATCGACAAAAATTTTTCTAATTTTCCGGAATTGATGATGCTCAGGTGGTAGTCTCTATCAGATTACCGATTTATACTGAAACTCTATAACGAACCTTCGGGGAATATAACCCCATTTCGGATTAAAAGCCCGGTCTTCATGACCGGGCTTTTGCCAATAAATTAAAAAAAATTGGGGTAATTCGGGAAAATCCCAGAGTTACCCCAATTTTTAAAAGTTACAAGTTAGAAATTGTTTTTAACTCATCACTTCTGATTAAATTAGGCAAATGCAGCAGTTGTCACATCGTTGTTCGACAGAATTTCTTGCAACTCTTCAGCGTCTACTGTTTCTTTATCAACCAACATTTGCGCTATCTGATCTAAAATGTGGCGGTTACGCACCAACACTTCTTTAGCGCGTGTATAGGCTACATCTACAAGTTTACGAACTTCTTCGTCAATGGCAGCGGCGGTTTCTTCAGAGAAATCGCGCTCTGACATGATATCCCGTCCGAGGAACATATTACCTTGTTGACGACCAAGGGCAACAGGGCCTAAGCGATCGCTCATCCCAAATCTGGTAATCATCTGACGCGCAACCCGTGCTACCTGTTGCAAGTCATTAGAAGCACCAGTGGTCACTTCTTCTTCACCAAAGACTAATTCTTCAGAGATGCGACCGCCCAAAGCTACAGCCATCTGATTTTCCAGATAAGCGCGGCTGTACAAACCAGTGTCCATCCGGTCTTCGCTGGGGGTAAACCAAGTTAAACCACCTGCGCGACCGCGAGGAATGATGCTAATCTTCTGCACAGGATCGTAGTCTGGCATTAAAGCACCAACTAAGGCGTGACCAGCTTCGTGATAAGCCACCAAGGTTTTGCGCTTTTCGCTCATTACTCGGTCTTTCTTCTCTGGGCCAGCTAATACGCGATCGATCGCGTCGTTGATTTCATCCATCGAAATTTCAGTCAAATTCCGGCGTGCTGCCAGAATTGCGGCTTCATTCAACAGGTTGGATAAATCAGCGCCAGTAAATCCAGGAGTCCGACGGGCAATTTTATCCAAATCCACATCTTTCGCCAAGGTCTTGCCACGGGCGTGTACCTTGAGGATTTCGCTGCGTCCGGCATAATCGGGACGGTCTACCACAACTTGACGGTCAAAGCGACCAGGACGCAACAAGGCTGCATCTAGGACATCAGGACGGTTGGTAGCAGCAATAATGATGATGCCAGTGTTGCCTTCAAAGCCGTCCATTTCTGTGAGCAACTGGTTGAGGGTTTGTTCCCGCTCATCGTTACCACCACCTAAACCTGCACCCCGTTGACGACCTACGGCGTCAATTTCATCGATGAAGACGATACAAGGAGCGTTGGTCTTAGCTTGTTCAAACAAATCGCGGACGCGGGATGCACCCACACCTACGAACATTTCCACAAATTCCGAACCGGAGATTGAGAAGAAGGGTACACCTGCTTCACCAGCTACGGCACGAGCTAGGAGGGTTTTACCTGTACCAGGAGGGCCAACTAACAACACACCTTTAGGAATTTTTGCACCAACAGCAGTAAAGCGATCGGCGTTTTTCAGAAAGTCTACGACTTCGTTTAATTCCAACTTGGCTTGGTCAATACCAGCGACATCGCCAAATGTCACCTGAGTTTGTGGTTCCATTTGCACTCTGGCTTTGGATTTGCCAAAGTTCATCGCTTGGCTGCCTGGGCCACTTTGAGCGCGACGTAGCAAGAAGAATAAGCCAACCAAAAGCAATACAGGGAAAAATAAGCTGCTTAGTGCCTTAAACCAAAATCCTTCGTCGGTTTGGGGCAAAACAGAAATATCAACGCCTTTAGAAGTCAGAGTATTGATCAAGTCTGGATCGTTGACTAAGGTAACAATCCGTTTAGCCGGGTCATATTTGGGTGTAACCAGTGCTGTAGAGCGGTCTGCACTCAAACTGACTTTTTCTACTCTGCCTTGCTCAACTTCTTGAATAAAGCGACTGTATCGCCATGTCTCTCTGCTTTGGGGTTGTTTGTCAAAAAATGCTGTTCCCAGCGCAATTACGACAATAAACAGCAGCGCGTACAGCCCTGCATTTCTCCATCTTTTATTCACTAAGGTCTATCCTCCGGTATTTTTCGCGCAATCGCCTAGCTCTCTGCTCGGAAAGGTGATTATTAAGATTTATGTTAACTTATCTTAAGATATAACAAATTTGGCGTGGGTGTCATGCTAAAAAAAGCTCCCTTATTAGCTGAAAACTTTGATGGTAGGGATTACATTGTAGCGACCCTGAAGGCAGATGAACTGTATGAATAGGAATAATTTCTACCACACTATTAGTGTAGGCGATCGCTTCAAATCTCTGGACTAACTCGACGCTCCAAGTTTCTTCTCGTACTGGCTGCTGATGGTTTTGCAACCAGTTTACAAGTTGCGATCGCACAATTCCCGGCAAAATTCCGGCCTTTATTGGTGGTGTCCACCAACTGCGATCGCACCATCCCCAAAGGTTGCCTGTACTGGTTTCTAGCCAATTTCCTTGAGGATCGACTAATATTACTTCTTGAGCATCTAAGCTAGTTTTTGCCAACCAAGCACTCAAATAGTTTCCAGTTTTATGAGAGGGGAGAGAGCGATAAAATTCAGGACTCGCAACGGCACACACAACACCAAATTTTTGTTTTTCTGTCAAATTTTGTGGTAATAATCTACCAGTTATCCATTCCCGTCCATCGGCAAAGAGGGTAATTCTGAGAACGGGGAAGTGTGCGAGGATAATTTGGGCACCTTGACGCAGACGGTTCCAATCGGGTTGCTGCCACCTAAAAGTTTGTAGTGAGAAGAGTAAGCGATCGCAATGTGCTTGCCAATTAGTTAAATTACTATCTAGAGAGTTCTCATAAACCCGCAATGTTGTAAAAACAGTTGCCCCATAAAGTAAACCCGGATCGTTAATATTTAATTCTAGGGTTTGAGAGTGAATTAATTTGCCGTCATACCAAAAAATATTATTTGTCACAATCAAATTGCTTGTTGCTACAACTCCATTGAAAAGTGATGACTTGTAATGCTCATACGCTGCATGAAATAAAACCTGTGGGCTGCAAATCGCTGAACACCAGAATCTAGACTCAGGTGTTTACACTGATGATTTCTGGCATATTCAATTAGCCACTGAAATAACTGTTGACCATAGCTATGTGACCGCTTCAACTCATCAACAACCAAATCATCAATATATAAAAACTTTCCCGATGCTAAACAATTAGAAATGCGAAATCCAGCGACCGCTACAGCTTGCTTTTCTACCTCCAAGAATGCAAGTTGATATCCTTCTTTCATTTGAGATCGAACTTGTTCTATAAACTTAGTCTGCTCAAGGTTAGGGCGCAACTGGGAAATCACAGGAAAACACCCTAATATTTGAAAGTCAGATTCTGCCAATTTTATTGACATCGCTATTACCTTACTCAATCGACTTCTTAGATGAATTAAAAGCCCTCACCCTAAATCCCTCTCCCAAAATTGGCAGAATGGGTTGGGGGATGAGGGCAAACTTTGTATTTGTGCAAGAGATATAATCATGCGTGAGAAATTTTAAAAAATTGGGCGAATATAATTCTCTACTACACTTGCAACAACCCGTTATAAATAATAATTTAATCTTTAGGGGGAAATATAATTTTATTAATACCTTCAGGAGTTGTAATTATTTTTCCCCCCAAAGCTTCGATTTCCCTAATAGCGCGTTTCTGAGTTCTCTCATCAGCATGATTATTTAAAACCATTGACCATGTAGAAATTTGAGCATATTTACTGTTAGGATTTCGACTCAGAAATTCAGCAGTTTTTTGGGAACTATTAGCGATCATCTGACTCTCTGCATCTGAAAATTTACTAGCCCAGTTTGCCGCCGTTGCAAAAGACTGTTGGGCAGCTTGAGCGTTGCCTAAAAATAATAACTCATCAACTCCTTTATAACGCCATATATAATAAGACTTTTCGGGAACTGAGGGAGATATTGATTTTAAGCCTTTCTCTGATAGTGCGATCGCACGTTCTGGCATACCAGCATACAATGAAGTACTAATCGAAAGACTACGATACGCTGCTAAAAATCGCGGGTCACGTTCTAGAATGACTTCAAAATATTCTGGACTTAAACTGTAACCTGTTTTGTCTCGAACTTCATCATCTCCGAAATATTGTAGAAAATTGAGATATACCAAATCTGCAATGAAGTTATCATAACCAAAACTAGGCATTTTTTGGAGAAAATTCAGACGGAGATTTTCAGATTTTATTTCTTTTTCTAGAGTTTCTAAAGAGGCAGATTGTTTTCTATTTATTAGTTTTTGCAATTGGGGAAATTGAATCAAGCCAACTCCTAAAATACACATACAAATTACAAAAGGTGTAGCAAAAGCTTGACGAGATAACAACATATTTTTCTTGTCTCTATCATCATAGTCATATTATTGTATACATAGTGGTATAAGAAAAGTCAGCCCCACTTGCGCGTCTAGGCTTTGCTAGGTCAAATAAGAAACAGGTTGACTAAAATAAATTTGTTAGACTATTAGCATTCTTTTATACTAAAAAACCTAAGTGATCATAAATCATAACTTTTTTTAGTAAAAATTTCTTAAATTATTAAGTTGTTTTGACTTTAGTTACTTTTTTTTAGTAAAAGCCTTAAAACTTTTTGACATAATCTAAAATTGTATCTTGTTTATATTAAAATCTTTAACCTCTAAAATGTCATGGTGAATAATACTCTTAACGAAAACACAGAAAGTAATGGTCAAGCCATCGAAAATGTGGAAAACAATAGTCAATTTAGCAAACCAAGTAGTGAATTTAAAAGAAAAGTTAAGAAGCTAAATGCTAAGGGAGAAGGATTTAATATTGATGACATTATTGATGCTATCCAAACAGCAATAGTTGAAGTTGTCGAGTTAGAAATTACCACTTGGGTTCCAGACTCATCTACTCAGTTAGAACAACCACAAGGGCAACAAATTGCTCAACCAGGTAATCGGATTTATACTAGAATCAATCTAATTGATGGTGATATAAACAATGAAGTTGGTAGTCAATTTGTTGGTAGTGGGCCATATACAGAACTTCGCGAATTTCATCTAAGTCAAATCAAAGAAAGTCGGGAGATTATGCAAAAAAACATAGAAAGTTTGCATAAGTTATATGGATTTTTTATAGAAATTATGAAATCTCGTAAAACTTCACAACAATCGCCATCGCGTCCATAGTAGTTGACGCTTATTAATTAATAGTAACCCGAAAATACCTACAGGATATCAACTTGTCCAAACCTGTAGGTTAATTTGCTTTAGAGAAACCAAGGAAATTATTACTATGACTAACAAAATTCAAGAGCAAGCCAAAGATTTGCTAGAGAAACTAGTCTCATCTGTACATGGATTAGTCGATGATATTACAGCTTTAGAAGTAAATACGATGGTTGTGGAACAAATTACTGGTGCAAAGTTTAATGCTTGGCAAGCGTATGAAGAGATTTATTCAATAAATGACAAAGACTACTTTAATGACAAAGGAATTCCAAATCCAAACGATTTACCAGAACCAGAAAAAACTCAAGCTCAAGAGCTACGCAAGCGTTATACAAGTCTATTTTCGCAACTTGAAAGAGAATATTTTTACATTCTACTTGAACAAAGTAATGATACTAGTGAGCCAGACTCCAGGATAATACAATATCAGGAGCGTCTTAAATATCAGGTGGAACATAAAGCAAATATTGTTCCAACTGATGAGGTATATATAAAGTTAGCTCAACCAATATTGCCTGCTCCAACTCCTGTTGCAGGTGAACAAGATAATCAAAAAAACTTGCGGAAAAGGTGGCAAGAGATTGAAGAACTTTTGAATAATGATAAATTTATTCGTACCCTGCGAAAAATGTCTGAACTTAAAGCTGCACTTAACAGTGGTAACATTACCAGTGTAGATATTGATATTATTTATGCTCAAACTATTATGCAGTTAGATGGAGATATTATCAGCCGTTACCATAAAAACCTATTTCAATTACCTGAAGGTGATAGAGATTTAATCCTAAAAATACATCATGAAGGGGTAGTTGCTGGAGAAAAACAGTGGCGTGGAACACTAGATTTTCTGATTGGTATTGTACAAGGTATCGCCAAATTATCCCGAAATGAACGCTTATAAAATCCACACAGATCACCAAGCTGATGTTCAACTATCTTTCTTTGTGCAAATCCCTCAAGGCACTCCTATTGAACTTGAAATTAAGGTTGAGCCAGCACAGTATACTTTTTATCTAAATCATGCAGTTTTAAAACAAATTGAGCAAGCACGAGAAATAGGCTGCTCTCTGTACATTCCGCCAAAATTACTAGCTTATCTTTGGTACTACAACTGCTTTAGCGATAAGATTTGCTTTAGTAAGAACACTATGCCATACAATAAATTAGTAATTACTAAAAAAAACTTTAAAATATTTGACAATACTTTTATAGTAAATTTTATGAATTTATTGTGGAGTAAATCATTACAAAATAAATCGACGCTCCAGTATGGACTTACTTTTAATTCTTATTATAAAGAAGATACATCAGCTTTATATTTTTGGAAAGAACAAGATATTGTTTTACAAAGTAATGTCTTCTTTTATGGCGACATAATTCACAAAATCAAGAGTGATTTTATCCAAAATCCTGAGTGTTTAAATATTGTTTATGTGCATTATTGGCTTATTGAACAAATACTAAGCTATCTTCGGACTAAATTAAATCTATTAGCTTGGGAGCTAGCTTCACTGTTCCCTGCTGGTTTTTTGGCTTGGGAATTACATTCATTACAATCACTTACACTTTCATTATCAATACTTGCTGGGCTAATAACATCTTTTGTATTTCCTACTATTCGCTATTGGCTTGTTAATCAACTTCCGAGATGGGCTTCTATCAGTTCTCAATATCGAAATTGGCTGGCGTGGGGACTAACTTGTGTCACTTCTAGTATTTTTATTTTTACTCCCACCAATTTCTTATTTTTACTGTTTTTGTCACTACTTGGGCCGCTATTACAAAGGGTTTTTAGTTTTCTAGTGGGGCAAATTGGTAAAAGTTTTATGCGTTGGCTACTAGCTTGAAAATCGGGTATGAAGCATTGAAAAAGATATTTTCTTGTGAAAGACTGTTTTAAGAAAAAGATTAGGGATGTAGAGATGTCAGGGTATTGGATAACTGCATATTCAAACAATGTTACCCAGATGAAATCAGACTTTATAATTACGAATTAGATATTACGAACTTTTTTCCACAGCTGCCAACACTGTTGAGCGATCGCCCAATCTTCTTGAGTATGAATAACTAATACCCGCACTGCTGAATCGGGTGTAGCAATATCCTCATCTACAGGCTGCTGTTGATTTTTCTCAAGGTCTATTTTCAGTCCGATAAATCCAAAAGCTTCACAGGCGGCTTGGCGAATTTGCCAAGAGTGTTCACCCACACCTGCTGTGAACACTAAAGCATCTAATCCCCCCAAACTAGCAAGCATTGCGCCGATAGCAGAACGCAAGCGATGCACGTAGATATCCCACGCCAGTTGAGCGCGGGAATTACCTTGAGCGATAGCTTCTCTGACTTCACGCATATCGCTAGATACACCCGAAATTCCCTTTAACCCAGAAGCTTTATTTAATACATCATCCAGCTTTTCGACGGAGTAATTGCAGTGCCGTAACAGATAAATCAGAATCCCTGGATCAACTGAACCAGAACGACTACCCATCATTAATCCTTCTACGGGCGTGAATCCCATAGTGGTATCAATACTGCGACCGTTTTTAATCGCCGCTAAAGAGCAACCATTGCCCAGATGACAGATAATTAACCGCTCAGATAAAACATCTTGACCGAGAATTTGGACTGCACGTTGAGAACAGTATTGGTGACTAATACCATGAAACCCATAGCGACGAATACCTTGCTCTACCCACTGATATGGGCCGGGATAGATTGCTGCTGCATCGGGTAAAGTACCATGAAATCCGGTATCAAAGGCTGCTACTTGGGTGACATCTCCTAAGATTTGTTCAATTGCTTTTATACCTTCCAAACCCACTGGATTATGTTCTGGAGCAAGGTTAGACAGATGAGCGATCGCCTTTTTGACATCCTCCGTAATTACCACACTATCTCGATAATCTTCTCCACCATGTACTATCCGATGCCCCACCACATCGATTTCTGACAACCGCTCGATTACCTTGGTGGCATCACGATCAAGTGTATTGAGCATATAGGTGAGGTGCGCCTGTGGCGAATCACCAGAGATTGATTTTTGCAGCGTTCCACCCGTAGCAGTTTTCACCTCAATTTCTGCCACACGCCGATCTTGAGTCCAGTTGATTTTCCCTTCCCAAAGGGGTTGGGGTGCTTGGGTGGGTAGAGTTTCATCTGCAATTTCATACAGACAACTCTTTTGGCTGCTCGATCCGGCATTCAGTACCAATATTTTCATAGTGACAACAGAAAAAAACGATCTCCTTTGATCGTGTCACTAATTCTAGCTTCATGCTTAGTACAGTTTTGCGTAAAAGCGTAGCGTTTTTAATGCAGGCTGACGCATTAACAATGCAAGCTGATGCATTAACAATGCAGGCTGACGCATTAACAATGCAAGCTGATGCATTAACAATGCAGGCTGACGCATTAACAATGCAAGCTGACGCATTAACAATGCAAGCTGACGCATTAACAATGCAGGCTGACGCATTAACAATGCAGGCTGACACATTAACAAGGCGGCCAAAGTGGCTCATCAAGTCAAAGCGCGTAACTTTCTGCACAGCTGCTCATTTCACCCCTGCTTCTACTGTTCGGGGTACGGTACACAGTTTGAAGATGCAGGTTTTATCTTTACAAAGGCAGGAACTAGGAAGCGAGGAGAAATGGCTTGGTTAGTTATCATTTCGTAAGTTGATTGGGCGGATGTCGCGGATCTTGAGGGTTCTTTTGCCTGCGTTATCGTCGTCATCAATCGTGACCAGGTATTTCACTACCGTATGGTTTGCATTTCCACCAGTCACGGTGACAACAAATGCTGAGTAACTGTTAGTGTTTGTGCCACAACCACTTCGGTCATGGAAGGTTTGATTCCATTCACCAATATGGACACCCTCGCCTCGTGGCTCATCACCACTTTGTTTAATTTCATTGAGGAGAGCTACTTTCAGAAGAGAAAGCTTTGATTTTTTATCAGCAAGCATAAGTTTAAGAAACTTATCGCGATTTATCTTGTCAAGATTGTTGCCGTTGCTGCATTTATCTTCGTAGTTGGCGTCAGCTGAATCCGGGCTGGTCATTACCAGTGTTGGGATCTTGGGAGACTGAGCGGCGTGCCCAGAAGTTGTCGCTAGTGCGAGAACACATAAAGTAAAAAAACCAAAGCGCATTCTAATTCTCCGAGCGTGAATCAGTGTGTCCAATCAAGATTAACTGCAACGGACACTAAAGGACAGGGTTTGCGCGGTAGGCGTATGCAGCAAAGGCATGAAATGAGCAGTGATACCGAAAGTTACGCGCTTTGACTGTGATGAGCCGCTTTCAACCCAAGCGTATCTTGCCACCGCAGGCATCGCCACGGATAAAGCTGTACCAATTGAAGTCTCTGAAAATTAAGAGCTTCAAACCCTTGGTGTGTCGGATTAAATTCTGCACCAAATAGCCTATAGCTTAATTGGTACATCCAGAATTGCGAAAAATATCGATGTGCAGAATCCTTATCCAGTAGCGGTTACAGCTTTAGCGTAACTATCTGTACGATTGCTCATTTACCCCCGAATATGCAAGAAAGGAAACGCCCTACTGAAATCGTTATACTAACTGTAGGAGGCTGTTTATCTATCCAGCCAGATTCCATAGTTGTGTTTTTTTATAGCTTGCTGCACTATGTCCTTCTTCAAAACCCCGCTGATTGGTTTAAAAGCTGACTCATTTCGTCATCCATTAGACCTGGAAGCTACCAGAGCGCTCAAGCAGATACCAGGCATAGATATGTTGGTGCGAAATTGGCTAGGGCCAATGGCAGAGCAGGTTTTCTATGTGGAAAATATTGCCTCCAGCATTCTGGTGGGTGAAAACCAACTGCCTGATTTATACAAATTGTTGTTAGATGCCTGTAAAATCCTGGACATAGATCCTCCTCAATTGTACGTCCGCCAACATCCGGCTCCCAACGCCTATACTTTTGCTGTGCGGGGTAAGCAGCCTTTTGTTGTGCTACACACTTCCCTGATTGATATGCTCACACCAGAGGAAATACAGGCAGTAATCGCCCATGAGTTGGGGCATCTCAAGTGTGACCATAGCGTTTACTTGACTCCTGTAAATTTATTAATATTAGCTGCGGCGATTGTGCCCAATGTCGGCACCTTCGTTGCCCAAGCCATACAAGCGCAACTTTTGGAATGGGTACGTTGTGCTGAGTTTACCTGCGATCGCGCCGCCTTACTAGCAACCCAAGACCCGAAAGTTGTCATGTCCGTGTTGATGAAGTTGGCAGGTGGTTCTCCCACCTTAGCGCCCCAACTGAATCTCGATGCCTTTGTTGCCCAAGCCCGCGCTTACGATGATATTAGCAAGACAGAACTGGGTGAAATGGTCAAAGCTGCCCGTACAGCCCAATTAACCCACCCAGTCCCAGTCCTGCGGGCGCGAGAAATTGACCGCTGGGCAAGCAGCACAGAATATCAAACTCTGTTGCAAAGTCACGGAATGAAGTCTACTAATAATGAAGTTGCACCTAAAGGTGGATGGCGCAATTGGTAGAGCTATTATTTACAACTGTTTTTTCGCTACATACAGCGTATTTCAGGTAAATGAAGTACACGGGTAGGGGCACAACATGTTCATTGGTGTCAACTTAACGTCAAAGCAAGTCTAGAACTAGCTTTTAGATTGCCTTGTGCCTCGTTCCCAGTCTCAGACTGGGAATGCTCGTCCTTGAGGCTCCGCCTCTCTTACTGGCGGCAGAGCCGCCAGGAGCAGCATTTCTAGCCTCTGGCTAGAAACGAGGTTTTAAAGGAGTTTCAGCTTAAGTTGACACCAATGCAACATGTTGTCCCCCTACGATTATCTGTACCTCAGGCCTGTTGCAATCTGCTGTAAGTACAAAAGTGTTAATAGAAGGGGAGGCGATCGCCTCCCCTTCTGATCGAAAAACGCAAACTTTCCTCACCCTACATATCCCTTTTGTCAACTAGAAGCTTTCACCACCGCTTCTGCTTGGGAATGTAATAACAAACCGTATTCCAAGCCCTCTACCACTGCTTGATAGGAAGCCGCCAAAATATTGGTGGAAACCCCTACCGTCGTCCAGCGTTGACGACCATTACCTGATTCTACCAACACACGGGTTTTCGCCGCAGTGCCCGTATGTCCGTTGAGAATCCGCACTTTGTAATCTGTCAAATCAAAAGTTGCAATTTGGGGATAAAAGTTCACCAAAGCCTTGCGTAAAGCTGCATCCAAAGCTGCCACGGGGCCGTTACCTTCTGCCGCCTCCAAAATATTTTTCCCGTCCACAGCGACTTTGACTGTAGCTAAGGCATTGCTAGTTTCTTTCCCCTCAATCAAATCACAGTGGACTTGAAAACCTTTGACTTCAAAAAACTTCTGGCGACCTCCCAAAGCTTCGTGCATCAACAGCACAAAACTGGCTTCTGCGGCTTCAAATTGAAATCCTTCGCTCTCCAAATCTTTGAGGCGCTGGAGAATTTCTCTAGCTTCTGCCTTTTGCTGATCCAATTCAATGCCAAAACTGCGGGCTTTGGCTAAAACATTGCTGAGTCCAGATTGTTCAGAAATCACGATGCGGCGACGATTCCCGACTTGTTCCGGTTGAATGTGTTCGTAAGTCAGGGGATTACGTTCCACAGCTGATACATGAATACCGCCCTTGTGGGCAAAAGCCGAACGTCCTACAAAGGGAGCGTGTTCATCTGGCGCAAGGTTGACCACCTCACTCACAAAACGACTAGCTTCTGTAAGTTGTGTGAGCTGGTCTTCTGTGATACAACTGTAACCCGCCTTCAGTTGTAAATTGGGAATTAACGAACAAAGGTTAGCATTACCGCAACGTTCACCATAACCATTAATTGTGCCCTGTACCATCTTTGCCCCTGCCATAACGGCGGCTATGGCGTTAGCAACCGCCATTTCCGAATCGTTATGAGTGTGAATTCCAATTTGGGGGATTAGTGATTGGGTAGATTCTTTCCCAGCTTCCCATTCCCCAGTCACCCTTACCACATCTTGAACAATTTGGCTAATTTCGTGGGGTAAAGTGCCACCATTGGTATCACAGAGAACTAGCCATTCCGCACCAGATGCGATCGCCGCCTCTAATGTCTGTAAAGCATAATCTCGATTGTGCTTATAGCCATCAAACCAATGTTCGGCATCGTAGATAATGCGACGTCCTTGAGAACGGAGGTACTCAATGGTGTCGCGAATCATCGCCAAATTTTCTTCTAATGTCGTCTTGAGTCCTGTTGTCACGTGTAAATCCCAAGACTTGCCAAAAATCGTTACCCAGCGAGTTCCCGCAGCCAAAATATCCTGTAGCATCGGTTCGGTTGCGGCAGTGGAGTTGGGGCGTCGAGTTGAGCAAAAAGCAACAATTTCAGCCTGTTTGAGCGGATTTTCTTGGAGTTGCCAGAAAAATTGTACATCCTTGGGATTGGCACCAGGCCAACCGCCTTCAATGAAGGGAATTCCCAGTTGATCGAGTCTACGGGCAATGCGTAACTTATCTTCTATCGATACAGATAGCCCCTCGCGCTGAGTGCCATCCCGTAGTGTAGTGTCATAGAGCCAAAGTTGAGGTGAAGAATTTGTGGTCATAAAACTGGGACCGACGAGACAACTTTCGAGGCAATGTGTCAATATACAACAAAAAGCCAGTTTGGCAATTTAAAAATGCCTAAAGTACAAGCTGAAGGTAAAACAATTGATTGCGAGCAGGGAAGCAATCTCCGCAAGATTTTGCTGCACAATAGTATTGACCTCTACAATGACGGTGCTAAGGTAATAAACTGTCGGGGCATTGGCAGTTGCGGTACCTGTACGGTTAAGGTAGAGGGCAAAGTATCAGCAGCGAACTGGCGCGATCGAGCAAGGCGTTCGCTTCCTCCCCATTCTCTTACAACAGACTTGCGTAAGGAACAGTCAAACTCAGGTTTTAGGCGATCTGAAAGTGACAAAGTTTGATGGATTTTGGGGACAAGGTTCTCGAATAGTGTGGACACCAAAAGGTTAAAAAGGAGTTAAGACAAGATGGGTAGATGGACACCCTTAATTTTAATGGCTGGAGGTTTAGCCATTCTGCTTGGTACATTACTAGGCATCAACTTTCCTATGGGCGTACAAAGTGCTAACGCTCCCAGTGACAAGAAATCAGAAGTCTTGCCAGCTAATATCAATGTTAATAGCAGTGCTGGCAGCAAGAATGAAGAAACTCCAACTGAAGGAAATGAAACAACTCAAACAAACGCAAACAGGCGCACTATTGTAGCCCCAAGACCTGACAACAGGAGTAACGTTGCTCAGAATTCTGCCGATGACTCAACATCACCCTCTGACAGTACAACAGACGGCAGTACAGATTCTTCAGAAACAAACACAAGCACACCATCCAGCGATCCAAATCAAGGCAATGAACCAATTCGCGCCTTGTGGTAACGAGCAGATCCGTCTTTAGTTACGAGTTATAAGTTATAAGTTATAAGTTATGAGTTATTAGTTATGTACTAATGATAAATGGCTAATGATAGATGACTAATCACTAATGACTAATGACTAGTGAGACTGTAATTATTGGTGGCGGCGTTATTGGTTTGGCGATCGCCATTGAACTAAAACTGCGCGGGACAAACGTCACCGTGCTTTGTCGTGACTTCCAGGCTGCCGCTAGCCACGCCGCCGCCGGGATGTTGGCACCAGATGCGGAAAACATCCCGGCGGGGGCAATGCGTTCTCTGTGTTGGCGATCGCGTGCCTTATATCCCGACTGGACGCGCAAATTAGAAGAACTGACCGGCTTAAATACTGGCTACCGATCCTGCGGTATCCTCGCACCCGTGTTTGAAGAAAGCAGGGGAGCAGGGGAGCAGGGGAGCAGGGGAGCAGGGGAAGTAAATTCCTCCTCATCCCCCTCATCCCCGGCTTACTGGTTAAACAAAGAGGCAATTCATCAATATCAGCCAGGATTGGGAGCAGAGGTAGTTGGTGGCTGGTGGTATCCTGAAGACGCACAAGTTGATAATAAGGCTCTAGCTCAAGTATTGTGGACGGCGGCTGAGTCTGTTGGTGTTGAACTCAAAGATGGGATTACAGTAGAAGGATTTTTACAGCAGCAAGGACAAGTAGTTGGCGTGCAAACCAATGCTGGAATAATTCGCGCCGCGCACTATGTTCTAGCTTCAGGTGCTTGGTCAAATGAATTGTTACCGCTACCCGTGCGTCCCAGAAAAGGGCAAATGCTGAGTGTGCGGATACCAGAATTTGCGCCGGAATTGCCTTTGAAGCGGGTTTTGTTTGGGCAAGATATTTACATCGTACCAAGGCGCGATCGCCTCGTTATTGGGGCAACAAGCGAAGACGTTGGCTTTATCCCCAACAACACCCCAGAAGGGATTCAAACATTACTACAGGCTGCCATCCGCCTGTATCCTCAACTAAAGCATTATCCCATCCAGGAATTTTGGTGGGGATTTCGCCCAGCTACCCCTGATGAGTTGCCCATCCTTGGCACTAGCCACTGTCAAAATTTAACCCTTGCTACTGGTCATTACCGCAACGGAATTCTACTTGCGCCCGTAACCGCCGCATTGATTGCCGATTTAATCTTGTCACAAAAGTCTGACCCCCTACTTGCTAATTTTCACTATTCGCGCTTCCAGTCCAAGCTATCTACCTCCACCCCAATGCTGACTCACTCTGCCAATTTCTCTAACGGGCATCGCCCTGCTATATCCCCACTCCTCACTCAAGACTCCCCACTAATTATTGCTGGCAAAACCTTCCAATCCCGCTTGATGACTGGAACCGGTAAGTATCGCAGCATTGAGGAAATGCAGCAAAGCGTCGCCGCCAGTGATTGCCAGATTGTCACTGTGGCAGTACGACGGGTACAAACCAAGGCTCCGGGACATGAAGGTTTAGCTGAAGCCTTAGATTGGACGAAAATTTGGATGTTGCCCAATACCGCAGGTTGCCAAACTGCTGAAGAGGCGATTCGGGTGGCGCGTTTGGGGCGAGAAATGGCGAAATTGTTGGGGCAGGAAGATAATAACTTTATAAAGTTAGAAGTAATACCCGACCTTAAGTATTTACTCCCAGACCCGATTGGGACGCTGCAAGCAGCAGAACAACTAGTAAAAGAAGGTTTTGCAGTATTGCCTTATATTAATGCTGACCCCATGTTAGCCAAGCGTTTAGAAGAAGTAGGCTGTGCTACAGTAATGCCTTTGGCATCGCCGATTGGTTCTGGACAAGGACTGAAAACAACCGCCAACATCCAAATCATCATCGAAAATGCAGGTGTACCAGTGGTGGTAGATGCTGGTATTGGTTCACCCTCAGAAGCCGCGCAGGCAATGGAATTGGGAGCAGATGCCTTATTAATTAATAGTGCGATCGCACTTTCTCCAAACCCAGCAGCAATGGCTCAGGCGATGAATTTAGCAACAGTCGCCGGTCGTCTAGCATACCTTGCTGGCAGGATGCCTATTAAAGATTACGCCAGTCCTAGTTCACCTCTAACTGGGACGATTACTAGTTAGGGAATAGGGCATGGGGCATGGGGCATGGAGAATAGACAGACAAGGGGAATAACCAATGCCCAATGCCCAATGTAACGATTTATCTAGCAGTTTGAGAGCGGATTTAGCATTTATGTAACATTAAATGAACGATAAAGATAAAGGAATTAATTCATGCCCTATACCAATGAAGAAGGCGGTCTTCTGAACAATTTTGCCCGGGAACCAAAGATTTATCAAGCAGAACCTCCCACGGAAGGGCAAAAGCGAACTTATCTCTTACTAGGAATCGCCGCTACAGCTTTGGTTGTCGGCTTGATCTTAGTCGCCTTCTTTGTTTCTAAGAGCAGTTGATCATAAAAGATTTTAAGAAAATTTCATCTTCTTTATAGTTTTTCAGGTTCCGATTTTAAGAGGGGCCTGCTTTTTTATTTTTTGTTAAAATTGAACTAGGAATGAAAGTATATAATTATACTTTATTATTCCTATTAGAATTGAAGGCTCAATATATCCTGAGCAGCAAAACATCTACTTGTTAAAAATAATTTTTATTATGAGTTTAGACCACTTGGATGCACCCAGAAAGGTGATATGTACTGTGTTTTGGCTCTTTAGCCGCTATGAGCGTGAATGATACTGCACACAACAATAATTCTACTTGGAATCGGCAAGTATACCACCGTCTGAAACTTGCCCTAAGTCTTGGCTTACGACGACAAATTCTTTTAGCGATATGTGATGATTTATACTTAAGAAATCAGGTAGCAGCCCGTTTGCATTCTACATTGGCTTATCCTGTGGGACAGGTGCTATATCAGTCATCAAATACTCAGGAAAATAGCAGCACTCCAGCTTATCCGCGATTAGTCACGTTGCGTTTAAATTTAAACGATCCTAATCCCATAATCCAGATTAATCAATGGTTGACTAATTATCCACCGCCAATTATTGGGGCATCAAAAGATACCCCTGGAAGACCTTTTCCACTACCAGCATTTCAGATTGTCGGCGTGGAGCATCTCACTAAGCAACCAGTGGCGATACAGCGTTTATTTTTGCACTATCTCCGCTTAAGCGAACAATATTTTTCTACACAAGAATCTAGCCTATTCCTAGAATCTAACTTGCTGTTGTGGATACCGCGTCCTTGGTTATCTGCTATCAAGCAATCAGCACCACAGTTTTGGCGTTGTCGTACTGGCGTATTTGCGTTTGCTGGAGAACCCACGCCAGCAACTCAGAATTTGGGCTATCCAGAACGTTTTTCACGTTCTAGAAGCTTGGATTTAGGGAATATTGAGCAGTCGATTCTAGATGAAGCAGTTAACCAAGCAGAACTCAGAACCGCAGCCTCCGAGTTAAAGTTTGAGAATAATTCCGATTTTCCAGAAGATATACAACGCAATGACGTAGATAAAACCCAGGAAGTTGCGCCGTCAATAGCGGATTTATTGAAGGCTGCACCACAACAGGATGAATCTACGAATAGGTCTGGTAGTAGGAGTAATAATCAATCGCTGTCGTCTTTATCTCATGTTAGCAGCGAGTTAACGGAGCTAGTAATAGCAACAATCAACACAAGTGATGTCCAAAATACTGAGGATTACTTACAACCGCAGCAGATTTTATTGGAGATTGAAGAATTACACCAAAAGCAAGTTCCAGGGGAGATACTGGCAGAAGCTTATCATCGGTTAGGCACTTTATACCGCCTTCGCATTGAAGAAGGAGAGTCAACTCTAGAAAACCTGATGGTGGCAATTATTGCCTATCAGGAGGCAATTAGCTATGACGAAAGCTCACCGCAACTCCCAGATATCTTGAATGACTTGGGTACACTCTACTGGATGCTGTACCGCACACCACCCAATTCTGAAGAGGGACAAACTTATATAGAGCAGGCAATAGAATTTTATCAGTTGGCGTTAAAGATGATTTCGCCCCAGACACATTTGGAAACTTATGCTCGTGTACAAAATAATTTGGGGACAGCCTATGGTGATTTAGCTCGTTTTTCTCACCCATCTGAAAATTGGCAGCAAGCAATTCTCGCTTACAGTGAAGCACTCAGCTACCGTACAGCCGATATGGACTCATTAAAATATGCCGCTTGTCAGAATAATTTGGGTACTGCTTACTGGCATTTAGGGCAATACAACCAACCGATTGTGCATTTAAAGAAAGCGATCGCAGCTTACAATGAAGCACTTGTACACTACAACCCTGAAGAAGAACCGCTCAAGTATGGCATGATTCAAAACAATATCGGTACTGCGTGTTGGAATCTGGCACAATACGAACAACCTGCCCAAAATCTCCAGCTAGCTATAAATGTTTATAGCGAAGCTCTCAAGTATCGCACTCCAGCTAATGTTCCCAGTGCTTGCGCCGCTACACAAAATAATCTGGGTACTGCCTACTGGCATCTCGCAAACCTATCTCAGACTACTAAAGAGGCACGGCAAAAGTATCTGCAACTATGTATCAGTGCTTACCAAGAAGCTATAGCTTTGGCTCACTCACTTAGCGGTACTTCTTTAAGTTTTGATTTGCTTGCCTCTTATAATAATCTGGGACTGGCCCATTATCAGCTAGTAATAGATAAGTCTTTTAATGGCGACAAAGGGACACGTTCTCAACACTTAGAAATAGCATTAGATAACCATTTGCAGGCCTTGAACGGATTGAGTAAACAACCAGAGGCTTATCAAACAACCTTCGCTTATCTGGTGAAAACTATTCGTGCTTTTCATAATGAATTAGGGATACAGGGACAAAATCTGGCTTTATCTAAAGTTCCTAGCCAGTTGTTGCCAGAGATTTTGTCAAAATTATGAATCACATTTGTGCCCATAGTGCGGGAAATGCCAAAAAACTAACTTGATATCAGATTGACAATTTGTCTAGAAATCGAGTAAGGTAGCGATGTCTACGACGGGCTACGCCTACGCAACTACTGTTTTACTAATGACAAAGTAGTGAAATATTTTAATAATCCATAAAATTAGCTTCAAAAATATAAATTTTTTATTAATTTATTTGGAAATATGTATAAATTTTTTATAAAAAATACAATAACATATTGGCGTATTTTCCGTAAATTTACTAAGGTAGACTGAAGACCTACTTAAAAGAACGTCGATAATGATAATTAAAACCTAGAATTATGAAACTAAGTTTTGTTTTCGCTGCTGCTATATCTAGTTTTTTTGTGAGTTCGACCACAGGATTTGGTTTCTCTGGTCAAGCAGATGCTCTAACTTTTTCTGGTATCTCTAGTGCTACATGGGGAGAACCTACTCCAGGAAGCGCCAATACTACTCCCATATATACAGGTGTGGGAAGCAACACATTTACTTGGGGTCAACCTAATTTGCCGGCAGGACTTCCAAATAAACTAACTTTTAATCAAACTTCATTTTCAGCAGATATTAACTCTGTATTCAAAATAGCTGATTTAACTTACTTTAATGGAACGGTACTCCCCGATACAAGCGTTGAATTTGTACCTTTAAATCTCAATGTATCCTTCAGCCCTCCGGTGGGAATCAGCCAAGTTTTTGACTTCAGCTTGCATCTAATAAATACACTTAACGATGCAAGAGATCCTGAAAAGAGTGCAGATTTTGTATTTATAGACACAAATTTGAGTAATCGCAGTTTCACCTTTGGAAGTAATAAATACACCCTTGAACTAACCGGCTTTAATCCAGACGTTCGCCAGATAAGTATTAAGGCTCTTGAAGGAGCTATAACTACAACAGCTATTTATGCCAAAATCAAAACTATACCTGAACCTACGTCAGTAGCAGGTCTATCCTTGCTAGGTATATACCTGATATCTCGTAAAAATTCTGGGAAAAAAAATACTAAGAGCCTTTAAATATGCTTTATTCACAACCCTTGTAGAGATGTAGCAGTGCTACGTCTCTACATTCTTTTGGACTCCTATCTCTAATTTATTTGTTGGAAATCCTTAATTTGGGCGATAAATCGTGTCTCTACAAGGGTTTGCCGTTTTTGGAGACAACTATGCAGGATTAGGTTGGGTTCGGCTTTGAAGTAGCTGGATAATTGCAGCTTTTTCTAAGATTCCAACTAGGACGCCATTCTCACGAATCACGGGAAGCACAGACAGCTTTTGTTGTTCGAGTAACTGCATGACTTCCAGCAGAGGTTGATCTGATTGGACTGTGGTAGATTCGGTAATTGGTCGCATGATTTCTTTGACTTGAGTATTTGACCACATTACTGTGGGGATGGTTCGCAAATTCTCAACTGCGATGGCACCTACTAATTGTCCATCATCATCAGTCACTAAAAACCGATGCCAGTTTTGCCCACTTATGACTCGCTCATCAGCAAATTCTCTTAAGCTAAGATTAGCAGATACAATCGGGCTATCATGAGTTACAGCATCCTGGGCTGTCAAACCTGTGAGTTTTTCTTGTACTCTGGCAAATTGAGCCGCATTCCCAGCATTTTGCAATAAGAAGAAGCCAACTAATAAGTTCCAGAAGTTACCGAAGTCGCCAAATAATAGTAGGGGAAGTACACCTGAAACAATTGCTACCCAACCAAAGATTTGTCCAACTCGACTAGCAAAGGTGACACCTTTATAAGGATTACCTGTAATTTTCCAAACGATGGCTTTCAGTATATTTCCGCCATCTAAGGGCAAGCCAGGAATCAGGTTAAACAGGGCTAATGCCAAGTTAACAGAAGCTAGAACACCAAGAATTGCAGCTAACGGCCCTGATGCAGCAGTAGTAACACCAATAGCTGTAACGATACCGCATAGTAGTAAGCTTACTATTGGCCCGGCGATCGCAACCCAGAAAGCTTCACCTGGGGTTTTCGACTCTTTTTCTAAGCTAGCCAAACCGCCAAATATAAACAGTGTGATCGATTTGACATCAATTCCCTGACCAATCGCAACAAAACTGTGGCCTAATTCATGGGCGACGACAGAGGCAAATAACATCAGCGCAGTCATCAGTCCTAGTAACAAAGCTAATCCCGCAGACAATTGGGGAAATTGCGCCGCCAGTCCACTGCTATAGCTCCAAGTTACCAAGCCCAGAACTAAAAACCATGACGGATGGATATAGAAGGGAATTCCGAAGAGATTACCAACGCGAATTGTGCCATTCATGTCGTTCACCTTTGATTTCAGCTTCGAGAGGTTTGCTTTCATCCTTCTCGATGTCTTTAGTGTAACGAAAGGTTAAGAGATTTTAATCTTGATCGCAGTAGTGGTGTCCGCCTCTAAAGGTGTGGTTATTGGTATTATTTGAGGGCATCTCAAGTAATTCTCACTACCTTTCAATAATCCCGAATTTCTCTCCTCATTTCCCCCTGATAACCATTTATAAAAATTAAAGTGAAACGCTATCAGGGGGGATTTTCTGGCTTAGGCATCCACTTATGCTGCAATTTTCTCCATCTGCTGAGAACTTTTCTGTAACATCGGGGCAATTATATCAGCGGGGACAGGACAACTGAAGTAGTAACCTTGACCTTCATCACATCCCTGCATTTTCAGGTAGTCAAGCTGTTCTTGGGTTTCCACACCCTCTGCCGTGATACTCAACCGGAGGCTCTTTGCAAGGGCAATAATGGCATTAGTGACGGCGGCGCTATCAGGATTCGATGTGACATCCTGCACAAATGACTGATCAATCTTCAGTATATTTACAGGAAAGCGCTTCAAGTAATTCAGGGAGGAATAACCGGTGCCGAAGTCGTCTAGAGCCAACCATATACCCACTTCTCGTAATTTTTTTAAGATTTTAACCGATCGCTCCATATCAGCCATCAAGAAGCTTTCCGTTACTTCCAGTTCCAGATCAGATGCTTTGAGTCCAGTCTCCTCAAGAATTTGGTTGATCACCTCAACCAGATATGGTTGTTCAAACTGTCGAGCTGACAGATTCACAGATATCCGAATTGGGGTAAATCCAGCAAGCTGCCAAGCGCGGTTTTGGGCGCAAGCAGTTCGCAAGACCCATTCGCCAATTGGTATGATTGCACCATTGGCCTCTGCAATGGGAATAAACTTTACTGGAGAAATCATACCTAAAGTAGGATGCTGCCAGCGAAGCAACGCTTCCATAGCTATAACTTGTCCGCTGTATAAATCAATCAGAGGTTGATAATAAACCAGCAGTTCGTTGCGGTCAAGCGCCCCATGTAATTCATTTTCTAATGTCAGTCGTTCCTGTAACTGAGCATTAATTTCCGGTGAATAGAATTGATATTGACTACGCCCTCGCTGTTTCGCTTGGTAAAGCGCTATATGAGCCTGTTGCAAGAGTTGATCTACGCTATTACTATCATTTAGATCATTAATTGTGATGCCAATGCTGGCGGTGATATGAACCAATTTACCCTCTAGACAAAAGGGTTTGCTCAGAGTATTTAATAACAACTGAGATAGCTTAATCATACTTTCAAAAGAAACAATCTCTATGCGTACAAGAGCAAATTCATCTCCGCTCAAATGGGCAAGAATATCTGTTTGCGATATGCAGCTTGATAACCTCTGAGCAACTGCTCTTAACAACAAATTTGTAGTCTGATGCTCAAATCCATGACTCATACCAGTGAAATCATCAATAGCCAGTAAAAAAACAGCTACAAGGCGCTGGTTGTTTTCAGGTTGAGATAGATTCTGATAAAGGCGATCGCGGAATAAATCACGATTGGGCAATCCAGTTAGATCGTCATAATTACTGATGTAGTGAATTAACTCATCTAATTTGTGAAGAGTTTGTGAGGTATCTGCCATCAATGTACCGACTTCATCAGTAAATTCTGTGGGCAATTCAGGCAAGGTTTTGGTGTTTAGATAATTTTGCAATGCCGCAGATGTCAAAATAACCGGTTTGAGGAGGTGGTGTATTGCGTAGAGGGTGACGCCTGTACCCGCTAAAGTAGCCAACAGAGCAATAAGCATAACTCGGATCGTCATCTCTAAGGAATAGGAGTTTGAGATAACGAAACTCAAGAGTAAGCTTAGAAGTGGTATGTGAGTACCCAAAAATGCCACCAACATGATTTTAGCGGTGTAACTTTTTTTGAGTAATGGAAAACTAGCTAGGAACGAGTATAGACTGAGCTTCATAAATTCTGTTCGATAGTTGGTAAATTAGTTCCGAGCTATTCTGGCAAAAGGGTATTTCTGATTTACAATTCGGTGGAATTAGCTCTTATGGAACCCAACCCTGATAAGGTTATATATTATGCTTCCCAATCTAGGTTTCTACTTGATATGTAGAACGATAAAGTTTCTGTAAAACTTATCGATAAGCAATTTCATAATTAATACCTAGATTATGTTGATTGTTATTAGTTTGTCTTCAAGTGATCTAAAAAAAGTAGAGGAATCTGATTTGATTGGTGAAAAATAATATTTATAACTAACCGCAGAGACGCAGAGTACGCAGAGAGAAGAAAGAGAGATTTTTATGAATGATTTAGGATGCTATATGTTGTCAGGGCACAGCAATGCTGTACCCCCACTGCGTGGTCTATTTACCTGAAAAAAAGGAAAAGACGCAACAGATTATTTTTGGCTACAGCCTGAAAAAAGCAGATTTGTAACTTGCTCTAATACTTTTAATGCTGTTAATGAACCTCGAATCAACCGAGTAGCAGCAAGGGGTTGTCGAAGCATTGCCATCGCTAAAGGAAAAGGGTTTAGGGAGCCATCAGAGTTAATTGCTAATGTGAGATCAGGGATATTATGCTGACAATCGTCGCTAACTACTCGCAGTATTGCCACGGATACCCTGGTAGCATTGAAAAATTCTAGGGCGGTAAATCCTTCCATATCAACAACATCAGCCGCCAAAGTCTCACCTAAACGGCGTTTTTCGGTAGCAGACCAAATCACGCGATCGCTTGTCAGTGACTTGACTAAAGATACTTTTTCTGATATTGAAGAGTGCAATTGTGTTGTCAAAGTGCGATCGCATTCTTGCTGCTTCCCCTGATAAACACAATCTTGATACAGGACAATATCACCGACTGTGTAGCGATCGCTCAAGCTACCACATAAACCCATAATCAGCACTCTGGATTTTGGGGCGAGAAATTGTCCTTGTTGGAGATATTTGAGTAAAGGCTTCATCCCAACAGGTATACTTATTACCGTTGGGATGGAGCCAGTAACGCCGCGAAAGGCGCGACACACAGCTTTATATTCTGCTCCTTGAGGCACCAGAATTGTGTTGATCGGCAAAAAATTAGACACTAACTCTCTCAACAGAACCAAGTTTCATCTTTGAAGTTTCCTTTTGCATTAAAGATTGAGTCATATCTGAGTGACAATAAGTAATATTGCTGTTTAGTAGTAACCAAAACTCCCAAACCGAAGGTGATTGCTGTAGCATGACTTCATAATTGTGTCACCCACACGATAATTTTCCAAGATGGTAAAGCTTCATAACTCGAAATCCGCACGAGAACTCTTCAATATTTCCAAATTGGCGATTCAATTTTCGTGGCTGACGGTGAGTTTTTGGATTGCCGTAACGGTAGCTGGTGTTCTGGCTTTCAGTTCTCTCAAGTATGCTTTGTTTCCAGATATTACCTTTCCAGTGGTGGTTGTGAATGCTACAGCGCCCCTGACAACTGCCCTGGATACAGAAGCGAAGCTCACCCAACCCTTGGAAGAACGCCTCCGTTCCCTAGAAGGGCTGGAGAATATCCGCTCATCCACCTATCCTAGTCAAACAGCTGTTGCCCTTTCTTTTGCTGTTGGGACGAATCTAGAAACATCGACCAAAAAGGTTGAAACTGCCCTCAAGCAGTTGATTCTACCTCAAGGAGCAACTTCTAAAATTATTCCCCTGAATCTAAACGAGTCAGCCGCCATTAGCTATGCCATAGAGAGTCCCACCCGGAATCTCAAAGATTTGACGAAATTGGCGCAAAATGACATTGTGAGTGCGATCGCTAAATTACCAGGAGTCCTGAAAGTCTCGCTACTAGGCGGTGCTACTGCAACTCGTTTGCTAAATCCAGCAAATGCGAGTGCAGCATCTCTCCCCCAAGGTGGGGCGACATTAGTCCGGTTTAACGGTCAAGATGCACTCGCATTTCAGGTAATCAAACGTGGTAGCGCTAACACCTTGGAAGTAGTGAATCAGGTTGAGAAAGAAGTTCAAAGGCTACGCTCTACCCTCAAGGATGTTAACCTAACTTTAGCTGCTACCCAAGCAGAATATATCCGCCAAGCCACCCAGTCAACAATCGATGCTTTGCTGGAAGCAGTCTTGTTATCAATAGTGGTAATTTTTCCTTTTTTATGGAATTGGCGGGCAACTCTGATCTCTGCCTTGGCTATTCCTACGTCCTTGTTGGCGACGTTTATCGTCATGGCGATTTTCGGTTTCAACCTGGAAACAATCACCCTGCTGGCTTTAGCTTTGGTGATTGGTAGTATTGTTGATGATGCGATCGTGGATGTGGAAAACATCATGCGACACGTTGAAGATGGTGAAACTCCTCGCCAAGCGGCGCTTTTAGCTACAAATGAGATTGGGTTGACAGTCACCGCCGCCACTTTGACAGCAGTAGCAGTTTTTCTACCCATAGGTTTAATGGGTGGTGTCATCGGTCAGTTCTTTAAGCCTTTCGGCATCACTGTTTCAGCGGCAATGCTCGCTTCTATGCTAGTTGCTCGAACTTTATCTCCAGTTCTGGCTATCTACTGGCTAAAACCTAAATCCTCACTTTCCCCACGTCAGGAAGCAAAAATCTGGGTAGCGTTTACCCAATATTACAGAAATTTGCTGAGTTGGTCTTTAAATCACCGCAAGATAGTTATCGGGTTAGCTGTCCTCAGTTTTATTGCAGGTATAGTGCTGATTCCACTAATTCCCAAAGGGTTTATTCCTAAACTCGATCGCGGCGAATTTAATATTGCTTATACGGCTCCTTTGCCAAGTATCCCTGATTTGGGCAAAGCAAGACAACGAGGACAAGGAAGCGATATTCCCAATCCTTTAAATGATTCTCTTGATGTTGCGAAGAAACTAGAAGAGGTTGTGATCAAATCACCGGCAGTTGAAACGGTATTTACCACTGTTGGTTCTCGTGAGGGTGAGCCGAATAAAGGGATATTATATGTAAAGTTAAAGGAAAACCGCACAATCACAACTGCCGAACTACAGGATCAGTTGCGCTCCTCCTTACCTGTTCTTTCTGGGGTAACTACTAGTGTTGAAGATATTCAATTTGTTGATTCCGGCGGTCAAAAACCCCTGCAAATAGCATTACAAGGCGATAATCTCCAAGCTTTGAGCAAAGCAGTCAAAGCAATTAAAGAAAGGATTCAGAGGCTACCGGGATTTGCTGATGTCACAGTTACAGGTGAAACAAATCCACAGGGCACGGTTTTTCAGATCGAGCGTCTGAATAATCAGCGCGTGGCCTACATCAGTGCTAATCTTGGCAAGGATCTGTCTTTGGGTGATGCCACTGACAAAGTAGTAGCTGAAGCAAACGCGGTGTTACCATCTAATGTTTCCTTAAATTTAGGGGGAGACTCTGCACGTCAAAGTGAAGTGTTTAGCAGTTTCGGAACTACTCTAGCTTTATCTGCCCTGTGTATTGTCATAGTACTAATTTTGCTGTTCAAAAGCTGGGTAGATCCTCTGGTAATTGGTGTCTCTTTACCTTTGGCACTAGTGGGGGCAATGTTGGCGCTACTGATTACCAAGAGCGACTTTGGGATGATCTCACTGATCGGTTTCGTCTTTTTGTTGGGGCTGGCAAATAAGAATGCCATTTTGCTGGTAGATTACATCAACCAATTACGCAACGCTGGCTTAGAACGCACCGAGGCGATTCTCAAGACTGGACTAGTGCGCCTCCGACCAATTATGATGACCACCGCCTCGACGATTTTAGGGATGCTACCGATCGCTTTAGGTTTCGGTGCTGGTTCCGAATTGCGATCGCCTATGGCTGTAGCGATCGCTGGTGGACTCGTAACTTCAACTATCCTCAGTTTGATTGTCGTGCCGGTCGTTTACACCATTTTGGATGATTGGTTTCCCCGGTTTAATAAAAGGGGGACAGTTTGATGCAGGTTTTTGTTACCGGGGGTACGGGTTTTATTGGTGCCCATTTGATCCGGTTGTTGCTGCAACAGGGTTACACAGTCAAAGCGCTGGTACGCCATAGCAGCAATTTGGAAAATCTACGCGGTTTGGATGTGGAAATTGTCAAAGGCGATTTGAATTCACCAAATCTCTGGGAACAGATGGCAGGTTGTCAATACCTATTTCATGTCGCAGCCCATTATTCCCTGTGGCAAACAGACCGGGAGTTACTCCACCGTCACAATGTCCTGGGTACGCGCAATGTGTTGGCAGCAGCTCGCAAAGCTAACATTGAACGCACCGTCTACACGAGTTCAGTGGCAGCAATTGGGGTAGGATCATCAGGAGAAGTTGTAGATGAAACACATCAGAGTCCCTTAGAAAAGTTGGTGGGTGATTACAAAAAGTCTAAATTTCTGGCTGAACAAGAAGCCATACAAGCCATTGCTACAGGTCAGGAAGTAGTTATAGTCAATCCCAGCAGCCCGATTGGGTCGTTGGATATCAAACCTACCCCGACGGGTGATATAATACTTCGGTTTTTACGACGGCAAATGCCTTTTTACTTGGATACTGGTCTGAATTTTATCGATGTACGGGATGTGGCATGGGGGCATTTACTGGCTTTGCAGCGGGGTAAATCTGGCGATCGCTATATCTTAGGTAATCAAAACCTCAGTCTCAAGCAACTACTCGAACAACTCGCGGATATCACAGGTCTAATAGCACCTCAACGAACCGTACCCGCTTGGTTGCCCCTGAGTGTTGCCTGGGTTGATGAAAAGATTCTCGCACCACTGGGAAAATTGCCTTCAGTCCCATTGGATGGCGTTCGGATGGCGAAACAACCTATGTATTACAACCCCGCCAAGGCTGTACGAGAGTTGGGTCTACCCCAATCTTCGCTGAACGCCGCACTCAAAGATGCTGTGGATTGGTTTGTTGCTCAGGGATATGTCAAATGAAAAATATAGCGATTTACGTGTGGATGCAATAGACAGTAGGGACGCAAGGTCTTGCGCCCCTAGGAAGGTTTTATGTTTTCCAGTGGTGTATTTATATCTAAAAGAGGAGCGATCGCAACAATGGCAGTTAATCTACAACAAGCTATGGATATTGGGAAGTATCTTGTTACTCAGCGTTTGAAAGGACGTAAACGCTTCCCATTAGTATTGATGTTGGAACCTCTTTTTCGGTGTAATCTCGCTTGTACTGGTTGTGGTAAAATCCAACATCCCAAGGAAATTTTAAAGCAAAATCTCACCCCAGAACAGTGTTTTGCGGCTGTGGAAGAGTGCGGCGCACCGGTTGTTTCAATTCCTGGGGGAGAACCTTTGCTGCATCCCCAGATTGATCAGATTGTCCAGGGATTAATTGAGCGCAAGAAATATATTTACTTGTGTACTAATGGTTTGTTGTTAGAAAAGAGTCTGGATAAGTTTCAACCTTCCCCCTACCTGACTTTTAGTGTGCATTTAGATGGAATGCGGGAGTTGCACGATCACTGTGTCGATCGCAAAGGTGTTTTTGATATTGCTGTCAAAGCCATTCTCGCCGCTAAAGCTAAAGGTTTTCGTGTGACGACTAACACCACTATCTTTGAGGGCACTAAACCCCAAGATATGCAAGAGTTCTTCAACTTTCTGGAAACACTAAATACTGACGGGATGATGATTTCTCCCGGCTACAGTTACGAGTGGGCACCAGATCAAGATCATTTTCTCCACCGCGAACAAACCCGCGCCCTCTTCCGAGAAATTCTGGCTCCATACAAAAGTGGTGAAAAAAACTGGAACTTTAATCACAATCCGCTGTTTCTAGATTTTCTCACTGGTGAGAAGGATTACGAATGTACGCCTTGGGGTAGCCCTAGTTATAGCGTTCTCGGTTGGCAAAAACCTTGCTATCTGCTGAACGAAGGTTATTACTCTACCTTTAAGGAATTACTGGCACAAACTGACTGGAGTCAATACGGCCAGAAGAGTGGTAATCCCAAGTGTGCCGATTGTATGGTTCACTGCGGTTACGAACCCACCGCCGCAATGGATGCAATGCAACCGCAAAATATGGCGCGTGCCCTTGGTAGTGTGTTTGGTCGGAACTAATAAGTAGTAAATGCTAGATATTAAAGGGTGCGATGCCAGCGACGGGCTATTCGGCGTCGCACCTTTTAAGGATTCTGATTCCACTGGAATGTGTCCAACAACATACGACAAGAGTCAAAAAAGGATGCTTATTTAGAGATAATGCGATCGCTCCCTCACCCAACTTTTACGAAATTCATCAGGAAAAATACTCATGCCATTTGTATCGGTTCGTGATTTGCAAATGTATTATGAGATTCGTGGCACTGGTCAACGCCTGCTGAGTATTAGTGGTACTGGAGGAGACTTGCAGCGATCGCCGACTATTTTTGACTCACCGCTAACCCCACACTTTGAAATCCTAGCCTACGATCAGCGCGGTCTGGGTCAAACCTCAAAACCTGATATTCCCTACACCATAGCAGATTACGCCGCCGATGCGGACTCTTTGTTAAATGCAGTCGGGTGGGAGAGCGCTCATGTCATCGGAATTTCCTTTGGGGGTATGGTAGCCCAAGAGTTGGCACTGCGCTATCCGCACCGCGTTAAACGTCTTGTTTTGGCCTGTACTAGCAGTGGCGGCGCTGGTGGGTCGTCATATCCACTACATGAACTCGTGAACCTCCCTAGTCAAGAAATAGCTCATCGGCAAATCACAATTGCTGATACCCGTTGGAAAGAGGAAGCTTGGCTCTCTAGCCGAACTACACAATTTCAGGAACTAGTAAAGCTGACACTAGCAGCTTCTCAAGAGGGTGCAGACGAACCAAGTCGTGAAGTTGGGCGTCTTCGCCAGCTTGAGGCTCGTGCTGCTCACGATACATATAATCGACTTTCTCAACTGCATGTTCCTGTCTATATCTGCGGCGGTCTTCACGATGGTATATCTCCTCCTGCCAATCTTGAGGCGATACACAAACAGATACCAGGTGCATATTTAGAATTCTTTAAGGGCGGTCATCGCTTTCTTTACCAAGATCCCCAAGCATTCAAGCGCGTTATTGCCTTTCTCCAAAATAAATTCGAGTAATTTTACATGAGACATAAGTATGAGTTTGCTAAGTGAGAGTAACTGTCACACGTATTACCAATTACTCCCACGCGAACAGCACTCAAAGAGATTGTCACAGGATTCGATGCTAGTCGCAAAGGTGTGGCGCGTTAAGTAGCCAATACTACACAAATTCCGGGTGCGATGCCTGCGGCGGGCTATTCGGCGTCGCATTCTTGAAGTAAGTAATTTCCCAGAAATAAATTTGATTTTGGGGTGAAGAGAAATCAGTAAGCTTCGGTTAGCTTGTTGAATACTCGAATATCCCCATATCAGCGTAGATACTTAGTGCCAGCAAAAGAAATACTGCTTATTTCATCAGCTTTTTCAGTTAAATAGTTATTTCCGCCTTACTGTACTAACTTCTCATATAACAGACCGAGACATGTGAAGTTATGTAACTGAAATTAACAAACATAACAATAATTTGTAATAAATAATGATGCGGCAGCATTGTATAAAGAGAACTTGGAAGTAAAAAACAACATCTTAATCAGGTTTTCCAGTCGTTCACAGAAGTTTGAAGTTTTCTAACAAAAGTTTTAATCTGAAAGCCTGGAGATCGTAAACTTATTCCTTGGGTGTCTGTTTTAAACCTTTCGTAATTCGTCAGGCAGTGCTGACATCAAAAAGAAACTGAACCATTCAGTTTTGAGTCCAAATTATTCTTAACCAAGCAAATTAGGAGATTTAACGCAATGGTTTTAGATGCATTTGCAAAAGTAGTTTCCCAAGCTGACACACGCGGCGAATATCTCTCCGATGCACAATTAGATGCATTGAGCGAACTAGTCAAAGATGGTAACAAGCGTGCAGATGCTGTTAACCGTATTACCAGCAATGCGTCAGCTCTTGTTGCTGCTGCGGCTCGTGATTTGTGGGCAGAACAACCTCAATTGGTTACTCCCGGTGGTAATGCTTATACTAGCCGTCGTGCAGCTGCTTGTATCAGAGACTTGGACATCATTCTTCGCTACATCACTTATGCGATCTTTGCTGGCGATTCTAGCGTACTAGATGACCGTGCCCTCAATGGTTTGCGGGAAACCTATTTAGCATTGGGAACTCCAGGAGCATCAGTTGCTGTTGGTATTCAGAAGCTAAAACAAGCTTCTTTGGCTATTGTCAACGATACAAACAACATCACCAGAGGTGATTGCAGTGCTTTGGCATCTGAAATAGCTGGCTATTTTGATCGTGCTGCTGCTGCTGTAGCTTAAGCAAAGCTTGCATTGCTGATGTTGACTAAATAATTGTCCATAGGACAAAACAAAATTTCAACCATAACGTTTGTAAAAGGAAAATACCAAAATGACAAAAACACCTCTAACTGAAGCAATCGCATCGGCTGATTCTCAAGGACGCTATCTCAGCAGCACCGAGATTCAAGTTGCTTTTGGTCGCTTCCGCCAAGCGCCAGCTAGCTTACAAGCAGCTAAAGCTTTGAGTGCCAATGCTCAACGCTTGACCGAAGGTGCAGCTCAAGCAGTGTATAACAAGTTTCCTTACACCACTCAACAACAAGGGCCCAACTTCGCGTCTGATGCACGCGGTAAAGGCAAGTGTGCACGTGATGTCGGCTACTACTTGCGGATTATCACTTATGCTTTAGTTGTTGGTGGCACAGGCCCCTTGGATGATTTCTTGATTTCTGGCTTGGCTGAAATCAACCGGACTTTTGATCTGTCTCCTAGCTGGTACATTGAAGCTCTCAAGTACATCAAAGCTAACCACGGTCTAAGCGGCGATCCAGCTGTTGAAGCAAATTCCTACATCGACTACGTAATCAATACTCTAAGCTAGAGTTTTTCTTTAGCCCGGAGAGGAAATCAGCTCTTATGACAAGTAAGTTCTATGAGTTGTTTACCTCTCCGGGCAGTTTTATCAGAAAAGCTAGCTAAAAAACCTGGAGAAAGAGGAACGTAGTTCTGTATTTTTTGCCTTAGACCAGGAATGAAAACTGCCGACATAGCAGGGCACTTGCTACAACTTGGGGGAAAGTTCGCAACCCAGTGCCTCCTTTAAGCTACTGTCAATTGGCACAATATTTTTATCAGTACAAGATTTAAAAACCTACCCTCAGACTGGGGGAAAGTATACGCCCGAAACAACGTAAGGAGATATCACTACGCCCTCGTGGTAAATGTGGTGAGGCAGCGAGCGCAATCTTCTCCCTTCTACGAGACGCTCCGCGTTCGCGTAGCGTCTGGCAGAGAACGCCGAACCCGTAGAGTGAGCCTGGGAACCTGTGGAAACAGGATATTAAGGCAGCGATGTCTTAAAAATCACCGCGCCTTTAAGTACGGTGAGTGTGAATTTCAAAAGACTGTTAAAAGACTAGAAAAAAATTTTCTAAAAAGTTTTCAGTTTTGCAGTTAAAACTGAGGAGGTTAAAGATGGCAGCTTTGGGACAAGCAGCAAGGTTAGGGATTGGAGCGTTTGAAAATTCAGCACCAGTAGAACTACGTCCTGATAGAACAGAAGCAGATGTGGCAGTGGTTATCCGGGCGGCTTACCGTCAGGTTTTGGGTAATGCATATCTACTGGAAGGAGACCGTCTAGAGAGTGCAGAATCACTGTTGCAGCAAGGTGCAATCTCCGTTCGGGGATTTGTGCTAGCGATTGCTCAATCGGAACTCTATCGAGATAAGTTTTTCTACTCCAACTCCCAAACTCGGTTTATCGAGTTGAATTATAAGCATTTATTGGGGCGTGCCCCGGAAGATGAGTCAGAGATTTCGTACCATGTTGAGCTTTACAACTCACAAGGTTACGAAGCTGAGATTAATTCCTACATTGACTCATTAGAATATCAAGAGAGTTTTGGCGAAAATATTGTGCCCTCCTATCGAGGCTTTAAAAGTCAAGTAGGACAGAAAAACGTTGGCTATAGCCGACTGTTCCAACTGTATCGGGGTTATGCCAATAGCGATCGCGCTCAAGGACAAAAACAAGGACGGCTAACCTGGGAAGTGGCGAAGAATCTAGCTTCACCCATTTACCCAGTCTCCGCCGGAGCCTTAACAGGCCTCTCTACAGGTGGTCGCGGCGAAACATACCGCATCAGAGTGCTACAAGCAGCTTCCCCCAACTCAACTGTAGTAAGGCGCGGTACTGCGGAATTGATCGTACCCTACGAGCAACTTTCTAGTAAATTGCAGCAGTTGAATCGCAAAGGCAGTAAGGTTATTAGCATTACAGCCGTATAAATAGGGACTGGGGACTGGGGACTGGGGACTGGGGACTAAGAATTGGGGACAAGGAGGACAAAGGGGATAACCAATACCCAATAGCCAGTACCCAATCCCCGATCCCTAATCCCCAGTCCCCAATTATTAATTACAAAGGGAAAATGACCAATGGCTATTACAACAGCAGCTTCCCGTTTGGGAACAGAACCTTTTAGCGATCAGTCTCCTGTGGAATTTCGTCCTAATGCAACGAAAGAAGACATTGAGAGAATAATTGCTGCCGTCTATCGTCAGGTTTTGGGCAACAACTACATATTGACATCTGACCGCCTCATCAGTGCTGAATCTATCCTGCGCGATGGAAAAATTACAGTGCAAGAGTTTGTGCGTCAAGTAGCTAAATCAGAACTGTACAAATCTAAGTTTTTCTACGACAACTTCCAAACTCGCGTCATCGAACTGAACTATAAACATTTGTTGGGTCGTGCCCCTTATGATGAGTCGGAAGTGGTTTACCACTTGGACTTGTACCAAAACAAGGGATATGAAGCCGACATTGATTCTTATATTGATTCACCAGAGTATCAATCTAGCTTTGGTGAAAATATTGTGCCTTACTATCGCGGCTTTAATACCCAAACAGGACAGAAAACTGTCGGATTTAGCCGGATATTCCAACTTTATCGCGGCTATGCCAGTAGCGATACTTCCCAACTCAAAGGCAAATCCTCTCGCCTAGCCGCCGAACTAGGTCGCAATAGTGCATCCATCGTTGTTCCTCCCTCCGGTGGCCCCTCTGGGTTTTCATACGTTCCTTCTGAAAAAGGCGTTACCCCCAACAGTACTTTCGGTGGTGCCGGAACTTTTGGTAAAGAAGGCAGACTTTACCGCATTGAAGTGGCAGGTGTTTTTGGAGCCGGTTATCCTAGCACACGCCGTGTCAATCAAGCGGTGATTATACCTTATGAAGAACTATCTAGTTACTTCCAAAGAGTGGTAAAACAAGGTGGTAAAATAGCCAGTGTGAAACCACTTTAGTCTCATTTGTCAATAGTCAATAGTCATTAGTCAATAGTCATTATTAAGGACAAAGGACTAATGACAATTTAAAATTGGGAATTAATTTTATGGTTGGATCAATTAGTAGTAGAACGAGTAGTCGCTACTTTCGGTATGAAGTAGTGGGTCTGCGCCAAAGTGAAGAAACTGAAAAAACCAATTATCCGATTCGTTCTAGTGCCACTGTGTTTTTCACAGTACCTGAGAACCGGATGAATCAGGAAATGCAGCGGATTACTCGCTTGGGTGGCAAAATAGTCAGCATTCAACCATTGAACGCTGAACCTCAAAAAAATAGCGAACAAAGCGATCCTCCTTCTTCAAAATGAATTCCAGTCCGCATAAATTTGAAGATTTATCACCGATAGGTAACTCTGGCGATGGTGAATCTTTAACAGTAGAGCAAGCGATCGCTAATCTTGAGAGTGCAGATTTAGGTCTGCGATTTTATGCTGCCTGGTGGTTGGGTAGGTTTCGGATATGTGAAGCAGCTGCGGTTACAGGATTGATTAAAGCGTTAGAGGATGAAGCCGACAGAACACCAGAAGGCGGATATCCTCTGCGACGGAACGCAGCTAGGGCCTTAGGAAAACTAGGCGATCGCCAGGCAGTCTCACCTTTAATTAAGTGTTTAGACTGCTCAGATTTTTATGTCCGGGAAGCGGCGGCACAATCCTTAGAAATGCTGGGCGATCCGGTTTGTATTCCCGTGCTGATCAAGCTATTAGCAGTAGGTTTGCAGGGAGAACAGCTGATATCAAAGCAGCCTGATTTCTCTCATCCCTACGACGCCATTTTAGAAGCCTTGGGAACTTTGAGGGCGACTGAGTTCACCCCTTTGGTAAAGCCATTCTTAGAGCATCCCATCGAATTGGTGCAATATGCTGCCGCACGAGCTATGTATCAATTAACCCAAGAACCAGTTTATGGAGAACGGTTGGTGCAAGCTCTGGCGGGCGATAAATTGCAATTGCGTCGAGCAGTGTTAGCAGATTTGGGAGCGATTGGATATCTATCCGCAGCAGATGCGATCGCCGAGACTCTTGCCGAAAATAGCCTGAAGCTAATTTCTCTGAAAGGATTACTAGAATATCAAGTTAACCATACAGCAACAAGCACTTTGTCAGCAGGTGCGATTAAAGTTATGAATTTGATGGATTCGCTGTTGTAGTCCTAAGTTCTAGATAATGAGTTGTCATTAATACCTTTAAACCAAATGTTTACCACAGATAAACCCCCAACCCAAGGTTAAAGTCAGGGCTAGGGGGTTTATGTGTGATGTCAACTACGGATAACTTAAGCTACAATTGGCTGATCCCTAATGACTGATGAAAAATTATTATGAATAACAGTGAGCTTGCCCAAATATTAATCCGTGCTGTGGAAGAAGCAGACTCCTCGGATCGCTTATTAGACGCAGTTCAGGAGTTAGCGGCAGCTGGTATAGAGGAATCTGTTCCCACTCTGATTGCAGCTTTGGGGTACAACAATCCAGGGGCGGCGGTGGCGGCAGTAGATGGACTAATTGCGATCGGGGAAGCCGCAGTACCGTCACTATTGGAACTAATTGATGACTACAACTACAGTGCTAGAGCCTGGGCTATTCGTGCCTTAGCGGGAATTGGCGATGTCCGGGCGCTGGATACCTTGTTTGAGGCAGCAAAAACCGATTTTTCCTTAAGTGTGCGGCGGGCTGCTGCCAGGGGATTAGGCACTTTGCGCTGGCATCAAATACCGCCTGAGAAAGTGGAATCTGTTCAGACTCAGGTATTAGAGGCGCTATTACTAATTTCTCAAGATCCAGAGTGGATAGTGCGCTATGCAGCAGTGACGAGTTTAGAAACACTAGCCATTGCAATAGCAGTCACTTTACCCGATCAAGCGTCGAGGATTACAAATCAACTTCAGCAAATGCTTGATACAGATGCCGATGCGGGAGTTCGCACCCGCGTAAAGTTTGCCCAGCAAAAAATTCAGCAGCAACAACATCAAGAAATGTTTGCACCTAAAAGAAAGCTACAAGAGACTGAAGTGCCTGAAGTGCCTCATCGTGGTGGTGGCAGACGGTGAAGTACCGAATACAGTCAGGGACTTACGGCGTTATAGTTGAGCAATTAAAAGTTACTAGCCGATTCCATGCATAGAATACAAGTCTATTTTAGGGGTGCAAGCTGTGCGCCCCTAACGCGTGTTGCATCCTAAGAGACTGACAAATAAAAAAATATCCCAAAACTGACGTAAAAATCCTCTCTATTTCTCTTCTCTCTGTGTTCTCTGCGTCTCCGTAGGAGTATGTGTCTACGCTTCTTTGGATAATTTATTTCTTGGAAGTCCCTAAGAGAATCACTGTAAAACTAACCAGACAATAAAGACTGAATTTCTCTCTGGATATTGCCACGGGCAGATGGTTCGGCGAACTCTGACATTAAAGGCGTAAAATAAATACGCGATCGCTGTAAAAATCGTTCTAAAACCTGCTGACGACCTGTGATATAGTCTGCCTCTGCCACCCTGCCATATTCCTGATGAATGGTATGGGCGTATTCTTTATAATCAACTGAGTTAGTAGCCAAAATCGCTAAATCTGCATCAAGTAAAACTTGGCTATCATAGTCATCCACCGCAGCTTGGTGGTCTTTAGTGTTCAGAATCAGACGGGTGACAGTAGTTATGGTACTTTCTGGAATACCCAAATTACTCAGCAATTCAACAGCATAGTCTGCGCTTCGTTTTTCATTATCTTGAGCTTGAGTGTCATACACTACATCGTGAAACCAGGCGGCTAGTTGAACGGCAGCTAGGTTGTTGGTGTACCCTTGCAAAATCTGAATTGTGCTGAGGATGTGATCAATGTGTTTCAGTGTATGGTAATAGCGACCAGGGGTAGAGTAAGCTGCAACCAAGGTATCAAAGGCTTTTTCAGCCGCTACATGGTCAACGCCAAAGGGTTGGAGTGTGTGTTGCCAGTTAGAAAATAAGATATGCGTGAGGTTTTCTGTAGGCATAAACGTAGTATTCACACTCTTAGTATGACTGAGCTAATCTTTTGTGTTGCAACATCTGTCAATCAAGTTACAAATAGATCAACAAAAGGATAACATTTGTTATTGAATTGGGCATTGGGATTAGGGGAGAAAAGACAGGTGAGAGGTTATAGGGAATAATCTGTACCCTGTAACCTGTAACCTATTCCCTTCTTTACTCCCCACTAAATATGGTGACAGCTAAATGAAAGCGTCAAAATAGAAGACACAGGCTTTGTACAAAAAGCCTTGGCTTGATTAACGGAGTTTATTATCAGTGGTATTACAAGTACAAACAAGCACCTACGAAGCTAAAACCCAAGAAATTGCTAAACAACTTCTAGTAGCAACGCAGGAAAATCGTTCGTTTTTTTCTTCCCTGCGGGATCAAATGCGCTGGGATGATAAATTACTAGCTTGGGCGATGAGTAATCCTGGGTTGCGGGTGCAACTATTTCGCTTTATAGATACGCTACCTGCTTTGCACAGTAAATCAGAAATTGCCTCACATTTACAAGAATATCTCGGCGATGAATCTGTAGAATTACCGGCAGCTTTGAAGGGAATGCTCAACTTTGCTAACCCCGACTCTGTGCCCGGACAAGTTGCTGCTACAACCGTTGGGACAGCGGTTGAGACTCTTGCCCATAAATATATTTCTGGGGAAAATATTAAACAAGTCATCAAAACAGTTGAACGACTGCGAAAAGAAAAAATGGCTTTCACGATCGACTTACTTGGTGAAGCCGTAATTACCGAAGCCGAAGCGCAGTCTTATCTAGAACGCTATCTAGAATTAATCCAACAATTGGTGGAAGCATCGAAGAATTGGACAGCTATCCCGGCTATTGATGAGGCTGATGGCGAAAAAATCCCAAAAGTTCAGGTTTCTGTCAAGTTAACAGCGTTTTATTCCCAATTCGATCCATTAGATGCTAAAGGTAGTGAGGAGCGAGTTAGCGATCGCATTCGTATTCTCTTACGTCGTGCTAAAGAATTAGGCGCAGCTGTGCATTTTGATATGGAACAGTATGCCTATAAGGATATAACTCTCAGCATCCTGAAAAAACTGTTACTAGAAGAAGAGTTTCGGCAACGCACAGATATTGGCATGACAATTCAAGCATATCTGCGTGATAGCGAGCAAGATACCGAAGACCTAATTTCTTGGTTGAAACAGCGCGGTTATCCCCTGACAATTCGCCTGGTGAAAGGTGCATATTGGGATCAGGAAACGATCAAAGCAGCCCAAAAGCATTGGAAACAGCCAGTTTACAACGACAAAGCCGCAACTGATGCTAACTTTGAAACCATCACTCAGTTGTTGTTAGAAAATCATCAATATGTCTATTCTGCCATTGGTAGCCATAATGTGCGATCGCACTCTCGCGCCATCGCCATAGCTGAAAGTTTAAATGTCCCTCGCCGTCGCTTTGAATTACAAGTCCTCTACGGTATGGGTGATAAAGTTGCCAAGGCGTTAGTTGACAGAGGTTATCGGGTGAGAGTTTACTGTCCCTACGGTGAATTATTACCTGGGATGGCGTATTTAATTCGGCGGTTGTTGGAAAATACAGCTAATAGTTCTTTTTTACGGCAAAATCTCGAAAATCGACCAATTGAGGAATTATTAGCACCGCCAATTGTCAAAGAGGAGAAAAACTCTTTAACTCCTAACTCTCATTTCCTCGGTGCTGCTGATACCGATTATGCCCAGGAAGAGGTGAGAACGAAGGCGACGCAAGCCTTCCAAAACGTTCGTCAACAGTTGGGAAAAACTTATTTACCGCTAATTAATGGCGAATATGTTAATCCGCCGGAATTTGTTGATTCTCTCAATCCTTCTAATTTTAGTCAAGTAGTTGGGAAAGTTGGGTTGATTAGCGTTGAACAAGCGGAAGAAGCGATGCAAGCTGCTAAAGCGGCGTTCCCTGGCTGGAAGAAAACGCCAGCTAAACAACGCGCTGATATCTTGCGGAAAGCGGGTGATTTGATGGAAGAACGCCGCGCTGAACTTTCAGTTTGGATAGTTTTGGAAGTTGGGAAACCAGTTAAGGAAGCTGATGGAGAGGTTTCGGAAGCGATAGACTTTTGTCGGTACTATGCTGACGAGATAGAACGGTTAGATAAAGGTGTCAATTACGACATACCGGGTGAAACTAATCATTATATCTACCAGCCACGGGGTATTGCTGTAGTAATTTCTCCCTGGAATTTCCCGCTAGCGATCGCTTGTGGAATGACTGTTGCCGCTTTGGTTTCCGGCAATTGTACTCTCCTCAAACCTGCGGAAACATCTTCGGTGATTGCAGCCAAACTCACAGAAATCTTGGTAGATGCTGGTTTTCCCAAAGGTGTATTTCAATACGTACCTGGCAAGGGTTCCCAAGTCGGCGCTTATTTGGTAAATCATCCAGATACTCATGTAATTGCTTTTACGGGTTCCCAAGAAGTTGGCTGTAGAATTTACGCAGAAGCGGCAACGCTGAAACCCGGACAGAAGCACATGAAAAGGGTGATTGCGGAAATGGGTGGCAAAAATGCCATTATCGTCGATGAAAGTGCTGATTTAGACCAAGCTGTTGTGGGGGTAGTGCAGTCGGCATTTGGGTATAGCGGCCAAAAATGTTCTGCTGCCTCCAGGGTGATTGTGCTGCAACCGATTTATGATGCCTTTGTGCAACGATTGGTGGAAGCGACAAAATCCTTGAACATTGGGGAAGCAGAGTTAGCGAGTACACAAGTTGGGCCGGTAATTGATGCTAATGCCCGCGATCGCATCCGCGAGTATATTGAGAAGGGTAAGGCAGAAGCAGAAGTGGCGTTGGAATTACCAGCACCCGAACAAGGATATTTTATCGGCCCAGTCATCTTTAGTGAAGTATCGCCAAATGCAGTAATTTCCCAAGAAGAAATTTTTGGCCCTGTGCTGGCGGTAATTCGGGTGAAAGATTTCCAGGAAGCGCTAGCAGTTGCCAACGGGACAAACTACGCCTTGACTGGCGGACTTTATTCTAGAACGCCTTCGCACATTCAACAGGCGCAGGTAGAGTTTGAAGTCGGGAATTTGTACATCAATCGTAATATTACCGGAGCGATCGTTGGACGGCAACCCTTCGGTGGATTCAAACTTTCTGGAGTAGGTTCTAAAGCAGGCGGCCCTGATTACTTACTGCAATTTTTGGAACCACGCGCGGTGACAGAAAATATTCAGCGTCAAGGTTTTGCACCAATTGAAGGGGCAGATTAAACTAACGTGAATTCCACGGCTCAGATAGTCTCCGTCTAATTAGCCCAATCAAAACACCTCTCCCTGATTTTACTACGTAAAACATCCCTCTCCGAATCGGAGAGGGACAGACTTGAACTTTAGTTCAAGGCAGGAAGAGGTTCATCAAACTCACGTTAAACTACAATAGGTAGTAACCTCAGAGAGAGTTTCATGAGTAATTTAGTTATAAAAGTTGCTGAATTACCTGAAGATTTTTCGGCAATTAAAGCAATTAGAAAATCAGTTTTTCAAGAAGAACAAGGGGTTGATCCCGCTTTAGAATTTGATGGCAAAGATGAAGTATCCGATCATCTAATTGCTTATTTAAATGTGACAGTTGTGGGTACTGCTAGAATTAGATATTTGGATGACAAAACTGCCAAAATCGAAAGGCTTGCTGTTTTGTCTATAGCTAGAGGGCAGGGTATTGGTAAGAAAATTATGGAAAATGCTCTACAGCTAATAGCTAACAAAAATATTCCAGAAGTAGTTATTCATGCTCAAGAATATGTAAAAGATTTATACAAAAAGTTGGATTTTGTCGAAGAAGGAGAAATATTTGAAGAAGCCAGTATTGCCCATGTGAAAATGAGAAAAGTTTTTCGCAGTTAAAGCAAAAATATACTATATATTTTTGCACTAATTGGTCATAAAAAAATGTATTTTTATGACCAATTAACTCAAATATCGCATCAGGATTGACTCTAGCTGAACTATCCGAATCGGCTTGAGAAGGTAGTCATTAGCACTACCTGGCAGCATGTTAATTTCCTCCTCTAAAGGTTCGCTAAAGGTCATCATTACAATCGGTAAATTTTCCCAATCAGGCTCTTGTCTCAGGATATTCAGCAAATCCCAGATGCGAACATCCCTTACTAACTGGAAATCAAAAAAAACTAAATCTGGTTGGAAGTTTTGCACCTGTTTCAAAAAGTCGTTACCATTATCTATCCACTTGACTTGGTAGCCAATTGTGTGTAGATAATCTTGCAAGACTGTGGCAGTGTTTTCCTCTTCTTCTACAAGCAAAATAGTTTTATTTGTGGGGAAGGTAAAATTTGCTCCCTCATCTGCCTCATCTCCCGAATGCACTGGATTTGGTAGAAACAGAGTGAACTGACTACCCTCTCCTAAAGTTGATGTCACGGTAACATCTCCACCATGTAAACGCGCTAATTTGCGTGTCAAGGCTAAACCCAAACCAGTGCCTTCATACTGCCGATTTAACCTACTGTCAAGCTGTTTAAACGGTTCAAATAGAAATTGAAACTGACTTGAGTCTATACCAATGCCAGTATCTGAAACTGTAAACGTTATCCCTTGCGGTACTTTTTTGACTACCAGCGATACCTGACCGGCTGGGGTGAATTTAATGGCATTGGTGAGCAAGTTGAGTAGCATTTGCTTGATGCGCCGCTCATCACCAATACAAATATCCGCTTCTAGATCAATTTTATGTGTGAATTGCAATCCCTTTTCTAAGGCGCGATCGCGCACTGTCCAGATGGCATAATTACATAAATCTGACACTGACAAAGGTGACAGTAACAGTTCCTCTTTGTCTGCTTCTACCTTAGATAAGTCAAGGATATCGTTAATCAGTGCCAGCAGATGTTCACCACTACTATATATACAACTTACATATTCGTTCTGCTTTTCATTGAGAGAGCCAACTATTTCTTGTTGCAGCAATTGCGACAAACCCATAATCACATTCAGAGGCGTCCGTAACTCATGGCTCATGGTTGCTAAAAATTCACTTTTTGCCCGACTGGCGGCTTCTGCTGCTTCTTGAGAGGCACGTAGTTTCAATTCTGTTTGCTTGCGTTCAGTAATATCCTCAATCATCGCTAGAAAAAACTCAGGTTCACCATTGCTGCCTGGTATAACAGAAACTGAGATATGAGTCCAAACTAAGCTACCATTTTGATGCAGGCAGCGTCTTTCCATCTCAATGCGATCGCTTGCAACAAGCTGTTCCTGATGTATGGAGGGTTGGAATCCGTCTCTGGAAGTTTTTTTTAAGTCTATGCTAATTCCTGATATCAGTTGTTTGTAAAGTTTTAAATCCCCCCTTTCTGTGGAAATATAATCTGTAAAGTGCTTGCCGTATAGTTCTTCTCGGCTGTATCCTAAAATCTCGCACAGTGCCAGATTAGTATCGACTATCTGCGCTTTCATATCTATAAGTCCGATGCCGATAGAAGAACGCTCAAAAATCGCCCGGAATTGCGCCTCACTGTGTGGCTGTACTTCCTGTACGAGGTTTCGCTCGTTCGCTTCTATAGCCAGCGTCACGAAATCTGCAATCGAACCAACAAAAGTCTCTTCTTCTAAAGTCCATTGGCGGCCTTCGCCTATGTGTTCGTGACACACTACGCCTAGCAAATGACCCTCTAGCCAAATTGGTGCAATCAGTAGGGATGTGATGCCTAATACTGAAAGATAAGACTCAGATAATTCTTGGGTTCTTATATCGTTTATGGCATCATCCGCAGCAATACTACGATCCTCTTCTAAAGCTTGGAAATAAGCTGGATAATTTGTTTTTAAAAGGGAGTTACCAAAGGTATGCTCCTTAGTGCTTACATTATATAAATCGATGCATTCGATTTTTGAATGTTCTTGATCGTATAACCATACCCCAACTCGCTCTACTAACAGCGTCTGAGCAGCAGTTTCTGTGATTTCCCTCAACACCGCTTTGAGATTACCTTGCTGAAATGTCTTGCTTCTTGCCAGTTGCACTAGCGTCTGGCTTTGTTTTCGCCGACTATTTTCTCTGATTTTTAAAGCCTCTTGGGCCTGGTTGTGCTCTGTAATATCTCTAGCCGACACCACCTGCATTAGTTGCCCTCAAGAAGAAATAATTTGGACTTGCAGTTCTACGGAAAAAATAGAACTGTCTTTGTATAACTACAATTACTTGGTATGGCTTTTCATAACCGGAAAGTATAATTTTTCTAATTAAATTTTATAATTTTGGCTAATGAGTTCTAAGCTAGATTTTGCTCATCACTTCTGTTACTTCATACCAGTGATTTTTGCCAGGGTATAATTAACATTTAAAAGAATTCTACTATCAAGTAATTCCACTATTAAGTAAAGATACTGTTAATTAGTATAATATTTTGAATTGATGTCTGGCGACTGGTGACTGGAAAAAATTTTTCTTAATCCTTAATCTTTAATTCTTAATTCTTAATCTTTAATCCCTAATCCCCAGTTAAATTTCTTGCTTAGTGCTGACTACCAAAATACCCTTGATTCTCCTAGAGAAAGATACCTAATGACTCAAATTCTGCCAAAATTAAGCTAATGGCAGCTTTTGCGGAGGTGGAGCGATGACAAATAATGATGTGAGAATTGTTTCTTTAATTCCCAGTGGAACAGAGATTTTAGCGACATTAGGATTGGTTAATGCTATTGTGGGGCGATCGCACGAATGCGATTACCCTCCAGAAATCCACAGTCGCCCCATTTGTACCCAAGCACGTTTAAACAGTGATGCCACCAGCGGCCAGATTAACCATGAGGTGAACAATTTATTGCAATCTGCTCTTAGTATTTATGAAATCAAAACAGATGTTTTAGAGCAATTGCAGCCTACTCACATTCTTACTCAAGACCAGTGCGATGTTTGTGCTGTCAGCTTACAGGAAGTGGAAAAGGCAGTTGCCACACTCATTGACAGCAAGCCCCAGATTATCTCTTTACAACCCAATAGTCTCCAGGATATTTGGGCTGACATTCAGCGAGTTGGCAACACCTTTGGCGTAGACTCGGTAAAAATCTTAGAAAATTTAGAAGCTCGCGTCAAAATTTGTCAGCAAAGAAACCAAGGACTTTCTTTAAACGAACTGCCTACTGTCGCTTGTATCGAGTGGACTGATCCTTTGATGGTTGCTGCGAATTGGATTCCTGAATTAGTTACCTTAGCAGGAGGACAGTCTCTATTTTGCACTACAGGTCAGCCTTCTCCTACCTTGCCGTGGGAAACACTGTTAACAACGAATCCAGATGTAATTGTTTTTATGCTTTGTGGCTTTGATTTAAATCGCACTCGCCAAGAAGCTAATTTGTTAACTAAACGTCCAGAATGGGAAAAACTACACGCTACCCAAGCTGGTAGGGTCTACATCACTGATGGCAATTCTTACTTCAATCGTCCAGGGCCACGACTGGTAGATTCTCTAGAAATTTTAGCAGAAATTTTGCATCCAGAAATTTTTCAATACGGCTACAAAGGAACTGGTTGGGAACCTTTATAAGCAAGAATTCAGAACTCAGGAGTCAGAATTCAGTATGAATAGGAGGATGTTTGAAAAGTCCTTAGTGATGTATCAAATACTCTTAGATCCCCCTAAATCCCCCGATAAATTGGGGGACTTTGATTCCGTTTCCCCCCTTTTTAAGGGGAGCCAGCGCGGTCTTCTCTACGAGACGCTGCGCGATGGGGTCTCCCCAAGTAGAGCGACTGGCGTGGGCTAGGGGGGATCGATAAGTACCCGGACAGAAATATTTACACATGAGGTTTAAGACTGGATAAGGGTTTCAGCTCAAAATTTGTGTAATTAATTTTGTCTTACTACTTAAGTGCCTGATATCACAGCCGACCACTTTTCAAACAACCTCTAAGGTGTTTGTTCCGAATCTGCCGATGGTTCATTGTTAAATAACAGCAGGCGTGCAGCAAGGATGGCAAATCCGACAGCTGCGATCGCTTTTAACACGCGTGTAGGTAATAATTCGGCTACTGCACCCCCTGCTAATGATCCCAACAGGCTTGTCAACAGCAATGCACCTGCTGCACCAAAAAATACTGCACGTGGAGAATTACAACGCCCTGAAAGTGCGATCGCTGCTAGCTGACTTTTGTCACCCAATTCTGATAAAAAAACTGTAATAAAGCTCAGTCCTAAAAGATGCCAATCCATATAATTAAGGGGGAGATGAGGGAGAATAACTACTAACTCCTAACTTCTAACTAACCTTGAAATACATCCCAAAACAGCATTAGGGAAATCACCAACAACATCACACCTGCTGATTTTTCTACAGTTTTCGGGCTGAGTCGGCTGGCTATCCAGCTACCTAAAAGTACACCTAATAAGCTGGTGGTTATTAGCGCCGCCGCAGATCCGATAAATACTACCCACGGCGAATGAGATTCTGCACTCATTAACAGAGTGGATAGCTGAGTTTTATCTCCAATTTCTGCTAGAAAAATAGTTACAAACGTTGTAGCAAAAACTACTAGCGCTGATTGCTGCTTTTCAGGAGTATCGGCAATTACAGGCTGAACTGACGGAGCGATCGCAGGAGTTAAGTTAAAATCATTGCTGTCTTTCAGTTCTAGCTCGATCTCAGACTGAGATATGCCAGAAATCTCCAAAGGTGCAGAGTCAAGTTTCACAGGCAGTAGTTTTGGTTGCTGGGTTGCTTTCATATTTCTATCATATTCTCAGATTGTTGTAATAAATTGCAACCCACAGACTAAAACCAGCAGTGGGAGTGTCACAGCCCTACAGCTTGATTGAAGCGTAGTATTTCCAGACTGCGATCGCCATATACTCCCTCTATTTGCTGGTGACAGCAGTCAATGGCAAAATCGTTAACTTCTTCTGGTTGAACCCCATACATGTCTTGAAACACTTCTGATTCCACACGACAGAAGCGAGGACGATTGGCGTAGATGCGACATTCTCGCGTGGTATGGTCGAAATTAACGCACCATCCCCCTTCACCTACCATGCTGAGGTAGAGTTCTAGTTCTGGTGGAGAGAGATACTCTTCCAAATCTGGACGCTCTGCTGGATCAAGATTACAGCAGGCTCCACATTGCTTTACACATTGCCAAGTTGACATTTTGGATTAGGGAGTGGGGACTGGGGATTAGACATCTCCAAATTAGTAATATTTTATGGTAAAAGAATAGAAAGATGAGTTTTTGAATGTTGCAATTGCTCCTGACTATTAAAAGATAGGTCAGTGTTAACCAAGATTTAATATTTTGTTACTAAAAACAGCAAATTTATTGAGATGATTGTATAGAAAGATTTATTAGCTTCTGGGATTCGTTAATTATGAAACCTAATTTAGAAGATATTTCTGGCAATTTTCCCCGCCGTCAAATTATTAAAACTGCTCTTACCTTTGTGACTGGCTTGACTACGACATCATTGGTCTCTTTTTTCATGACCAAATCCCCAAAGCCAGCACAAGCAATTGTTGTGCAACGACCAAATGAGTTTGAGCTTGAGGCTCAAGGTACTCACATCAAGTATTCAATTCTCAATCAAGTTCCACAGCTTGATTACAGAACTAAGAACATTTATGAGCATTTCACTGGTGATCAAATTGAGACATTAGCTACTGATATCGGTACACTAATAACGGTAATTATTAGCAAACCACCAAACCCTGACCTGGGAGGAAATATAGTCAAACTGAGCTTCCTCTTACCAATTATCAACCTAGCTATTGGGAGTCGAGAAAGTCCTGTCCAAACCGAAGCAATTTTAACTACTGAAAGAACATCAGGATTTATCCGTACTCCCTTGTTTGGACAATTACAGTCATATCAGACTATAGTACTCCGGGGAACCGCTAGATATAGATAAGGGCTAATTTTTGAAATCAGGTCATGTCAATTGATTTTTTATTGCTTGTGAGAAATCCGGGATTGGGGATTGAGAAAAATTTTCCCAGTACCCAGCCCCCAATCCCTATATTTTGCGTTTTTATATCTTTTGTTATAATTTTGTTAAGTAAATTAAATATAACAGACCATAGCCAGATATGATCGATTTCGGGCTTTGTAATTAAGTTATTGAATTTTTTTAAGACAATTGAGAGGAGAAAAGGAAAAATGTTTGACGCTGCATCTGACTTGTTTAACGCTTTTACCAGTATCAATTGGGAAGTTATCTTCCAATTGCTGTCCGTGGCGCTAATTGTGATTGCTGGCCCAGCAGTAATCTTTGTGCTGGCATTTCGCAACGGCAACTTATAAGAGTGCTGAGTGCTGAGTAGAAGAAAATTTTGGAATTTAAAACTCATAACTCATAACTCAGCACTCAACACTGATAACGCCTGAAGAGCAGCTTGGATAATATTGTCATACTGTGGTTGAGAAATATCAACTTGTTTGGCGTTTTGACGATTAGTGCCCAGCAAACCAATTATATGTCCTGGCTGCATGGCTAATACTTTACCTTCAGAATTTTTAATTCTTAATTCTGCTTCAATACCGTTTTTATAGAAACCACAAGTATAATGTCGCTGGTTGTACTCAAAAGTTGTGCTTGATTGGATAGGTGGCAAAGCAAAAAATTGTTGAAGCTGAATTGGCAGTCTGACTCCTATTAACTCTAGCTCGATGGTGGTGTTACCGTTAAAGTAATTTTCTCGCAGTTTGTAAGCAATATCGACTCGCGATGGTAGGTGAAAATAGTCGCCCCAACGCCAGGCGATCGCTTTAATTTTATACTCCTGATGATCAATAGTTTGGGCAATTGTCAGTTTAATGTGACCCTTACCAACAATTTTTTGCTCAACCACTTGGACATTAGGTGTCCAGAAAACTGGATCGGGGTTGTCCATACCGCAGGGGTGTAGAGCATTAAGCTGTTGATAAAGCTGCTGATTGATGTGATTAAGGTTGATTTCGGCATCAATTTTCAGCAGAGGTTTGAGATGCTGAGGTTCAAGACACTGGTTAGCAAACTCAATCAAACGCGATCGCAACATCTGTAAATTCTCTGCTGGTAGAGAGAATCCCCCGGCTGCTTTGTGTCCACCGAATTTGCCTAATAAATCGTGACAATATTCCAAAGCTTCAAACACATGAAACTCTGGAATTCCTCGTGCTGAACCGCGTATGTGTTCCTCATCCTCATAAGTACCGATAAACACGGGAACGCCATAGCGTTCCACCAAGCGGGAGGCGACAATCCCAATAACGCCGTGATGCCAATTGGGTTGAACAACAACTAATACACGGTCAAGTTGTAGAGACGCCACAAATTCTGTCTCTACAAAAGCGATCGCTTCTTGTTCAATTTGCTCACACATTAGCTGACGACTGGCATTTGTTTGTTCACACTGCATTGCCAGTTCCAGCGCCACCCCCATATCATCTGTAGTTAGCAATTCAATGACAGTCTGGGGATTACCAATCCGACCAATAGCATTAATTCGCGGCCCCAGGCGAAAGCCGATATCTTCAGGCTTTAACGATTTTGGATTTTGGATTTTGGATTTTGGATTGGGGATTTTCTCCTCTGCTCCCTCTCCTCTGGCCTGTACGCCACCTACCTGAATTAATGCCCGCACCCCAGGTAAGTTGGATTTGGGTAAATGCTGTAAACCACGTTTCACCCAGCGGCGATTTACGCCAGTTAAGGGAGCTAAATCTGCGATCGTTCCCAGTGTAAATAGTGCTAGCATCGGCTGGATTAAACCCTTAGTCTCCCCTAACTGTTGTGCTAGAGATACTGCCAAAATGTAGGCAACACCAACACCAGCAACACCCCGATAAGGTGAGGATTCAGCTATTAGTTTAGGGTTGAGAATAGCGTTAGCTGGCGGTAATTTTTGGGGGAGATCGTGGTGATCGGTGATAATAACTGCAAGACCAAGTTCTCTCGCTCTAGCAACTGGTTCAAATGCAGAGATGCCATTATCTACAGTCAGAATTAGTCCTACACCTTCGCTGTGAAATTCTTCTACTATGCGTTTATTAATACCGTAGCCTTCGTGCATCCGACTGGGAATAGCATAATCTACCTGTGCGCCTAAAGTGCGGAGACTACGTAAAAGTAGAGCAGTGCTGGTCATCCCATCAGCATCGTAGTCACCACAGATAGCAATTTTTGTTTGAGAAGCGATCGCATTTTGCAACAGCTCCAAACTAATCGCTAAATCTGGGAAATCTTCTAACGGCGAAGGCAAAACTAAAGACTCTGGATCTAAAAATGCTTGTACCTGTTCTGGTGTTTCCATACCCCGATTAATCAATAACTGGCTGACAATCGGGGAAATATTTGTCAAAACCGCCAAATTTTGGGCAAATTCTGGTTTTTGCAGATAAATCTGCCAGCGCTGATTAGGTAAGCGCTTGCGAGGTTTTGAGAGTTCAGATACAGGTCGGTCTAGCACAGTATAAAGTTAGGATTTTTTAGTTATGAGTGTTGAATTGAAAGTTGTTTCTTAACTCATAACTAATAACATTATTTGCTATCTAAAACACGTTTATCCTACCATCATCCATAATATATAACGAGCGATCGCCTGGAGAGCGCAAAGTCGGACGGAGTTCAAGCCGCAATGTACCAAAGTTAGGTTTCGAGACAATTGCTTGTAGTGATAAACCTGTTTCACTCCAAAATATCAGAGATGTATTTGGCTCCGTACCGTCTATTTGTTCTAGATTTAATTTCTGCCCTGGACTCAAGGATATTGCATCAGTCCCGGAGGGTTTTTGAATTTTAATCAGGTTAGGTGTGCTATTTATAACTTCAACTCGGATGTGTTGCCCAGGTGTAAACTGAATTGGGTGCGACCCACACTTAGAGGCACAAGTTCGAGCTAAAGTATTACTGGGATTATTGATTGATGCAACTAGAATAGTAGCTGCAAGTAAAGCAAATGACAGAGGCTTAAACATAATACACAGTATAAGTACTAAACACAAATACTACCTTTATTTAGCACTATCAAGCCTCAGTATATTTTCCAGAATTACTTTGGTAATTCCCAGTTATTAAATTACTAATTACGAATTATTTATTATAAACATCTCCTCTCGGCAGCGTAAATTTCGATGTCTTTGGAATCAATATCGACTGTAAAAATAATTTTGTTTTTACCTATACGTAGTCTGTAAAATCCCTCCCAATCACCTTTCATCTTTTTGATATCTAGTTCTGTAAACGGGATAATGCCTTGATCTTCGACAGCAATAACAATTCGCTTTATTTGCTCCCGAATATTTTCGACATCTTCGGGATTTGCTTTTTCTAAAAATTTAATCGCTTTTTTGCGAAATTTTATTGCCATATCTTACCCAATCGGTCATATCAATTAGTTCATCCTCAGCATCATCTGAAGGTATACCAAATTCGACTTCAAGTTCGCGTTGCTCATCATCATTTATGTAAGGAATAAGAATTTGGCAAAGGCGAAGTCTTTCTTCTTGCAGAACTTCACGCATAGTTTCTTTAATCAATGCTTTTAATTCTTGAATTTCCATTGTATGCCGTTTATTTATGGTTAGATGTATATATATTAGCTAGTCTCAGCTTGTACGGGTGGGAATTTATGCGAAAATAGGAAGGCTGCAAAAGTTCGGGGAGGTTTTCCAAACAATAGCTCCTTTGCAAGTTATTTATATACAGTAGTATAGCGTTTCCTAATCACATGAGGTACGTCATAGCCCCCTCTTCGCTTGCGGGGAGGGGGTTGGGGGTGGGGTTCTTGTATCTCACTCAACTGAGAACCGCTATATAAATTCCAGTAGACAGAAGTATTTTGTAAGGGGACATTGAGTTGACTAGATTTAGATGAAAGGGAAAGGTTTTGATAATAGTCGCTCACAACTGAACTTAGTTTTTACCTTTCCCTTATGCTGTGATGCCTCTTTAACCGAAGCGTCCACTGATATAATCCTCAGCTTCTTTAGTTTGAGGAGAACTGAACATTTGGGCTGTAGGATTAAACTCAACTAATTTGCCACGACGTTTCCCATGCTCATCAATTTCTGTATTGAAGAAAGCCGTGAAATCTGCCACTCTCGAAGCTTGCTGCATATTGTGTGTCACCATAATGATGGTGTATTGCTCCTTGAGTTCTAAGCAGAGTTCTTCTACTTGGCGGCTAGAAATTGGGTCGAGAGCAGAACATGGTTCATCCATCAATAATACATCTGGCTTCATGGCGATCGCACGCGCAATGCAAAGCCGTTGTTGTTGTCCGCCAGATAATGCAGTCCCCTTCTCTTTGAGTTTATCCTTGACTTCATCCCAGATAGCAGCGCGTCTGAGGGAATCTTCCACCAATTCATCAATGTTACCTTTGTAACCATTAGCACGGGGCCCAAAGGAAATATTTTCGTATATTGACTTGGGGAAAGGATTCGGTCTTTGAAAAACCATTCCGACTTGGCGGCGTAATTTTACAGAATTTATCTTAGGATCGTAAATATTGCGATCGCGATAATTCAGTCTACCCTCAACCTTAGCACCAGGAATTAAATCATTCATCCGGTTGAAGCAACGCAATAAAGTACTTTTACCACATCCTGAAGGCCCAATAAAAGCAATAATTTGTTTATCAGGAATCTTCATGTAGACATCTAAAAGTGCCAGAATCTCCCCATAGTAGACCTTCACACCTTCAACATTGAAAACGCCATTATCTTGGTCGATTGTGGCACTATCTGATTTACTTCTACTATTGCTATAAGTCATTTTGCGTATCTCCAAATATCTGTAGATGTATAAATTAGATATTTAATTATCTAACGTATTGAGAAGCGTTGCCGAATATAAATTGCTACACCATTTAAAGCTAAAATCAAGAGCAACAACGCAATAATAGTCGCTGCTGCTGCATTAGCAAAACCCGGTTCAGGACGAGTGATGTAACTGTAAATTTGAATGGGTAATGCCATAAATCTCTGGAACAAACCAGGGTCAAAAGTGAGAAAACCTACAGCCCCGACAACAATTAGAGATGCTGCATCACCAATTGCACGAGATACAGAGATAATCACCCCTGTCAGAATACCGGGAATAGCATAAGGTATGACATGACTGCTGATAGTTCGCCATTTAGTAACACCTAATCCATAAGAAGCATTTCTCAGAGAATCTGGGACGGCGCGAATTGCTTCTCTAGAGGTGACAATAATTACTGGCAAAGACAACAAAGATAAAGTCAATGCACCAGAAATCAAAGCGGGCCCAAACCCAAGCAGATAATTGAAAACTCCTAAACCTAGCAATCCATAAACGATAGAAGGTACACCAGCCAGATTACTGATATTAATCTCAATAATCGCTGTCCACCAAGCTTTAGGTGCATACTCTTCTAGATATAAAGCAGCTCCGACGCCAATAGGAACAGTTACCAAAATCACAACAGTTCCTAATAGAATACTGCTGATAATTGCAGGACGAATGCCACCTTGGTCAGCAAAACGAGAAGGAGTTTCGGTCAGAAAGCCGGGTGACAAAAATCTACCTAATCCGTCTTTAAAAATATCAAAAATTAGCAATGCTAGGATAAATAAACCAATCAGTAATCCTAACAAAAAAATTACTTCAAATACTTTTCCTAATGTCTCTCTACTTTCAACATTATCGGTAAATTCTGCCGTAGAATCTAGAGAACTATTTGGTTGATAACTTGTAGCCATACTTATTAATCGTATTTTTCTTTAAAGCGATTTGCAATCCAGTAACTGACAATATTCAAAGCTAGGGTGATTATAAACAGAACAGCACCTACAGCATATAATGTTTTGAAATTTAGACTACCACGTGGACTATCTCCTCCAGAAATTTGTGCCATGTAAGCTGTCATTGTTTCTATTGATTCGGCAAAATTAACAGTCAGCTTTGGCTGTAGTCCGGCGGCGATGAGGACAGTCATTGTTTCACCCACAGCGCGAGAAATACCCAATATAATTGAGGCGATAATTCCAGAAAGCGCAGCTGGTAAAACTACTTTAAAAATAGTTTCTAGTTTAGTGATACCTAAAGCATAAGATCCTTCTCGCAAAGAGCGGGGAACTGCTTTAATAGCATCTAAGCTGATAGAACCAACAGTAGGAGTAATCATTACTCCCATCATTAACCCTGCACTTAAGGCATTAAATATTTCCAGAGGGATAATATTCCGTAGCAATGGTGTGACGAATAACAGCGCAAAGTAACCATATACTACTGTAGGTATGCCCGCCAAAAGTTCCACTGCTGGACGTAAAACTGCTGCCACTTTTGGTTGAGCATACTCACTCAAATAAATGGCAGAGGATAAACCCAAAGGAATAGCAACTGCCATTGCAATAGCTGTTGTTAAGAAAGTGCCATTAATCAAGGGCCAAACGCCAAAATGTCTATCTGCAAATAGAGGTGTCCATTTCGTATCAAGAAAGAATTCAGCAAAGGAAACTTCTTGGAAAAAACCAAATGTCTCCTGAAAGATAATTACAACAATCCCAAAAGTAGTCAAAACCGAAACTAAAGCACAAGCGAATAAAATTAAGCCAACAATCTTTTCAGAGATATCTTCAGATGGATTTTTATCCAGTGACTGTCTAGATAGTAGATAAGGATCTTCTTGAGAATTGAGATTTTGCATAAACAGCTAAGTTTTAACTACACTGAGACTACAATGATTCGCATTTCATTTAAATAAAGTTTGTGATTGGTTCACCTGGTTTTGCTTTTTTGAATTTTGTCCCAGTTTCACCAGTAGCAAATTTTTGTTTGACTTTGACGTAAGCTTCATCTGGTAATGCCACATAACCAACACTATCTACCCACTTCCAAGAATTTTCTAGATAAAAATCTACAAATTCTTTAACTGCTGGCTTGGTATCTAAGGATTTTTTACTGACATAGATGAACAGGGGACGAGACAAAGGTGTGTAGATATTTTTGATGACATTATCTACAGGAACTGGCTTTTCACACTTTCCGGTGGGACTTTCTACAGCTACCAGATTAAGTTTTTCTTGGTTTTGAATGTAGTAAGATATCCCGACATAACCCAAGGCTGATACATCACCGGATACACCTTGTACTAGGAGGTTTTGATTGTGACTGGGAGTGTAATCTGTACGGCCATTCTTCGCTTTGCCAGTAACAGCTTGAGTCATATAATCAAAGGTTCCAGTATCAGAAGCTGGAGCATATAGCTTCAGCTTCTGATTAGGGAATTTGGGATTAACTTGATTCCAAGTCAAGATTTTACCATCTGATTTTGCGCCCCAAATTTTGCCTAGCTCTTTAATAGTTAGACATTTGGCGAAGTTATTTTGACGGTTAGCAATCACGGCGATGCCATCTAGAGCTATAGGCAATTCAACAAATTCAATATTCTTGCTTTTACATTTTTTTATTTCTTCGTCTCTAATGGTACGAGAAGCACCAACAATATCAATATCGCCAGCACAAAACTTACTGATACCACCACCAGTCCCACTTGAGGCAACACTAACTTTAGCTTCAGGTTTAACCTTCTCGTATTCTTCTGCAACTGCTAAAGAAACAGGAAAACCTACAGCAGCACCATCAATACTCACCTGACTTTTTAATTCTTGTCCGCTGTTACAAGCAGTAATACTGTTCGTAACGAGTATTAAAGATGTGAGAAAAAAGCTATTCTTAAATCTGCTATGAAAGCTCATAAATTATCTATTGAGATAAAGTGACTTGGCTATCTACAAACTGTAGAGAATGCAGCATGAAACAAAGAGATATCATGCTTTACTCGCAGCTTGAACTTTGTCAAAAATTGCCCCATCTCCAAAAAACTTGTTCTGGATAATATCCCAACCACCTAAATCTTGAGATGTAAATAAAGTTTTAATTGGCGGATATTGTGATGCTACTTCTTGAGTAACGGTGGGGTTAACAGGACGATATTGTAATTTTGCAAATTCCCGTTGAGCTTCTGTCGAGTAAAGAAAATCAATAAATGCTTGTGCAACTTCTCTTGTACGGTGTTTATCAACGTTTTTATCAACTACCGCTACAGGATTGTCAATGGAAATATTGACTTGGGGTACAACATAAGGCAACTTCGTTCCATTTTTCGCTGCCAAAATCACCTCATTTTCGTAGTTGATTAAGACATCTCCCTCACCTTTTTGGAAGAATAAATCGCTAGCTTCACGGGCATCTTTCGTTAGAATTGGGGTGTTCTTATAAACTTTGGTGACATAATCTAGCGCTGTTGCCTCATCACCACCTGTTAAAGTCACCGAACCCCAAAAAGCCAAGAATTCCCAGATAGCAATACCAGAAGTTTTTGGGTTAGCCGCAATCACTTTCACGCCATCTTTTGCCAAGTCTGCCCAAGTCTGGATGCCTTTGGGGTTGCCTTCGCGAGTGACGATCGCAGCAACCGATCTACTCACAATACCACTTCGCGGAGCTTTGGTTTCCCAACCTGATTTAATCAAACCCGCAAGAGCAATTTTACTGACATCGAGGGGAAGTGCCAAATGTACTATATCTGCTTCTTGGGAACCGTTAATGACAGCAGCCGCTTGAGCGCCAGAACCACCATAACTTTGCTCAAATGTGACATTTTGGTTGTGTTCTTGCTTCCACTTTTCGATAAATTTGGGAATTATCAGGTCATGAGCGGCTTTGGTGACAGAGAATGAAACGAGTTTTAACTTAACATCATTTTTGCTAGCTGAACTGCTTCCAGAACAGGAGGCAACGGCTATACTCAAAAAAATACTTATAATAAACAGACTTACAAAGCTTTGGATACTGCGTCCATTCAACCAACTTCTAATTGCGTGTTGAGATGACAGTTGTACAGTCCGCAAGGCTTTCATGACATAAGACTGTATCCCCTCACTCAAGAATTTACTTAATTGTGTTGGTTGTTGCGACTTGCTCATTGGAATCACCCCTAAATCTACGGTATTTCTACATGGATACCGTGATTATGAGAATTATAGGGTATATAGAATAATATTTATCATCTGACTTCAATTTTTTTTACCAAGGCATTTCACAAAACGGGTTTTTCTTTGGGAAAGCGAAAACATCCGATTGCATTAGTACATAATATTGGCTAAAAAATATGTGATGAGTAATACAAAACAGTAGTGGAAACTCGACTTTCTTTAGCTACTAAAGCTGTTTAAAAAAAAAGTAGCCGCACCATAGCATCTTGAATATCATATTTAGCGATCGCACTCATTACTGAATCAAGATATGCTGGGATTTAGCAATGCGATCGCCCCTATTGTGAGAAAATATAATCTTGGGAATTGACTTATATCTCAACTGCGACTCGTTGAATACCAACAAAGTCGAGTGAATCCTGCTGTTCTTCCTCAAATTCTAAACAAAGTTCAATCGCTTCTCTAATGCGTTCCACTAACTCATCTAAAGTTTTAGCTTGCGGATGACAACCAGGAAGATTTGGGACGCAAGCAACAAAGTAGCCATCTGCATCTCGTTCGAGAATTAGATTAAATTCTCGCTTCATCATCAACTTCCCTGAATTTATAGATAGTATATTCTCTGATTATTGAAAGAGCGATCGCTCCTGATGTGAGAATATATAATCAAGCGATCGCTTACTTGTAGAAATACTCATATAGCCTTTTTGCGACTCTAACCAATTCTCTAATTGCAAATTAGGTATATTTTCAAAATCTTTGATATTGTTCGTAACCAAAATATCATTACGAGAACGGACAACAGCAGCAATTAGTGCATCTACTTCTCCTGTTGGTCTACCAATTTGCCTCAATTCACTTTGGATTTTACCAAATTCTCTGGCAGCATCTATATCAAATGGCTCAATGGATAATAGTTCAGTTAGTTGTGCTAGTGTTTCTAAATTTTTCTCAACTTGTTTAGAGGATGTTTTAAAAGTGGTCGGCTGTAATTTTAGGCACTTGTTGATCCCCCCAACCCCCCTTAAAAAGGGGGGAAAGTCTCTAAAAGTCCCCCTTTTTAAGGGGGATTTAGGGGGATCTAAAACGTTTTGCTACCGACTGGAGGACTTTTAAAACATCCTCTTAGAACAGTAAACACCTTTGTAAAGTTCTGAAACTACTATTGTAGATAGATAGCATTGGCTGAAATAGCGATTAAATATAGCTACTACTTTGGGATTGCCGTTAAGCAATGAAATGCAAATATTAGTATCTAGAAGATACATTATTCTTTCTTCTATTTATCTATTGAGTCTATACCCCTTCCTTGGGAAGTATGACGTTGCTGGTCAATTTCAGCAAAGATATCGATTAACTCTGGTTGTTCTTGCCAAGTTCCAAATAATTTATTCAATTTTGCTAGCTTTTCTTCATCTGTTAAGTCTAGTTTTTCTACAACAGGTTTAGTAGAAGTAAGTTCTAGATTAACGATTATTTCTGCCCCATCAGGAATACTGTGAATTTGCTCTAATAATTCAATAGTTTGACCGCGTTTGATTCCTCTAATTTTCATTGTCTGCTGACTCCTGTAATCACTACTATTCAAATATCAGACATTTTTCCATTACTTAATGGTAACTAATATATAGAAATCGTATTTGATGTTTGAAAAAACTCAGTACACATCTATTCGCTTCCCGTGGCAATCATCCCAAAGTTGGGTTTATCGGTATATGAATTTCCTAACAAATAAGCAAGAATTTGTAGAATTGTTAATTACGAATCACGAATTATTTTATCCTACTCATTAGTTGCTGCTTTCAGCCAAACTTCCACATCATCTGCTAGCAACTTCTGGGCAGCATCCATCATTGATGCTGCTATATCTTTGAGGTCTTCGCGATTGTTTAGGTAAGTTTTCAAGGCTTCCATTGGGTCGATGCTACTACTTGCACTCAATTCAGGAATCCGGGGTCTGGCTAATTGACTTACTAATTCTGCTTGAATGGTGTAGGTGTGAGCGGGACTTAAAGCAGTATGTAGAGAAGAACTGTCAATTAAATCCATCTGTTCGGAGCAGAGTTTGTAAATTAGCCGCACTACAGCATCTTGAATATCATACTTGGCGATCGCTTTCATTAACACCGCTTGCGGATCATCTGCTTTTGAGATATCCACCTCAATGGTTTGGAAAGTCCGAACTGTTAAGGGACAAAATTCCCACTCAGCGCTTCCCCGCTCAAGTTCCAGCATTACATAGCCTTTGTCTTCCTTTTCTTCGCTAAAATCTACCCGCTCAATACTGCCTGGATAAATCACCGGTGGGTTGTTAGATTTATTCAGATTTTGATGGCGGTGGACGTGTCCCAACGCTACATAATCAAAACAAGGTCGCGTCAGCAAAGATAGGGGTAGAGTAAAGCCTTTACCTACTGCCAAAAAGCGTTCTGCGCCCAAGGTAGCATTGTCAGCCATCAAGTGAGCCAAAAGGATAGTAGGCACATCGGGGTCAAGACGGCGGACTTCCCCTTCTAGAACAACTCGCAGACGTTCCGTTAATAGTTGGTTGACTTCCGCCAAAGATAAACCTTCAGTCTCTTGGCGAGTCATCAAGGTCGAACGAGTCAGCCAAGGCAGGGTAATTACTTGCACTTTGCCATTACGGGTTTGGATGCAGTGCGTAGTTAATGTATCACCGACAACAAACCCTGGCACTCCCAAAGTGCGGTAAATATTTAAACTCGCTCCTCCCTGTCCTTGGGAATGTTGGTCATGATTGCCCACCAACAGCACTGTGGGAATATTGGCATCCATCAGACGGCGAAACTGGCTAGCAAAAGCTTGTTGTACATAAGGCGGTGGTGTAGCATCCGGGAAAGCATCACCACCAAATATCACCATATCGACGGTATCTGTGAGCGCTCGGTCAATACATATAGACAATGTATTGACAAAATCCTCCAATCGTGTGTTTAATCCCGTTGCCGGATTAATTCGTCCGTGGGAGAAGCCGCTTCCCATGTGGATGTCGGAGAGGTGGAGGATTTTAATCATATTTGTCCTTAGTCATTAGTCATTAGTCATTTGTCTAAATACTAATGACTAATGACCAATACGTAACAACTAAATATGAATTCCACATTCTGTTTTATCACTTCCCCGCCAGCGTCCGGCGCGTTCGTCTTCGCCTTCGCCTACTTTGGTGGTGATGGGTTGGTCGCCGATGCTGGGATAACCTTGGTCGTGGAGGGGGTTGTAGATGACTCCATGTTCAGCCACATAAACCCAGCTGTCTTGACGTGTCCAGGTAGCTATAGGATTTACTTTCAGCCGACCTTTACCGTCTAATTCAAATATGGGCATATTCGCACGGGTTACTGCTTGATCCCGTCGGCGTCCGGTAATCCAAGCGATGCTGTTGAGTTCATCTAGACCCCGTAGCAGTGGTTCAATTTTTGTAATGTGGTGGAATTTGGCAATATCCGTGTCCCAAAGTTTGTCGCCGTATTTGGCTTCAAAGGCTTCGCGGGTGTTTACGTCGGGAGTTTTGAAAGTTTGCAGATCGAGGTTGTAGATTTGTATGGCTTTGGCTACTAATTCTAGGCTTTCAGGGAAGTGGTGCAAAGTGTCGAGAAAGATCACAGGAACGGGATGCTTCAGTTCACTGTAAAGAATATGGGTAATTATCATGTCATCCACGTTAAAGGCGCTTGTTTGCACCAGTCCCGTTGGGATATTTTCTATAGACCATGCCAGTATTTCTTTGGGAGTGGCAGTTTCAAATTGCTGATTTAATTTTTCTAAGTCAAAAGCGATCGCTTGGTTTCTAGATGCCGTGGAGACTGTCATGATAATCTTCTATTCAAATATTTTTACCTTGCTTGATATTGATCTTATCCTATAAAGGCCCGTATTCCGCTCGGAGATAAGGTAATCATTTTGTTCGGAAATTACTACATTGTGGGAATCGGGACAAGAAGAATAACCATACCCAATGCCCAGTAAGAATTATTACATAGAGATAAATAATAGTATTTACTAAGAAAGTTTACGGGAATTTAAGTTTTACACTACTTTCATGCATATTTATACTGATTTTGATATGGTTAAGTAACTATTAACAAAAAGGATTTACTTAAATGAACAATTCAAAATCCCGCAGTCCATTAAGCGAATCTATAATTATGGGCGCTTTAATGATGTTAACCAGCGTTGGAATTATTACAATAATGAACTTTTTCTAAGATCAAGATTTCTAATTTTAGCAATAAGACTTCACATAGTCCCACTCAGTTTTGAGTGGGACTTTTACTTTTTTTGATCGAGATAAATCCGTGTGTATTAACTTTCTTCTGTGACTGCCGACAGAGAATCGTTTAAAACACGTGTTTTTACGTAGTTTTGTCATCAGGGAATTTCTTACCTTACCTTTAGTGACCGACTGGCGCTTTCGCTCCTGCGCCGCCTTTACCCAGAAATAGCAACAGAGGTAATGAGCAAAGGAACCCTACCCCTACCACTCGAAAGCAATCTGCGTAAGACAAAACCGCAGATTGAATATCTACTGTTTGACTTAATAAAGCTAGTGCTTGTTGTTGAGCCGTTGTCGCATCCATACCTTGACCTTGGAGTGCCCCGTTGAGGGCATCGAGGCGCTGACTGGTTTCTGGGTCATAAGGACTAAGTTTTGCTAACAGGATGGCTCGATGAAAAGCTTCTCGTCGGTCAAGCAAAGTGGTGAGTAGAGCAATGCCAATGCTACCACCGAGTTGTCGGGTAAGGTTGTAGAAACCAGAGCCGGCAGAAATATCCTGTTTGGGTAGCGGGCCTAAAACTGCCAAACTCAAAGGCAGAAACATCAATACAGTAAAAGCCCCACGCCATACCAATGGCCAAAATAAATCATCTATGCCAGTTTGTGGGGTAATTGCTGCTAGTTGAAACATGACTCCAGATGATCCGACAGCGCCCATTGCAATTAAAAATCGGGCATCAATTTTATTAGACAGTTTGCCTAATAAAACCATAACGATCGCAGACGCTAAAGCACCGGGTGCTAACAATAGTCCTGTCTGCGTTGCCGTGAAGTGCAGCACACTCTGAGCAAATATCGGCACAGCAAAGAGTGTGCCATAAAGTCCCATACCCACCACAGCTGAGAGAACGCTTCCCGCAGCTAAAGAACGGTGACGCAAAACTCTCAAATCTACAGCCGGGTGATCTGTTTTCAGTTCTCGCCAAATAAACAACCCTAAGCCGATAATACTAGCGATCGCCAACGTGGTGATGAAACTGGAGGAAAACCAGTCGTCTGTCTCTCCTTCCTCTAACAAAGTTTGCATACAGCCAATAGCAATCACCAAAAACCCAATCCCGAACCAATCGACGGCTTGACTTTGTGTCTCGCTCTTATCTTTATCTTTGGGCAAAAATGCCAAGGACATCGCCACTGCAATGATCCCGAAAGGAATATTCACAAAGAAAATCCAGCGCCAGCCCAAACCATCTACCAAGAATCCCCCTAAAGTTGGGCCGATGGCTGGGCCAGAAATTACACCTATCCCAAAAACTGCCTGTGCGAATCCCTGTTCAGCAGGTGGAAAAGTCTCGAACAAAATCGCTTGGGCTTTAGCTAGCAACCCGCCACCACATAAACCTTGAAGAATTCGAGACAAAACTAGCATCGGGAGATTAAATGCCAACCCGCATAAAACCGAGGCCAGGGTAAAGCCAATCAACGAAAAGATAAAGTAGGTTTTGCGTCCAAAGTAATCTCCCAGCCATGCAGATAAGGGAATTAAGACGACATTAGCGATCGCATATCCAGTTACCACCCAGCCTACTTCGCTGACAGTTGCACCAAGGCTAGCTTGCATATCCGTCAGGGCAACGTTAACAATACTGGTATCAATTACTTCTAGAATTGCACCCAGAGAAGCCGTCAAAGCGATCGCCCACTTCAATGGGCCGTGGACATAACCAAATTGGTCAAAACTAGAAGGTTTAATGTTGGTAGCCATTATTTAGCACAAATAATATTTGGGAGATGTCAAGCAATGCCTTAGTTGGGTTACTCCAAAGCTAAAATTAAGTATTGTATATATACGCTACGGTAGCGTATCATATAAAAATGGTCAAGAGAGTTTTCCATGAAAAGTGGCAGAAATACCTATGCTAAAGATGGATGGTCATTGCTGCTGTTTTAGTGCATGAGAATTGGGTTATGAGGCTTATTTGTTTCCCAGAAGCTATGTTCTATGCCCAAAAGTAAGAGTAAATGGCCAAAAAGATATTGCTTGGGGATGATATTTTTATGAGTAAGCAAATCAACAGCACCTCTGGACGCCCACGCAGCATCCAAGCCGACCAAGCTATTCTGCAAGCGACTTTAGACTTGCTTGCAGAGGTAGGATATGAAAGCATGAGTATAGAAGCGATCGCTGCCCGTGCTGGAGTTGGCAAAACGACGATCTATCGGCGTTACACTTCCAAAGAAGAACTAGTTGCAGACGCGATAGAAAGTTTGAGGGATGATTTAGCGATCCCCGATACTGGCAGCTTTTGGGGAGACATGGATATCCTGATTAATAATGCCGCCAAAAAAATAGATAGTCCCCTTGGTCGTCAGACACTGGCGCTGATAATTAGTACAGCGTCTAGCAATCCTCAGTTTGCCGAAGTCTATTGGACAAAATATACAAAATTCCGACGTGAAGCCTTTTCTCAAGTACTTGAGCGTGCCAAGTCTAGAGGCGAAATTCACAATAATGCAGATGTAGACCTAATTATCGATCTTGTGAGCGGGTCACTATATTATGCACTGATCTTTAAACCCACAACCGAGCCAGTAGAAGCATACATGCGCCGCACCATGAATCTTCTGCTCAAAGGTATTAGTGCTGGTTGAAAGAGAATGGGAAGAATTCTTATAACTTCTAACTCCCCATTCCCAACTTGTTACCAAAATAACTTTCCAGTATAGTTCATAAATGAGATGATGGAGAAATTAGAGAAAAAGGTGAACAATTGTTATTTTTCTCCCTCCGCTTCTGGTTGCAGAATAGCATCACAGTATTGAATGAGGGTTGTCAAGCGATCGCTAATCGTTTGAAGTCTCGTTTGTACAGTAGATGCTTGCCGCGCTCCTTGGAAAAACATCATATCTATTGCCAACAGGCGCAATTGCTTGCTCATCTCTGTTTGATAAGACTGCACTCGCCAGTTTTCATCAGCCAAAGGCACAATCTCTTGCCCGAAAAATTGCTGCAACGTGGCTACACGTTGCCGCAGTTCGAGTGCAACGAGTTGGGTAGTTGTGGCATCGGAGCGTAATTGCTCTAGCAAGTTTACAAATGCTAGATATTTCTCACGGTTTAAAGACATCCAGTGCTAGTTAAGATAGTATTAATGTCAAGTTATTTTTCTTCTACAATAAACTTTCTTAAAGACTTATCACCACTAAAAGCCTCAAATTCTGGTTTGAGGCTTTGTTTGCCATCAATGGATTTTCTTTTTTTATGATCCTTGAAGCTCAAACTGGATGACTACCAGACGTTTCGGCGTCGCTAAGGCTGCGCTATCGGCAATTGGAGAATCATCCTTACACTGCTTTTTCCACCCGTCTTTGGGCAACAGCATTTTTTCAGGGCGATGCTGCTAGTTTTATTTATCATTCACCTATCTACCGATCCACTCTAAACCCAATTCTATGAGCAGTCTAGCGATAAATTCATCACTTGATCTAGCCATTCCGGAATGGTTGAAAAAATGTTTGAAGGAGTCATCGACAAGTAACGGCGAAGCGGAAGATGACCGAAGGCATAATGATGCAGTCTTAATTGGCCGGGCATTTGAATTTGCTTACCAACTGCATCAAGGTCAATACCGCAAATCGGGAGAACCATACATTGCTCATCCCATTGCTGTGGCTGACTTGCTGCGTGACTTGGGAGGCAGTGCTGCTATGATAGCAGCTGGATTTCTCCATGATGTCGTCGAAGATACAGAAGTTACAAGTCAAGACATAGAAGAACGCTTTGGCCCAGAAGTACGACAATTGGTCGAAGGTGTCACCAAGCTTTCTAAAATCAATTTCACCAGCAAAACCGAAAGCCAAGCCGAAAACTTCCGGCGGATGTTTTTGGCAATGGCGCAAGATATTCGGGTAATTGTGGTGAAATTGGCAGATCGTTTGCATAATATGCGAACTTTACAATATATGTCAGAGGCCAGCCGCCGCCGCAGTGCCCAGGAAACGCGAGATATATTCGCACCCTTAGCCAATCGCTTGGGGATTTGGCGGATTAAATGGGAACTCGAAGATTTGGCTTTTAAGTATTTGGAACCGGAAGCTTTTCGCCAAATGCAAGAGTACGTTTCCGAAAAACGGACGGCGCGAGAAGAGAAATTGGCCAAAGCTACAGACATTTTGCGAGAACGTTTGCAGGAAACCGGAATCCACTTTCAGGATATCAGTGGTCGTCCCAAGCACCTTTATAGCATTTACCAAAAAATGCATCGGCAGCAAAAGGAATTTCATGAAATTTACGATTTGGCAGCGCTGCGGATTATTGTTCAAACCAATCAGGATTGCTATCGGGCGTTGGCGGTGGTTCATGATGCTTTTCGGCCAATTCCTGGGAGATTTAAGGACTATATTGGACTGCCAAAGCCTAACCGTTACCAGTCATTGCACACTGGGGTGATTGGATTAACTGGTCGTCCTTTGGAGGTGCAAATTCGGACAATCGAAATGCATCATATCGCCGAGTATGGGATTGCCGCCCATTGGAAGTATAAAGAAACAGGAGGTTCTAGCATTAGCCATTTGACAGCGACAGATGACAAGTTTACTTGGCTGCGGCAGCTGCTGGAATGGCAAACTGATCTCAAGGATGCACAAGAATATCTTGATAGCGTCAAAGATAATTTATTTGAAGATGATGTCTATGTCTTCACCCCTAAGGGGGATGTTGTTCCTTTAAGTCCCGGTTCAAGCACTGTAGATTTTGCTTATCGCATTCATACGGAAGTAGGAAACCACTGTTCAGGGGCGCGGGTGAATGGGCGAATGGTGCCACTGTCAACGCGGCTGCAAAATGGCGATATTGTAGAGGTTCTCACTCAAAAGAACTGCCATCCGAGTTTAGATTGGTTGAACTTTGTCAGAACTTCGGCAGCGAAATATCGGATAAAACAATGGTACAAGCGATCGCGCCGGGAAGAAAATGTCGCTCGTGGACGGGAATTGTTAGAAAAGGAACTAGGTAAAACTGGTTTTGATAGTTTGCTGAAGTCGGATGCGATGGAGACTGTCGCCCAAAAGTGTAACTACCACAGTGTGGACGATTTACTTGCCGGTTTGGGTTACGGAGAAATTACCTTGAACCTAGTGCTAAATCGTTGGCGAGAAGTAGCGAAGGGACAACAACCAGTTTCTACTGTGCCGCTATTTATCCCCAAAGAACCAACCACATCAAAAGCTTTGCGAGATGCACCTGCAACTACCTCTCGCTCCACAGATTCGCCAATTGTTGGGGTAGAAGGTTTGGTGTATTATTTAGCTGGGTGTTGTACCCCGATTCCTGGCGAACCGATTATTGGTGTGGTAACGCGAGGTAGGGGGATTTCAATTCATCGCCAAGGCTGCCATAATCTGGAGACTGTGGAGTATGAGCGTTTAGTACCAGTTAGGTGGAACCCAAGCGCCGAAAATAGTGGTCGTCCGCATACCTATCCAGTGGATGTTCAAATTGAAGCCCTTGACCGCGTAGGGGTGCTAAAGGATATTTTGTCACGATTGAGTGACCAAGGGATCAATGTCCGCCATGCTCAGGTGAAAACCTCTATTGGTCAACCTGCATTGATGGACTTAGGAATAGATATACGCGATCGCTCTCAACTAGAGCAAGTGTTCGTCCAAATTAAGAAAATGAGCGACATTTTGAATATCCGCCGCGTTGGTCAAATTGACGAGTAGGTGTCTTAATTGGTAGGGTGCGTTAACAGAGTGTAACGCACCAATTTAGAATTGATTTACCTTTGGCTGAAGATAATAATAGGACACCAAAGGCAAAACTTAAAGCTGATACAGCCAATGGAACCATTATTTTAGATGATACAAGCACTTTAGAAGGCGTCCCCAAAATTGCTTGGGAATATCGCCTTGGTAATCGTTGTGCTTTGGAATGGATATTAGAGGTTATTTGAAAAGTGGTGACTGAGGTATCCAAAACTTTAGATCCTCCTAAATCCTCCGATAAATTGGAGGACTTTGAGAACGTTATTCCCCCCTTTTTAAGGGGGGCTAGGGGGGATCTAGATACAAGCGTAGACTTTTCAAACATCCTTTTAGATCAATACAAAGAAAAGAAACCTAAAGACCCGACAATTGCTGAAAAATTCAATACATATCGATTTGCAGATTACAAAGAAAAGGTAATAGATTTACTACAAAGAGTCTGCACAGTTAGTGTAGAGACGATGCAGATTATTCAACAGATTCAGGTGTAATTGATTCGTGATTTTTCGGGAACAGACTAATCAATGTGCGTAAAGCCTGATTGACAGTTTCTTCATTAGGAAAATATTCTCGTACATCGGGATCAAGCATCACTACCCCATCTTCAAGGGTAAAGTGCTGTACAACAGTTGTGCCATCAGCTTGATAAATGGTAACAGTATGTCCACGCCGATAAGCTTGGTAATGTTTCCCACGAACACCATTTGTAAAATCATATTCTGGGAGCATATCGTTATCTGTGATATCAGGCTGCTCAGAATTAACTTTGTTCATAAACTTTCAAAACCTCGTTTTCAGCCTCTGGCTGGAAATGCACCTCATTGCGGCTCTGCCGCAAGTTACAGCAGTTTTTTATCAAACCCGCTACAAAAATTAATTCTAAAATAAAGCCCAGCATTGGTTTTAGTACTTTTATCCGTGGTGCGTTTGATTGCGATTTGCTGTAAGAGGCGGAGCCTCACATTAGACATTCCCAGTCGGAGACTGGGAACGAGACATAAGACATATTTTAGCTTAAAGCAGAAGAAGCCCCACATCTCACCCTGTACTCAGGGGAGTGTAGGATGAATTCTGGGCAATGATAGCGTTCGCGTAGCGTCTCGTAGAGAAGCGGTAGCGAGTCCTCTCCCAAGGGGAGACGCCAAGGGCGAACGAGCGTCGGAATTGACCAACATTGCTGATTAAACTACGTTTAATCAGCAATGTTGGTCGTTGACGAATTGCCACTCTCTGGGATTTTCAACGAGTCAATAAGTTCTTCGACAACGCGAGTCATTGTTGTATCCTTTATTCCTGCGTATAGTCGTAACTTATTTAATCTGCGTCGCTACAGACAAGTACTTCGCCTCAATCCTAGTTGAGGTAGAATCTACTGTGCATGAATCAAGTGGCGATAAAATACTTGGTATTGATCTGGGTTTAAAGGACTTCGCTATTGTTCATGATGGTGAAAAAGTTACTAAGCATTCCAACCCAAAACACCTATATCGTCACGAGAAAAATCTAGCTCGAACACAGAAAAAGTTTGCTCGAAAACTTAAAGGAAGTAATTCCAGAAATAAACACAAAAAACTTGTAGCTAAGGTTTATGAAAGAGTATCAAATTCCCGCCAGGATTTTTTGCATAAACTCAGCAGAAAACTGGTAGACGAAAGCCAAGTCATCGTTGTAGAAAATCTCAACGTTAAGGGAATGGTGCGAAACCACAAGCTAGCAAAATCAATATCCGATGTGGGCTGGGGAATGTTTATCAATTTTCTTGATTACAAGTTGAAGGACAGAGACGGACAACTTGTGGAAATAGGTCGATTCTTCCCCAGTTCAAAAACCTGTTCCTGGTGTGGTCATATTCTAGATGAATTGCTGCTAGATGTGAGAGAGTGGGATTGCCCCAAGTGCAATACTCATCATGATCGTGATGGCAACGCCGCTTTAAATATAAGGACAGAAGGTATTCGGATATTATCTAATGGCGGAGGGAATCCCGTTATTGCCGAGTTGAGGCGGAGTAAGTCCAATAATCCGAAAGGTAGAAAGGCATCTGTCGATGAAACCGGAAGCCCACACCCTATCTGTACTCAGATGGGTGTTGGGTAGTTCACCTCCGATATTTTAATACTAAAAGTTCCTCCCACCGATGTAGTATATACCTTGGGAATGATTAATATTGATGAGTTTGTCTATTTTTTCCAATTCCTATGCAAAATGTATTTCCCGGAGAGGTATTCGCAAATACTGCGGATTTTGACACTGGCATTCGTGCGAAGCTTGGCGCGAGTAGCACCCAATGTTACTCCAGTCAAGACCAGCTAGCTACTTTGGATGCTCATTTACAAATGTTGAGCAAAGCTGGATTTAAGATAGTTGCAGTGCCTTGGAAATATTATGGTCTGGCGGTCTTTGGTGGCTGGCTGTGAAAATTTGAGGCTTTGGATGTCTATATTTGGGATTTTCCTGTCTCCAATGGGTATTTATAGCATTAACAGCTTGATAGTAACAAAATAGCAATAAATAACATTAATTCCTCGATCAGAACTAATATATAAACTCATTAGGACTGTAAAGGAGGTCTTGCTAACTCACGCAAAGATTTTGGCTGAAACTTGCCGTAATTAAGCTGGCTTTGTGCTTTTATACAATATTTCCATATCAGAAGTACCCTCACGGGTACTATCAATCCTCTACAGACCTATCCGAAAATACAGAGTAGAAAATTTTCTTCAGAAAAGAAACCAGGGACACGCGATTTAGATTCGTTTTTCTGCTCCTTTCTCTAGTGGAGTTCAAGCCACTGTTTGCCATCACTTAGTTTCAAAAGGAGAATATCTTGGATGGCTCGAAATAAAAAGAAATCAGCCGGGTTCAAGCATGAGCATCTACTTTACTCTAGATGCTCTATTTGTTGTATTGTCCCGCCCCACATGTTGGAAAATGTAGTTGTAAATGGGAATCCCCAGCAGCGTAGTTGGGCTTTTCATACATTAAATGTTTCGGCACAGCTTCGCGGACGCAGAGATGTCATAGGTAATGTATCCTTTGCACCTTCTCCGGGTGAGAAGCGCCGCACTATCTACGATGCCAAATATGGCCAGCAACTTCCTGGTACATTGGTACGTGCTGAAGGAGATCCACCAAGCAGTGATGCAGCAGTTAATGAAGCCTACGATGCTGCGGGTGCGACTTATGATTTGTTTCATGAGATTTTCGATCGCAATTCTATTGACGACAAAGGATTACGTTTAGACTCCACCGTGCATTATGGCGTCAAATATGACAATGCCTTTTGGAACGGCGACCAAATGGTTTATGGTGATGGTGACGGAGAACTGTTTCAACGCTTCACGAAATCAATTGATGTGATTGGACATGAGTTAACTCATGGGATAACTCAGTATGAAGCGGGTTTACAGTATTATGGCGAACCAGGCGCACTGAATGAGTCGTTTTCTGATGTCTTTGGTTCTCTGGTGAAACAAAAGACCAAAAATCAGACTGCACAAGAGGCAGACTGGCTCATTGGTGAAGGTCTTTTAGTACCCACTGTCAAAGGTGTTGCCCTCCGCTCGATGAAAACACCGGGAACAGCTTATGATGATCCAGTACTGGGTAAAGATCCTCAACCAGCCCATATCAAAGATAAATATACAGGTGTTGAAGATAATGCTGGAGTGCATATCAACTCAGGAATCCCTAACTATGCCTTTTATCTAGCGGCTGTTGAGATTGGTGGCTATGCTTGGGAAAAAGCTGGTAAAATATGGTATGTAACTTTACGCGATCGCCTGCGTCCCAAAGCAGATTTTAAAAAAGCTGCCAACGTCACCATTCAAGTTGCTGGCGAACTCTACGGTAATGACAGTAATGAGCAGAAAGCTGTGCAGAACGCTTGGCAAAAGGTTGGAGTTATTTAGACTTAGGAGTTAGGAGTAAATAGTCAATACTTAGCACTCAGGACAGATAAATCTGTTGTTTGTTGTTACTAAACTGGGAGGTGAGAACTATCATCTCCCAATCTTTGTATTTATCCCAACTAAATAACACAACGGAGAGCAAAAAAATGCGGGTATCATTTGAACGCACGGGCGGCTTTGCCGGGATCAGCAAGAAGACAACCGTTGATACAGACACTCTCCCGCCACATGAAGCTGCGACACTTCCCCGACTGGTGGAAGTTGCTGATTTATTTAGGCTACCTGAACTAATTACTTCGCCAAATCCCCAGAGCGATCGCTTTCAGTATAAGTTAACAGTAGAAGATAACGGTAAGCAGCATACAGTGACTGTCAGTGAGGCAGCATTGCCAGGAACCTTAAGACCCCTGATTGAATGGTTACAAAACATAGCACAGAAAAAGTAATTTGCTGAAGAAGTTAAATAAAGGCTGATATAAATTCTAAATTTATCAGGGTACTATGAATAAACCAATCAAGCGAGCTTTTTTAGACACTGAAGATGGACAGATTCTTTATCGGATAGGCGGTGAAGGAGAGCCTTTATTACTACTGCATATGAACCCTCGCAGTAGTGACGAATATCGAGAATTAATGTCCATTTTGGTAAAAAAGTACCGCGTGATAGCGATGGATATGATGGGTTTTGGTGACTCCGATAAACCACCGAGAATGTACACTATTGCAGACTATGCAAAAACTGTCATTACACTCTTAGATGAGCTAGGTATAAAAACAACGAGTATTCTTGGACATCACTTTGGCGCTTTTATAACGGGAGAAGTTGCAGCAACTTCTCCTGAGCGTGTTGAAAAAATTATTTTGTGCAATGTAGCAGGCTTCGGTGAAGAGGGCAAAGCGGAGCTATCAAGGAGATTTACTAAAGGGTTTAACATCAAAGAAGATGGTTCACACCTAATCGAAAGATGGTCAGCCCGTGCCAGTTATGCAGGCTCTGCTGAGTTAAATCATCGTTGGGTTTTAGATGATTTGAAATGCTTTGGCTATCCTTTATATGCAGTTTGGGCTGTAGGCCATTACTGCCTAGATGCGGCAGAAAGATTTAGTTCGATAAAATGTCCAACCCTAATGTTATGGGGTATTCATGATGTGGAAGAATTTGAAAAATTGGGTTTAGCAAAAGAAAAAGATCGCTTTTTCATTACAAAAGCAATTCCTCACGGTAAGGTTGTGGATTTTCCAGGTGGAACCATCTGCATGATGAACCAAATACCTGAAGAGATATCAAAGGTAGTTATGGAGTTTCTGGACAATACAAGTGTTTAAAACTCTATGTTCTTTTTAAATAGCGCCCACTAGGAGAACCTAAAACCTGCCCATTGTTGTAAATAAGATTTCCCCGTAAAAAAGTACTCTTCACTCGCCCAGTTAACTCTACTCCTTCAAAGGGTGTATAACCTTGTTGTGACTCCGACTCAGCCGCACGTACCACAAAGGTTTCATTGGGGTCTACCAACACTAAGTCAGCATCATAGCCAATGGCAATATCACCTTTTTCTAACAAACCAAAGCGCCGCGATGGGTTCCAAGATAACAATTTAGCGATATGGTTGTAGGACATCCCCCGCTTGCTACCTTCACTAAATACACCAGAAAGTAAATATTCTGTACCACCAAAACCAGACTTTGCTAACCAAATATTATTCGGGTCTTTAGCACTTCTTTTTTGTTCAGCAGAACAGCAAGCATGGTCACTAACTATCCAATCTACCTGATTGTTGAGTACTGCTTGCCATAAGTATTCCACATCGGCACGGGGACGAATCGGAGGGTTAACTTTTGCCCAAATTGTATTAGGGGTATCGACATCTAATAGCAAATGTCCGACAGTAACTTCTCGCCGAAAGTTGATATGAGGAAAAGCAGTTTGCATAGTCAAAGCTGCTTCCATTGCTTTACGCGAACTCAGGTGCAATAAATTGATATTTGCACAGTTAGTCTCATGTGCCAAATAAGAAGCAATGCAAATTGCTAACCCTTCGGAATGAGGAGGACGTGCTGCACTATAAGCGTGTAATCCGCTAAGACTAGAATCGTTTTCAACTATTTTGGTGTAGGCGTTGAGAATTTCTGCAACTTCGCAGTGCAAACTCAAGCTGATAGTATCTCGCGCTTCTGGATGTTTTTCCATCAAACGAGTTAGACCACGCATAATAAATTCAAAATGAGCGAAGTCGTATCGTTCCTCTTTATTAATCATTAAAAAGAGGTTTTGCTGGTCTGACAAACCATGCAACCCATAGCCGCCATAAAACATGAAGATTTTAAACGAAGAAACACCGTGTTCTTCAAACAATAAAGGTATTTCGTCGATATGCTGGCTAGCTATCGGTGCGATGTGATAGCTATAATCTACAAAAAAATTACCTGCCGATAAAGCCAACACCTCTGGAAAAAAATCGCGGTAGGAGCCGCCTTTGTTAAGATAATACTGTCCTGTACGGATGTAATTTAAGCTGGTAGTCACGCCTCCCATTGCGGCTGCTTTGGTTTCAGTCACAGCATCTTTGTCGAGGGGTTGATAGATACCGATGTGCATGTGGGCATCTACGACCCCAGGAAAGCCCAGCAAGTTTTTGCCATCAAATACCTCTTTGCCTGTGTCTGGGCTAATATTAGGGGCAATCTGAGCAAATTTTCCATCCTTAATTCCTAAATCAAGTAGTTCGATTGCATCCTGATGGGGACGAACTACCCGCACATTTTTGATAATTTGATCTAATAGGGGAGTTTCAGACACAGTAGACCTCACACTAAAATGAGTTTAGTCGGGAATTCCAACATCATACCGGGACGCAGACCAAATCCTATCATTATATAACGGTTTTTTATGAAATCATCTTCAGGAGAAAAGACAATGGAAAGTTTTAATGAGTATCATATAGACCCCAAAAAATTTACTTTTCTCAAAAGTTTTGAAGATAATTGGCAAGTGATTAGAGATGAGTTTATCCGCTTTATTAAGGATGCATCTGATGACGAGTTAAAACTCACTTATGAGATTTTAGGCCCTAAAAGTAAAACGATTAAAACTAAGGGTGATGCAAAATACAGTGCTTTTGGTATTTTATTTCAAGGTATGTTTATTGAAAAATATATTCAGGCGTATCAAATACAATATCCTGATTATGGGTCAGATGATGCATCACAAAAAGCACTTGCATTAAGAGAGAAATATTTTCCAAGTTTGGCTAAGGTGATAAAAAATGTGAACTTTCTCAATGATGAGATTATCAGAAATGTGTATTATGGTACATTCCATCCTGGCTTAGATATCAAGCTACATGTGAACTATAACCCTCATATGAATCGTGGCTATCTAGGATTGATTGTGCCAGAGGGGGATGTGGCGATGAAAATATGCCATGAGCAGCTTTATTGGCATGAAGGGAAATTTCTGGTTTTAGATCACAGCTATCCACATTGTCCGCATAATTACACCAATTATAATAGAACTGTATTGGTTGTAGACTTTTTTAAACCAGATAAACCTAGAGAGGAAATTATTCGATTTGAAAAAGAGCAAGTTACACAACGTATGCAAGATAATCCTTACAGCTTAGGTGTTTTTGGGAAAAGCGATAAAGCTAAAGTAGAAGATTTTATCAAGTATGATTTAGCTCATCAATTAGAGTGGGATAAAGCCTTATAACGGTTCTCAATTGAGTGAGGTACAAGAACCCCACCCCCAACCCCCTCCCCGCAAGCGAAGAGGGGGCTATTATGTATTTCATGTCATTAGGAAAGGCTATATAAGCCTAGAGAATATCTGAGAAGAGCAACTAGAAGTGGCGGCTATACAATCAAAAGCCACCAACGCAGGTTTAAAACCAATAGTCCGCCTTAGCTAACTTCGTTGATATTTTTTTTCTCACGAACCGCTGAGAGAATTAATAGGGATTTTCAGGAATTATTTAGGATTGCTAAGTAGGTAGGTGTAATTAAATATAAGATAAAACCTCACCCTCAATCCCTCTCCAAAGCATCGGAGAGGGAAGCCGGAGGTAGGGTGAGGTTTTATATTTAATTTGACCCACTTACTTATCTACGTTAAAAGTAATAATTGAGGAGTAAGGTAAATCTAAGATTTAGATATGAACGCAACAACCTACAGAAAGTTAATAGCAAAACAACTGAATCCAGATTTTAAATTTGCTGTTGAAGTTGTCGAAGTTCCTATTTCCCAACCTGCTGATAGTCAACTTTTAATTCAAAACAAATTTGCTGGCGTTAACGGTGGCTTTGACACCTTACTTTGTCGTGGTGATGTTCCCTATGTTAACTCAATTCCTCCCTTTGATTTAGGTGTGGAAGCTGTGGGAAAAGTTGTCGCTATTGGTGAAAATGTTAAAGATTTTCAAATAGGTGATGCTGTCATAACTACATTGCGTGGTGGTGGTTATCGAGAATATCAGGTTATCGATGCAAACTTAGCGGTGAAAGTGCGGGAAGCAACACCAGAGTTACTAACCCTGATACCTACAGCTGTATCAGCTTTGGTGGCATTGGAACAAGTGGGAGAGATGGGAAGCAATGAAGTGGTTTTAGTGACAGCAGCAGCAGGGGGAACTGGTCATATTGCGGTGCAATTGGCAAAGTTAGCTGGTAATCATGTCATTGGTACTTGTAGTTCTGAGGCGAAGGCAAAGTTATTGAGAGAATTAGGGTGCGATCGCATTATCAACTATCGTACAGAAAATCTCAATCAAGTCCTCAAGCAAGAATACCCCAATGGGATTAATTTAATTTTTGAGTGTGTAGGTAAAGCCGTATTTGATACCTGCGTTGAAAACTTGGCAGTGCGGGGACGGTTAGTAGTGGTTGGTTTCATCTCCGAATACGCAAACAATATAGAACAAATTACACAACCACGCATTTATCAACAGCTATTTTGGAAAGCTGCTTCTGTGAGAGGCTTTCTCATGCCTCATTATAAAGAATATATACCAGAGGCACGCGATCGCATCTTTTACCTCTTCTACTCTCGGAAACTCAAAGTTGCAGTTGACCCAACCCAGTTTAACAGCATAGAATCCATTCCGGCTGCTGTCGAATATCTACTTAGTGGTAAAAATTGCGGTAAAGTAGTTGTTAGGTTTTAACTGTCAACAATTGCCGTACACTTCATCTCAACGATTAGTCCTGGGGTCGATAGTCCGACTACCCCCAGACCAGTCCAGGTAGGAAAGTTATTGGTGAAATAGCGGTCTTTTACCTGCATAAAAATTGGCAAAAATGGAATGATATCAGGTGATTGACCAGAAGCAATAGCTTCTGTTTTAAATTCACCTAGTCCGGCTTCAGTGACATGGTATGTAATCATCTCAACGACATTATCGAATGTAGCTCCTCCTGCTTCTAGCACCTGATTAACATTCTCAAAAGCCTGAACAAACTGAGCTTCTATTCCCTTAACAACCTGCAAATTCTCATCTCTGCCTACTTGTCCTGAAATATATAAGGTATTTCCAACTTTAATACCAGGGCAATAATGAAACTTTTCAAAAAGAATTTCCATCCCTTTTGGAATAATGACTTCACGATAGGACATTATGCATCTCCTGAATTTGGCAATTAACCGACTTTCAACAACACAAATACTTTTACGATTAATTAAGTTATGTGTAACTTTTGCAATATTAATTGGCAAAAGTCACTAATTGTAGTAATTTTACAACCTACAAAGCAAAATTGTCTAAAAGTTGGATATTAAAGGGGAGCCATAATGACACAAGATTCAGAAAATACTTTAAAAGTTGCTCGGCAGGCATTTGAACATCTTACCTATGGTATGGCAACAGGAGACTGGGAAGCATTGTTAGATATGCTCACAGAAGATTTTACCCTTTGGTTTCCAATGGGTAAATTCCACGGTTTAAATGTCGGAAAAGAGCGAGCTAGAGAATTTTTCAAGTACGTTTTTGAATCCTTTAGTCCTGGTTTGAATCTGACTGGTTTAGACCGTATTACTAGCAATGAAACAACGGCTGTCTTTGAGTTTCGGGATGAGGGACTTTTATTCGGACAACTTTACAAAAATCGGGTAGCAGTTTCGTTTGATGTGCGTGGAGACAAAATTTGTGGCTATAGGGAATACTTTGGCAGCGATGGGAAATCGTATTAAATAATTCGTAATTCCGAATTACGAATTATTTAATTCACTTTTGTTAGTTTCTTTCAGGGTTGAGTTCGTTGATTTCTCTGCACTTAGCCTCTGCGGCTTGATATGCTGCTAAATAGTCTTGACCACCTAACATTACATCACCATAATATTCATAAGGTGGATCACCATAGATTGGTAATGGATCATCTTCTGGATAATCTTCTTTCGATTCTTCAATGATGGCTTTCAGTTTTTTAATGGTCAGCCTTTGTGCTGCAAAATACCAGAGTTCTTGGGGATTTTTGTTTAGGTGCGGCAATGTGGGATCGATAATGCGTACAAGTGAGTCATTCTCTAAGGTCTCGTCTAGCTCAATCCAACTGTGTTCAACTGGTCTGTATGGCTTCCCAGGAAAAGCTAAAAATCCCTGAATATATCTTGCTCCCTGGGTGGACAATGCTGCTTTGTAAGCATTATCAAACGGAGTGCTAGCCCTGCTGTTTATAAGTTCAGCAATTTTGATTGACAGCGTTTCATCCAATAGTTTGTTCATCAATAGCAAGGATTAGAGCAGCCATGAAAACATATTACCACTGCTCTTACGAAGGATTTTAATCATTTATAAAATCACGGGTTTGTGGGGGGATCAAATTTTATCCGAACCGTTTTAGGACGACAAGGGCTTCCCCAACAAACCTGCCCAGAGGGCATATTAGTAAAAACACTACTACGAGCGCCAATCACGGCATTAGCCCCGATTTGCACTCCCGGCCCAACAAAACAATCTGCCGCCACCCATGCACCATTGTCAATGGTAATACTCGCTGTTTTCAACCCAAAGGCAGGATCTTGGAGATCATGACTACCAGTACACAGGTAACTTTTTTGGGAAATTACGCAGTGTTCACCGATGTGGATCTGATCGAGGCTGTATAAAACTACGTTATCTCCAATCCAACTGTAGTTGCCAATGGTAACTTTCCAAGGGTAGGTGAAGCGGGCGGTAGGTCGAATTAATACGCCTTTGCCGATACGAGCGCCAAATAATCGTAGCAAAGCACAACGCAGAATATTTAATGGTTGAGGAGTAAGGGGAAAAGCGATCGCTTGTACAAACCACCATAGTAAAACATACCAACTTGGACGCCCCCGATCAAACCAAGATTGGTCATATTTGCGTAAATCTACGAAAGGTTGGTCATTTGTCATTCAATTTTAGATTTTAGATTTTAGATTTTAGACTTTAAATTTTTTCTTCAATCCAAAATTAAAAATTCAAAATCTAAAATTGGTATAGTTAGGAATCAATGGTCAATAGCTTTCCTTCTGCTTCTCTGCTCCCCTGCTCTCCTGCTCCCTCCTTCGGGATAATTGCAGTATTTAAGTGACCACCACAGTTACGTAATTCGTAAAGTTTAACGCCAATTTGATATTCATACTGACTCAGCAAACGTGCATAAATATATCCTGCTTTGCCATCTAAAAAACCGCGTTGAATTATATAAAATAAAACAAACCGCAAAATTGGTTTAAATGGCAGGTGTACCCACACTTTTTTCAAAAATCGTTTGCGTTGCACGGCATCACCAAATAGATTAGCGCCGATAGTACCGCTATCATCTTTACCTGTAAGAATATTAAAATAAACCCTGGCTTCCCAGTTAGAATAGCGGTTGTGGCGTTCTAACCAGTGGTAAAGGTCGCGGAAGTCCTCGTGGAGCATATCATTTTTGAGATACCCAACTTTCCCCTGTAAAATCACGTGTTCGTGAACTTCATTATCACCAGTATTCGGAATATCTTCTGTATTTAGATTTTCGTAGCGACCTTTTTTATGTTGAAATAAACGTAGATTCCAATCAGGATATTTACCACCATAACGAATCCATTTTCCTAAGAAAAATACGCGGCGGTTGAGATAATAACCTGTATATTCCTCGTTGTGAATTGCTTGGTCAATTTCTGACCAAAGTTCGGGGGTGATGCGCTCATCGCAATCTACAATTAGTACCCATTCGTTGCGAAAAGGTAGATTATCCAAAGACCAATTTTTCTTTTTGGGCCAGCGTCCGTTGAAGTTGAATTGTACGACATTTACACCGTGACTTTTAGCAATTTCAATGCTGTTGTCGGTACTTTGAGAATCTACTACAAATATTTCATCTGCTCTGCTGAGGCTAGCGAGGCACGCAGGCAAGTTTACTTGTTCGTTTTTGGCCGGAATTAGTACTGAAACTGGTATTTTAGATGGCATTTGAGTATAAATTATGTTATTGGCTATTTTTTATTTGATGTAGATAAAAGACCCTGAATAGCAGCATTTAAGTAACCAATCTGACCGTAAGCATACACAAGTTTATCAAACCGTTCTGCTGGATCAGAGAAATATTGCAATGCCTTATACAAGCCGCGCACAAACCGTTCGCTACCTCGCTGCAATTGAGCGATGCCAGCTTTACCAGCGAGTTGTTCTCGATAGCATTCACTGATACCCTGCCACCAGCCTCGGTTTAAAAACCAGGAGCGTTGGAGGCGCTCTGGGGCGACATTGTGAGCTACTAGTGCTTCGGGAAGATAAGCGACTTGCCAACCACGCTGTAGGGCAAATTCGGTCATTTGCAGTTCTTCATTAGATAAGAGATTTTTCCCGACTCGACCGAGATGAGGATCAAAACCGCCAATTTCTTCTAGGAAACAGCGGCGGATAGAGTAATTTAAGCCTCTGGGTGTTGACCCCGGTTGCTCAATGTATATATTACTGTCACCCAAGTCGTATGCACCTAGATTTGCAGCTAGCCCCGGAGATAGCCACCGTGGTTGTTGGATTCCAGGGGGCCACAGGAGAGTGACTTTGCCACCTGCGATCGCTAGCTTAGAATTATTGTAATAGGCAAAATATAAAACTTGTAGCCAGCCCTGACTGGCAACGGCATCGTCATCTAGATAAGCAAGAATATCACCAGTGGCTACTTTTGCACCCGTGTTGCGGGCGACAGATAAACCAATGGTGGGTTCAAAAACATACTTCAGGCGCGGATTGTGGCTTCTTTGTTCTACAACTTCACGAGTGCGATCGCTAGATCCATTATCAACTACCACAATTTCAAAGTCAGCAGCAAAATCCTGCGCTAAAAGACTATCAATTGCAGCCCCTAAATAGGTATCTCGATTGTGAGTACAGATAATCGCAGAGATTTGAGTGTCTGGCATAGATTTAATTTTGGATTTGAGATTTGGGATTTTAGATTAAAATCTTAAATCCAACGCATAACTGCTGAGAGTTAATCTAAACCAAAAGTTACCGACCCACCAACCGAGTTTCTTCGGAAATAATCTTTAAAACTTCACGTTTGTTGAATATGACTGTGTAAAACTACAAGAGTTTGGGCTAGTTGACTCAGGCGGGTTTCCAAAGATTGCTTGAGTCCTAACAGTTGACGTAACTTTTGGTAACGAGCGATCGCCATACTAACATTGGGAACCTGATCCGGTGGACATGGGCGCGACCAGACTTTACCAGTATCGTCTACACCGCAGAGGCGATAGCCAGTAATCGATGATTGATAGGATACTTTCCCACCAGTAGCGCAAATTTCTTCTACGTAGTTCATCAGGCGGTCAACTTCTGCATGGCGCAGTGTTGCGGTTCCTCCCGGTTCTGGTTCCTGGGGATTGGATTCTAACCAGCCATTGACAATTGGCCCTTCTAAGTAAATATCCTGAATCTGCTTCAAAATATTTTGCAATTCTGTTTGCCAACCAGCAACAGTTTCCTGAATTTCTTGCAATAGATTCATTGCCAATGCTGGATTCGCACCGTGGCGATGGCTACTAAAGCTCGGAGTTTTTAACTTGGGTAGGCTGGGTGTTCTGTTACCATTCTCTTCTGCTTGAAAGGTCTGTACAGAGTCATGGTGAGGAAAGAAATTTTGTTCAGAAGAATAATCACTCTCAGTATTTACACCAGAGTCAACTGTTTGTCCTTGTGACTTAACTTCCTCATCCTGAGAGGATGGAGATGGTGTACTTTCTGTGGGTTCGTTGGCTCCGACGCTGATTCTAAAAGAGAAAGGGCGTTTTGTCGTCGAATCACTTGTTTCGGCAGTAGAGGCAGGGCCGCGATTCCCTAAATCGTGTAGAGTTGCTTCAATGCGTTTTAAGCCTGCGTTCATAAAGACATCCTAAAGTTTGCTGTCCCCAGTGGTATTGAATAATTGAGAATGGGGTTGTTGGGATTTTTGGCTTTTGCCAGTTGTGGCATCAATGATGCTGGTGCTAATTTTATCCCTTAAAAGTTATTTGAAACCAAAAATCTCACCGATGAATTAAGAAGATGTTTCTAAAGTCTAATTTCTTACTAGCGCAATACTTTTCAGATATCCTCTAAACTCGACACCGTAGGCATATTGTTAAAATACTCAGTAAACAACTTTGGGTAAAATCATTTTAGTAACAGGGCCAGCACGATCTGGTAAAAGTGAGTGGGCGGAAACTCTAGCCATCCAGTCGGGTAAAGCAGTTGTTTACGTAGCAACAGCCACTGACAATCCAGATGACCAAGAATGGCATCAACGCATTTTAGAACACCAACAACGTCGTCCCCAAGACTGGGTAACTCTATGTGTACCCGTGGAACTGTCTGCTACCCTCGCCGATGCCAAACCCTCTACCTGCCTCTTAGTTGATTCTTTAGGAACTTGGGTTGCTAATCTCCTGGAACAGGACGAATCTAGCTGGGAAAACATTCTTGCACAGTTGTTAGAGACCGTGGAACTGGTTGCTGCTGATATGCTGTTCGTAGCAGAAGAGGTGGGTTGGGGTGTGATACCAGCTTATCCGCTTGGGAGGAAGTTCCGCGATCGCCTGGGTTCTTTAGTGCGCCAGTTAAGTACACTCAGCGAAACTGTTTATTTAGTGACTGGTGGTCATGTCCTCAATCTGGGAGTCCTTGGTTCGCCATTGCCAAATAAAGGGGATGCTGGAATATTCAGGAGTCAAGATTCTTAACTCTTGATTCAAATTAATCCCAAATCTAAAATCTAAAATCTAAAATTGTCTTATGGCAACCAAACAAGAAGTTAGAGGATACCTTGCCTACTGGTTTCAGTTGGGTAAGAAAGTGATTACGGGCAACGGGGAGGCAAGCTTTTTGCCGCTATCGGTGCTAAATGGCGATCGCTATAGTGAAGAATTTGAAGAGTGCTGGCAAAAAATTATTTCACCAAAATCGGGTGATTGTTACCTTGAGGGTACTCATGAAACCATTGCTGAACTGTTGACACCAGCATGGGATATGCTGCCTTGTGGCCGGTGCAGTATGCCAGTAGCGGCGCGAAACGTCGGGATGCCCGCGTTGTTATGCCCCTGCAATGATTTACCTAACTGGCCGAATACGGAATTACCAGCACCGCGAGAGCCAATTAAGACTCAAGACCAACTTAAAACAATTCGGGATCGGCTTGTAAATAATATTACATAAACAAACAACCAATTGGGAAATCTGACAACTTTTTTCTAATTATTTGATTATTTTAATTTTTCCTGTAGCGGCTTTTAGTTCCACCACAGGATTTTTGTCTGTCTGTACTAGCTAGGGGAAAAATAACAATGGGTTATTAACTATGCCCCATCCCCAATCCCCAAAATCCTAAGTATTTTACTCATTAACCGTGCCACTATAGAAAATAGAGCTGCAAATTGAGCAATAGGAAGACTAAAGAACACTGTGCAGATAACATTCTTAGGGACGAGTTCCGGTGTACCCACGCGATCGCGCAATGTTTCCAGTGTCGCCCTGAGATTACCCCAAAGGGCAGAACTCTGGTTATTCGACTGTGGCGAAGGTACTCAGCATCAAATTATCCGGAGTGAACTGAAAATCAGTCAACTCTCCCGAATTTTTATCACCCACATGCACGGCGACCACATCTTTGGCTTGATGGGACTTCTTGCTACTTGCGGCTTGGCTGGTAATGTGGAACGAATTGATATCTATGGCCCACCTGGATTAAATGATTACATTCAATCCGCCTCACGTTATTCCTACACGCACTTTTCTTACCCGATCAAAGTTCACGCCATCCGTCCAGGGGTAATTTATGAAGACGATGACTTCACCGTTAGCTGCGGTAATTTGCATCACCGCATCACAGCTTTCGGCTATCGCGTAGCCGAAAAAGACCGAGCAGGACGCTTTGATGTGGAAAAAGCCAAGTCCTTGCAAATTCCTCCTGGTCGGATTTACGGTCAACTCAAGCGCGGTGAAACCGTTACTCTTGCTGATGGACGGGTGATTGATGGCACCCAATTGTGCGGCCCTACAGAAATTGGTCGAAAAATTGCCTATTGTACAGACACAATTTATTGTGATGGTGCAGTGGAATTAGCTCATGATGCAGACGTATTAATTCACGAAGCAACCTTTGCCCATCAAGATGCAGATATGGCTTTTCAGCGATTGCATTCCACAACCACAATGGCAGCGCAAACAGCTTTAGCTGCTGGGGCACATCGACTGATTATGAGTCATTTTAGTCCCCGCTATGCCCCCGGAAATACCTTGGAGTTGAAGGATCTCCTCAAGGAAGCCCGTGCTATTTTTCCCCGTACTGATATGGCTTACGATTTTATGATTCATGAAGTACCCAGGCGACGGGAAGTAGAGTTAACCAAGGTAGGCGTTTAAATTTGGGATTTTGCGGAAAGTCTGAGCGGAGGTTTCCTCCGTTAGCGTCACTCAAAGCGAGTCCGCGTACTCCTACGGAGAAGCAAGCTAGCAAAAGCGTCTCAGAACTTTCCAAGACAGATTTTAGATTTTTTATTGAACTCTTCTAATCTAAAATTAACCAGGCTCTATCTTGAAGTTTAATAGTCCCAATCGTTACGCCCAGCAAATAGACAGCAGCTTAATTTTACGAGTAAGTCAGCTAGTTAACTAGGTGTATCAATACTATATAAATATAGGAATCATATTTGATTTCTGAAAAAATCTCGGTAGTCTTGTAGTGGACTGTCTAGGCTTTAATCTGGCAAAAAAATTGTAGGTTGGGTGGAGCGGAGCGCAACCCAACATCCTGATATATGTTGGGTTGCGCTCCACCCAACAAAAGTCTAATGCACTATTTTGCCTAGACAGTCCACTACGTGCATTTCCAAAATCAAATACTAGTCCTATAGTATGGTTTAAATATTTTTATCAATGTGTCTCAATGTGTTTTTTAGATTACAAGTTATCAAAATAACTTTAATATATAGTAATGTTGTGAATCAGAGAGTTTTTTACTTAAAAACTCAGGAAAAATAATTAATTTTCTGTCAAGATTTTTCTTCCTTAAATAAAATATTTATTAAAAATTTATTCTTCCAACACTGATTAAGAATTTATATGGATGAATTGATGAACATGAAAGCGCCAGTTGGCATAACATTGTGCCAATTAGCTTGTCATCGTTGGAAGAAGAATTAAGTATGCTATTGCAGCTATTAGGTGTAAAAAAATCATTTCACATTCTTCATAAATCTTCCAAATAAATATAGTGTTCGATATTAGAGGAGTTTGATAGTGACTAAGACTAGTCTGAATCAAGAGCAACAGGTTACTACTTCCGCACAAGGCGCAGTTGGCATCAGACAACTATCTACTATTTTGCTTCGCCGACGCTTTCTGATCTTGGGGGTTTCCTGTGTAGTTATGTCAGCTGCTAGCCTCTTGGCTATCATTGCCAAACCTACTTACCAGAGCAATATGCAGATATTGGTGAATTCCAATTTATCTGAAGGAGTACAGTCAAATAATATCCCAGTTGGGGCAGATACTCAGGTTACTGATTCCAATTCTCAAGTTGTTGATTCCACTACTCAGATGAAACTCATGCTGAGTTCTAAGTTGCTTCAGAAAGCTGTAGATTTGCTTCATTCTGATTATCCTGATATTACCTTACAAGATATCAATGGTCAAAAAGAACATAACAGAAAAGCACCTCTAGAAGTGACTCCAGAAGAGGGAGGCATAGGAGTAAATAAAGTTTTTAATCAAGCATTTAAAGTTTCTTTTAATGATGACGATCCAGTTAAAGCTCAAAGGGTACTTCAAGCTATACAAAAAGTCTATCAAAACTACAATAAACAGCAACAAAAAGAACGTCTGAATCAGGGATTGGCTTTTGTAAATACTCGCCTACCTGAGATAAAAAAAGAGGTGAGTAAAGCTGATAAAAATTTGGAACAGTTTCGCAAGAAACATAAATTACTCGATCCCGAAGTCCAAAGTAAAATTTTGCTAGAATCTCTAGCCGATATTCAACAACAGCTACAAACCGCTCGTGCCAACCTTCAAGATGTAAACGCTCGCTACGATAACCTAGAGCAACAAATAGCGTCTTCATCCCAGCAAAATACACTAATTTCTTCTCGTTTAAATCAGTCAAGCCGCTACCAAGCATTATTGAGTGAAATTCAAAAGACTGAACTAGCATTGGCTAAGGAGCGGCTGCGTTATACAGACGATTATCCATCGGTACAAAAACTAAAGCAGCAACGCCAAAGTCAACTGTCGCTATTACGGCAAGAGGTGAAAGCTATTACTAGCAGTAAGGGAGAACCGCTCTTTAAAGGGCAAATGGTAGGGGTTGATCCCACGCTAGTAGATGAGTTTATTTTGGTACAGACAACAGTTTTAGGACTAACTGCTAATGAAAAGAATTTAGCCGAGTCAGAACAGCGACTCCGCTCTGAGCTAAACAAATACCCAAGTTTAATAGCAGAGTATAACCGTCTGCTGTCAAAGGTAGAAACTAGTCGCAAAAACCTTGAACACCTACTCCAGGCGCAACAGTCATTGGGACTGAAAGTTGCTCAAGAAGGATATAACTGGCAAGTTTTGGCAGAACCTTCTCCGGGTACTTATATGGGTAATAATAGATTATTCCTTTTGGTTGGAGGAGCGGTAATTGGGCCAATTTTAGGTATCTTAGCAGCTCTGATTTTAGAAAAGTTTAATGACGCTATTTATTGTGCCGGAGATTTAAAGAAACTGACGAACCTACGTGTACTGGGTTCAGTACCAAAACTACCGTTGCGTGGTGTCAAAAATCGGCGGCTGGAACTGCCCTGGAATCGGCGGCGAAGCTCAGATTCTTCTGTAATAGAAGCCAGTACTAAATTGCCCGTACATGAAACTTTGGATATGATCTACCAAAATATTCAAATATTAAAATATCCCTTACCCTTCAAGTCGCTGATGTTTACTTCAGCACTACCAGGGGAAGGGAAGACAACCTTAGTATTGGGACTTGTAGCTAGTGCTACCCGGATGCATCGACGGGTATTAGTAATTGATGCTAACTTACATAATCCTAGCCTGCACAAAATCCTAGAACTATCCAATGACTGGGGACTATCTCTGTTATTAGTTGATGAGACAACTAGTCATTTTCAAGATTACATCCAGCCCATTCACCCCTCGATTGATATTTTGACTGCTGGACCGGAACCAGAAGACACAGTGAAGTTGCTCAGTTCTGAACGGATGAAAGAATTAATAGAGTTATTTGAGCAAAGTTATGACCTAGTACTGATAGATGCTCCATCTATTTTAGGTACGGTTGATGCTAGGATTGTGGCATCTTTTTGCAATGGGATTGTAATGGTAGAGCGGATGGGGAAAGTGACTCGAACTGAACTGACTCAAGCTACAGAAATTTTGAGTAAGTTGAATTTAATTGGAATTATCGCTAATGAAGTGAGCAATTCTCAAAAGGTATTGGCATCGTAGACTGAAGAAGTAGGGGGGCATTGGGCATTGGAAAGAGACAGAGGAGAGGAATTCTACCCTTCCCCCTTCACCTAATTTCTACCTTATAGTTAAAGCAAAATGCATAATTAGTAGCAGGTGGCAACCTCCTGCGTTGGAGAAGTGTCTCATCTTAAAGTAGTAGACGCCATAATCCAGAGCGTCAATTAGATACTAGTGTGATTAGATGATCAACATGAAATTCCAACTTTACTTAGGCTCTTTATTTTCCCAGATTAAAGTACGTCATTGGTGGGTAAGTATCCTTTTGTGGATAGCTTTGGTTGCCCCAGCCCAAGCGTCTGTAATCCTGCGCGTGGCAATTGAGAGAGGGGTTAATCAGGTAAAAGTGGGCAGTTCCACCACTGGGATCGTCAAGGATAGTACCGGACGGACTCTCGGACAGTTGCCGGCGATGAGTGCATATTATGCCCAAGCCGTTCCGGGTGGAGTTGCTTTAGATAAATGGCAGTCTGGTTTATTTTGGATTGAGCCAACTGGTAAAGGATTCGTTTATATTGGCGATCGCTGGTATCGGGGCAGAACTCTGGTTGTCCCCACAGATAAAGGCTTAACGGCTGTTAACTGGGTTGATGACCAAGAGTATCTCTACAGCGTTCTGGGTGGCGAAATGGATGCTAGCTGGCCCCAAGAAGCGCTGAAAGCTCAGGCGATCGCAGCCCGTACTTATGCTCTCTACGAACGTGAAAAACAACGGAATAATCCCGTTTACGATTTAGGTAATACCCCCGATCGTTGGCAAATTTACAAAGGTGTCATCAGTGAAGCTCCTTCTACCTACGCCGCAGTTGATTCCACACTAGGGCAGGTACTAACTTACAAAAACCAGATTATTCTCTCAGTCTTCCACGCTTGTTCTGGGGGACACACGGAAAACGTGGAAGATGTTTGGGGAAGCAACGAGCCTTACCTACGTGCTGTTGAAGACTACGATCAAAATATCCGCGAGTGTACTTGGGTGAAAACCTTCTCGCCCAGTGAAATTAGCGCTAAATTTCCAGCGGTGGGCAGTGTGACGGACATGATTCCAGAGACATACTCACCTTTCCGCAGTGTTAAAGTGTTGAAAATTGTCGGCAACAGAGGCACGAAGGTACTACAGGGCGAAGAAGTGCGAACAGCCCTAAAGTTAAAAAGTACCCGGTTTACCGTCACCAAGGGAGCCGATGGTAGTTTTCTGCTGCAAGGGCTTGGCTACGGCCATGCTTTAGGTATGAGTCAGTGGGGAGCGTACAATCTGGCTCGGCAAGGAGTAAACCACCTGCAAATTTTGGGACATTATTATCAAGGTGTAGCCCTAACACCAATTCAGGCGAAGTAATCAGGGATTGGGGATTGGGGCATTGATTATTTCCCTTGTCCCCCTGCCCCTCTGCGCCTCTGCTTCCTATTCTCCACTCCCCCGTTCCAAGCGTTTTTGCCATTCAGCGTCAATTTGTGCAGAACGTTCAACTTCCTGGTCGAGTAAGTCAGTTTCGCTAGAATATACTAAATCTTCGCTACCAATGACTTTTTCTGTTGCAAATTGTTGAGCATAGTCGATTTTTTGTTGCAAAGGTGCATCAGGACTTGCCAATATTCTTGCTCTGGAAAGGCGATCGCGGTTGCGATCAACAATCTTCCGATTACGCCACCGAATCCAGAAATAACGCAATAACGGTATGGCTAAAAAACCTGCTCCGTAAGCCAATAGCAGCCAATAAATTCCTTGGACAAAAGCTACCAGTCCACCTAATTGGGCGGCAACAGTGCCACCTTTCAACAAACTTCCCAGTACTAAAGCACCAACAAAATTTAGTATACCTAACCCAGCACTGAGCATAATTTGCCCGGAACTTGCGGCGCTAAAACGCCAGGGAAATTCCTCCAAGTGATCTGATATTGCATAACGGCGCTTTTTAACTGCACTCACCTGCAACTCTGGAAAATAATAAACAATTTGACCTTCTGGACTTACCTCCGGTTGCCCATTAAATCGCGTCAGAACGGGCAGCATATAATCTTCGTACTCTCTTGTGTATCCCTGGCCAATGTCATCCAAATATGGAGCAATTTGTTCCGCTACCACTGCGCCACGGTTAATCTGAATCACCGTAGCAATTTCTTGCCAACGACGTTCTTCTAAGTTGGCGTTAGGATTACCATCGCCAAACAAAAACGAAAATACAGCTTCAAAGAAATTCAGATTGCTTTGTTCACGGTTTTCACGTCGCCGTTCTTGGTTGTGGGCGTCATAATTTGGGCTAAGATACCAGAATATATTGGGAAAATAGAAGAACCCCCCACCGCCATAATTACTGCCCCGATTGTCCCCGTTACGGTCTGAATTGATAGAGGTAGTAATAATGTAGATGGCAATAATTATCAGGGTGATGGAAACAATTAAGAAAATTAAAAAAGAAGTGCGAATTAGGTAAAATAGAACATTCCAGACTTTTTTCCACCATTCCTGCAATCGTAAACGCAAGTATTTATTACGCAAAATTGCTCGAAAATTTTGTGGGAAAAGGAAAACCATATCACCTGAATCCGCTACCTGCAAATGTCCGCCAGCATCAGATGCCAGGGCTAACAAGCTTTGATTAGCTTCAGCGACGTTCAATCCTGCCTGAGTTGCCACATCACCAACGGTGACACGGTAGCCCAGTTGTTCCACAGCTTGCATGATGGTGGGACTGGGAGCCATTGCTCTCCTCTCCTGTTGAAAATTATTCCCTTTTCTTAAGTATAAAGTTTTATTTTGAGCGACTTGGCAGGGATAGGGGTAACAATTCAAAATTCAAAATTGTACCCTCACAGGCAAGCAAGCTAGCAAGAGCGTCTGGTAGAGAAGAGAGTTTCAGACTCTTATTTAAACTCCGAGTGTAGCTTGCTTAAGGCAGGGTAACTGAGCAAAGTTGGAGGGACTAAACTTTTCTGAGCTACGTGTTGACGTTCGGTCTTAAACCCTTTAATTGATGATAAATCAACAAATTACCTGACACGCAACATGCTATAATTATTTGCCTCAGCTTGGTTAAACAGCAAATTTTCTGCTCAAATATGGTTCAATACACTCTCGCTCAAAGCCCAGAAATTATCCTTACTGTTTCTGGAAAAGATTCAGCCAAAGCCCGTGATAAAGCAATGGATCAGTTAATGGAACTGATGGATGCAGGTAAGCTACCCACGGAACTGGAAGAAGGATTTGGCCCTCAACAATTAATTGAGGTTAAAGAGTCAACTATTGATACTGCTAGTGGTGAGGATACGATTACACAAGCTGTCCAGGTTCTGAGTAACCTGGCGACGCTCAAGCTGAAAGTTCAGGAGTCACGAGCGGAAGCGTTGGAAATTCGCAAAGCTGTTGATGTTCTGTTCACCGATGAGTCGGTGACTGAAGAGGAAATTACTCGACTTAAGGAAGGTTTTAAAGTTCTCAAAAATTTTGCCCAAGCTAATGTGCGTTACCAGGAAGCGCGGGCTAAAGCAGAACAGGCTCGGCAGACTCTGGATCAAGCTCTCAAATCGCCTGACAAGTAACATTTACAAAATTAGATGCATTGAGACACATCTTAAAAATGCCATTAAATACTCTAAAAGACAGGCTGTTATGCCTGTCTTTTAGATTAACTGGGGCGCTAGGATTCGAACCCAGGGATGGCGAGACCAAAACCCGCTGCCTTACCACTTGGCGACGCCCCAACGACTTCACTGTAGTTAATATAGCATTTAGTCCTGGGTTAATGTCAAGTACTTTAATAGTTGATTTCAGATAATGGGTTTTTACAGCAGGACATTGATTGGTCGCAATCCTTGCATTTAGCCTCTTTCATCACTTTGGGGTGAACCATTGCATCTTCGTGCTTAAGGGATAAAATTCTGCGATCGCGATTCCTTGGCATCTAAAATCTGCTTCACTTGATGATCAACGCCTTACAAGTCAGTCTCACCCTATTTATTTTTCTTTAATCCCCAGTCTCGTGAAGGAAGACTGCTGCAATGCGACTTGATGATAGTAGTTGCTTGCTAGCCAGCCATATAAAGAGTGGAATGGTCTTAGCATAGCGTCCGCAAAGTCGGCGCGGTTCTTGAATCCATCGATACAGCCATTCCAGTCCTAAGTCTCGAACTATCCGGGGTGCCCGCTTGTGAATTCCTGCATAAACTGGGAAAACTCCACCCAGTCCAATCATTACAGCTTGTATCTTGCCCTTATGTTGGGCTATCCAATTTTCTTGTTTGGGACATCCCAGAGACACTAAGACGGCGCTAGCACCACTAGAGTTAATCTTTTGAACCAAGGCTTCGTCTTCAGTTTCAGTCAGCGGACGAAAGGGTAGAGGTTCCATCGCCGCAATCTTTATCTGCGGAAATTCCTGCTCTAACTTTTTTTGCATCCGAGAAAGAATTTCTGTTTGGGAACCGACAAAGAAAATGCTCAGATTTTGTGTTTGAGTTAACTGACACAAGGCGAGAAAAATATCCATCCCTGCCACACGTTCTTGGTAAAGCACTCCCATTTTTCGCATCATCCAGACTAGAGGCATACCATCAGGAGTAACTATATCTGCATTTCTCAATACGGTGGCAAACTCTGGATTCCAATGAGCTTCAATCAGCATGTGTACATTGGCTACATATACAGTTTTACTCTCATGCCTACTCCCCCACTTAACTATTGTTTGTATCTGATCGTCAAACCGTAAAGCAGTAATAGGAAAATCAAGCACTTTTTTAGTAGGTAGAAGCACTCTCGCCACCATCAATAACTCCTGTATCCAAGAAAAAAATTCATAGATTACCTAGACCAATCCGAATATTGAATAATTAAGATTGGATGACTCCTGACTTTTTGTAGGCTTGTGTGATTGTTGGAAGTTAACACGTGGAGGTGGAATTACCTTTTTAGTATACTTTTGGCTTAATCGGTAAGACTAGAATTATTTGCTGCTGTGTCCTAGCTTACTGTTTTAAGCTAAGGATTTCAGACGCTGCTTGACAAAATTCATACTTCCTTCATAATTAATTTTTGATTCGTTCATCCAAGCATTATAATTGCGATAAATTCCTATAGCTATGCTATATATTAAGTAGTATATAATACCTAAAATACTGAAATTCTAAAGTAGAATACCAGCCACTTAGGAATAAGAATTAAATAACATACAATTTATCTCCCTTGCTTACTCACCCTCAATCCCTCTCCTTTATAAGGAGAGGGATTGAGGGTGAGGTTTTGCGTTTTATTTAATCCACGTTCCTTAGTCTGCCGATTTTGATACGTAAGTATGCGCTTAAGAGGTTTAATTAAAGTTAGTATATTTTAAAGAATGGCTAATAATTTTTTCTTATGATTTCCAAATTTATTACAGATTTAATTTAGTCTCTGGATTGAAAAATCCCTAAATTTTATTTTTTTCTGAAATAAAAGCCCAAAAAATAAGGGAAAGATAAATTCATCTTTCCCCACTCTCTCGTTTTTGTTATTGTCTTGTTTGTTACTTTCCTTGAGTCTTTGGCGTAACATTTGCCTTTGTTTTTTCAGTTGACGCTTCCTAGCAGAACCGCCTCTACCTTTATCATTTCTGCCTTCTTTGCGGGGAGATTCCCATCTTTTCAGGCGCATAAGTTTTTAGCCTCTCTAAGACTTGTTTGGTAGTGGGCAGGAGGAGAATCGAACTCCTATGACCGTAAGGCCGCCACATTTTGAGTGTGGTGCGTCTACCAATTCCGCCACCCGCCCTTATATCTAACCTTTAACTATTATACTCTAATTAAATGATTTTGTAACAAGTCTGAAAATTATTTATCAAAGTTTTGCTGGTAATCAATAACAGTTTTAAGAATTCTCCGGCTTAAAGGCGTGGCAGTGTCAATAAACTAGGGTCAATATCCTCTAGTTTGGCACAGCCGCTAAGTGCCATTCCCACATTTAATTCATCTTGTAATAGTGAGATGACATGAGATACACCGATTTGTCCTGCTACCGCTAGTCCCCACAAAATAGGTCGTCCGATTAGTACTGCTTTTGCTCCTAATGCCAGAGCTTTGAGAATGTCTGTGCCCCTACGAATACCTCCATCCAAGACCACTTCTACTTTACCATCTACTGCGGCGACTATTTCAGCTAGGGCATCTAAAGAAGCGATCGCACCATCGAGTTGTCTGCCACCATGATTAGAAACAACAATTGCTTTGGCTCCATATTCTACAGCCCGCACAGCATCATCTGGGTGTAAAACTCCTTTGATCACTAAAGGTAGCCCAGATAAAGACTGCAACCATTCCAAATCGTCCCAAGTGACTGCTGGGTTTAGCTGTTGGGCAAAATAGGTAAATAACCCAGACTCGCCTTTTTCATGGGAAATATCTAGCCCGCAGATGCTAGCAAGATTAGCCAGATGTAAGTCTTGAGGTAAGGCAAACTCATTACGTTTATCTCTTTCGCGCTGTCCGAGAACAGGTGCATCTACAGTTAGACAAAGTGCTTTGTAGCCTGCTTTATAGGCTTTTTCTACCAAAGCACGAGTTAATCCCCGGTCTTTATGGATGTAAAGCTGGAACCATCGCAGAGAATCTGGAAACTGATTACATGCAGTCGCCACTTCTTCAATGCTCTTTGTTGCCATTGTACTTAACACCATACCCACACCAGCCGATGCAGCAGCTAGGGCCGTGGCGACTTCTCCGTCTGGATGGGCTAGACATTGAAAAGCCATCGGTGCAATTAACAAAGGTAGTTGCAGGGGTTGTCCTAAAATGGAGGTAGTTAGATTGCGATCGCTCACATCGACTAATATCCGAGGTCGCAGCTTGACTCGCTCAAAGGCAGCACGATTATCTCGCAATGTGATTTCGTCCCAAGCACCACTGCTATAGTAATCAAGTGTCGTTTGAGACAGATATTCTTTTGCTAGCTTTTCGTACTCAAAAAGGTTGATGGGTTGAAAGCGATCGTCATTGGATAAGTAGGTAGACATAATTAAATGTAAGATAAAACTTTTGTTCGTTGTCAGCGATTTATCGCTCTGCATAAGATTTTAAATGGCTAGAGCCGCTGACTACGATTATTCATTGTCAAGGCTTTCAAATGGATTTGTAGCATAGTTGTATTTATTTCTACTCACTTAGTTAGCGATCGCTCAAATGAGTTATATACCGAGGTGTTGCTTAAACAGCATAAAGATTGCGATCAAAAAAAAGACCCCTGCTTTGCACCAGAGGTCTTTTCGTTTCAGAACGTTGTAAAATTCATTAGCAAGGTAAAACGCTGATATGGTTAATTTAGTGGCTGTTATGCCATGAATACAAAAATAACAACCCAATTGCCAATCCCATACTGAGCATTATTGTTAATTTTGTACCTAAAATGCGTAGGCGCAGCCCGCCGCAGGCATCGCCAATATTTAGGTGCAGAGCTAGAAATATAATGCTGCGACCAAAACTTGATCATCTACAAGGTTTTAGGAGAACTTTTCCCAGGATTGGGCAACTAATTGGCTTAACCAGCGACGTTGTTGCTGATCCAGCAGTGGATCATCCGCTAGCAACTGAGCGGTTAATTCTTCCAAAGATTGACCCTGAGCGCGGACAATTTTAATTACTCCAGCGATCGCACTGGCAACTAGTTCTTCATCAATCGGCTGTTGTCGCAGGGCAATAATTTCTTGGGGACTGTCTGGAATGGGATAATTCATGGCGTGGGTTTACAGAAATACAAAATGAACAATAAATTTGACAAACTCTTAAAATTTCTTCACTGAATCTTTATGAAACTAATAGGGCGGAGTTTACCTTACTTTGTGCCTTAAGAAAATCTGTCTTAGTGAGTAGATTGATGGGAGATGTCAGGAAAAGATGAAAGAAATCCTTTATTTAGAAGTTCCAACTCCAGATATAGCAACTGTGCGTAACTGGTTACAAACAGATTTTGAACCCGGAAATGGAGAAAAAGTGCTTACCTCGGAAGGCTTTCGCCTCAAAATACCCACTGCAACTACAACTGCTGGGGTGGCTATTTCCGAAAACTTGCCTGCGGAACTTTCAGTATTTGTCTGGTCGGTGCAACGAACGACTTATCTAAAAGTATTTCGTTGGACAGAACAACCCTTTCCCAGTGAGGGACAAATCCTACAACGTCTGACTAAGGAAATCAGAAGCCGTTTTCCGCATCATTACCCAGAACCGCCAGCAATTGATTTATCCCAGCAATCGATTTTTGCAGCCCTAGGCTCTGTTTACCCCCTCACCGTCAAATATTTTCAGAAAATGCCCAACGGTGAATATGATCTAACGCGTGCCTACTGGTGGGAACAACGATGGCGCGAAGGAGTACGGAATCCGCAGCAGCCGCGTCAAGTGGTGTTTTCTAGTCAAGGGGATTGGGGACTGGGGACTGGGGACTGGGGAAAAGAAAATCCTAATCCCCAGTACGACATTATTTATATCGGTGGCGCATTAGGCGCGATTCATGCAGCGCTGATGGCGAAACTGGGATATAAAGTCTTGCTGGTGGAACGAATGCCCTTTGGACGGATGAATCGAGAATGGAATATTTCCCGCGATGAGATTCAAAGCTTGGTTAACCTGGGTTTAGTCACCCCCGCTGAGTTAGAAACCATCATTGCCAGGGAATACAAAGATGGATTCAATAAGTTTTTTGATGCTAATAATCCAGTCAAACTGCGATCGCCCATCCTGCACACACCCACAGTCCTAAATTTAGGCTTAGATTCCGAAAAATGGCTGCAAATGTGTGGGCAAAAATTGCAAGCGGCAGGCGGTGATATCTGGGATGAAACAGAATTTATCCGTGCAGATATTGATATATCACAAGTCATTTTGAAAGTCAAGCACTTACCTAGTCAAATTGAAAAACAAGTAAGTGGACGACTGCTAATAGATGCAATGGGAACTGCATCCCCCATAGCGTGGCAATTAAATGGTGGTCGTGCCTTTGATAGTGTCTGTCCGACGGTGGGAGCAGCAATTGAGAGCGGATTTGAGCCGGGGGTATGGGATTCCCAATATGGAGACGTTCTTTACAGTCATGGGGATATTTCGCGGGGAAGGCAGTTGATTTGGGAATTGTTTCCCGCAGCAGATGATGAACTGACGATTTATTTATTTCATTACCACGAAGTCAATGCTGAAAATCCCGGTTCCTTGCTAGAGATGTACGAGGACTTTTTCACGATTTTGCCAGAGTATCGCCGGTGCGATATGGACAAATTGGTGTGGAAAAAGCCGACATTTGGGTATATACCGGGGCATTTTAGTGTGGGAAGTAGCGATCGCACAGTTGCCTTTGATCGATTGATTGCGATCGGTGATGCCGCATCACTCCAGTCTCCCCTGGTTTTCACCGGTTTTGGTTCCCTAGTTCGCAACTTAGAGCGCTTAACAACGCTGTTGGATACTGCTCTCAAACATGACTTGTTGAGTTTTCGACACTTGAACCAAATTCGCGCCTACCAAAGCAATGTTTCAGTAACTTGGCTATTTTCCAAAGGGATGATGGTGCCCACAGGGAAATTTTTACCACCCCAACGGATTAACTCCATGCTCAATACCTTTTTTGGGCTGTTAGCCGACGAACCGCTAGAGGTGGCAGATAACTTCATCAAAGATCGGTGTGATTGGTTAACCTTTAACCGCCTAGCACTGAAAGCAGCTAGGAAAAATCCTGCCTTACTTTTATGGATTTGGGAACTTGCTGGCCCTAGAGATTTAGTGCGATGGCTTGGTAGTTATTTCAACTTCGGTCGTCATGCCCTGGTTAGCGCTTTACTAAGTCCGTGGTTTGGGCGCTTCTTGAATCGGGTAGGTTTTTGGCTGGAACCCCGGAATCCCGGCTTGTGGCTGTGGCTGTTGGCAATTAATTATGCGATCGCCACAGGCAAACCGCGATCGCGCAGTCAGGTAGCAAAAACCAACCCAGAAGCGATAATTCCGAAGTCAGAAGCAAGGATTCTCAATTAGTCATTAGTTATTAGTATTAGACATTTGTCTAATACTAATAACTATTTATCCTTGGGGCGAAAATTCGGCAGTTCCACAGATGCCAATGACTTACGCCCCTTGGGTGGACGCTGGGGATAAACCACTGGTGAAGGTGAATTGGCATCATTGGTGTTATCACCTGATGACTCTGGGGACAAATCAGTTGCTGACAATTCCAACTGCGTCAATTGTGAAACTTCTGACCAATAGTCTTCAGTTTCTCCAACAGGCGTTTCGGTGTCAGGTGGAGTGGAGGAAACCAGTAAGTTATTGGCTGGTGAAAGCACAGAATCCGTCGTCGAAAAAGTAGAGGTAGTTGCAGGAGGATTAATTTCTGCTTCCAACTGTTCCTCATCGTCTTCTAAGATTGTTGCTAAAGTCTCCCAAATAGGGGTATCACTTACATCCGTTTTCGCAGCAGGGGGTGGTGATGGAGATGCAGGTTGGGAGGTGAAAAACATTTGAATTAGACTATCTAATTGCTGATCTAAATTTGATGAACCCAAAGGTGAAACAGCTTCCGCTGTATCTGGGGAATCGTCAACTTCTGGAGATGGCGCGGGTTGTGTTGGTGTTGGCGTGTCTTTCTTAACTGTCCAGTTCCAAGGAGATGATGGCGTGGAAGTGGCTTCATTTCTTTGGAATGGGATTGGTGCTGAAGGTTCGCCCCAAGAATTATCTAGATCGTTACTCAAGGATTCTTCTTCTGCTGACCAAGGTTTAATTGGCTGTGCGTTAGGAAACAAAGACCGAGCTTTTCTAGAGAATCTTCCTTGGCTACTAGTTATGTCTTTAGGATGTTTTGCAGCATCCTCTAAGGAGTCATAGCTAGGAACAGATGTATCTAGACATTTTTCCAGAGCTGCTTTGAATTGTAGCGTCTGGCGTTGTTGTCGCATCAGTCTAGTACGTAACTCCCGACAAGCATTTTCTGATTGCAATAGCTGCTGAGACTGTTCGTTGTTGTTAGTGTGTAGCAACGTGCATTCTCGCTCTAATTGGGCAAGGCGTTGTTGGCTAATTTGGAGCTGTGCTTTATGAGTATCAATGAAAATTTCTTGGCGTTGAACAGTTTGTACGGCAGTTTCTAATTGTTGAAATAGAGATTTTATCTGTTCTTGAGCGGCAGCCAGTTCCTGAGTATGTTGATTTAGCATCGACTCACTAACGCTAGAACGCGTTTTCTGCCACTGCAAAACCTTTTCTGACTCAGCTAGGTTGTCTTTTAGGTGCTCCACTTGTTCATACAAGTTATTGTTAGCGGCACGTAATTCTTCGTTCAATGCCAGCAGGTTCTGAAATTCCGAGTCAATAAGTGCTTGTTTGCCGCTTTCAGGCTCTGCAACCCAGTCCTGCTGGGTGGTATCTTGTGAAAATTGTGTATCTTCAGCTGGCATAAGGAGTGGCAGTTGTCTAACTGCCATACTGTCATTAGGCACAACTGAGTAAAAGGGACAACTCGCCTCCTCTGATTGTGGCGAATTAGCAGAATTTAGGGATTCCATCACAGCCCCCTTGTTTGAGGTGTTAGCTTCATTCATCACTCTTGACTCACCTGCTTAAAAATATTCAGCAGTGCTGGCATTAGCATTGCTTATCAACTGTGTCTAATCAGGGTTTGCTCTAGAAGCTAAGTTTAACTCTCTCTAAGCACCAGCAATTAATTATCAATTGGTGTTCCCCATCTTGTATCTAGACTGATGCCGTTATAACACTATGATGCTCTTCCCCGTCAAGAAGAGGCGCAAGGGGAACTCGGGCCGCGTTTAGGAATAGGAGGCAAAGAGGAGAAACCCGATACTTAAAAACTAAACTGGATTGGCTGATGAAGTTTTTATATATGAAAAAACTGCCTAACCATACAGTTTATTTTTCATAATCGCATCTATCTTAAGATTGAAGTTAGAAAATCTTTTATCTAGTATATTTTTACACTCTATCCTTTATAACTTAGGATCAATATCACCATAAGCATCTACTATTCGACAATAATTTTCTAATCTTGGGCGATCGCAAACATTTTTCTCAACTTGAAACTTTTGTAGTATATTTGTAATATAAAAGTATTGAACTAAATAATCTAACTTACCAATCAGTTTACGTGCTGCATCGCTCGGAAGCGAATACAAGCTGTAAATATTAGACAAAAAGCTAAAAATACCAATAGCCAAAGTTTTTTTAAATACTTAAAAAATGGTTTTATATTACAGCCAGTATTTATATATATTTTGGGACGTTTAGCCGTCTGATATAAGCTAATTTAAAAGTTCTTATAGCGGTTCTCGCTTAAGTGATGTACAAGAACCCCACCCCCAACCCCCTCCCCGCAAGCGAGGAGGGGGCTATGATGTACCTTGTATGATCAGGAAACGCTATATGTATACTAAACCTATAGTTTTTATAAAATATATTTTGTTTGTTTTAAAGAGGTAAAATATGAGTATTTTTAAAGTCGAAGTTGTCAAAATCAACAGTATTAATCCTCATCCCAATGCGGATAGGTTAGACATTGCCTCTATTGAAGGTATGGGGTATCAAGTAATTATAGTCAAAGGTAACTTTCACCCTGGAGATTTAGCTTTTTACTTTCCTATTGATAGTGTTATTCCAGAAAACTTTTTAGATAAGTTTGGTATTCGTAACTACTACTCAAAAAAACTGCGTGCTGCCAAACTTCGGGGAATTTTTTCTGAGGGTTTGCTTATTCCCGTTGGTAATAACTTTATGGGAAATGTCGGAGACGACTACACGGAGTATTTTGGTGTAACAAAGTACGAATATCCAATTCCTCAAGGGATGAGCGGGGAAGTAGAAAATTTTATTGGACATTACAAATTCCCCAGTCCAGAAAACCTGAAACGTTACAAAAACATCCTAATTGAAGGTGAAGAAGTTGTTGTAACAGAGAAGTTGCACGGAACTAACTTCACTGTTTTAGTTGATGCTGATGGCACAACTAAAATTGGCAGCCATAATTACTTCTGGAAAAACAGCGAAGTAAACAAAATATTAGTTTATATTCGTGCTTACAACGAAAATGAAGCTTTCCAGAAACTTCCACCAGAAACTCAGATTTTTGGGGAAATCTACGGCGTACAAGATATCAAATATGGCTTGAATAATGGCAAGATTGGAATTGCTATATTTGCTGTGCGTCGCGGCAGTTATTTTCTCAATTACAACGATTTTATGGCTTTTTGCGAGGAATTTGCTTTGCCGAGAGTACCTGTGCTTTATATCGGTGCTTACACTTGGGAAGCGGTGTCTCAGTTCAATAATGCCAATAGTGTAGTCAGTCCTAATTGCATCATGGAAGGCGTTATTGTGCAACCACTCATTGAGAAAACGCATCCAGAAATAGGTAGAGTAGTCTTAAAGTTGATTAGCGATCGCTATCTGCTCCGTAAGGATGGAACCGAACTCCATTAGGTTCAACTCGATTTTTGCTGGCAACACACCTTAACTGACCTTCCAAATCGACTTACGAATTATTCTCTTAAGGTAGCCACCGGGGATGAAATCCGGCTAAGGGGAGTTGTTCGGGTCTAATTTCAACAGTGGCAGCATCAGCGATGGGCAACAGAGGCATTAACCACAGGCTACTGGTAGCGATCGTATCTCCATCATCCGTTTTCAAAGTGTTGGTGGGTAATGATGCTGTTGGGTTTGTCTGCGGTACTATTTGGTCAAATAGCAAACCCAAACCGTCGGCAGATAAACTCATTTGCACATTCCGTTGAGCAGGAGGTAGTACTAGCAGTGGTTTCTGTTGTCCGGTTTTCAGATCAATTGCCACCACATAAGGCTGTTCTATGTATTGTTCCTTAGATACTAGCTGTGTCAACAAGCAGTAAAGGGTGGGTGAGGCGATATCAAATTGGCAGCTGAGAATTGAGCCTGTTGTTTTTAATAGTTGTTTCTGCACACCTTGGTTTGTCACCAAAAATAAATCCCGCGTGTAATCTGTATTAAACTTTACCATCGCGGCTTGAGAGCCATCTTTGGAGAAAGCCTCTACCAAACCAAACTGCGGCAGAAAATCCAAAGGTTTACTGGCATCACCTTGCAGTGGTAAAATTGCTGCTCCTTGTCCTTGGGCAACTGCAACGGCTTTACTATCTGGCGTGATCATAAAGTCTCCCCCTGGTTGGCTTTTTAGGCGTTTCGGGGCGGGTTTTTCGGCTGAACCGTCACTGGTTGCTGGCATAAACCATAGTCCAAAGTCGCCGGGATTAGTTTTGTTTCCCCGCTGAATGACAATAGTTTGCCCATCAGGTGATAAGTCAAATTTCAGGTTTTGATAATCTTTACTGTCTAAAGTCAGGTCAACTTTGCCTTCTGGTTCTGCTTCTTGTCCAGATTTACCAGAAACGCCTGTTGTAACTGTGTAAAGTTGAGCTGAGAGTAAGTCTTGGTTCTTAGTTGGGCGAGCAGAAAATAAAATTTTCTCTCCATCTGGAAAAGACTCAAAGTCAATTACTATCAGGTCTTTGGGGGTAAGTACCCTTTTTTGCTCTTGGGTCAAGTTGTAAAGAACTAACCGTCCCTGTTCTTCTTGATCGGTTCCGATGTAAAGGATAACGCGATCGCGTGTACGGAAGCTACCAACAAAGGGCTGTATCACCCGATTTTTGCCTTCTTGCTGGGCAAACTTATCTTTGGCTGCCTGTAACTGCACTTTATAATTCGTGCCATAAGGTGCTGGTGTTAGCAGTGTATAAACCATTCGCCGCCCTGCCCAACTGAATTTACCTGCTAGGGGTGGCTCGATTTTCAAGTTATCCTCTACGCTTTTTACTTCCATTGGGCGGCTGAAGGTGAGGGTGAAGGAATTATCTTCTGCCCCAATTTGTTGATTTTGCCAGGTAAATTCCCGGACACGAGCAGTTACCACATCACCTTGCAATATGATTAACCCAATCAGCACACTCAGCAGTAGCATTAGTGGGATCGCTATGCGATCGAGTGGTTGGATAAATGCTTTAGATTTCGTCATTTGTCGTTAAGCATTGGGAATTGGGAATTGGGAATTGGGCATTGGACTAATGACTAATAACTATAAGGATTCTGCGGTTGAGGAATCTTTTTGAGAGAGGTAGCGGCAATGGTAAGTTGGCGTTTACCTGACAAATTTTCTGTCACCATTTGTCCTTCGACTTCCAGCCAGGTATCAGCGGAGTAAGGCTCTTGATTATTTTGTAGTTTGACGGGCAATCCCACAGGGTAAGCATCTGCTGCACAACAAGTTAAAACAAATCGTGCTAAAAACAAATATTCTTTTCCTATATCCGCCGGGTGGATCACAAATCCCTGCACCTTGACTTTTTGTCCTGTATATGTATCTGGTTCTGGATAGACATTCACAGTGCGTACCCAGTCTACAAGCGATCGCTCCTCTGGGCGAACAGTAGCGCGAAAGGCTTGGGGTTTGACACGCGTGCTTCCCAATAAATCAGCCGTTACGCCCCTTTGGAGTGCTTTGTCACTAGCAAAAACTTGCGGTGTAATGATAAAACCCAGAATCGCTGTGGTCAACAACAAAGCACTCCCCCAACCAGGGGGAAATAAACTAATATGCGGGGAGTTTGGCGTCACATCACGGCGACGCCGTTGCCAAAGTTCCTGCATCTTGAAGAAACCAATAACGATCAAGCTGATACCAGTCACAACCACGAACCAAATGTAATTTGGGTGAATCAATAGGTTCAGCTTATTAGTTAGCCAATATCTCAACATCAAAATGCCCCAAGACATAATTGCTAGAGCATCCAGCCAAGGGAGTAACAGATTTGGGATTTTAGATTTGGGATTTTTGTTATTCATTAATCAAGAGTCATTAGTCATTGGTCATTGGTCATTAACAAAGGACAAATGACAAATGACAAATAATTTTTTAAAGGACGTGCAAGTTAAGAAAAAGGGTGAACACAAATGTTAATTGTGCTGCTAAAGCAAATAAGTAAAAAACCGTTTTCGGTTTAAAAATGGATAACATCAAACCAATACCTTTGATGTCAATCATTGGCCCAAACACTAGAAATGCCAACAATGAACCGCTGCTAAAGGTTGAGGCAAAAGATAGGGCGAAGAAAGAATCGACTGTAGAACAAATTGACACCACCACTGCGAGTATCAGCATGATCACAATTGAAGTAATAGGCCCAGCACCCAAACTGAGAATTAATTCGCGGGGGGCTAGGACTTGAATAGCAGCAGCGATCGCACTCCCTAAAACCATGATTCCGCCCAGTTCTCGGAATTCTTGGATGCTATTATCCACAACTAGGCGCAGTTTATCTGCAAGCGGTTTATTGGAAGTAGAGTTTGAGGTAGGCGGTATCAAATTAGCATCTATCCGCAGAGGTATACCCGCTCTTCCCCCTAAAATATAAGTCCCGGATTGCAAGATATTCGGTACTGTTGCTTCCTGTTCTACTTGGTAACGCTTACCACGGCGTTTGGTTTCAGGCTGCGCGGGTGGATTAAACTTCATATAACGAGCGATCGCAGGTTGGACTATGGGATTTAAGTCCTTTTGAAAACTGAAAACATACCCGATAATTGTGGCAATTACTAAGGAAAATACGACTCTTAAAACCACTATTTCTGGCTGATCTCGAAATGCTGTCCAAGTTGACCAAATTACAATTGGGTTAATTGTTGGTGCTGCTAGCAAAAAACCAATTGCGACTGGTGTGGGTACTCCCTGAATTAGGAACCGCCGCGCTACCGGTACATTCCCGCACTCACACACCGGAAATAAAAAGCCGATCATACTGCCAACTAAAGCACCCAGCAGCGGATTTTTGGGCATTTTTTCTACTAGTTTGCGCTCATCAACAAAAAACAGCAGCAAACTGGAGAATAAAACCCCAATAAGCAAAAAAGGCATCGCCTCGACTAGCAGACTTAAAAATAGCGTAAAACCATTGTTCAGTTGATTCATGGGCGTCGCAGTCAAAAGCGGTTTTGAGTTTTAGGGTTCTGCCTAGTCATTCTATCGAAATGGGGATCAAAAGCAGTTCGGGAAAATTAAATATCATTTAAGTAGCAAGTTATCCGACGTTTCAAGTAGCGCTTAAGCGCTAGAAACCTTTGCTTCACAAGAGATAGTGATTTTTACCTGAGTGCATTTACTGACGATAACCATTTCTCAGATTGTCTAAGTTCAGAAATTGTTCCGATATAGAGGGCAAGTAACTGCACAGATAATTTGAAATTACCTATGTTTATACTTACAGTAATTTGCTGGATAAGATATTAGCTCGGCTGTATTTTCATCAAGTATTCACAGTTATTCAACATTTGGGGTAGGCGTAGCCCGTCTTAGACATCGCTCTTGGTTGCTACCATCATTGGTTTTGCCTAGTTATAGCAAAATTTGATCTGAGCTTTGGTTGATTTTCTACTACAAAAACTCTAAAAAGGCAAGACTAAATTTTAGCAGCTCCGGTAAATGCTGATAAGCAAGTGGGTAAGAATAAATTAAACTATGTTACACGCTGTAGGGGCCATTCATGAATTGCCCCTACAGCGTGTGATTTTGCGTAAATCCTAAAGCAATTTCAACCACTGAAATAGCTGAAACATAAATAGGGTTAACACCGTTGACTGCTTGCTCTAAAGCTGTGAAGGCAGTTTTAGATAGTCTCTCTAGGTCAAAAATATACCAAATTAAAACCTACGTATCTGCACTACTGAAGCTACGTGAAACAAATCTAATATCCAAAATCTAAAATTAAATCACAGAGCTAGTAGACCTCTTGCAAAAGTCCCCTAACACCCCACCCCCAACCCTTCGCTGTTAATTACGTTTTAGTGGAATCCCCCAAATCTTGATTTGTTCATCAAATCCACCACTGGCAAGAATTTTACCATTTGGACTAAAAGCGATCGCGCTTACCCAGTCTGTATGTCCACTCAGTGTATTTATTAACTCACCTGTAGTTAAATTCCACAATTTAATCCCATCTCTGCCGGCACTAGCAAGGGTTTGTCCATCGGGATTAATCGCGATCGCATTTACCCAGTTATTATGTCCTGTAAGGGTGCGGACTAATTCTCCAGTATTAATATTCCACAGTTTTATGGTGCGATCGCGGCTAGCACTAACTAATGTTTGTCCGTCTGGTGTAAAGATGACACTGCTAACAGCATTAGAATGAGCTACTAATTCACTGATGAATTTACCAGTACTCAAATTCCACAGCTTGATTACACCCTTATTATCACCACTAGCCAAGGTCTGTCCATCTGGACTAATAGCTAGGGTATAAATCAAATTATCAAAACGTACTAGGGTTCCTAGAGGGCGTTGCTGTAACAAGTCCCACAGACGAATCCCATCCAAACCTCCACTGATGAGAATTTTACTATCAGGAGACACCGCTAAAGATAATACGTTACTGGTATGTCCGACAAAAGAGCGGCTAAATCTAAAATTTTTCAGGCTCCAGAGGTTAATCGTATTATCATCACTACAGCTAGCGAGGGTTTGACCATCTGGCGAAATCACTAAAGATTCTATGGCTGTTTTGTGTGCTTTGTTAATATTTCCCAACTTTTTGCCATTTGCTGGATTCCACAGGCGAATTACACCCTCATTTTCTGCACCTCCACTCACAAGCACTCTGCTATCTGGAGTAAAAACGAGGGATTTAACGGTTCCGTTATGTCCTCTGAGTGTGTAAAGTAGTTGGGCATTAGCAAAGCTGCTGGTAGCTTGGGAGTTTGGCGTTACTTCAATAGCAGCATGAGCTTGATGAATGTAAAACCCTTCCCAGATAGTCAGTGGAAGGGCAACAGCTGCCATAAATGCCAGGATAATAGACGGCCGCAGAAAATTACCCCCACCTCTTCCCTCACTCCTCACTCTTTTTCCTCACTTTTATAGATATGGTTACACCAATTAATTTTGCAGAGTTATTAAGTAATAACTCTGCATTTCCTAAAGAGGTGGTTTTTTCTTAGAAACGCTTAACATTGGTAAAGGCGCACTAGAAGAACGAGAGGGCAAATAATGTTGCACTACAGGCTCCTCTGGTAAAGGACGACGCTGCTGGAAACGCCACAACTTAAAGCCTAGCGCTATCCCTGCCGTTCCCAAACCAAAAGCGAACAACGACCAGCTATCATTTAATCCGCCAATCAGAGCATCCATAACGCCCATCGTCATCAATACACTGATTATTGGCTCTTTTCGGTAGGTTGACTTCAAAAAACGAGGTAATACAGCATTCATCACAGCTTGGTTGGTTCCAGTTCACCTTTTGTGTATATTTACCAAGAATACCTCACCCGTAATTTGCCTTTCTTATCTAAGGCAGACACTAATTTATGATTTTCTTTAGTAGGGGAGGAAGTGTACTCATTAATCGCCTTGCATATACTAGTTGCAAGTCTATGATATTTCAATCAGTAATAGGTATTTTGATTTCTCTCTTGCTTACATTCTAGGGCAGTTATTTATGAATAAGTCTAATTAATCTATCTAGGGCGAAGTACTCCGCTATTAATTGTTGAAGTCAAAACCAACTGGTTGTTCCAGCTGGTTGAAACTCTTTTAATTATTAGCTTACAACTTCAAGATCGTGCTTATGGGTGGCACTAGTTCAGACCCAGCCATGATAGCACCCCTTGATTGCTTGTATATTCAATCACCAGCATCAACGCGAAGCCAATCATTGCCGCTCGACCATTCAAGCGTTCGGCATATTCGTTAAAGCCAAACTTAGGCTCCTCTAGTTTAGGTGTAATCGTTGGTTGTGTTTGTGTCATTTTTAAAAAACCTTTTTTCGGCAAACGGGACTTGATATCAGATTTATGGTAGAAGTCGCGGAAAGTGGGGATAAGCGGTACTTACTTTTCATGGTATCTGGAAAACCTCACTTCCATTTCTCTCTCCTAAAACGAGAGAGACTTTGGATTTTTCCCCTTCCCGCATCGGCAAGAGGGTTAGGTTTGGCGTTAAGTTTTTCAGATGACATGAAAAGTCAGGATAGCTTAAAAGCTGATTGCAGTGCTTAAATTCAGCAAGAGCTTCCTAGTAGGGAGCTATACAATCGCTCTTTTAATAAAATGTTACTATTCTTTATATATTGTATAAATACTGGGGCAATAGTCAAGGGTAAGAGTTTGGACTACTCAGATTGAATTGAGAAAGTTAGAACAGAGATTAGCTATCTCTAATACGGAACTAGGAAGACGGAAGTAGCAAGCTTGAGATTGACAGGCTAGAGTTAAACAAAAAAATTATCAGAGGCGATATATGGAAATCGGCGTTCCCAAGGAAAATAAGGATCAAGAGTTTCGGGTAGGGTTAAGTCCTTCTAGTGTGCGGGTGCTGCGAGAAAATGGTCATAGCATCTTCGTCGAGACGCAAGCAGGTAATGGTGCTGGATTCTCCGATGATGACTACAGAACTGCTGGAGCCGAGATTGTTCCTACATCAGAAACGGCTTGGAATCGGGAATTGGTTGTTAAAGTCAAAGAGCCGCTGACATCTGAGTATAAATTTTTGCAGAAAGGGCAGATATTATTTACTTATTTACATTTAGCAGCCGATCGCAAATTGACGGAGCATTTAATTGATTGTGGCACTTGTGCGATCGCCTACGAAACTGTAGAACAACCTGGTGCTAACAAACTACCCTTGCTCACCCCCATGAGCGTGATTGCCGGTCGGCTAGCAGTACAATTTGGGGCGAGATTCTTAGAACGTCAGCAAGGTGGTAGAGGTGTGCTTTTGGGTGGTGTCCCTGGAGTCAAACCAGGCAAAGTAGTAATTTTAGGTGGCGGCGTTGTTGGTACAGAAGCGGCTAAAATTGCGGTAGGCGTGGGTGCTAGCGTACAAATTTTAGATGTAAGTGTCGAGCGCTTATCTTACTTAGAAACCCTTTTTGGCTCTAGAGTCGAATTGCTTTACAGCAACTCTGCTCATATTGAAGCCGCAGTCATTGAAGCCGATTTGCTCATCGGTGCAGTTTTAGTCTTAGGACGGAGAGCGCCAATACTAGTATCTCGTGAATTGGTCAAACAAATGCGTCCTGGTTCGGTAATAGTTGATGTAGCTGTTGACCAAGGCGGTTGCATAGAAACCTTACACCCTACATCCCACACAAATCCGGTGTACATTGAAGAGGGTGTGGTGCATTATGGTGTTCCCAATATGCCAGGGGCAGTACCTTGGACAGCAACTCAGGCACTCAACAACAGTACATTACCTTATGTTGTCCAGTTGGCGAATTTGGGAATTTTGGCACTGGAGGTTAACCCAGCATTAGCTAAGGGTGTGAATGTGCAGAATCATCACTTAGTGCATCCGGCTGTGCAAGAGGTATTCCCTGATTTGGTAAATTAAGGTGTGCAAGTATTAGGCGATCGCTTATTTTAATAGAGATAGCGATCGGCAATCAGACTAATTTTCTTGCCTTATGCGCGGATGGGTAGGTGTACAAAATGAGAAGGGGCAAAAAATGGTTGCATCTCCATCTATACAAGGTTTTGAGGGTAATGGTACTTTCAAAACATCCGCGCACCTTATGGGGACTGGTTTTCAGCTATTTGGATCTTGTGCTATGACTATTCCCTGTGTTATGATTCACTCATTCGCGCAACTGCACCTTGAAAACCAAATACAGCAGCGCTTTCAGACCCCAGCGATTGCAATTCACCAAAATCCCTATCAGGGATTGAAACCTAACACCCTTTAAAGCCCTTCTAATTTTAAAAAAATTGCAATTCACCAAAATCCCTATCAGGGATTGAAACACACTCTTCGTTCTCTGGATACTATACACTTACGGATTGCAATTCACCAAAATCCCTATCAGGGATTGAAACCTGCATCATCATTGTCAAACAGGACTACTACTTATTGCAATTCACCAAAATCCCTATCAGGGATTGAAACAGAAAAAAGAAACTTCTCTTAGAAGATCAAGAGGATATTGCAATTCACCAAAATCCCTATCAGGGATTGAAACGAGTCGAAGCTACGGCAAAACTTCTTAGTGTCTGTTTATTGCAATTCACCAAAATCCCTATCAGGGATTGAAACATATCATGAACTTTGAACAATACCAATCGTTGATATTGCAATTCACCAAAATCCCTATCAGGGATTGAAACCAAACTTACCTTTAGCTATGTCGAACTCGTTACCTATTGCAATTCACCAAAATCCCTATCAGGGATTGAAACACTATCTTTCTGCTGCTCATACCCAAACTTAGCATTGCAATTCACCAAAATCCCTATCAGGGATTGAAACTTTTTATTGACACCAAATTGATAAGGATCTCCGCATTGCAATTCACCAAAATCCCTATCAGGGATTGAAACGGTGAACTGTATGGCTACGAGACTGGACGAAATTTATTGCAATTCACCAAAATCCCTATCAGGGATTGAAACAAACCACTAGGCTGGTATCCAGTAGGCTGTGCAATTGCAATTCACCAAAATCCCTATCAGGGATTGAAACCAAAGATGGGCTATAAGTGGATTGTTGAGCAATTACATTGCAATTCACCAAAATCCCTATCAGGGATTGAAACTCTTTGTGCCTGGGCAACCGTTAATGTGTTTATATTGCAATTCACCAAAATCCCTATCAGGGATTGAAACGACCCGATAAGAAACTCTAATCTGAGCAGAGGGCAAATTGCAATTCACCAAAATCCCTATCAGGGATTGAAACAACTATGTAGTCTCTATCTAGCTCAGAATCATGCCATTGCAATTCACCAAAATCCCTATCAGGGATTGAAACCACTATCCCCTAGCTCCCAATTTCTCAAAGTACCATTGCAATTCACCAAAATCCCTATCAGGGATTGAAACACTGCTGGATGCAGGGCCGCAAGATTCATCGGCTTTACCATTGCAATTCACCAAAATCCCTATCAGGGATTGAAACCTGGGTGGTATTTCTTTACGGATTCCAGCGCATTGATTGCAATTCACCAAAATCCCTATCAGGGATTGAAACTAGATAAAGCTGGAGGGATTAGGGATGATAAAACAGCAAATTGCAATTCACCAAAATCCCTATCAGGGATTGAAACTATAACTAGGTGCGACATCTACTTGAATGCACTGAGATTGCAATTCACCAAAATCCCTATCAGGGATTGAAACCGCCGGGTGTCCCTTGCTTGCCCACGTCCCCTGATTGCAATTCACCAAAATCCCTATCAGGGATTGAAACTTAATTCCTCCTCGGTCAGCAGAAGGCGCGATCGCTATTGCAATTCACCAAAATCCCTATCAGGGATTGAAACTTACACTTTTTCGTACATTCGCAGACTGCGACCAATTGCAATTCACCAAAATCCCTATCAGGGATTGAAACGTAAATAGTATATTTAAATATTTTCCACCGACAATTGCAATTCACCAAAATCCCTATCAGGGATTGAAACTTTCTAACTCTTCATATTCGACAGTAGATATAGAATTGCAATTCACCAAAATCCCTATCAGGGATTGAAACTGCTCTAAGCGCTGGTAGGGACAGTTCTCTACAAATTGCAATTCACCAAAATCCCTATCAGGGATTGAAACAGAATTTAGAAGTTCACCCGTAGCAGCAGTAGTATTCAGATTGCAATTCACCAAAATCCCTATTAGGGATTGAAACTAACAACGTAGCTTCGTCAGGTTTCAACTCTGGGTCAAATTGCAATTCACCAAAATCCCTATTAGGGATTGAAACCCGTAAACTTTAATTGATTGAGTATATGGATTGTAATTGCAATTAACTAAAATCCCTATTAGGGATTGAAACGATGAACTCATCAACTTTGGGGCAATGGACAAGGATTGCAATTAACTAAAATCCCTATTAGGGATTGAAACTTGGAGAAGATTTTAGATTAATAATTCTCGGATTGCAATTAACTAAAATCCCTATTAGGGATTGAAACTATTAATATGACAGATTCATCCGATTCTAATAAAAATTGCAATTAACTAAAATCCCTATTAGGGATTGAAACTTGAGTGCAACGGCTTTCACTGGAAATACCCAAATTGCAATTAACTAAAATCCCTATTAGGGATTGAAACGAGAATAAACAGGCTGTGTACACTGCAATAGAATTGCAATTCATTAAAATCCCTATTAGGGATTGAAACGCTGTTGCGCCAAGGCGCTGTCACTCTTCTCGTTTCGCAGATTGCAATAGGGTAAAATGTGAAGAATCATTTCTAGAACTGCTTATTTGACAATTGACAGAGATAATTTTTTTACTTTGATATTTGTGGATGCCCAAAGATTTGAATATGTTTGTTAATACTAAAGTAAATCTCTCGTGTTTACCTGCTTTTACTAAGTCGAAGATATATAGAAATCTTGCGCCTGTAATATTCGGTTTGATATTACCAGCATTCATGCCTGGTGTTGCAGGGGCAGAGACTGTGATGCAAAAAGTAGCACGGACAGGAGTATTAACGGCTGGTACAAGTAGAGATGCTTTACCTTTTGCATACTCTGACAGTCAAGGAAAATTGATTGGTTATTCTGTGGATATGCTGACTTTGATCCAGAAGCAGTTAGAGAAAGAATTAGGCAAAAAAATTAAACTTGAATTAGTTGGAGTTACCCCAGCAGAAAGGATTCCCAAGATAATTAACCGACAAGTTGATATTGTGTGTGATGCTAGTAGTTTTACTTGGGAGCGAGATAAAAAGGTTGATTTTTCAATCAGCTATGGTGTAACAGGTACTCAAATCTTAATTAAGAAGGACAGCAATTTAGGTTCGCCGGAATCTCTGATTAACAAGCGTGTGGCTGTGCTAGCTGGAACTACCAACGAACAAGCCATCAAGCAGATACAACCCCAAGCTAAACTTGTATATTTTAAGACTAGAGCAGAAGGATTTGCTGCTTTAGAACAGGGTAAAATTGATGCTTTTGCATCCGATAGCATTATTTTAGAGGGATGGTTACAAACAGCAAAAAATCAAGATAGTTTTGCCATCGTACCTCCTCGTCCTTATTCACGAGAAGGAATTGCTTGCATGGTTCCTGAGAATAACTCTAAATTCCTCGGCTCAGTGAATTATTCCCTTGTCAAGTTTATGCAAGGGTTTGTTAATAAAAATCCCAAATATGTTGCGATTTTTGACCGTTGGTTTGGTTCTCAAGGTGTTATATTTCTAAATCGAGACTTACGTGATTTAGCTGTGGAAACTATGCAATTGACGATCGACTTTCACGAAGAGATTCCCCAGAAAGAGTTATAGGCTGTAGTTGGTATTGATGGTGAAAAAATTTGAGATAGACTTTTTCCTGGAACAACTAATCTTCACCCAAGATTTCCCACCAACACGGCACTCATTACTCCAATAGACCTTGGTTTGAGTGTGAATAATCACGCCCAATTTTTGCAAAGATTCTGCTGCTACTTTCGATAATTCTGGCGCAATGTGTGGGAGGATGGAGAAAGCGATCGCCCCCTTGCAATAGTAAAATTCTCGCTTCTGAGGTTTTGATGCTGCGGAAATCTTCTGTGAGAGTGAGGCAATAGGCAAGAGGGTTTTAGCCTAGTTTATCTTTCTTTACATAGTCGGGTTTGATTGTGCCGACTTACTTAGTTTTTTAAAGCATCACCAAATTACCTTCCGTTTCTTCCTCTAATTCATAACCATTCGCGAGTTTTTCAATAGCTTGGTCAATCATTGCCAAACCTTGATCTACTTTTTCAACTACACTTAGCTGTCCTCGGAGTTCGGCAGCACCAACAAAACCTTTAGCATACCAAGTCATGTGCTTACGGGCTTGACGTACACCGCGATCGCCTTTATATTCCCATAAGGCTTGTAAATGATCTCTTGCACATTCCAAACGTCCAATTGGGGTTGGTGTTGGTAATATCTCCCCAGTTTTCAGGAAGTGATCAATTTCTCCCACCAAAAAGGGATAACCCAAAGTTCCACGGGAACACATCACACCATCAGCGCCAGTTTGTTCTAAACATTTCACCGCCGCTTCAACTGAGAAAATATCTCCGTTCCCAATCACTGGGATAGAAAGCACTTCTTTTACACGGGTAATCCATTCCCAACGGGCATTGCCATTGTATCCTTGGGCGCGGGTGCGTCCGTGTACTGTGATCATTTTCGCCCCGGCATCTTCCATCCGCTTGGCAAAGTCGAGAATAGTAATTTCGTTGTCATTCCAGCCAATACGGGTTTTTACGGTTACAGGGACATCAACAGCTTTTACCACTTCCCGCACAATTGCTTCTGCTACTTCTGGTTGCCGCAACAACGAAGAACCGCCACCATTTTTAGTGATTTTATTAACCGGACAACCCATATTAATATCAACAGTATCAGCACCTTCGGCAACTGCCTTGATTGCTGCTTCTGCTAGAAAATCGGGACGACAATCAAATAGTTGAACGCTAATTGGACGTTCATTAGGGTCTACCTCCATGATTTTGGGTAGCTGCTTGACATAATGCAACCCCGTAGCATTCACCATTTCGGTATACATCATCGAATCTGGTGCATAGCGACGCACGAGACGGCGAAACACCAAATCCGTCACTCCAGATAAAGGTGACTGGAGAACGCGACTTTTTACCTCAAACGAGCCAATTTTGAGGGGTTGGGAGAGTCTAGCTTGGAGAATGGGAGACAGCGAAATCATATAAAAAATTAAAAATTGCGGGAATGAAAAATAGCAGAAATATTTAGGGGTATCTCTGATCAGTGCTAATTGTAGGTTACATATCCTGACTTGGAGGCTGTTTTTGCATTTCTTGCTGAACCTCCTCTAAACTCAAACCTAACTCTTTCGCTGCTTCTTCAAAACTCAATCCCAATTTGAATAACAAAGGTATCATTCTAAATTTTTCTTGACGCGCTCCTTCTTCCTTGCCTTCTTCCTTGCCTTCTTGATAAACTCGTGTTTGCTGCAAATCGCTTAATCCAAACATACTTTCAATCTCCTTTCGACTCATCGTCGGAAACTTGTAAACTAATATTGTCTCTATTAATTCTAGTAACTTCCGCCGTTGTGGTTCAATGTTAATTTCTTGCTGAGTTCTATCTATTAACTGCCTAGCAGATGTAATTGCTGTGTCCTCTTCATCGACAACTAATTTCATAGTAGCAATTCCAACTGGCAGCGATGCAGTTTCACCTAATTCATTAAGATAAATGCGAGTGATCCGCTTGCTAGTGAAAAATTCGCTGTAATTCTTGATATCTGCTGTATCTAGACTGCGATTGGGATAGATAACTACTCCTCGCCAAGAATTTTTAGGTTTATTTTGGCGTAAGTATAAAAAGATTTCTGAAAATAGGCGTGAATAAATTTCTGTGTCGGTTTGAAACTGCACTTCAACAAAGTAAATCGGATTTTCTTCCCCTTGTGTTGGGATAAAAACACCATCTACACGGAATGCAGTTTGCTTGATTTCGATTGAGGAAAATTTATAACCCTCTGCGGTTTCGGGTGAGTTGCCAATTAATTCAAAAAAGATGGCAGGAAATTCTTGAAAAAGGCGGTAAAAAATGCTGTCAGTTTTCACGCTTGATGTGTTGCTGAGATTTGCCCGTTGCAATTTTACCGTGAAATACTACTGATAAAAATTAGTAAGCCGACTGCGGGAAGCAATCGGCATAACAAATTCATGATAATTTAGTTGCAATTTAGCCGTGAGTTGCACCTTGAGGAGGACGCGAGATAACTTTTTTGGCTAAACCCAAAGTCTGCAACACTAGGATACTCCACCAAGTAACATCAATTTCCCACCAAGACAACCCAGATTTCGCCATGTGGGGATAAGTATGATGGTTGTTGTGCCATCCTTCTCCATAAGTGACAAGGGATACCCACCAGAGATTACGAGCGCCATCATTAGCATCAAAGGTGCGATAACCCCACAGGTGTGATGCTGAGTTGACAAACCAGGTTGAATGCCAAAGCAAGACACATCTGAGAAACACTCCGTAGAATACAAAAGACCATCCTCCTAAAGCATAAAGCAGCAGTCCGAAGGGTATTTGCAAAACCAAGAAGTAGCGATCCAGCCAGCAATAAAAGGGTTGTCTGGCTAGATCAGGGGCATATTTTTTATAGGTTTCATAGTCAAAAAATTCTGGACGCGGGTAGAAAATCCACAATATATGGCTCCACCAAAATCCTCTTTGGGCAGAATAGGGATCTAAGTTGATATCTTCTGTGTGGGCGTGATGCTGGCGGTGTCCACCTACCCAAAAAATTGGCCCGCCTTGCAAAGCCAGCGCTCCAATGAGGGCGATCGCATACTCTAACCACTTGGGAACCTGGAAACTTTTATGGCTCAGTAATCGGTGATATCCCAGGCAAATACCAATACTCCCGAATAACCAGTGCAGAAACACTAGTAAACCTAATGCTGGCCAGGAGAAAAACCAAGGAGCCAGAAGTGCTAAAGCATGAAATGCAGCAAAAAATACTACATTTGTCCAACTGAGTTGAGGTGAGTTGCCTCTCTCAGGGGCGATCGCCCCAAAATTTGCGGTCATAAAAATTCCTGTTGATAGATAACAAAGCGATTTGCTTTTTATCGGGCATAATCCCACAGGGATTTACCCGCCCTGCACACCAGTTCGTTAATAGTGAACCAGCGTCGTCTTCTCCCAAAGGGAGAGATTAGCGCCAAAGGGGTTTCTCCCATTAGCGACTGGTGTTAGCGCCGCGCTACCGACTGTGCGTAGCGTCACCCGTAGGGTAGAGTAAAGCAAGTGTCACTTACATTTGTTATGCTAGCAGAACTCTGATACCCCTGCAAGTGCCACTTGCATTTTTCTATGTCGTCTCAACTCCTTTCCACTCGTAAACGCCTGATTCAAGCTGCACTTGAGTTGTTTTCTGCTCACGGAGTCAGCGCCACTACAACCCGCCAAATTGCTGAAAAAGCCGAAGTCAACGAAGTGACTCTATTTCGGAATTTTGGCAATAAGCATGGACTGCTTTTAGCAGTGCTGGAAGAGTCCGCAGCGTTTAAGGATTTAGGTGAGTCGCTGGTACGGCGGGCTACGCCTCCCGGCAATGTCTACCAAGCTCTTAAAGATTATGCAAGTGACACTTTACATGCATTAGAACGAGTGCCAGAGTTCGTCCGGTCTGTGGTAGGTGAAGCCGACCAATTCCCGGCAGAAAATCGCCGCGCACTAGGCAGGGGAGTAACAGAGGCAAACCGCTATGTAGCTCAGTATTTAGCTACTGTAATCCAGCAAGGACACCTAAATACCTACTTACCGGCAGAAAAATTAGCCAGTTTGCTGAATGGGATGATCTTGGGATATGCCGTAATTGAGTTCACCAGCGAATTTCACGAACTTTGGGAGGATCGGGATGATTTTCTGGAAAATTTGGTCGAGTTGTTTTTACATGGAGCCATGTCATCTTCAGCGGAATCAGCAACAAACTCTTTACAAGGAGGTTTTATTACCACAGAAGTAGCTGATTTACCAGCTAGTTTAGTTCACGGAATTCTGCAACAAGCTCGGAAATTGGGAATGCGAGATTATGCTTTGGCTTATGTGTTGTTTGGGGCTGGGTTATCCGCCACAGAAATAATTAGCTTGGAGCGATCGCACCAAATTTATGATACTCAAGGGTACTTTTTGCAAATCATCATCCCCGGATTTGTCCGTCAAGTACCTGTAAATCAGTGGATTTTGAGCAAACGCTACGGCTCTTTTACGAATAATCCCTTAATTAAATGGCTGAAAAGCCGTAAAGATGCTCAAACAGCGATGTTTTTGAATGAAACAGGCAAACCGCTTTCAGAATCAGAGCTTCAGATACGTTGGGAAACATGGAGTCAAGGATTGTTAACTCCCCAAGGACAAACCCCAGTTGTAGCCCAGGCACAACAAACCTGGCGCGTAGAAATGTTAATGCGGGGAATCAGCTTAGAAAACTTGACTATTTTAACAAGTTGCGATCGCACCCAATTACAACCCTATGTCCGCCGAGCCAAAGAAAAAGCCGCCCTAGAGCAAGCCACCCGTTTGGATCACAAGCCAGGATAGGGAGTGGGGAGATTACTTATGAGTGAACAGTCAACTTATAACTGATAACTGAATCGGTCAGCATGATGCAGTTAAACGATTAAGGTAAAACAACAGAGGTTTCTTTACCATTGTTGTTTGCACCATTCAAGATTGTAGCTGTACTCTCAGATAGGGATTGGGTGTTGCTCGAACGGCGTGATAATTTCTTGCGTGGCTTGCCTCCCGCCTGGATATATTGCAAACTGTCTTTGCCATAATGGGTTGCCACACTCATTAACATCTTTTCAGAGTAGCCGCGCAATTCTTCTTCAATTAGAGAGAGGCGACCTGCCATTTCATCTAGGCTAGAGAGTGAAGTGTTGTAGGTAGATAGCTCGGTTTGCAAGGTTTGGATGCGGCTGTCGTAGTCTGTCAAATTTAATCCGTTGCCAAATTCTAGCGTAGAGCTAATTGATCGCATTCCTGCAATTCGACGTAGAGCTTTTTCGAGAGAGGGTGAACTGCGTTTTAGTCGTGCCATGAAATGCGCTCCTGAAGGAGGTTATAGGGTTACTGCATATACTCTAGCCAATGCAACCATAAACTTCTCTGAGAAATAATTCGGAAAAATTAAAGCAAATTGACATCGACTTGATTATTTTTAGTGAATTATACTGAAACTTTTATTTTATTTGTCAAAAAAGCTACTTAAAATTAGCAATAAATACCTCGAAGTCATGTCAAGGTACTTAAAAGTCGTGTTGGAGTACTTAAAAGTCATGTCAAGGTACTTAAAAGTCGTGTTGGAGTTCTTGAAAGTCATGTCGAGGTACTTAAAAGTCGTGTTGGAGTACTTCAAAGTCATGTCAAGGTACTTTGAAATCGTGTTGGAGTACTTAAAACTTGTGTTGGAGTACTTCAAAGTCATGTTGAGGTACTTTGAAATCGTGTCAGAGTATTATAGGATGGTTTTCTTCGGCTTAACCCAACTTACGGCAAAGGCGATCGCGCCCAAAAGGATCATAAATATAATTCAACTATAGGAGTTCTATTTGATTGCGTGAAAAAACTCAGTAGACCTTAACCTTCTAGAATCCTTTTGCCTCTTGCCTGCCTATTCATAAAATAGCTGTCGCTACATAATAGAGAAATTCGACATCATCTATACAATGACTAATTGATGTCGCTTAAAATATTAAGCCGAGAACTCTGCATACAACAGAAATTTAGGCTGAGAAAGCTTATCTTGTATAGGTTTCAGCTTTTTACTTCTCTGTTTTAACCAAACACAAGAAGGCTATAAGTAGACATTTTTTTAGTACATAGTTACTAATTAATCCAGTCATAACTCAAATACCAACTTATGACCCATTGTTGGGAAAACGGAAAAAAGTGAACCTGCTGTTTCCAGGCGCAAGTCTCCTCTTCAACGCAGGTATGCGGATGCGCGATGGCACGGAGTGCCCACCAAGGGCTATCGCCTGACTATTCATTCACTACTCATTCATGAAAAGCTGTAATCTCCATCTGGTAAGGATTTCCGCTTTTATTCGTGCCATTCAGCGTTGATAGCCTGCTATGACGAACTTGATATAAATCTTTCTGAAGAGGGACGGACTTACTTAAATCTCACGAGAATATGGAAAAAGTGAGGAGAGCTTGTGATAACCGATAAAACCTGTAGTCTGGAGTTAATAATAATGACCGATGTGACAAATATAGCGACTAAGCTTGCTGATCTAAAGCTTTTTCAGAATGTTCTGTTGGAAACTGAGCAAAAGTTAATAGCACAGACGGACGACAATACGATTTGCGAGCGGCTCGAAGGAATGATTAAGACCGATCGCGAAAATCTCGGCATCATCGAAGCAGCTATTTCTAGATACGGCAACGCAGCAGAACCTCGCGACATTACTCAACAACATGCCCAGAAGGTAAGCCAAATGATGAGCGGTTCCGAGCTAACTCTGTATGACAAGTACTTACAGCTTGAGTTGCTAAAGCATCAACAGACAATGACTGGGCTGGTTCTACACAAGGTTGCCCAGTCCTTGAGTGATGAGCTTCAAGATGTGATGGAACCGCTCAACCGAGTTAATTTTGAAAATCGCGCTCACCAAGAGATTCTTAAAGGCGTTCTTTACTTCGTCGGAACGCGAGAGATAGCCGGTAAAGAACCTGACATGGGTCTGTGGGCTAGCATTGAACAGGGAATTGCAGCCCTTAAGGGTGCTGTAAGCAGCGCGGTAAGCTAGCAATGAGTGGCAGAGGGCGCGTCATTCATGGGAGCATAATAGATTCATCTGATTTATGCTACATTGAAGCATACTTTTCAAGAGTGAATCATCTCTAACTCAAAACAATTATCCCAATTAAGGGGATCTCAAATTTGCCGACTGAAACCTTTATAATTACGTTTCATAGTGAGCATCATTGTAACAGCAGTTACAGTGATGCTTACTGATCAAGATAGAACTTAAATCCCAACAAATAACCGAATGTTGGTAAAACGATAAAAATCTGGCATACTGACGGTAACGCCACCCCTTGTTCTGTCGAGTTTCGTCATTTGTCTGCCCTGGATATCTTAGCCGCTTCCCAATCATCAAAAGTTGGTAAAACGGAAAAAACTGAGCCTGCTGTATCCAGACGCAAGTAGCCAAATCAGTGCAGATATAAGGGTGTGCGATCGCTCTTTTGATGAAACCGCGATTGCCTCCTCCACATTAGAAAAGCGATCGCTCTCTCAAGTCGATTGATTTCATTTTGACCCGCGATCGCCAATGACAATCAAAAAAAGGGAATGAAAAGGATCTGACCTTCATATTTGCCAGGCTGACTGCAACGAATGAATAAATACAAGTCGTCAATTCTCCTTGGGACTGATAGCGATCGCACAAACGCACTAAAATTTAAGAAACCATCATGATGGGTACTGACATGGTATCGATCCCAATTACTTTGGAACAACTCATTACGGCGGTACAACAGTTGCAGCCAGACGAACGAGCAAAAGTTGCTAGAGCCTTGATTCAAATAGATTTACGTTCAGATTTGACGGCTTTAATTCAAGAACTTTATGCCGAACCCCCCGTGAATGAGATTACAGACGATGAAATCAGGGCTGAAATTAAAGCTGTGCGTCAGCAATCCCAGCAGGTCTGATGGAGATGTCACCTCAACCCAACTTACGACAAAGGCGATCGCGCTGAAAAATATCATAAATATAATTCAACGGTTCCATAATGGCTCTTAAACAGTTGCTAGAGAGTGTTTTGAGCATTTCTTTAGCGTTATATTCACTGCTAAATACTCCTGCTTGCATAACTTTTTGACCTTGCCAAACTGTGGGAAACGCACCAGGAGCAAGCGATCGCGCCCAATTACAACCCTATAAAAGCCGCCCTAGAGCAAGCTACCCGTTTGGATCATAAGCCAGGATAGGGAGTGGGTGTTGCTCGAACGGCGTGATAATTTCTTGCGTGGCTTGCCTCCCGCCTGGATATATTGCAAACTGTCTTTGCCATAATGGGTTGCCACACTCATTAACATCTTTTCAGAGTAGCCGCGCAATTCTTGTTCAATAAACTTCTCTGAGAAATAATTCGGAAAAATTAAAGCAAATTGACATCGACTTGATTATTTTTAGGAAATTATACTGAAACTTTTATTTTATTTGTCAAAAAAACTACTTAAAAATCAGCAATAAATACCTCAAAGTCATGTTGAAGTACTTGAAAGTCATGTCGAGGTACTTGAAAGTCGTGTTGGAGTGCTTGAAAGTCATGTCGAGGTACTTGAAAGTCGTGTTGGAGTACTTGAAAGTCATGTTGAGGTACTTGAAAGTCGTGTTGGAGTACTTAAAACTTGTGTTGGAGTACTTCAAAGTCATGTTGAGGTACTTTGAAATCGTGTCAGAGTATTAGAGGATGGTTTTCTTTGGCTTAACCGGACTTACGGCGAAGGCGATCGCGCCATTAGAGACTGCAAAATTTCTCTACTGCTGGAATTGTGGCATGAAAACCCAGCATTACAAAGATTTAAAATATAACTGGGGCTATATTATATGTTGCGACTCGCAAACATATATAGAATCTATCGCGACTTAAATTGAAACAGGTGTAAGTTTGCAGGATTGTACAACGATCTTAGACGATCGTTCTATTGCTTGCTCTCTAGAATTCATAAAATGAAGCTAAAGCAATAAAAAACGATTCCGGCTTCTTGTAAGCATCTGGATTTTTATCCAAGAGACAACTCAGGTTTGATGGGGTAAGAGATTCGCCGACTGACGACCAAAAAGATATCAAGGCTAACCTTGCTTCCTAAAAAATTTCCATCCCTATTACATAGAGCAGGTGATAAGTGCTCAATTTCTCCGATTGGACTGGCAACTGATATGACATTAAGTAAAGGAATTCAGAAAATGGACATCAAACAAAGTGGCTCACAGCCTTCCGCCAAAGGATCGGCTGAGTATTTTATCGGCACGGTTCGCATTGATCCCCTGTTCTCAGCACCCAATCCAGCCCGCACATCTGGAGCCAGTGTCACGCATGGCATACCCACCCGTTGGGACAAACCCTGATCGTGACGGCAGGATGCGGTCTTGTACAGCGCTGGGGTGGTGCGATCGAGCAAATTCGACCGGGGGACACGATCATGGTTTGCACCGGGTGAGAAGCATTGGCACGGTGCTACACCAACCACGGCGATGACGCACATCGCCATTCAGGAACATCTTGATAGCAAGAATGTGGATTGGATGGAGCATGTCAGCGACGAACAATACCAAAGCTAACCGTGAAGTAAGACAGTTACGACCTTTAACTTAAAGACAGGAGTTCAAAAAATGCAGAAGCGCAAACTTGGAAACAGCAATCTGGAAGTCTCGGCGATCGGACTCGGCTGCATGGGCATGAGCTGGTCCTACGGACCACCCAAAGACAAGCAGGAGATGATCTCCCTTCTCCGTGCTGCCGTCGAACGAGGTGTCACCTTCTTCGACACCGCTGAGGTTTACGGTCCGTTCTTGAACGAAGAGCTTGTGGGTGAAGCCCTCGCTCCGTTCTGCGGACAAGTGGCGATCGCCACTAAGTTCGGTTGGGCACCTGGACCTAACGACGGGAACAGGTGGACTGTCTTAAACAGTCAGCCCGATCGCATCAAGCAGGTCGCTGAGGCATCGCTCAAGCGACTCAAGGTCGAGGCTATCGATCTGTTCTACCAACATCGTGTCGATCCGAACGTGCCGATTGAAGACGTAGCGGGAGCGGTGAGTGACCTCATCCAAGAAGGCAAGGTGAAGCACTTCGGTCTTTCGGAAGCCGGGGCGCAGACCGTTCGTCGCGCCCATGCAGTTCAGACGGTGACTGCACTTCAGAGCGAATACTCGCTGTGGTGGAGAAACCCTGAAACCGAAGTGCTGCCGACCCTAGAAGAATTGGGCATCGGCTTCGTTCCCTTTAGCCCGCTAGGGAAGGGCTTTCTCACAGGCAAGATCGACGCAGATACGAAGTTCGATAATACGGATTTCCGCAACACCGTCCCCCGCTTTAATCCAGAGAATCGTAAAGCGAATCAGGCGTTGGTTGATCTGCTCACTGAATTCGCAAAACAAAAGAGAGTGACCTCTGCTCAGATCGCGATCGCGTGGCTGCTGGCAAAGAAGCCGTGGATCGTTCCGATTCCCGGCACAACGAAGCTGCATCGCCTTGAAGAAAACCTCGGCGCGGTGGACATTGAACTTACGCCGGACGATCTTTGCGCCATCGAAAGCGCCTCCTCAAACATCAAGGTAGAAGGCGCTCGGTATTCGGAATTTCATGAACAGCTAACTGGGCGATGAACGGCAGCCACCTCGCGCAAAACACTTTGAAGATACGTCTAAGAACGAAGCGTGTTTGGGAGTCGGGGTTATGCCAAACGACTGCTGCGGCAAGCCCGTGGACTGGATGGAACAGGTCAGCGATGAACAATATGAGGGGAAATCCAAATAACTCATTACTAATGTCAAAGGATAGAGTTGAAAGTTTCAGCGACGGGGTTTTTGCGATCGTAATGACCCTGCTTGTTCTCGAATTGCACGTTCCAGAGATTGCAGATCATGCTAGTTTTGGTCAGTATGCCGCCGCAATGGCACCGCTGATTCCGAAATTTGTCAGTTTCGTGCTGTCTTTTGTGATGGTTTCTATTTATTGGGTGAATCATCATTATTTTTTCCGCCATTTACGCAGTGTGCCACTCCGACTGGTCTGGTTGAACAACCTTTTCTTGTTATCGATTTGTTTTCTTCCATTTCCAACTGCTTTTGTTGGCGATCATCCAACCGATCAATTTCCGATTCTTTTCTATGGTGTAAATTCGCTTATCAGTACATTGGCTATATATGGATTAAGAGGCTACGCAAGCTATAGAGGGCTTTTCACCGTTGATCGTGAATCCGCAAAAGTTCTGGGGCCAAGAAACAGTATTCCTGCGATCGTCATCTACCTGCTATCAATTTTCTTAGTATTTGTGAATGTCTATCTGTCCTTAGGCTGTTTTCTTCTCGTTCCAGCCCTCTATTTTGTACCAAATATAATTCGGTTCCAATGAAAAGACGAACTTAAAAAAACAACAATTCGTTATGAAGATAAGCATAAAAGTTGAAGACAAAACCGTTACAGCCACCTTGAACGACAGCAAAACCACTCAGGATTTTATTTCTCTGCTGCCATTAACGCTGACAATGAACGATTTGTTTAAAAGAGAAAAGTTCGCCCACCTGCCGAGAGCGATTTCGGACGAGGGACAGCGAACGCAAAATTATGAAGTCGGGGAGATAGTTTACTGGTCTCCCGGCCCCGATGTGGCGATCTTTTATCGCCACGACGACCAGGAAATCCCCAAACCCGGAATCATTGTCATAGGCAAGATCGATTCTGGCCTAGAAGCTTTCAATGTGCCAGGCTCTTTAAAAGCGACGGTTGAGCTTGATAAAACATCTATCGCGCCAAAATGATGGGACGTTTCACTGCCGGAAGCGATCGCAGATGCATGGGCTTCTTCAACAATCTACCAGGAGGTCAACATGAAAGCTAGACGATTTCCAATCCTTGGCGCATCGGTGCTGACGTTATGTCTGTTGTGCGCGTGCGGGCGTGCCCCTGCCGAACAGACCCAAGGACGCATGGTACGACTCTCGGAAATTGAGATTGATCCAGCTCAGTTAGAAAATTATAAAGTTGAGCTTAGGGAGGAAATCGAGGCTTCCATTCGCCTGGAGCCGGGGGTGCTGACCTTATACGCCGTCTCTCTAAAGGATAGCCCCACCAGCATAAGAATTCTTGAGACGTATGCTGATGTGGATGCGTACAAAGCGCACATCAAATCGCCTCATTTCAAAAAATACAAGACCAATACCCAGCAAATGGTTAAGTCCCTCAAACTTGTTGAGACAGATCCCGTTTCGCTCGGCGCGAAGTGAATTCGAGCTGAAGAGGTCAAAGAGTGAAAAACAAAATACGGAGGAAAAAACCATGAAAATCAAACTCTTCGCCGCTTCGGTAGTGAACGCGACAAATATTGGAGATCGCGCCAGACGGCGCTGACGATCCTTGTCACCGAATTTTAGATTTTAAATTTTGGATTTTGGATTGAAGATTCAAAATCCAAAATTTAAAAAGGTTTGAAACCCCCGAATTTATTCGTGGAATAAATCCAAAATCTAAAATCCAAAATTTTTAATTGAAGCCCCTGCATTAATGAGCCACTGCGGTGGACGGGTTTCCCGGCATAAAGCAAGTGGCGTGCATGGGGTCAATCTAAAATCCAAAATCCAAAATCCAAAATCCAAAATTGATTGACCTTATGCGCCCGTTCCATCCTCTCAAAGGCGTGAAACCTAAAAGAACCGTTTGCCACGACTCGGTAGCAGTGGCAAATAAGGAGGCAGTTTTGATGAAAAAGCTCATCGTGTTATTGGCATTAGTGTCTGTAATAATATTTAACCTTTCATGCATGTCGGATGCACAAACAATGAACAACGATCAAACTTTAAACGCACCACAACAAAGCATCGTCACCATCGCCGCCTTTACCGCCAACGGCGATATGGAAGATTTGTCTGCTGCCCTAAATGAAGGGCTTGATGTTGGCTTGACGGTAAATGAGATCAAGGAGGTTTTGGTTCAACTGTATGCTTATGCGGGATTCCCGCGCAGTATAAACGCCCTCAACGCCTTCATGAGCGTTCTGAAAGCAAGGGAGGCAAAGGGAATCAAGGACGCAGCGGGCAGGGAAGCAAGCCCACTTTCTACCGATAAAAGTCCTCTCGAACTTGGAACAGAAATTCAGACGCGCCTAGCAGGAAGTCCGGTTGCTGGAGAAATCTATACTTTTGCTCCCGCCATCGATCAGTTTTTGAAAAGTCACCTGTTCGCAGACATTTTCGGGCGCGACAACCTGGACTTTCAAAGTAGGGAGATTGCGACCATTGCAGCTCTTTCGAGCATGAAAGGTGTCAACTCCCAATTGCAAGCACATTTTAGAATCGGCATGAATACTGGACTGACCAAGGCACAGATGAACAGTCTCGTATCCGTTCTCAAGTCCAAAGTCGGCAAGCCTGAAGCCGATAATGCTGCTGAAGTATTGAATAAGGTTTTAAGCAATAAATAGGTCTCAATAAAGGCTCCAAGCTATACCCCAGCCCTTAACGTGCCCAGTTCTATGTTCAATAAAGCTTCTCGGACATCTACGACTCCTCCCACCGTGGCAGTACTGCTACCGATTATCGGAGTGGTCTTCATTGCATACCTCGTCATTGGTCTGGCGCTGCCGGTACTCCCACTTCACGTCCACCAAGGACTAGGACTCAGCACCTTCGTAGTCGGTCTTGTTGCTGGTAGCCAATTTATGGCATCGCTGCTTTCGCGGATGTGGGCAGGCTACTACGCCGACAGCCGGGGAGCCAAACGCGCCGTTGTTGCTGGACTACTGATTGCAGTCGCATCCGGGCTGTTCTACCTGCTATCGCTTCGCTTCGTTGGCAAGCCTGAAACTTCGGTCACAATTCTACTGATGGGTCGGGCGCTGCTCGGTGTGGCGGAGAGCTTCATCATCACAGGAGCGCTGAGTTGGGGACTTGTGCTCTTGGGTTCGCAGAACACAGGCAAAGTCATGGCATGGGTTGGAACGGCCCTCTATGCCGCGTTTGCGGTCGGCGCTCCGGTTGGCACTACCCTATACGCCCAATACGGTTTTGTGGCGATCGCGATTACCACCACCGTAATCCCGCTCGTCACCCTGCTGCTCGTCGCGCCGTGCCAAGCTGTTCCATCGATGCCCCAGACCCGCCCTGCATTCACCAGAGTAATGAGTGCTGTTTGGGTGCCGGGTCTCGGTTTGGCGCTCAGTGGCGTTGGCTTCGGCGCGATCGCAACGTTCATTGTGCTGCTGTTTGCACAACATGGGTGGGGACAAGCCTGGCTCGCCTTTTCCCTTCTAAGCATCGCCTTCATCGTCGGGCGCGTTGCCTTCGGTCACTTGCCGGACAAGATTGGTGGTGCTAAGGTCGCGTTGGTCTGCATCCTAATCGAAGCGATCGGTCAAGCGCTGATCTGGCTTGCGCCTGGGGCTACATTGGCGTTGTTTGGGGCGACCCTCAGTGGTCTTGGCTACTCGCTCGTTTACCCTGCTTTAGGCGTAGAAGCACTGCGTCGTGTCCCGGCGTCAAGTCGTGGACTTGCGATGGGAGCCTACACCGCTTTTCTCGATCTGTCGCTGGGACTTGCCAGCCCTGCATTAGGATTGGTCGCGAGCGGGGGCAGCTTGAGCGCGGTGTTCCTCGTCAGCACGCTGGTTGTATTGAGCGCTGGAGTTGTCGTCGTGCGGATGCTAAAGCCACCAACGATTACCCGACGACATCATCGGACAACGGGACTTCCAGGACGGAGGACATCAAGCAATCGCTTTAAATCAGGTCTCTAGAATAATTTAGGAAGAAAAGCAAATGCAGAAAAGAAAACTTGGAAACAGCAATTTACAAGTCTCAGCGATCGGGCTGGGTTGCATGGGAATGGGGCTTGAGTCGCAGGCGAACCGAAAACCGGGATAAGCTTGAAAGTCTTATTATATAAGCATTATATCCAGAACGAAGGTCATTGACGCTCTGCTTATCATCAAGTCACTACTCAACGAGAAAATGAGGATTTCAGCTTCTAAATATGCTTGTTTTACCCATGTAATATCTCTGAAATCGGTTTTCTGCGCGAATGCTACTCCTACCCCTATTTTGACTCTGCTGATCGCATTATTAAACTCGATTATGGCAAGGTCGAATACGATAAACTGATGTCGAGAGACTCAAAGCCTTGAGACGTTTGCTACACGTTAGGGCTATTACGTGGAACACACACCGAGAGCGGGATAAATCCCAACTAATAGGTAAAACGATAAAAATCTGGCATACTGACGGTAACGCTACCCTTTGTTCGGTCGAGTTTCGTCATTTGTCTGCCCTGAATATCTTAGCCGATCCCCAATCACCGAAAGTTGGTAAAAATTTTGGAGGAATGTATGTATCCTCAGCACAGCAAACTTGCAACAACACTCTACGATTATTGGTGTTCTTCTCTTCTCTACGAGAGGCTGCGCCAACGAGACGCTGCGCGAAGGCGGTTAGATAAATTAAGCGAAGTTGGCAATTTTTGCGTAAGTCGTAAGATAATTTGTCACTGTACACCTATACAAGTCTTTGCTAACTGTGCGATCGCTCCTTTGATGAAACCGCGATTGCCTCCCCACATTAGAAAAGCGATCGCTCTCTCAAGTCGATTGATTTCATTTTGACTGCAACGAACGAATAAATACAAGTCGTCAATTCTCCTTGGGACTGATAGCGATCGCACAAACGCACTAAAATTTAAGAAACCATAGCAATCCCAGCAGGTCTGATGGAGATGTCACCTCAACCCAACTTACGACAAAGGCGATCGCGCTGAAAAATATCATAAATATAATTCAACTACAAATATTTGCTAACTGTGCGATCCGCAAGTTTGGAGCGGTAAGGGCATCCGCTACTTCCAGTAGCACAAACTCAGTGGTAACTAATGTTGCCTTTTGGGTCAGCAAATCACCCATAATCTGGGTTGCCCGATCATGAAACTCGTCATCCATATTAGCCACTGCAATCCATGCTGCTGTGTCGATAAAAACTTGCACTAAACCTCATCTTTATGTTTGGATGTGCCGTACAAATAATGGTCATGTTGGTGGGCTAAATTACCAATCCCAGTATGAACCTGACAGTCATTTAAAAGTTGAGCAAAATCACCCCAGGCTGAATCTTCAATCGGTGGTTCATTTCCTTCTTGCAGGAACACAATCATCACTTTTTGTCCATTGCGTCCAGCAATTGGCTTGTCAGGGCAAACTACACCCTCTTGAAATGTTCCTTCTACAGCTAACATGGCGACTTTCTCCGTCCTCTTTCTCAATAATTGTCCCCTAAAAATTTAAATCGTGGGTAGACCATTACAAACTGAAAGTATACTCCGCCTCTTTTGCCCCATGCCCAATTAATTCAACGGCTCCATAATCGCTCTTAAACCTTTTTTAGAGAGTGTTTTGAGCATTTCTTTAGCGTTATATTCACTGTTAAATACTCCTGCTTGCATAACTCTTTGACCCTCCCAAACTGTGGGAAACGCATCAGGAGCAAGCGATCGCACTAAATCTTTATCCTTATCAGTGAAGAGTGGAACTACCACGCGATAGCGGATACCAAATTGTGTCGCAGATTTACCACGATCGGGAATACTTGCAGAACTTGTTTGCATATTGCGAATATTACCAATGGCGATATTCTGATCAGGAAGTGGTAAAAGTGCTGAAGCACCTGGGGCAGCAGTTTCTAGTATTGGTAATGGCTGCTGTGTTTGATCCCTCATACTTGGAACTGCTGGCTGTGCAACTCCATTGGGATACTCAGAGGCAGTAAACTCAATCGTATTCGGATCAATCCGCACATAATTTAACAGTGGTGTGTTAGGCGGCTGTGCTGGACTGGAAGTTGCAACTTGAGTGTCAGTTGGTAGTCTACCTGACAAGCTGCTGGGAGTAGGAAAACCGGCGACTCTCGATGTGGGTGGTTGTTGATTGGATATAGGCGGGGAAAGTGGTACATTGGCTGAGATTAATGGCAGCAATTGACTGTTTAATTGTGTAGAAACAGGATTATTTGCTGAAATCCTGTTGCTGGTTTGCCGATTGTTAGTTTCAGAGATTTCGGGAGCCGAAAAGGTGATTTCGGCAGTTGGTGGTATTTCTCGTAACACATTGTTGGGCACAGGGGTAGATTGAGAATTTTGATCTACTAGTGCGGTTGTACCGTTAATATCTATCTTGCCAGTGATGCGATCGCTCACAAGGTTGTTACCAGCAGCAGAAATCACCTGTTTAGCAGCGCTGGCGTTAATGTCGTGGCGGGCATTATTTTGAAATGTATTACCCCCAGGTTCGGATGCACTACCCAAATCTGGCATTGCTTGAGCGATCGCAACTAAACCATCTTCTTTATTATCTTGAATAGAATTATTCCGCAAAATTGGGCGGGCATTTGCTTGTACCACAATTCCCGATCTATTGTTCTGAATTTGATTGCCAATGATTACAGGAGCGGCATTTTGGGCAATATTAATCCCAAAACCCGTTTGATGAAAGACGTTTTCTTTCACTTGGGGACTGGAGTTACCGGCAATTGTCATGCCATTGGCTCCATTGCGATCGAAGTAATTCTTACTAATGGTGGGTGCAGCATTCCCACTGACAGAAATACCATCTTGGGTACTGCCAGTAAATGTATTTTCCGTGATTGCGGGATTGCTAGATTCAATCCATAAACCGTAACCACGGGGGTTAGAGTTCGTCACCGTCACCCCCGTAAGTAAGGCTTGGTTTGCCCCCACAATTGTGACATTTTGACCGGCAAAGCTCCGACTCAGGTAATCACCACCTCCCTGAATGATAATGTCTTTACCTTGATTGCTAGGGTTGCCTTGAATTGAGATACCCGGTTTCAGTATTAAGGGAAATTCCTCACCTGTCTCGGCGCTATAAGTGCCCGTGGAAAGCATAATTACAGTATTGGCGTTAGCTAATCGCAACGCTTGGGTAATCGTTTTTACAGGAGCGGATTCGCTGCCATTGCCTACCTTGTCATCTCCAACACTAGGGTTGACAAACAGCACATTAGCCTGAGAAGGTGTTTTCTCATTCAGAGGCGCTGAATCTGGTGTTGATGGCATCTGAGCGATGCCTTCTCTACGAGAGGCAACGGCGAGCTGCGCTAACGCGCTACCCAAGCTAGTACCCAGGAACGCTATACTTGCCGCTCCCATGCCTACGGTAAATAGTGAAAAACTAAAAAATAAAAGCCTTGCTGATTCCAGAAACTTCAGCTTTGCAAGCATAACATCTACTTTACGGTACTTAGAAAACACACGAGGGAGAATCATATCTAACACGACTCCTTAGAAGTAATAATAAATTCTTATACTCTTAGAAAGCATTATGTCGATAATATTACTCACATATTGACCGATTGGCGATATTTAATACATAGTAATAATATAGGAATCCGATTTGATTTCTGAAAAAATCTAAGTATGTATAGGGTGTGTTATCGACGAGAGTACGGCACCAAAACATAAAGGATGGTGCGTTAGCTAGAGGCATAACGTACTCTACTGGAACAACACAGCTAAAATAGTGCATTAGAGGTAGGTTGGGTGGAGCGGAGCGCAACCCAACATATATCAGGATGTTGGGTTACTCCACCCAACCTACTATTTTTTTGCAACATCTTAGCCTTGTCACGCCACTACGTATATTTCAAAAATCAAATATGAGTCCTATAGATATATGAGTGAAATTAAATATGCGTTATCCAAAACCCTTGTACAGACGTAGCACTGCTACGTTTCTACATTCTTTTTCACTCATATATCTATTGTGGATTTTCTGCTGTATCCCCTCTTTCCAGTCTTTTGTCAGCTTGTGGTTTACCCTAAAATACTTGACTAATCTTAGTGCGAAACTGTAGCCTCAAACTACCCCGATCGCTGCCTATAGGAACATGGGATAATTTACCATAAACCTCACTACTACGTTCTTTTGCGTAGATTCAGTAAAAATTGAGTAAAAAAAAGCAAATTAATTAACTATGGTTACTAGGATATATGATAATTCACACTTCGATGAAAGCACTAATGGGGTTGTTGTAATGGTCGAGCCATACAGCCAAAAAGAGCAAATACAGCAAGTTGTTTACCGCATTTTAGATGCCAATTTAGATCGCGCTCGTGAGGGCTTGCGAATTATTGAAGAATGGTGTCGGTTTGGGTTGAATAATGCTCAGTTGGCTCTTGAATGCAAGCGCTTGCGACAAGATGTCGCCAAGTGGCATACTTCCGAATTGCGGGCGGCGCGAGATACACCAGGCGATCCTGGGACTGAGTTAACCCATCCTCAAGAAGAACAACGAGCTAGTATAAAATCGGTATTGCAAGCTAACTTTTGCCGGATAGAAGAAGCATTACGGGTGTTAGAAGAATACAGCAAGCTTTATCAGCCAAATATGGCTAAAGCTTGTAAGCAGATGCGCTATCAGGTTTATACCCTAGAAAGTAGTTTAATGGGCTATCAGCGCCATCAATTGTTGTGGCGATCGCGTTTGTATCTTGTTACTTTCCCTAGTGAAACTTTGTTGAACAATGTCGAAGCTGCACTCAAAGGGGGATTAACGCTTCTACAGTACCGTGACAAAACCACTGATGATTCTTTACGTCTGGAACAAGCGAGAAAATTACGGCAGTTATGCCACATCTACGGCGCTTTGTTCATCGTTAACGATCGCGTGGATCTGGCTTTAGCTGTCGATGCCGATGGGGTGCATCTGGGACAACAAGATATGCCTATTGCTGTTGCTCGGCAATTACTGGGTTCGCAACGTCTGATAGGTCTGTCTACCACAAATAAAGAAGAAATGCAAGGAGCAATTGCTGAAGGTGTAGATTATATTGGCGTGGGGCCAGTTTATGAAACTCCCACAAAAGTAGGTAAGGCAGCAACAGGGCTAGAATATGTCAGCTATGCAGCCAAAAATTGCTCAATTCCCTGGTTTGCGATTGGGGGAATAGATGCCAATAATATTAATGATGTGATCGATGCTGGAGCCGAACGTGTAGCGGTGGTGCGATCGCTCATGCAAGCCGAACAGCCTACCCTCGTGACGCAATATTTGCTCTCCCAACTCAATCGCATTAAACCAGAACTTTAAAAGAGTCATTAGTCATTAGTCCAAAGAAAGTAAGTAACCAATACCTAATACCCCATTCCCTAATCCCCAGTCCCCACATTTATGTCTAATGAGATTACCGTTCAGGTAAATGGGGAAACCCATAGTTGCTCATCTCAAACTCCCTTACCCGACTTGCTGCAACAGTTGGGTTTCAATCCTCGCTTGGTGGCTGTAGAGTATAATGGTGAAATTTTACACCGCCAGTTTTGGCCGCAAACAAAAGTCCAACCAGGCGATCGCTTAGAAGTGGTAACTATTGTTGGTGGTGGTTAATTGATTTGAGTCAGCAAACCCAAATCCTTAAGGCTGCGTCGTGTAATCTCGATGCGGGCAGGTGCATCTTCTGGTTTCTCCATATCAAGGGTTGTGGCAAAAAAGTAGACGTTTTTGTTTTGCTCTAAATAACCCACAAACCAACCAACTTCTGGTTTAGTACTCGTCAACCATCCCGTCTTTCCCCGGAATGTGTAGTCTGGAGTCTGTTCACGTACCATAATGTCTTTGACAAGATTTATTGTCCGTTGCGAGAAAGGCAAATCGCCTTGGTACAACCGTTGCAAAAACTTAATTTGCTCTTTGGGTGTAATTTGCAATAGCTGCTGCTGTAGCCAAAAATGATCAATGTCTGCGGCGGTGCCAATTTGACGGTTCCCGTAACCTACTTTGTTAATAAATTGCTGCATCCGTTCATATCCAGCCCTACGTGCCAATACTTGATAGAACCAAACAGTTGAATCCTTAAAGCCTTGACGCAAATTTGTATCATGATTCCAGGTATCAATTTCTCGGTGAATTCCATCCCAAGTTAGAACTGCCACATCATCAGGAACTACACCTGTTTCTAATGCCACCAACGCGTTAAAAATTTTGAATGTTGAAGCTGGAGCGATGGCAGTTGCATTACGTTGAGGATTGTGTTCATAGGTGCGGTTGTTTTTTGAGTCGTAAATCAAGATTGAGCCTTCACGCCCAAATTCTTGAAAGTGTCGCCCCAAATTTGGCGCTTTAACAGCGGGACGTTCAGATGAGGTTGAAGCCGGTTGAGCCAGAACATACATTGTCCCAAAGGTAATCACACTCAAGACAGTAAGACATCCAACGATTGTAAACACAAGAGATTGCTTTCGGCGCTCCGTGTAACGCCGAAAGAATCGCCATATCCGAAACCAGATATTTTCCATTGCACATTTATTAGAATCACAACCGAGATTCTACACTGCAATCTTGCTCATTTGCGGAGCTATTTGTTAGAGGTCATTTATTCTTATGATTCAGGATTGCTATATATTACGGACATTAGCTTTTGGTAATTGCTGAATGTGCATTCATCTCACAAAATCGCGTTTCTCCCCTCTGATTTGTACAGCGACCGATGAAGGGTTTTACGCTTGGCTAATTCTTTACCTTTGCGGCCGAGTTGCTCACGTAGCTGTTGGTCTTTGCACAAACGATTGAAAGCTTGAAAAACTTCATAACCAGAATTGGGATTAACCAGTATGCCATTTTCCTCATGCTGAACTGTGTCTAGAACACCGCCTAAACGAGGGGCAATTATAGGCTTACCGAAGTAACTTGCTTCTAAATAAGCCATACCAAAACCTTCCATATTATTAGGTTTAGCATCCGATAAAGTTAGCATGGCAAATATGTCGCAAGCTGCATAATAACCTGCTAATTCCCGCTCTGGCACATATCCGGCAAAGTGTACGCACTTATCTACCCGCAAACGATGCGCCAGAGATTTCAGTTCCGATTCACTTGGACCTTGGCCGCAGATTATATAGTGAACATCGACCCCAAAAGTTAGCAATAGTGGGATGTTGTCAATTACTCGGTCGAAACCTTTATGTTTTACCAGTCTGCCGATGGAGAGAATAACTATTGCTGATTCAGGAATGTTGTATGTCTGACGCACGCGAACCCGTAAATCATCAAGGCTACTGGGACTCGCTACATTATTACCAAATTTTTCTGGTCTGATTACTGGGTTAATCACGTGGGTAGGAGTATCTAATCGGAAAGCAGTTCTGAGGTAGTCTCGTGTATAAGAACTGTTACAAACTATACCTTCTGCTCGTTTGAGTGTTAATTTAAATAGCGATCGCAGCAGGGGATTGTGTAAAGTACAAAGAAGATCATTGCCGTGCAGATAGATAAAAAATCGAATAGGTAACAAATAGCTCAATAGCAACAGCGAAGGAAAATCATAGCCGTGGCCCCACTCTATATAACGATAGTGATAGCGAAAATAGAGTTTAATTGCTAGCACAAATGAGCAGATGATATTGACAAAAGGCTTCAGGATACTTCCCACACAGCCACTACGCCAATATCTAGGATAATACCACCGATATATAGGAAATTGTTGACTTTCATCAAATACTTGATCTCCTGAACAACTAGCCGCCAGTACAATAACTCGTTCTGGATCTTGGAGACAGCGACTGTAAATATATTCCCCAATTACAGCTTCTTTCGGTAGGAAGATCCGGGATATGACTAGGATATCTGGGTATGCAGCTTTGTCTCTGATTTCGGCTGTTAGTTGAGAAATATGTTCCATAAGAAAGTTGATGACTATATTTCAAATAATTTTTAATTTATTTACAATTAGGATTATTTTCAAAGCCCTAATTATTATTTTATTTCTTTTAAAACGAATTTGGTAGACAAATTTGAAGCCAATTTTAGAAGATTAGCCAGGAAGATTGTTTTTTTCTTGTGTTGATTTTATTTTTGCTGCAAATTTCTCACTACTTGAGAATTTATGTGCATAATGAACAATAAATAAAAGCTAGCACTTGTAGCCAAATTGCTCAGTGAACAACTGTTGCGAAAATTACGAAATTTAACTACATTTAATATAATATGCTAAATCCTCTTGCAATGTTGTACCAAAATGCCAAAAGCTGGATAAGTATTTGATAGCTATCTGGTGTCTGGCTGGACTGACTGATGAGGATCGCAGACACTTTTTAAACTGGTCTATATACGTAATTAACTACATATCTAACGTAGTGAATACTGCTAGTAATTTAAAAATATTCTTCCAGCTTTTGAGAAAATAAGTAAAGTGAAGTATTAAGAAAATTAGTCAAAATAATTACTAAAAATTAAAATCGTCTGTATAATTCAAAACTGTAGTCTGAAAGTGCTAGTCCCAGGCACAGCAAACAATTGCCCGTAGGTGTAGCCCGTCGTAGACATCGCAAATTTCTGTGATGATGAACATGTCTTCAGGTACGGTTCCCCAGCCGAGAAATCCCCCCTGCGATCGCTGCTTACCCAAGATGAGACGCGGTAAATTGAATATGTAGCCTCTAAAAAATGCTACGTGAATGCTACAAACTTGCTTGTTAGGGGCTGGCGTTAGCGACATCCCACGACACTGCTCCCTATATGGGGAGAAATCATAAATAATAATTCCGTTTTTCAAGCGATTGTCTTATGCGTAAAAAACTACAACAAACCATCAAACCGCTGTTAAGAACCTTCTTAGCCCTAAGCCTAGTGTTAGCTTTGGCTCTTGGTCACGCCGATGGAGCGTTAGCAGCCCGCAGTGGCGGTCGTATCGGTGGTGGCTCCTTTAGAGCCCCTTCCAGCCGCACCTATACACCACGCACTTATGCACCTCCTGGCGGGGGCGGATACTATCCTGGTGGTGGTTTTGGTGGTGGCTTTGGCTTTCCCTTCATAGTTCCCTTCTGGGGTATTGGGGGAGGATTTGGTGGTATATTTACCATCTTAATTTTCTTAGCGATCGCTAATTTCTTATTGCAAACTTTCCGCCGCGTCTCTAGCGGTGAAACTCCAGAAGCAGATTACAGCAGTAACTCTCCTGTTTCTGTAACTCGTTTGCAAGTAGGTTTGTTAGCTCAAGCCCGTGAATTGCAAAATGAACTCAACCACATTGCTGAAACTGCTGATACTAACACCCCAGAAGGCAGAGCAGAAATTCTACAAGAAGCCAGCCTAGCTTTACTCCGCCATCCCGAATACTTTGTATATGCAGGTGGTGGTACTCAACAAGCCAGTTTGAATTCGGCTGAGGGTCAGTTTAATCGGCTATCACTGGCAGAACGCAGCAAGTTTAGCGAAGAAACTCTTTCTAATGTCAACAACCAGCTAAAAGCAGCCCTTGCCAAAGATGCTTTACCTCCGGCTGGTGAACTCGATAACCCCACCCGCCTATTTACCGAAGGCCCTGGCGAATACATTATTGTCACCTTGCTGGCGGCGACACTAGGTAAGTTTAATATCCCCACAGCGATTAACAGTGCTGATGATTTGCGTCAAGCTTTGCGGCAAATTGGTAGTATCCCTAGTGACAAGCTTCTGGCAATTGAAGTTCTTTGGACTCCTCAAGCTGAAAATGATACCCTGACATCTGATGATGTGTTGGCAAATTATCCTGATTTGAGACTTGTTTAATCTCTAACAAATTTCGCGTTTTAGCGCTAAGAAAAAACTTTGCATCTTGGTGCAACAAATAAGTTCCCCCTTGAGGGCAATAACTAGAAAACCGCTTGTCATTGACAAGCGGTTTCTTGTATAACTTATATCATTTCCTAATCATACAAGGTACATCATAGTCCCCTCATCGCTTGCGGGGAGGGGGTTGGGGGTGGGGTTCTTGTACCTCACTTAAGCGAGAACCGCTATATATCATTTCCAGATAATTAGTTATGTCTGATTATTAAAGTCGTTACTCCCCTCCACGAAACAGCCTACGCTGTACACACAAATAGTTCTAGAGCGAGTTTCCAGCCAAAAAAGGTAGATTTAAATTGATAAAGTCCGCGAATCAAAGTAGTAATTCCCGGAGGTTTTTGAGACTTATAACCAGACCAACCACCAAGTCGAGCAATAATCCAAGTAGCCCAACCAAGAGTTTGTGGAGGAATATCAAAAGCTTGTGCTTGCAGAACCCGACAGTGCAGTTAGTCAACCCTTAAAGGAGGCTTTTTTAGCATTGCGTCAAGCTGTTGAGAGATGTTGAAGTCGAAATAAACTCAGATGTTGAGACTGAATGGGATACTCCAGTTTCAAAGGTAGCTAAAAATCTGGAGAATAGCAAGCGATCGCTTACTTTTTGTAATAGCCTAAACCCTTATTCACAAATTACAAGGTGTATGCGTTATTGTATTTAACGTTGGATTTAGAAATCTAGTATCAACCATACTGCCGAAGAGTGATTTCCACCTTGCTTCACTCATTTCCCCATATATCTTGTTGCTTTTCAATAGCAAAGGGTTCAGACATAATATAACCTTGCTGGACTGAGTTTTTGTCCATCAGAAAAGGAGCGGGATTAAAGTTGTAGGGACGCTTTTGATCTTCGGTAAAACCATACTTTTGATTAAAGGCCAATAGGTAATGTTAGCAGAAGCAGAGACATAAATTGGTTTGCCTTTAAGAGGATGTTTTAAAAGTTCTCTGGTCGGTAGCAAAACGTTTTAGATCCCCCTAAATCCCCCGATAAATTGGGGGACTTTGATTCCGGTTCCCCACTTTTTAAGGGGGGTTAGGGGGGATCTAGAAGTGCCTAAAATTACAGCCGAACACTTTTAAAACATCCTCTAAGATGGGCAAGAATTTTAATGGCTGGGTTGGGATGTGCAATAAGACACCAGGAGTCTTTCTAGGAAATTGCTGCGACTGTGATTTTGGGAATATTTTGTACTATGGCGTTCACGGCATCCATTTCATAACCCATAAACAAATCTACCGCACACCCCATCAACAGCTTAGTACCACTGGGAACCTAGAAACCACTCACTTAGATAGTTACATCTAAACTGTAGTCTTTGTAAATACCAGTGGCGTAGGCGCAGCCCGTCGTAGACATCGCCTAGTAAAATCTAGCCTGTTCCGCTTGTGCTATCTAGTTTGTACCAAAGGTAACTTTATCCAACCGAGAATTGCTAGTTGACGGTTGGTTGCTGTTAGTACAAGCAGCAATGACGCTGCTATCAATCCAGATAGAAGCGTATTGAATAAAACTGCGGCCACTAAGGCGATGAATTGCTGTTGATGAGGGTGATAACGGATTCATAAAACAGTATGATCCTCTCTCCTATCTGCCGTTGTAGCTGAATCTAAATGTACATTCTAGAATCAACTTTTGATTCACTAGCGAATAGGGCTGAATTTCTAAAGCACGTTGAAAAGCTTGGATAGCTTGACCATACTCCCCTAGAGCTGCATAACACAAGCCCATACCATGAAGTGCCCCAAAATGTATTGGATTTATCTGCACAACCATCTGACAATCTACCAGAGATTTTTGATAATCACCAATACTGTAATAGAGGAAAGCTCGACGATTCCAAGCTTCGGCAAAATCTGGCTGGTCTTTAATTAATGCCGTCAGCGCTGTTTCGGCTTCAGCAATTTCCCCTGCATCCAGTAACTTTTGACTACGGTCAATTATTTCCAGCCCATAGATTCCCTTTTGCTGAAACCAGATCCGCCAGATTTTTCTGGTTGCTTTGTCGCGAACTGTGGCATCCGGGTTTTTCAACTCTTCAAGTAAGGAATTGATAAATAAAGAATCCATGAATTTGAGATCAGTGAATATACCTTTGTATTAACTTTCTCACAAAATATATCGATTAAATCATTTTTAAAGTCATCTTTAAATTTGCCGTGATTAATTGCTAATTATGAAATTTCTGTGTTCTTTATTGCATTCAACAATATGACTAATACCACACTAGACATTTAGAGTCATAAAAAAGAAAACTGACTAGAGGTAGTTGACAGATACCTAGTGAGTAATAACTGATAAAAATATCTCAACAAAAGTTGGTAAATCTCATCCTGTCCACTGGTAATTCGGCTATAGCAGCTGTAGAACGGCTGAAATCAACAATTCCTTATCAATTAAGTTTGTCTGCTTATTTGCTGCACCGGCAGGTATCGAGCGTTTTTGTGATGTACATCCTGATGTGCCGCTGTATACTCCCGGATGACCATTTGGATGAACATGGCTATATTATTCCTGGGTTGGGAGATATAGCGTTTCCTAATCATACAAGGTACATCATAGTCCCCTCCTCGGTTGCTCTTAGGGGGTTAGGGGTGGGGTTCTTGTATCTCAAAGCGAGAACCGCTATATAGGCGATGCCTGCGGTAGTAACTGAGCTTTGTCGTACCACTTCCCTACGGGACGCTACGCGAACGTGGAAGCAAGCTACGCCTACGCTTATTTGGCACCAAATAACCTGATTATCCATGAGCAAATGATCGCCAATCCAGTCATTAACCAAATAGTGAACAAGTAGTTAGTTAACAACTTTTACCTTTGTCAAATTGGGAAATTTTTCCAAATAAATCCATAGCAAATACATCACATTGATATAATAACTTCATATACAATATTGATTGATTTTCTCAGACTATTTCATAATCATCTACTATAATATTGAATACTTCGATTCCCAGACTCCAACCATAAATATTACATAGTTAGCTAATAATGGTACAACCGACTATCGGACAATTAGAAACAGAAATATCACAGCGGATCATAAATTTATATAATGATAGACTAGGGAAGTCTCCTAGCCAAATCATTTGTCACTTTTTTGATACTGAAATCGTAATTTCTCTACAAAACTCTATTACCCAAGCTGAACAAACTCTACGGCAGGGAGGTTATGATAGTTTAGCTGAACAAGTACGATTATATTTAGAAAAAATAATTAAGCCAGATTTGAAAAATTTGATTGAGGAAATTATTGATCAACCTGTCTTCGACCTGATCACAAACACAAATTTAGCAACAGGTCGTACTGGGATTGTGGTGATTCTCAAGCAATTACCTTAAGTTCGTAATCCCGAATCTATTGCTAAGGTAAATGTCAGGAATTTAACTGACTGATGTGGCGACTGATTACCATTTCTAATTGATTAAAATCGAATGGTTTAGTAATGCAATCATCAAATCCTGTGAGCATCGTGGAGTCATCATCTTGTACCATTGTTGGTGTGACTGCAATGATTGGGATAGTAGCAGTTTTTGAGTCATGTTTGAGGTCATCAATGACTTGGTTGGCACTCAAATTAGATAGCTGCATATCTAGCAGGATTAAATCTGGTTGATGAGTTTGTGCCAACATCACAGCCCTCACACCTTGTTTGGTACAAATACATGAAAAGTTTAATATTCCTAGATGAGAATTAAGTAGCTCTAAATCATGTAGGCTCTGTTCTACAATCAAAATTAAAGGCTGTCCATTCATAAGCAGTTACTTCTGTCCAAGGAAGGCTAGGCATAAAAACTCCACCCATCAGGAAAACCTGAAAGTCTTTTTTTCTGGTAAGTGCTTAAGTAAATTTACGAGAGTATCTTCAGACGACCAACTAGGGTATAGTAATGAATAGGCTGTTGTCTGATCCATTAGTTTGTGCATCAGCGCTAAATTTTAGGAAAAAACATCACAACGTGATCATAAACATCAAGCAAATAGTACCATAGCTGATATATGTACTTCCAAGAATTGACTATAAAAATTGAGATTTTATGAGAAGTAGGGGATACTTAAGGGACTTGATGTTGCAGATTTACCAGCCTTAGCCAGCAATACCAAAATTGCGTAGGTATGGACTTTGTTGCATTACCAGAAATTAATTAAGTATATTTAACCATCAAGTAATTGACGTGCATAAGCGATCGCCTCTGTTGGTGTTGAGAGTTTCCCCTCAGCTTGTGCTACACCAATTTCAGTCAGCAGTTGGCCGATAATTGGCGAAGCTGGAATATCTAATGTTGTAATCAACTCCTTGCCGCTTACTAGGGGAGTGGGATGAGCGATCGCATCGTTAGGGTTGAGGTAGCGGTTGATCAAAGGTGCTAAGACTTGGTAGCTCATTGCTTTAGTTTCCACTGCTGTGTGTAGTGGCTTGTCGCCAGATATTGCCTCTATCAAATTATTCAGTGCTATAGCTAGCACTGCCGTAGCGGGGAACACAATATCTGCGTCATGAAACAAAAAGTATTGTTCTCGCAAGGACATATCAACTACTTGAAATTGCGGTAACAGTTTCAGAGTAGTAGTTACACCTCGGATTTCGGCACGACTATAAGTTAGTTCCTGTAGCTCTATTTCTGCTAATTCTGGATCTGGGTTGACAAGACAAGCAAGTTTGGCAATACCTAGCCAAGTAGTTTTGATACTATCGCGGACATATTTTTGCAGTTGTGCCCCTAATTGTTGCCAATTTTGGGCGAGTAAGGCAGCTGCTGTATCAACTGCTGCTAGTTTGATCAAGCTTTCACGGGTGGCATTTTTGAAGAAAGGGGCAAGTAAACCATCTTCCCAAGCCTGTGTGATCCAAGGAGTACCCTGAGAATTTGCCAGTAGATAGCCAATTTCTACCCTAACTCTTTCGGCTGCAACTTTGCTGATATGTGATGCCAAAGAACGAATTGCGGCTTGGGTAGCTGGCTCAATAGTAAAACCTAGTTGGGCGGCTTGGCGATAACCTCGCATTAACCGCAAAGGGTCATCTTCTAAATTAGCGGGTGATACCATTCGCAAAATGCCCTGTTGTAAGTCTACACAACCTTGCAGAGGATCGATGATTTGTTGCGTATGGGGATTATAAGCGATCGCATTGACTGTAAAATCCCGTCTGTGCAAATCAACTTCTAAACTATTTCCTTCCTGTTGGGCAAAATCAGCTGTGGCGTGGGGAAAAACCACACGGGCAATTTGTCGTTTTGCATCAAGTAACACAAAACCAGCTTTGTAATGATGAGCGATCGCTCTCGCTACCTTTACTGCCTTAGATGGTATAACAAAATCTAGATCCAGATATTCGCGAGTTCTGCCAAGGATCGCATCTCGGACAGCGCCACCTACCATGTAAGCGGGTTGTGGCAAGAATTCCAAACTAAAAGGCCAATTTTCGGGAGCGAGGGTAGAAAGAATTGATTCGTGCATTGTAATAAAAATCAACCCAGCAACTCATGAATAACAGTTGGGCTTAAGCTAGATTAACAATAAAGGCCCCTGGAGTTGGTTCTATTATGTGTATTTGCGTGAACTGCCACTATGTAGACAGCTGTTTTACCTATCATGCCGTGGAAGGGCAGCACCAACAGCCTCACTTGACCGAAACACCAGATTTTGATCCGAATGAACCTTCTATCAATGTCAACATTCGGACTAAAGAGGATGTAATTGAGATGGAATGGGATGTTGTTGGTTGTCTGAGCTTTAAGCGGGAAACAGGTAAGTGGTCGAAGTTGCGTCCTGGTGAATTAGTGCCGACTTGAAAAGTCAAGAGTAGTATGTTATGTTTACACCCATTAATAACAGAACCTTGACAATTCAATCCCAAGTTTCCTAGTGAAATCAAAAGTATTTATTTTGACTTTGCACACGCAAGTTTTTCGAGGGGATATAGCGATCGCTATATCCCTGATTCTTTCCTCGACCCCCTCGATAAGCTGCTGTGTAAGCGTTTGAGCGGATGTACTGTTACATCTTTATCAATAATTTAGGCTTATTGACAATTAAATTAGACATAAAACAAGACCGTACCCAATCTCACCTTGACGAGTTGAGCATAAAACAAGACCATACCCAATCTCATCTTGACCAGTTGACCATAAAACAAGACCTTACCCAATCTCATCTTGATCAACTAGGGGTACGTGTTGACCAGATAGGGGGAAAGGTTGACCAAGTTTCTGATAAGATTGATAGTTTTATCACTCACACGCAACGCCTATTTACAAAGACAGGCAGTGAGATAGAGGAAACAAAGGCACGAACTGAGCGATTAGAAGCACTCATGCTAAAGCTTGACCGAAACTATGAGGAACAAAAATCTCAGTTTCAGGAGTTTAAACTCACTACGGGTGCTGCTTTAGAGCGAATTGACCGAGTTTTAGACTATCTACTGAGACAGCAAGGCGGTAATCTAAATCCCCCATCTTAGCTGCGATCGCACCGATAGAGTGAACAGCATTGGCTCTCACAAACCTTGCAACAAGAGCGTTTGACTGATTCTTACTCAGTAGTATATTTAATTAAGAACCGCAATGTTATATGCTTGAATAAATCACGTTAATTCTATAAAAATATATATTTTAAGTAACTTTGACAACGGAACTAGAAGACATTGCAATAAATGAATACGCCTTAGCACTACACACCACCACACCGGAATTAGGTTTGGCAATTAGTAATTTGGCTGGTGAGACTCGCTCTCAAATTTGGAATTTAGGGCGTGATTTATCTAGCTTAATACATCAATATTTAATTGAATTTATCAAACCGCAAACTTGGGAAGATTTATCTTTTATCGCAGTTGCAAAAGGCCCTGGCGGCTTTACGGGAACTCGGATTGGTGTTGTCACTGCTCGGACTTTGGGGCAACAATTAGATATCCCTGTATTTGCGATTTCAACTTTGGCTGCGGTAGCTTGGTCAGAAGCAGGTAAAAGTCAAAATCCCAAAACTATCGCTGTGGAAATGCCAGCACAACGAGGTCAAATTTTTGCTGCTATTTATCAGTTTGAGCCAGATACTTCTAAACTAAGAGTGTGTTTTTCAGATAGAGTGTTGACACCAGAAGCATGGCAGGAAACTTTAGCGAATTGGAACACTAATTATCAGCTAATTCAAGCCCAATCTGGATTAGCCGCGACGGTGACAAGTATTTTGGAATTAGCTAATCTTGATTGGCAAGAGGGGAAGTCTCCTAATTGGTCAGAGGCTTTGCCATATTATGGGCAGCATCCAGTACAGGGTTCATAATGCTTGTAAACTAGTTATCTAATGACTAATTTACTCATTTTGAGCTTGGTTTGAGTTATTATGACTAACAGCACTAAAACACCCAAAAATAAGGCTATAGCGGTTCTCGCTTAAGTGAGGTACAAGAACCCCACCCCCAACCCCCTCCCCGCAAGCGAGGAGGGGACTATGATGTACCTCATGTGATCAGGAAACGCTATAAGAAGGGTTAAGTAACAGTTAGACTTGCTTCCTTAGAACATATTTTGCAGATGAGAAGCAGGTAAAGTTAGCAACTAGGATTAGAGTAGCTATCTGAAGCAGGGGCACACCAAATATTAGTATTAAAGCATCTTGCCCATCCAGAGTAAGGACCCCGCCACCACACAACAGCAATCTTACCATCATGATTTTTAGGGCTGTAAGGACGACCATTAATAATCTTATGTAAGGAGTTTGTAGTGATATCTCTGACTTTTGACCAACTTAAGCCATTATCAGTTGTACTCCACTCCTGTAACTCTCTTGTTCCAGTACGGTCTGGATCTGTAGATGACAAATCAGAATTATTAGTTGAATTCTGAACTACAGTATTAACCAAATACACAATATTGGGGTTATTAGCATCAAAACAGCAACCACCTGTGTAGCAAGGTTCATCAAGGTGAAACCCGTTTACTCCCTTAGTTCCCATACCTGGAGATGACACAGCTACTTTTCTAACTATGGTCTGAGTAGAGGGAACAACATTAGCTCCTGTAATATCAACTGGAGTTGTCCATGCTGTTCCATTCCATCTAGAGAACATATAGCGTTGATTGGTATAACCAAAGCTACCAGACCCATTATCATAAGTGGTGAATAATACACATGGGTTTCCATCACAACCTATTACAATGTCCCAGCCCCATGACCTTACATTCACTCCATTCCAAACCATAGTAGGGTCACTACCTTCATCATGTTTAGGGCGTATAGGTAAGCTAGGGGATTGTGCACCTGTAGCTGAGGGATTAACCATTTCCACCCCAGCAGAAGTATAATAACGAGCTTTGTTAGCTGCTTTATCCCACTCTACATAGAAATGATATAAACTTGTACCATTTCCATTTCCACGTGTACCTAAGTCACTTGGGTGGCCATCAGTACAGAAAAAGTCTACACGGTTTTTCCCATTTACTACAGATTGCACATAAGGACGTTGATTTGCCCAAGGCTGAAGGGTACTTTCACTTTCAATCAAAGGTAATGCATCACTATAAGACGCTGTAGAATTTGGGGTATTTTGAATGTTTGTAAACAGAATAGCATGTGGGGCCTTAGGTGGTGTACCAGTGCGGAAATGATAAAGCAACATTCCAGCATCTTCTAATAACCTGGGATTACTATAGCAAGTTGGTAAATTAATATTTGGGTTTGAACCTGTATTAGCAGGGCTATAGACAATTGGTATAGACCACTGTGTAATATCTTCTGGATAAATAGTAGTTCTTGACCTAATACCACCTGGGTCATTATGAGCACCATAATAACAAATAATCTTGCCATCAGGCATGATGAATACTGCTGCATTATCATGGTCGTCAATTTCAGCCCTATCAGGGTCAATAATATTTGATACATCTTCTAAGTCAAAATGAGTAGATTCTTTAGTTGTATTATTTACTTTTGTAACCCCAACAACTCCTCTATTATCAACCCAACCTATATAAGTATTATCCCTATAACAAACTGCTCTAGGATTTGTAAAGAATGTCCATACCCCATTTGGACGCACCATAGTACCTTCACAAGTTGAAGTAGAACCTTTCACTGTTAAAACATTAGAAGGTGTTCCAACTCCTGAGGCATTTATAGCACGAACCCTAAAATATACTTCTTCAGTGTCAATTGTAATATTGTATAGTTCTGTATTGGTGTTTCCTGTGTCTCTAACTGTTGTCCACCCATTAGTACCATTAACACTACTTTCAATTAAATAAATTGTGATTGCCCCACCTGAGCCGCTAGAATCAGGGGCTTTCCATTCTAGATGACATTTATTACTTACTGTGTCAGTAAAAATAAAGTAGGATAAATCGAGTGGTGAATCATTTCTGGCTGGGGTAAATGACTTGAGAGCTAGAGATGTAGGTGCTGGTGGTGTACCTGAAGTTGGCGTGACTGACATAGTACTTGAGTTATAACTACTTCCAATAATATTAGTTGCCCTTACTCTAAAATCATTTCCAGAGGCACTTAAACATACTTCTGTAACTGAATTAATATTGACCGAATTTACGAATGCGATCGCATCACCGTGCATAAATCCCAAATCAAAACAGCCACAGCCAAACTGGGAGAGTAACTAGCAATACTATAGCCCCAGCAGCTAAGGCAGTAACTGCCAGATCGCGATCGAGATTGAATGTCTCAGCAATTACCAGTGTGGCGAAAGCTGGAGGCATGGCCATTTGTAGCACGATGACTTTTGCGATCGCCCCAGTTAATCCAAACAGTGGTAAAATACTCCCCAATATCAAGGGAACCAGCAGCATTTTGATTCCCAAGCTCATCCCTGCTTGTGGTAGACTACCCCAAGATTTGAGCAGCGCCAGTCGCATCCCAATTAACATCAAAGATAAAGCTACGACACTCCAAGCAAATTTCTCTAACCAGAATTCCGCGACTGTGGGAATTGTCACCTGCCGAAACAGCAAGCCAAATCCGAAACCCCACAGGGCAGGATTAATTAAGATGGACTTAGCAATCTGCCAATGATTATGAATACCACCGCCAAAACGCGCTGCTAGTAACACACCCAAGCCATAAGTTCCTGGGAATGAACCTAACAAATCGTAGAATAACGCCCAAGCAAAATTTTCCTTGCCTACAATTGCTAAGGTAATGGGAAAGCCAAGATAACCTGTATTACCCAGCATTGCTGCTAATATCAAGCTAGCCTGAGTCGATTGTTGGGGCACAGTATTTTTAAAATAGGCTTGTCCTTTAATGGCTAGCCAAGCTAAAAATGCTCCAAGTAAAATGGCTAGATAAGCGAAGGCAGGTGCAATCCAAATTTGCCCCGACAAGCTAGATCGATGCAAAAACGATACTATGCTTATGGGTACTCCCACCCGAAAAAGGAACTGTCCCAAACGTGTAGGAACTGTCATAGGTAGTTTGCGTCCCAGAATAAAACCTACCAGGACTAATCCTCCCAGGTTGACGTATAGTTCTAAAAGGTTTATCAAGATTGCGCCTAAAACCACAGATGTAAAATGCTAGCTGTTACGTCTACTTTTGTCCAGTGCAAAATCTGTTATGGCTATCCCACAGAAACAGGAGTTTACCCTTGAATAAGGCTGGGTTTTCTGGAAAACCGCAAAACTCATCGAATGACCTTGGTGATGATATTCCAGTGGCTGTACGCGATACCCCTGATGCAACACCTAAAATTTGGTTGCAAACTCGAATTCTCCTGATTGGCGGAGTTGCAGGATTTATCCTCCTGGCTTTAATTAGCGGTTTTTTGTTTTTCGTCACTGCACCCAAAAAAACTGCCGATTCTCAACTCTCGCTCACTAGTTCTGCACCTGCAACTCCAGCAGCATCTAATAATTCTAGCGATACTGTGTTAGGGCATTTTCCATACCCAGAAGCCCCGGAATCAGAACTAGTAACCATCTCCGCAAATAGGGGCATTAGAATGCGAAAAACTGCTGCCCAAAAGTTTGAGGAGATGGTAGCAGCAGCGCGGAGTGCAGGTGTAATTTTAGTACCAATTTCTGGCTTTCGCTCAGTCAAAGACCAGGAGCAGTTATTTTTTGCTGTCGGTGCCCAACGAAATCAGACGCCAGCAGAACGAGCTGCCCTCAGCGCTCCTCCTGGTCATAGCGAACATCACACAGGTTATGCTGTGGATATTGCAGATGGGGCAGTACCAGCAACTAATCTCCAAACTAACTTTGATAATACCAAGGCTTATCGGTGGCTGCAAGCAAATGCAGCGCGTTTCAGCTTTGAAATGTCATTTCCTAAAGATAATGTTCAAGGTGTGAGTTATGAGCCTTGGCACTGGCGTTTTGTAGGCGATCGCAATAGTTTGGAAATGTTCTACAAAGCCAGAAATTTGAAACCCGCTAAGATACCTCAATAAAAGTTGATCTAGAGATTACTATCTTTTTATAAAGGAGTTGCTTGACGATAGTTTATGAATACTATAGTATTCATAAATGACACACAACATTATTGACTTATTTGCTGGTGCTGGTGGCTTGACAAAAGGCTTTCAGATGGCGGGCTTTGAATCTCTATGTGCAATCGATGTAAATGCAAAAGCCTTGGCGACCTACAAGCACAATTACCCAAAAACTAAAATCATTCATCAGGACATACGTCAGGTTAGTCCTGATGACTTACGATTAGCGTTGGGCTTGCGGCGAGAAGAACCAATACTGTTGATTGGCGGCCCCCCGTGTCAGGGATTTTCCAGAAATATTCCTGCTGGTTATCGCTACCTCAATGATTCCCGTAACCTGCTATATCGAACGTTTTTGGAATTCGTAGAGGAGTTTAGACCCCTTTATGTCGTAATGGAAAACGTGCCTGAAATCTTGAAAGCTTACAATGGAATAATTAGGGAAGAAATAACAGAAAAACTTGAATCATTAGGCTATAAAGTTGTTTCTTCATCATTAAATGCTGCCCGTTATGGAATACCACAAACGAGAACCAGAGCTTTTTTTCTAGCTAGCCTGGATGACTCCCTTCATTTTCCTGAACCAACACATTTTGGTGATATTAGGAGTGACTATAGAAGTACGAAATCTTGTAATCAGCTTAATTTGTTAGAAGCAAATATTTCTCCACTTGTCACAGTCAGAGATGCGATTGGAGACTTACCACCACTAGATGCAGGACAAGACTATGACGCTGAAGTTTATCCTTCTCCTCCACAAACTACATATCAAGCAATGATGCGTCATGAAAGCATGAAAATTGTTAATCATGTTGCTCGTGCTTTGAGTCCAATTCAATTTTCGAGAGTTCGCGCTCTTTGTGAAGGACAAGATGCTAGGGACTTACCTTCTGAATTAGCTCCCAAGAAACACTATAGCGGCGCATACGGGAGACTTTACTGGGATAAGCCAGCGAGAACTATTACCAGATGGGTCTTCCATCCAGGATCGGGTAGGTTTTTTCATCCTACTCAAGATCGAACAATTACAATACGTGAAGCTGCAAGATTACACTCTTATCCAGATGATTTTCACTTTTTGGGAACATATACTGAGATGGCTTCTCAAATTGGCGAATCTGTACCTCCCCTACTAGGTAAAGCGATCGCTTCATCTATTCTTCAGACCTATCCTCAGAAAACTGCGTATTGATTTGATCTTGCAAAGCAGAGAGAACTGTCTCGACATATCGATCAAGCGTCAGACGAGTTCTTGCAACTGTAATCCGAACCGCTTGGGTAGGAATAGCTCTAGCTCGAAAAAGTTGTTTCTGATTTTTGTACCAAACTAATTCTATTTTGCCTGCAACACTTCCCTGTAGTCCAACCCCTGATCCCCCAGTAGTTTTATCTACCGTCCAAGCCCAAGAAAAGGTATTTTGGTCAAGAGGATAGAGTGGAAACTCACAGTAAATATACTCATAGCCTTTGATAGTTTTCAGTAATATGCCTTCATAACTATTAATAACGCCCTGTACTGCCTGATTCAAAAGAATCTTCTCGTTCCAATGTTGGATAATGGCTGCTCCAAGCTCATTAGGTAAGGATTGCTCAGTTAGACCAGGAAAACCCAGTTGGACAGCCTTCTTGATGACATCTGCTCTCTGAATAACAAACAAAAATGGATTTGCAATGTTGAGGCTATTTAGTTGCAGGGATTTGAGTGACCAACCAGTTTTAGTCACTAGATCAACAGCATCATAGAGAAGCTTGCTACGTCCCAGAGCGGGATCTGATAAAGGAATATCCTTAAGATAATGAAAAATTGCTTCCCACGTATAATCTTCTATCGAGCCGATGACTGGAGATGCAATGGTAGCAATAATGGCTTGGCTTAATCTTTCAATTTCGTTGTCCGTCAACACTCAGGGATTCCTCTACGGCTTGTAAAAACTCACTCATTGTCAAACCTAAAGCATTGGTAATATGGCTGAGAACTCTAACAGATGGACTTTTTAGCCCTCGCTCAAGCTGGCTGATATAAGTCCTGTGCAGACCTGTCACTTCTGCAAGATACTCTTGTGACCAACCTTTCTCTGTGCGACGACGCTGTAGTTCTAGTCCTAAAATTTGGTCTAGTTTACTGGGCTGCATGAAGAAAAAGCGTAGAATTTTGAATACAAAAGTTCTACAGACTAAAGTATTCAAAATAGCCTGATGAGTGAGATAACAAAGATAGTGGCAAACTTCCGCCACAGGGTACTAGTCTCCAGTCACATGTCCTGAATTGGGAGTTTTAGCTTCTGATGGGTCAGGCTGAGGTTTTTGATACTTACCTGGATACTTGTGCTGAAAATAAGCTTCTAGCACTTGTAAAACCATCGGCCCACAAACAGTACCGCCATGTTCGCCGGAGTTTTCACCAAAGGCCACAACCACAATTTCCGGCTTATTAGTGGGGGCATAGGCACCAAACCAAGTATGATTTGGGCGACCAGTACCAGCTTCAGCAGTGCCACTTTTCCCCGATGCTGGGGCAATTGTCGGTACGTCCAAGCGCTTACCAGTACCCTCACTCACCACCTTCCGCAGTCCGTCGCGGAGAACTTTGATAGTTGTCGGCTTCATATTTAAGGATTCTCGCCAACTTTTTGCTTCTTCGTTGTCTTTGAGCAAATGCGGCTGAACTCGATAGCCGCCATTAGCAGGGACAGAAAACATAATCGCCGATTGCAGAGGTGTCACTTGCAAAGCGCCTTGACCAATTGACATATTAATGGTGTCACCAACAGTCCAAGGCGTTTTCAAAGCTTTCTGCTTCCATGTTTCATCTGGAACCAAGCCTATTGATTCTTCATCACGAAATTCAATGCCAGTTCTTTGACCAAACCCGTATTTGCGACTCCATTCGATTAAAGTTGGGCCACCGACTTTTCTACCAACTTGATAGAAGAAAGTATCACTACTCATAGCGATCGCTCTGGGAAATCCTAATGGCCCGAATCCGGCGTGGTTCCACTCACCAAATGTCACCCCACCAACGGTCAGAGAACCAAAGGTCTGTAATATTGAGTCTGGAGAAAATTCACCTGATTCCAGTCCCGCTGTTGTAGTGACAATTTTGAACGTACTGGCGGGGGGAAAGGCACTGAGGGCACGATTGACCAAGGGATGATCTTTACCTTGCACGCTTTCCCAATCTTTCTGAGAAAGTTTTTGTTTAGAGAAGATATTCGGGTCGAAGGTGGGGTAAGACACCATTGCTAAAACCGCACCATTCTTCGGATCAATTGCGGCGATCGCACCTCGTTGATTTCCCAAAGCTTTTGCTGCTGCTTTTTGCACATCTAAATCTATAGTTAGGTGTAAATCGTTACCAGCTTTTGCCTGTTTCTCTCCCAAAACCCGGATTGGTCTACCCGCACCATCTACTTCCACCTGCTGACCACCCCATTCGCCCCGTAGAGTTTTCTCATAAGCCTTTTCCACCCCCATCTGACCAATTACATCTCCCAGTCGGTAGCCTTCCTCCTTCTTGCCCTTTAACTGGTCGGCGGTTAACTCCCGCGTATAACCTAGTACATGTGCCAATTGATTGCCGTGGGGATAATAACGCACAGAATCTGTATTAATTTCCACTTCCGGGAGTTCATTTTTATACTCCTTTAATGCCGTGATTTCTGCTTCATTTAAATCGCGAGCGACTCGGATGAGTGAAGAAGAATTAGCACCTGCTAGTTCTAATTTCTTTTCCATCTCATCTTGCGGAATGTTGAGAATTTGCGCTAGACGCGGGCCGACTACAGACCAGGAAGGCTTAGTATGTGCCATCGGCCACAAATATACAGAGCTAGGATAGCGAGTACTGGCTAAAAGTTTGCCATTCCGGTCAAAAATATTGCCTCGTTCTGGTTGTTTGAGAATCATCCGAATTCGGTTCGCTTCGGCTCGTTCCCGGAGTTTTGGGCCTTCAACAATTTGCAAATATGCTAAACGCGCCCCGATACCAGTGGTCATTAATAGGGTAAATACGATTAAAAATATTGATTGGAAACCACGTCCAACTGTACGTGTATCTTTTTTGCTGCCAAGTGATGGGAATAAAGACATAAGTATCAATTCAAAATTCAAAATGACGCTGGTGGACTCGCTAACAAAATTCAAAATAAATAAACGCAATTCTAGCCAGACTTTATCGCAATTGCTAATATGCAATTTTAATGCATGTTAGCTTAATCAAAGAATGTCTAAGTAGCAAACTCAGTATATACATTTACCGTAAGCTCATTCTCAGTACTGGGTATGAAAGAATCGGGCAAGTATATTCTTGAACAATTGTTTTTGGCGGATACAATAAACCAAAGTGTCAAATCTAGTCTGCCCAAAAGACTAGAGCAATTGGCAAAATAACGTAAGATCACGGCATTCTACTGAGGATTATGGCTCAAATTGTCATGCAAAATCAGAGGGGGATAACAAGTTTTCAGCCACTTGATGTTGAACTGCGTAACGTCTTCAAGTTTTTTAACCAAGAACCAGCAGTAAATGGAATTGACTTGGATGTCAGACAAGGAGAATTTTTTAGTATTTTAGGCCCCTCCGGTTGTGGTAAAACAACAACACTGCGCTTAATTGCTGGGTTTGAAATCGCTGACGCTGGCAAGGTGTTGATTCAGGGTCAGTCTATGACTAATGTGCCGCCTTACCGCCGACCCGTCAATACTGTGTTTCAAAGTTACGCTCTATTTAACCACCTGAATGTCTGGAATAACATCGCCTTCGGACTGAAGTTAAAAAAAATACCCAAATCGAAAATTGAAGCCAGAGTCCAAGAAGCTTTAAAGCTTGTGAAAATGGAAAGTTTGCGATCGCGCTTTCCCAATCAACTTTCTGGTGGTCAACAGCAGCGAGTTGCTTTAGCAAGGGCTTTAGTCAACCGTCCTACCGTCGTACTACTGGATGAACCTTTAGGGGCGTTAGATTTAAAACTCCGTAAGGAAATGCAGGTTGAGTTATCAAATTTACACAAAGACTTGGGAGTCACCTTTGTGATGGTGACACACGACCAAGAAGAAGCATTGTCTTTGAGCGATCGCATTGCTGTGATGAATCAAGGCAAAATTGAACAAGTTGGTACTCCCAGCCAAATTTACGAACGTCCCTGCACATCCTTTGTTGCTGATTTTATTGGTGATACTAATTTATTCAGTGGTGAAATCGTCGCGGTAGACTCCTCTAATATTAAAATTTCAACAAAAACGGGACTCTCAATTGTTATTAACCGCGCTGAAGATACACCAAATGAATTATCACAAGCTGTAGTAGTAAGCGTGCGTCCAGAAAAAATACAGCTTTCGCTTTATCCACCCAATTTGCCAGCTAACTGCTTTGAAGGAAGGCTGATCAATGTTATGTATTTGGGCACACACGTTAATTATGTTGTGGAATTAACAAATGGCATTAGTATCAATGTGTTGCAACCTAATACTTTTGGCACTTTAGCAGACCGCGACACGCCCATCTACGCTTGGTGGGCAGAAACTGATTGTTTAGCCATTAGTCAATAGTCAATAGTCAAACAATTTTAGATTTTAGAGGATGTTTGAAAAGTCCTCTTGTCGGTATCAAAAGTTTTAGATCCCTCTAAGAGGATGTTTGAAAAGTCCTATTGTAGGTATCAAAACGTTCTAGATCCCCCTAAATCCCCCGATAAATTGGGGGACTTTAATTCCGGTTCCCCCCTTTTGAAGGGGGGTTAGGGGGGATCGCTAAGTGTCTAAAATCACGGCGAAATACTTTTCAAACATCCTCTAAATCTCCCGATAAATTGGGAGACTTTGATTCCGCTTCTAGGGGGGATCTAAAAGTGCCTAAAGTCACAGCGAAATACTTTTCAAACAACCTCTATATCGTCCTTCGGCATTCAAGACAAGAATCACATCCTGCATAGCGTTGAACAAGGCGAGTAATCTCGTCATTGAGCGCCTTAGTACACATGTTCACCTCCCATTTACTTTACTTAGTGCTGTTAACGGTAGCGGGGCATTTAGCCCGTCCTGAGTAAGGAAAAATACTCAGTACTGATTGATGTACTTGGTAAGAGCAACTCCCCTTGTGGAGCCACTGTGGTCTTCTCTAGGAGACGCTACGCGAGGGTTTCCCCGCCACTTCCTTCAAGTCGGCAAAGCCGCGCAACGGAGTGGCTGCCCATGAGCAAGTGGCGTGGCAGAATCTTCTTAGCTAGAGTTGGTTTACTCAGTGCTGAGTACAAAAGTGAGATTCCCTATTCAGCACTCTTCATTGCCGCACTGGAATTGCAATCACAAATTCTGTACCTTCTCCTGGGGAGGAGTTGCAGTGTATCAAACCCCCGTGTTTTTCCACGACGATTTGACGGGCGATCGCTAATCCTAACCCCGTTCCTTTACCAACGGCTTTCGTAGTAAATAAATGGTCAAATATCTTTTGTTTGACTGATTCATTCATCCCCTTAGCATTATCAGCAATCGTTATTTCAACCTGATTAGCTTTCAATGAGGTTTTAATGATAATCTTGTTAGGGTTTTCTTGAATTTCTTCAAATTTCCGCTCAGAATTAGACTCATCTAAGGCATCAATGGCATTAGCTAGGATATTCATAAATACCTGGTTTAATTGCCCAGGAAAACATTCAACCTGGATGAAATTACCATAATCTGTTATTATTTCAATTGCTGGACGTAGCTCGTTTGCTTTCAGGCGATGTTTGAGAATTAAAATCGTACTTTCAATCCCTTCATGAATTTTAAATGGTACTTTGTAATCTTTATCAGCACGGGAGAAAGTTCTTAAACTAGTGCTGATATTTTTGAGGCGATCGCACGCCATCACCATTGAATCAATTATCTTGGGTAAATCTTCTAAGCTATAATCTAAGTCAATTTCTTCTGCATGGTCAATAATTTTACCACCTGGATTAGGTAAACTTTCTTGATAAAGTTTCAAGTGTTGAACAACATCAGCAATAGTGGGTTTAGCTTGTTTGAGACTCGCAGCAATAAAGCCCAAAGGATTATTCATTTCATGGGCTACCCCAGCAACTAAATTACCCAATGCCGACATTTTCTCACTTTGAACAATTTGTAATTGGGCTTGTTGTAAATCTTCTAAGGCTGTTCCCAGTGCTTGAGATTTTTCTGTTACTGCTGACTCAGCTTGTTTACGATCGCTAATATTAATAGTTGTCCCGACTACGCGATAAACTTTGCCCGTCTCATCTTTTAATGGACTGAGTGTGGTTAACCACCAATTTTTCTGGCCATTAAATGTTAGACATTCTTCATAGGTGACGGGTATTCCGGTTTGGAAACAACGCAGATATTTTTGCTCCACTCTTGCACCTTCATCAGCAGCCATGAATTCTTGGGGAGTTTTACCCAGCACTTCCCAAGCAGGTATACCAACCGCTAGTTCGCAGGATTTGCTCCATCCGGTGTACTCAAACCTACCATTATCCCGGACATCAGTCACAAAGATTAGACAGCCAACACCTTCGTAAATACTACTTAGGAACTTTCCTCGCTCCTGGAGATGATTATATAATTGGGCATTTTCCAAAGAAATCGCCGCTTGAGTGCAGAGAAAATTTATCACAGAAAGGCGATCGCTAGTAAATACCCCTTGCGTCAGTTTATTTTCTAAGTAAAGAATCCCCACCAAACGCCCTTGATTAATAATTGGGGTACATAATACACTCTGGGGTTGTGAGGAGTGCATGTATTCCCCAATCAACCCAATAATATCTGTTTTGCAATTGTCTATAACAACTGTTTGGCGAGTATTTTTGACGTAATTGATAATTTTTTGGGGAATCTCTTGACAATTATCGAGTGATTGTGATTCAAGAATAGTTTGTATTTGGTCATGGTTGATAAAGGTAATTGCCCTAACTTGCCAAGTATCATCTTGGGGAAGAATTAGTACAGCTTTTTTCGCGCCAGAGTTTTCTAGGATAATCCGGGTGAGGCTGGCAATGAGTTGATCTAATTCCAGTGAACTGGAGATAGCTTGAGCGGCTTTGAGGACAGAGGTAAAATCTAGTGCATGGGAAATACTAGTGCTGCCAGTGGTAGAAGTGCGAGTAGATGAGGAAGTGCCACGAAAGCTAATAGTTTCTAGGGTATTGAAGTTGATCCGTTGCTGTTGCAAAATGGATTGCAGTAGTTGGGGATAGCGTTTTTCTAAGTCTTCTATTTTGGCTTTTGCGCCCCAACGAGCGTAGCAGTAGTATGCTTCTTGCATATATGCTTGGGCAACTTTTTCTTTACCCCAATCGAGATAAAATTTGGCTATCAGTTCATTGCTAAGTGCTTCTTCTTGAATGTAGGCGTTGGCTTTGGCTAGAGTTATGGCGCGATCGTAATTTTCAAGTGCTTCTGCTTTATTGCCCAACACTCGTTGTTTCTCAGCCTCAACTAAATGCCATTTATGCAGATGATTCGTGGGAGCATTTTGCGCCCATTGGTGTAGAGTGGTTTGATGGATTTCTACCTGAGCGAGAATTAGAGAAAGTTCAATTTCTGAGTGGGTGGGAAATAGCGCCAGGTGCGTCAGGGCTGCATAGAAATGGAAAATCGGAACAAAAATTAATCCTGAGACTGCGAGTAAATACTCTTTACCTTGCTCAATGTAGGCGATCGCAGCCTTATAATTACCAAAAGAATAGGCAAGCAACAGTTTGTAGATATAGAGTTCGGCCATCACCGTCAGTTCATTAGCCTGACGATGCTTGGGAATCATCACCGTTTCATCGTAGATGGTGCCGCTTAAACAATCTGGCTGAATTTGGGTTTCCCTGAAGTTCTGTGCTGCCTGCCGCATAATACTCACATAAGTCTGGGCAGAATGTTGCTTCGCCTGAGTTAAGGCAGCATTGTAACTTGCTATATCTAATTCCAAATTGTTGAGTTCAGAGCCGCTCCAAAAGACCGCATAGCTGTAACAACATACGTTATAGCCAGCGTGTAAAAAATCGCCAGTTTCCATACCAGAGGTAAAACCAGCTTTCAGCATCGGTATCGTTGCCGAGAGAGCTTCTTGGTGATGCTGAATAAAGCCGCCAAACAACATGGAAATTATCGATTTGAATTCCCGCACATTGAACCGATCCAGCAAATTCAATGCCAATTGCCCAAAGCTGTAGCCCGCTTCAACCTCTCCCAAAAAGGCACACAGCACCATTCCGTGAAGCCCATACCCCACCGTGGAGGCGGGCGTGTTCCCAAACTGAAGCGATAGACTGACCATTGTGGAGCTAATTAGGGGCAATAAACCCGGCATTCCCTGGAAAACGGGTGCAAACAACATTCCTAACACTTGCATGGCTGCCTGTGCTTGGGGATCAGTCATCACTGGGAGGTCAGCTAATTCCTCAATTCGTTTACCTTCGAGTTGACTGGCAAGGACTTGTAACGCTTTACCAATCTCAGTATCGTTTGGCTCGATGGGTAGCTCAACCCCCAATTGTAAAAGTGCATCTCTGCCCAGTGCGATCGCTTCTAATAGTTTGCTCTGGGCTGTCTGGGCAGCAATTTGAATTTCGTAAATTTTAACTTTGTCTAAAATCGTTTGGGCTGATTGCAACACCTGTAACGCTATCTGTTCCATGCCATCAAAGTCAGTATTCAAGTAGGCGGCTTCGGTAGCGGCAACATAAAGACTCAGGGTCAATTCATATTGATCTTGCCAGCAGTTGGCTGTGAGTAGCTCAATCCCAGTCTCTAAATAGACTCTGGCCGCAGTGTATGCGGTAGAACTTTTGGCTTTACCTCCTGCTGCCAAGTTAAGTTGAGCCAAGGCTTCTCGTTCGTTTGATTGGGTGATTAACTCAATTCCTAAATTCAAATGCCCGACAATATCAAACAGTTTTTCTTCTTGTTCTATTTGAGAGGCATTTTGGAGAAGTAATTGACCAATTTGGAGATGAGTTGCTTGTTTTTGGTTATCAGGAATTAGAGAATAGGCAGCCTGTTGCACTCTGTCATGTAAAAATTTATATTTGGCTAATTGTTTATTGCTATTCCCAGTTGACAACGCCAACTTATCATGCTCTTCTCCCTGATAAAACTTATAAACATCACTAATTGGTAAAATCAATCCTTCTTGTAAAGCTTTCCATAAACTAGCAGCCGTTTCAATTTCTGATGATTCCGAAACAATCGCCAAAGTTGCTAAATCAAATTGGTTGCCAATACAAGCGGCTAACTGCAACACCTTTTGAGTTGATGGAGGTAGTCTTCTTAATTGAAATACCATGAACTTAACAACATCATCTGTAACCGCTTCCTGATTTATTTGGGTAATATCACATTGCCAACACCCTGATTCCAAGTTAAATTCAATTAATCCATCTTGGTGTAATGCCTTGAGAAACTGTATAGCAAAAAATGGATTACCTTGAGTTTTCTGAAATACCAATTGAGAAAGAGGTAATGCCAAATTCTGTCTACATTTAAGTGTGTCAGCAACTAATTGATTCACTTGCCCTTGACTCAGTGGCGCTAAAGTAATCGTATTAATTGTGGCTGCTGTTTTTTTGAGATCATTCAAAGTCAACATTAATGGATGTGCTGGGTTGACTTCGTTATCACGATAGGCACCAATTAAGAACAGATGTTTTGTATCAGCCATTAATAACTGCATTAACATCAGTGATGCTGAATCTGCCCATTGCAAATCATCTAAAAACATCACTAATGGATGTTTGTCACTGGTAAAGACTTGGGTAAATTTCTGGAATAATAAATTAAATCGATTTTGTGCCGCAGTTCCTGATAATTGTGTAGCTGGTGGTTGTTGACCAATAATTATTTCTAATTCGGGGATGACTTCAATAATTACCTGTCCATTATCACCTACAGCCGCTAAAATATTGGTTTTAAATTGCTGGATTTTAGCATCGCTTTCTGTTAATAATTGCCCCATTAAATCTCGGAAGGCTTGCACAAATGCCGAAAAGGGAATATTTCGTTGAAATTGGTCATATTTCCCTTTGATAAAATAACCGCGTTGTTTGACAATTGGTTTATGAACTTCGTTAACTACAACGGTTTTACCAATACCCGAAAAACCAGCTATCAGCATCATTTCTGTCGCGCCCGTACTAACGCGCTCAAATGCTTGCAGTAGGGTTTCTACTTCTGTTTCGCGTCCATAGAGTTTATCGGGGATAATGAACCTATCGCACAAATCCCGTTGGGCAATTGGGAAACTCTTAATTTCACCAGTTTCTTGGAGTTGAGTTAAACAATTTTCTAAATCAAATTTAATTCCCAATGCACTTTGATAGCGATCTTCAGCATTTTTTGCCATCAATTTCATCACGATGTCACTGAGAACTTGGGGAATCTCTTTCTTATCCCCTAACATTGGTGGGAGTTTTGCTAAATGACAATGTACCAACTCCATCGGATCATTTGAATGGAACGGTAACTCGCCCGTGAGTAGATCATAAAAAGTGATGCCTAAAGAATAGAAGTCAGTCCGGTAGTCAATCCCCCGATTCATTCTGCCTGTTTGTTCGGGAGAAATATAACCAAGTGTGCCTTCCAAGACATTGGGATTCATCAGTGTTTGAGTTTCCCGTGGTAATAGGGATGCAATACTAAAGTCAATTAATTTAACTTGTTTGGTTTCGGGATTAATGAGAATATTAGCGGGTTTGATATCTTTATGAATAATCCGAGCGCGATACAATATATCTAAGGTATTACACAGTGCGATCGCTATTTCTAAAAACTCCATCAAAGATTCTACCCTTCCCCCCACTTCACACTCCCCACTCTCCACTCCCCAATCCTTGAGAGAAATCCCGCCAAAGTCTTCCATTACCAACGCATAGCCATTTTGGTAGGCTTGGAGGCTGTAGGTTTGGATGATTAGAGGTGAGTTGAGATTTTTGGCAATGGTGTACTGATTCCGAAACGACAAGAGTTCGCTGAAACTCGGATAAGGATTTTTCAGCAATTTAATTACTATAGGTAACGAGTCAGTCTCTCGATACCCTCGATAAACCACAGTTCTAGAACCATTGTAGAGTTCTTCGCTTACTTTATATCCGGGAATATTGACAAGAGTGCTAACCATACTGCTAAATCTTTAAGACTTCCAGATTTAGTATTCCCAGATATCTGAAGTCGTTTACCAAGGATAGAAAAAAATTATACCGGTATTTCAATAATAAATTCTGTACCTTTACCCAGAACTGAATTAAAACTCAATTTTCCGCCGTGGGTTTCTTCAACTATTTGACGAGCGATCGCTAATCCTAACCCCGTTCCTTTGCCAACAGCTTTGGTAGTAAATAAATGGTCAAATATTTTTGATTTAACTTGTTCACTCATCCCCTTACCATTATCAGCAATGGCAATTTTAACTAGACTATTTTCGATTGAAGTTGTAATTGTAATCCAGTTAGGATTGGCTTTGATTTCTTCAAATCTGCGTCCGGTGTTAGATTCATCTAAGGCATCAATGGCATTTGCGATCAGATTCATAAATACCTGATTTAATTGACCGGGGAAGCATTCTACTTGAGGTAAATTACCGTAGTTAGTGACAACTTCAATGGCGGGACGTTGTTCATTAGCCTTGAGACGATGTTTGAGAATGAGAATGGTGCTATCAATACCTTCATGAATGTTAAATGGTACTTTGTAGTCTCGATCGGCACGAGAGAAAGTACGTAAACTGGTGCTGATGTTTTTGAGCCTGTCGCACGCCATAGACATGGAATCAAGCATCTTGGGCAAGTCTTCTAAAGTATAATCCAAGTCGATTTCTTCGGCGTGGTCAATAATTTCCTCACTCTTGTTAGGTAAACTTTTTTGATAGAGTTTCAGGTGTTCAATAATATCAGTAAACGTTGGTTTAGCTTGTTTGAGACTGGCAGCAATAAAACCGAGAGGATTATTCATTTCGTGAGCTACACCAGCAACTAAGTTGCCCAGTGCAGACATTTTTTCACTTTGCACCATTTGTAATTGGGCGTTTTGCAGATCAGTTAGCGCTTGTTGTAATAAGAGTGATTTTTGTTGCAAGGCAAGTTCTGGTTTTTTGCGATCGCTAATATCCAAAAATAATCCATCCCAAACCACAGACCCATCGGCAAGCTGTTCAATTCGTGATTCTCCGTGAATCCACTTAAGAATTCCTGATGGGGTGACAATTCGCCCTTCCCAGTACCAGAAAGATCGGGTTTGAATGGCGTGAGTTTGGGACTGTAGAAAACTTGCTATGTCGTCTGGATGCACCATGTTGTCCAGAAACTGCCAATTGGACATAGCTTGCTCTGGGGTAATTTCCAGCAAGCTGTAACAGTCGGCACTAATGTAGCTCAGAGATATTACTCGCTCAGGAGTCATCCGGTATTGATAAACTACGCCAGGCACATTGTCTACTAGATTGTGGAAGCGAGACTGAACCATACTCAACTCATTGAGTGACTGCTCTAGTTGTTGGCCATTTTCTCGCGATCGCTCATAAAGGCGGGCATTTTCCAAAGAAATTGCGGCTTGAGCGCAGAGTAAATTGAGTAGTTCGACGCGATCGTGTGTAAAGGCTCCAGTTGCTAGATTATTTTCTAAATACAACACGCCAAGCAGTTTACCCTGATGTAAAATCGGACTGCACAAGATACTCTTGGGCTGCTGTTGCTGAATATACGGGTCATGAATTAATTGTGGATGCACCGTGGCATCAATAATCACGGCAGGTTCTAAGCTGCATTTGACGGTATTAATTAAGCTAACTGGTACATGAATAGACTCTTCAACTGCCTCTGAATTGGTCAGCATTGGAGAAAAATCAACTTTGGTATTTCCATTTTTCTGTAGCCCCAGCCCCGCCAATGCCCGAATCCGTAAATTATCTGATTCCAAAAGCATGAACACACACTTATCGGCTCCCGCATTTTCAATGACAATATGCAGCAACGCCGAGAGCAGTTTTTCTAGTTCGATTTCGCCAGAAAGAGTTTGAGAAGCTTTGAGAATGGTAGCTAAATCTAAAGCAGTAGAAGCGCTGCTACTGCTGGAAGTTAGGGAACTGCTGGAGGTGACATTTCCCAATGTGAAGATAGTTTCCTTAGTTGAGAGGAGAGAACGGGTTTGCTGAAGAATGGGGGCAAGGAGTTGGGGATAGCGTGTTTCCAAGTCGGCGACTTTGGCTTTAGCACCCCAACGAGCATAGCCGTAGTAGGCTTCGGTCATGTATGACTGAGCGATGCGCTGTTTATCCCAGTGGAGGTAGAACTTTGCTGCTAGTTCATTGGCTAAGGCTTCTTCATTGATAAATTGATTGTCTTTAGCAAGAGTAATTGCTTTGTCATAACATTCAATTGCAGCGATTTTATCACCCAAAACTCGATAACGTTCAGCCTCCACTAGATACCATTTATGCAAGTGATTCATCGGGGCATTTTCCGCCCATTGATGCAGAATAGTTTGATGGGTGACGGCAACAGCAAGCATTTCGGCTTGCTCCGGTTCTGGTTGCGTGGGGAAAAGTGCCAGGTGCGTGAGCGCGGCATAAAAATGGAAAATGGGACTAAAGACCATTCCCGATACTGCCATCAAATAGGACTTGACTGTGGTGATGTAGTCGAAGGCAGCCTGATAATTCCCAAAGGAGTAGGCAAGCAGCAGTTTATAGATGTAGGCAACGGCGATCGGGGTGAGATCATTATCCTGCTGTTGCTTCGGCAGCATCACCGTTTCATCGTAGATAGTACCAATTAAGCAATCGGGTTGGCTCACCGTTTCTCGCAAATGCTGCACCGTTTGCCGCGTTATGTCCGAATGAATATGCGCCGAATCTTGTTTAACCTGAGCCAAGGCAGCACTGTAAGCGGCGAATTCGGGTTCTAAAGTGTCCAGGTTTACACCTGCGAAAACCGCAATATTCATGTAGGATATTGCGCTGTAGCCAGCAGAGAGAAAATCGCCAGTTTCCATACCAGTCGTGTAGCTATCTTTCAGCGTCGATATCGTTGCTCTCAGCGCTTCGTGGCGATGTTGGATGAAAGCCCCAAACAGGTTTAGAGTGATAGACTTCATTAAGAGAGCATTCAACCGTTCCAGCAACGAGAGCGCTAATTGACCAAATCCGTAGCCTGTTTCGACTTCGCCCAAAAAGGCACACAGCACCATGCCATGAATCGCATAGCCGACTATCGAGGCGGGGGCATTGCCAAACTGGAGCGACAACCGCACCATCGTCGCGCTCAACAGGGGCAGTAACCCTGGCATTCCCTGGATCGCTGCTGGAAACAAAACTCCTAACAGTTGGATCGCGGCTTCGGCGGTGCGATCGCTCATCACAGGCAGGTCAATCAGCTCGGCAATATCTCTGCCGCTTTGAAGGCTTGCCACCTCTTGTAGCACTTTGCCGATTTGGGCTTCATCGGTTGCATTCGGGAGATCCACCCCTAATTGACTCAGTGCCTTTCTTCCCACCGCGATCGCCCCTAACATTTGGCTCTGAGCCGTTAATGCCGCGATTTGAATTTCGTAGATTTTCACTTTGTCAAAAATTGTCTGTGTCTGTTGCAATACCACTGCGGTTAAGAGTTCCATGCCCTCGAAGTCACCATTCAAATAGGCAGCTTCCGCAGCCGTCACATACAGATTTAGAGTCAATTCATACTGATCTTGCCAGCAGTTTGTTTGTAATAGCTTAATCCCTGTTTGCAAATAAACCCTTGCTGCGACGTAAGCTGTAGAATTTCTCGCCTTGACTCCAGCTTTCAAATTCAGTTGAGCTAATGCTTGGCGATCGCTTGGTTGAGTAATTAACTCAATTCCTAAATTCAAATGCCCGACAATATCAAACAGTTTTTCCTCTTGTTGGATTTGAGAGGAATTTTGTAAAAGTAATTGGCCAATTTGGAGATGAGTTGCTTGTTTTTGGTTATCAGGAATTAGAGAATAGGCAGCTTGTTGCACTCTGTCATGTAAAAATCTATATGAAGCTATCCTTTGTCCTTTGTCCTTTGTCATTTGTTTGTTATTTTCTAATGACAAATGATCAATGAGCAATGACGAATTTTGATAAAACTTATAAACATCACTAATGGGTAAAATCAACCCTTCTTGTAAAGCTTTCCATAAACTAGCAGCCGTTTCAATTTCTGGTTCTTCCCAAACAATTGCCAAAGTTGCTAAATCAAATTGATTGCCAATACAAGCGGCTAACTGCAACACCTCTTGAGTTGATTGAGGCAGTCTTTGCAATTGAAATGCCATGAACTTAACAACATCATCTGTAACCGCTTGCTGATTTATTTGGGTAATGTCACATTGCCAACACCCTGATTCCAAGTTAAATTCAATTAATCCATCTTGGTGTAATGCCTTGAGAAACTGTATAGCAAAAAATGGATTACCTTGAGTTTTCTGAGATACCAAGTGAGAAAGAGGCCATGCCAAATTTTCTGTACATTTAAGTGTGTCAGCAACTAATTGATTTACTTGCCCTTGACTCAGTGGCGCTAAAGTAATTGTATTAATCGTGGCTGCTGTTTTTTCGATATCATTCAAAGTCAACATTAACGGATGTACTTGGTTGACTTCGTTATCACGATAGGCACCAATTAAGAAAAGATGCTTGGTATCAGCCATTAATAACTGCATTAACATCAGCGATGCTGAATCAGCCCATTGCAAATCATCTAAAAACATCACTAATGGATGTGCCTCACTAGTAAAGACTTGGGTAAATTTCTGGAATAATAAATTAAATCGATTTTGTGCCGCCGTTCCTGATAACTCTATCGCTGGTGGTTGTTGACCGATAATTCTTGATAATTCGGGGATGACTTCAATAATTACCTGCCCATTTTCTCCAATAGCATCTAAAATATTATTTTTCCATTGCTGAATTTGGGCATCGCTTTCTGTTAACAATTGCCCCATTAAATCTCGGAAGGCTTGCACAAATGCACTCAAGGGAATATTTCGTTGAAATTGGTCATATTTCCCTTTGATAAAATAACCGCGTTGCCGCACAATTGGTTTATGAACTTCGTTGACAATCGCTGTTTTACCAATTCCCGAAAACCCAGCTACCAACATCATTTCTGTTGCACCAAGGCTGACTCTTTCAAATGCTTGGAGTAGGGTTGATACTTCTGATTCTCTTCCATAAAGTTTGTCGGGGATAATGAAGCGATCGCACACATCCCATCGCGCAATCTCAAAATTCTTAATCATACCATAAGCTTGTAACTGATTTAAAGAATTTTCTAAATCAAACTTCAGTCCCAAGGCACTCTGATATCTATTTTCGGTATTTTTCGCCATTAATTTACTAACGATTTCCGAGAGTACAAACGGGATTTGTGGGTTAATTTTATGTACCAAGGGTGGAAGTTTCGCAATATGACAATGCACCAACTCCATCGGATCGTTTGATTGAAAAGGTAACTCACCTGTAAGTAATTCGTAGAAAGTTACACCCAAAGAATAAAAATCAGTCCGATAGTCAATCCCCCGATTCATTCTGCCTGTTTGTTCTGGGGAAACATAAGCTAGTGTCCCTTCTAAGACATTGGGATTGATTAGTGTTTGGGTTTCTCGTGGTAGTAAAGATGCAATACTAAAGTCGATTAATTTAACTTGTTTGGTTTCGGGATTAATCAGAATATTGGCGGGTTTGATGTCTTTGTGAATAATCCGCTCGCGGTAAAGTATATCTAAGGTATTGCACAGTGCGATCGCTATTTCTAAAAACTCTTGTAGAGACGCGATATATAGCGTCTTTGGTGAGGTGAAATAATCTTTGAGAGAAATCCCCCCAAAGTCTTCCATCACCAACGTATAACCATTTTGGTAGGGTTCTAGGCTGTAGGTTTGGACGATTAGCGGTGAGTTGAGATTTTTGGCAATGGTGTATTGATTCCGAAACGACAATAGTTCACTGAAACTCGGATAAGGATTTTTCAGCAGTTTAATCACTACTCTTAATGAGTCGATTTCTCGATACCCTCGATAAACTAGGGTTCTGGAACCATTGTAGAGTTCTTCGCTTACTTTATATCCGGGAATATTGACAAGAGTGCTAACCATGCTACTAAATCTTTAAGATTTCCAGATTTAGTATTCCCACATATCTAGAGTTGTTTACCAACAAGAGCTAAAAATTATACTGGAATTTCAATGATAAATTCTGCTCCTTCACCCAGAACAGAGTTAAAACTCAATTTTCCGCTGTGGGTTTCTTCAACTATTTGACGAGCGATCGCTAATCCTAATCCTGTTCCTTTACCGACAGCTTTTGTCGTAAATAAATGGTCAAATATTTTTAATTTAATTTGTTCACTCATCCCCTTCCCATTATCTTTAATATTAATAATTACTTTTTGCTTGTCATCATTAAGTTGAGTAATAATTGTGATGCAATTGGGATTGATGTTTATCTCTTCAAAGCTCTGTCCAATGTTTGACTCTTCCAAAGCATCAATAGCATTGGCTAAAATATTCATAAATACCTGATTCAATTGCCCAGCAAAGCATTCTACTAATGGTAACTGACCATATTCTTTGATAACTTTAATTTCTGGGTGGGTTTCTGAAGGTTTGAGGCGATGTTTGAGAATCAAAATGGTGCTGTCAATACTATCATGAATATTACAGGCAACGGGGCGATCGCTATCAGCACGAGAGAAGGTTCTTAAGGAAGTACTAATATCCCGAATCCGCTTCACGCCTTCTTCCATAGAACCCACTAACTTAGGTAAGTCTTCGCGGATGTAATCGAGATCAATTGCTTCGATTTCGTCTTGAATTATTCCACAGGGAGTAGAATATTCCTGTTGATACAAATCAATTAAGCCAAACATATCCTTGATATAATCTAAAGCAGGTTGAATATTACCGCCCAGGAAGCCAATAGGGTTATTGATTTCATGTGCCACCCCTGCTACGAGATTTCCCAGTGCCGACATTTTTTCACTTTGTACCAATTGCATTTGGGTGCGCTGAACTTCTGTAAGTGCTTCTTCTAGATTTTGTTTTTGTTGTTTGAGTTGGTCTTGTCCTTGCTGACGTTCGGTAATGTCTTCTGTCACAAATAAAATGCCGAACACATTTCCCTTAGCATCGCGTAAAGGCATCTTGTTCGTATCCAACCAAGCTTGCTGACCATCTGGCCGTTGCAATTGATCAATGATATGAAATTCTGCTATACCAGACTCGATGACGCGGCGATCGCACATCCGAAAGCAATCGGATTCTTCTTTGCTGAGCAGTAAGTCATAGTCGGTTTTACCCACAATCTCATCAGGCGAGTTTAAGTTTAGTACATCAGCGAAACTTTGATTACAGCCCAAATAAACTGAATCGATATCTTTCCACCCTACCCAGTGTGGAATAGTATCAAACACTAAGCGCATCAATTGTTGAGTTTGCTTCAGGGTTTCAATCGATCCAAATAATTCCTGAGTTCGTTCAGTAACTCGTTGCTCTAGTTGCTGGGTGAGTTGTTGCAGTTCTGTATTTCTGGCTTCAAGAGACTGGCTCAATTGGTTAAGTTTTAAGTGAGTTCGCACCCGTGCTAAAACTTCACCTTGTTGAAATGGTTTGGTAATGTAGTCAATGGCTCCAAGTTCAAAGCCTGTGACTTTATTTACCGATTCAGACAGGGCAGTGATAAAGATAATCGGAATATTTTGGGTTGTCAAATTCGCCTTGATGCGCTCACAAGTTTCAAAGCCATTCATCCCGGGCATCATCACATCCAGTAAAATCAAAGACACTGGAGTATGTTCCAATTGCTGTAGCGCACTTTCCCCACTTGTGGCGATCGCAACTTCAAAACCAGCATTAGCTAAAGTATCTGAAAGCACCTTCAAGTTATTTGGTACATCATCGACAATGAGGATAATGCCATTATCAAACTGATTGGTAACAGGATTGTTAAATGTAATGGAATTTCTAGAGAATGCTGTCATAGCAAAAATGGTGATGATAGTAATTCGTAAATCGTAATTAAGATACACAGAACAAGGCTTGAGACAGGCTGCTTCCACTCCAATGTCTAAATTGCTCAAAACTTTAGATACAAAGGACAATCTGTTATGAGATAACAAAGGTTGATTAGACTCAGGACTGCTCGGTTAAGGTGCATAGTTATTGGAGATCCCCCTTAGTCCCTCTTAAAAAGGCGGAAAATAAGCCATTCTTAGTCCCTCTTAAAAAGGGGGAAAATAAGCCATTCTTAGTCCCTCTTTTTAAGGGGGGTTGGGGGGATCGAGTCTTAACCGAGCAGTATTGTGATAAGACTGGAATTAGTGGATTAACTTTTAATCTTGGGAAGATACTGTTCAATAAATGCTCGGATTTTTTCAATCTGGAAATTATCTGCATACTCACGTACTGCTTTAATAAACGGTTGATACTGCTCACCTGCTTTTTCCAAATTTTTTAGCTGTTGCTCGATCGCCATCAAGCGTCCCTGCAATGCTAATGTATGCAATTGCGACAAAACCTCATCGGTCGGGGGAATGATCTCATCTGGGGTGGATGCAGACATTGCCCCTGATTTGGCACTCATCGGCTCTAGAGCAATGGAGTTTTGATCATAAATCCATTTCAGATTCAGGTATTTTTCCAACAACTTCAGCAGCGCTGAGGCTTCTACAGGCTTGGGTAAAAAAGCATCGGCTCCGGCTATAATACTCTCACTCTGGTTACTTTCAAATACACTAGCTGAAGAAGCGATCGCTGGAACATTCTGTAACTCAGGAATCTGTCGCAACTGTCGCAGCATCTCGTAACCATCCATCTCTGGCATCATCAGGTCTGTAATAATCAGGTCAGGATGAATCTCCTGCGCCTTGTCCAATCCTTCCCGACCATTGCTGACATCAATCACTACAAAACCCAAAGGTTCCAGTAAACTAACCAAAACCGAGCGATTCTCCCAACGGTCATCGACTACCAGCACCTGGCGCTTGCTGCCTTCAAATCCGACAATCTTCCCTTGCTTAGTTGTTCGCAGAGTTGTTGCCCAATCTTTGGCTTCGGCAAGTTCGGCCTCAAACCAGAAGGTGCTACCTTGTCCCAGTTGGCTGTCCACATTCAGGGTGCTACCCATCATAGAAACGATTTGCTGACTGATTGCTAGTCCTAGTCCAGTACCTTCTGCTTGTTTCTTGACATCACCCACTTGTTCAAAGGGTTGGAAGATTTTCGTGAGTCCGGTTGGCGACATCCCGACCCCTGTATCTTGAATCTCAAAGCGAATTTGATAGGTTCCAGTTTTCAGTTTGTGAGATTTAACGCGAAATGTAACTCCGCCTTCGTCAGTAAACTTAATCGCATTACCCAATAAGTTAATCAACACTTGGCGTAGACGTTTTTCATCGACTTTAATGCCAACAGGTAAATCCGAATCAGGTTGATAGGTGAAGGGAATTCCTTTTTGAACAGCACGCACGCGCATCATCTCGGCAACGCCTTCGAGAAGTGCCGGGAAATACGCATCTTCAGGATACAATTCCAACTTCCGAGCTTCGATTTTGGCAAGGTCAAGAATATCGTTAATCAGATTGAGCAAATGATTGCCGCACTGATAGATGATATCTATACCTTTTTTACCTTTTTCTGTTAATGGTTCACCATTTTGGAGAATTTGGGCATAGCCCAGGATGCCATTGAGCGGAGTTCGCAGTTCATGGCTCATGTTAGCGAGAAACTCGCTCTTGGCTTGGTTTGCAGTATCGGCTTTCTCTTTTGCTTCTGCTAGTTGTAGTGTCCGTTCTTCTACCTTTTGTTCTAAGGTGGCAAAGGAGGTTTGCAACTGTTTGGCCATGCTATTAAAAGATGCGGAGAGTTCTCCAAGTTCATCGGTGCGATAGATCGGTAGAGTCGCATTCCAATTTCCCGTTTCTAATTGCTTGGCGGCGCTATTTAGTTGTAAGATAGGCACCACTACAAGCGATCGCGACAACCAACGCACTAAAACTACAGTCAGTAACAACACAGCGAAAAAATTTACCAGAGCAAATCCGGCTACCGAATATTCCTGGCGAATTACAGAACTTGCGTCTAGTTCAACCACCAAGAATCCATTCACCCGACCCTGAAGATTGGTAATTGGGGCATAGCCGTAAAGAATGGTTTGGCCATTTGTAGTTTGGTGAAATTCCTGCTCAACAAACGGTGCATTGCGGGCAACGGCTGCATACAAATCATCTAATTCCTCGTTGTAATCCAAGCCAATCAATACAGTTTTGCCTTGATCAGAAGGGTCGTAGTTTAAGACATAGACAAACTTTTTATTTGGTTGCTGGCGTACCGTATAAATACGCTGAATATCTTTACTGGTTGCTTGAATTGCTACAAGCCTATCTTGATTAATTTTGTAAAAGGCTGAGGTGCGATCGCTAGGTTTGACAATCAATCCGTGATAATCGCTGTCGATTTGTGGAACTGCGAGACTGACAATAGCCAAAAGACGATTACGGATTGCCTGCCGTTGACTAGAGTACAACTGCCAGTACATCCCCGATGCTAGTGTCCCAGCCATCACCGCGATTAGCACTGAATAAGAAGCAATAATTTTTGTGCTGAGGTTCCAATTTTGCACTCGTGTGGCTCCTTTTACTGCCCCAAACTACTGAGATAGGCAGTGTATTATAATCATGCCGAATTATTTCTAAGATGCCCACTTCATCTCTCAAATGAACAGTTGGATTAAGGATTGGAGATTTCTCTTTCTGTCCTCTTTATGGGGTTAGCCCCAGGCTGGCGCGGTAAGCGGCGCGTTGAGACTCACGCCCCACTTTGTTGGTAATCTGCTCCCATCCCTGTTCAATCTGCTGCATTGTTTCTTCTGTCGTCAGTTTACCTGCTAAGAAATCAGCGAGAACAGCATCGAGGACATCCAGTTGATATTGCTGGTTATGAGGAATCCTGAGATCCAAAACCATGTTTGGACTATTCAGGCTGACACCGATCGCACCTAAATAGTTGTTGGCAGCATCGGGCGACATCCCGGCTTTGAGCCAGGAATCAATAGTTTTAAATTGAGAAATCCGGTAAGGGTTGATACCTGTCTCGCCGATAGTGACATCCACATTTGCCTGAGCAGGCTGACTCATATAGGAAATGAACGAATATGCAGCATCCTTGACTGTTGGTTCTGCCTTTGCATGGACAACACCAGACCAACCCACGAAGGCGGTAAAAGGTGCATGATTAACCCCAGCAATGCTATATGGACAGTTAAACTTATCGCAAGCTACCAATTTCCCTGTTTTACGATCGAGTACCTGAGTGCTGCCGGGAGTCACAACAGCGCCTACTTTGTCAATTACTTTCGACGTAGCCGGATTGATCGCTAATGTGCCAATATCTCCCGATTCCAGGGTCAAGGCGCATCTGCCGCTCGTAAACAGTCGTCTTTCTTCAAAGAGACTCAAGTTTGCTTCATTGGGCGGGCCATACTCCATCGTTTTTTTATAGATATCTAACGCCTTAGCAAACGCTGGATTGCGAACCAAAGGTTTCATGGTTTCCAGATCAAAAAATATTCCTTGTGCCGTTCCCTGAGATTGCAGCCAGGAACTAGTAATTGAGGCAAACAGCAAGTAACCGGCAAAGCGAGGGCCTTTTGCCATACAAGAGCCGTAATCGGGTTCTCCATCATTATTTAGGTCTTTGCCATAAAACTGTTTAGCGATCGCCAGATAATCGTCCCAAGTTGTCGGAGGCTCTAATCCAGCGGTTTTTAAGAGATCGCTGCGATAGTACACCATCTGAAAATCACCATCCAACGGTATCGCGTAAATCCGCTGTTTATACTTTGCACTCACATCTCGAAAAATGGGAGCAATATCCTGCCATTGCAAGTCCGAGTCAGACTGAACCCGATTGGTTAAATCTTCTAGATCGTTGGTATTGATAAAGTCAATTAACCATTTAGAAAGAATTACTGCCATATCGTACTTAGGAGTGCGGCTAGACCAATCCTGTTGTAGTTTCTGGTAGAGGTCTCCAAACGGAAAAGCTACCATATTGACCTTTGCGCCAGTCAGAGATTCAAACTTACTGATGTGCCGATTAAGTGCAACATCCAGCACCCCTTTTTGGGTAATAACATTAATCGTCACACCGTCAAAACGTTGTATGGACGGGTTAATCTGGGTGGGTTGAGGAGATGAAGCTGTTTGAGAATTGGGTGGGGAAAAACTGCAACCTGGAACCCCTAAGCTCAACGAGAGGGCAACCAGGAAAATCAAATAATATCGAACTCGCTGCCACTGAGAGCAAAAGCTTTGCCAATTAGACACTTGGATTATTCCTCCTTACAGTTATGAATTCAAAACTCCTGTCACAGTTTTAACTGGTAAGGTAAGGACAAACTCTATAATTTTTGCTAGTACAGAAGTGCAGTTCAGCTTGCTACACTGGGTTTCCTTGATAATTTTACGAGCGATCGCTTTGTTAATTTTTATAACTCAAGCTTGATTAAATAGATTAAGAATTGTGTCTCAAACTAGCTGATAGCGGTAACTTATTAACAATTGCACAAGCATATACCCTTAAGTTAATCTTTAAATTAGCTATGGGCACTCCAATTAAAGGCATATCTAAAATCAATCGGCAACAACACAAAAGATGATTGACTATTAACTTAATGACTCACAGACGCCAATTTTTAAAAGGGGTAGGAGCGCTTTCTAGCTTATCTTTAGCTGGTTGTGGCTGGAGGCTAGCTGAAGTACGTGCTAATTATAATCCGAATGGTCAACGTGACCAACTTTATGTCTTTACCTGGACACAATATACTGACAACCAATTACTGAAAACTTTTAGCGCCCAAACTGGCATGAAAGTGCTAGCGGATGTGTATGATTCTAATGATGTCATGCTAGCTAAATTGCAAGCTGGAGGCGGTGGCACTTACAGCATCATCAACCCATCTGATTACATGGTGCAGAAGATGGTAGACAAAGGTTTGTTAACAGAAATAAATCACGATCGCTTAATCGGTCTAGAGAATTTATTTCCCCGGTTTCAGAATCCTAGTTATGACCGCAATAACCGCTACAGTATCCCTTTTAACTGGGGGACAACAGGCTTACTTTACAATTCCGAAAAAATCAAAGATGCACCAGAAGACTGGGATTATCTTTGGCAAAATCAAGAGCAACTTAATCAGCGGATAACCTTGCTTAATGATGTTCGGGAAGTAATGGGTGCAACGTTACGGATGCTAGGTTATTCTTATAACTCAAAAAATGAACAAGAAATCAAACAAGCTTATGAAAAGTTGAAGGTGCTAAAACCTGCGATCGCACGTTTTGACACCGACGCTTGGCAAAATCAAATTCTCGCAGGAGATTTACTATTGTCAATGTGTTATTCAGCAGATGCAGTAAAAATCTCTCAAGAAAACCCTAAACTCAAATATGTGATTCCTCGCAGTGGTTCTTCATTATGGACAGATACTATTGTAATTCCCAAAACAGCCCCCAACCAAGCTGGAGCCTATGCTTGGATTAACATGATTTTGCAACCAGAAATAGCAGCCCAAATCAGTCAACGCCTGAATATTTCTACGCCTAATAGTGCCGGATTCGAGCAATTGCCAAAAAGAGTACAAAATAACGTTAATTTGTTTCCGCCAGAGTCACTTTTAAAAAATTGTGAACGTGTTACTCCTGTAGAAGAATTTGAACAAGTTTACGATCGCTATTGGACTCAATTAACTAGCAGCTAAATAAAAGAGTTAGGAATTAGGAGTGATGAATTTGGAAAAAAGTGATATTTCTAAAATAGAAGAATTGCATCGCCCACGAGGAAATTGGCTCCAACCCTTAGTACTGCTTGCACCATCTGGGATTTGGTTATTACTTTTGTTGGTGCTGCCAACTTTGATAATTTTCGAGTTAAGTTTAGTTGCAGACATCCAACCGGGAGATTTGGTCAATCCCAACGGATTCAAAAACTATATCCGAATATTTGACTCCCTTTACGTGCAAGTAATTGGGCGATCGCTATTTTTTGCGTTTGGCACTACAATAGTTTGTTTAATTCTCGGCTTCCCCGTCGCCTATTGGATTGCTCAGATAGCGCCACAGCGTTGGCGAAATTTGCTGGTATTAGGCTTTGTCTTACCTTTGTGGACTTCCTCCTTACTTCGCTCTTATGCTTGGATTACAATTCTTCGTCCTACAGGTTTATTGAACAGTTTACTCAGCAATTTCGGCTTACCTACTTTGGAATTACTTAACAATAGTCAAGCTGTATTAATTGGCATGAGTTACAGTTTGTTACCCTATATGGTTTTAATTTTATATGCTTCTCTCGAAAAGCTAGACAAGCGGTTGCTAGAAGCAGCGGCTGATTTAGGTGCAAATCCGGTAGAAACTTTTTTCCAAGTAACCGTACCGCAGATTTTTCCGGGAATTGCAGCTGCTTCCATGCTTGTATTCATCACCGGCTTGGGGGATTTTGTCGATCCAGAATTACTCGGTGGTGCTTCTAGTATGACGGCGGCGCGGTTAGTTTATAACCAGTTTCTGGGAGCAACGCAAAATTGGGGATTTGGTTCAGCCTTGAGTATGACGTTAATTTTGCTTGTTAGTATTGCGATCGCACTTTTAATTAAGTTTGGTGAAGCTACACCCAAACGCTAAAGTTTTCGTCACCTACTTGTAATAACGTTCTATAGGTGTAGATCCAAATAATCTACCTGGTAATTAAGACGATGGCATTTCCAAAATTATTAATGATGTGCCACCGTGAGTACATGGTTGAAATCATCTGTATTACTGTTAATTAACTTCTGAATTGTAGAGATAAACTCATGTTCTAAGAAAGGCTTTGTCAAGTAAGCCTTTGCACCCAATTCTTGGGCTAGCTGCCGATGTTTTTCAGCGCTGCGAGAAGTCAGAATCACTACAGGTATTTTTGCTAAATTGGGGTGTTGACGGAAATTGCTCAACAACTCAAAACCATTCATTCGTGGCATCTCTAAATCGGAGATCACAACTTGAATTTCAGGATGTGACTGCAACTTCTCTAAGGCTTCTACACCATTTTGAGCTTGTATTACTTGATAGCCAAATTTTTGCAGAGTCAGAGAGAGAGTTTGCCGGAGACTAATTGCATCATCTACTACTAAAACAACTTTTGGTGATTTCTTATCTGGCTCTTGAGAATAACTGGGTTGGGTTTCTATAGCTGGTCTAGAAGTCGATGTAGCAAGTAATGGTGTAGATGAAAAAGTATGCCCTGATATCGGCAAGGCTTTTGTATTTGACGAAGAAGCTACTGGTAGCGCCCTAATATGAAGTGTTGTTTGTTGGATTTCAGTAGATTTTACCAGCAACAAAGCATCAATCACTAAGATGAGATTACCATTGGCTAAACTACTACAACCATAAATGTATTTTGGCGGTGCGATCGCATTTCCTAAAGGTCTAATTACTAGTTCTTGTTCACCAATTATTTGGTCAACTTCTAAAGCAACCTTTCCCTGATTTCGTCGTAGCAAAAGCACCGGATTTTTTGCTATGCTTGGGTCGTGACTATTTGATGTGTTGTATGAAGTAGCACTATTCAAGAATGAATCATTATAATCAATCAACTTTGAAAGTTGACGGAGGCTGACCATACTCTCATCATCATCTGTGTTCCAATGCAAGAATTTTTTCCCTTCAATTTCTTTAATCTGTTGTTCCGAGGGAATCAATATTTTTTCGATGTTGTCTAAAAGAAGACCATAAACAACACCTTTGGCTTGAACTAGCATTAATTTTTCTGTAGTCATAGAAAAAGGAATTTTGAGTATGAATATTGTTCCTTGGTTGGGTAAGGATTGTACTGAAATTGAGCCGTTGAGCGCGTGCATCTGAGTACGCACAATATCTAAACCCATACCTCGCCCAGAAATTTCACTCACTTTATTAGCAGTAGAAAATCCAGGCGAAAATATCAAATCTAAAAGTTCAATTTCAGTCAGATTAGAAGCATAGCTCCTAGTTTTTTCTTCAGTTTGTATAGGATGAAATTCAGCAGCTTTTCTGCGAATTCTGTCTAAATTTAATCCCTGACCATCATCTCGAAGTTCGATAACAGTTTGGCTACCCTGATGATAAGCGCAGATTTCAATTAAACCTTGTTCTGGTTTACCAAGCTCTCGGCGAACTTGCGGTGCTTCAATACCGTGGTCAAAAGCATTACGCACTAAGTGTAATAAGGGATCGTAGAGCTTTTCTGCGATCGCTTTATCTACTAGTACTTCAGTACCAAAAAGTTTCAATTTTACAAGTTTGGCATGAACATTCCCCAACTTATCTACCATGTGGGGGAAGCGATTTAGGATATTGCCCAAAGGCGACATTCGTGCTTCTACTAAGCTATCTATAATATTAAGAGTTAAATTCTCTTGTTTGCCACTAATTTGAGCAGCTTGCGTCACGAGCAAGTCAAGAGACTCTGTGGTTTCTTGTAATTGCAGTGTCTCTTCTATTGCTTCATGCAATTTCATGTGGAATTCTGTATATACATCCATTTCCAAAGAGTCAAAATTTACTGCAAAATTCTGCGTTTGTTGTGAGGTAATATTTTGTATTTGTAATGGTAAATCACGTAATTCATTTAAAGTTGTTTGGTGTCTAGTGAGTTGCTGTATTAGTTGCTCAATTATTTCTTTGACTTGTTCATCTTGTAATCCCCGCCGTTTTTGATAAATCAGCAATTCTCCTGCTAGATAGTTGAGGTGTTGCAGTCTTTCTGTATCTACTCGAATAAATGAAGGTTGGCGAAAATTCTTAGTTTGAACATACTGTGATTTATCTTCTATTTCTTTGTTGATTTGTGTAGCTATATCGGGCATGACTTCAATAGCTGTTTCAGAAACATCTATAACTACTTGCTCGGTGGCAGTTAATGAATCAAGCTTTTCGGAAGAATCATCAGTCTGGGTGGTGACGATTTCCGCAGCAATATTTTGGCTAGCTTCTTCTCCCCATATTGCTTCTAGTAAGTTATCAGTTGCTTGAGGAGATACAGATATCTCTTTAATAACTAACAGTGTTTGTAACTTGGGACTATCAAGCCAATTTTTCTCTTCGCCAGTAACAGGAGGATAATTTTTATATTCTTTTGCTAATTTATGAATTTGGTTCTGTAGGATTTTAATTACTGAGAGGTAACTGTCAGATGGTTTAAGAGAATATTGAAATTTTGCAACTGCAAATAGGATAATTAAGATAATACCACGTCGATAAATACAAAGACTTTGACTATCTTCTTCATCTTGGACAAAATCAATGAACTTTTTCAGCCAATTTTTGAGATAATTAAGTAGACTTTTTATTTCTAATGTGGGAACCAGTAAAGTCAAACTGAGTTCTGGCTCTGGTATTTGCATCTGGTGGTTAAACCAGCCAAAAATGTAGCGAATTACTTTTAAATAAAACTTAGCAGTTGTTGGATTGACGGATTCGTTTTTATTGCGATCGGATGTAGTGATAAACTGGTAAAATTGTTCTTCATTGATGATAAATGTGCTAGCAAATGAATTGTTTTGCAATTCTTCAGATAACTCATTATTTGCCACTGTTGTGAGTTTTCGTAAACCTGGAGAAGGCTCTCCACCAGATGTGCGATCGCCTGCTAATACTAATTTTTGTGCTTGTTGCAAATCTGCAAGGGCAATTTCTGCAATTTGCTGCACCTGGGCGGGATTTGCTTGCAGCGCTGACAGAATTGTTTGGGCAATTTCTCCCAATCCAGGTAAATTTAAAGATTCTGCCAAGCCGAAAAATACTTCAGATTGAGACTGTAAAAACTCAATAAATTCGTCACTATTTGGTGGATTATTAACAGCGTCAGCAATACTGTTTAGACGTTGTTCTACTCCGACTTCAAAAACTGACTGCACAATATCAAATCCCAATTCTTCAGAAGTGGGAATATGAGATTCAGCACCAAATGCATCACCCAATTTTTCTTGTAACTGTGCAAAGACTGAACTTGCTCGATGTAGTAGTTCTTCATCATTAACAGTACTGCCTATAAGTTCGGTATTTAATGCTATACTCAGACACTCATAAGCTTGTAACAAAAGCGTTTGTAATTCGGCATCAACTACTACTTTAGGATTATACAGAGCCTTAAATACATCTTCTAAAAAATGGGCTATCATTTTAATTACTTCTAGCCCAACATTAGCAGCACCACCTTTAAGTGTATGAGTAGCCCGCATTAAGTTATGAACTTTAGCAATGCTATAACCTTCCGATAAGCTAAATAGTTCCTGTTCAATAATTTGGACTAATTCCGGGGCTTCAGCCAGAAAGTAGATGTATCCTTGTTCGCGAATTTCGTTATCTGTGATCATATTTTAGATTTGGGATTTTAAATTTTTGACTTGGGCGTGACCGCTCAGTCAAACGATTTTGGTTTGTTGCGTAAAGTTTTAATTGATGCAACTGTCATTGCCAGAATTTGGGTGTTTTATGACATCAAGTTACTCACTTTTCCAGTGGTAATAAACCAACCTCAACAATAAGTTTACTTTCATCGGCTTCTTGCTCTACCAAGCTGAGTTTAGCAATGACATCGGTGGTTGACTTACTACGACAAACTGACCGATAGTTAGCTCCCACAGATGTTGCTCAACGGATTAGCTGCTTGCTAATTACCTCTGCCATTCGCCCTTGTGGACTGGCTCTCTACTAAGGGACTGACAAGAAATAAATTATCCATCTTGTGGGATGTTTTTTTATTTGTCAGTCCCTAAGCGGATTACTCGCAGTGCTAGCTGCTTTCTTCTTCGCTTCAAATCCTCCTCATTCATAATCCAAAATCTAAAATCGTTCGATTGACTTGTCGTTCGCGCAGCGTCTGTCTGCGACACGCTGTTCGCGAACGTAGAGAAGGGTCGAAGTGTCACAACGAAGTCTAAAATCTAAAATTCATTTGACTTTAAACTTACCAGCAGTTGTTAATAGCTCTTGCGCCATTCCTGATAAATCTTGGAACACAGTCGCAATTTCTTTAGATTCAGCAAAAGTTTTATTGGCAATTTCTGCTACATCTTGCATTGATTTAGTTACTGTCACAGATTGCGTCATTTGTTTTTGAGTCGCTGCGGTAATTCGCTCAATTAGCTGACTAATTTCGGCAGTTGCAGAAACGATCGCATTTAAGTTTTGGCGAGTATCATTGACAAGATTTGTGCCTTCTACCACCTGTTGAATGCCAGTTTCCATCGCTACTGCAACTTCTCCGGTTTCTGCTTGAATCTCCTGGACTAATTTTTCAATTTCGATGCTGGCTGCTGCTGACTGGCGAGATAAAGAACGGACTTCATCAGCTACAACTGCAAAGCCTTTGCCATATTCACCTGCACGAGTGGCTTCAATCGCTGCATTCAAAGCCAGTACGTTTGTCTGTGTGGCAAAATTACCAATCAAATTCACCACTTTGGAGATTTTTTGTGAGGATTCGCTGAGGCGTTTAATCTTTTTGCTAGTTTGAGCAACAGTTTCACGAATTCCTTGGATTGCTTTGACAGTCAGGTTCATGGCGGTATCGCCAGACTCTATAGTTTGATTGGCTTGTTGCACTGCTAGTTGCACTAACTCAGCATTTGCCACTACAGCTTGAGTAGAGTCCACCATCTGTTGAATTTCGCCTAAAGCTGCGGTAATTTCCTCAGACTGTTGTTGCGCCAGATTAGTCAATCCCGTCAGTGAAGCGTCGCTATCGCTAGAAGTTTGGGCAACTTGTTGAGCAGCCCCCTGTACCTGAATAACGATTTGCCGCAGTGCTTGCAGGGTATTATTGTAAGCATCGGCGATCGTCCCTAGCTCGTCTTCTGTAATTGGTGCGCGTACCGTTAAGTCGCCGTTGAGAGCGGGTCTAAGGGCTATTAGGAGTTGAATAGACCGTTGTTGTAATAATTCCTTGGCTGCCTTTTCGCGTGCTGCTGCGTCTGCTAATTTTGCTGACTGCGCTTGTACTTGTTGCAAATATTCCGTCTGTTGTAATGTCAGTCCTAACTGACTGCCAATGCGTGCTAACAAACTGACTTGCGATTCTTCCCAATCACGAGTTCCCGAATTTTGATAAGCTGCCAGCAAACCCCACAATTGTTCCCCAGCAAATACAGGAACAACTACATAAGCTTTGACTTCAAACTGTTCTAATATCTCAATATGGCAGGGTAAATGACCCATCTGATAGATGTCATTTACAACAAAGTTTTCACCTTGGGCATATCGACCTCCCTGAGTTTCTTGTAAGTGAGTATCTTCCCAGACAGTTTTGACATCAGGGCTTACTAGTCTTACCCAACCATGAGCTACTGACTCAGACACAAAGTCGCCACTCCAGTCAGGATTAAAGCGATAGATAGCGACGCGATCGCATCGCAATAATTGTCGCACTTCTTGAGTGGTTATCTTGAAAATATCTTCTGCATTCAAAGATTGTCGGATGCGGTTGCTGATCTTTGTAACAGCTTTCTCTTGTTCGGCTAACTGAGCTAGTTTCTCAGATTTTACCCGAACTAATTCCAAATAGTCTATCTGTGATTTAGCTAGGCTAAATTGCAAGCTAGTCTGAACCAAAAAGTTAAGTTCCCAGCTTTGCCATTCACGGATGCTAGAATTTTGATACGCTGCCAGCAAGCCCCACAATTTATCGCCGAAGAATATAGGAACAATTATGTAAGCTTTGGCTTCAAACTGCTCTAAAATCTCAATGTGGCAGGGAGCAAGCCCTGCTTTATAGATGTCATTAACGATAAAGTTTTCACCTTTGACATACCTACCTCCCTGAGTTTCTTGCAAGTAGGTATCGTCTAAAAAGGTTCTAAGATCGGGGCCTACCAGTTTTGTCCAAGCATTACCCACAGACTCAGACACAAATTCGCCACCCCAGTCAGGGTTAAAGCGATAGACTGCGACGCGATCGCATCGTAGTGATTGACGCACTTCATGAGTGGTTGTTTTGAAGACACTATCTACATCTACAGATTGGCGGATGCGGTTGACTATCTTAGTGAAAGCTTTCTCTTGTTCTGCTAACTGAGCTAGTTGTGTATTTCTAATTCGCACTTGTTCAAGATATTCTGCCTGTGATACAGCTACACCAAATTGAGAGCCAATTTGAATCAAAAAGCTGACTTCCCAAGGTTGCCAATCACGAGATACAAAGTTTTGATAAATTGCTAATAATCCCCACAATTTTTCCCCAGAAAATACAGGTACAATCACATAGGCTCTAATTTCCAACTGCTCTAACATGTTAACATGGCAGGGAGAATGACCTACCTCATGGATATCATTAGCGATAAAGCTTTCACCTTGGACATATCGACCCCCTTTATTTTCTTGGATGTAGGTATCTGCCCAGACAGTTTTAATATCAGGGCCTACCAGTTTGATCGAATTACTAACTACTGACTCAGCGACAAATTCACCACTCCAGTCGGGATTGAAGCGAAAAACTACGACGCGATCGCATTTTAGTAATTGCCGTACTTCTTGAGTGGTTATTTTGAAGACGGTATCTACATCTAAGGTTTGTCGGATGCGATCGACTATCTTGGTTAAAGCTTTCTCTTGTTCAAGTATCTGAGCTAGTTGATCGGATTTCCTCTGCACTTCCTCGACATATTCTTTTTGTGATATGGCCACACCAAATTGCAAGCCAATCTGAGTTAAAAAGCTTTCTTCCCAAGATTGCCAATCACGCGGCCCAGAATTTTGATAAGCTGCCAGCAAGCCCCATAATTTCTCTCCACTGAATATCGGCGCAATGATGTAAGCTTTCATTTCATACTGTTCTAAAATATCAATGTGACATTGAGCATGACCCATTTGATAAATGTCCTTAGCCACAAAGGTTTCACCCTTGGCATAACGTCCTCCTTGAGTCTCTTGTAAGTGGCTATCTTCCCAAACCATATTAAAATCAGGGCCGACCATTTTTATCCAACCATTACCCACTGTCTCCGCGATAAACTCGCCACTCCAGTCAGGTTTGAAGCGATAAACAGCCACGCGATCGCATTTTAGTAATTGACGTACTTCTTGAGTGGTTGTTTGGAAAATCTTATCGATATTTGATACGTGAAGAATTTTATCAATGACTTTAGCTACTGATTTCTTTGCCTGTACTTGATTTTGTTGTTCTTTCTTAAATTCAAAGTTCTGTAATCTGTATGTGAGTTCTGTGGTAATTTGAGATAGTAGACTAATTTCTACCTCTTGCCACTGCCGCGTTGATTGGCAATTATTTACTGCCAGTAATCCCCATACTTTACCTTCTACTACAATCGGTAAACTCAAACTAGCTTTAATTTGAAATTTCTCTAGCAGCTGCTTTTGATAAGGGGTAAGTTGAATCTGATTGATATCGTCAATAACTACAGGTTCTATATAGTCTTTATTGCTATATAAGCCAAAAATAATTACGGGAATATTTTCGCCTAAAGTTGGTGTCCAACCTAGTGTTCTCGATTCTGCTAAAACATTACCTGATTCTAGGGAAGTAAACTGATAAATCAAGGCGCGATCGCAACCAATCTTTTCTCTAATTTGCGCTACAGTAATTTTGAGTAGTGTATCAATATCTGGGGCTTGACGCATATAAGTTGCGATATCTTGCAACTGTCGCCGCCAACTTTTAAATTCCTCAGAGATCGCATTTAATAAAGATATTTCATTACTAGCAATATCCGTTATATTAGCGTTACCATTCTGATTTTCTAATTCAGATATTAGAACCTCATTATCATGGCTACTGTTATACAAAAATGTCATCTGATTAACCTCAAAAATTGTCGTGGGTAATAATTTGATATGTGGCAGCTAAGAATGATCTGGTATTTGGTAATTCAGGATGAGTAATTGTCAACTACTCTACCTAATCAAGCATTACTCAATGTTCAACTATGAATGCCCCATATCGGAGCTTGAATAATAGTTGTTGCATCCAAATTAAAAATCATTTCCTCGGAATCATTAATAAAGTATCCCTGTAAAAAAGCTGATATTTTAGGATAAAATAATTCAGCAGTTGCAGGTTTCATTTCATTACTATCCAGCCATTCAATATCTATAAGCTGTCGCACCAAGAGTCCCAAATACTTACCCTTATTTTCCAGAACAATCGCCATCATTTTTGTAAGTAAGTTTGGCCCTTGCGAAATTGGAGGATAACCTAACATTGCCTCTAAATCTACTAACCAAAGCATCTCGCCGCGCCAGTTATAAATACCCAAGACGCTACTGGGCATCTGGGGAACACCACATATTTCTGGTAATGATACTTGCAAAACTTCTGTGATGTGTTGTAACGAAATTACGGCTGTATCACTTACTCCCAAATTAAAACTTAAAAACTTTTCCTTGATTTCCAAAGTTATTGATCCTTTGTCCTTGATTATTTCCCTTTAACTACTATTTGTAGTTATTGTTTGATCTTGCAGAGGTTCTATATGAGAAAAAGTGAATTTTGGTAGTCGTTAATTTATTAAGTTTTACTAATTAATCAATCGCTTTAAAATTACCACTAGTTCCTCTCGAACAATCGGTTTTGATAGATAACCATCAGCGCCCAACATATTACCCCAAATTTTATCTACATCACTATTTTTTGTAGAGCAAAATACCACAGGTATTTTGCTAGTTTCGGGATTATTTTTCAACTCTCGGCAAATTTCAAAGCCACTTTTACCCGGTAAAATTACGTCGAGAAATATTAGGTCTGGCTTAGTTTTATCTATTTTTTCTTGAGCTTCTTCACTACTTGTGGCGCTAATTACAGAATAACCTGCCTGTTGCAAGTAACGGCTGATTATTTCCATATCTGTTAAGCCATCTTCAACAACTAAAACAGTATTCATGACAATTACTCGTTAACTTTTTCTCAAAATGCAAAGAAATTAGATATACAAATCCTAAATGATTCTTCAAAAAAGACATAGAAGGGACTAGAGACTAGCCCTAACCCCTTTGCCCTAACCACTTTTTCACAAACCAAATAGGACTGCTATAAATACAAAAATTTGTATTTGTCTAATTTTGGTTCAATCTTTATATATCAACCTCCGAAAAAGTACGTAATCAACATAACTTAATATATATTTGAATCTCAAATAGTTTTATCACCTCAATAATTTAATTTGTACTGACGTGGAAAGGGTTATAAATTTTGAAGAAGAATTTAGAATCAAAAATAGCTTCTAATTTTCCCTAATTACAAACCTTTAAATTAGATTTATTATTGTCGGTGGATACATTCGGTGTAGGTAAATACTTACGTACTATATTCATTACCCTATCAGCCACTACAGGTTTAGTGAGAAAATCTGTAGAACCAACTACTTTGGCACGAACTCTATCTAAAAGACCATCACTGCCTGTTAATATAATTATTGGTGTCTTGGAAAAAGTAGATATTCGTCGCAACTGAGTACAAATTTCGTAACCACTGGCAACTGGCATAATCAAATCCAAAAAAATCAGGTCTGGTTTATCCTGAATGAGTGTTGGTAGAGCTTGTACAGCATCTTGAATCTTGACAAACCTCAATCCATTAGAAGTGATAATATCCTCTAGCATTTTACATACTTGAGGGCTGTCATCGACGCAGGCCACTAGTGGAGCAATCCGCTTCTTTACTTGTGTGGTGGTAGAGTTATTGTTGACTTCAGTAGGTTCTAAGGGCAAGTCAGGTACTTCCACCAATTCAATGATTCCTTTAAGGATATAGGGAAGCAACGAACGGGTGAGTGGCAGTACACCCTGCTTCATTTTCACGGCTAAATCTTGCAGAGTAAATTTGCCATTGATTAAATTGACAAAGTTTTTATAGACAGGTTGACTTACCATCTGCTGGAGTATTTCTGGTCGCCGCAGAAATGGTGCCAAGTCAGGAGAAAAATTTGCTAAACCAGCTTCTGACCAAATTTTCCACGAGTCTTGCATGTGCTTTACAGACATCTCTGCACTCGTGAAGCTCATTGGCGTTTCTAAGATAACTTCTTGGCTACGATTGCAACTTATAGAAGCAAAATTTCCTTGCAGAGCTAGGTCAAATAATAGTTCTGCTATCGTGTTATCGACAATAGAGTTAATCTGTTCCCTTTGGATTTTCTGTTTTTTATATAAGATTTCTAAAAGCCGATAATCCCAATAATCGCTTGATAGGTCTTGTAAACGTAACTGCAACTTATCAACATCGATTTCGGGACAATTTTGAGCCATCTGTCTACGCCAGCGTCGGAAGGGATGAGTTCCCCCTGTTGCCCAAACTATCCGTCCCAGCCGATAGTAAAAAGTCCATTGACTACCCTTTGAACTCTTAATATTTAATTTGCCATTGTATTGTAGCTGAGTACAAGTTTTAAATTCATTTACTAGGTTATTTGAAATAACTTCCTGGTGGGACATAGTTTGTTCCTTTTATTAAAAAGCTAACCCTTGAAAAACCCACACTAACTATATAGTGGTCAACAAATATGTCAATAAGGGCAAATACATTTGGTATATAGCGGTTCTCGTCCCTTGTGAGGTACAATAACCTTACCCCCAACCCCCTCCCCGCTCTTCGAGAGGGGGCTAAGATGTACCTCATGTGATTAGGAAACGCTATCTATATAGCAGTCTAAATCAATATTATTAAAAGCAAGTAAGATGCTAAGATAGCAAAACTCTTGCTAGTAAATAAGTTATCTAGAACAGGGTTTATTCTTGGCAAAGTTTACTTTTCTGCTAAGATTTCATCACTTCAGTAGGTTTCCTATAGTCCACATAATGATGAATTCAGTATTGATATATTATTTTAAGAATTTTTATAGGGAATTATATCCGTATAAGTTCTGAATTTTTGTTTGAGAAAGATTAGCAGTCTTTAGAGATTTCAGCTTTTGTTGAAAATATTTATTTAAGTTTACTATTCTTAATTAAACCAGCTAATGTTAGCTTTTCTAGGGAATATTATCCTTAAAAAAAGGCGTACTACTAAGACAAGTAGCAGCCATATATAGAGTATTTCTTTAGGAAAATTTTTTCAAGGTTGCTTTTGGTTTTGATGGCTGACAACAGCTGCCCTGAGATCACTTTGGTGTTCTGAAAGAAGTCGATCGCCCTCATCTTTTTCCAAACCAGTCCAGTGCATCAATAGCGCTAGCTTAACCCATTTACCACTGCGTTCTAGTAAAAAGCCAGCAGCTTCCCGATTTAAACCTGTGAGGTCTTGCAAAATTCGCAAAGCGCGATCGCGTAATTTTTGATTTGTTACCGCCACATCCACCATCCGATTGCCATAAACTTTGCCTAGCTTGACCATCACGCCGCTAGAAAGGATATTTAAGGCTAATTTAGTGGCTGTACCAGCTTTCAGGCGAGTTGAGCCGGCGATTATTTCTGGCCCTGTCAAGAGGCGAATGTCAATATCGGCATTAAAGCTAACTTGTTCCGCTGGAACACAGGCGATAAAAATAGTCGTGGCTCCCCGTTGACGAGCAGCATGAAGGGCACCGTGGACATAAGGCGTTGTTCCACCAGCGGTAATGCCAACTACAACATCTAGCTGGGTAATGTGTCGCCCAGCGATCGCAGCCTCACCATCTTCGATGCTGTCTTCTAAATCTTCAGAACTGCGTACCAGTGCGCCAGCACCACCAGCAATAATCCCCTGTACCAACTCTGGGGGTGTACAAAAAGTAGGTGGACACTCAGCAGCATCTAACACCCCTAACCGGCCACTTGTCCCTGCACCGATATAAAATAGGTGTCCTCCGTGGCGCAAACGGTCTGCGGTGCGCTCAATTGCCTCTGCCAACTGAATTTTTGCCGCTGCAACTGCTGCGACTGCCTTTTGGTCTTCGTTATTAAACAGTTCCACTAATTCCAGAGAACTGAGCTGGTCTAAGTTCAGACTGTTAGGATTTACCATCTCGGTTAAAAGATGCCCGCGTTCCTGCAAATTTGTCATTTGTCCTCTGTCATTTCTCCTTAGTCCTACCCTACAGCCGCCCTTTGGGTGTTTATGTCATTAGTCATTAGTCAGTTGCTAATGACTAATAATTAATTACAACAATCCTTCAAATTTGCGACGAATCTTCTCTAGTTCCGAATCAGACAAGTCTGGTTCTTCTAGTGGCTGTTGATTGAGAGGGAAGGTGTCTTCAATAGTATCCTCCTTCTGGGCGTTTGCTTGCCAGTCAGTTTCTTCCACGTTCAGTTCTGGGGGAGTGACAACTAAATTGCTGTTTTCTGGGATGATTTCCCATTCATATCCAGCACTTTCGCAAAATTCCTTGATTTCCTCAGCATTGATCGGCTCCGGTGTAGGTGCGGGGAAATCCTGAGCTTCTAGCATTAGGGCAAAGCGCGTGGCATCGTCTTCTGACTCGAACATCAGAATTTTATTGCGGTCGCCCTCCCGAATCGTGTGAATCCCCTCATTTTCCGTTCGAGCATTAAAAATTAACACAAAGACACGCATTGGTGTAATCATCTGTCCTTTTTAAGGTTTATTCATATTAAAGTTCGAGATTGTGTCTCAAGGAAAGTCATAGGAACAATTTTCACTCTATTCAGATTTTCCTGAAAACGCCAATATTATTAAGCATAAGTATTGGATCGAGCAAATACCGTAACTCAACCAATGAGGTCTTGGGTTTAGTTGGCGTATCCTGGAAATGGCATACTGAATCAATGTGCCAGTTAATGCTTGTGTGTGCCAGCGACATCCGGCAATTAATGCGGTGAAAGCAAATGACTAAATCTCCCAATCAAGATATTCTCTCCCCATCCCCTATCCGCAAGCGTCAGTGGTTGCTGGTGTTGAGTCGGGGTAGCATTGCCTTGGGTGGACTTTTACTGCTAGGAGTTATTGTCGGTATTTGGCGGTTGTGGACTTTTGTCCAAACAGAGTTAACACCCTTGGCACAACAAAGTCTCACTACTACACTCAACCGTCCGGTAAAACTGGGAAGAGTTAGACAATTTTCGTTGACGGGAGTGCAGTTTGGGACTTCAGCCATCCCAGCCACACCCACAGATCCAGATCGAGCCGCAGTCGAGTCAGTGGAGGTGGATTTTGACCTATTACAACTAATCTTTAACCGCCACCTAAAGCTAGATGTCACCTTAGTCAACCCAGATATTTATATTCAACAGGATGACCAAGGACGCTGGGTTTCCACTACTATAGCCTCGTCAGGTGAAGGCGGCGCTATTAAAACCGATTTGGATCACCTGCGGTTTCGCAATGCCAAGCTGGCATTGATGCCGCAGAAGAGAGTCGGGGAAGCAGGGGAGACAAAGGGAGTAACATCTCCCTCATCCCCAGTAACATTTTCTCAACTGAATGGATCTGCCCAACTTTTAGCAAACAACCAGTTGATCAGGTTTGAAGTCGGGGGTGAAGCAGACAGTGGTGGTAATATTTCCATTCAGGGAGAGACGCGTTCCAAGGTGCTGGCAGGGAACTTCCAGGTGCAGGCGCAAGATTTGCTAGCTGCGGATATTACTCGGTTGATTAAGTTACCAGTGAACTTACAAGCGGGTCGAGCCAATGGCGACTTGTTAATTCGATTGACACCAGGACAGCAGACTTTATTGTTTGGCAACGCTACTGTGCAAGGGGTAACGCTTCAAATACCCAAAGTCCCGCAACTGTTGAGCAATAGCCAAGGAAACCTCCACTTTCAAGGAACGGAGTTGCAGTTAGAGAATGTTACTAGCAACTACGGCAAAATTCCCCTAGTGGCTACGGGAATCATTGACACAAAAGCAGGCTTTAAGTTGGCAGGGCGCGTAAATGCGGTGAGTTTGGCGAATGCCCAGGAAACTCTCAAGGTAAAACTACCTGTGCCGATCGCTGGACAAGTACAAGCAGACTTACAAATTACCGGATCAACAAAAGAGCCAATTCTCTCCGGCACAGTTGCCACGATTCAAACTGCTCGGATTGATAAAGTTGATTTTAATAACATTAGTAGTAAGTTTGAGCTTGTTACTAGTTCCTCTTTAATTACCCTGAAAGATATTCAAGGTAAAGCTAAAGTCGGCGGTGAAATTACGGGCGCTGGTACAATTCAACTCGGTAAAAGCCCCCGACTGGATTTAAATTTCGCTGCCAAGAATGTTCCAGGGGATGCGATCGCAAAAGTTTACGAAACAACACCCAATTTCCAAATCGGCAATGTTTCAGCTACAGCCCAACTAACTGGCGCTACTACTAATGTCCAAACTGTGGTACAGTATCAAGCTCCTAATGGAACTTACCCCGGAACTGGCGAAGTTGCAATCGCTAGCGATCGCAGCGTCTCTTTCCGCAATGTGGCTCTGAATGTAAGTGGTGGTACAGTCCGGGCAACTGGTAGTTATGCCAATGAGCGTTGGCAAGCTGTGGCTGTTGCCTCTGGGGTAAAATTGGAACCCTTTGTAGATAAAAGTCAACTGCAAAATCTCTCTTTGGCTGGGGCACTGTTCAATGGTCGTCTCCTCCTCTCAGGCAGCACAGCACCATTTAAAATTGCCAGAATTCGCAGTGATGGTGCAGGAGTTCAAATTGGTGGTGGCACGGTTGCAGTTTCTAATATCCAACTGCAAGACCAAGACTTCTCGGCTCAACTTGTAGCTAATGGTGTGCGGTTGGGACAAATATTGAAACAGTCTCCCCCAGTTTTAAATAATCCATTGGCGGGTACGTTTCAAATTGCAGGTAACAGAGATAATTTCAGCCTGAAAACCCTCCGTGGCAGTGGTGAAGGTCGCCTTGCTATTGGCGGTGGTATAATTACAGCCTCTAATATCCAAGTGGCTAATGGTGTGTATCAGGCGCAAGTTCAGGCTAAGAATGTACCTGTGCAGCAGTTGGCAACAGTACCAAAGCAGTTCCAAGGAGCGTTAACTGGTCAAGTAAATGTGGCAGGTTCTGTTGATTCTTTTAAACTGCAAACTATTCAAGCTAACGGTCAAGCGCGGATAAATGTTGGGGATGGGACGATCGCAGCCTCTAATATCCAAGTGGCTAATGGTGTGTATCAGGCGCAAGTTCAGGCTAAGAATGTGCCTGTCCAGCAGTTAGCAGCAGTACCAAAGCAGTTCCAGGGAGCCTTAACTGGTCAAGTAAATGTGGCAGGTTCTGTTGAATCCTTCCAACCGCAAACTATCCAAGCAATGGGTCAGGCGCGGGTGGATGTTGGAGGTGGAACCATTACAGCCTCTAATATCCAAGTAGCTAATGGTGTATACCAGGCGCAAGTTCAAGCAAATAATCTACCGTTGCAGCAGTTGGTAGCAGTACCAAAGCAATTCCGAGGGACGTTAACTGGTCAAGCAAACGTGGCGGGTTCTGTTGAATCCTTTCAACCGCAAACAATTCAAGCCAGTGGTCAGGGACGGGTGGATGTTGCAGGTGGAACGATCGCAGCCTCTAATATCCAATTGGCTAATGGTCGCTATCAAGCTGTAGTGAACGCTTCTGGTGTGGAATTAAATCGGTTAAATCAGCAATTGCGAGGTCAGTTTGGCGGTCAGTTGCAATTAGCCGGCACGCTAGGATCGTCCAAATTAGCTGATGTACGTGCTGCTGGACAGGTGCAATTATCCCAAGGTATCCCTGGTCTTGAGCAACCCTTGAGCGCTGCGATCGCTTGGAGTGGTGAAAGGCTGACCATTGAGCGAGCAATTGCTCCCGGTTTAAGTGTTACTGGTAACATCTTAGCCAATGCGAAAAAAGCAGGTATACCGGAAATTACTGCCCTAAATCTCAACGTCCAGGCGCAGAATTACAACTTAAAACAGTTACCGATCAATCTTCCTAATCAGGTTGCTGTGGCGGGGAGAGTAGATTTTAATGGTCAAATAACTGGTAAGCTGCCGTTACCGAATGTAGTAGGACAAATCAACTTACGAGACTTGGTTGTTCAAGATATTGCTTTTGAGCCGTTGTTAACTGGAAACATCGATTCAGTACAGGGACGTGGGTTGAATTTGAACTTGGCGGGTAATAGCGATCGCCTGGACTTCAATTTAGATGCCAATAATCGCCCGAAATCCTTCTTAGTAAAATGGCAGCAAGCATCAGCAACAGGTAATGTTCAAGGGAATGATTGGGCGCTGAAAGTTGCAAATTTCCCCTTACAAATATTGAATTTGACTCCGCCACCAATTACTCGATTGGGTACTGGTAAGATAGCTGGGTTGTTAACTGGGGATTTACTGTTTAATCAGCAGACATTAGCAGCAACGGGGAATTTAGCGATCGCTAATCCCCAAATTGGCCGAATTAAAGGCGATCGAATAGCTGCTCAATTCCGCTACGGTGACGATAAAGCCACACTCACTAGTAGCGAATTTGTCAAAGGAAAAAGTAGCTACGCCCTTGTCGGTACTTTTGCTCAAAGCCCTAAAGGCCCTCAACTACAAGGTAAACTGAACGTCAATCAGGGTGAGATCCAAGATGTTCTAGCTGTAGCAAAAATATTTGATTTACAAAATTTGCCAGGTGGTTCAGCAGAAATCTACGGCACAGCCGCGGATCTGACTACCAACCCCCAAGGAACGCCAAGCGAACCCTTATTAACCCAAATCCAACGGTTTTCTGAAATTGAAGTATTGGTGGCAGAACAGGAAGAACAGCGACTTAATTCCACTCCAATACCAGATTTGGCAGACTTAAAGGGGACTTTCAATGGGGAAGTGGCTGTAAATACAGCTACAGCCAATGGATTATCAGTCGATTTTAATTTGAATGGACAAAACTTTGCCTGGGGTAAAAAGGAAGAACGAAATCGTTTTTATACTGCCGAAAAAGTGATTGCCGAAGGCAACTTTGAAAACGGTGTTTTGAGTTTGCGACCTTTACGAATCGAGTCTCAAAACAGGCTGATTGCCTTCACGGGTAACGTTGGCGGTGATGAACAATCTGGCCAGCTGCGGGTGAATAATTTTCCGGTACAACTACTGAATAATGTTGTCAAACTGCCAATTGGAATAACAGGTAATCTTAACGCTACAGCAGCTTTAGCAGGGAGTATTGCTAATCCTCAAGCGAGAGGGGAATTGCAAATCACAGAAGGAATACTAAATCAGAGCAAAATAGAGTCAGCAATAGCAAGTTTCAGCTATGCCAATGGACGCTTAAACTTTGGTAGTACTGTAGCAGTTGCTGGCCCAAAACCTGTTGATATTACTGGCAGTATCCCTTATAAATTGCCTTTTGCTTCCGTGGCACCAGACAGCGATCAAATCAGTTTGGATATGAAGTTAGAAAACGAAGGATTGGCACTGTTAAATGCATTGACTAATCAAGTGGTATTTGAGAAAGGTGAAGGAGAAGTAGACCTCAAGGTGGGGGGAACATTGCAAAAACCCGAAGTAAATGGAATTGCTACTATTAATAATGCTACTTTTTCAGCCCAAGCTTTGCCAGGTAAACTGAGACGCGTCACAGGTAGAGTGCTGTTTAATTTTGACAGCATCTTAGTCGAAAATCTTCAAGGTAGATTTAGCCGTGGGAAGGTAGAAGCTGCTGGAGAAATTCCCATCTTCAACAATAAAAACGTAACTATCAAAAATCCCCTGACTGTTAATCTCGATCAGCTAGCGTTGAATCTTAAGGGACTTTATCAGGGAGGCGCTAGTGGCAATTTGCAGATTACTGGTTCTGCCCTTAACCCCATAATTGGCGGTAGAGTAAATTTATTTGATGGTAAGGTATTGCTGGCAGAATCTACCGACGCCACGACATCTGCAAATGGTAGTATTGGCGTATCACCCACAAAAGCCAATAAGCAGAGTAAATCTGAAATTGGAAATGGCACGGGAAATACGAACGCCAGATTTAATAATTTAGATTTGGAACTAGGTAAAAACGTCCAAATTACCCGTGCCCCTATTCTCAACTTCCGCGCCAGTGGTAATCTCATAGTTAACGGCTTTATCAATCAGCCTATACCCAATGGCACTATCCAGTTAGAAAAAGGGGGAGTAAATTTATTTACTACCCAATTTAACCTTGTTCGTGGCTATAAACACACCGCAACTTTTAGTCCTTCTCAACCCCGCGACCCTAACTTAGATATTCGGCTATTTGCCAAAGTACTGGATGTAACTCAAAGTAATGACTTCAGCCGGGTAAATTCTACAGGTTTATCAGCGTTAGAGAGTGTTCGAGTCGAAGCCACTATCAACGGTTTAGCTAGCAAACTGAATGAAAATTTAGAATTAACAAGTAGTCCATCACGTAGTCAAACCGAAATTGTTGCTCTTTTAGGAGGTGGATTTGTAGACACCCAAGGACGTGCAGACAGTACTTTGGGTCTGATTAACATCGCCGGATCGGCTGTATTCAATAATTTTCAGTCAGCTTTTAACCAGATTGGGAGTACCTTTGGCTTAAGTGAACTGCGGATATTTCCTACCGTTATTTCTGAGAATCCCGAAGCAGGAAGAAGCAATTCAACTTTGGAATTAGCAGCGGAGGCTGGGGTTGATATTTCTTCTAAAATATCGGTTTCCAGTATCAAAATCTTGACAACAAATGACCCCTTCCAATGGGGTGTTAATTACCGGATAAACAACGAATTTCGTGTGCGTGCTTCCACTAATTTAACCGATGACAGTCGTGCAGTAGTAGAGTATCAAAAGCGGTTTTAGATAAAAAAGAATTGAGGGATGCTGATAATTTATTTGAGAGGATGTCTGAGAAGTATCAGATATTTGCTGATCCCCCTTAAAAAAGGGGGATAAGAGTCTCAAAGTCCCCCGATCAATTGGGGGATTTCGGGGGATCTTTAAGCATTCGCTGTATAGAAAAAACTTTTCAGACATCCTCTGAGAATAACCCATAAAAAAGCATCATAAAATTTCTTATCTTTAAGGTAATTACGAAATACAACGGTTGCGGAATATGACTGCGAAGCCTATGCTGGAAAACTTACGCAGTTAGGATTTTGGACAAATGAAACGTTATTTGAAACTTACCTTTGATAATGGCCAAACAGCATTAGCTACTCGAGTTGAGCAGCAAGGGGAATTGCCAAATGCTTTTGAGGAAATAGGGCTTGGCGGTTCGCGTCCTGTTTTAGTAATAGTGGGGGGTGCAAGTAATATTAGTGAAGCTGACTTTCTCCGAATTCAACGGTTGTTTGTGGAAGTTTTAGCCCCCATCGCCGAAACTTTAGGGGCTTATGTCGTGGATGGAGGTACGGATGCAGGAATAATGCGAATGATGGGTGCGGCTCGTACCCAGATAGGTGCTAAGTTTGCTTTGGTTGGTGTGACACCCGAAAGCAAAGTGGCTTTACCTAATCATTCGGAAACTGGTGCTGATTTAATACCCTTAGAGCCAAACCATACTCATTTCGTGCTAGTTCCTGGTAATGATTGGGGCGACGAGTCTCCTTGGATATCTTGCGTTGCGACTATGCTGGCCAATGATGCACCTTCGGTGACAGTACTTTTGAACGGTGGTGAAATTACCTTTAAGGATGCGTTTTGTAGTGTTGATAGTGGAAGATTAGTTATTGTGATCGCTGGTAGTGGTAGAACCGCAGATATCCTTGCAGATGCCTTGCGTGGAAAGGCTACCGATGAACGGGCCAAAAAGCTAGCTAAATCTGGTACATTACAATACATCGATTTAATCGACATAGACAAGGGAGTTGAGGATTTAGGCAAAGTAATTAAGGTTTTACTATCTAATTAGGAGTAAATAATGGCAAAAAAAGATAGTTATCAAGAATTTTTAAAGGAAGATTTTAACAATTTATTTGTAGGTATAAACTTAGGCGATGTGCAAAAACATTTTTTGCGATCGCGCTGGTTAGACCAAGTACTCTGGATGGAAGCTAAGGCAAATTCATCACGCGATCGCCATTATTTTTTACGGCTCACAACTATTGTTGGTGGTGTAATTCTGCCGGCATTGGTAAGTCTAAACATTAACGCTACTTTCAAACCTAACAATAGGGATATCATTATGTGGTCAACTTTTGGTTTGAGCCAAATAGTTGCTATTAGTGCTGCCATTGAAGAGTTTTTTCACTATGGAGAACGCTGGCGACACTATCGCCGAACAGTCGAATCTTTGAAAACCCAAGGGTGGCAATTCTCACAGTTGACAGGCGCTTATCGTAGTTATACAAGCCACGAACAGGCATTTAATCTGTTTGCAAGTCATGTAGAAGATATTATTCAGCGAGATGTGGAAATATATGCCACTCAAGTTGTACAAGAAAAGAAAGAAGAAAGACAGAATCAGGAAGACCATATCCTTCTGCAAAATACAAAGATAACTAATTTAGAAGACAAGAAACAGGAAGAATAAAATCGACTAAATCAACTCTTCCTCATTAGATATAGCGTATCTTAATCTTAATGGCAGGTTTGGTTGTCTATACTTATTTGCCCCAAAAACCATCACTTGATATTTATCCAAAAGAGCTACCTGCTCTACCTCCTGCCGTTTTTTGAGTTCATCGAACTCACGTTAAATTAATCCTCTAAAATCTGGATTTCATCAAGTTGATTTATCACCACATCCGCACCTCGGACATTATCTGACTTACCTACCCAAGTGATACCAATACAACCTGCGGCTTTAGCATTACGCGCCATTTGCATATCACCAACTGAATCACCCACCATCAATGTAGCACTCGGTTCAACTCCCAAAGCTTGGCAAGCTTGCAAAAATAACAATGGATCTGGTTTACTCGGCCCTTCATCTACTCCCATTTCCAACTGAATATAATCACTTAACTGGTGATTAGCTACAAAATTACGTACTTCTTCAGTTGTCGCAGCTGAGAGGATGCCAAGTTTCAAATTCCCTCCCCTTAGATATTTCAACAAGTCTAAGCTACCCACAAACAGCGGTGAAGGAGTTTGTCCAATGTATTTTTCCGCTTCATCCAAAGCTTGACGGGCTATTTTTAAGCACTCAAACCATCCTTTGCCAGTTTCGGCAATATATGCCGCAGCCGCAACTTCTGTTTCACGGCGGCTTGCTACTGATATTAAACCTGCGGGATCTAGAAGATTGCCATTGATGCCAAATGCCATTAATAGGGGTTCCCCAGTTCCAGGGATTTGAGCATCTATTAACCTTGCTGCTTTTTGTGAGAGCGATCGCAAATACGTTTCTGAATCTTCTAGAGTACCGTTTTTGTCAAACAAAATTGCCTGGATATTATCAAAAGTGATATTTCTACATTTAATGGTTGCCATAATATTTAACTTTTAACTACTTTTTACCCATTCTCCACATAAAAAAAGAGGGAAAAACCCTCTTTATAAAATGATTTGATACTCTTACTTAAAGACAAGTAAAACTATAAAAAATCTATTATTCTTCAATACCTGCTGGAATTCCCTCTTCAGTTTCTGTCGCTACTGGAATTTCTTCTTCAATTTCCGCAACTACTGGAATTTCTTCTTCAAGTTCTGCTGCTGGTGGAATTTCTTCGTCTGCTACAACTTCCGCAACTACTGGAATTTCTTCTTCAAGTTCCGCTGCTGGTGGAATTTCTTCTTCAAGTTCCGCTGCTGGTGGAATTTCTTCTTCAAGTTCTGCTGCTGGTGGAATTTCTTCTTCAAGTTCCGCTGCTGGTGGAATTTCTTCGTCTGCTACAACTTCCGCAGGTGCAGCCGGCGCAGCAGCAGCACCTTGCTGCTTGGCTAATAGCTGTTCACGATACTTAGCAGCCATTTCTTCCGCCTTATCGTAAACCAAATCCCGGTTTTTAATCATATCACCGGGTTCGGGTTCTAGCTGCTTGGTAGATAGGGAAATCCGACCCCTTTCTGCATCCAAGTCAATGATCATAACTTTCACTTCATCATTGACATTGAACACGCTATGAGGTGTATCAATATGTTCGTGAGAAATCTCAGAAATATGCAGTAGACCACTGACGCCGCCAATGTCGATGAAAGCACCGTAGGGCTTGATCCCACGAACAGTACCAATTACTACTTCGCCGACTTCTAGGCGGTTCATCTTGCGCTCAACCAGCGCCCGACGGTGAGATAGAACTAGGCGATTACGTTCTTCGTCTACCTCTAGGAATTTCAATGGTAGATCCTCGCCTACCAATTCTTCTTTAGGTTTGCGGGTACTGATGTGGGAACCTGGGATAAAGCCACGTAATCCCTCAATCCGTACCAATGCTCCACCGCGATTGGTTGCAAACACGCCAGAACGTACAGTTGCATCTTCTGCTTGTAGCTGTCGCACGCGCTCCCAAGCCCGCATATATTCAATACGGCGAATTGAAAGGGTTAATTGACCATCTTCGTTTTCATCGGTAAGGATGAAAAACTCCCGTGTTTCGTTTGACTGTAATACTTCTTCCGGGCTATCCACCCGGTTAATAGACATTTCTTGTATAGGTATATATGCTGCGGTTTTAGCACCAATGTCAATCAGAGCGCCGCGCGGCTCTATACTGAAAACTGTTCCTGGGACAACATCACCAGGGCTAAAATGATAATCGTATTTGTCAAGTAGAGCAGCGAAATCTTCGTGAGTGAATCCAATTTCTGTAGCGGTTAAATTCTGATTGACCATGCTGATTTGTTCCTGGTTCTAGTCTCCGTAAAGGTGGTGCGACAAGCGCGATGCGTTATGTAAGCAGTTCTATGGCAGCCTACACAAAACATCCTTTTTCATCCTAGCGCAGAAAAGCTAGCATTAACACATATCTACTCCCAAGATTGGAAATTATATCACAATATAAAAATGATTTGTCATTTACTTAGTAGTGAAAACCAACAAAGGACGAACACAATAATATCCGTTGCCACCATGCTTAGTAGCAACGGATATTAAGATTAAATCCACTTAAAAGTCTGGGAATAGGCTCTACTTATCTTTTGGTTTCTCAAAGCGAGGGGGTTCGCGAAATGCGATCGCGAAGAAGAGAGTACCTATACACAGAGTAAAAATCAAGATGTACGCAACGCTTTCCATATTACGATTTCCTGCCTATCAAGCCAGTAATTAAAGTTTTGAATGCTGACTCAGCTGAGTACTGAGTCAGAGCCTTAACTCGGAACTCAGCACTCAGAACTCAGCACTGAAATTAGAGGGCTTCCTTCCGGCGGGTTGACTTATCACCCACTTTCTGGAATAGACCCCACTCAACTTGCTCTTCTAGATCCGCATCAACACCAGCAAATACGTCTCGGTAGATTGTCCGAGCGCCATGCCAGAGATGACCAAAGAAGAACAGCAGAGCAAATACGGCGTGTCCAAAGGTAAACCAACCTCTAGGACTGGTGCGGAATACACCATCAGAGTTCAAGGTTTCCCGGTCAAATTCAAAGATTTCACCGCCTTGAGCTTTCCGGGCATACTTCTTCACATCAGCTGGTTCTGTAAAGGTTTTACCATTCAGATTGCCACCGTAGAAACTAACGGTGACACCAGATTGCTCGAAGCTATACTTAGATTCTGCCCGACGGAAGGGAATGTCAGCGCGGACAACTCCATCTGCATCAGTCAAAATCACTGGGAAGGTTTCAAAGAAGTTGGGGAGACGACGCACGGTCAATTCCCGTCCTTCAGAATCTTTGAATACGGCGTGACCTTGCCAAGATTGGGCAATGCCATCACCCTTCACCATCGGCCCTGTACGGAATAGACCGCCTTTAGCGGGGCTATTACCGACGTAATCGTAGAAAGCCAGCTTTTCGGGAATTTGCGACCAAGCTTCCGTTAGGTTTGCGCCTTGAGCAACGCTAGTTTGAACGCGACGATCAATTTCCTGACGGAAGTAGCTTTGATCCCATTGATAGCGGGTAGGGCCAAACAATTCAATGGGTGTGGCGGCATTACCGTACCACATAGTACCAGCAACAACGAAAGCAGCAAAGAAGACTGCTGCAATACTGCTAGAAAGTACTGTTTCAATGTTCCCCATCCGTAGGGCTTTGTAGAGCCGTTCGGGGGGTCTGACTGTCAGGTGGAATAAGCCTGCAATAATACCAACAACACCAGCAGCAATGTGGTGAGCCGCAATGCCACCAGGGTTATATGGGTTAAAACCATCTGGTCCCCATTCTGGTGCTACTGACTGCGCGGCACCAGTTATACCATAGGCGTCAGAAACCCATATCCCCGGCCCAAATAGTCCGGTGACGTGAAAAGCACCAAATCCAAAACAAAGTAGACCAGATAAGAACAGGTGAATGCCAAACATCTTTGGCAAGTCTAGGGCGGGTTCACCAGTGCGGGGATCTCTAAAGAGTTCCAAATCCCAGTAAACCCAGTGCCATACGGCGGCTAGGAACAGCAGACCGGAAAGAACAATGTGAGCGGCAGCAACGCCTTCAAATGACCAGAAGCCAGGATCAATGGATGGGCCACCAGTAACGTTCCAACCACCCCAAGATTGGGTAACGCCCAAACGTGACATGAAGGGCAGAACGAACATTCCTTGACGCCACATCGGGTTGAGAACCGGATCGCTAGGGTCAAAAACAGCCAGTTCGTAGAGTGCCATCGAACCAGCCCAGCCTGCTACTAAGGCTGTGTGCATTAAGTGTACAGAAATTAGCCGCCCTGGATCATTCAGAACGACTGTATGTACTCGGTACCAGGGTAGTCCCATTGACTACGCTCCTCCTCGATGAGTTAGTTTACAAAGCAATTTTCTTACTGAGGTTATGAGAGACGAAAATCGCCACTCATAAAACTCTCTCTTGTTTTTTGTTATTGCCAGAGCCAGAGTTTTACCACAGGTTAGTCTTAATAAGTCAGACAGTGTGGGTGCTTTGGCAATGCTTACTCGCTTCGGGAGGTTTACCTATGTTAGGGTAGCCATCGCCAAGCAAAAATGAGAATGTTTTAAAAAGTGTAACTATTGATGGAATTGTTTGCAAGCGTGTAAATTGATGCGATCGCGTAGCATGTCCAAGTTTTTTCGCTACCAATAACCATCACAGATTAAATTTGCTTATCTTTTCTTTACTTGGGGAGTGGGGAATGGGGACAAGGAGGACAAGGGAGACAAGGGGGAATTATTGAATCAATCCCTCCCTTGTCTTCCCCCTGTTCCTTGTCTCCCTTGTCTTTTCCCCATGCCCAATATCTACTGAACTACCAACTCAATATTTTGCAGATGACACTTCGTCTCAGCTGTACCCAGGCGTTCGATTACCTGTTCGGCACTCATTAGACGCTTGAGTACTACTTGACCTATGGTCTTACTAGCAATTACTGGTGTTATTGGCTTCACTTCCACGGTTAAAATGGCTTCTTCAACTCGATAAAGCCATAGCAGTTCATTTTCTTCAACTAAACAAATATTCATTCGCTGAATATCTGGTTGGCGTCGCCATGCAGTTATTTGCCAGAGTCCATCAGATGCCCAGACTCTAGCAACTGCCCATCCGTCAGATAGAAAGAAATACTTCACGGTCTTAGTCTCACTATTAGACTTTCAATCTGTTGTTAACGATATCGCGATCGCTTGATTTCGCTGATGTCCAAACACTCTTCTTTTTTACAATCCAGTCGATTTTGACGAGAAACTGCTCTATGGGTGTCTGTTCCCAAGCAGCAACAGGTAAAATCTCAACTTAGACTACTTGGGCTAAGGTCAAAGCTTAACAGACCTATTTTCCTAGTAACTATGAATTTACGACAAATTTAGCCAATGTTGAAAATCTTAATTAAATAAAAATTTTTCAGTACTTAACAAACGTCAAACTGTGTATTTTTGTCAATGATTTTTTGTCACAAAATAGTTCCGCAGCTACGCCCGTCGTAGACATCGCGCATTAGCAATAAACTTAACTATGAAGTCGAGTATCCGCCACAAAGTTTTGATTTAGACGGCTACCGAGTCATGATTTAGAATAAGTTTTCTTTCATTTGGCTGTACAAGTTCTGTTTTTTATACGTATATACTGAGCCGTGAGCATTGCCAATTAAAGCGCGTGTTCCATCGAAAGGAGAACCGAGAACCGCTATAATTGTGAAGATTCAGCACAAGAGTCACAAATGTAGTAAAATTGCTGACCGCTGATATCAAATATATTACTGTTATGACCTGGTTTTCCTTGTCCGTGAAACGGTGGGGTCGGATTACACAATTCCTATCTTTGTTCTGTCTATGTTTATTTTTGGTTGTTAGTTGCGCTCCTCGTCCTAACTCTTCTACGCCGCCATCTGGTTCTGTAAATACCCCTACAGGTGATGGTCGGATTACTATCGGTACAACAGCAAAGCCAAGAACACTTGATCCGGCTGATGCTTATGAGTTAGCATCTTTAGGTTTGGTGTTTAATATGAGCGATCGCCTCTACAACTACGAAGCAGGAAGCACCGAAATTAAGCCCCAGCTAGCTACAGCATTACCCAAAGTCAGTCAAGATGGCTTAACTTATACCATCCCCTTACGTCAGAGAGTAGTTTTTCACGATGGAACTCCCTTTAACGCTCAAGCAATGGCCTTTACCATCCAGCGTTTTATTGAAAATAAAGGAAAACCCTCATTCTTACTAACTGATATAGTAGATTCGATAAAACCTACAAGCGAGTATGAGTTAACCATCAAGCTGAAAAAGCCCTTTGCAGCGTTTCCTTCACTGCTAGCATTTCCTGGGATATGTGCAGTTTCACCCAAAGCTTACGAACTCGGTGCTGGTAAATTCAAGCCGAATATTTTTGTGGGGACTGGCCCTTACAAATTAGGACAGTATGGTACTGATTCTATCCGATTTGATGTGTTTGATCAGTATTGGGGAGAAAAACCAGCTAACAAGGGTGTTAACCTCCAAATTCAAACTAGTCCGGTTAATTTGTTTAATGCTTTCCGTACAGGTGCAGTGGATGTAGCTTATCTCTCGCTACAGCCAGATCAAAATCGCAGCTTGGAAGAAGGTGGTAAAAAAGGGGATTGGCAAGCGATCGCTGCTAACGGTAGTGTAGTAAGTTATCTGGTATTAAACCGAAATCAAAAGCCTTTAGATAAATTAGAGGTAAGACAAGCGATCGCATCCATAATTGACCGTCCACTTTTAAACGAGCGAGTCTTACTTGGTCAAGCAGATCCGCTATATAGCATGATTCCCACAACGTTTAAAGTTTCTGTGCCATTATTCAAAGAGAAATATGGCGATGCTAACTTTGATCAAGCTAAAAAATTGTTAACTACTGCTGGCTTCTCCAAAGAAAATCCTGCAAAAGTACAACTTTGGTATCCTTCTAGTTCGCCTACTCGGAGTTTGGCAGCACAGACACTCAAATCCCTTGTCGATGTCAAAATGGATGGAATACTGCAATTTGAAGTCACCCCCGCCGAAGGGCCAGCCTTCTTTAAAGACATTGCTAAGGGTTTGTATCCAGCAGCTTTACTTGATTGGTATCCAGACTTTTTAGATCCAGATAATTACGTCCAGCCGTTTTTGTCTTGTGACAAAGGTTCAGTTGCTAAAGGATGCGAAGATGGAGGTAGTCAAACTCAGGGTTCGTTCTACTATAGCGAAGCCATAAATAAACTGATCGATCAGCAACGCAAAGAACAAAACCCCGAAGCGCGTCAGAAAATTTTTACAGAAATTCAAACGCAAGTAACTACTGATGTACCTTACGTTCCCTTATGGCAAAACAAAGACTATGTATTTGCCCAAAAAGGTGTTAGTAGCGTACAACTTAACCCTACCCAAATTCTGGTCTACCAGACAATTAAAAAGTAGTCATTGGTCATTAGTCATTAGTCATTAGTCATTAGTAATAACTGTTGACTATTGACTTTTGACTATTCGATAAAAAATTTCTTGTTCAATATCTATCTATTTGATAGCTAAAATAGTTCTCAAAAGTGCTTTGTGAATTTTAAAATTTAAATTACTTATGTCTCGCTCTAAAGCTTTACAATATTACATTGTTTCTCGGTTGCTTCTCGCACCACTTCAGCTATTAACTATCATCACCATTGTATTTCTTTTACTAAGAGCAACACCAGGAGATCCAGCAGATGCAATTCTCGGTGGACGTGCGCCAGAAGCAGCTAAAGAAGAATTGCGAAAACAACTCGGTTTAAATCTTCCCCTGTGGCTACAGTATCTCAATTATTTGGGAAGCATACTACGCTTTGACTTGGGAACATCTTTAATGAGTCGGGGGCAGAATGTTTGGGACATAATTGGGCAATATTTCCCGGCGACGGTGGAGTTAGCAGTATGTAGTATGGCGGTTGCACTCATCGTCGGAATCGCGGTTGGGACTCTTTCGGCTTCTCGTCCTGGAACATATTTTGATGTCGGTGGGCGCTTATTTGGTATCATTACCTACGCACTTCCCATGTTTTGGGCGGGAATGCTTTTGCAGTTGATTTTCTCAGTCCAATTGGGTTGGTTTCCTAATTCCAACCGCTTTCCGCCTAATCTGCCGGCTCCGACTACTGTCACTGGATTGTATACAATTGATAGTCTACTCGGTGGAAACTTCACTCAGTTTTTCACATCTTTGCATCATCTTGCCCTACCGAGTCTCACACTAGGAATTTTGCTCAGTGGGATTTTTGAACGAATTGTGCGAGTGAATTTAAAGCAAACCTTGCAAGCCGATTATGTAGAAGCCGCTAGAGCCAGAGGTATTGGTGAAAATAAGATTTTAGCCTCCCACGCTTTAAAAAATGCTTTAATTCCAGTGATTACAGTCTTAGGATTAACCTTTGCATCTCTGTTGGGTGGGGCGATTTTGACAGAGGTAACATTTTCTTGGCCTGGGTTAGCCAATCGATTGTATCAAGCGATCGCCGATCGCGATTATCCCACAGTTCAGGGAGTGCTAGTCTTTTTTGGTGCGATCGTTGTGAGTGCCAGCATTTTGATTGATATTTTAAATGCTTATGTAGATCCGCGAATTCGGTATTAAGCTGCTTGACATTTTATTAATTTTATTGAGAAATACCACTTGCTAAAATACCAAGAATTTTATTCACATCTTTGAGATAATATTCGCTTAAATCGATGGTCAATGTTTGTGCTTCTAGTTTGAGAAATTGCCAAATACTGCCCGTTGTGACTGCTCCGTAAATTGTTTTAATCTCAGTTGCAGCTTGCTGATTAAAAATTTGGGCTGCTACCATTTCTGCTGCACACTGACCCAAACCCGCATTAATATTTTCTTTTTTAGCTTCTACAACTGTAATTACTGGTGCTGTCAAAATTAGAATTTCTGGAGATTTAGTAATAATAAAATCGCAAGTGCCGTTTAATCCTTTGCTATTATCGACAGTGAAATCTACTCCAGAAAATAAACCAATTTGTTCGCGGAATTGTCGGCGTAAATCAACTAAAATTGGAGCAATAATTAATTCAGAACGAGCTTTTTCACTATTACTACCTAAAGCGATCTCCAGGTTGTAATTGAGTGTTTCTGCAAGTAAATTACTCGCTGTTAATTCAGGAACAGCAGCGAAAATATCGCGTTTTTCTAATGTGGTTAAACTAAACTCTTGTTTTGCTTTAGCTAAACTAAACTCGCTGTAAGCCATAAAACGAATACTCCCTTTCACTTTTAAACAGAAGAGTGAAATTACCGTCCAACATCCAAGTTAAAGTAGAAACTACCGTCAACAATTCTGTTGCTGCTATTTTGGTGATGCCTACGGCTGGCTACGCCTACGTATTTGTTATATAGGAATCATATTTGATTTCTGAAAAAATCTCGGTAGTCTTGTAGTGGACTGTAATGGCTTTAATGTTGCAAAAAAATTGTCGGTTGGGTGGAGGCTTTGCGTAACCCAACATCCTGATAATCTGTTGGGTTGCGCTCCGGCTCCACCCAACCTACGTCTAATGCACTATTAAAGCCATGACAGTCCACTACGTGCATTTCAAAAATCAAATACTAGTCCTATATCAGCGATCGCATTTGCTATTTCGGCGACAGCATTTGCTATTCTGAAGGCTTATCTTCTTAAACTACGCGGGTCGAGTGCATCTCTGAGTCCATCACCGAGTAAGTTGAATGCCAGCACTGTGAGAATAATCAGCACAGCCGGCGGCCATATTAACCAAGGTTGCAACACCAAAATTGAAGCATTGCTAGCCAGAGAAAGCATATTTCCCCAAGATGGGTCTGGTTGTTGAATACCCAAGCCGATGAGACTCAGTATCGCCTCTGCACCAATAAAGCTGGGAATTGCAAGAGTTGCAGAGATAACGATATAACTAGCCGTTTGCGGCAAAACATGGCGGAGGATGATATAAATTGGGTTCCCGCCCATTGCACGCGCTGCTTGGACAAATTCTCGCTCTTTAATTGATAGTACCTGTCCTCGAATGACCCGTGCTAAACCAGCCCAGCTAATAACTGAAGTAATCACCACAATCAGCAAAAAGCGCTGGGTACTACTTAAACCCGCTGGTAAGACTGCGCCCAATGTTACCAAAAGATAAATACTAGGGAAAGTCATTAGCACTTCTGCCAAGCGCATAATGACGCTATCAGTCACACCGCCGAAATAGCCAGAAATTCCCCCGATGAGCAAACCGAGGGGATAGGTAATGATAATGCCAAAAATCCCGATAAACATACTGATGCGGCCGCCATGCAGGAGGCGACTAAATTGGTCGCGGCCTTGGTCATCAGTGCCCAAAATATTGACTTTTGCGCCACTTGTTGTGCCAAATAAATGCCAATTTAAGGGAATACCAGGAAATATTGTCACTTCATCCCACTTCGGAGGTAGTGGCAAACTCATCTGCAACAATCGGTATTCTGGCCCGGAAACAAATAGACGCAGGGGTGAGGGCTTTGTCGAGTCTACAATGAGTTGGCGATCGCCTGTATCTAAATTCGTATCTCCCTGAGTTGTCGGATAAACATAAGGGCCGATAAACTGCCCTGATTGAGAAACCCAGCGTATCTTAGTTGGTGGCAGCAGTGAACCATTAGGCTGTGAGGCATAGGGGTCATAAGGAGCTACGAAATCAGCTGCAATTACTCCTATATAGAAAATTAACAGCAAAATTGCCCCAAATCGTGCCAAAGGATTTTTCTTAAGTCGTCGCCACCAATCCATAGTAGTTAGGAGTTATAAGTTAGGTGTTATGAGTTATTAAGCTTTCATTTTAATTCATAACTCATCATTAATAATTCTTAACTCCCAACTCTGCCAATTTTGGATTTTAGATTGAATAAAAAATCTAAAATCCAAAATTGAATAACTCTTAACTCCCAACTGCTAACTTCTCTAAATACCGCTGCTGTTCTTCCTGTTGTTTTTCATGTTCCACAACAAACACGTTTGAGTAGAGATTAGCGAGAATTTGTTTTCCTTGTTGTGTCAATGATAGGTAATGCAGTCCTTCTTGGATATAGGGATATACGCCATTCCAATAAAACTTAGCGTAGTTATTACGTAAATCGGCAGGGGTTTTATAGCCTAAAACTTTATTCACACCAGTTTCTTCAAATTCGTAAAATAAAGAAGTAATTTTCTTTAGGTAACGCGGGTCACTTAGTTGACCAATCAAATCAGCAGCACGTACTAATCCTGCAAAGCACTTTGTATCTTGATGATCTTCTGCCGCAGGTACCGGAAATCGAGTCAATTCAATATTGCTCTTAATTGCCTCAGCGTCTATTAACTTGTGACCTCCAAAACGCTCATCAATAAAGAGCTTGGCTCTATCAACATGATACGGCGTCAGACTGGCATCAGAAGCGCCAGAAGCTACAGAAATCATTCTGCCATTTTTACCTGTGGCATATAAGCCTGCTGTTTCTCGGTCTTGTCGGCAAACTCCCTTAACATAGCCAATATCATGACTCACCAAAGAAATGATGCAATGCAACCAGTCTTCACTGGAAACACCACCTTCTCTGATGTGTTTGCCACGTAAAATTTCTTGTCCCACCAGGGTGACTAGAACAGTGTGTTCAACATTATGGTAAAGGGCGTCGCTATTGGCAATGTTTTCCAAAGCCATGTTACCTGCCCAGGCGATAATGTCCTGATAATCATTTTTAAAGCAGCCATAAGTGCGACGGTAGCCGTCTCGAATTTCATTTACAAAGGCATCAATTAAAATTTCAGTGGCATTGAACATATCTGGTTACTCTGGTAAATACCAATTATTTATTGATTTGATTGATTTCAAGATTCCATAATCAAGGACACTCTTGCTGGAATTTAAGGCAATGGAGTTTGCTCCTTTGTAACTCACGTCTAGCTGTGGACGCTAGCTTTATCTATGCCTGGGTTAGATGGTATTGCATGGCTTCCTGGCAACACAAAGGCTTTAGAGGAATCATAGATTGCGTATAAAAAAGAATTTTCTGGTGTACCAAAGTACATAAATGCTTTTGATTCTAATTGAGATAAATTTAGATGAGCTTTCTCAGTCTTTCATATCTAAGCCTTGGTTGGCAGTGATCTAAATACGGATACTGTGTGACATAGAGTAGCTGTATGAGATGAGATAATTTTTTGCATCATAATCTAAATAATATTTTTTAGCATTTTTTCATAGTAATTTCTCTTAGAAAGAAAGTTATATTATATACTATCGCACATCAAAGACATTTACTAGGAAATGCGTCATAGTTGATATGAAGTAAATAAATTTCAAGTTTTCTTAAGAAAATACCAAGATTTGTATGCATAGACAGAAAGTGGAGGTGAAACTGTGAGCGATGAAAGTGTTTTAGAAGTTGAGGTGGAAGAACCTGTAACCTCTGAAGATACTAGCTCTTTGAGGAAATCAGATCAAAAACTCACCAGGGCATGGTTGAAGCCATTATTCTTGGGTGCTGGTTTAGGAATCGCGATCGCCTTGGTTGGGATGAGTGTATTAAATCGTTTTCCATCCCGTCAACAAAGTGCGGTAGCGGATAAAAAAGTTAACCCAGCGATGACAGTCACCATCGCCACAGTAGAAACCGCCCGTGTTGTTCGTACCCTTAAAACGACTGGGACTGTAGCAGCGAGTGATTTAATTCCGGTGCTACCGCAGACAAACGGCTTACAAATTAAAAGCATCCCGGAAAATGTGAAAGAAGGAGCTTTTGTTAAACAAGGTCAAGTGTTGGCGGTGTTGGATGGTTCCATACTGCAAAGCCAAATTAGCCAAGCAAAAGCAGATGTAGAATCGAAACAAGCAGATGTGGCATCCAAACAAGCAGATTTGGCATCCAAACAGGCAGATTTGGCATCAAATAAAGCGATAGTCCAACAAAAACAAGCCGATTTAGCTCAAGCTAAGGCAAGGCTAGAAGAAGCAAGTAAAAATTATCAGCGCTATCAACAACTCGCTGACTCTGGAACGATTAGTAAGCAAGAACTCGATACTCGTTCCTACAATGTGAAAACTGCCATACAAGTTGTGAATCTGTCCCAAGAAAATGTGCGTAGTGCCCAGGCTAATATCGGCAGCGCTCAAGCCAATATTGGTAACGCCCAAGCTATTATCAACAAAGCCAAAGCTGATGTTCGCAGCAGTGCTGCTAAGGTGCAACAGCTGCAAACTCAGTTGGGACAAACTGTGGTGCGTGCGCCGGTTTCGGGAGTAATCGCCGAGAAACTAGCTAGAGTAGGTGATGTCACTGGTATACCGCCGCAAACCCAGGTGGGAACTGTGATTGGTGGCACACAAAAGCTATTTTCGATTATCCGAGATGAAAAACTCGAACTTCAGGCGAAGGTGCCCGAAACTCAACTAACTCAGGTGAAAATTGGCGCATCGGTGCAAATTACTTCTGATGTCGATCGGCGAGTGCGATCGCAGGGACGAGTCAGAGATATACAACCACAGGTAAACGATCAAAGACGTGAGGCGACAGTAAAAATTGACTTACCGCCAACAACTTCACTTAAACCAGGAATGTTTGCTAGTGCTGCAATTACTACTAACTCAGGGATGAGGATGGTAGTACCGCAAAAAGCGGTGCAATCCCAAGCAGACGCAAGTGTAATTGTATTCATCTTGTCGGCTAAAAATCTAGTCCGCAGCCAGAAAGTAGAGTTAGGAGATCCTGGTAACGGCGACACAGTGGAAATTAAGAGTGGGTTACAGTTAGGCGATCGCGTCGTAGTTGATGGTGCAGGCTATCTCAAAGATGGCGATCGGGTTCGAGTTGCAAATTAATAATTTCTAATATTTAATGTCTAACCCAATATCTAAAATCTAAAGTTTCCCAATGTCTTTTAATATCTCAGCCTGGTCGATTAAAAAACCTGTTCCCACGATAGTTTTATTTTTAATTTTGACAGTGATGGGTTGGTTCTCCTTCATATCCTTGGGGATTGATACTAACCCAAATATTGATGTGCCAACAGTTTTGATTAAAGTCACCCAACCGGGTGCAGGCCCAGCAGAACTAGAATCCCAAGTGACGAAAAAAATTGAAGATGCTGTCGCGGGGTTGGGCAATATCGATTATATGATTTCCACCGTCAGCGATGGGAATTCTAAGACAACAATCAATTTTGTTTTGGGTACAGATAGCGATCGCGCCACCAATGATGTTCGGAATGCGATCGCTCAAATTCGCCAAGATTTACCCCAAGATATCAACGATCCGATTGTGGAACGTCTGGAATTTTCCGGCGGCCCGGTGATTACCTACGCAGTTAAATCAGATCAGCGTTCTGTAGAAGAATTAAGCAACCTTGTAGACCAAACTATTAGCCGTGCCTTATTGGGAGTTCGTGGTGTAGCACAAATTCAGCGTGTGGGTGGGGTTGACCGAGAAATTCGGATTAATCTTAATCCCAACCGCTTACAATCTTTGGCAATTACCGCCACCCAGGTAAACGACCAAATCCGCGCTTTGAACATTAACTTACCCGGTGGACGTGCCGAAGTTGGTGGTAGCGAACAAAGTATCCGCACTTTAGGAAGTGCCACCAGTGTGGATCTTTTGAAAACCTACGAAATCCTTTTACCACAAGGTGGTTCCGTACCTTTATCCAGCCTGGGAACCGTAGAAGATAAATTTGGCGACGTGCGTCAAGCTGCCCGCTTGAATAATCAACCCGTGGTAGCTTTCCAAGTGTTGCGTAGTACTGGCAGCGTTCTGGTGACTGTTGAACAAGGAGTGAAAGCAGCAGTCAAAGAACTGGAAAAAACCCTTCCCCCAGATGTCAAACTGGATTTAATTTTTACTAGGGCCGATATTGTCCGCCAATCTTATCAAAGCACCATTGATGAATTGATTCAAGCTTCAGTGTTAGCGGTGATTGTTATTTTAGTATTTTTGCAGGACTGGCGAGCAACATTGATTACCGCTGTTGCCTTACCCCTGTCAATAATTCCCACCTTCGCAGTACAGCAAGCCCTTGGTTACACCCTCAACAACATGACTTTGTTGGCATTAGCGCTGGCGGTGGGCAACTTGGTAGATGATGCCGTTGTGGAAATTGAAAATATGGAACGGCATATCGCTATGGGCAAGTCAGCTTGGGAAGCTGCTTTTGAGTCTTCCGACGAAGTAGGGTTAGCGGTAATCGCAAGTTCAGCGACGATTATTGCAGTGTTTCTGCCCGTTGCCTTTATGGGTGGGATTCCGGGGCAATTTTTTCAACCATTTGGTGTTACCGTTGCCGTTTCCACAATTTTTTCAACTCTTGTAGCGCGGATGGTTACGCCCATGATGGGGGCGTATCTTTTAAAAGAGGAGGAGGGGAGTAGGGGAACAGGGAGAACAATAAAATTATTCAATTTTAAATTTACACTTCCAGGTAGCGGGAACGGAAGTAGAAAACTCAGAACTGAAAAGCGTCAAGGCTTTCAACCTTATAGATCACTCTTAGAGTGGGCGTTACGCCATAGATTGACAACAATGGCGATCGCTTTAGCTTTCTTCGTTGCCAGTCTGACGCTGGTTCCCTTGATTCCCAAAGGTTTCGTTGACGATGGCGACTTCGGGATTTCTAACGTATCTATAGAATTACCTCCTGGTTCCACTTTGTCAGATGTTAACAAGGTAGTTACACAAGCGACTGACATCATCCGGCAAAACCCACTAGTTGAACGTGTACTAGCAACGGAAGAGATCAATTCTGCAACCCTTAGCATTAATCTCAAACCTAGAGAAGAACGGAATATTTCCCAAAAACAGTTTGAGGAACAAGTGCGCCCTGACTTTGAGCAAATACCAGGAGCTAGAATTAGTTTCAAAAGTCAGTCACCAGGTGACACTGGCAAAGGTTTATCAATTGTCCTTAGAAGTGAAAATCCTCAAGCATTAAATCAAGCTGCTGATGCCCTAGAAAAGCAGATGCGATCCATAGCTGGATTGGTAGAAGTGGCTTCTACTGCGAGTTTGGTGAAACCAGAGATTTTAGTAATTCCTAACCCGCAACGGGCAGCAGATTTGGGGGTGACAGTACAAGCGATCGCTCGTACTGCTTCCCTTGCCACCATCGGCGACAATGAGGCCAACTTGGCAAAATTTAATTTAAGCGATCGCCAAATCCCCATTCGTGTCCAAATAGACCCGAAAGCCAGGGCTGACATCAATACAATCACAAATCTGCAAGTCCCTAGTCAAAATGGTAGATTAGTTCCCCTTGTGGCAGTAGCAGATATCCGCTTTGGTAGCGGCCCTGCTACCATTAACCGCTACGATCGCGCCCGTCAAGTTGCTGTAGAAGCCAATTTGCAAGGGCTTTCTTTGGGAGAGGCAGTAGAAACAATCAACAAACTACCTGCAATGCAAAACTTACCACCAGGAGTAGTACAGCAACCTTCAGGCAGTGCCAAAATTATGCAAGAGATTTTCGGTCGCTTTGGCGGTGCATTAGGACTGGGATTAATGTGTATCTATGCAATTCTGGTGCTGCTGTATAACAACTTCCTCCATCCATTATCGATTATGGCAGCCTTGCCTTTTTGTTTAGGCGGCGCATTGGTAGCGTTGCTGCTTGCCCAAAAACCCTTGGGACTATATGCCCTAATTGGCATTGTGTTGCTGTTGGGGATTGTCACCAAAAACTCGATTCTGTTAGTTGACTATACAATCATCAACATGCAGTCAGGCAAAACCCAACGTCAGGCACTCGTAGAATCGGGCGTGTCACGTCTGCGCCCGATTTTAATGACTTCTTTAGCAACGATCGCAGGTACTCTACCTTTAGCATTAGGAATTGGCGCGGGTTCGGAAGTTCGCCAACCAATGGGAATTGCCATTTTGGGCGGTTTCACAACTTCCACCCTGTTGACACTGGTGGTAGTACCAGTGATATTTAGCTACATTGACAACTTCCAAACTTGGATTATGGATAGATTGCGCTATGGCTTTGGTAAGAAAGCATCGCGCCCATAATGCCCCATGCCCAATGCCCAAATTTGTGCGACGCCGATAGCGAAGCGGTAGCGAGTCATCGAGCGTCATAGCCCGTCGTAGATATTGCTGTCATATTGCTTTACATCTAGATAGATAGACAGCTTGACCGAAAAGTTCTACAATCTGACTGATTGCGGTAAATTTACCTATTGCCCAATCCACATAAGCATAGTGAAGATTTTCTAGTGATTGCGTTTGATTGCGGAAGCACTAAATTAGTATAGGAAAGTCTTAGAGTAAGGGGCAGCAAAAAAATGGATGTAAAGCTGATTCTAGCTGGATTAACAGTTATATTTACGCTTTCGTGCTTATTTTTTGGCACGAAAAATGGATTCTATGATTCAGATAACTATCATGGCAATGGCTCCGCACATTGAGATAAGTCTGTAGACGCTTGGGCGACTTCCCGTTGGATGAGTTGGCTAAGAGCGCTTATAACTTACAAAGGGAAAATAAACAAGAGGCATCCTTTAGCTCCTAGTTTAACGGCTTCTCGTTAGTCCACCTTTCCGAACCAGTGCGGGTTCGGTGAAGGCGTCCTCCCCAATCAAAAATCTGTATTTTCAGGGTGTAGGGGCGCACGATAAAACTTACCCCTAAGTCACAAAACCAAAATTTGTGTAATTTTTGGATTTTGGGATATGTCCATGATGATAAGGTTTGAGGGGAGGAAAGCATGAGGGATAATCTGTCGGCATCCTCTCGCGTAGATGCTGCGGAAGCGGGTAGTGAATTAGAATGTTTGCCCTATAGTGTTCAGCATGACAATGAGGGCGTGTGTTTATTGGTGAAAATGGGCCCACACCGCATTCTGTTGGACTGTGGTTTGGAGGATATTTCATCACTAGGTAAGGGGCTTACTAAGTCGGGACGTGGAGCTAGTTCGCCCCTACCAGCAGATTTAGTTTTGATTAGTCACGCCCACCCAGATCACGCTAAAGGCTTATTGGCACTGCATAAAGCTTTTCCCAAGTTACCTATTTATGGTAGTGAGGTGACTAGCAAGTTACTGCCGCTGAATTGGCTGGACGAAGACCCTGAGAAAATTTCCCAATTTTGTCATGCCTTACCCTTGCGATCGCCTGTGGAATTCCAAGATGGTTTGGTGGCAGAATTATTTCCCGCAGGGCATCTACCAGGGGCAGTAGCAATTCTCCTTACCTACACCACCCAGCAGCGTACTTACAAACTCCTGTATACAGGGGACTTTTTCTTATCGAATTCCCGGCTGGTAGAAGGTTTGCGTTTAGAAGAACTGCGGGGCTTAGACTTGGATGTGCTAATCATTGAAGGCAGTTATGGCACATCCCGCCATCCTCACCGCCGCAACCAAGAAAATCAACTCGCAGAGCGAATTAATCGAGCGATCGCTGACCATTGTTCTGTAATCCTTCCCACCCCGGCTTTAGGATTGGGTCAAGAATTATTAATGCTCTTGCGATCGCATCACCACTTCACCGGCCGAGATTTAGATATCTGGGTAGATGGTGCTGTCGCCACTGGGTGTGATGCATACCTCGAACTGCTACCCCATCTCCCCCCATCGGTGCAGAACTTCGCCCGCCATCAACCCCTGTTTTGGGATGAACGGGTACGTCCCCGCGTGCGTCGTTTACAACCAGAACATCGTCCCAGTGTAGGCAAGTCACCTTGTATTGTCCTCACCGACTCGACATCTGATTTAAGTGAACACTGCCAATTGGATACCGGCCCTTGGCTGATTCTCCTACCAGAAAAAATTGATATAAAAGTTAATAAAGAATATTTAGCGCCTACCACTGTCGAGACCTACCTATTGGCTCAACATAGTGATGGGCCTGGTACTACGCAGCTAATTCATAATTTGCGACCCCAGCACGTCATTTTTGTCCACGGTTCTCCTGCGTACTTGGCAGACCTGACGAGCTTAGAGGAGTTGCAAAACCGCTACCATATACATTCCCCGGCGGCTGATACCTTGGTAGAACTGCCCATCGGCGATACATTTTTACAACCAGCAGCACCAGAGACTAACTACGAAGGCGAACTGACAGAGTTAGGAACAGTAATCACAATTACCCTCCCCAATGTGATTACTGCTGATCCGCGTTGGCGGCAATTTGCCGATACTGGTTTAATCGAAGCTCGTTGGCAAGGGGAAGAACTAGTATTAAGGGGATTGTCTCAACGAGAACTGCTCAACCAAAATAGCGATCGCTATACATGGACAGATGTAGACTGTTGTGGTAATTGCAGACACCAAAGGGGGCAGAGGTGTTGGAATCCAGCTTCACCGTTGTATAACTTTAAGGTAACTCTCGAAGGTTACTGTCCTGCCTTTGAACGTTTATCTAGTCCTGAGTCCTGAATGCTTAATGCTGAGTTAGGATTTTTTAACTCAGCACTCAGCACTCAACACTCAGCACTAATTATTTATTCTGGATTCGAGTCAGTGTAACGGTTGTGGATGCGCTCTGCTTCGGGACAATCTTCAGTCATCAGAGGTTCTACATTACCGCGTGGTACTGAAGCCAATTTTTGCGTTACAGCACCAATGCTCTCAAGGCGAACCATTTCTTCCCAAGAACAAACTTCATCCTCTTCTTCTGTTTCATAGCGTAGGGTCACTAAATCTCCCTCTATGTCTATGATGCGGGCGCGTTCAATCCAGCGTTGCTGGTCCCGCAAGAAAACACATACCTCGCGCCCATCGCAACACAGTTGATAAATCTTGCGGTGTAGCATGTACTGTTTCTGCCTTTTTAAACAACGTAGTTAAACCTGTCAAAATCTGGGTTCTACCCCATTACATTACACCTTTAAGAGGTTCATTTCACTGTTCAGAACAAGTACGTTTCATGACCCAATCCTAAGACTTGCTTCTAGTTGTCAAAATATCAGGATAATGTTGGGTCAGAAATCAATTGTTTTAGCAATGAACTCAATCTCCCTCCGGCTCATTTTAGGGAATGTCTGCTTCATAGAAGTCAAACAATTCAGTACCTGTCCTAACCAGGTTCATATTTGTTGGTGAGTCATTCTTACCATTATGTAATAAAGAATACTCCAAAAGAATCGTTGAATGCGGTTGTTTAACTTGCCTACTTTTACTCATTGGCATTACTGGGAAGTCCGGGGACTTGGCTTTACTTTTACCCACTTGTATCTGATCTTAACTCATTCTCTTGCTGACCTTGATGCTTTTCAACAACAACACCCAAATAGTTTTGAATTTTTCAAGTTTTTGCCTGAAAAAAGGCAACATAGTAGGGGAAGAGGTAGAGGGGAAAGATAATGAGAAAATTCGACTCCAGAAGTCTCAGGAGGATTTATACGGTAGGGGAAATTCTATAAGCACGTTCGACGAGGATGCTTCTCGTTTAATTTTACCTGCGCGAACTGCATCGTATAGGGCAGCGATGTCTGGCAAATCCTCTGACTGATAGCATTTAGTGGCTAGCACTTGCTGGAGTAAACCCTCAGATTCAACACTAAGATATCCAGTTTGGAAAGCAGACGCAATGATTGTGCGAATCATCTTGATTAGGCCAGAGTGAGCAATTTATTAGGTCTAGTGTGGAATATTTTCCTTTCTTGCTAATTGATATGGAACATTAATACTATGTGATTAGTATTACACTGATTCAGTGATTCACATCACAATACGAGTTTTTGATACTCCCTTTATTAATATACGTAGATAGAAGGGCACAGAAATTTTCAGCATCAATGTTGAAAAGCTAGATGGTTTAACAAAATTAAAATATAAAAATTTTTTCAACAAGCATCTACAAAATATGGTTAAATATCAGCAATCAAGCAAAAAACTGACGGAAATCTTCATCTTTTTGACTTAATTGCACCCAGTCTAGGTTTAAAGACTGGAATTTTTGCACCAAGCGATCGCAAGCTGGACGTTCGGTAGCGTAATGTCCAGCATCGATTAAAATGAGATTGCGGTCGCGGCTTTCTTGAAACTGATGGAATTTACAGTCAGAAGTTAGATAAGCTTGGGCACCGGTTTTGGCGACGGCTGAAATATAACTAGCCCCCGAACCACCTAAAACAGCAACTCGTGAAATTGTTTCCTGTAAGTCAGGAGTTGGGGAAAAAATCAAATTAGGGGGACAAAGTCGGGTTTGAATGGTTGCGAGTAATTCCTGTAATGTCAGAAATGGCTCTAGCAAACCAACACGACCATATCCTAATCCTGCTTGTGTAAGTACTATGGGAGTAACTTCTTTGAGTTCTAAAATCTGAGCCAAAACGTCAGCAGTCCCATCTTGCACTTGGTCAAAATTCGTGTGGGCAGTGTAAACACCAATATTGTGGCTAAAGGCTAACCGTACCATTTCAGCGATCGCTTCACCAGTGCGTAAAGATTTGAGAGGATTAAAAATCAAGGGATGATGGGCAAATATTAGATTAGCATTAAGAGCGATCGCTTCCTGCATTACCGCCAAAGTTGGTGTCAAACAGACCAAAACCCGTGCTTTTTCCGGCAAAATTCCTGGTTCAATCTGCCAGCCACAATTATCCCAGCTTTCACACCAAGCGGGATTCGCCCATGCTTCAAACCAAGCAATTAAATCAGCAATTTTCATTCTAACTATTTCCAGCTAATCATTTTGTATACAGCAAGTAGCTAGATACTAGCATTTTACAATTTGTGAATTTTGAATTTATTATCAGTGCGTAAAAATACATCCGTCTAAATAGTTAAAGAATCACGATAATATTTGATAAATCAATGTATAAATCATACTGGATTCCTTCTAAATTCTGATTTCTGAGTGCTGAATTCTTATATCAATGTCTCTGTGGTTGAATATTTAATTTTAATGCTAATTGCTGGCGCATTTCTTGGAAAGGTTTGTTCCACACAGGGCTAGCATTCCAGTTCCATACTGCTACTGGAATAAGTTGTTCCTCAGCAAGATAAGTTAGCAGACGGTATTCATCTTCTGGTTCACGAGAAAATGTGAAGGGGTTGCGGTAGCCTGTCTCACACAGTTTATAAGATCCGACCTGACCATGATTAATACGTTGTAAAAGTTCCTTACCCTTGACGAGCAAATAATCCAAAAATAACAGACTAAAAGGCTCTATATGTGCGCGTTTTTGTGGCTCTTTTTGTACCCATCTTGCCCACTCAAATCCATATATAAAATCATGAACATAACGGAAGCGCATTTCCGTTTTATTTCCGAACATCTCTGTCAGACAAACCATCTTTTCACCAAAAATTTTTAAGAAATTAACAGCGCCATTATCTGCGGTTAAAGCCTGTCTAAGCATACTACTTACAAGAAAATCAAAATCCCAGAAGATGTTTTCTGGAAAGTTTTGCAACTGAGTACGGACTATACTTTCAAGAGTTTCATTAATGGTTGTAATAATTTGAATTTCAGTGTTTTTTTTAGTAATCACATTTCCCAATTCTGCAAAGCTGGTAATTAATGTCTTTTGGGGACTAAGTGATAATAGGTTAACAGACTGCTGGGCAAGGATTTGATCAATACATTCAAAAGTATGAGTTGGTGTCAATTCTTGCTTCATAGTAATTCCAATACCACAGATATCTTACACTAAATATTAGTGTATTTCGGAATAATTAGATTATTCAATAATTATAAATAAACTTAACTTTCGGCTTAAAAAATTAATATAGATTTCGTGGATATGTGGTTAAGTTTTATAACAAAGCGATTACGGCGAAATTTATTTAATGCATATCACCGCGCAGTTTATCATATTTATAATCCCCAAAGGGTACGCAGTATAAACAGGATATTTGAATTTTATCAAACTACACTGTAAATAAACGATAATTGAGAACTATAAGAGGATGTTTGAAAAGTATTTGGCTGTTATTTTAGGCACTTTGATCCCCCCTAACCCCCCTTAAAAAGGGAGGAACCGGAGTCAAAGTCCCCCAATTTATCGGGGGATTTAGGGGGATCTAAAATATTTTGATACCGACAAGAGGACTTTTCAAACAACCTCTAAGTCTTATATTTGATTTTGGAAAAATTCAGTACACATCTATATCCTTTTTAACTGTTCCCTCTTGCCTACCTACGTAAGTAAGTTCTCCGAATCAAATCGGATTCCTATATCTATCCAGAAATGTGAACAACCAATTCTCTGGAATGACTGCGCTGGCGGTGTTCCCAAATATAAATTCCCTGCCAAGTTCCCAGTACCAAGTGACCACGATTAATTGGAATATGTTCAGAAGTGTGGGTGAGTGCGGTACGGATGTGTGCCGGCATATCATCCGGGCCTTCTGCATCATGGATGTATTTGCCCGATTCTGGCACAAGTTTTGCCATAAAATTAACTAGATCCACAAGAACATCAGGATCAGCATTTTCTTGGATCACTAAACTGGCTGAAGTATGGCGCAAAAATAAAGTACAAAGACCAGTTTCAACCCCAGATTCTGCAACTGCGGCTTCAACTTTTGCAGTGATGTTGTAAAAAGATTTACCAGTGGTGGAAATTTTTAGTAACTTTTGGTAGTGAGTCATTTAAAACAGTAATTATTGATGACAGTAAAAGCTAATTAGCAGTTCAGCTTGCTTTATTTAGTTGTTGTTTTGGCGTTGGTTAATCACTAAATTGAGTATGTTTTTTCTCAAGAAGCTTAACACCACATTTACAGACTCTTTGAGAAATTCGGGGATGATCGGTGTGTTAGCTAGATTGTCAGATAAAGCTGTAATGCTGGCTGGATCTAACTCTGACAGTTGTAAACTATTTATAGAGGATGTTGTATCATCTTGATTGGTATTCACAGTTTTTGTAGTTTAGGAATTAAATAAACTGTTACTTGATGTATGTAACAAGGCAACAAAGGCGATTTTAGCAGTGACAAAAATAGCGGATGTCAAGGATGAACAATATCCTCTACTTGCTTCTGGTTTTCATTATAAGTCTCTCTCAAGTTAACTAACATCTGTAACTGGTATTGTTGAGGTGAAAATTTCAAATATTTATTCTGAAAATCGTCAGTTTCTAGGTTGGGGCTGACAAAAATTTTGCGTGGTAATAAAGTCCGTATTGGTAGCATAAAGTTAAAAAGCAGTAATAAGGTTTTAGTTACACTGAAAAGACTAAATATTGTCATAAATCTAGATATTGTTAAAAAAGTTAATATAGAGATTATCGGTTAAGTGAGCTACAAGAACCCCCATTTCCGACGCAAGACGATCATTCTCAGATTAATTTGGGTATTTTAACTGATTGACAAAAATTAGTTTATCTAAAAGGATGTTTGAAAAGTATTTGACTGTGATTTTAGGCACTTAGATCCCCCCTAACCCACGCCAGTCGCTCCACTTGGGGAGACCCCATCGCGCAGCGTCTCGTAGAGAAGACCGCGCTGGCTCCCCTTAAAAAGGGGGAAACCGGAATCAAAGTCCCCCTTAAAAAGGGGGATTTAGGGGGATCTAAAACTATTTGATACCGACAATAGGACTTTTCAAAGATCCTCTAAGTAAGTCACAAATGACAGATGGTGCATTTATTCAATTTCCAATGCCCCACATAAATCTTGTATATCTTTTGATGTATTATTTTAATTTTTCCACCTATCCTATCCCCCTGGATGGGATAATAAGTTAATAGTAGGGAACATTTCCCTAACTATATCTCTCTGCACTCTGGTTATATTGAGGAACTCATTGTGGTTGCCACGCCGGAAAAAGTACAACACACTCACGAGCAATTATCAGGTAAAGACCGTGTAGCCGTACTGCTCATGGGCTACGGCGAAGTCGAAAGCTATGAAGATTTCGCCAACTATAACGAACAGGCTTTAAATCTGCTGACAGCAAAATTCGCACCAGTACCAACCTGGATTTATCCCCCCCTAGCAAAGCTTTTGGCGCTATTTGACCGCCACGAGTGGGGACATACACATCACGATTTTATCTCCCCACACAACGCCATCTTTGAACAGCAGCGTGCTGGGATTGAGAAGAATTTACAAGAAAAATGGGGTGAGAATGTCCAAGTTTTCAAGGCTTTCAACTTCTGCGCCCCTTTCCTACCCAATCAAGTTTTGGCAGAAATCAAAAACCAAGGCTTCGATAAGCTGCTAATTTACCCATTGTTGGTTGTTGATTCTATCTTTACTAGTGGTATTGCGATCGAGCAAGTTAACAATGCTCTCGTTGAGTTGAGTGATGGTGAAGAACACTGGATTAAGGCACAGCGTTATATTCCTTCTTTCTTCAACGAACCAGCCTATATCGATTTAATGGCTCATTTGGTTGAGGAGAAAATTGCTGAGTTAGGTGCAGCTTATCTACCTTCTCAAATCGGCATTGTGTTAATGAATCACGGCTGTCCCCATAAGGCTAAAGGCTTTACTTCTGGGATTGCCGAAAGTGAAGGAATGTACGATTTAGTTCGGGATAAGTTGATTAACCGCTATCCGTTAATCTCGGTAGGTTGGCTCAATCATGACACGCCATTGATTGATTGGACACAGCCAAATGCAGAGCAAGCGGCAAATAACCTGATTCAACTGGGTGCGAAAGTAGTGATATTTATGCCAATTGGCTTTGCTACAGAAAATCACGAAACTCTATTGGATGTACACCATATCATCCATGCTTTGGAAAAACAGCATCCTGGTACGAACTACGTGCAAATGGCTTGCGTCAATGACCATCCAGAATTCTTGTCAATGGCAGCGCAATGGGCTGATGCTCATATTGCACAATTGTTGTCAGAGCAAACTTTAGCAATTAATCCTCAACTCGCAGGGGATCACCATCATCACCACCATCATCATTAAGTAAAGTTTGAGTTTTAATAGGGTGGGCAAAGCTTTGACCACCCTACAAACTAATTTACGCCCCGCAGCTTGCGAGTATTATCAACTAAACTCTGAGCAAATTGATCAAATCTTTGAGAGAGTTTCTCATCTAGCAGTTTGCCTTCAGGACTGAAAGCACCCCAAGCTTGTCCGATCGCAATTTGTTCAGGGATAGACCAACAATGCACCCATCTGGTAATTAACCGTAGTTCGTTTAGAGCGTTGCTATTAGACTGACCACCTAAGACACTAATAAATCCTGCCACCTTATCAGACAGTTGCTCAAAGCTCATCAAATCCAGAGCATTTTTCAGGACACCACTAACACCACCATGATACTCAGGTGTCGCTAAAATTAATCCATCAGCCTGACTAACTGTATCTTGCAACCGCTGAACATCTGGATACTCTGGATACTCCTTTGCACCAGTGCAAAATGGTAGCTGCAAGTGCCTTAAATCGAGAATTTCTACCTCTGCACCTACAGCTTCAACCCTTTGCGCTGCTACTTGTAAAGCAAGCTGGGTATAAGAATTGGGTCTTAAACTACCACCAATGCCAATAATTTTTACCATAATTAACCCACAAACTATTAACTAGCTACTATCACCAGATTTCTTAAAAAGCGGAATCGTTATGACTATGCTAATTTTAGCGATTTGTGTGATAATGTGTCAAATTAATATCTACTGGGGACTAGAGAATAAAGTTCTTACATGCACATAAATCAACCTCTGGCTACTTCTTCCCAATGCCTAGTCTTAATAGCTGCATAAATATAGATAATGATCCAGGTTGCTCAACTTTATGTAATAGACGGAAGAAACTTGGGAATGGTTTTGTGTGGAAGTTAGACTAGATAAGAAAAGTGTAATTTCCAGTTATTACAATTTTTGATAGAAGAATAGGCATAAAACCATAGCTCAACTTGTGCCAGCAGACAAAGGGTAATTATTATGACAAATTTGGGAAAAAAAGCATTGATAAAAAGGCAGTCCTCAAAGCGCGTTGCTTGGTTTGGTGCGTTGGCGTTCGCGCAGCGTCTCGTAGAGAAGCCCGCCCTCGGCATCGCTGCTAGTTTGATTATGTTGCCAGGAATTTTCGGAAGTACTCCTGTCATGGCACAAAAAGCAGAAACCACCTCGCTAAATTATGGTGACTTGATCAAGAAAGTGAAGGCGGGAGAAGTCGAGAAAGTAGAGCTTGACGAAACCGAACAGCTAGCAAAGGTTTATCTCAAGGGGCAAAAGGAGAATACACAACCGCAACAGGTGAGACTTTTGGCGCAAAACACAGAGTTAATCAACATTCTCAAAGAGAAGAGTGTTGATTTTGGCGAAGTTTCCTCTGCGAACAGCCGAGCTGCTGTTGGACTGTTGATAAACTTGATGTGGATTTTGCCATTGGGGGCTTTAATGCTATTGTTCCTCCGGCGCTCTACGAATGCTTCTAGCCAAGCGATGAATTTCGGCAAATCCAAAGCTCGCTTCCAAATGGAGGCAAAAACCGGAGTGAAATTTGAAGATGTCGCCGGGGTTGAAGAAGCTAAAGAAGAACTCGAAGAAGTTGTGACTTTCCTGAAACAGCCTGAAAGATTTACTGCTGTAGGCGCACGTATTCCCAAAGGAGTGCTGTTAATTGGCCCCCCTGGTACTGGTAAAACTTTACTAGCAAAAGCGATCGCAGGTGAAGCCGGTGTCCCATTCTTCAGTATTTCCGGTTCAGAGTTTGTAGAAATGTTCGTTGGTGTGGGTGCATCTCGCGTGCGCGACCTCTTCAAGAAAGCCAAAGATAATGCCCCATGCCTAATATTTATCGATGAAATTGACGCAGTAGGTAGACAAAGGGGTGCTGGTATCGGTGGCGGTAACGATGAGCGCGAACAAACCCTCAACCAACTGCTCACCGAAATGGATGGTTTTGAAGGTAATACAGGCATCATTATTATTGCTGCCACTAACCGCCCAGATGTTTTAGATACAGCGTTACTCAGACCGGGACGCTTTGACAGACAAGTGATGGTCGATCCACCCGATCTCAAAGGACGACTAGAAATTTTGAAAGTCCACGCCCGGAATAAGAAAATTGATCCTAGCGTATCATTAGAAGCGATCGCTCGCCGCACTCCTGGTTTTACTGGCGCAGATTTAGCCAACTTACTCAACGAAGCCGCCATTCTCACCGCCAGAAGACGCAAAGAAGCTGTCACTCTTTTAGAAATTGATGCTGCTGTAGACCGAGTTGTTGCAGGTATGGAAGGTACCGCTTTAGTAGACAGCAAGAGCAAGCGTTTGATTGCCTATCATGAAGTTGGACACGCTTTAGTGGGTACATTGCTCAAAGACCATGACCCTGTGCAGAAAGTTACATTAATTCCACGGGGACAAGCGCTAGGATTAACTTGGTTTACTCCCAACGAAGAACAGGGGTTAATTTCCCGTTCCCAACTCAAAGCCAGGATTACTGCTACTTTGGGTGGTCGCGCCGCCGAAGAAATCGTTTTTGGGAAGCCAGAAGTTACCACAGGTGCAAGTAATGACTTACAACATGTGACAGGAATGGCGCGGCAGATGGTGACACGCTTTGGGATGTCAGAATTAGGCCCATTGTCACTGGAAAATCAGAGTGCAGAGGTATTTTTAGGACGTGACTGGATGAATAAATCAGACTATTCTGAGGAAATTGCCGCCAAAATTGATTCGCAAGTGCGCGAAATTGTTAACAATTCCTACATCAAGGCTAAAGAACTGTTGGAAGAAAACCGCGTAGTTTTGGAGCGTTTAGTAGATTTGCTAGCAGAACAGGAAACAATTGAAGGTGATTTATTCCGCAAAATTGTTGCTGATAATGCTCAGGTAGCCGATGAACAATTGGCTGTACCTCATTAGGGCACTCAGCACTAAGCAAGGTAAAAGTCAATAGTCTATCAACTTTAGACTAATCAAAATCTAAAGGCTCAAATTCCTGACTTCTTAAAAAAGTCGGGAATTTTGTTGGAAAAAAAGTCAGAAGACTACTTCAGTCTTCCCACAAAGTAGCACAGATAAAGTCTTGTCACTGTAAAGCTTAGGCTATTGTATTATATATGCCCAAGCAATGTACTACAAGTGGACATAAACATCATGAAACATAGATTTTGGGCAAGCTATCTGCTTGCTGCTTTAGCATTTCTGCCCTTCGAGCCTGTAAGCACTACTCAGGTTTTGGCAACAGAGTCAGTTTATCAACTGGCACAAGCAAAATCTGCTTACACCCAATATATGCAGCTTGGTTATAATGAAACCAAACGAAGAAACTATAGAAAAGCTTTATTGAATTTTCAGCAAGCAGAGCGGCTACGTCCTGGAGATAGGTATGCTACTGCTGCAATTAGAAATGTTACAAGTTACATTCAACGCGGTAGAAATCGTATCGCCTTTGTCCCTGGTAAACCTGGTAGGGTAAGGTCAGCAGGAACACGGGGAAGTTGCTTTCAAGCTGGACAATATCTTATTCCCCTGACACCAACAGATAAGGAAGCTCAACGAACCACAGCAGAACGTCCCACATTCTTTTTCTACGTTCCTCAAACCTCTGCAACAGTGCAAGCACTAGAATTTGTTTTGCGGGATGGTGATAGCATCGACCCACTATATAAGGGAACTTTCAAACCTGTTGGGCAGAATGGTATTGTTAGTGTAAATGTACCTGCTAATCAGCCATCTCTACAAATCGGTAAAGAGTATAATTGGACTTTTTCGATGATTTGTGATCCGAGTAACCGCGATAAAGACTCGTATGTAGAAGGTACAATTGTGCGATCGCAAGATGAAAACCTTTCTCTTCAGCTAAACCAACCAAACACAGACTTGGATCGTGCCGTTTTATTTGCCACAGCCGGATTTTGGGAAGATGCTCTGAGAACTTTAGCTAATTTACGCCGCCAGCGTCCGAACGATCCCGAAGTTCAGAAATATTGGGAAGATTTGTTAAATTCAGTAGACATTAAAGAAGTTGTAAATAAGCCTTTATTGCCCTGTTGTACTGTCCAGAAATAAATTAACAATTACTTAAAAACCCCGTTTTGATAGAGAAGCCGGGTTTTTTACCCTTCAATTTAAAAGTAATAAAAGCACTAGATGATACATATATACTAAAATTTACTATGGAATTGTTTGTTGTTACAAAGTATTCAACATAGAGCATCGAGAATGCAGTTGCTATGATCAAACGCCTGCTTGTGGTAGAATCTCCCGGAAAAGTCAAAAAACTCAGTCAAATTCTGGGTGCAGATTGGAAAGTTCTCGCCAGTTGTGGCCACATCCGAGAACTCAGCAATGAAGGGGATGATTCCTTGGGCTTCGTCATGGACGGCAATAATGTCCGCTGCAATTACGTCCCGCGTGACCAACGAGCGAAAGAAACAATTCAGAAGCTCAAGTCTGCGGTTAGGCAGGTTGATGAAGTTGTCTTAGCAACTGACCCAGACCGGGAAGGCGAAACGATCGCTTGGCACCTCAAAGAAACGCTGGGTCTAAGGGAACCGAAACGAGTAATTTATACTGAGATTACAGCATCGGCGGTGCAGAGTGCGATCGCAAATCCTAGAAAACTAGACCAAAATTTAATCGGTGCTGGACTGTGCCGAGATTGCCTAGATAAGTTGGTGGGTTACAAAGGTAGCCCTTTAGTTTGGGCATTGAATAACGGCGCTAAGAGCGTTGGGAGAGTCCAAAGCGCCACGTTGCACCTGATTTGTCAGCGAGAAAACGAAATTCTGGCTTTTGTCCCCCAAGATTACTGGAGTGTCTGGGTAGATTATGCTGAAGGATTCCGAGCTTTTTACAAAGGGACGGTCGATTCTGCGAAAGATGCAGCAGAGCAAGAAACTGAAACTAACGATGATGCAAAGGTGGGTAACAGCGCAGAAACACCAGAGTCTAAGCGCGTTCTTTCGGAAGCAGAGGCTACACGTTTAGTTGAAGAAGCACAGCGACATCCTCATCAGGTGATTCATTTTGAAGGAAAAATCGTTAACCGCCAGCCACCGCCACCATTTACAACTTCCAGCCTTCAGCAAGCAGCCGGTTCAAAGCTGAGGTTTGCTCCTGACAAAACCATGCTTGTGGCCCAAAAGCTTTATGAGGCAGGGCTGATTACATATATGCGAACAGACTCAGTGATGTTGAGTCCAGAATTTTGTGCCAGCGCCCGTAAATGGTTGGAGCAAAATGATCCGCAGAATGTACCGCAGCAAGTTGCCAAGCATCGTAGTAGCAAATCCGCTCAAGAAGCACATGAGGCGATTCGTCCAACGGATGTATTTCGTCCCTCAGTTCAATTGCGTTCTGAACTTCCTGATGATCAGTTTAATCTTTATGTGATGATTTGGAAACGGTCAATTGCTTCTCAATGTTGTGCTGCCCAATTGCGTAAAACTTTAGTGATTACTCAGTCTGCTTCCATACTGTGGTCAGCTAGAGGGCAAGTGATTGAATTTTACGGTTATGCTCGGTACTGGAACAATCTCAGCAAGGATAGTATTTTACCTTCATTACAACAGGGACAAGCGCTGAAACTAGAGAATGCTGGACATGAGCAGAAGCAGACGCAGCCACCACCCCGTTATAGTGAACCAAAATTGGTGCAACTGATGGAACGTAAAGGAATTGGTCGCCCAAGTACTTATGCTCCTACTGTTGCTACTTTAAAAAAACGCAATTATGTGGAGTTGAAAAAAGACCATCTGCAACCAACAGCGTTAGGGTTAGAAGTTGATGCATTTTTGCTCAAAGCATTACCGGATTTATTAGAGGCAGAATTCACAGCGAAAATGGAGGATGCTCTTGATGCAATTTCTGAAGGAAAAAACTCTTGGCAGCATTATTTAACTAGTTGGAATCAGAATTACTTTTTACCAGCGCTCTCCAAAGCTAAAACTGTAGTTGCGAGTTCTTCACTAGGTAAAGCTAATGTGATAAATGAGCGGAAATATGAAACTTCCAAGACTCGATGCCCTGAATGTAAAAACTTTCTCGCCAAAATTCCGAGTAGTAAGGTTAAAAAGAAATATTTCCTCAAATGCACAAAAGGCTGTGAAAATGTCGTGTTATTTTGGAGCGACTTTAACAAAACTTGGCAGCCACCACAAACTAAAGCAGTCCAAGCTGAGAATCAACAAAAACCTCCTGTCAAGGTTACGGCATATCCCTGTCCGGTATGTAAGAAACCTCTAGAGGAGTACAGTTATATAAAAGATGGGCAGAGTAAGACAATGTTGCGATGTTCTGACCCGCGATCGCGTCAGGATACTAAACATAAAGATGTGGCTTATTTCAGTACGCAAAAAGGCTGGTGGAGTCCTAAGTTTGGGGAGTTAGGAGTTAAGAATTAGGAGTTAGGAGTTCTATTAATATTCTCGTTTCCAGCCAGAGGCTGGAAATGCTGCTCATTGCGGCTCTGCCGCGAGTACGGGAGGCGGAGCCTCACATACGCATTCCCAGTCAGAGACTGGGAACGAGACAATCTCTAAGTTTGTAGACTGGCTTTCACGTTAAGTTGACACCGATGCTCCAGAGCAAACGCATCTACGCATCTAAATTTTGACCGAAGTGCGATTACAAATTTTTGTAGACTTCACCATCATTTCGCTTACCAATGCGAAAAACATCAATCAATTTGCTTTCTTCATCAATCGTGTAGAGAATTCTATATTCACCTTGAGAAACACGATAACCACCCTCATAGCCTTTCAAGGCTTTGCAATCTTGAGGTTGAGAATTGCCTTGAAGCGAAAGGATTTTAGATACAACCTGCTTATAAAATTTCGCTTGCAAATCCAGCAAATCTTTTTCAGCAGTCTTAGCAATTCTCAAACTGTAGCGTTCACTCATTTCCACGCTTGGTACTAATTGCGTCTAAGTTAGTAAACCCATCATTTTCCTCAATTGCACGACGAAGTGTTTCAGAATCAATGGCATCTTCAACAGCTTCAAGCAATTTCAAATCATCAAGACCGATAATTGCTACGGCAGCTTTACCATGACGCTGAATTACAATACGCTCACCCTTATACTCAGCACGATTAATCAGCTCTTGGAAGTTTGCACGAGCTTCTGTTGCACTTATTGCAGTCATAGAACTTCACAAAATTAAATAATTGATGCTAATCAAAATGTAAGTTTTGTACAAATTGCTAAAAATATACAAAATTTACCTTCTGTACTAATCTTACACAATGGACAGAACAATTTCCAGAGTAAAAACTAAAATAGGATTTACGCAAAACTACACGCGGTAGGTTCATGGGCGTTATTTTCCTTTTAGTGTGTGTGATGCACCGGGGTTTGACCTGCATACCTCATTGAAAATAGATCATAGTATTTAAGTCAACACACTTGACTAACTTTAGCCGCAAGTTCAGCGAGGTTCATCTGCTCGTAGTGTTCAAAGGGTTGGTGAATCCAGGGGTTATCAGCCAAATAATCAACATAATAATCGGGTGCGATAACTGAACAGGCTTTATACCAAAGAACGGCGGTGCGAATTTCTTCAATTGGGGAATCAGTATTTTGCTTGAGCCAAGGTATAGTCTGTTGCAGTGTTACCCCAGAGTCTACTAAGTCATCCACTAGGAGAATGCGCGAACCTAGCTTTTCGGCGGTCATTGTCAAGTGGCGGGAGAAAATTAAATTACTTCTTTCTTGTTTACCAGCGCCACTGTAAGATGAGGTTGCTAAAATTGCCAGTGGTTGCTCGTATATACGGGAGAGAATATCTCCAACTCGTAGTCCTCCTCTAGCAAGACAGATAATCTGGTTGAATTCCCAACCGGATTGATAAATCTGAATAGCCAGTTGTTCAATTTTTTGGTGATAATCTGACCAAGAAACATAAAGGTCTGGCATAAGTCTAACGGGAGTGGGAGATAGCTAGTATTGAAGGCGATGTCTACGACGGGCTATGCCTACGCAAACTTTATATTTTAGTATGAGCGCAAGTTATTATGAACGATTCTGCTACTGATGGCGATGCTCAACGAGATCCTCTCAGTGAAAAACTCGACTTTAAAACAAAACTGGCTTACGGTGCAGGGGATTTAGGCCCAGCAATTACTGCAAATATCTCCGTCTTTTATCTGCTGTTTTTCTTTACCAATGTCGCTGGTATCCCTGCGGGTTTAGCTGGCAGTATTTTGATGATTAGCAAAATCTGGGATGGGATAAATGATCCGGTTATCGGGTTTCTGAGCGATAAAACGAAATCTCGTCGTTGGGGTCGTCGTCTTCCTTGGATGTTTTATGGAGCAATCCCCTTTGGGATTTTCTTCTTCTTGCAGTGGATTGTACCGCAATTTAGGACAAATCAGAGTGATAATATTTGGCCGCTGTTCTGGTATTACGTAGCGATTGGGGTGCTATCTCAGTCCTTTTACACGGTTGTGAATTTGCCTTATACGGCGATGACTCCAGAACTAACTCAAGATTACGACGAACGCACCGGACTTAACAGCTTTCGATTTACATTTTCTATTGGTGGTAGCATTCTGTCGCTGATTTTAGCGCAAATTGTTTTTTCCCAAATTGCCGATCGCCAACAACGATATCTCGTTTTAGCAGCAATTTGTACGGTAATTTCGATTTTAGGATTATATTGGTGCGTTTTTGGAGTCCGCGATCGCATCCTGGCTTTTGAGGCCAAACGCATCCAGTCCCAAGAACCTGCATCTCTCCCCTTCTTGGAACAGCTAAAAATTGTCTTTAGCAACCGACCTTTTCTATTTGTTATTGGTATATATCTTTTTTCTTGGCTAGGTGTGCAGATTACAGCCAGCATCATTCCCTATTTTGTAGTCTATTGTATGGGTCTTAAAGAATCAGATGTGCCCACACTGCTGATTGCAGTCCAAGGAACCGCCCTACTGATGCTATTTGTCTGGGGGGCGCTGAGTAAAAAAGTTGGGAAAAAAGTTGTTTATTTTCTGGGAATGAGTTTGTGGATTATAGCAGCTGCCGGACTATTTTTCTTACAGCCCGGTCAAATAGTTTTGATGTATGTGATGGCTGTTATGGCGGGTGTTGGTGTATCCACAGCTTATCTAATTCCCTGGTCGATGATTCCAGATGTGATTGAATTAGATGAACTCCAAACCGGACAACGCAGAGAAGGCATTTTTTATGGCTTCATGGTTTTGCTACAAAAATTTGGTTTAGCTTTCGGGCTGTTTTTGGTAGGAAATGCTTTACAAGTATCGGGTTTCAAAGCATCTGTAGCCGGAAGTCCACTACCTATCCAACCGGAATCGGCACTGTTTGCTATTCGCGTAGCCGTTGGGCCCATACCTACAGTTTGTTTGATTCTGGGCTTAATCTTAACGTATTTTTACCCAATTACCCGCGAGATGCACGCAGAAATCATGCTGAAACTCAAAGAACGGCAAGAAAAGAAGGGAAGTTAACTAATTCGTAATTCGTAATTGAATTCTTAACTACGAATTACGAATTATTTTAAATAGTTTCTGTAAACATACCGGTTCGGGCAAACTCTTCTTCTTCAGGGGTGAAGAGTGGAGCTTTATCCACTAGGCTAGGCTCAAAGTAGTATGTCTCTTGCAGAAACTGTCCACTAATGGCAGCCTCTTCTAAATCCTTGATGTGGTTCTGTGCAACTATACATGCTTCCTTGAGGTTATTCTCATCGCCCTTCTCTAGCAGCTTTGGCAATTCTGTTTTTACCCCTGTCAGCCGTGCCAATGGCTTCAGAATTCCATAGATGTTGTAGATGCGAGCAGTTTCTATACTGGTGTATTTGAGTGCATTGGCTCTTGCTAACTCCGAGTCAAGGCTGGGCCAAAAACGAGTGGTGTAGAACGCTTTCTCATCCTTATGATACCACTCCTCCGATCGCGCAATGGAGGAGGAAACGGTGTTATGCAGTTTCCAGAAGAATAAGCGCAGGGAGGAACCATCGACGACGGTGGATAATTTTGCCTCCAGTGATACCTCAAAGTCAGTCAGGTTGGGATCGCGCCCAAGCACCAGGTACTCCACAGGATACATATCCACTTCCTTATTTTGCACAACGTACATATTCAGATGGTGGCGGCAGTAGGGACAGGGGTACATTGTGGCAAACAATTGGAAGAAATCTTTGAAGATTGCTACTGCGGCTTTTTGCTGTACGTCGGTTTTGGTACACACGATCTCAGCTGTGGTGTGGAAGAAGCGCCACACTGCTGGGCCAATGTAGTATGGGAAGCTGACTCGCATCTGGGAATCCTTCACCTCAGTCCGATCTAGATAGACATCAATGAATGCTACATACTGCGACAGCGCCCCTGATTCTCGCCCAAATTCTAGGCGTTCGCGCCGTTTTTGCACTCCATTCAGGTAGTGATGCGTTAGCCGCCATGCTTGTTTGAGTATCAGTTTCTCTTTGGGAGTGCAATCGGGAAAATTTTCTGCAACATCTGCCCCGTAGCGGTTAAATTCTCCTGAGTTTTTTGTACACTGATACCATTCATCCAAAGCCGCCTCGTTGGGTACGGTGTTGCTTTGGATATCTGCTGTGCTAGAAACACTAAAGGCCGCCAACAACTTTGGCATAAAGTCTTCATACCAATATGCTACTGGGATGATTGCACCATCTATTTCCTCCGTTGCCTGGGAGAGGATGACGCGGTTCCACTTGTTCAAATAGTCTTTGGGATTTCCCGCAGATTTAGTTGGTGGTGGAGCCATTTCTTCATTCAGTTCTATTCCCCTCAGACGATTGAGTTCGTTAATGGCTAGCACACCTTCTACGATGTCACCCAAGCTGAGACTTTTCTTTTTGATCGTAATTGCAAACTCGACTCCAGCAGCAAACTTTTCTTTGACATTGGCAAATTTACTCCGCGCCTCTAAAATCGCTTGCTGTTCTGCCAACATTTCTGGTGTCTTTGCCACTGTTTTCCAGTTTTTGATCCGCTCTTGCAATCGGGCATATTCATCAGCAACCGATTCAACCACTGCATCCACGACAGGGTAGCAATCCTCGGAAATTATACCTAATCCTTTGTAGAGTGCGATCGCCTGTTTGACAAACTCCACAAAATCAGTAATTCTGTATGGCAAGTTTTTTACCCGCAAGTGAGTTTCGTGGTTGGCGGAGAAACTCTCACGGAAACTGCGGTAGGCTGCTCCTTGAATCAAACGAAATAGACCAATCTGCATTTGCAAAGGGGACGTACCGCTTTTTTTCTGATTCGGTGAGTTTGGGTGTTGCGCTAACTGTTCTCTTAGCTGTGCCAACTCAGGAGTTGTGTTGCTGCTTGCTTCTTGTCGTGTCGGCTGGGTGGCTGCTGCTGTCTGATTGGAAGTAGCAACTGTTTTGAGCGAACTGTTAAGGGAAATCGGTGAGTCTTGATAACCAGTTTTGCTCTCTGACTCTTCCGGTACTAGCTGACAGAATTCATCAAATTCAATTGAGCCATCGCCATCATGATCTACTTCCTGTAACATCTCATTCAACTCAGCGTCTGTCAGCCCAAACTGACTCATAACTGTCCGCAACTCGACGGCAGTAATGTGACCGCTACCGTCCTCATCAAAGGCGCTGAAGGCTAACTTCAGGCGGCTTTGGCGATCGCCTACCTTAGCGATCATCAGCGTTTTAAATTCTTCAAAGTCGATAGTGCCTGACAAGTCAACATCAATCTCTTTGATTAAGTCACGCAGCCCGGTTTCCGTAGGATTTTGTCCTAGCGATCGCATTACCTCCCCCAATTCCTGAGTTGAGATCGATCCGTTCCCGTCTACGTCTAATACCTTGAAGGCTTGCCACAATTTTTCTATTTCTTGCTCATCAATCACGGTTTTGTTCCAATTCTATATATATCACTAATAAATTTATTACCATGTTTTATGAGTGCTACTTCAATGCTGTCTAGTTATGTTAAGTAAATAGCAAGTATCAGAAACAACTGAACTTAGTCTCAACGATACTTGCAGTCGCCTTTTAAATTGGTTAGTGGCTGATTACAGGCAAGTGTGAGTACTGCACTCGTATATTGACTTGTGCTTCATCTTTGTGTTGCTAGCGATCGCTTTTAGATAAAAGCTTTAATATAGCAATCAATTCAATTAGTTAAAAATACTGAGGTTAATTAAGTAACAAATTTGATTCAATTAATCAAACAAACGGTTTTGTCATTGTTCCCGTTTGCTTATTAAGCAATGCTACTTACAGACTGGAACCAGATTTTAGACAACATTTTGCCTGATGAGAGTAGTGAGACGCTGATCAGTGAGATATTTGTAAGACCTCTAATAAACGCACTTGGATTTAATGATAAAGAACGTTTTCCACAGTTTCCCACAGGACATGGGACAGTAGATTTTGCTGTTCGCAAAAATACTGATGGTGATATTTTTTTATTCTCTAAGACCAATCCCTATTTACTTGTTGAAATCAAAGCACGAGCAACAGGAACAGGAGCTAAATTTAATTTATCAGAAGGCACTCCTCAATACATAAACACTAGAGAGCAAATAAAAAAATATCTACTTGATTCTAAGTGCAACACATCTCAATGGGGACTTATTACTGATTCAGTTTATATCCAGCTATTCCGGCGACATGGAAAAGTTATATTTCCTGCAACTCCAAATAGTTTAATTAAAAAAGAGAATATTAATACTATTGTTTCCGATGTCAAGCATTTAATTGACAATCCGCCCAAAGCCTTAACTGTTTGTGTTTACAATAACAAAGGGGGTGTGGGCAAAACTACAACAACTGCTAATTTAGCAGCCACTCTTGCACAACAAGGTAAGCAAGTTTTAGTAATTGACTTTGATCCACAGCAAGGAGATTTAACTAAATCTCTTGGTCTAGAAGTAAGAAAAATTAGTTTGTATGATTGTCTATCCGATAGAAATTTAAACGTTCACGATGCAGTTCAAGCATTTAAAGTCAAATTTAAATCTGGTAAATTATTCCAATTTGATGTCATTTCCGCAGATCCCAAACTGGTAGATTTTACAGAGCAAGACTTAGCAACAAGAATTGAAAAGGGGGCTGCTAGGTTAAAAGATACTCTAAAACCTTTGGTGTATAAATATGATTATATATTCATAGACTGTCCGACAAACTGGATGTTTTTTAGTCAAAGTAGCCTCTTCGCTTGTGATGTCATTTTGATACCTACCAAGCACAATAATTTAGCATCCCTAAATAATGCAGCTAAAGTAATTAAAGAGTTAGTACCAAAAGTTAAGGCAGCTAGACAAGATGGTGGCCCAATTGCATTACCTATATTTTTTAATGGTGAAAATATCACTCCTCCTCAGCTTAGAATAGCAAATCAGGAAATTGAAGCTATTATTACCAGAGAAAGTGAAGCATCTAATTTCAATTTACGTCCTTATTTTTATCCTAATAACCATACAAAAATATTCAGTCTGCCAAGTTATGCAATTATAGCAAGTGGAGCCTTTGCTCGAATTCCAGCAGCTTTTACGCATTGTATTGCTACAAATTATTATCTTGATCTAGCTAAGGAGTATTTTATTGCATGAGTGATTTTGATAATATTGGCAAACTAATGCATCTGAAGTTAACTGATATTGAAGCTGGAGAGAAGTTTTCCGAATCTGAATTTATCATCAAAGCAGCAGCAGAGTCTATCTTAAAAGCTGATGGACGGAATTGGATTCCTGTTATTGTTAAAGAAATTGGTGATTATAAATATCAAGTTGTTAGTAATCATTTTGTATATGCAGTTGCTCAACAAGCTAAGTTAGAGCGAATCTGGTGTATAGTCATCTCACCAGAATTTCAAAGTATTGAGCAGGCAAAAATTTTAGCTAGAGAAGTTTCACCTAAAGTAAATTTGAATACAGCATCACGAGATACTATTCTAGCTGCACTTAAATACTTAATATCAGAACCAAATAGTGCATTAAAGGGTGTAGATCCTATTGTTGCCACAAATCGAATTGCAGAGTCTAATCGCGAAACCTGGCCTAATTTTAACCCAATTCTTACCTTGAAATGTGGAATTACTAGAGGCAAAAAATTGGAAGCTCTTGCAAAAGTATTCTTTCTCTCATCATTACCGCCATTACCACCACCAGAAATTGTGAGTATTAAATCTGCATCAAGAGATGAAGTTTTTACTCGTTTGAGTTATTTATCAAAATCCAAAATAGATGGCTTTGAAGCTATTGATATAGAAAAATCATCTGATATTATATTCAGTGCAAGTAAAGGCAAGTGGAAAACCTTAAATCCTATCTCTAAACTTGAATGTGGCATTAATACTACAAAAATCAAGGCTCTTAAGAAAGTGTTTAGTCTTTAATCTTATCCATCAATTACAGGAATTATCGACACGATTTTCTCAGCTTCATCTACCGTGATTTGCGCCAACCCAAACTGTTCAATTACTGCTGCATTCGTCGTCAAATGTCTACTCACTTCAGCCACCCGATACTGACTTCTCTGTGAAGCTAAAGCTGCCGGCAATAATAACTGATCTGCTAGATGTTCATCCACTGGTGCGCCGGTGTGATGAAACTCTAGCAGTTGCTGACAAGCAATCTCTGCAACTGTTTCCGCTGACAACCGCAAACGCCCAAATCCACCAAAGCCAGTTAAGCTATTCTGATACTCAGCAGTTAGGAAAATACCCGCCCCAGGTGCCACACCTCTTTCTCGTAAGGTCTGTACAGTAACCTTTAAATGGGCTGACCGTAACAAATTCTCCGCCCGATTCGCCATCCGTTGGGGAATATGAGAAGGCAATTCCGTCACCACTGCTAGTCCCCGCACCTGTTGTAAATCTCCCCGTTCCAACAAGTTGATCCCGCCGAGTTTACCACCACCATCTACCTGTAACTCTACCTCTCCGCCACCTTGGGGATACCACCCCCAAGCGCCTAACTTGACTTGGGCTTCAACACCCATACGTTGCAGTATCGGCAAATAAACTTGCTCAATATACGTCGCTGTCGGGCTAAAGTTCACATGAGTTCCACCCTTTAGTGTTACCTGTGAATTGCCGGATGCTAGTGCTAAAGGTAAGAGAATTGTCTGTAAAACTAGAGCGATCGCACCTGCAGAACCACCTTGTTGTGCTTTACTAACATCAAAGGTATAAATTCCAGCTTGCACAGCACTACCTGGGATGAATTCCAGCAACATTGAACCCAAAGCATCACCCCGTAGTTGGGCATTACAAATTCTCGCCGCCGCCCGAACTGCTGTTAAATGTTGTGCTGCTAATCCTGGCTTTTTGCGTCCAGCGCGAATGCCTGTAATTCGTATGGGTTCGCCGGTGATGGCGGCTAGACTTAAGGAAGTGCGAAGAACCTGTCCGCCTCCCTCTCCGTAGGAACCGTCAATTTCAATCATGGGCGATTTTGGGATGTTGGATTTTGGGTTATCCGAAAAGAATAAAGGCGTCAGTCGTCAGAATTCAGAATTGAAGAGGAATGAATAAATGGTAAACATCACAAACTGATCTTTCCTGCGTCAGCCGCTGTTCCGACTTTCCGCGCTTATCCCCCACTTTCTTATTCTGATTCCTAAAGTCTTCTGACTTCTGAATTCTTCTTCAACCCCACGGCTTGTAGAAATCAAACCACAAATTATAAACGCCCAGCAACTAGCTTTTTGGAAGGAGGTTACACAAATATACAGAGAAAGCTCTGATATAGCGGATTTCAAGTTGATCAAGTACACAAGCTAAGTCTCAAAGTCAGGTACAAAGCCTGTTTTACTTTTAAATTCTGAATTCTGCTGTATTTGTTTCTCTAGTTTGCTAATTTGGAATTTGGAATTGAATAACCTTGCTTTTACCGGGGTTCATCAACCCATAAGGATCAACTATTTCTTTAAATTTTAACTGTTCAGGATCAATAACTTTTCTGCCGCCGTCTTCAATAATATACGTATGAGGATTGGCAATACTCACACCCTGTTCTTCGTGATAGCGGATAATTTCGTTGAGGCGTTCTTCTGTGGTGTAACGCACAAGTTGCAAAGCACCAGGAACGACGACACCATTCACTCGAAAAAATTCTAAATGCATCATTACCTCATCGCCGAAGTAATGATACATCTGCTCTACTAGTTGTAAACCGCTATCGCTAGGAAACAGACTTTGTAAGTATGTAATACCAGTATCTACACTCCGGGCAAGTAAGGTGGTATGGTTCCAGCTAAATTCTCCTAAATGTGTACCTTTGGCTGCTTCCTCGGCTGGTTTTTTATATGTAATCTGGCCACCGTATTGCTGCACCAAAGCCGGTAAGAATTCCAAACTCGGTTCAGAAATTATCAAAAATACTGAGTGAGTCTCTTCAGGAATATACTGTTGTAGGGCGTGAAAGTATTGGTGAATCTGGGATGCAAAAACAGAAATCAACTTCTTAATCATCCCATCAGCATTGCCAAGAGCCTGACCAAACTTTGCTGCTGTCATAAAGTCATCAAAGGTGACAATGACTTCTGCCCAAGGATAAGCTGGCCCTAAAGGAATTTCTACTTCAGTGATGATGCCGTTAATTCCCCAAGCATGATTCACCTTTTGTACATCGTCGCCGCGTAATTCGATCGCACGGGGTTCATCTTCTACAGTTATCACTCGCAGTGCTAAGATATTACCGCGATCGGCTAGTAACCCATATTGGATTGAGCCAATGCCGCCACTTCCCCCAGCAATAAATCCGCCAATTGTGGCTGTGCGGTACGTGGAGGGTGCCATACGGATTTCCCAACCGATTTCTCGTGTTTTTTTATCCAACGCCGCCAACTTCACCCCAGCTTCTACCCGCGCCACCCCCGGTTTTACCCAAAGAATCTCTTGCATTCGCGTCATATCTAAAATTACACCACCATGCAAAGGTACGCATTGCCCATAATTCCCGGTGCCAGCACCCCGCATAGTTACAGGTACACGGTGTTTCGCACAGGCAGCTGCAACTTTTAAAACCTCTGCTTCATTGGCGGGACGCACTACGATATCTCCAACTTTTCCCTCTAGTTTCGACACTAGCACCGGGCTAAAAGTATGATAATCCTGAGATAATTTTGCGACTTGCGTGGAGTCGGTGATGGTTTCTATGCCTTCTAGAGAATTAATCAGGGCATCTAATTTTGTCGTCATAATATCCTTTTTTTAACCCAGAGGAACGCAAAGGTTTACGCAGAGGAACCCAGAGGAGTTAATTCTCTGCGAACCTTTGCGCTTCCCTCTGCGCCCCTCTGCGTTTTAAAATCTTAATTCTCATCTTTCACAGTACTTTCATGCCACTTACTTAACATAAAGTCAGATAAGGCACTCAAGCTGACAAAAATCAATACTTGGTTTCCTGTGTCTGTGCGTCGATGATTACACTCCAGTCATCGTTTTTCACAGCAGCTTCAAGTTGACGCTGACGTTCGGCTGCACTCGCATCTATTGTTTCTGACTCTTTAGAAAGGGTTGTGTCAGCCATTGCTTTCCGCAGTTTTAGCTTTTTCTCCTCATAGGCTTGACGTTGAGCTTCTGACATTACCGCCTTAGTAGCTTCGCCTACCGTGCTAGCCCACATTCCGCAATCAGTTGCATTACCAGGTGGCGTACTTTCGAGTTCTGCTATCCATACATCTCGCAAATCTTCCATTTCCTGACGCTTGGGAAACTTGAATGCTTCCACACGTACAAAAGCACACTTTTGCTCACCGTTTTGGCGAAGATGACCGTTTAGGGAAAGTAACACATTGCGAGAATAGCCAATGTACTGTGTGCAGCGTCCTGCATCTAACACTGCATAAACTCCTGCAATTTTAGCGTTCTGAGCAGCCACACTCCAAGCCTCAAGGTCAATGATTTCAGTACCATTGTTTGCCAGTTCAGGAGTTATACTCACCTCAATGGCGGCGTGTTCATCATCGGAACTATACAAAAATTCATGCAGTCCACGGTGGTTTATGGGGACATTTTGATGTTCAATTGGCGGATTGTGCTGAGTTTCCATTGCAGTTTATCTCCGAGTTATTAATTAGCGATGTCTAAGACGAGGCTTCTCTACGAGAGGCTACACCTAGCTTGCTTCCTCGTAGGGGTACGCTTAGGCAAGCAAATATATGCCCTTAAAATATTGAAGCTTACATCTACTCACATCTCCAAATCCTTGTTCTGACAAAGCAAAAATAACTATTAAACTTCCTATGAATCAATTGACACCTAAAAATTGGATGTTCATCAAACAGCGGCTGACTCCTTATTTATTTTTACTACCCGCCTTAGTTCTTTTAGGATTAACTGTCTTTTGGCCTGCACTCCAAGCGTTTTATCTCAGCTTTACCAGCTATGAAGATATTGCCCAGCCCCCACAATGGATAGGTTTCGCTAATTTCCTCAAGCTTTGGAAGGATGCAGTTTTTTGGAAAACCTTGGAAAACACTTTTTTATATCTTGTGGGTGTAGTACCAATTTTAGTAATTGCTCCCTTAGTACTGGCAATTTTGGTAAATCAGAAGCTGCGGGGGATGAATTGGTTTAGAGCAGCGTACTACACTCCAGTGGTAATTTCAATGGTGGTTGCGGGAATAGCTTGGAAATGGCTGTATGCAGAAAACGGATTACTGAATCAGTTATTTAAAGCTTTAGGTCTTTTTCCAGAAGGTATCCCTTGGCTAACTAGCCCAGCAAAAATTTTTGGCATTGTACCAATTTCTCTTGCCAGCGTCATGGCTGTCACCGTGTGGAAGGGATTAGGCTATTACATGGTGATTTATTTAGCAGGGTTGCAATCAATTCCCGCTGATGTGTACGAAGCCGCAGCCATTGATGGCTCTGATGGGATCAGCAAACATTGGGATATTACCATACCTTTGATGAAGCCATATCTAGCACTAGTGGCGGTGATTTCGGCTATTTCTGCGACCAAAGTCTTTGAAGAGGTCTACATTATGACTCAAGGAGGGCCACTCAATAGCTCTAAAACAATTGTTTATTATTTATATGAGCAAGCCTTCAGCAACTTGGAAATTAGCTATGCTTGCACGATTGGGCTAGTGCTATTTTTGATAATTTTAGGTTTGTCAATTTTGCGATTAGCTATTAATCAGCAAGGGGACGATAATATCACAATTTAATATTTATTGAATTTAAATATATTAAATTTATAAAAATCATCCTCTATCAGCCACAATAGTCTGAAAATATTCAAATATCCAGAGTGCAAGCGATGCCTGGGACGGGCTACACCTACGCTCAAGTTTTTTACCCTTATCTTACTTTTAGGGAAAATAATTGATGCCCAAAGTAATAGCTTCTTGTTAGTTAGCATCATAAATCAGGGGTTTGCAGTTCATTGCTGGACAAGCTCACCAGTTTTTCAGTTAATCTGAATGATTGAATTTTAGCTATAAGTTCCTGCTCTTTTACTTGTAACCTTTACAGACTCTAACTCGATATCATCTCTTTTATTAAACTCTCCAGCCCGCCAGCTATCTGTTATATCCTTGATAAAACTGGCAATAGGGATCGCAATTAACAAACCCAGTACTCCTCCTAACTTTGCCCCCAACAGTAAAGAAATTACTACCCACACGGGATTTAGTCCAGTCAGATTACCAAGAATTCGAGGTGCAACAAAATTAGAATTAACTTGGTCGATGGCAACAGCGACACCTAAGACTTCCACTCCTAACCAAAAATTTTGCAGTGCTACCAACAAACTTACTATGGCGATACCTACCCCCGTACCAAAGGGGAAGAGTGAAAACAAGCCAATACCAATGCCAAAAAGTAAAGCCAAGGGAACTTGCAGCGCTAAAAATGCCAGTGTAATTGTCACCCCTAACACAGCTCCCAATGTTGCTTGACCGATGAAGTAATTGTGGAAATCCTCTCGGAGTAATTCCCGGACTTTTGGGCCAATTTTCGAGGGAAACCACTGAAAAATTCCGTCCCAAAGACGTTCACCGTTCAATATTAGGTAGATGGTCAGCACTACCGCCAGCAGCACATTCAGGACAATACCAATGGTATCGACGGCAAAACCAAGAATTCTCCCAGTGAAGGATTGAAGTTGGTTAGATAATCGTTCCAGAACTTGGGTAAATAAACCACTTAAATTAATCGGAAGTTGCTGTTGACTTAATGCCCAATCCTGAAAAGCTTGCAGCTGCACAGTACCAGAATCAATCCAACTGGGCAAAATATTAGCTAGCTCAACGAGCTGTTGAATAATCAGGGGAACCAAGGTGATGCCTAAAGCGACTAAAATCACCACAGTAAAAAGTAACACTCCCCCGATCGCTAAGTTGGGTTTCACCCCTTGTTCCTGAAGAAACTGGATTGGATAGTTCAAGACAAAAGCGAGTAGGATGGCGGCGGCAATAATGCTAACTAAGGGTTGAAAATATTGTACAACCTGGAGCAATAGCCAGCCGTTGAGAATGGCAATCGGAAATGCCAATCCTATAGTTAACCATCTCGGCAGTTTGTTTGCTGATTGCATTAGTGATGACCCCATAAGAGTTCTAACTTTATTTTGGCTTCTAGTGAGTGGGGAGCAGGGGAAGAAGAATTAATAAAATAATAACTAATGCCCAATACTTCTCTTCTTAGTCCGCGCCAACGGCAAAGCTCAGTACAAGTGCCCCTGCCCAATCCCCAAATTATGTTGAATTTTTCTGAATAAAATCCAACATAATTTTCTGATGCATTGCCCCTAAAGGTCGTACTTCGCCAGCATTTTGTGAATAACAGTTACCTTGGCGAATATCTTCTGGTGTAAATAACGCCATATCCCAACCCTCATTCAGAACCAGTTGATTTAATTCCACCAAGAGTGGTGCATGAAAGACATGACGAACAACTCTTTCGTTGGGATAACAGCCAAATTCAACAAAGGGTGGTAGATTATAGCCGATTTCTTCTAAAATTTCTCGCTTTACCGCTACATCCGGCGTTTCACCAGGTTCGATGTGACCGCCAAACAGCGCCCAGTAACCAGGGTAGAGAATACCGGGGATGTTATCGCGCAGTTGCATGAGAAACTTGTTTTCGTGATAGAGAATTGCGATCGCTACATGCACCTGTTGATTGTTCATATCTTCATTTTTAATTGCTGATTACTCTTCTTCTAAATAAACTTCCCCCAATTCTTTGCCAGCTAAGGGAATACTTCGGTAGCGAACTTTACCCTTAATCACCACTTGTGCGCCCTGACCGAGATTCTTTTGATTGGTGACAACCCAAATTTTGCCAGTTGAGTCATTAATTTCATAAGCCCACTGTTTCATCAACGGAGCTTGCTTTTCTACCTGACCTTGGATGTAAACTATAGCCTGATTGTCTTGTTTTGGTTTAATTTCTCCAATTGGAGTGACATTTGTCCCAATTTTTAAGCCAGTCTTACTCAAGTCAGGCGATGTCAAGTTACCACAACTACAAAGTCCTACTATCAGGAAAAAAGTCAACCCCAAGCGGTAAGGAACAATAATGTGCCTGTACAAGAATGAAAGGGATAAATTTCTCGTTTGTTGCATAAAAGCCACCGATTTATTTATTTTGGGCATGGGGCACAAGAGGCAGAGGTGCCAAGGGGAAAGACTTACTGCAACTTCTCTCTGCTCCCCACTCCCCACTCCCCCAATTCTTTATTCTTCAGATGATGCCGTTGATCTGAGAAAATAAACATTATGGATTTACTGTAAGAGAAACGCTACGACATCAAACAGCAACACAATAATAGTCGAAAGTCAAGATTCAAGAATCAATATTTTTATTTTGGACTTTGGACAACAAGCTAACATAGCTGGGAATTTTCATGGAAACAAAAACGGCCAAACTCCTTGATGGGAAAGCAATAGCAGCAAAAATTCAGCAAGAACTTTCTGTTGCCATTACACAATTAAAACCAAAAATTGGACGATCCCCTGGTTTAGCAGTGTTGATGGTTGGTGATAACCCAGCGTCAGCCGCTTATGTACGCAATAAAGAAAAAGCCTGCGCTCAAGTTGGGATCGCTTCTTTTGGTAAGCATTTTCCTGCCCAAACTACCCTGAGGGAGTTAGAAGAGGTAATTGCTGCACTCAACCAGGATGAAAAGGTGGATGGCATTCTTGTGCAGTTGCCCTTACCTAACCACCTGGATGCTGTAACTCTGCTACATCAAATTGATCCCGATAAAGATGCTGATGGACTGCACCCAGTTAACTTGGGGCGACTAGTACGGGGAGAAAGCGGTTTACGTAGCTGTACCCCGGCTGGTGTGATGCGGCTTTTAGAAGAATATGAGATTCCTTTGCAGGGAAAACAGGCAGTAGTAGTGGGGCGCAGTATTTTGGTGGGTAAACCTATGGCGCTGATGCTATTAGAAGCTGATGCTACAGTTACGATCGCTCACTCGCGATCGCATGATCTCAAAACCATTACCCAAAATGCTGATATTCTAATTGCAGCAGTAGGTCGTCCCGGACTGATTACTGCTGATATGGTGAAACCGGGCGCTGTTGTGGTAGATGTAGGAATGAATCGCGTCACCGATGCTAGTGGCAAAAGTCGCCTCATTGGTGATGTCCACTTTGAATCAACTGCTGATGTAGCAGAATTTATCACCCCAGTTCCTGGTGGTGTTGGCCCTATGACTGTCGCCATATTGTTGCAAAATACATTTGCCAGCTATTCCAGGGCGGTAAGAGATTGAGGAGCGATCAGTTAAAAGTTAAGAATTATTATTGCTAACTCCTAACTCTTCATTTTTTTCAGATCCACAGCACCTTAAAATTGTGACGTATAAGACAAAAATCCCAAAATGTCAGGAATTAAAGAATGGTAGCAACTGATAAACTTCAAAAGACACCACCAGAGGAAGCCACATTTAACTTAGCAGCCTATCTAAAAGAGCGACAAAAGCTTTGTGATAATGCTTTGGATCAGGCTATCCCAATCATTTATCCAGAAAAGATTTATGAGTCAATGCGCTACTCGTTATTAGCTGGAGGCAAGCGTGTACGTCCCATTCTTTGCCTTGCTACCTGTGAAATGATGGGTGGAACCATCGAGATGGCCATGCCAACGGCTTGTGCTGTAGAGATGATCCACACAATGTCGCTGATTCATGACGACCTCCCAGCGATGGATAATGACGATTACCGTCGTGGAAAGCTGACGAATCATAAAGTCTATGGCGAAGATGTGGCGATTTTGGCTGGGGATGGCTTGTTGGCTCTCGCTTTTGAGTTTGTTGCCATTCAAACCCCCCAAAGCGTTAAGAGAGAGGTAGTCTTGCAGGTCATTGCCCGTCTTGGTCGGGCGTTGGGGGCAGGTGGTTTGGTCGGCGGTCAAGTTGTCGATTTAGAGTCGGAAGGTAAATCTGACATTTCCCTAGAAACCCTAAATTTCATTCATAAACACAAAACAGCCGCCCTTTTGGAAGCTTGCGTCGTTTGTGGTGGGCTTATAACTAATGCATCACCTGAAGATGTGCAGCGACTGACTCGTTATGCTCAAAATATTGGGCTAGCATTCCAAATCATCGATGATATTCTGGATATCACTTCTACTCAAGAGCAATTAGGTAAAACAGCTGGTAAAGACCAAAAAGCTAAGAAAGTGACCTATCCCAGCCTTTGGGGACTTGAGGAATCACGCTCAAAAGCCCAAGAGCTAGTTCAAGCAGCTTGTGTGGAATTAGAACCATTTGGAGACAGAGCCAAACCACTCCAAGCGATCGCTCATTTTATTACTAGTCGCAACAACTAGTAACGCTTTGGGTAATTCGTAATTCCTATACTGCAAGCGTTTTATTAATTGGGAATAGGTGTTTGATTGACGCTATGCTCTACTACACCGCCCAACGGAATGACAAAATTCACTCATTCAAAATTAAAAAAGCTTATCAATTAAGTTTTTAGGTGATTTTGAATAGTTGGTCTGTTTCCACCGTGATGTACTAGGTTAATTTGGAATTTTGGGTTGAATCTAAATGTTTCCTCAACCAACAACTGCTGCTAATATTTACTAACCTAACCAAAATACCATGCAGGACATAGGCAACATTTTAGACAACCGGGTGCTGCTGGTTGCTCTGGTAGCTTGTTTAATTGCTCAAGCATTAAAGCTCGTAGTCGAGATCATCAAAAATCGCAAACTGAATGTACGTGTTTTGGTGACAACCGGAGGTATGCCCAGTGCCCATTCAGCTCTGGTTACGGCTCTAGCTGCTGGTGTAGGGCAAACACTGGGTTGGGCATCTCCTGATTTTGCCGTTGCAATGATTTTTGCCATCATCGTCATGTATGATGCAGCCGGAGTTCGCCAAGCAGCTGGTAAGCAAGCTCGTATTCTCAATCAAATGATTGATGAATTATTTCATGAAAAACCAGACTTTAGCCAAGACCGTCTGAAAGAATTACTCGGACATACACCAGTTCAGGTAATCGCTGGATCGGCTTTGGGTATAACCATTTATTGGTTAGCTAGGTATGCTTATTAAACTAGAGCAATAAATCTTTGTTTGAGCGGCTATTAATAATTAATAACTGGTAATTTGTCAAACTTTTTGGATTTAACCCAGGAAGTAATACACTTGCTCGGAGAATCAAAGGATTTTTTCTATGTAGCTTGCTTCTCGCGGAGCTATTAGAAATGCCTTCCCTGAAAACCTTTTTAAATTTTAAATTTTGAATTTAAAATCCAAAATTTAAAATCTAAAATTGGTCGGCAAATTACTACTCTGGTAATTCGTATTTAGGATGCCAGTAAACTTAATCTCACTACAACCGCACAGTTGAGCGCAGCAGAATCACCTTACGACTATCTACTATGCTGGCAACGAAACCGCCATTGTTCAGCTTCTGCAATGTGTTGTACGCTTCACTTTGGTTAGTGGTATAAACTGCCAGCAAGTAAGGGCGTTGTCCATAAGAAACAAAACCGACATTACCTCCCACTAGTTGCTGCACACTATTTACTAGTTCTGGACGGTTGTAATAATCTACCAGCACTGCATAACCCTCTCCTAAAGCTTGAGGATTATAGCTGACTGTCTGCTGAGGTGATTGTGGCTGTGGCTGTGGCTGTGACTGTGGCTGCACAGCTGCTGTTGTTGGTCGAGTGGTAATTATCGCAGACAAGCCAACAATATTGCTGACATATCTCGCCCAACGATTGGCATCGTCAATTTTGTTAAAGCCCCCGACTCGCGTCACGGTTTCATTGAGATATTTGCAGGTAATGGTCTTAAGCTCAGGTGGTAAGGCACTACGCAACTGCTTTTGATTATTTGCTGTGGGACTGACTACTAATAAAAGATACTCACCCGCATTTGGTGGTTTACAAAGGGGAATGGTTTGTTGGGCAAAGACAGAACTCATGCCACCAATCAACCCTGCGTAAGCGAAGCTCATCGTAGACATCGCTAATCCTAAAACACTTGGTAAAATCTGAAATCTATGCACAAAAGTTAGATTATGTAAATTAAGGTGTCTTAAAAGATTTTATAAAAAAATATTTTGTTCCCCCAAAATAATATAGCACTTGTCTCTACGTAGTGATTGATTGACAATCGCCCTTTAGGTAAACTTTTGCGACTGGGGAATTGGTGCGGCTATTAGTATTTTTGATAGAGTTACCGTAGTTTATTTCGCTACCATAGCCAAAAAAGTTTTTATAGCATTGATCAATGACTCGGCCAACCGAATGGGGAATGGGGAAGAAATAACAAATGCCCCATGACCCATACCCAGATTAGGAAACAGTCGCAAGCGATGCCAATGCATCAGGTATTGCCTCAGAAGGAGCCTGGAATTCTCCAGTGATGACGTACTCTAAACGCAGTTTTAACCAAGTAATAAATTGGGGATTAGTAGAAATAATTGCCACAGATGGTTGAGGACACTTCGCCTTTATCTCTTTAAACTGCGGTGTTTCCAAGAAAGCTGGTTGCTCAACCAACCAAAAATCTATTTGTTTTTCTTGTTCGTGGTAGTGACGGGTACGTTCTTTGATAACTTCGTGTATCGGTTCTTCTTGCAGAAGAAAACGTTGACTAGCCAAAACGTAATAGTATGGTTGCATTTTCATCCTTTGGTTGCTATGTGAATAATTTCAGGGTACAGTGCTGCACTCTGTACCCTTACAAACTAACTTTTGTGGGATTTCTTGAACCAAGAACTGAACGGACAAGCACTTTTCTGGTTTTCAGATTTTGTCTGTTTGCCACCAGATGTTAGCTTTTCCAAGAACAGACTATTGTCAAAGTAGTGTTCTAAGGAAATAACCTTCAAGTCGTCGGTAACTTTTGCAATGCTCATACCGATAATTTCTACTGTCTCTCCAGTCGGTGCATGGTCTTTATATTCTCCGTTAAAATGTCCCCAATGCCGCCACTTGAATGTGACATTTGGTGGCCCTGAGAAAACTTCCACTACTTCCCAAGGAAATCCTTGGGGAAATGTTGTGTGGAAGACTTTTGCGGATGATTCAAAGCTTTCTTCTGAAGCCTTGTAGTGTTCTGAATCAGCCATAAATAGATTGTAAGTACCTTGGGCTGATAAATCTGCTGCGGTGTACTCTACTCCGCCATTGGTACTCACGCGAAACTTGTCATTCACAATAGACAACCACTCTTGCGGGTTAGCTTTGAAGGATACCTCCATCTCTAAGGTTCGTACCAAGTTTTGCACGATCGCTTCTAATGTACCTTCAAGGTGATTGTAGATACTTTCTTTAGCGAGATTCTCGTTAGAACGGGAATAATCAGGCGGTGTCTGATAGCGCCACTCGACATCAGTGCTTTCTGCTATCACCTGATCCCGATCCTGTACCCAAAGCGGCAGGTCGTTCGATTGTGTTGCGCTCATAGAAGTTTTTGCTGAAGATTTGATCCCAATTTCTAGATTTCGCAGTGACAACCCCTCTAAAGTTTAAGGGAGTGGGGGAGATGAGGAAGCAGGGGAGATGAGGAAGCAGGGGAAGCAGGGGAAGCAGGGGAAGCAGGGGAAGCAGGGGAAGCAGGGGAGGCAGAGAGAGAAATAACTAATGCCCAATGCCCAATGTCCAATGCCCAATGCCCAATGCCCAATGCCCAATGCCCAATGCCCAATGCCCTATACCCCATTCCCTCTTATAGCTTGTTTCATCTCGCGGACTGCCCTTTCTATACCTACTAATGCAGCTCGACTGATGATGGTATGACCGATGTTCAGTTCTTCCATGCCTGGAAGTGCAGCCACAGGATAGACGTTCCAGTAGGTGAGTCCATGACCGGCGTTGACTCGCAATCCAGCTTGAATAGCTTGTTCACACCCTTTAGCTAATATGGCTAATTCTCGTTGGCGATTTGTTTCATCTTTAGCCTCAGCATATTGTCCGGTGTGCAATTCAATAAACGCCGCCTGTACCTTGACAGATGCTTCGATTTGTGCTGATTCGGCGTCGATAAATAAACTAACTGGAATGCTAGCGCTTTGCAATTTATCAACTATGTCACCTATTCTAGCAATTTTCCCGATAATATCTAGTCCACCTTCTGTTGTGACTTCTTCGCGCTTTTCGGGGACTAAAGTGACGTAATCCGGTTTGATATCCAGAGCGATCGCGAGCATTTCTTCTGTAGCGGCCATTTCTAAATTAAGATGCGATCGCACTGTTTGCCGCAATATCCGCACATCCCTGTCTTGGATATGCCGCCGATCTTCGCGTAGATGTACTGTAATTCCATCTGCACCGCCTAATTCTGCCAGCACCGCCGCCGCTACGGGATCTGGTTCCACCGTCCGCCGTGCTTGCCGGATGGTGGCGATGTGGTCAATGTTAACACCAAGTGTAGGCACCCCAAATTTCTCCCAAATCCACAGTCCTCAGAACTTGATTTTACCGGAAATAGTGAGAGTTTTGCTTGAGTTGCTCAAGACAGATCATACAAGTTAACTGCGATGTCTACGACGCGCTGTTCGGTATCGCCCAAAAGAAAACTAAGTTAGCAAAAGCCGATTTTTGGGCAAACTACTTTAAATAAATAGCTGATTTAACAAGAGTTGATGAAGTATGAATACAGCAGTTGGGCCGATGGACAAGCTTTTGAACTATCAAATTAGCGAACAACTTTATGCAGGCTCTAGAACCTTGGTTTACCGTGCAATTCGAGAGGATGATCGACTTCCGGTTGTGATCAAACTGCTTCAGCAGGAGTATCCCACCTTCAACGAACTGCTGCTATTCCGTAATCAATACACCATCGCTAAAAATCTTGATCTACCTGGTATTGTTCGTCCCTACAGTCTGGAACCTTACTGCAACAGCTATGCTCTGGTAATGGAGGATTTTGGCGGCATTTCTCTCAGAGATTGGATGAACAGAGAAATGGGGGACAACCAACATACTTTGACAGAGTTCTTGGACATTGCGATCGCTCTCAGCAATATTCTTGACGGACTCTATCGCTATCGAGTTATCCACAAAGACATCAAACCCGCCAATATCCTCATTAACCCGGAAACCAGGCAAGTCAAGTTGATTGACTTTAGCATTGCCTCTCTTTTACCTAGAGAAACCCGCGAAATTTACAGCCCTAATGTCTTAGAAGGTACTCTCGCCTACCTTTCTCCAGAACAAACCGGGCGGATGAATCGCGGAATTGATTATCGCAGTGATTACTATTCCCTTGGTATTACCTTCTATGAATTACTGACTGGACACCTACCCTTCCAATCTCACGATCCGATGGAGTTGGTTCACTGTCATATTGCCAAGCAACCGGATCAATTAGGAGGCAGAAGGGAAGAAGAAATTCCCCAAGTTCTTTGTGACATTGTGATGAAATTGATGGCAAAAAATGCTGAAAACCGCTATCAAAGTGCATTAGGGCTGAAATTTGATTTAGAAAAATGTTTGGATCAATTGCAGGAAATTGGCTCAATTAAATCCTTTAAATTAGGTGAGCGGGATATTTGCGATCGCTTCATCATCCCAGAAAAACTTTACGGTCGCCAAACTGAAGTTGAAAGCTTACTAAATGCTTTTGAGCGTGTCAGTCAGGGAAGCACGGAAATTATCTTGGTGGCAGGCTTCTCTGGGATTGGCAAAACTGCTGTGGTTAACGAAGTCCACAAGCCAATTGTGCGACAACGGGGTTATTTCATTAAAGGTAAATTTGACCAGTTTCACAACATCCCTTTCTCTGCCTTTGTGCAAGCCTTTCGAGATTTAATCGGGCAACTGCTGAGTGAACCTGACGCTCAATTGGAGCAGTGGAAGTGCAAAATTCTCTCTGCTTTGGGTGAGAACGGACAAGTGATGATTGAGGTAATTCCAGAACTGCAAACTATGATTGGTAAACAGCCTCCTGCACCGGAACTCTCTGGGAGTGCAGCCCAGAATCGCTTCAATTTGCTGTTCTTGAAGTTCACTCAAGTCTTCACGACAAGAGAACATCCATTAGTGATTTTTATTGATGATCTGCAATGGGCAGATTCTGCTTCTTTAAAGTTAATACAGTTGTTAATGAGTGAAGCTGACATCGGCTATCTACTATTAATTGGTGCTTATCGAGATAACGAAGTCAACCCAGTACATCCGCTAATGTTGACTTTGGAAGAGATTCAGAGGTTAGGCGCTACAGTCAATACGATTACCTTAGCTCCCCTTGAGCAGGTTTCTATCAATCATTTAGTTGCAGATACATTGAGTTGCTCCCTAACGTTAGCCGCACCGTTAACAGAGTTAGTATTGAGCAAAACTAAAGGCAATCCTTTCTTCAGTACCCAGTTTCTCAAAGCGCTACACCAAGATCAACTAATTACATTTAACTTCCCTCAGTCCCACGCCAGTTTCTACAACGGGGGATGGGAATGTGATATTGCTCAGGTGCGCCTTCTTGCCCTGAGCGATGATGTCGTAGAGTTTATGGCAATTCAACTTCAGAAGTTGCCAATCGAAACTCAAGAAGTTTTGAAATTAGCGGCTTGTGTGGGAAACAAATTTGATTTAGCAACATTAGCGATTGTCTATGAAAAATCCCAGGTGGAAACAGCTGTAGACTTTTGGAAAGCAGTGCAAGATGGGTTAATTATTCCTACCAATGAAGTTTACAAGTTCTACCAAGATGAGTCTGAATTCAAAATTCAAAATTCAGAATTTCAGCAACACAGTTATCCTGACTCCTGCTCTTACAACTTTCTCCACGATCGCGTTCAGCAAGCTGCCTATTCTCTAATTCCTGAATCTCAAAGAAAAGCTACTCATCTAAAAATTGGACAACTCCTATTAAACAATATATCGCCGGAAGCAATTGAAGCCAGGATTTTTGATATTGTTAATCAGTTAAATGAGGGCATTGATATAATTAGTGAACAATCACAAAGATATGAACTGGCTCAACTGAATCTAATTGCTGGAAAAAAAGCCAAAGCTTCTACTGCTTATAGAGCAGCCGTTAAATATTTTACATCAGGCAGAGAGTTGCTAATAGAAGAAAGTTGGCTGACTAACTATCAACTTACATTTGCATTATATCGACAATCTGCGGAATGTGAATATATAATTGGCAATTTTTACCAGGCAGAGACATTATTCGATATTGCTTTGAATCATAGCCCAGATAAATTTCAACAGGCAGATATTTATGGAATTCAGATGTACCTGAAAATGACTCAGGGCGAAAATATAGCAGCTGGCTTTGAAGCTGGGTTGAAAGGTTTAAGCATCATGGGGATGCATTTGCCAGTCACTTCTGAAGAACAGCAAGCTGCCATCGAAACTGAACCTCAAGAATTAAAAGCTAAACTTCAAACGGTTCGGACAGCAGATTTATTCGATTTGCCTGAGATGACAGATCCAGATAAGAAGGTCTGTATGGGTCTTTTAGCCGACGTTTGGGCAGCCGCTTATATGGGAGGAGATCAACACCTCAGTTGCTTGGTTCCTCTATTAATGATCGGTTTATCGTTGAAATATGGCAATGCAGAAAGCTCTGGTTTTGCTTACTGTCTGTATGGGATGAATCTGGCAAATCAAGGAAGTTATCAAACTGCTTATGAGTTCGGTACGTTAGCACTAAAACTTGATCGTCATTTCAATAGCACTCAATTTATTTTCAAGACAAATAATATTTTTGCACACACCATTAATCCCTATAATCAGCATTTAAAAACGAATTTACCACTTTCTCAGCAATCATTCCAAATATGTCAAGAAACAGGAAATTTGGTATTTGGCGTCTGGGCAGTTTCGTTTCTGATTTGGGCGATGTTAATTAAGGGCGATCGCCTCTTTGAAGTCTATGCGGAAACTGAAAAATATTTGAGCTATGTGGAACAGGTGAATGATGCCAATATGCTGTATGCATTTACTTTACAGCGGCAGTTTTTACTGAATTTGCAAGATATATCTAAAAATACCGATTTATTAGATGATTACAATAGCGAAGATATTCCCTATATAGAAGTTTGGAGACAGAAAAATAACTTTGAGCATGGAATTAACTGGTACTGTTTTCTCAAAATCCAATTGTCGTACCTTTATGGTCGCTACGAAGATGCTGTAAAAGCGGCAGAAGAAGCTGATAAAACCCTTGCTTCTAACTCTGGTTTCTTTCCAATTATTCAATATCATTTTTATTATCCACTCAGTTTGATAGCTCTCTATCCCAATGCGACATTAGAGAAGAAAAAACAGTATTGGGAGATTATCCGAGAACATCAACAAACTCATAAAACCTGGGCGAATAATTGCCCACAAAACTTTCTGCATCGATATCTATTGTTATCTGCGGAAATGGCAAGAATTACTGGCAAGTATATGGATGCAATCGAGTCATACGATCGCGCCATTGCGAAAGCTAAAGAAAACGAATACCTCAACGAAGAAGCTCTCGCCAACGAACTTGCAGCCAAGTTTTATTTAGAATGGGACAAAGAACGCATTGCCCAAGAGTATTTGATTAATGCTTACTATTGCTACACTCGCTGGGGTGCTAAAGCCAAAGTTGATGACCTAGAACAGCGTTATCCACAATTGCTAGCCCCCATCTTACAACAGAAGCCTTCACGAAGTGACTCTGAAAGAGTATCGCTATTCACGCCCGATGAGACGATCACAAAGATTAATCCTATTGCTACCTTGCACCCAAGCATCAGCAAGTCAGTAACCTCTAGCAGCAATACATCAGTAATACTAGATTTGGCAACAGTTTTCAAAGCTTCTCAAACTCTCTCCAGTGAAATTGAATTCGATAAATTACTTACAAAGCTGCTACAAGTAGTGATTGAAAATGCTGGAGCAGATAAGTGTGCCTTACTATTGCTTAAAGAAGGTAGATTGGTAGTTGAGGCGACTGCTGAAGTTGGGCAGCAATCAACCGTGCTACAGTCCATTTTTGTGGAAGATAGTGCAGACGTTCCCCATAGCCTGATTTACGCCGTCAAACGCAACCTGCAACCTACCGTCATCATTGATGCAACAGTCCATCCGGCGCTGATCTCCGATCTCTACATCATTCGTCAGCAACCCAAAAGCTTGTTATGTACGCCGATTCTGTATCAAGGCAAACTGTTGGGGATTTTGTATTTAGAAAACAATCTTACCACTGGGGCGTTTACGAGCGATCGCGTCGAAATTCTCAATCTGTTATGTACTCAAGCTGCAATCTCTCTAGAAAACGCTCGACTTTATCAGCAAGCACAAGATAGTCTACAAAACCTTGGACAGACTGAACAATTTTTGCGGTTAATTATCGACAATATTCCCCACTCTGTTTTCTGGAAAGACTGCAATAGTCTTTATTTAGGTTGTAACCATAACTTTACTCAAATTTGGGGTCTAGGAGTGCCAGAAAATGTTATTGGTAAAACAGACTACAACCTTCCCTGGACTAGTGAGCAATCAGATTTTTTTGTAGAGCGCGATCGCCGCATTATGGAATCTGGACAAGCTGAACTCAACATTATCGAAACCGTTCAGCAAGTAGACGGAAAACAAAACTGGTCGAATACAAATAAAATTCCTTTAAAAGATAGAGAAGGAAACGTTTTTGGTATCCTTAGCACCTCTGAAGACATCACCGAACGCCAGCAAGCACAACAATTGCTGCAACAGCAAAAACAACAATTAGAACAAGCCTTGCAAGAACTGCAAACGATGCAATTGCAATTAGTGCAGGGTGAAAAAATGTCTGCCCTTGGTAATTTGGTAGCAGGTATTGCCCATGAAATCAACAATCCTGTCGGCTTCATTGCCGGCAACTTAGAACCAGCCAAAGATTATGTCAAAGATTTGTTTGGACTAATTAACCTTTATCAACAAAAGTTTCCTAATCCTGGCTCAGATATTCAAGATGAAATTGATGCCATCGACCTGAATTATTTACGCGAAGATTTACCTAAATTGCTAGACTCGATGAAATTGGGTGTTAGTCGTATCCGCAGTATCAGTACCAGTTTGCGAACCTTTTCCAGAGCAGATAAAGATTATAAAGTTCCCTTTGATATTCACGAAGGCATTGACAGCACTATTCTAATTCTCAGACACCGTTTAAAAGCTAACGAAAACCGTCCGGCAATTGAGGTGGTGAAGAATTATGGCAAACTACCCCTAGTGGAATGCTTTGCTGGACAACTTAATCAGGTGTTTATGAATTTGCTAGCAAATGCCATTGATGCACTTGAACAATACAATACAGAGCATAGTTTGGAAGCGATTCTAGCCAACCCTAATTGCATCACTATTCAAACCCGTGTAACAGACTCAGGTCAGCACGTTTTGATTAAGATTGCTGATAATGGTATGGGAATGTCACCGGAGATTAAACAAAAAGTATTTGACCATTTATTCACCACCAAACCAGTAGGAAAAGGCACAGGATTGGGATTAGCGATCGCTCGTCAAATTGTGGTTGAAGCACATGGCGGTTCACTTTCCTGTACTTCAGAACTTGGACAGGGCACAGAGTTTGTCATTCAAATCTCTACTCAACGACAATAAAGACTGCTGTTAGCGGATAGCTAAGGTTGAGCCAGTGCTGAGTAATTTCTACTTTACTCAGCACTATTGATTTTTACCTTTGAAATTTTAACTTGGAATAAAGCAACGATGATCCTTAAATTACGCAAAAGCTGGTTGAAAATCAATCCCCGATGGTATACCCCAATTAACCAAAATTACTATTCATTGAAATGGCGATCGCGAAACTTCCTATTGTTATCAATTGTGGTGATTTTGTCCATTAGCATTAGCGTCACTGCCATCACTAGCTACAAGATTGTTAAGGGGTTGCTGCTCGATAGTCTCAAGGAGCAAGTACTGTTAAAAACACACCAAGGTGAAGATGAAATTGATAACTGGTTAGCCATTCGCAAGACAGAAATTAAGACTTTGGCAAATTCCCTTGTGGTGCGATCGCTAGATTGGTCTGTGATGGAACCTTACTTACAATCTGAGGTGAAGCGGCTGCAAACGTTTTTGCTCATGGCATTAGGCATACCAAATGGTACATTAATTAATACTCAAGGGGGTCATCCCAATGTTAAAGATCGAGAATTTTTTCAGCGGAGTATGGCGGGTGAAACGGTAGCCGCCGATCCAATTATTGGCCGCACAAACAGTCAGTTACAGATTCAGATCAGTTCGCCAATTCCTGCCGAAACAGGCACAAAGCCAGCAGGTGTTTTAATGGGAGGGATTCCGATTAAGCGAGTAGTTGAGGCGATCGGCAATTTACATCAAGGTAAAGGCAGCTATGCCTTTGCGTTGAATTCTCAAGGAGTTCCCATCGCTCATCCCAACACGGAACTAATTGGTACACCCGAAAAAGCCGCTCAGAGTTTCCTTAACTCCTCCAATCCCAGATTAGTTGAAATTACTCAACAAATGGTGGCTAAACACACAAACATTGAATTGGCTCAATTGGATGGTAAATGGAGCTATGTTGCTTACACTCCCCTGAGAGAAGCAAATTGGTCGGTAGCGTTGATTGTGCCACAAGAAAATATTGAATCGCCATTGCAGGCGTTGAACCTGTTGGCCACGGTTTTGGGAGGATTGTTGGTGGTTGGGTTGATTAGTGCATGGCGACAGGTGCAATTATATGAACAGATTCGCGATCGCGCCTTTATTTCCAGCCAGCAGGCGCAGCAACTCAGCAAAACCCTGAAAGAATTGCAAAATACCCAAGCTCAACTCATCCAGACCGAAAAAATGTCTAGTCTAGGACAATTGGTTGCTGGGGTGGCACACGAAATCAATAATCCTGCTAATTTTATTCATGCCAACCTCAACCATGCCATTGAATACAGTGAAGGTATCCTCGACTTGCTAAAGCTTTATGAACAAACCTACCCAAATCCGACACCAGAAATTCGCGATCGCGCCCAAGACCTTGATATTGAGTTTCTCGCAGAAGATTTACCCAAGCTAATGACATCAATGCAAGTGGGAACCAAGCGCATTCGCCAAATTGTGCTGTCGCTGCGTAATTTCTCGCGCCTCGATGAAGCAGACATGAAATTTGTAGATATTCATGAAGGATTAGACAACACTCTGATGATTCTGAACCGTCGCCTCACAGCCACGCCCAATCTACCAGAAATTCAGATCGTTAAGAAATACGGTAATTTACCTCTAGTAGAATGCTACGCAGGGCAACTGAATCAGGCGTTTATGAATGTTTTGGTGAATGCGATCGATGCATTGGAAGAAGCCAGCCAAAAACGGAGTTTTGAGGATCTTAAAACTAATCCTAATCAAATTAAGCTCCAAACCCAAATTGACGAATCAACTCATGACGCGATCGTGCAGATTTACGATAATGGTATTGGGATGTCAGAGGATGTCAAGCAACGGGTATTTGACCACATGTTTACTACTAAACCTGTGGGCAAAGGAATCGGATTAGGAATGGCGATCGCCTATCAAATTGTTGTAGACAAACATACAGGAACTATCGAAGTTGATTCTACCCCAGGATGTGGAACAGAGTTTACCATCCGTATTCCTTTAACAAGCAAAAAGTAAAATCTTATGCTTTTAAAACTGCAACAAATTATTATTAAACCTGGTCAAGAAATGTTGCTCCAAGATATTAGTTGGCAGCAGTTAGAAAATATTTTGGTAGAAATGGGAGAAAAACGTGCTGCACGTATTTCTTATAGTGATGGTTGGTTAGAAATTATGGTTTACCTACCAGAACACGAAAAAGATAAAGAGCTTATTGGTGATTTAATCAAAATCCTATTAGACAAACTCCAAATTGATTTTGAGCCTTTCGGTTCTACAACACTTAAAAATGAGCGATCGCGGCAAGCAGTAGAACCAGATACCAGTTTTTATATTCAAAATCAAGCTGCTATCATTGGTAAAAATCGCATTGATTTAAATATAGACCCACCACCAGATTTAGCAATCGAAATTGATATTACTTCTCGCACTTGATTTGAAAATTATGAAATTTTGGGAGTTCCTGAACTTTAGCGACATACACAACAAGGTTTAGAAATTTCCTTGCTAAAAGAAGGAAAATATATAAAATCTGAATCTAGTCCTAATTTTCTTGGTATTCCAATTATTGAATTAGTTAATGAATATGTTCAGCAGTGTTTAACAATTGGCAGAAGTCAAGCTATGCGTAATTTTCGAGATTGGGTCAAGAATAATTTATGATAAAAATCTAAGGCTTTCTGAGAAAGGCGATCGCTCATGACTACCGAAAACAACCCAAGAGCCATTCTAGACTGGGAACACCCCACACCGCCCACAGATTTAATTTTTGATGATGGTGAACCCTTGGAATCAAATCGTCACCGTATTGCTATGAATGTGCTGATTCGGTCATTGCAACAAGCTTGGGCTGATCGCAATGATTTCTTCACTGGGGGCAATATGTTTATTTACTACAGCAGCACCCAGGTTCGTAACCGTGATTTACGAGGCCCAGATTTCTTTGCGGTGTTAAATGTTGACGGTAATAACTCTAGACAAGGTTGGGTAGTTTGGGAAGAAAATGGTCGTTATCCTGATGTCATCGTGGAATTAATGTCACCATCTACCGCAGCAATAGACAAGGGTATTAAGAAAAACCTTTATGAACAAACTTTCCGAACATCAGATTATTTTGTCTATGATCCCTTTGATCCTAATTCTTTGCAGGGGTGGCATTTAGATGATAATCAGCAGTATCAGCCTTTGACACCAAATGAGCGCGGGTGGCTATGGTGTAAGCGTTTAGGTTTATGGTTGGGGACGAGTCAGGGAATAATAGACAGAGAAACAGCGATATGGTTGCGGTTTTACGATGTGGCTGGTAATTTGGTTTTGCTACCAGAAGAAGCAGCAATTGCACTAGCAGAAGTTGCTGCTGCACAAGCACAAGCCGCAACTGCACAAGCAGAAGTTGCTGCTGCAAGAGAGGAAGCCGCAGTTGCACAGGCGGCTCGTTTAGCGGCTAGATTAAGAGAACTAGGGGAAAATCCAGATATTTTGTGAGAGATTTTGGCTTTTTTGATTTCTGCAAACCGCACATTCGTGACTAGATTTTAGATCCTCCTAAATCCTCCGATAAATTGGAGGACTTTGAGAAGGTTTCCCCCCGATAATCGAGGGGATACAACCGTAGACTTTTCAAACATCCTCTAAGACTTATTTTGTAGGAGTAATAGATGAAACGGCAAGTAATTATATATCCAGGAGAAGATGGTTACTGGGTGGCTGAATGTCCTAGCTTACCTGCTTGTATCAGCCAAGGGAAGACCAAAGAAGAAGTTGTTGCCAACATCAAGGAAGCTATAGAACTATATATTGAGGTTTTAAAAGAAGAAGGTCGGCCTATTCCAGAAGATCATCTGGAAACTGTTTTGGTCGATGTATGAGTAAGTTACCGCTCGTTTCTGGTCAAGAGTGCATTTAAGCTTTGGGAAAGGCTGGTTTTTATATTTTACGACAACGTGGAAGCCACATTATTTTACGTCGGCATGAGCCATTTGCTGAAGTCGTTGTTCCAAATCATCAAGAATTAGATAAAGGAACTTTACCGGGAAATTATTAGACAGGTTGGGTTGAGTGTTGATGAGTTTATCGAGTTGTTGTAAGTTAAAGACTGGATGCGATCGCTATTTTGAAATATCAGAATGAGTCAGTGCGATCGCCAGCATTAAATCAGTTTTTGTTATTTCTATATTTAACGATCATCGCACTGGTTGTTTCAAAAAGTGCATATCTTAGTCAAAATCAAAGTGCAGTAAAAATATTTAAGGTTTCCACATAGAAGTACCTAACCACATAAAAGGAATGCTGAAAAGTAGGCATATAACAAATTGTACTCCATTACCGCTAAAAAGTCCGTAAAGTGCCCCGATTGCACAAACTGCGCCAACAAGAAAGAAAGGCACAGCAATTACCCGCAGTAGCACTTTCTCTATGGAATTATGGGTTTTTGGTGTCGTTGTTTGATTTGATGAAGAAGACTTTGGCTGAGAAGGTATCTCTACACGATGATGTGGCTGTACTGATGGTGGAGGCTCAGAAAGGTTAATAGGTTGATATGTGACTTTTCCTAGCTTGGAAGTAATAACTTGCAGGTACTTATCTAACTCAGAAACATTAATAGCTTGATGTGTGACTTCTCCTGCGATTAGTGTTTCTTCAATTGACGCTATATCTTCATCTCTAAGTCCTAAAATTTCTTGATAACGTCGCAAATCATTGCGAGTATAGTCACTCAAAGTCTGCTCGCGCCCAATCGCATCAACTAATGCCTGCTTATATTCCTGCAATTTTTGTTGGTACTCTCGATAAGGTTTTAAAACCTCAGCTTCAATTGCAGCAGTTTCTTCAGGGAGCAACCCCAAATTCTGACGTAGGGCATCTAATATTCTGCGACCAATAATCGAAATCTCGCCCCGACTGGCATAAATCTCTACTTCTTTGCGATACTTAAGTTTTGGATCACCAATTGGTGCTTTAGACAACAGGATTTTAAATCCTTCTTTGAAAGCATAGATTTCTGGTTTCATGGCGGGAGTGGCTTCTTGAACTTTTTTTTTCGCGTACTCATGCAACTCATCGACCGAAATTGCACCATCATTACCTAAATCTGCGGCACCTGTTTCAATACCCTCAATGAGATAACGAGTATAAGTCGAAAGATTGTCTCCCTGTTGCTGGAAAGAATACTGAGTCGAAGTGGAGGAGGTCAGGACAACTCGCCCCTCTCCGCCGAGTTGTGTCTGGATATTGACAGAACCATCATCTTTGGCTGACCAACCCTCGGCAAAAGCACCACTAAAACAACAGTCGAGAATTATGACTTGGCGCTTGCAGCGGCTATCGCTCATGATGTTATGAATGAAACTGGCGGGAACAGCAGTTGATTTTATGAGTTGTCCTTGAGTATTTTTACGTGTTAGGCGAGTAGCAAGGTAAAGTTTGCCGCTCTCATCTTTAATGCCGTGACCGGAGAAGTAAACTATTGCTAGATCATCCTTACCGCGATCGCTAAACAGCTTCTCGATCGCTTCCTGCATTTTCTGAGGATCAGGATTCTCCAGTTTTTGGATATCTGTTTCAGCAAAATCACCCATTTCTGGATGCTGCAAAACTTTGGCGATCTCTTGCATATCCTTTACCGACGCTGGTAATGGGTTAAGACCAACCTCATAATCACTAATTCCTATTAGGAGTGCTACCTTCGTCATGTCCCTATCCTCTTTCCTGTTATGGCATTTCTCAGCTTGCTGCTACAAACTTTTGTGCTGCTGCAATCGCAGTCATTAATTCTTGCTGGCTGCTGGCTTTAACCTTGAGTTTTTTACCGTTAGCCTCAACTTCCAACTCAATAGTTTTGTTACCCAAGCGATCGCCCAAAAATCCCAATACTTTCTTAAAATTGGTAATACTCACCTCAGCCTGCAACACACCCAGTAGGAAACCTCCAAACGCCTTTGAATCTTTGGGTGTTTCCGCAACTGCTACAAGTTCAGCACTTTCTACATCTAAGTCTCTAATTTCTCGCAAGAGATTTCGCGTTTCCCGCTCTTGCTCCTCTGCATCTAAGTCTGGATTATCAAGAGCGATCGTTAGTTTGACATTATTCATTTTGTACCCTTTTCGGTTTTAAGTAGTTGACTGTCAACTATATTTCCGTGATTTCTCTATTGACATCATAACTGCTATGTAAATTTCCTGAAACTTCTTCAAGATTTTTACAAAAATTCATAAAATTTAGGTAAAAATTACTACAAATAGGAGTATCGCCCGTCTAGCTTTCAATAAACCATACACGCACCTATATCCGATATTCCATACTTTGAATGAATTAGCAAGCCTACACTGTACCGTCAGTACAGTGTAGGTAGTTGACTTAAAACAAGTCCAAATCTGTTACAGCACCAATACTGCTAGAAGATACCAATTTGGCATATTTCGCCAACACGCCTTTTGTGTAACGCGGAGCCGGAGGTTGCCAGTTAGCGCGACGACGAACCAATTCTTCTTCGGATATATTCAATTGCAATAAACGAGCCGGTGCATCAATAGTAATACTATCGCCTTCTTCTACAAGAGCGATCGCACCACCAACTGCCGCTTCTGGAGCAACATGACCAACCACCATGCCGTAAGTACCACCAGAAAAGCGCCCGTCGGTAATTAATCCCACAGCATCACCCAAACCAGCACCGATAATTGCTGAGGTGGGAGCCAACATTTCTCGCATTCCCGGGCCGCCCTTCGGCCCTTCGTAGCGGATGACTAGAATATCACCAGCTTGAATCTTACCCGCCAAAATTGCATCTAAAGAGGCTTCTTCCGATTCAAACACCCGTGCGGGGCCGGTAATTACTGGTTTTTTCACCCCAGTAATTTTGGCGACAGATCCTTCCGTTGCCAGATTACCTCTGAGAATAGCTAAATGTCCTTGAGGATACATCGGGTTATTCCAAGTCCGAATCACATCTTGATTGGCAGATGGTTCTTCTGGTATGTCTGCTAATATCTCTGCAATAGTTTGGCCGCTAATGGTGAGGCTATCACTGTGTAATAAATCATGCACAAGTAACATCTTCATTACTTGCGGAATGCCGCCAGCTTTGTGCAAATCTGTAGCAACATATTTACCACTTGGTTTCAAATCACACAAAACGGGAACGCGGGCGCGGATAGTTTCAAAGTCGTCTATAGTTAAATTTACCTCAGCAGCGCGGGCGATCGCTAAAAAATGCAACACTGCATTCGTCGAACCACCCACCGCCATAATTACAGAAATGGCATTTTCTATAGATTTGCGGGTAATAATTTCGCGGGGTAAGATTTGTTTGCGAATAGCTTCGACTAACACAAACGCTGATTTTTCGGTGCTGTCGGCTTTTTCGGCATCTTCCGCCGCCATTGTCGAGGAATAGGGCAAACTCATCCCCAGGGCTTCAAATGCTGAAGACATGGTGTTAGCTGTGAACATTCCCCCACAAGAACCAGCACCAGGACAAGCCCGATTTTCAACTTCTAATAATTCCTTTTCGTCAATTTTTCCGGCACTGTATTGACCAACAGCTTCAAAAGAACTGACAACAGTTAAATCGCGTCCGTTATAGTGACCGGGTTTAATGGTGCCACCGTAAACAAAGATAGCCGGGATATTCATCCGCGCGATCGCCAGCATTGCGCCTGGCATATTCTTATCACAACCGCCAATCGCTAGCACACCATCCATACTTTGTCCAGTACAGGCGGTTTCAATGGAATCGGCAATGACTTCCCGCGACACTAGGGAATATTTCATCCCTTCAGTTCCCATCGAAATCCCGTCGCTAATGGTAATTGTGCCGAACATTTGCGGCATCCCGCCAGCGGCTTTAATACTAAGTTCTGCCCTTTGTGCCAGTTGATTTATCCCCATATTGCAGGGAGTGATCGTACTGTAACCGTTGGCAATGCCCACAATGGCTTTATTGAAATCTTCATCTTTAAAACCAACTGCCCGCAGCATAGCTCGATTTGGCGATCGCTGCACCCCTTGCGTTACAATTTGGCTTCTCAAATTCTCCGACATCTTTTTTCCTTCCGTGCCATCATCGCAACAGTTGCGATTGTATTACCTGATTTTCTCATGCCTGGGCGGTGCGATCGAACATGAGTAATTCTCTATGTTTCACCGTGTCTTTTGGTTAGCCCTAATTATAATAAATCTTCATCTGAGCGTTGCATAAAATAGGGATGATTCTTGTGGGGTAGGCATCTAGACTGCCGGAAATCCTAGGGATAGGAATGCGAATTTAAATGTGAAATAAAAGCCCTTGTACAAGCTGAGGCTCCGATTTTCCGCGCTCATGGCTCACTATATTGATTCTGGTGCAAAGTTGGTGTGTCTCCAACTTTGTACCAAAATTCTTCTTCCAGATTAGACCTGCCTTGAAAATAGCGACTAGGGACTGAGGATTGAGAAAGAGATATTTTCATTCTCTGCTACCTTCTGCCTTCTGCCTCCTGCCTTATTTTCAAGGCAGGTATATTAAATTAAAGGATAAAGTCGCTTGCCACTACTTGTGGTGATCCTTCAAGCCCAATCTCAAACTCAGCCGACCGATCCCCATCAGTGCTTCCTTGAAGAATACCTCCTGAATAACGGATTTGACCGGGTGCCGAGAATGCGCTACTCCCAATGAAAGTGAAAGCTTGGTTGCCCCCAATAGTGGAGTTGGCGTCGATAGTAAATAGATCAATTCGATCGCCTGGCAAGCTACCGTTTCCACGAAAGTCAGTGATCACATCGCGTAACAAACCAGGTAGACTCTCATAAATTGAGTTGTACTCGAAAACATCGCTACCTGATCCTCCAGTGAGACGATCAGTCCCACTACTGCCAGTCAGGACATCATTCCCATCACCGCCAGTCAGAACATCAGTCCCAGTACCGCCAGTTAGGATATCGTTGCCAGTACCGCCAATCAGGATATCGTTGCCAGTACCACCAAAGAGGCTGTCGTTACCAGTACCACCGTTAAGAGTATCGTTGCCTCTACCAGCGTTAAGGACATCGTTGCCAGTACCGCCAAAGAGGGTATCGTTGCCATCACCAGCGTTAAGGGTACTGTTGCCACTACCACCGATAAGGGTACTGTTCCCACCACTAGCGTTAACGACATCGCTCTTACCATTACTGCTACTACTACCACTACTACTGCTACTACTAGAACTAGAACTAGAACTAGAACTGTTGCTCCCGTAGGAGATTGATATTGAAGTTGCCATTTAATGAGTTTCTCCTAAACTTAGATGGTAAAAAAATTACCTCTTCACTTCCCCATTATAAAACGGCATTGCTGATTAAGAGTATAAATTTGGTTTCCCCCAAAGGCACAAAGCAAACAATTTCAAACATGGAATTTGGTAATTTCACACTCTCATTCAGCAATGCCAAGAAAACAAGGTGAAAAGGTCACGAGTGGTGAAGAGATAACTCAACCAAACCTGATTGGAACACGTCTTTGCTGTGAAGTCTGAAGACTTGAGAAGATTTGATCAGCACTGGATGTATTGATCGTGTTGACATCAAAATTGTACCAAAAATCATGTTATGTCCTTGTACCTTATGTTTTTACTGGTTCCAGTCGTAAAATGCTAAGGAATAAGTAGATTTTCTCCTACGTAATTGCATAGGCTTGAGGACATTCTGACTGTATTCAGAATAACAAGAGTATAGTATTACCTTTCAGCATATTTTTTGTATTTATAAGAAATAATAATTAATCTTATTTTTATTCTCTCGCCAGAACAAAATTTGAAACCTTTGTTCAGATAGGCTTTGTTTTGCCTATTGATATTTATTTAGTGGTTTCTGTAGTTATATATAACAAATAATTGCCAATAAGTTAAAAGCCTTATTAGACGAATGGTATTAAGAAAAGCCCAAAGGCTTGTGTCACCTCGTTCCCAGTCTTAAGGCTGGGAATGTATTCCCTAAGGTCTCTGGTCAAGCTACTGGAGGCTCTTAATCTATCCTGGGCAGGGGATGTATTTTAACTTAGTGCCATTCCCTTGTTAGACCAGTGCGATCGCTGCACCCCTGGCGTCACAATTTGGCTTCTCAAATTCTCTGACATCTTTTTTCCTTATGGGGCATCATCGCAACAGTTGCGATTGTATTACCTGATTTTCTCATGCTTGGGCAGTGCGATCGAACAACTATAAAAGAGAGAGGCAAGCTAAATTTACCTCTCTTTGCGACTATTCAATAATCAGAATTCTGCCTCCTGCTTTATTTTCAAGGCAGATATCTTAAATTAAAGGATAATGTCGCTTGACACTAGTTGTGGTGTCCCTGCAAGGCTAATTTAAAACTCAGCCGATAGATCCCCGTCAGTGCTACCTTGGAGAGTACCTCCTGAATAACGGACTTGACCGCTTGCAGAGAATGCGCGACTCCCGATGAAAGTGAAGGCTTGGTTGTGCCTGATAGTGGAGTTGGCATCGATGGTAGATAGATCGATTTGATCGCCTGCAAGGATACCGTTTCTCGCATCCCGTAACAAACCAGGTTGACTCTCTGAAACGAAGTTGAAATCGAAAATATCGTTACCTGATCCTCCAGTGAGAACATCAGTTCCACCAACACCAATGAGGATACCAACGTTACCAAAATCACCGCTAATGGTATCGTTGCCAGATCCGCTTTTGTAAGGGCACAGCATTGCTGTGCCCCTACAGCATGGTCTATTTACGATCGCAGGATAATTAAGAAAAGCCTGAAATAACCTATTTTAGTTAATTCACATCACGATGCATTTGTACAGTGCATTAGACGTAGGTTGGGTGGAGGCTTTGCGTAACCCAACTGATTATCAGGATGTTGGGTTACGCAAAGCCTCCACCCAACAAAGCAATTTTTTTGCAACTGATGAAAATGCTCTAAATTGGTTTAATCATTGTGGTCTATTCTTTGAGCCTATTTAGATAGCTCTTCTTGTGGTGAGTTTGATCGCAAACTGCTGTAATTCACATCACGATGCATTTGTACAGTGCGTAAGTCCTATAATTATCCGAACTTGATATCACGGTACTTTATTTATTTACAAAAAAAGTGGCATTCATTTATAAAGAGTGAATACCACTTTGTATTTTTCAAAATTCCTGATGACGGAGATATGTTACCCAGGTAGAGTTATCCCAGTCACTGCGATCGCACCAGCGATCGCACTAGCACAAAGGGAAGTAATCGCTGTCCCAAATATCCACCACGCAGCAGAAGCAACGGTTTTTTTGGTTTCTTCTGCTTGCTTTTTAGCTTGCTCTTGGATCGCTTTCAGGCGTTTTTGGGTTTCTTTCTGGATGCGTTCGGCTCGTTGCAATACGCCATCCCGCGCCGCTTCTATTTGGCTAATTATGCGGTTAGCATCCGCCTCGGAAATATCTTCACGAGAACTCAATACAGCAATTAAGGTGTCACGATCAAATTCACCGAGGCGATCGCGCAATGCTTCAAATCCAGCTTGGGGATCGTCGAACACTTTCGCAAAATCTTGCTTAATCCCTTCATAGTTGAGTTCCGAACGATCCAGGGAGTTGAGATAGTTGCGAACTTTAGCAAAAACTCCATCCACCACTGATTGCACTCTCTGCTGAATCTGCTGAAATTGCTCGACAATCGAGGTGCGAACAGACTCAATTTGATCCACAATCCGGTTAGCTTCCTCTTCTGAGATATCCTCACGTTGGGACAACAGCGCCACAATTGTCGAACGGTCAAATTTCGCGGCGCGATCGCTTAAACTCCCAATTCCAGCGCGGGGAGAAGACAGCAGCAATTGTAAATCGCGTTTGATTCCTTCGGGGTTGAGTTCTTCTTTGTTGGTATTACGCAGATATTCTTCGAGATTACCTTCAAAATCTAAAGCTTTTTGAGTGGTGCGCTTGGCTAAACGTCGTGGCGCTCTCACAATATCACCAATGGCATCTTGGGCGCGATCGATGATCTGATTAACCTGCTCTTGGCTCAAGTCTTTGCGTTGACTCACAAGTTTAACCAAGGTTTCTCGATCGACATTAGATAAGCGATCGCGCAGTGCTAAGGCTCCAGCTTTGGGATCGTCAAGTAATTTTTCCAAATCGGCTCTGATACCTTCTGGATTAAGTTCTTCCAAGTTGGTATTGCGGAGATATTCCGCGAACCCTTCGGGAAGCTTTGCTAACGCTTTTGTAGTTTTTTCGTACTGTTCTTTCGCTTGTTGCGGTACTTGCAAAATATTATCTCGGACTGCTTCGAGCTGATCGAGAGTTTGGTTTACCTGTTCTTCGCTTAAATCTTGACGCTGACTGAGCAATTGTACCAATGTATCGCGGTCAAATTGCGATAAGCGCGATCGTAAAAGGCTAATTCCGGCTTCGGGATCGTCTAGTAAAACTTTAAACTCACGTTTGATAGCTTCGGGATTGAGTTCGTCTTTGTTAGTATTCCGCAGATATTCTTCAACTCTTTGGCGCAGTTCATCGGCTTTTGCTTTTGCTTGTTCTTGCAATTCTCTAGCACCATTCAAGAGATTATCGCGGTTGCGTTCGAGTTGACTAACAATATTATTAGCTTCCTCTTCGCTGATATCTTGACGCTGTTGGAGTAATTGTACAAAAGTATCGCGGTCAAATTGCTCGAAGCGGCTACTTAAATCTTCAAAGCCAGCTTTTGGATCATCCAGCAACTTGCTAAAGTCCCGTTCAATTCCTTCAGGATTCAGTTCGTCTTTCCCCGTCGAACGCAGATAATTTTCGATGCGGCTGCGGAAATCTTGCCCTTTTTCTCGCGTTTGAGCCTGTTTTACAGTTTCTAAAACTTCCAGGCGATCGCTTTCCATTTGTTCGGCAATTTCTTTCACCCTAGCTTCGCTGATATCACCCCGCTGCTTTAGCAAGTTGGTAAAATATTCTTGATTTAGTTCTTCCAACTCCCGTCTGACAGTTGTCGGATCTGCATTCACATCATAGATAACTTCTTTAAATTCATCTACTAGTGTAATCCGGTTAAAGTGCCAAGGAAACGAATGCAATATGTAGTCTTCTACATCTGCCTTAATCGCGTTTTCTAGTGATATTGGTAATTTTGCAGATACTTGCTCGGTTGCTTGCTCTCTAAGCTGTTGAAGTTTTTCTGTGATTTGATCGACATCGACATCTTGAACTTTTTCTTTCAGCTTTTGCAACTGAGTTGTAATTTTGTTCACATCGATATTAGAAAAGTTTACCCCTTCCAGAACTGCTGGTGCAGCGGCGCTCAAGCCATATCTAATAGCTTGTTTGATCACACTATTACCAGAACCGCCTCCGACTGTAACCAGTTCTTGAAGTCGTTCACCTAATTGCTCAGAATTGAGTTCTTCAGGAGTAGCAGACTTGAGTAAATTAATTACTTGTTCTGTGGGATTTTTGCGATTTAAAGCTTGTTGCCAAGCACCTTCAAACTGGTCAGTAATGCCATTGATATCTTCTTTAGATAAATCTGTACGGCTACTGATTAAATCAATAAATGTTTGGCGGTTAATGTTTTGCAAGAGGTCGCTGTTAGCAACAGATTGCAAATCTGTATCTTTAAGCAACTGGTCAAATTGACTCCGAATTTCTTTAATATCCAGCTTTGGCAATTGCAGAGAACCTAAAGAACTTTGGAGCGTATTTCTAATCCCTTCAGAATCAAAACCTGAAGTTAATTCCCGCCGGACTGCGGCTGTAATATCTTCAGCGGTAGAAACTAACTGTTTTTTCGCACTATTAGCACCGATGCCAGCAGTTGCTGTACCCATCAGAGCTTGAAAACCAGAAGTGACTGTATTAGATATAGAACCAATTAAAGAACCTATCGCCGATGAACCCAACCAAATTACTAGTGAGAAATAGGTAGACCAGATGACTACACCAATAATTGCTCCTAAAAATGCGCTTTCGATTAGGCTAAGTTTTACTGCTAAAAAACAAGCAATAAATAATGCAATGCTAACGGTTATTAATGCCCAAGCACCGACTTTAGCTTGACCTTTACGAATTGTCTTACCCAAACTTTCCGATTCATCATCAGAATCTGAGTCAATTTCCCAAGATGAAATTCCGACGGCAACTGAAAAGTTTGTGAGTAACAATTGAAAGGCAAATGCCATCGAAACCCCAGCCAGCAATGCCACCAAGAATTTAGGCCCAGAAAAAAGAACTGATGCTTCTTCTGGAGTTAGTAGTTCCTGAGCTAAAGTTATCGGCGCTAATCCAAAAGGTAGCCAATTCCATCCCAAAATAGTTAAAACACCTTGAAACATAGGATTCTCTCACTTGCACTCAATTAGATATCCATTTTTAAGATGGCTTATTTATCAGCTTAATTATCATTCATCTAAGCTGGTACTTTCTTAGGTAATAGGTTCCTTTGCCAAAAGTCGTATTTAAAAAATAAATATTTAGCTTATTTATTCTTCAATAGAATAATCTATTGTTTTTAATTTAATCAAAACTTTTGATATAAAACTTTACTAAATAAAAGTTAATTTTATAAAAATGTATCTACTGATATGGCAGGTTTTCAACAGGTAAGTTACAGTAGCAAACGGGAGAAAAAAGGCTTTTTGGTATCAATTTATAGCAAAAGATATAAGGAATATAATAATTAATATTTAAACTTTATAAATTATTTTTATACGTGAAATTTGTTTACTTGACTTTAGATAAAACCACCTATGTCTAATGATAGAGATAAAATTTCTTCCAAGCGATTGATGAAAAGTAAATAGAAACATGCATTAATAAGGGTGATTACAAGCTATAAATTAGTGAATAATTAATTTTTGCTGAGGAGAAAAGATAATGGTTGTTGGTGTACATAAACGTGCTGTAGGTGTATTTTCTCATCGTCGAGATGTTGAAAAGGCGCTACATGAATTAAAGAAAGTTGGCTTTGATATGGATAGAGTCTCTGTCATTACAGAAGATGGAGACAAAGATAATATTGCTGGTGCGGATGTGAGCGATCGCGTCGGCGATAAATCTGACGATGGCGCTAAAGTTGGAGCGGCTACAGGCGGTGCTTTGGGCGGATTGGCTGGCTTATTAGTCGGTCTTGGCACTTTAGCAATTCCTGGAATCGGGCCAATTATGTTGGCTGGAGCCGCAGCAACTACCCTAGCTACAACTCTCGCTGGCGCTGGTATTGGTGCAGTAGCGGGCAGTTTGCTTGGTGCATTAATTGGTTTAGGAATTCCTGAAGAACGAGCCAAAGTTTACGACGAACGCGTCAGACGAGGACACTACTTAGTCATTCTCGATGGTACAGATACAGAAATCCACAGAGCAGAAGCAATTTTACATCAGCAGGGTGTAGAAGAATTTGGCATTTACGACCACCCAGATGCTAATAATGCAACCACTGGTTATGTGGCTCCAACTTCGACTGTGGGTCATAGTGGTGTTGCAAAACGCGCGATTGGGGTATTTTCTCATCGTCGAGATGCAGAAGTAGCAATTACAGAATTGCGAGATGCAGGTTTTTCCTTGAATCAAGTCTCCATTATTGCCAAAGATACAAACGGTCAGGGGATCGCTGGTGTAGATGTAGACAGAAATGTTGGTACAGGTAATAAAGCAGACGATGGTGCAAAAGCTGGAGCAGCTACAGGCGGTGTTCTAGGCGGTTTGACTGGGTTATTAGTTGGACTTGGGACTTTAGCAATTCCTGGAGTCGGGCCCGTGATTGCAGGTGGCGCAGTCGCAACAGCTTTGGCGACAACATTAACTGGTGGTGCGATCGGTGCGGCAGCTGGCAGTATTGTCGGCGCACTCGCTGGCTTGGGAATTCCTGAAGACAGGGCGCGAGTATATAATGATCGCTTCCAAAGAGGCGACTACTTAATAATTCTCGATGGTACAGAAGCTGAAATCCACCAAGCGGAAGCGATTCTCAAACATCGAGGTATTGAAGAATTTGCAATCTATGATGCCACTGAGATTACTGAACATCGCCCAGGTTCCGGCCGAGTAACGGATCGTGACGCAGCAGTAGTTGATCCCATTCGCCCCAATTACTCAACAGAGCCTAATAGAAACGATCCTGCTGTAGTTATTGTTGATCGTCGTGATGAAGTACTTTAACTTAAAGTAGTCGTCACTTACACTAATTTTACAAAATTGCAGGAGCAAGAATTTGAAAACTTTGCTCCTGACTAAAAAAACTTGCTCCTCCGTTCTGCCGTAAATATCAACAAATTTCACTTTCTGATTGCGAATTAAACCCATGCAAAAGCTAACTCCTTTCTTAATTAGCGGCCTATTAATCTTCGGTGTTGCTGCTTGTGATAACGCTTCTAAAACAAGTGAATCTGCACCCAATAATCCTAACGAAGCTCCCCAAACACCGACTGCAAAAACCACAGAAGCTTCTCAACAAGACGCACAAAGTGAAGTTCGCAGAAAACAAGCTAATTCTGATATTCGCGCCCGCGAACAGCGCAATAATACCACGGGTGGCGATACAACAAGAGCCAAAGGTGACTTAGCAAGTGAAGTTCGCTCCAAGTTGGAGGTTAATATACCCAAGAGCCAATTAACAGTTAATGCCGCCGATGGTGGGATTGTGACTGTCTCAGGAACTGTCAGCAATCAGCAGGAGTTGGCTAAAATTGAAAAATTAGCTAAGCAAATTAAAGGTGTCACTAGTGTAGTTGTTAAAGCAACAGTTGCCCCACCAAAGAAGTAAGGCAGCTAACAACAAATCCAAATGAGTAGGTAGGCGTAAATTAGATTTAAATGCTCCTGCTCAGTCTGAGTGGTCAGTTAGACTTATTACTGACCACTCAGAATTGACAACTGATGACCTTAATAACTATATTTATTGATGCTCAGTTCAGTTATACAAAGTCTTGTAGTTACCGAAAATAAAAACTATGGAAACGGAACAACAGCAAAGTGAATCCATCAATGCTTCCTTATCACAAGGTACGCTAGCACTTGAAGGTACTGATACGCTAAACCTGCCAAAGTTACCACCAGCATCTGAGCCTGAATCTCAATGGCAGCATATTAGCAGACAAATTTCTCAATTTTTGGAGCAACTGCCCGAATACTTAAGTGGCTTTTTTAAGGATTACAAGCAGCCTCTAATAACCGTTGGTTTAATTTTGACGGCGATTATTACAGCTAAGGTAGTGCTAGCAGTACTGGATGCAATCAATAATATTCCACTCCTCTCACCACTCTTTGAGTTAGTTGGAATTGGTTACGCCAGTTGGTTCATTTTCCGTTATCTATTGAAGGCTTCTACTCGGCAAGAATTAGCTGATGAAATTCAATTACTGAAAAACCAATTTGTGGGCGGGTAAATTTACCAACCATTAAACTAGGATTTACGCAAGCAAATAGAACTCGCAGCTACACAAACTCTTGTCCACCCCTGCGGACTAAGAAAAAATTGAGAGCTTGAAACCCACACAGTTGGGTGAAGCCTCGTGTAGTTGCGGTTTCTAACTGCCCTTTTAATGTTAAATTAGACCTCTTGCATAAATCAAAAATAAAGAACCCCACCCCGCATTTGAGTAAAGCAAACGCTCGCCTCCCAAAGAGCGGGGAGGGGTTGGGGGTGAGGTATTATGGACTTTTGCAAGAGGTCTATTGACTTCGGCTACAACCCTAGTTCTAACCAATAAATGTGAATTAACAGTATTTAACCGGACTCTATCTTAGTATTTTGGATACATCAAAAGATAGAGAACATCAGATTATTTTTAAATTTAAGTCACTTCTGAAGATAGTAGCCCGGAGATAAAAAACAGCCTAATCTAGTTTTTGAAGTTATTTAATAGATTCTTTAACGAGGACATAAATTATGGCTAATGAAGCAGTTAATAGAGGTACAGATTCATCTGATCGAGCGGAAGTAGATACATACGATCGCGGGATTATCCCAGCTGAAACTGCTGCTCGAATGGAAAGAGAAGGAGATAAGTACAAAAAACTCCCCACAGAAGAAGGGGAGGCAGATGCACCTACGGATGACCAAACTGATCCAGAAAGTATACGCACCACTGACGGCTATACCGTGGACAAAGAAGGTTTGTCTAACAACTATGCAGTTGAACCGGAAATGTACTACGAAGTACCTGGTGATGCACGCAAACAAGCAGAAGAAGAAAAGGCAGCACGTATTGAAGAACTTGGAGAAATTAATCAGGACGAGGAAGGCAAGTTGACCGAAAAGGGTGACAGCCGCGGTAGAGGGCCAGGAATAATTTAATTAAGAACTATCCTTTTGCTGGGTGCAATTACACGTAAAAAGGCGAAATAGCTGGTTTGTAGAGACGCAATGATTGCGTCTCTACTTGTATGTATGGGTTAATATTTCGAGAAGTATGTTACTAGATAATCAGTGGCTCAATTTCACGATTATGCCATTGCCGCTGATGCCATTCGGCAACCAAAGGACGGACAATAAACTTAGGCTGTGCATCGCCTTTAACGTCAATGCGTAAACCTGAATAAGGTCGTCGCTTCTGAAAACCTTGACCGTTGCGACCGATGAAGAGATGCGATCGCGCCACTAATCTATTTTCATTCCCAAAAGTCTCCATCAAATCTGCTCCCTCAATCCGCTGGCGTCGCAAACTAAACCCGCTACCGCCACAAACAATCCAGTGGATATGAGAATCAGCGTGTCCCGTATCCATTGTTTCCAGGTGTTCCAAGCAGTGTGCGTGACCGTTTAAGACCAAATCGACCAAAGGACGGCCCTGAGTTAAGGAACCAATTTCTTTAGCTACCGCATCCAGGACACCACGCAAGCGATCGCGAATAATCAGAGTTTGTGCTTGTTGCCACTTCGTCGCCTCAGTTACATAAGGTGGATGATGGAAATAAATTATCCTTCCCCGAACTTCAGGATTATTCCAAGATTCAATTAATCTTTGCTTGAGCCACTCTAGTTGTTCAGTATCAGTCAGCGTTGTTTTATTAGTGGCTAGTTGCTTATCGATATCAACAATAATTTCTTCAATTTGTGACAGCTTGGCATGGAAGTCGTCTAATTGGTCAGCTTCATTAGGGTTTTCCGGGCGAAGTTTGGCTGAGGTTTCAATGATTTGCTGCTTTTCTTGCTCGAAATCTTCACGGCGTTTTTCTAAGAGTTTGCGATCGGCATCACCTTTTTTTGTTTTAGGCAGCGGTGGGGGATCGTTAAATGTATTAGAATCCAAAGCAAAGAAATCAATACCGCCATAACGAAAAGTGTAATAGCGATTGGGAAGGCGGGTAAAGTGCCCAGGTTGATAAGAAAGACAACGACCTGTATCTGTCTTGGCTGTGTAGTACTGATCTAAGTGACTGGCTAACTCTCCTGGAAGCTGAAACGCCTGAAGATAGTCGATAAATGCCTTTGCGTAAGCGTCACCGCATCCTGAGCCATGTAAGCCCACATCTAGGTCTAACCGCGATCGCAACAGGTGACGAATAGGTAATGTTGTTAGGGATGCCAAGCTCAATAAAATCGGCAAGTTATAGTAATCGTGATTTCCCGGCACAGGTAAAATGGGCAGCTTAAAAACCATCTGGTCATAAGCAATCCGTTTGCGATCCTCTGCGCCCAAGAGAAACTCTCGGTAAGGCTGGATGAAGTTCTGCTGGTAGTATTCACTCGACCCCACTAAATAGATCACGTCCCCGGTATGCAGCATAAAGCTGGATTCGCTGTGATGGGGCAACATCATTTCAGCCACCTTTCGCTGAGGATTGTGTCCCCGGTGCTTGCCGGAACCACTATCACCTACAACTAAAAATGAGAACTCAGAATTGTCTGTTTGACCATCTTCAAATACCAGCCGAGTTTGGTCGATGTTTCGTTCCACAATTAACGGATCTTGCCACCGTACCCGCTGATTCATTTTACGAATTTTGTTAGCGATCGCTGGATCAGATACAAGTTTCAATGCAACCTACTCCTGAATCTTTAATTGAAGGGGAGCAAAGGAGGAAGAATTTTAGATTTTAGATTTTGGATTTCAGATTGAAATTTAATCCCAAATAGTCAATCCAAAATCTAAAATTGAATTGCCCCATGCTCTCATCCTTCTGCTGTATTTTTCATCTCAATAGTCAGATTAGGGAGTCCCTCTAGTTTTTCGGTAGGCTCAACTTCTTCTACTAATGGCACAAAAATTCTTAAACCTGCTGGTACACACTTAATTTCTACAGGTGTTGTGCCCACTATTTCACCATCTAGAACAACTTTTTGTGGTGGCTCAGTCGTAATTTTAAATTGTTTGGCTCGCAGGAAGCCAATATCATCCCGGTCTACGGCATTACCTGTAGAAGCCGTTTGAAATAGATGAAATGTGGCTGCGATCGCTCCTGCCTTGTTAACTGAAGCGACAATGGTTAAATCTAGTAATCCATCATCATAAATCAGACCTGCTGGGCCTTGAGCCAAAACGGAAGTAGGAGGCGCGGCATTTGCTACCGTTACCGCACAGGCACTAGTTTTAATTATCCTGTCTTCAGTTTCAATTTCAACATCAAAGTTTTTTAAGTTTCTCAGTTGCTGGATTCCTGCCAAGACGTAGGCCATCATTCCAAAGCGATTCTTGGCGTCTCGGTCTGCCAATTCTACAGTTTCAGCTTCAAAGCCAATACCTGCCAAGAGTACCATTGGCTGATCGTTGCAATAGGCTACGTCTACAAGGCGGGTTCCTCCTTGCAAAATTGTCTGACACGCATCTGCGATCGTGTCAGGAATTCCTAAAGCTGTAGCAAAAGCGTTTGCTGTTCCTCTGGAAATGATCCCGAATGGGATATCAGTACCTACAAGAGCCGCCGCTGCTGCTGAGAGAGTGCCATCTCCCCCGGAAGCAATGATTGCATCTACCCCTCGCTCTACCGCTGCATAGGCCAGTTCGTCAGCGTCGATTTCTTCAGTTGTGAGATAAATATCTAGGTCAATATCTGGCTCTAATATTGCCCGAATTTCTGCCAGTTCTATTTCTGGGTCGCCCTGACCCGCAACAGGATTGAAGATGAGACAGGCGGAACGATTCATAAGGCGTAACAACTAAGCTTGGATCATTAACGAAGATACCAAATTATTCTTAGCATTCCTGTAAATTTTCGACTTCCCTTTTGGGGCTGAGTTTTTTAGATATATTGACCAAGTTCGGTGCGATGTGCGATCGCTATTGTAAGCGATCGCAACATCCTCAACTGATAAAAAAGGTACAAAGGTGATTTATACGATTATTTATAAGTAAGTAGGTGGGAAAATTTACAAGTATGTCATTGCGAGTGTAACGTTCGCCTCCGGTCTCCAAGAGTTGCAATCACAAGGACTTTCACAGTTTTACATTTTGTTACATAGTTAGATTAATTCGTGCCTACCTACTTAGATGATTTTAAGAGGATGTTTTAAAAGTTCTCTGGTCGGTAGCAAAACGTTTTAGATCCTCCTAAATCCCCCGATAAATTGGGGGACTTTGATTCCGGTTCCCCACAATTTATCGGGAGGTTAGGGGGGATCTAGAAGTGCCTAAAATTACAGTCGAACACTTTTAAAACATCTCTAACAGGCTTGCTCACTCTACTTTCATCTTTAACCAGCCAAATACCTGTTCAACTGTCAACTCTAAGAGGATGTTTGAAAAGTCCTATTGTCGGTATCAAATAGTTTTAGATCCCCCTAAATCCCCCGATAAATTGGGGGACTTTGATTCCGGTTTCCCCCTTTTTAAGGGGAGCCAGCGCGGTCTTCTCTACGAGACGCTAAAAGCGATAGCGAAGCGGTAGCGAGTCATCGAGCGTCTGGGGTCTCCCCAAGTGGAGCGACTGGCGTGGGTTAGGGGGGATCAAAGTGCCTAAAATCACAGCCAAATACTTTTCAAACAACCTCCAAATCAACACCATCTAGAACAGTCAAGCTATCTTCTCTATGACAAAATTCTGGTTGTTCATCTGGTTTAAATACAAGAACTGAGCGGTCATCACGATCAATCAACCATCCTAGCTGACAACCATATTTTAGGCAGTGCAAAATATTGCTTGTAACTCGATTCAGTTTATCAACCTTTGCACTAGCTGCATACAACAAGGCGATCGCCTAGAAAATTCCTTTTCCCCATTCCCCACTCCTTTTTATTATTTTAGGACTTACGCATTGACAGACATAACCAAATGTGAATTACCTCTCGTTACAAGGCTCTGCCTGGGAAAGAGGCAGGGCAAGACTTTTATCTTAAGAAGCTGGATATGCAGATGATGCTCAATTTTTAAAGTGCGTAAGTCCTATATCTGAGATTCCTCAAACCAGCTTTTGGTAAAGAATTGTAATCTAAAATCCCAAATCCAAAACCCAAAATTGGTATGAGTCCCTGACTACGGTAGTCTAGATGAGAGTGAATTTATCGCCTGCGATATTATATTGTTTTATGACTTCAGTAGTTTCTAGTCCCCCACGCACTATTCGGATTGGTTCACGCAAAAGCCAACTTGCTCTGGTTCAAACCTACTGGGTACAAGAGCAACTCAAGAAAAGCTTTCCTGATATCACTTTTGAAGTCCACACCATGTCTACCCAAGGCGATAAAATCTTGGATGTAGCATTAGCTAAGATTGGCGATAAAGGACTTTTTACTAAAGAACTTGAAGTCGGAATGCTCAATCAGGAGATTGATTTTGCCGTTCATTCCCTCAAGGATCTGCCGACTCACTTACCAGAAGGGTTAACGCTAGCAGCAATTACTGAACGGGAAAACCCAGCAGATGCATTAGTAGTGCATGAAAAGCACAAAGATAAACAAATCGATACCTTGCCAGAAGGTGCGGTAATTGGTACATCTTCTCTACGGCGGTTGGCACAGTTACGCCACCATTTCCCCCACTTTAGCTTTAAGGATGTGCGGGGAAACTTAATTACACGGTTGGCAAAACTGGATGCAGGCGAATATGATGCCCTAATTTTGGCAGCAGCAGGGTTAGAGAGATTGGGAATGAGCGCTCGCATTCATCAAATTATCCCCAACGAAATCTCCCTCCACGCCGTTGGACAAGGTGCTTTAGGGATAGAATGTCGGGCTGATGATAGTGAATTGCTATCTCTACTCAAAGCGATCGAACATCCCCAAACACGCGATCGCTGTCTCGCCGAACGATCTTTTCTACGCTCTCTAGAGGGCGGATGTCAAGTACCTATCGGTGTAAATACAGAAATATATGGTGATAATTTGACTTTAACAGGGATAGTCGCCAGTGTCGATGGTCAAAAGTTCGTAAAAGATACCGTCACTGGAATTGCCAACAACGCCGAAGCGCTAGGCATAGAACTAGCAGAACTGTTGCGTCAACAGGGAGCGCAAGAAATTTTATCAGAAATTTTTGCGGTGATTCAGCGCGGTTCTTAAGCAATTGGGCAAGCCGATGTGATTAGATAAGAATTGATCGCCGTTGCACAAAAGGTGTGCAGACGCGATAAATCTCTTTGGTCAGAATTGATCATAGAGTTAATTTGACAATATAGACTCAGGGAAGCAAAAATTACCATGCGGATTCTATTTGTTGCAGCAGAGGCAGCACCCATTGCCAAAGTAGGAGGAATGGGTGATGTTGTTGGGGCATTACCCAAATTTCTGAGAGAAATGGGGCATGATGTGCGGATATTCTTGCCTTACTATGGCTTCCTGCCAGACAAAATGGAAATTCCCAACGAACCCATCTGGCGGGGATCTGCTATGTTCCAGGAATTTGCTGTTTATGAAAGCATTCTGCCTGGTACTGATGTTCCCTTGTATTTATTTGGACATCCCGCCTTCCTACCCCGCCACATTTATTCTGGAGATGGTGAAGACTGGCGGTTCACATTGTTTTCTAATGGTGCAGCCGAGTTTGCCTGGAATTACTGGAAACCGGAAATTATCCATTGTCACGATTGGCATACGGGGATGATTCCCGTGTGGATGCACCAAGATCCTGATATCAGCACAGTATTTACCATTCATAATCTGGCTTATCAAGGGCCGTGGCGTTGGTATTTAGAGAAAATTACTTGGTGTCCCTGGTATATGCAAGGACACAATGTAATGGCGGCGGCGGTGCAATTTGCCGATAAGGTAAATACAGTTTCGCCCACATACGCCGAGCAAATCAAGACACCTACTTACGGTGAAACATTAGAAGGTTTGCTGTCCTTTATTAGCGGTAAATTATCTGGGATTATCAACGGTATTGATACTCAGGTTTATAATCCCGAAAATGACAAATACATTGCTCAAACTTTTACTGCTGATACTTTAGAAAAACGCAAAGCCAGCAAAATTGCTTTGCAAGAAGAAGTCGGATTAGAAGTCAATTCTAAAGCCTTTTTAATTGGGATTGTGACCCGATTAGTCGAACAAAAAGGCATTGATTTGATATTACAAATCCTCGATCGCTTCCTATCTTATACAGATGCCCAGTTTGTGCTGTTGGGGACAGGCGATCGCTACTATGAAACTCAGATGTGGCAATTAGCATCGCGCTTTCCCGGACGCATGGCAACTTACTTACTGTATAACGATGCCCTGTCTCGCCGCATCTACGCTGGTACTGATGCCTTCTTGATGCCTAGTCGTTTTGAACCATGCGGTATTAGCCAAATGATGGCTTTACGCTACGGTTCTGTACCGATTGTCCGCCGCACAGGTGGATTAGTTGACACCGTAACCCATTATGACCCCGAAAATACCGTAGGTACTGGTTATTGCTTTGATCGCTATGAACCGCTAGACCTTTTCACCTGTATGATTCGGGCTTGGGAAGGCTTCCGTTTCAAACCGCAATGGCAAGAACTACAAAAACGCGGCATGAGTCAAGATTTTAGTTGGTATCAATCTGCCAAGCAATACGTGAAGTTGTACAGATCAATTTACGGTTTGCCAGAAGAAGAGGAGACACCAGAACCAAAGTTAGTTTTAAACAAAGCAGTCACCAGTAGTAAATCCTGATCTGCCTAAATAATTACTTTTTGAGACTCGTGAGAGCATTTTTCAGATTAGCCTGAAAATGTGACTCATGAGTTTTTTTGTTTCAGATACTTACCAATTTGACAAATCTAATTTCCTGAACAGTCAATACCGTTCAGTGAAGCCCAAATCCTTAGAGGATGTCTGAAAAGTTTTTTTGTATACATTTAACCCTTGGAGATCCCCCTAAATCCCCCTTAAAAAGGGGGACTTTAAGACTCTTATTCCCCCCTTTTTTAAGGGGGGTTAGGGGGGATCGATAAGTGCCCAATATCACAGCCGACCACTTTTCAAACAACCTCTTAGGGGGTTGGGTGTGGGGTTCTTGTATCTCACTCAAGCGAGAACCGCTATAAAGCTCACAATTATCTGTGCTGGAAGCGATCGCTTGAGTCCATCTGCTGTATATTTCTTGACGCGGCAGATAATTTATATGATAGTATACCTCAGTCAGTTAATTGAAACCATAGCAAATCGAATCAGCAAAGACGATCTAAGTCAAATTAACTCGGAGTACTTCCAATTTCTAAATCAGGAGAAGTTGGTGAAAGTAGCACTACGTCTATATACCTTTGCTGTTGAACAATATTACCTCCTCCTATTCCTGCTACTTCTAAATTTGCTGCTTGGGCGAGAAAGTAAATAGTCACAAAACCTCTGGCATTTACTGATTTAAATTATTTGTTTAGTTCCTAAAACTAACCCTAGAAATATCATGAACAAAAAATTAAATTTGCTACAAGTATATCGCGGTCTCGCTGCTGTACTGGTAGTTTTAACCCACGGAAATTTAATACTTTCTCGTGAAATGCACCAAGGTGATTTATTACAGATATTTCATTTCGGTTGGATAGGCGTGGATTTTTTCTTCGTCCTCAGTGGATTTATTATATTTTATATTCATCAATCTGATATAGGCAAACCGAATAAGTTGAAGTCTTTCATATTTAAAAGATTTATCCGCGTATATCCATTATATTGGAGTATTTTAAGCATCAAAATTCTAGTTTCTCTATTTAATACTAATAAAGATAGCATTTATCAGCGAAGCCCAGACGAAATTATCAAGGCTATTTTGTTGCTACCTCAAGACCATTCTATTCTAGAGACTACTTTTATTGGTGTCAGTTGGACGCTTAGTTATGAAGTTTTTTTCTATTGTATATTTGCTCTACTAATATTGAAAAATACAAAAATTTCCCAGTCGATAATTGTTGCTTGGATAATTGGCATAATTCTCAATCTTTTAAATTTATTACCAATCGGCGAAAGTTTTCTGGTTGGGTTTATATTTAACGAACGTAATCTAGAGTTTGTGCTGGGTTGTTTAGCTGCCTATACGATATCTAAATACCAATTTAAGTTTGCAACATCATTAATTTACGTTTCAATTTTTCTGTTAGTTGTATCAGTTATAAATACAAAATATCAGGAATTTGATGTTTCAGGTATCCCCTCATTAATAGCTTATGGTATTCCATTTACGCTCTTGATTATCGGATCTGTTTATTTAGAACTATCAAAGACAGTAAATATACCACAAATTCTAATTTATATAGGGAATGCGTCTTATTCTATATATTTAACGCATGGTTTTTTCTTAGGTAATATAGTTAAAGTTTTTACTAAGTTTGCAGATAAACTTAATATATACTTAATTCCAAATGCCAACATATATTACAATGTTAGTGCATTTCTAATTGTTATACTAGCAGTAGTTATGGGATGCGTAATCCATTCTTATCTGGAAAAGCCATTAATTACACATCTAAGGAAAAAGGTATTTACCCAAATTAGCTGAGACTGCTAATTATAGCGTTTCCTGATCATACAAGGTACATCATAGTCCCCTCCTTGCTTGCTCTTAGGGGGTTGGGGGTGGGGTTCTTGTACCTCACTTAAGCGAGAACCGCTATCAGGTTATCTCTTAAAGGTTTAATAAGTAATCAAGCGGACATTATATAACTCTTGACTATGGTAATTTTAGATTTTTAATTTCTGATTTAAATAAAAATCTAAAATTGATTAAATGATTTCTAACTATCAATTGCTCGTCGCTTTCGCCTTAATTAACCAGTCAGCATCGCGATCGCAAATTTCCCGACCGGACGAGTCTCCTAAGCGGTCTAGTGCTAATAAACAAGCGTATTTCAAGTCCCAAATTGGTGTATTGAGGCAAATTTTGATTTCAGGAATTGCTCGTGAATCACCCAATTCGCCAAGAGCGATCGCACACGCTGCACGGGATTTCTGAAACTGAGGTTCGCGGTTATGCAGGTTTTCTACTAATAAATCGTAGGCGGGAGCATATTTTAGCCAGCCAAAAAGTTTCATGACATGATAATGGGCACCATAGTCGTTATATGCTTTATCGCCATAAGTTACTAAAAGTGCTGCTGGTGCTTCTTGTGAATAGAAATCCAGTAAGGTTTTTGTCGCTAAATAGCAGCGCCCAAAATCGGTTTCGTAGAGTTCGTTAATCACAAAATCTAGAACAGGCCTAGCATCATACTCATGTACTAGATCGAGGTCGTTGGGATGATCGTAGAGTACTTGCTCTAAGTAAGGTTGAATTTCTGTAAAGGTAATTTCTCCACTGGGAACGCCAGCATCCAAAAGCATCCGCAATCCTCGCAACCGAAACACCAGAGATACAGGACAACGGGCAATTTCTGGGATGGCTTTGTAGTAGCGTGAATCAATCAGGTCTTGAATACAACCACGCCGGGCATTGACACTAGAACTTTGCAGCAGCGCCATCACCTCAGTAATTTGGGAGTAGTCACCTGTAAAGCGACAAACTGTAGCGATCGCCGCACTACGGGTAGGTTCATCCTCAACTTGGGTAAATTTGCATACACGCTCTAGGGACGGCTGATAGTCAGCATTAGCTAAAGTATGAATAATGACTCGATAGATTTGACCTGATTTATCTAGCAGTTGCGCTACTTCTTCGAGAATTTCTGGATCTTTAGTCCCAATTTCCCCGATCGCCCACACAGTATTCTCAACTGTATAAATATCATCATCTTTAAGGCACTGCCGAATTATCGGTAAAGCTGATTCGGCCTGCAATCGCCCCAGACTTTCTACAGCTTTGCGTCGAACAATGCGGTGGTCTAACTCATTAGGGTTACTGGTTTCAATCGCCCGCACCAAAGCTGCGATCGATTGCTCAGTGGGGAAGTTAATTAGATGGGAAACAGCAATATACTTATCAGAAGCGTCTTCGAGTTGTTCTAGTGGTGTATCGATAATTGCGATCGCTTCATCTTCTGTTAGCCCAAACATTTTAAAAAAACGTTTATCCATTGATCTGTAAATGGTTCTTGGATAATTTTAGAGATCACTTTTACTATCGTACTAGGGAGTGGCGACTGGGGATTGGGGATTGGGAAATAGCGGTAAATTCTATTTGGGGATTGATTGAAGCATCAAAAGCCTCTACGTAGCTATTTGAGGATAAGAGGAACAAATATGAGTGATTATTTAGATGACTACGAATTTAATAACCTGGATTTTTACAGAAAAAATCATGGGTTACAGCTTTATTACAACTGGTCTGGGGAAATTTGGTGGCAAGAAACACCAGAAAAATCAAAAGAAAAATTGTTCTCTATTATTGGGATGAATGCTACCAAAGTATTTATCAAGCCCGATCCTGAACATGGTGAAGTCGGGTATCGCATCAATAGAGAGTTGGGTTTATTTTGTGACCCAGATACGCAAGAGATTTTGCACTTTTGGAAGTCACCAACAGCGAGTCAACCAGTACCAGTAGTACACATTGCTAACCGCATTGTCCAAGGTTCAGTCAAACCAAAGAAATTTGTCATACCCAAAGGCAGGGGATATATTACCTCTGTCATGGAAATTCCTTTAGAATACCCGCATCCCTTAGCAGGAGATAGTAAATATTCAGACTATTGCCCTGGAGAAAAGTTTAAGGGAGTTGAGTACTTTATCTCAAATACTTGCCGACCTGATGCGACTGAAGTCCCTGCTGCTAAATGGGCAAGGGACTGTCCTTGGTTGCCGTGGATGAAGTTAGGATATGCTCATCCAGCTAAATTAAGATTTGAAACCACAATATTTAGAGTAGATTCTTTTGAGCAGCTTCATCCTAGCTTAGTCAACCTGGTAAGGGAAAAAGTACCAATTTATGAATTTACGCCAACAGAAAGCGATGAGCCAAATGTCACGAGCATTCAATACTTTAAGAAAAACTTTGAGTCCTACTTGCGAGGAGATATTTTTCCACTAGAGGAAACCTCTTGAGCGGTTTTTGCACGGTGCTAAATCATGCTGCGTGATGTCTACGACGGGTTACGCCTACGCACTTTCAATCTAAAAAGCCTAAAAGACTGATCAGAAATTGGATCTAAGGCTGTAGTTGGGTTGAACTTTTAAAGATTTCCGTCAAAAAGCTTTACCAGTGGTAACGCGATCTGAGAAGATCAAAATATCTGCATTTGTCAGCTATTAGTTAGTTGCCACTTGCTAATTGTTCAATTTTATGTAACAGCTAAGTGCTGGTCTTTAGCGAATAACCAAGATACAAACGATAGTCGAACACTGATCGCACATCATTCATATAAACACGCATTTAGGAAACAAAACTTATGGATGAAATCTCAGAACTCACAACAACCAATAACGTAACCGATCAAGATGTAGCAGAAGTGATTGCAGAACTTGAGCAGTATCGGGAACGTCTAGTTCAAGAAACTACGGAAACAGCAAAACGAGCTAAGTTGATGAGAGTAAGCGTCATGGCAAAACTGGAGCCTGAGCTTGCCAAGATTGATTCTGCTCTCCAGGAACTCCGTAATCAACAGGCTGCCCTGAGTGTCAGCAACTAGTCATTCCTCTTGATAATTTAAATAGAAGTTATATGCTCAACTCCGAAACTCAATCCGGGGCGGATTCGTTAAATCTGTCCCATGATGAAACCGATGCTTTATTTCAAGTGGTGAGTGAGCAATTAGGCTTAAACACCTTTAATCCCGATGACCAAAAGCTACTCAAGCGGATGGTTGAGAGTATGGGGGATTCACGGGGCATGGTTAGGTTGAGTTTTGCAGAGGCTTTGGGTAAAATCGGGAAACCAGCCACCCCTTTATTGATGGAAGCTGTGGCAAATCACCCCAACCCAGTTGTGCGGAGAGCCAGCGCCAAAACCCTGACACTCATTGCTGACCCGATCGCAGTTCCCACTTTGGTCAACGCCCTCTTAAATGATCAAGATACAGTGGTCAAAACCTCGTCGGTGGGGGGGCTTGCCAAAATAGGTGAGGCAGCTGTACCAGCATTGCTGAAAATCTTAGCGTCAACTGAGTATCCAGAAAGTGCCAAAGGACATGCGGTATGGGCGTTGGGATTTATTGGGGCAGAGGCGAAAGAGCATTTATATCGAGAGATTAACTCAGACTCGGCTGAAGTTCGGGCTGCTGTGGTGGGTGCGATCGCTAAAATTGCTCAAGAAGGCACCCAAGAAGGAGCATTTAATATTTTAATTAACGCCCTCACCGATCGATCTGAAATTGTGCGGTGTGAAGCAGCAGCAGCTTTGGGTAGTTTGACCTATCGACCAGCAATTCCTAACCTCGTCGAGTTACTGCATCATGCCGATTGGGAAACTCGAAAAGCGGCGGCTCTGGCATTGATGAAAATTGGCGATGGTGCTGCATTAGAACCTCTGCAAGCCGCATTAACCGAGGAAGAAGAAGCGGGGGTTCAGGCAGTGATTAAGTTGGCGATTTCTCAAATTGAAAGACAGTTAGAGGAAGAAGGTTGGGAATAAGGCGATGGACATTTCCAACTTGACATTTCCCTCTCTTTTTGAGAGTATTTAATTAGCAATTAGTTTTTTGTTAATTGATGAATATAGACAAAGAACGTAGAGACAAATGCATCTGATTGCGATTCGTAACCTCCGCATTGATGCTGCCCAGTACCCTGATGTCAAAAAGCAAGTTGACAACTGGTACGCAACCGTCAACAAAGTGGAATGGCAGAATTTGGAGGACGTTAGTCAGATTTATCGGGATGCTGAAGCGGTTGGAAATTTTACTGTCTTTAACATCAAAGGGAATGAATACCGTCTGATTGTCGGTATTGACTACGAAAACCAAACGGTTTATTACAAATACTTTCTAACTCATGCCGAATATAACAAAGGTAAATGGAAAAATGACCCTTACTTTTGACCAAACTGCTTATAGTAGTTTACTAGCTGAAGTCGCTCCCAAGGTGATTGAGACGGAAGAAGAGTACGATCGCGCCCTAGCTGTAGCAGAGCGCCTAACATTTTGCAAAAACCGGACTCCAGAAGAGCAAGCTCTGCATAAGCTGATAGTAACCCTGATTGAAGCGTATGAGGCACAGAACTATCCAATGGATGAATCTGCACCGCATGAAATTCTCCAACATATTATGGAAGTCAGTGACACCCGTCAAGCGGACTTGGTGGGCATCATCGGGTCGAGCGGCGTGGTGTCTGAAGTTGTGAACGGTAAGCGGTCGATTAGTAAGGCACAAGCTAAGGCACTCGGAGAGTACTTCAAGATGAAACCCAGTCTGTTCATCTAATGTATCCGCCCTATTGGGATTGATAAAAGTAGTTGTAAGAGCGATCGCTACCGTCTTTTATATTTAATCACCTGATCTAATCGAGGCAAAGCACTCACCGCTGACTCTCGAACATACGGATCAACAGATTGATCATTTGTCAATGCCGTCAGCACTTCCACCCCTCGGCTATCACCCATCGAACCGAGCGCATTGACGATCGCCACAGCCACCGCAACATTATCTATTGTTTTCAGAGCTTCAGTCAAAATCTCAAAGGCAGGAGAACCAATCTCACCCAGCGCCATCACGGATGCAATATAAACAACAGCATTTGGGTCATTGAGCGCTGTTTTCAATCCCTGTAAGCCTTCAGTTGGGAAGGGAACATCGGGATGATTAGCAGCAACCTGTGCCAGAGCCTTAGCACAACTACCCCGAATGGTCGCATTATCGCTATTTACTAATGACTCTACCAGTACCGATACAGCGTCTATACCAATAGCACCCAGTGCCTTTACCGCAGATCGACGGTAGGTGACATCTTCTTCATCTAAAATACCCATCAGCCGGGGAATGGTATTTTCATCACGGACATCAGCCAGTTCCCAGATGGCTCGTTCCCGGAGATTGGGGTTGGGGTGTTTCAATTGTTCAAATAGAGAATCTATTGTCATAAAAGAAAATTTCCTTGTTTAAATCCCCCAAGTTCAGTGATGAATTACGAATTACGTTAGCGTAGCGCTAGCGAATCCGCGTACTCTTACAGACAAGTAAGCTACGCTTTTAGCGTCTGCTAGAGAGCGTCATTACGAATTATTAACAACTGAGGGACTCTTGGTCAATCACTCAACCTGATACAGGCAAAGCAACAGACTGAGAGTCCCTGAGTTTTAGAGTATGACGATCGCTCGTCTACAGCTAGTCAATCCCTATTACTATGAAAGGGAGTTGATTACGTAGTCGAGAAGAGAGCGGAACTCAACCAACGCTTGAGGAGACAAGTCGCGAGGAGAGCAAGCGCGATCGCGAGTATAAGTCAACGCGGTAACGTAGGGAGCGGTGGGCAGACCCAAAGAGCGATAAACTTCACGAGCACCTGCAATACCCCACTCATCCAGAGGGCCAGTTCCGCCCACAACTAAGCTGTAGTTGATCAAGCGTAGGTAGTGCTTGATGTCGCGGAGGCACTTGTCTTTCTTGACTTGGGTAGCGCCAGCTTCACCTTCTTGGGTCAGGTAAGGATATTTCTTGAAGGCAGCATCATAAGCTTCCTTAGCTACGTTTTCGATACCAGAAGCTAGCTTTTCAGCTGCTTCTAGACGAGCATTAGCACGCTGAATGCTACCTTGAACGGATTCTAGATCAGAACTGCTGGGAAAACGGCCTGCTGCATCAGCAGATCCAATAACTGTAGTGATAACTGATTTCATTGCTTTTTATACTCCAGATTAGATTTGATCGAGTTTTAATTTCAGTTTGCTTGGCTAATAGCCTTTAGCCATGAGCGATTAGCTCAAAGCAGAAATAACGCGATCGAAGTAGCTAGCAGCTTCAGCAGCTAAAGCAGAGCAGTCGCCTTGAACAACTTCTTGTTTGCGGAACTTTTTACCAGCGTTAGCTTCGGTGTTGGTGTTGGTGATGTGAGCGACGCTGATAGCCTTCAGGATTTGGAAAGCCCGTACAGAAGAGCCAGTGGGTACGCCCAAAGCTGTGTAGGTTTCTTTCAGACCGTTCAAAGCACGATCGTCCAATACGGAAGAATCACCAGCTAACAGTGCATAAGTTACATAGCGCAGAACGATTTCAGCATCACGCAAGCAAGCAGCCATCCGGCGAGTGGGATACAAGTTACCACCAGCTTGAAGCAAACCTGTATTTTCACAAGCAATCCCAGCAATGGCATCAGAAACCGCACAGCTAGCGTTGCTGGCGATCGCATTCACTGCATCAAGGCGCTTGTTGCCTTCAGCGATGAAAGACTTAAGGGCTGCCAAGTCAGCACCACCGATAGGAGCGGTTTTGGCATCAGCCGCAATTACAGCTCTGGAAAAAGCATCAAGAACCATGAGTTCTCCTTAATATTCACAAATGGCGGATATTATTTCTGGCGTGTTCTCGATCAGATTAACTGTGAGTAGCCAAAGAAAAACATAGGGGATCATTAGTACCCTAGTCTTTACTATGAGAGACAAAGTAATAATCTGTAATATTTACCTATAATTTGGCTGTCCTGATAAAAAAGTCAAATTTAGTCTAAATTGGGCAAAAAATTAAGACTTACGCTTTTTAATGGAACTCTGCCATTGCGTAAGTCTTAAGGAAAAAATATTGTTTTTTTTACTCGATCAAGCTTGTCTTAATAGATGTTTGACCAAATTATCTTTCACCATCATCTGCCGTAAAACCTCTAGCAAAAATTCTTGAGCTTCTTGTTGACTCAAATTTTTTACCTGGTCTTTCAAATTTTGTAAGCGAAACTGTTGCTCTAAGGTTAATTCGACAGGTAAGTCCATCATTCACTCCTGTGATTGACTGAATCGAAGGGTATTTGTTGTTACTGGAAGGCGATCGCTTTTTACTACTTTAGCACTCCGCTATTAAAATGTCTATATTGTCAAGCTATAAGAAATCACACTCATAAAAATTTACAATTGGATCACGATACCTCTGTCTCTCCCTTTGTCGGGTGTTTATTGAAGCTGACCACTAATCGCTGTAATGTTTAGAATGTTTATATACCAACTACTCTAAAAAGAAAGAACTCGTAAAACATCATCCGCAGGAGCAATTAAGTAGGAGTCAGAAGATTGATAGACGCAATGGAATTTTTTCAGCTAAGTGCTGGTAAGTGGCGATCGCAACGTGCAACTCATCATCTGGCGTTCAAGCGCTCAGAGACGGGAGAATCGGATATACAGGTAGAAACTCTCGATGCGGATCATCCAGAAATCATTGAACTGTGCCAGTATCATGAGATTGACCCCAGCCTTTCAGTAGGTGGCTCGCGTGTGCGTTGGCTAGGTACTATGGCTTGGGATAGAGAGGGTGAGGATAATCATCAGGGGAAAACCATATTTGCGATCGTGCCTGATGGCGATAACCCCAGGGCGGGCAAATTACTCCGCGAAAGAGGTTACGCCGAAATTGTCCCTGTAGTCGGTCTTTTTCACATGGATGATGAAGATGGGCTAGTGCTGACAACCGAATACGAAACAATGAGTTCGATTGAGAGATTCTGGTTCGCCAGCCCCAATATGCGAATGCGAACCAGTACAGTCAAACGCTTTGGCGGCTTTAGCACGGCATCGTTTTGTAGTGAAACTCGGATTGAAACTTCTGTTGAGGCTGCCAGCACAGAAGAAGTAACAGAAAGACTTGGGGCGGATGTTCTGGAAAAAAGCCAGTTTTATTCCGTTTTGGGCTGGTGAATGATTCTTAAGCAGACCGATGCTTTTACTAGTGGCCGAGATTATCTGCATCGAGTACAGGGACTTGCCCTAGAGCCGGGTATGGTGGATGTGTTCGATAACCTACGCGATCGCATCCCCATTTGCATTTGGATCGGCGAGAATATTAACACCGTAAACGCTCAGATCAACACCTATCTAGAAGTTTGTCATGAGTGCTTTCATCCCCAAGAGCGTCGCCACATCCAAATTTTTGCAGTACCGATAGCTCAATCCTTCGGCATAGATGGGCTGTGCAACATTCTCACAAACCCAATCACTATTCTGATAGATGTCGGTCGAGTTGCACGTAGAGACTGGTTTGGTATAGTCGTCCATGAATACGCCCATGCTCATCTAGGAGACTTTGGTCACAATGAGCAGTTTGCTAGCATCCTATCTCATCTATGTTTGGGACTGGGATTGGAACCACCCTACTGGGAGACAGGGATGGAAGTAACTTTGCGTAGCTGGCCTCACTGTAAGTCAACCATAGATCCCCTGGAATTTTGGATAGGTCGCTGAAGGAGGCAGGAAGAGAAAAGGGGGACAAGGGGGACAAGGGGGACAAGGAAAATAACCATGCCCAATGCCCCACTTCCCATTAATTTCTTTTGCTAAATGTTAAAAATTATTGCTTCAGTCCAAAAAGGTGAAACTGAATCTCCTAATCTAAAATATGTGAACAAAGTTTTTTAGTCATTTACATCGTCATTAAGCTGGAAGTCCCACTCCCTATTTATTGATTAGCTATGAGTTGAATCCAGCAGGCTAATCGTCTATTCTACGAATACTGAAATCACCCTTAGTTAAGTTTCGTGAAAGTTTATCAGAATCTGAGGTTCTGATCCAACTACTCCCTTAATATGTGATTAAAAGTTGTTAACTTTAATTAAGAACATGGAGGCTTTAGAGTGGCAATTCCTCTGTTAGAATATGACCCTTCAAGTCAAAACCAGCGTGTAGCTGGGTATGAAGTGCCGGGTGATGAACAACCCAGGATTTTTACTACAGACAATATACTTTCTCCCTCAGATTTAGGTGATCTGATCGAAGCAGCATATCGTCAACTTTTCTTTTATGCCTTTGCTGCCGATCGCGAAACATATTTAGAGTCCCAACTCCGTAATGGACAAATTACAGTACGGGACTTTATTCGTGGGTTGGTGCTTTCGGATACCTTTAAGAGAAGCTTCTACGACCTCAACAATAATTATCGCTTTGTTGAGCAAGTAATTCAGCGGGTTCTCGGACGCGATCCATACAACGAGCGGGAAAAAATCGCTTGGTCAATTGTAGTCGCTACCAAAGGGATTGTAGGCTTTATTGATCAAGTGCTAAATACTGAAGAGTACCTGAGCAATTTTGGATACTCCACAGTGCCCTATCAGCGCCGTCGGATACTGCCATCCCAATCTGAGGGTGAGTTGCCATTCAACATCAAATCTCCGCGATACGAGGATTATCACCGTTCTAAACTGGGTTTCCCTCAAATCATTTGGCAGGTCGAAGTACGCAGATTCCTTCCACAAGAGCAAAAGCCCAAGGCTGGCGATCCAGCTCTATTCTTGTCTATGGCACAAAGTGTCAATGCAACTGGCAATGCGCCACAAAGAATCTCGTCGTTCAACATCGATATCGAAAAGTCTGTACCTTATCGGCAACTGGCAGGAATTAAATAACGATTTTTGGTCGGTGGTTGGCTAGTACATCCCTTTGATTATTTTATAGCGTGCATAAGTCTTGGGTTATGTAGGAGTTTCATTTAGATAGAACTAAGTGAAACAAACTCTATCCCATGTCTGATGCACGCTAGTTGTTAATAGGTATGGGGCATTGGGCATGGTTTTTTCTCAATGTCCAATGTCTGCAAAATGGCCATACTTTTAAGCGTGGGATGAGCTTAAAGTGTAGTTCGTCTTTTTAGCATCTCCAAAAGTTTTGTAAAGTGGGCGGGAGGAGTAGCTGTCACCTCAATCAACTCCCCAGATAGGGGATGCTGCAATTTTAATCGCCAAGCGTGGAGTGCTTGACCGGGCAAATTTACCCCCACTGAATGACCAGAACTATAAACTCGGTCGCCGACAATTGGATGACCTATTTTGCTACTGTGGACGCGAATTTGATGGGTGCGTCCAGTTTCTAATTGAAAGTGAATTAAGGTGAAGTTACCAAGGCGTTCTAGTACTTGCCAATGAGTGACGGCGACTCGTCCGCCTTGTTCAACGGATATAATCGCCATTTTCTTGCGGTCTTGGGGATGGCGACCAATAGGTAAGTCTATGGTGCCACTTTCCGTTTTTGGCGCACCGTAAACTATGCCCAAGTATTCTCGCCGTGCAGTTTTTGCTTTGAGTTGCGCTTGTAGATGACGATGGGCAATATCTGTTTTAGCGATCGCGATCGCCCCCGTAGTATCCTTATCCAATCGATGGACGATTCCCGGACGCTGAACTCCGCCAATTCCTGGTAAATTGGGACAGTGAGCTAATAGGGCATTTACCAAAGTACCATCTGGATGACCGGGCGCAGGATGGACAACTAAACCTGCGGGTTTGTTGAGAATAAGTAACTGGTCGTCTTCGTAGAGGATATCTAAGGGGATATCTTCTGGTTGCAGTTCTAGGGGTTGGACTTCTGGTATATCAAGAGTAATGCGATCGCCTAGCTTGACATTGATCTTCTTAGATGTGCAAACTTGATCGTTAAGTTGAACGTTACCCTGTTCGATTAACTGTTGGATGCGGGAACGGGATAAGTCTGGTAATTCTTGGGAAAGGTAACGGTCGATGCGATCGCCTTTGGTGTTGACGCAGTGTATCGTATTCTTAAGAGGAAACAAGCTAGGTGCAGCATCCTCTAGATGAGAAGATAAGCGTTCGCCCTTGGCGTTGGCGCAGCCATCGCTATTTTCTGGGATTTGTAAATTAAATTCGGTCACAATTGCTCTAGATTAATTCCCGTTCTTTAAGTAAAGCGCGGAATCCCTTAGACTTGTTTATATAGCCGCGAATTTTATTCACCCTGACTATCTTCTATCTGTTCTCTTACCCATTGTCGAAACCCTTTAAGTGCTGAACTCATTCCTGTCGTTCGCGCCATTTCCACAAATCGGGGAATTAGTTCAATGATAGGAAAATTAGGAAATGTGGCGCTTGTGAGAGACTTTACATATTGCTCACCTTGCAGCAAGCTAATTTCTAAATTTTTGTTTTCATATCGCCAAATTTCAGGCACTCTCAAAGCCTGATATGCACTAATTTGAGTTTTAGAGGTGACATCAATTTCAATCGCCAAATCAGGAGGAGGATCAATTGTTAAGTCAATCTTGTCTTTCCCGATCATTAGCTGATAGTTTTGAATATAAAAACAATCATCAGGTTCAATACCCGCACTTGTATCTTTTCGCTTAAAAGTGGTTGAACCTAAAGATTCCCAATTTCGATCGAGTTCATCTAGCAAGGCTTTCACTAAGTCTCCGATAATTACCTTAGTTCGCTCATGTTCTGGTAATGGAGCCATAATTTCTAACGTTCCTTGGCTGTATGCTACTCGGCTTATGCGATGTTCCCCTAACTCGTTGAGAATTGCTTCAAATACTTGCCAACTAACATTTTCCAATATTATTCTTTGCCCTGGTGGAACTCGAATTTGGCTGAGTTGAAGAGTAACCATAGGATATTAGTTGTTAAATAATTTTATTATGAATCAAACCCTTGACTTTTCATCTCTTTCTCCGGGTTCTCTGCGCCTCTGCGGTTTGTTATTCTAAATTTATAACTTCTTGCGGCAACTCAAATAAACCATCTTCCCCAGCTTCAAAATCAATCACCTGATACACAGCATTAATATTTAACTCACCATAAATATGAGGAAATAATTCGCCAATTTCCGCTTCTTCATAACGAATTTCAGCTTGGACTTGATCAGAATCAATAAAAAGTATTACCAATTCTTTTTGATTATCAAAAAATCTCTTTGCAACTTTGAGTATTTGCGTTGACTTTGAACAGTGGATAAAGCCTTCACTCTCTAGCGAATCAGCGCGATAGCTACCGAGTATTTTCGCGTCTTCCCATTGTTGGCGTTTAGTGATGTGGAGGATAGTATTCATGTTGCTTCTGCTTGTATCATTTTACGAATATCATCTAAAGGCGATTCAGGTTCATCTGGTTCATCAGAACAAAAATCAAGACATAATTTATATTTATCTTTGGTTGCATTTGATATGTATATTTGAATTTTTAGTTTACCTTTCTGCCAGCCTTGACCGTTAATTTTAAGTATCTGGCAATCTGTAACCAAATTAAATTTAATTTCATCTATTTTGATAGTCTCTTGACTAAAAGATAGTTGCTGGAAAAATGCAGGAATTGAAGTGATAGCTTTTTGAGTCGAGTAATCATGAACACCATGTTTTTCCCATTTGCTGCAAATCTGTTCCCGAACTAATTCCTTTAATCTGCTGACTTTAAAAGTGTCTTTCTGCAAGAGTACAACATCGTCGTCACAGTCTAGAGTAACGAGTCGATTATTCATATTCATATCAATTTTAGACTGGACAATACCAGCTTGATAATTTAAGCTTACTCCCAGCTTATTCTGTAATTTTATTGATATCAAGCTAGTGAAAATACCTAAGTACTATGAATTAGTTGGAATACAAACATCTGGCGCACACAAACCGATAAACTGTAGCGTTGTCACCTCAAGAGTATTCAAATCTACGCGGCGAATGGCATGATTATTGGTATCGGCAATATATAGATATGAACCACCAGCACTTAATCCCGAAGGTTCAAAAAATCGGCTATTCTTACCTTGTCTGTCTTGTAAACCCGCAGTACCATCTCCCAAAACTGTTTGACAATTGCCACTAAGACTAACTAATTTAATTTTGTGATTATAGGTATCTGCTACCCACAGAAAATTCTGAGCAAATTCTACTCCTAAACAATGTTGCAAACGGACATCTTCACCCTGTCCATCTACATCGCCAAATCCGAACAAACCCCCACTACCGCATACGGTTCGCACTTGATAAGGTTCTACAATTCCAACACCACGAATTGAACTAACTTCACTGTCGGCAATATATAATTCTTTTCCATCTGTGCTGATACCACTGGGTTGAGCAAAAGCAGATTCGGTAAGCGAACCATCAACGCCAGCTTCTGCACCAGTACCAGCATAAGTTTTAATGATGTTAGTTTCTAAATCCATTTCCCAAATTTGATGCGGCCCAGCCATTGCAATAAACAGGGTATTTCCCACTTTCACTAAATCCCAAGGAGAATTTAGCGCGGTTTCTAAAGCAGCACCGCTATGAGGATGAATATTCCGGCTTTGTTCACCAGTTCCTGCGATCGCTTCCACGACTTGACGCTTTAAATCAACTCGCCGCAGGGTATGATTTTCTGTATCAGCAACGTAAAGAATCTGATTTTCGGCATCATAAGCCATTCCTTGCGGTGCAAAAAATTGCGCTTCGTTAAAAGCACCATCAGTTAAGCCAGATTGTCCAGTCCCAATTAACTGTAAAATTTCTCCATCAAAGCTACTCATAACCAGGCGGTGATGTCCAGAGTCAGCGATAAACAAACCCGCTTGGGTAGCTAAAACTTTACCAGGAAAAGCTAAAGGTGTGATTAATGGTTGGCGCTGTTTTTCTAAAGTTAAGCTTATTTCTTGGAAATTAATTGTGCCTTTGTCTTGGTGTTGCTGAATTAGCTTTTGAATCAACTCGTCTAAAGTGTCACGGTTTCCTTCACCAGAAATCTGGCCAATCACGTAACCTTCTGGATCAATAATTATTAACGTAGGCCAAGCACGCACAGCATACTCTTCCCAAATCCGAAAACCGCTGTCAACTACAACAGGATGTTCAATGTCATAGCGCAGGATAGCTTGGCGAATATTTTCTGTTTCCTTTTCGTTATCAAATTTGGCGGAGTGAACGCCGATAATAGTAAGACTATTTTTATATTTCTGTTCTAAATATTTCAGGTTTGGCAGAATATGCAGACAATTGATACAGCAGTATGTCCAAAAATCTAAAATTACGACTCTACCCTTGAGTTGTTTAAGCAACAAAGGTTTGTCGGTATTAAGCCAAGAGTAATTTTGCGGTAATTCTGGCGATCTAACACGGGGAAGCATAGTAAAAGGCAATTTTTTCAGTTTCCAAAACTGTAACGCTATCAGTTATCAATTGACCAAGTGCCACATTATAAACACACGAAAATTTTCTGATCCAGTTATGTATTATTCTTTGATAAATTTTAAAGTCGATTTTGGTAAAACACTACCACGATTGCTACCTGCTTTATGTTTGTTGAGTTTGGTAGGTTGTCAAGCGGCTCAAAGCCGAGTTGAACCAAATGTGCCATTCCAATCTCAAACACTTGTGGTTTCTGGACGAGGTATGGTGGATATTCCCAAAACAAATGGACGAGTTAGTTTAGGCGTTCAGGTACAGGGTGAAACATCTGGACTTGTCCAAGAGGAGCTTGTTAAACGATCGCAAGCAGTGGTTAACTTATTAAAAGCGCGTCAAGATGTAACTAAATTAGAAACCACTAGTATCACTCTAAATCCTCGCTACAGCCCAAAAGATGGCAACCAAATAATTGGCTATTCTGCAAGTAATCTTGTACGCTTCCAAATTCCTCCAGAAAAAATTGGTAGGTTGCTAGATGAAGCGATTAAAACAGGAGCTACGCGAATTGATGGTGTAACATTAGTAGCATCTGATGAGGCAATAGCTGCTGCACAAAAACAGGCAATTGATGCAGCCTCGAAAGATGCTCGTTCTCAAGTAGATGCAGCGCTTGGTGCTTTGCAACTCAAGCAACAGGAAATTGTCAGCATTCAAATTAACGGCGCTCGTCCACCTATGCCAGTAGCGATGGAGATGACTGACTTAATGCAGAGAACGGCTTCAATGAATTTAGCTAGCACGCCTGTTGTTGCTGGAGAACAAAGAATAGAAACTTTTGTAACTTTACAAGTTCGCTACCAACCCGCTCAACAGTAACTGCTTTATTTAAACTAGAAATGGTTTAACAGCTTTGAAAGGACTTAATAAACTAACTACTACGGAGTTATCAGCTTGGGTACAACAAGCTAAAATCCAGGCTAAACAGGGACGAGTTTGCGATCGCATTCCGCAATTAGCAAAAGCTAATCCTGGTTGGTTTGCAGTTCACATCTGCTGTGAATCGGGGAAAACTATCAGCTTTGGGGATACAGCTTGTGTCTTCCCCTTAATGAGCGTGATTAAGCCATTTTCTCTACTTTATCTCCTAGAACATCTGGGAGCAGAAACGGTTTTTGGATGGGTTGGGGTGGAACCATCGGATGCACCCTTCAATTCTTTAGAACAATTAGTTAGCGATCGCACCCATCCCCGTAACCCGATGATTAATAGTGGGGCAATTACCCTGTCTGATAAGTTACCAGGAAAGGACGCTAATCAACGCACTCTCTTATTTTGTCAATGGCTTAACCAATTAGCAGGTTGTCAACTCAGGTTAGATGAGGTAATGCTGGCTTCAGTGCGATTAACACGTTCAACAGCCAATCAAGCGATCGCTAATTATCTCGCCGAAGCCGGTCATCTCAAAAATCGGGAAACCACACTTGACACCTACGAGCAAATATGCTGTATATCTGGGCGAGTTGAAGATTTAGCCTTGTTAGGAAAACTCCTAGTTGGTGAAAATGGCTCTTTACTAGCACAAAATCGCCGGATTGTCAACGCTGTGATGTTAACTTGTGGACTGTACGAAGCTTCTGCCCAGTTTGCAGTCAGAATTGGTTTACCGATGAAATCAGGGATTGGTGGTGGACTTGTAGCAATAGTACCAGGTGAGGGAGCGATCGCTTGTTACAGTCCGGGGTTAGATAATATCGGAAATCCTGTCGGTGCGATCGCATTTGTTGAGGCTTTAGCGCAAGAGTTACAGTTGAGCGTCTTTGGTTAATTCTGGTTTTTCTGAATCGGCAGAGGTTGTTTTAGATAACGGCGTTGATTCAGGAGTTGGCGTTACCTCTGGTGGCGTAATTATCTTTGGTGCAGGAGACTCAATAATCTCTGGCAGCGTCGGTGGCAAACTAGGAGATGGCGCAATTGTTACTTGTGGAGTCGGTGTCTTGCCCGTTACACGGTTGAAAAATCCGCCAAATCTAGATTTTGTTGGCTGAGGCGCGACTTTTTCGGGTAACGGCGTTGATTCAAGAGTTGGTGTTACCTCTGGCTGTGGTTCTGGCGTTGGTGTAATTATTTCTGGTTCTGGAGACTCAATAATCTCTGGCAGCGTGGGTGGCAAACTAGGAGATGGTGCAACTGGTTCTTCTGGGGTGGGAACTTTGCCAGCCCCACGGTTAAAAAATCCGCCAAATCTAGATTTTGTTGGCTGAGGCGTAATTTTTTCGGGTAACGGCGTTGATTCAGGAGTTGGTGTTACCTCTGGCTTTGCTTCTGGTGTTATCGGGGATAAGCTGGGAGATGGTACAGCCGTTGGAACTTCTAATTTTGGTTGTTCTGGCTGTCTTTTGGATTTTTCTGGAACTTCAGTTTCAGGAATAGGCTGTTTTTCTACCTTTGGTTGTATTTGGGGTGTTTTTTCAACGGATGGCGTGGGTGTAGGTTTAGGTGCAAGTCTATAATTCGGGTCTACAATCCCGCGCACCTCAGCTGCTGTGAGTTCTCCTCTGACAATTTTCGACAAAGTGTCTTTACCCTTTGGTTGGTAGTCAATCAATCTAACTGTGGTATTAAAGGCATTTTTGACAGCATTTCCCTGATTATCGAGAAATTCCAGTTTTACCCAGTTTTTTCCTGGACGGAAGCCTTTTAGGTAAACTGCTTGCCAGCGATCAAAAATAAAACTTTCACCATTAATTGTGGAGCGGATGCGCCAATCACTGAATTTGTCGTTAGGATTATCCTTCCCAACCAGATGCAGAGGCGCGTTAGTTAGGTAAAAGTCCAGTAAGATTGGTTCTGCTCCGTAGCTGCTTTGAGGACGGCTATAAGTTAGCAGGGGTAATTTGGCATCTGGGTTGTTATCGTCAGTTTTGGTGAAGACGTGAAATGTTGTTTGGGCATAAGCGCCTTCATTTTTAAAGCTTTCATGCCAAGGACGGGAGGCAAAGACGCGCAGGGTATGAGTACCTGGAGACAAGTCTGGCAAAACCAACGGCTGATTCAGGTCGTAAATAGGTATATAAGGTTGGTTATCCAGAATTACATGTAGATGGGGCCCCAATTGTAATTGTGGGTCTTTAAATATTGGTAGATCCTTAACCTGAAAACTGGCTGTAACTTTGTTGTCTTGGAAAACCTCATCAGGTTGTGGAGTAACAATTGTCACTTGTGGCTGATAAACTTCCAAAATTTTCCGCAGGTCTTGAATAACAGATGGTGGGGAAACTTCCGAAAATTGCTTGGAAATTCGAGAAATCTGTAGGGGTTTTTCTCCATAACCAGTAGATACTTCCTGGCTGTCAGCTTTCTCGCCACAACTGGTCAAGCTTAATACCACCACCAATGTCATTACCCACCTGAGAATCGAGAACCTCTTGGGGAGGAATTTATCTAACACCCTTTTTTGCCACGAGTTCATGCGTTGCACCCAGTGATAGTCTTCAACAATTGACTAGATTATTTTGGCTCAAACTGTCCATCTGGAACTATGGCCCAAAAGGTGAAATCTGCCTCACACCGCATAAGTTTTCCTGTGTATCTCGGTAAATTTCAAAATAAGTCATATTCTCTACAGCTTTTTACTTATAAAAATTGAAATATGACATAAATGTTCATGAGTAATAGTAGCAAAAGCTGGAAAATCGGCTAGACAAAGCCAAACTATAAATTTTACGAATTGTGATCCTTTGTAAATTAAATGGATAATCTATTGACTTTTAGACAAATAGTTTGAAGTTAAAAGCCAGATCAGGTAGGAATTTCAGCAATATTTGACCAAGTTTGAATTATTGTTAAAATATCTCTAACAAAGTGCAGGTGAAGACTCTATAATTCAACGAGAAACAACTCTCCACATAGAGTCTTCATCGCGGCTTCAGTAAAATTCTGGAGTATGTGGTAATGGTTCATTTTGTGGTATTCATGATTCCTCATTCCTTATCAAGAGAGGAGGTCGAATGACAATAAGTCCTCCGGAGCGAGAGGAAAAAAAGGCAAGAGTAATCGTCGATAATGACCCAGTTCCAACCTCATTCGAGAGATGGGCGCAACCTGGACATTTTGACAGATCCTTAGCCAGAGGTCCCAAAACCACCACATGGATTTGGAACCTGCACGCACTCGCCCATGATTTTGATACACATACAAGCGATTTAGAAGACATCTCCCGCAAGATATTCTCAGCCCACTTTGGCCACTTAGCCGTAGTGATGGTTTGGTTGAGCGGGATGATTTTCCACGGCGCGAAGTTTTCCAACTACGAAGCTTGGTTAAGCGATCCGTTGAACGTTAAGCCTAGCGCTCAAGTCGTTTGGCCCATTGTTGGACAAGACATTTTAAACGGTGATGTTGGCGGTGGTTTCCACGGTATTCAAATCACCTCCGGTTTGTTCCAAGTATGGCGTGGCTGGGGGATTACAAACTCCTTCCAGCTTTACTGCACTGCGATCGGTGGCTTGGTATTAGCAGGCTTATTCCTATTTGCCGGTTGGTTCCACTACCACAAACGCGCTCCTAAACTGGAATGGTTCCAGAATGTGGAGTCGATGCTGAATCACCACTTGCAAGTATTGCTAGGTTGTGGTTCCTTGGGATGGGCAGGTCACTTAATCCATGTGTCCAATCCGACCAACAAGCTTTTGGATGCAGGCGTTGCTCTCAAAGACATCCCCTTGCCCCACGAGTTCATCTTGAACAAAGACTTGTTGACCGAACTGTACCCTAGCTTTGCAGCTGGTTTAGCACCTTTCTTCACCTTGAACTGGGGTCAGTATGCTGACATCCTCACCTTCAAGGGCGGTCTGAACCCGGTAACAGGCGGCTTGTGGATGACTGATATTGCTCATCACCATTTAGCGATCGCAGTTCTCTTTATCGTTGCTGGTCATCAGTACCGTACCAACTGGGGTATTGGTCACAGCATTAAAGAGATCCTAGAAAACCACAAAGGCCCTTTCACCGGTGAAGGTCACAAAGGTCTCTACGAAAACCTGACCACATCTTGGCACGCTCAGTTGGCTACTAACCTGGCCTTCTTGGGTTCGCTAACCATCATCATCGCGCATCACATGTACGCGATGCCCCCCTATCCATACTTGGCAACTGACTACGCTACGCAGTTGTGCATATTCACACACCATATGTGGATCGGTGGCTTCTTGATTGTGGGTGGAGCGGCTCACGCTGCAATCTTCATGGTGCGGGATTACGATCCAGTTGTGAATCAAAACAACTTGCTGGATCGGGTAATTCGTCACCGGGATGCGATTATTTCTCATCTAAACTGGGTGTGTATTTTCCTCGGCTTCCATAGCTTTGGACTTTACATCCACAACGACACAATGCGGGCATTGGGTCGTCCTCAAGACTTGTTCTCTGATACAGGGATTCAATTGCAGCCAGTATTTGCCCAGTGGATACAAAATATCCACGCCTTGGCTCCTGGTACAACTGCACCCAATGCCCTAGAACCAGTTAGTTATGTCTTTGGCGGCGGTGTCTTGGCTGTTGGCGGAAAAGTGGCAGCTGCACCCATTGTTTTGGGCACAGCGGACTTCCTAATTCACCACATTCACGCTTTCACCATTCACGTCACCGTCCTAATTCTGCTCAAAGGTGTGCTGTACGCCCGTAGCTCTCGTCTGATTCCAGACAAAGCAAACTTGGGCTTCCGCTTCCCTTGCGACGGCCCCGGTCGTGGCGGTACCTGTCAAGTCTCTGGTTGGGATCACGTATTCCTCGGACTTTTCTGGATGTACAACTCCATATCGATTGTAATTTTCCACTTCAGTTGGAAGATGCAATCAGATGTCTGGGGAACCGTAGATGCAGATGGTACTGTGACTCACATCACTGGTGGTAACTTTGCCCAAAGTGCTATTACCATCAACGGTTGGTTACGAGACTTCTTGTGGGCGCAAGCTACACAAGTCATCAATTCATACGGCAGTGCGCTATCTGCCTATGGTCTACTCTTCTTAGGCGCTCACTTTGTCTGGGCATTCAGCTTGATGTTCCTGTTCAGTGGTCGCGGCTACTGGCAAGAACTGATTGAGTCCATTGTTTGGGCACATAACAAACTGAAGGTAGCTCCAGCAATTCAGCCTCGCGCTCTGAGTATTATTCAGGGTCGGGCTGTCGGGGTAGCTCACTACCTCTTGGGAGGAATTGCCACAACTTGGGCGTTCTTCCATGCACATATCCTTTCAGTAGGGTAGAAATCAGTTATTGAGTGCTGAGTGCTGAGTGCTGAGTCAAAACTCAGAACTCAGGACTCAGACTTCAGGACTCTAGACGCTGATACTTGATGGCTAAAGGTCAGAGGATTTGTTTAACCTATGGCGACAAAATTTCCAAAATTTAGCCAGGATCTCGCACAGGACCCGACGACTCGTCGGATATGGTATGCGATCGCTACAGGCAACGATTTTGAAACCCATGATGGCATGACGGAAGAAAATCTTTACCAAAAGATTTTCGCAACTCACTTCGGTCACTTGGCAATCATCTTCCTGTGGGCATCCAGCCTCCTGTTCCACGTAGCCTGGCAAGGTAACTTTGAACAGTGGATTAAAGATCCCCTTCACATCCGTCCCATCGCCCATGCGATTTGGGACCCCCACTTCGGTAAACCAGCGATCGAAGCTTTTACCCAAGCTGGCGCTAGCAATCCGGTAAACATTACCTACTCTGGTCTCTACCATTGGTGGTATACCATCGGAATGCGGACGAACGGCGAACTGTACAACGGTTCAGTGTTCTTGCTGTTATTCGCGGCGATATTCTTGTTCGCTGGTTGGCTGCACTTGCAACCCAAGTACCGTCCCAGCTTGGCATGGTTTAAGAGCGCTGAACATCGTCTAAACCACCACTTAGCAGGTTTGTTTGGTGTTAGTTCTTTGGCATGGGCTGGTCACTTAATTCACGTTGCTGTCCCCGAAGCTCGCGGTCAGCACGTAGGTTGGGATAACTTCTTGAGTACCCCACCCCACCCAGCCGGTTTGACACCATTCTTTACAGGCAATTGGGGTGTTTACTCTCAAAACCCTGACACTCCTGGACATATATTCGGGACATCGCAAGGTGCAGGGACTGCAATTCTGAGTTTCTTGGGTGGCTTCCATCCTCAGACAGAAGCTTTGTGGCTGACTGACATAGCTCACCACCACCTAGCGATCGCAGTTCTATTCATCATTGCCGGTCACATGTACCGGACAAACTTTGGGATTGGTCACAGTCTCAAGGAAGCCTTGAATGCCAAGAATTTCTTTGGTATTCCTGTTGAAGGCCCGTTCAACCTACCTCACCAAGGTATCTACGACACCTACAACAACTCCCTGCACTTCCAATTGGGTTGGCACTTAGCAGCGCTAGGTGTTGTTACTTCCCTGGTAGCGCAGCACATGTACTCCATGCCTTCCTACGCATTTATTGCGAAGGACTACACAACCCAGGCAGCGTTGTACACGCATCACCAGTATATTGCTGGATTCCTGATGCTTGGTGCTTTTGCCCACGGAGCAATATTCTGGGTACGTGATTACGACCCAGAGCAAAACAAGGGTAACGTCCTTGAGCGTGTGTTGCAGCACAAAGAAGCGATTATTTCCCACCTCAGCTGGGTATCCCTTTTCTTGGGCTTCCACACCCTTGGTCTGTATGTACACAACGACGTAGTAGTTGCTTTCGGTACTCCTGAAAAGCAAATCTTGATTGAGCCAGTGTTTGCTCAATTCGTCCAAGCTGCGAACGGTAAAGTACTCTATGGTTTAGATACCTTGCTATCTAACCCAGATAGTATTGCTTACACAGCATGGCCCAACTACGCTAACGTTTGGCTACCAGGCTGGTTAGATGCCATCAATGCTGGTACTAACTCCCTGTTCTTGACAATTGGCCCTGGCGACTTCTTGGTACACCATGCGATCGCTTTAGGTCTGCACACCACCACCTTGATCTTGGTCAAAGGTGCTTTGGATGCCCGTGGTTCTAAGCTGATGCCCGATAAAAAGGACTTCGGCTATGCCTTCCCTTGTGACGGCCCCGGTCGTGGCGGTACTTGTGACATCTCAGCATGGGATTCCTTCTACCTCGCTACATTCTGGATGCTGAACACCCTTGGTTGGGTTACGTTCTACTGGCATTGGAAACATCTAGGTATTTGGCAAGGCAACGTCGCTCAGTTCAATGAGAACTCTACATATCTCATGGGCTGGTTCCGCGATTACCTCTGGGCTAACTCTGCTCAGTTGATTAACGGTTACAACCCCTACGGCGTGAATAACCTGTCTGTCTGGGCTTGGATGTTCTTGTTTGGACACCTAGTTTGGGCTACTGGCTTCATGTTCTTAATCTCCTGGAGAGGTTACTGGCAAGAGTTGATTGAAACCCTTGTTTGGGCACACGAACGCACTCCTCTAGCTAACTTGGTTCGCTGGAAAGACAAGCCCGTGGCTCTGTCTATTGTTCAAGCTCGTGTAGTTGGTCTAGCTCACTTCACTGTTGGCTACATCGTGACTTACGCAGCATTCTTGATTGCTTCTACTGCTGGTAAGTTCGGTTAATTCGGCTATTAGTTTTGTAGGTAAGTAATAAAAATCCCCTGCCGCAAGGTGGGGGATTTTTTTGTAAAATCAATTACTAGTTATGTGAAGTGAGGGATATAGTATGTATTAATTTGAGTGTTTGGAAATATTTTTTGATGTCAGATTCAGACTTATTAGAAAAATTACATCGAACTTGGGTTCAAGCTTTAATTAATGATTGCCGGAACGACTATGCGGCGATCATTGTTGATGCTGAGTTAGAATTTGATGTTGAATGGAGTGAATATTATTCATGCGACTATAATTCAGGTATTATAGTATATTTGCCACTTAATCTCAGGTTAATAGTCTCAAACAGTGATGAAATTCAACAAACTTTGAGACATTATTTTATGTCTATTGCAGGTGGTCATATTTAGAATGATATGGCTAATTTTCCCATCCACTACAGAGTTAATTTACTGGAGGTAGAAGAGAATTGGCAGAAGACTATTAAATTTCTAATAGCCAAATCAAAAGAGTTGAATCAAGGACTAGTTACAGAGAAAGCCTTTGCTCGAAAAGGTAGAGAGCCTATCATTTACAATGAGATGAAGTTTGCATCGCAGTCTGAAATTAGGATTGCACAAGAGTTAGAAGTAAAAGGTGTCTTGTTCTTTCCTCTGCCTTTAGCTGTCAGACATGAAACAGGTAATATTTATGAAGACCATCGAGAAGTAGATTTTTTAGTTTGTTTAGACGGAACATTTGGAATATTAGAGATTTCTTTTCACCCAGACAGGTACGAGAAGGATAAGGAAAAGGATGCTTGGTTTAAAAAATCAGGAATTCTCTGCGTTGAACACTACCCTGCGGAGAAGTGTTACAACCAGCCAAGGGCGGTCGTAGAAGAATTTTTGAGCTTTTTGTCTAAACACAAAAGGTAGACTGCGATCGCCTAAAATAAACTTGACTAAAGCTTGGCTGGATTGGGGTAAGCAAAGAGGCTATAGGTGGTAGGTAATAACGCTTGGGTTAAGTTTGTCAGAGACAAAAGAGCATAATAATTTACAAGGACTAACTGGAAATCCTGGTTATGGTGAGGTTGCCTGTATTATGAAAAAATCAATTCCAGTGTAGAAAATATTTAGCACTAATCTAATTACTAAGTTAAGCTTTAAAATTAAATACTTGAACAATACAAAAACAAGTTATAACTATGAAAAACTAGATAACTTTATCACTCTTGCAAGAACAACCAATAACACCACCAAAAGAAATAATTTTTAATCCCTATTATACCCAGCAGAACGGAGCCGCATATTTAGGCGATAGCCTTAAACTTATTAAATTCATTGATGATAATAGTATTAATTTAATTATCACATCACCTCCATTTGCTCTGACACGAAAAAAAGAATACGGTAACGAAACTGCTGAAAAATATATTGAGTGGTTTCTACCTTTTGCATCCGAATTTAAAAGGGTACTGGCAGATAATGGCTCATTTGTACTAGATTTAGGTGGCGCTTACCTACCTGGTAATCCCGTGCGGAGTATCTACCAATACGAACTTTTAGTTAGATTATGCAAAGAAGTAGGTTTCTTTCTTGCTCAAGAATTTTACCACTATAATCCGGCTCGACTGCCAACCCCTGCTGAGTGGGTGACAATCAGGCGAATTCGCGTCAAAGATTCTGTAAATACAGTTTGGTGGTTGTCTAAAACACCAAATCCTAAAGCAGATAACAGAAAAGTTTTAAAGCCCTATAGCCAAAGTATGAAACAATTACTCAAAAATGGCTATAAGGCTAAAATACGTCCTAGTGGACATGATATTTCGGATAAATTCCAAAAGGATAACCAAGGTGCAATTCCACCAAATCTACTAGAAATTGCTAATACTGAATCGAATAGTGCTTATTTACGACGCTGTAAATCAGCAGAAATTAGACCCCATCCAGCACGTTTTCCTCAAGGGTTCGCCGAGTTCTTCATCAAATTCTTAACTGATGAAGGTGATATAGTATTAGATCCATTTGCAGGTTCTAATACAACCGGCTTTGTTGCTGAAACTCTGCAACGCCGATGGATATCTTTTGAAATTAATGAAAATTATGTAATGGGAAGTCGTTATCGATTTAGCCAATAAACATATTAGGTAAACAGTCAGGACTGAGGAGTTAAAATTTCTAACTCATAACTCCTAACTTATAACTACTCACTTAAATTTCCCCATTCACTTGCATTTGATGAACTTGATCCGCTAGCTCTTGACGACCTCGATCATCTAGTTTGTCAATAGCTAACATCCCCATGAGAATAACTTCTTTCAGGGTCAAACGTGTCGAATGTGCCTGTTTTTGCACAATCTCTTTAATAATGGGACTGACACCAATCGCTGTACTAGCTCTAGCCACGGAAAAAAAGGAAAACACTAATGATTCAGCCTAAATCTTAGCACTTTCAATGAGGTTATTCTCTAGAGTTAAAACTTAATTTAAATATGTTTCAACTCATACTTCAATGAGTAAACATAAATTTTCAATTACGTATAGTGAGTTCTGAAATTCTCAGTATGGCAAACCTGATACTTGCTCATTTAGGACACATCATCGTATGATATCAATATTCTCAACAGCTAAACTTTTGCCTATTTCTCCAAAATTTCCACCAAGCCCTCAATCGTCACATCAAAGGTACGAGCTAATTTGTAGATAGCAGTGAAGTCAATTGTTGTTATTCTGGGACGACGCGCATAACTTCTAACTGTGCTGCAAATTACCCCAGAACGGTCAGAAACTTCTTTTCATGACTATCCTTTCTATTGTGCTAGTTCTCGAATCTTTAATCAGACTAATCCCATATTTGATAACTGATGCATTTGCACCGCTCAAGTTTATATGAGAAAGTGAAAAGCGTAGACGTGTATTCCTGCAAAAAAGCAAGCTACACAAAGCGTCTCCAAGAGTTGCGGCTTGTCGTCAGACATCGCCTTTCGGTCTAGCAAACTCTCATGCGATCGCAACAATTGACTGAAATCTGGAAACCTAAAATCTTATGGTTATTTCCCATATTAGCAACATCAAAAGCAAAAACCTCTGTCCTGAGATCCTCAAAAATCGGTCACTAATCGCCGAGTTTGCAAACACTTGCAATATTTGTGACAACTGAGTTATGAAAAGTGGTCGGCTGATAAAACAGTGCTTTCAGTAGAAGTATTCTCACAAATAAGACTTCTATACCACCGGGAAAACCGTACTTTAAAGAGATCGTAAATTGTCAAATATAATCTCATGAACACGCTTTACAGAACTATACAGTGTAAATAAGAATAATAACTTAACCGAAGTAAAATTTTCCTGAATATAGGTAACTAATGCCGTGATAAGGAAAAGCAGTGAGTAGAGGAGAGAGAAAGCGATGAGGTACCCTTATCTGTTGGCAGCAGGCTTGTTAACAGGATTAGCAATACCAGCATCGGCTCTTCCACATCTGTCGATTGTCCTGCCAGAAAGTTCTAGATTCCTGTGGGATTTAAAACAGGGTTCGCAGACAATAGTCAGTACAAAAATTATCCCCAGCGTTGATCTCTCCTTACCAGAACTCAGCGGCCAAGCGTTCCAACCCCTAAAAAGTTCGCAGCCAACAGTAGGTGAGAAAAACGTCTCTAGCGTACCAGAATTCAGCAGTCAGGGATTACCAGCCCCAACAGAGTCATTAGTCAACGCCAGCACCCAAGCAACTAGCCTCTTATTGACATCTGGGAATCAACTTTACTACCAAAGATTGGCGGCTCTGAAAACAGGTCAGATTTATACACGCGTAGATAGTGATAATTTGCAATCATTGTGGGAGTCGATCAAGAAACGTCAGCTAACTTATGACGACTGGAAAAGTTTACTAGCTTTAGAAGCTAGAGCGATCGCTCAAGGTCAAGGTGCAAATCATCTAAGTATTTTAGTTGGTGATTCTTTGAGCATGTGGTTTCCGAGAGAAAAACTGCCTGCTGGTAAATTGTGGCTGAATCAAGGCATATCTGGAGATACTTCTAGTGGCGTTTTAAAAAGATTGGGGGTATTTTCGGCAACGCGGCCGGATGTGATTTACATCATGGCTGGGATTAACGACTTACGAAAAGGCGCTAGTGATGAAACAATTTTGCGTAATTATCGCCGAATTATCCGTCGCCTACGACAGACTCACCCAAAAGCTAAAATCATTGTCGAATCAATTTTGCCTACTCGCCTGCCAAAACTTTCCAATAGCCGCATTCGTCAGATCAACATACAACTTACCGTAATTGCCAAACAAGAAGGCGCTAGTTATCTAAATATTTATAGCTGGTTTACAGATATGGAAGGCAATTTGCGCCCAGAGTTGACTACAGATGGATTGCACCTGTCTCAAGAGGGATATGATGTGTGGCAATCGGCACTACAGCAGATAGAATACAAGCTCACTCAGCGCCCGAATTGAGCGATCGCTTTGCCGGCACTTGCAGCGATGTCTACGACGGGCTGCGCCTACGCCATTTTTAAATTTATGGAATGTTACTGATACCGATTCCATCAACATACGTTCTGTAATTGAACACCAATTGGCAGCCTTTAAAAAGGATGATCTCAAGGCGCTTTTGCCTTTGCTAGTCCGGCAATTCAGACACAATTCGGAAACCCAGAAAATTTTATGCTTATGGTAAAGACAAGCTACTCAGCAGTATACCGTCCTCGTTCTGTCTTTTTTGAGCAGATAACAACCATCCAGGGAAACATAACTCAACCAGTGCTGCTACTTGCTCCTGATGGAGTTCTCTTGAGGGTTGTGTCCGGCTTTATATTTTATGGAAAAACAGCCCAATAATATTTGGAGGATTAACGGTTGCTTTCTAGTTTCTCTAGAAGGTAAATAAACTCTATCTTTATACAACTAAAATCCTATACTTTAACGCCCAAGGCTTCCCTATTTAAAACCTGATTCAACTTACCGCTACGATAACCTTCTAAATCTAAGGTTACGTAGACAAATCCAAAATCTTGAAATGCCGAAACTAATGTTTGTAAATCGTTAGTCAATACAAACTCTTTGATTTGTTCTGGTGGTAATTCAATACGTGCTGTATCTCCTTGCGATCGCACGCGCAAATTCTGCCAACCGAGTTTTCGTAGATAAATCTCTCCTCTGCCGACTCGTTGCAACTTAGCGACAGTAATCTCTTCACCGTAAGGAAACCGGGAACTCAAGCAAGGTTGGGCAGGTTTATCCCACCAAGGTAAACCGAGTTGTTGCGAAAGTTGGCGAACTTCAACTTTGGTGACACCCACTTCTGCTAAAGGCGATCGCGCCCCTCTTTCCTTAGCTGCCTGAATTCCTGGGCGATAATCATGCAAATCATCGGCATTCACCCCATCCACTACGTATGGATAACCCAACTCTAAAGCTAAAGGTTTGAGAGTGTCGTGCAACTCACTTTTGCAAAAATAACAGCGGTTAACAGGGTTAGAGGTGTAATTGGGATTTTCCATCTCGTGAGTCTGGACGATTTTATGAGGAATCCCAATAGTTGCAGCTTGAATTTTGGCGTCTTCCAATTCTTCTGGTAATAGCGAAGGAGAAACAGCGGTGACAGCCAAAGCGCGATCGCCCAAAGCATCATAAGCAATTTTGGCAACCAAAGTACTATCAACGCCCCCAGAGTAGGCAATCAACGCCTGCTCCATTTCTTGAAATAAGGCTTTTAATTGCTCAAATTTTTCTGTCAGCATCATTTCCCAATCCTGCCCAAACCCTATAGCACCTAACAAATTCCATTGTAGTCATTTCTCTGTGCTTCCCTACTCCCCCAATACGGTTCGGTTAAGGTGCATAGTCCTTAAAGATCCCCCTTAGTCCACGCCAGTCGCTCATGGGGGAAACCCCCAGACGCTCTCTACGAGACGCTGCGCGAACGCGGACTCGCTAACGCTGCGCTATCGCTTTTAGCGTCTCCCCTTCTCCCAAAGGGAGAGGCTAGCGCCAAGGGAGAAGACCGCGCTGACTCCCCTTAAAAAGGGGGAAATAGAGCTATTCTTAGCCCCCCCTTTTTAAGGGGGGTTGGGGGGATCAAGTCTTATCCGAACCGTATTCCCTACTCCCCGGCTTCCCCTGTTGTTGGCGGTTTGCTGTATTTAGCTATCAGACTGGCTAAAAGTGGTAAATCAATTGGTTTAGAAATATAGTCATCTACTCCCGCGGCTAGACAAATTTCGCGATCGCCTTTCATTGCCATTGCTGTTTGGGCAATTATCCGAATCGTTCCATATTGCCGATTTTCTCGCAGCTGCTGTACCAAGTTAAGACCATTTCCATCTGCCAGATAAACATCCATTAAAATCACCGCTGGGTCTAAGTCTGTTAGAGCTTCCCACATCTCGCCACAATTCTTAACCCAAGTCACCTGATATCCCAATTTACGTAGATAAATTTGCATCAAATTAGCGTTGGGTAAGTCATTTTCTACCAGCAAAATGTCTACAGAAGAACTAGGGGTGAAAGGCAAAGGAGATGAGGAGTACTTTGCTTTCTCTACTCCCCCTGCTGCTCCCTCATCTTCCCCCACTCCCGCGTCTTGCTTAAAGGGAAGTACAAGGGTAAAACGAGAACCGCAATTTACTTCAGATTCAACTTTCACAGAACCACCGTGAATTTCGGCGAGTTTTAGAGTCACAGCTAAACCCAAACCAGTACCTTCAACACCACCAGCGACAGCCTTAGCAATTTGGAAATAGGGTTCAAACAGTTGAGCCTGGTCTTCTTGGGAAATGCCAGTGCCAGTATCCCAAACTGTAAAATGCACAAATACACCTCTGGGAACAACCTGTAAACCAACACTTCCTTTACTGGTAAACTTTAGGGCGTTGAAGAGTAAATTCAACAACATTTGTTTGAGTCGTAAGGAGTCAGCTACTAGGGTTGTAATATCGGGTTCAATTTCTAGGCACAGTTTCAAACCCTTATTAGCGGCTTTCTCTTTCACCAGTGCCAAAACATTGCTACACAGCAGTGGCACATCTACTATTTCCCACTGCACTTCTAACTGATTTGCTTCAATTTTAGAGAGATCCAAAATATCATTAATCAGAGCTAGCAAGTGCTTGCCGCTAGACTGAATGATATTTAAATACTCTTGCTGGCGTTCTTTAGTTGGTTCGTAACCTGGGGCTAAAAGCAGGTGGGTAAACCCAATCATAGAACTCAGTGGTGTGCGAATTTCGTGGCTGGTATTTGCCAAAAACTGATTTTTGAGTTGATTGGTGCGCTCCAATTCTTGATTAGAGTTACTTAACTCTTGATACTGTTGCTGCCAATATAGGATGTGTCTAATTTGTACCAAGGCTGTAGTACAGTGCTTGGCAGACCTTGCCATCAATTGTGATTGGAGTTGAGTTTGTAATTTTATGAGCGACTCACGATCAGAGCTTAGGGGCGCTGTGGCAATAATTAGCCAGCCCATGACATTGCCAGAATCATCAGCTAACCGCCAAGCGCTCGGTGGGTGTTGATTCTCAAGCTGCTGTAAATCTTCAAGTTGTATGACCTCTTGCAATCTCAACAACAGCTTTTTTTCTGCTGTTAGCACTTCTAAAAATAAAGGTTGTGAGTTTGGGGATGGAGAACAAGAAACATAGCAAATGGTGGCAACAGTTTCTTGTGGTTGAAATAGAGCAATGCCTACGGCACAATCTGTAAGCGCCAGTTTACTGCTGTGAACAGCACTATTAATCTCGTTAACCACAGTTTGGAGAATTTCTGCTTCTGCGGTTCCTGTGTGTGGGACAGTGTTACAAGCAGAAAGCAAGCAATCATTAAGGCGACTTTGCAACTGGTTCAAGCTGCTCTCCAGCCACAACTTGGCGCGAAGTTGCTGAATTGTTGTCAAAAGTTTTGGCGTTGCATCTATCTCAGGGTTCTGGTCTGGTAAGCTTGAGTACTGCTGCATGGTCAACTAGACCGCTGAACAAGTTTAGCTTCGCATAAAAATCCGAAAAGGATTCTATGTATATTAGCGGACAATTCTCTTTTATTTATAAACCATAACTTATGTTGTTATAAACCATAACTTATGATGTCGAATTTAGCAGCTAGTCCAAAAAAATTATTATATGAACCACTGCTCTAAAATCTTTTAAAGAAACTTAAGGCTTATGGATACACAATTCGCCCAACTAATCGTTAATGGGATTGCGGTGGGGAGCATTATTGCTCTAGCCGCAGTCGGACTCACTCTTACTTATGGAATTTTACGGCTATCTAACTTTGCTCACGGTGACTTTCTAACTTTAGGAGCCTATCTCACCTGGCTGATAAACACTATTGGAGTCAATATTTGGCTGTCGATGATCCTGGCGGCGGGTGGAACAGTAGGAGCAATGCTGTTATCAGAAAAGTTACTGTGGTCAAAGATGCGCTCTATCCGCGCTACTTCCACGACACTGATTATTATTTCTATCGGACTTGCCTTATTTCTTCGCAATGGGATTATTTTTATTTGGGGTGGCAAGAACCAAAATTATAATTTACCTGTTACCCCAGCTTTAGATATTTTGGGTTTAAAGATACCGCAAAATCAATTATTGGTATTAGGGTTGGCGGTGCTAGCAATTTTGGCGCTGCATTACCTGCTACAAAATACCAAAATTGGTAAGGCGATGCGAGCAGTTGCTGACGATCTGGACTTAGCTAGGGTTTCAGGTATCAATGTTGACCGGGTAATTTTCTGGACTTGGTTAATTGCCGGCACTCTTACGTCTTTGGGCGGCAGTATGTATGGATTAATTACAGCCGTGCGTCCAAATATGGGATGGTTCTTAATATTACCATTATTTGCCTCAGTGATTCTTGGTGGCATTGGCAATCCCTACGGTGCGATCGCAGCAGCTTTGATCATTGGCATCGTCCAGGAAATCAGCACTCCTTGGCTGGGTTCTCAGTATAAACAAGGTGTAGCACTGTTGATCATGATTTTGGTGCTGCTCATTCGTCCCAAAGGTTTATTCAAAGGAACGATTTGAGCAGCACCATTCCACATCTAATTATTCAATGATGTGGAAATAGTAGGCTGCTACCAGGAAATTGATAGCTAACAAGAACACTGCCCAGCCTGTGCGATAAGCGTAGGGAGGTTTAGCTCCACTGTCGGCAACTGGGGGATTCTTAGCTTTAGCAGTCATAATGTGATTCTCCTAATTTCAGGACTTTTTAAGAAATACCAAACTGGCGTACCAAATACCCAAATTCTTTAAGAATATTTGTGTGAACTTGGGGATTGGGGATTGGGGAAGGTGGGGCCCCCTCTGGGGATAAGGGGTAATGGGGATTGTGGGGCCCCCTCTGGGGATAAGGGGTAATGGGGATTCGGGAGATATTCTCCCTTGTCTCGCTACTCCCCACTCCCTACTCCCTCCTCTCCAGCATGATAGGAACTGCGAACCAGAGGCCCAGAACGAACATGGTTGAATCCCATTTTCCATGCTAATATGCCGAGTTGATCGAATTCCTCTGGAGTCCAATATTTTTGCACTGGCAGATGTTCAAGAGTTGGACGCATATACTGCCCGATAGTCAAGCGATCGCACCCCACAGCCCTTAAATCAGCCATTGCTTCAACGACTTCATCAAGTGTTTCTCCGTGTCCCAGCATCAAACCTGATTTGGTGGGAATTGTCGGATCGATTTCTTTGACCACAGCCAGTACCAAGAGCGAGCGATCGTACTTGGCTCCCCGGCGCACTGGCCCAGTTAACCGTTGCACTGTCTCGATATTGTGATTGAAACAAGCTGGTTTGGCTTTTACAATCGTAGCTATCCGCTGGCGTTGACCTGACTCCCCAACACCAGCACCACCCCAAAAATCTGGGGTCAGCACTTCAATTTGAGTCTCTGGGTTCAACTGGCGGATAGTCGCGATCGTCTTCACAAAATGCCCTGCACCCTGATCGGGCAAGTCATCACGGGCTACAGAAGTCAGCACCACATAACGCAATCCCAAAAGCTGCACCGCCTGTGCTACCTTTTGGGGTTCCTCTAAATCAAGAGGCATCGGTGCATGACCTTTATCTACTTGACAGAAAGCACAAGAGCGGGTGCAAGTAGGCCCCATTAGTAAGAAAGTTGCAGTTTTTTGGGCATAGCACTCTCCCCGGTTAGGACACCGGCCTTCTTCGCAAATCGTGTGAATTTGGCGCTGCTTAATAATGCGTTGTACGGTAGAGATTTCACTGGCTTTACCAATCGGGCGACGTAACCAGCTAGGCATTGCCGTAATTTCAGACTTTAGTTCGGCTTGTTGTGACGAAATCATAGACATCCAAGCAAGATGCGGATATAGATGTAGTGGTCTGTCGATTAAATATCACAATGACACAAATTGAAAAGAGCGCAAGCAAAAGTTTTGCAAAACACCTCTAACAATGTCATTTATACCGAAATATACTATCCCCCAATTGCTAGAAATTTTGTATATAGTGGGAGGATTCTCAAGGACAATCGGCAAAGCCGCTATTTACACTTATAGTTTCTGTTAGAGCAAACAGTCGTGGCAAGCAACAAGATTTTAGTTATCGATGACACTACAGTTGTCAGGGTAAAAGTACGAGAAATGTTGCCTCCGGGCAATTTTGAGGTACTGGAAGCAAAAGACGGTGTGGAAGGACTAAATTTTATCCTTCAGGAAAAACTCAGCCTGATTATGCTGGATTTCCTGTTGCCTAAAATGAGTGGCTGGGAAGTTTTCCAGCAAGTCCAAGCCCACCCAGAGTTAAGGAAAATTCCTTTAGTGATCATGTCTGGTCGCAAGGAAGAGGTGACGGAGAAAATCACAGAACCCTTTGAATATTTTGAATTTCTGGGAAAGCCTTTTGATCAAAAGCAACTAATTAGCGCGATTAAGTTAGCTATGGCCAAGGCGAAACAGCCACGCCCAGAACTAGTCTCAGTAGGAGCAGCAGTTTCTGTCAGAAATAGCACAGTAGCAACCTCTAGTGTCGCTAATAGTACGGTAGTAGCTCCTAGCGTCGCAATTCCTTCTGCTGCAACTCCTAGCGTCGCAACTCCTAGCGTCGCAATTCCTTCTGCCGCAACTCCTAGCGTCGCAATTCCTAGCGTCACAACCCCTACTACTGGAGGAGTCTCCGACGCAGAAATTAATGTGTTAAACGAGAAAATTGTCAAAATGCAAGCAGAAATTGATGGTTTGAAAAAACAGCTAACTCAGGTTGTGACTTTTATTAAACAAAAAATCAAGTAGTATTTGTGCTAGTTATTATTATCGCAGCCAAAAATACACCGTCTCTAATAACGGTTGTCCGATTAAAAGGCGGTAAAAATAGTTAGTTCAAAAACACTTATGTTGACATAAAATAACACGAAAAGCCGACAGAGCTTCAGTGTCTTTAGACCTGAGTAAAGGCGAACGGCAGTTTTAACTGCTGTGATATAATCTTTTTAATTCGAGTAAGAATAACCACAGTTAGAGTGAAACAACTTAGTACGGAGAAATCCCGGCAACCGATATATCAGCCTTGATGCTGAACACTTAAAGGGCAAATAATGGCAAGTTGCGGAGTAGTTATACTTTTTAATTTTGTGGACTCTGAAAGTAAAAATAAAAGTAAGCACAATGCCAGCATTGAAAAATACTTGGTTTGAGTGTCTAGGGTGTTTTGCCAGCACCATTGAAAGTTCAAGTTTAGACTCTTCAAGAATCTCCATCACTTTTAGTGCGGAAAGTATCAAAAATCATCATTATCTAGTGAGATACAGTTTAACCTCACCCTAATAAAGCTGTGCTTTATCTCCCCTCTCCTCAAGGACAGGGGTTGGGGGTGAGGTTTTTATATGTACTTAACTAGATGAGGAAACGCTATAGTTCAAGATTCAGATATTTAGCAAAAAATTATATTTTCTAATACAAATTAAACAAAAAAATCCTATTTCACGATAAGGACAGTCTTCGCATGGGAATAATAAGCCATAGAAACAATAATTATGAGCATAGTCCGCAATGTTAGTAGTATTGGATACATTATATTCGTTTCCTGGCTATCGCATTACTGAACAAATCTACTCAGGCAGTAAAACCCTAGTTTATCGCGGCATTAGAGAAGAAGACCAAAAATCAGTCGTTCTCAAATTGATGCGGAATGAATATCCTACCTTTGCGGAAATCGCCCAGTTCCGAAATCAATATATCATCACCAAAAACCTTGATCTTCCTGGCATAGTCAAAACCTATAGCTTAGAAAACTACCGTAACAGCTACGTTTTAGTGATGGAAGATTTTGGCGGAATTTCCCTCCAAGACTGGCGAATGGAAGATAAGGACAAGAAGGAAAACTGGCTTTCCCTGAATGAGTTTTTCCACATTGCAATTAAAATTGCTTCTACCGTTGAAGGACTGCATCGCGATCGCATCATTCACAAAGACATCAAGCCTGCCAACATCCTAATAAACCCTACCACAGATGAAATAAAACTCATCGACTTTAGTATTGCCACCCTCCTGCCAAGAGAAATTCAATTTCTCACGAATCCCAACATCTTAGAAGGCACTCTGGCTTACATTTCCCCAGAACAAACCGGAAGGATGAATCGAGGTATCGACTACCGTACTGATTTTTATTCTCTCGGTGTCACCTTCTTTCAACTCCTCACCGGACAGTTGCCCTTCACCAGCAAAGATCCAATAGAGTTAGTTTACTCTCACATTGCCAAACAACCGTTAAGAACCAGCCAGATAAACTCTAATATTCCGCTAATTTTGTCTGACATTATCAGCAAGCTGATGGCAAAAAATGCCGAAGACCGCTATCAGAGTGCTTTGGGGTTAAAGCATGACTTGGAGGTGTGCCAAAGGCAGTGGCAAGAAATAGGAAATATTGCACCCTTTGAACTAGGTGTGAGAGACATCTCAGACAGTTTTGTAATCCCCGAAAAACTCTACGGCCGTCAAAGTGAAGTTGAAACCCTACTCGCTGCTTTTAAGCGTGTGACAGACGGGGCAACAGAAATGATATTAGTTGCAGGTTTCTCTGGCATTGGCAAAACTGCCGTGGTCAATGAAGTTCACAAACCTATTGTGCGGCAGCGTAGTTACTTCATCAAAGGAAAATTTGACCAGTTTCAACGTGACATTCCCTTATCAGGATTGGTACAAGCCTTTCGGGACTTAATCGGGCAACTGCTCTCAGAAACTGATGCCCAAATTGAACAATGGAAAGCCAAAATTCTGCGGCAATTGGGTACACAAACTCAGGTAATTATTGATGTAATTCCTGAACTCGAACAGATTATTGGTAAGCAACCTCCGATTACAGAAATTTCTGGCAGTGCTGCCCAAAATCGTTTCAATTTATTGTTTCAAAAATTCATCCAAATCTTCACAACTAAAGAACATCCCCTAGTTATCTTTATCGACGACTTACAATGGGCAGATACGGCTTCTTTAAAACTAATTCAGTTATTAATGAGTGAAAGCACCTTGTCTTCTCTATCAGAAAAGACAGAACAGATGCATGAAACTAAGGGGGGTTTCTTGTTAGTTGGTTCCTACCGAGATAATGAAGTTTCCAAGGCACATCCGCTTTATTTAATACTACAGGAAATTGAACAAGCAGGAGCAACTATTAATACGATCACCCTACCACCTTTAAATCAGGGTGATCTAAATCATCTAATTGCTGATACCCTTCATTGTCCTGAATTAATTGCTGTTCCTCTCACCCAGATGGTATTTGCCAAAACTAAAGGCAACCCCTTCTTTAGCGTCCAATTTCTTAAGTCTTTACACGATGACGGACTAATTGCATTAAACTTTGATGTTGGTTATTGGCAGTATGATATTTCAAAAGTCAAAGAATTAGCTCTCACAGATGATGTAGTAGAATTTATCGCCCTGCAAATAGAAAAATTGCCAATTTATACCCAAAAAGTTCTGAAAATGGCTGCCTGTATTGGGAATCAATTTGACTTAAAAACTCTGGCGATCGTCAATGAAAAATCTGTAGTCGATACAGCATCAGACTTGTGGCAAGCATTACTTGATGGGTTAGTTTTACCACAGACGGAAAATTATAACATCTTTTCCAAAAATAATACTAATCAAGAATTGATCGCTCATGGAATAGAATCTACACAATTCCCAATCTCTGATTTACAGTTACCTAAATATAAATTTGTCCATGACCGAGTACAGCAAGCCGCATATTCTTTGATTCCCGAAGAACAAAAAAAGCCAATTCACTTAAAAATTGGACTACTGCTTTTCAGCAATATTCCAGTTGCAGAACGAGGAGAAAAGATTTTTGAGCTTGTCAATCAGTTCAATATTGCACTAGAATTCATCTCCCATCAGGCTAAACGAGATGAACTGGCCCAAATGAATTTAATTGCTGGACGTAAAGCTTTAGCATCAACAGCTTATCTCGCTGCGGTTAAGTATTTAACTACTGGTATTAGATTGCTGACAGATGATAGTTGGGAGACGAAATATGAGCTAATCCTAGCTTTATATGAGACAGCCGCAGAAGCAGCATACTTGGACGGCGACTTTGAGCAAACCGAGCAATTAGCAGAGATAGTGTTGGTACGAGGGAAAACTGTTATAGATAAAGTTAAAGTTTACGAAGTAAAAATTAAAGCCTATGGGGCACAGAACCAAGCACTCAAAGGAATTAATACAGCACTAGCCTTTTTGAAGCTTTTGGGAGTAGAGTTTCCTGAACATCCAAGCCAATCTGATATTCAGCTAGTAATGGCAGAAATAGCATCAAATTTGACTGGTAGGCATATTGAAGATTTGATTAACCTACCAGAAATGACAGAAGCTAAAACGCTGGCAGTTATGAGTATTTTATCGAGTATTCATGCTTTAACTTATCAAGCTCTTCCTGAACTATTACCACTGATTATTGTTAAAGAGATCAACTTATCCCTACAATATGGCAATGCACCATTGTCTGCCTTTGCCTATGTTAATTATGGAGTAATCCTCTGTGCGCTAGTGGGAGATATTGAGTCTGGCTATGAATTTGGTAAACTAGCTGTAAATCTTTTGTCTAGGTTACAAATTAAAGAAATTAGTGCGAAAGTTCTTGGATCTTTTCTTTCACTTGTTAGACCTTGTAAGGAGCACGGCAAGGAAATATTAAAACCTTTGTTGCAATCTTATTCTATCGGTATTGAAACAGGAGATTTAGAGTATGCAGCTTATTCTCTACACGCTTATTCTTACTGCTCATATTTTATCGGTACAGAACTTTCAGAGCTAGAACAAGAAATGGCAAATTATAATAATGCCATCAGACAAATCAAGCAAAAAACAGTATTCCAATGGAGTACTATTTATCGGCAGAGTGTATTGAATCTGCTAGGGTGTGCAGAAAATTCGTGTTCTTTAATTGGTGAGGTTTATAACGAAGATAAAATGCTGCCGATCCATTTGGAAACTAAAGATGGACTGGGACTTCTATATCTCTATGTCAGCAAACTTCATCTCTGTTATCTATTTCAAGAATTTCATCAGGCAGTTGAAAATGCCACACTAGCGAAAAAGTATTTAGATACCGCAATAGGACATCTAATTATTCCAGTTTTCCATTTTTATGATTCTCTGGCAAGTCTAGCTGTATATTTTGACGTATCCGAATCTGAGCAAAAATGCATTCTCGATCGGGTTCAAGCCAATCAGGAAAAAATGGAGCATTGGGCACATCATGCCCCAATGAATTATTTACATAAATATTATCTTGTAGAGGCTGAACGCTATCAGATTGGAAGTCAATATCTCGAAGCAATGAAATCATACGATCTCGCTATTTCTCTTGCTAAAGACAACGCATACATTAATGAAGAAGGTGTCGCCAATGAACTTGCCGGTAGATTTTATTTAAAATGGGGCAAACAAAAGATTGCACAAACATACTTAACTGAAGCTTACTATAGCTATGTTCGCTGGGGTGCCTCAGCTAAAGTGGGCGATTTAGTCAAACGCTATCCCCAATTACTCGCGCCCATACTCCAACAAGAAAAACCGAGCCGTGATTCTCTTGAAAGCAGCACTTCTATTATTAACATCTCCCTATCAACTCTGAGTAATCAACAGACTGTTCTTGGCTCAAAAACAAGCGTTTCTGATTCTCTAGATTTAGCAGCATTTATTAAAGCATCTCAAGCACTCTCTGGGGAAATCGAGATAGAACGACTGCTTTCTACCTTAATGGAAGTTGTAATGGAAAACGCGGGAGCCTCTAAATGCGCTCTCATTTTGAGCGAAAGTGATAACTTAGAGTTAACTCTGACTGCAATCAGTTCAAGTTCAACTTTTAGTTCTATATCTATAGAATTACCTTCAATTCCTTTAAACGCAAGTAATGACATTCCCACTACTTTGATTAACTACGTTAAGCGCACTAGAGAAATTTTTGTCATTGATGATGCAAAGGCGATTAACTTCCTAGAAAATGATCGTTATATTCTTCGTGAAGAACCCAAGAGCTTGTTGTGTATACCTATTATTAATCAAAGCAAATTAATGGGAATTCTTTACTTAGAAAATAGTTTAACTACAGGAGCATTTACACGCGATCGAGTTGAAGTTCTCAAACTCCTGACTACCCAAGCAGCAATCTCACTGGAGAATGCTCTCCTCTATAAGAATTTGGCACAAGCTAATGAAAGTTTGGCAGAATACAATCATACGCTAGGACAAAAGGTAGAAGAAAGGACGCAAGAGATCAACGCTAAAAATCAATCCTTAAAAAATACTCTAGAAGAATTAAAACGTACCCAAAGCCAATTAATTCAAAGTGAAAAAATGTCTTCTTTAGGGCAAATGGTGGCTGGCATAGCCCATGAAATCAATAACCCCATCAACTTTATTCATGGGAATATTGCTTATGCTAGTGAGTATGTCCAAGATTTGCTGGAGTTGATAACTGTTTATCGGCAGGAATATCCCCATCCTTCGCCTCTAATCGAGGAGAAAGGCGAAGAAATTGACTTTGATTTTCTAGCAGAAGACCTACCAAAAACTCTAGATTCAATGAATGTTGGGAGTTTGCGTATCCGAAATATTATTTTAGGTTTACGTAACTTCTCTCGTTTGGATGAGGCTGAAATGAAGCCTGTAGATATTCACCAAGGAATCGACAACACTTTGATGATTCTACAACACCGATTCAAGGAAAAAAATGATCGTCTTGAGATTGAAGTGATCAAAGAATACGGAAACTTACCAGAAATAAATTGTTATGCTGGTCAGTTAAATCAGGTATTTATGAATATCCTAAGTAATGCGATCGATGCTTTAGAAGAATCATTTGTCATTTGTCATCCGTCATTGGTAAATGACAAAGGACAAATAACAAAGGACATAGACGAGGGCAGCCGCGTAGTACAGTCCGATCTTCTGCCAAGGGGAGACGCCAAGGGCGATAGCGCAGCGTTAGCTAGTCCTACGGGGCAAGCTCCGCGCAGCGTCTCGCAGAGAGCGTCGAGGGATTTCCAGGAGGAACTGCCGAAAGGGTTTCCTGACTTGAGCGGACTGCCCGTCGGCCCAACGGCTTCTCGCAGGGTAGGACAAATTCGTATTGTTACTGAACTAACAGATTCCAACACTGTAAGAATTCGGTTTGTCGATAACGGCCCTGGGATGACAGAAGCAGTGCGGCAAAAAATCTTTGACCCGTTTTTTACCACTAAGTCAATAGGAAGTGGTACTGGATTGGGGTTGTCGATTAGTTATCAGATTGTTGTAGACAAACATAAGGGTCGGTTAACCTGTAATTCCATCCCAAAAGAGAGGACTGAGTTCCTGATTGAGATACCAAGGTGACAGTGGGATACTTTGAATAAAGGTTGATTTACTAAAATTCCGGCAAAAATATTTTTTTTGAATTGAGGCATTGTCTTGGAAAGCTGTAGGGGCAATTCATGAATTGCCCCTACTAAAAATCAGGGTTTCGGCTATTGTTTGTGTAAGTCCTGTTAAAGTGTAAATATTACAGGATAGGTGCAGTTTCCGTAGTTACTGGAGACTCTTGACGTACATGTCGCCCTGTAATTACCATCTTGACTCCACTACCAGGTGCTAGGGTAAAACCTCGACGCTGAAGTCGCTCAGGTTGCTGATTAACTAGCGCTAGCTGATAGTCTGATAGGATGGTTGCCAATACTAGTTTCATTTCAAATAAGGCCAAAGCCTCACCAAGACAACGACGCACGCCACCACCAAACGGCAGAAATTCATAGGGAGAAAATTGGCGTTCTAGAAAACGTTCTGGTTGAAACTCCTTAGGTTGGGGATATAAATCTTCACGTTGATGAGTAAGATAAATACTAGGAACCAATACTGTTCCAGGCTCTAAAGAATGTCCCAAGAGTGTAACGGGTTCTTGTACTACCCTTGGGAAACAGAACAGTAAAACAGGGCTAATTCGCAAGATTTCATTACAGACAGCCGTAAGATATGGTAGTCGATAAATGCTCATAGGGTCTGGGGAATCACCGAGAGTGTCCAGTTCTTGGAGCAGTTTTTCACGGACTAGAGGCTTTTTGTGAATCCAGTACAATCCCCAAGCCATTACAGATGCCGTAGTTTCATAACCGCCAACTATTAGAGTTATTAACTGATCGCGCAATTCATGATCTGTCATTGATTGACCAGTTTCATCTTGAGCTAACATCAGCAAGGAAAGGATATCGACGCGTTCTGAATTAGACTGTTGACGACGTTCAGCAATTTCGGCGTAGAGCAATTGATCGATTGTCTGCCGATTACGCAGAAATTTTCCCCAAGGACTCCAAGCTCCTAAATCCTGTTGCAAGAATGGGAGAAAGAAAAAACTAGAAGTGATAGGTGAATGAGAGAGATCTAACAGCAATGGCAGTAAATGCTTAAGTTTTTGAAATCTTTCTCCCTCATGCAACCCTAATACAACTTGTAACATAACCTGTAGAGATATTTCTTGTGTTATGTTACGAGCCAAAAAAGGCTGATTTAGTAGTAACTGATTAAAGACATTTTCGGTCAGATTACAGATTTGTTGGCCATAGCTTTGCATTCGCTCTCCATGAAAAGAAGGCATGATCAATTGTCGTTGTTGTTTATGACGACTGCCATCAAGTATGAGAACTGAATTTTTTCCTAGCCAGGGTTCAGTAATTCTATTGAATTCACCAACAGCTAGAAATTTCTTTCTATCATTCGTTAAAATTTCTTGGATTGCCTGAGGATGATTCACAATTACTACAGTATCGCCAAAGCCAATTATCCTACCAGTAAAAATGTCGGGATATTGTTGAACTGCGTTTTCCACATAGCCCACAGGGTCAGTAATCCATTGAAGCTTTTGTAGCAAAGAAGGGGTTTTGAGAGGATTAGGTAGTTGCATCTGAATATTAAGTCCAAACCAAAATCGAAAAATTGTATTAGCGAGGATAAACCCTTAACAGAATAATGTGGGGTTTATCTATGATGAACTTCAGCAAAATAGGATACCTCTTAGGTATCCTTTTTCTTATAAAGATAGAGTGATAATTTATTGATTTAACTCCAAGCTTTCTATATTTTGATAGCGTTCGGAGTGAGAATACCAATTCATATTGGCAGATATCCAGCTATGTAGTCCTGATATATATTTGGCAAGTTCAACATCTAATTTCTCTCCAAAAGATGGAAGAGATAATTCAAACTCTTTCAAGCGATATACTTCTTGATCGTGCATTTCGCTAGTTGCAATAATTGCTTGTTCTAAAGAAACTTTTTGTTGCTCATGAATTATCAAGACTAAATTATGAACATCGCCACTTGACATTTCTCTATGTACGGAGAAAATATCATTACACCAAGCAAGAATGTTAATTGTCATCAATTTTAACTCTTTCATCACCTCATGATTTCGGAGAGAATCAGGAATTATTAAATAATTGCACAATTCCATCAATGCAAGGAAAACATACCCACCTAAAGTTGACCTACGTATAAGCATATAACTGTCAACATCGGGTGAAATTTCCTGTGCCCGGTTAACTGCTTCTTGAACACAGCCATCGAAATAGCCTTCATAGCGATCAACAAAGTAATGAAACCATTCTTGACTGCCTCTTTGAAGTATCCGTTGTCGTAAATCACTTAAGGCATAAGCAAGTGGTATATCCTTACTCGTGAGTTCTGCACCGTTCAATATTTCCAAAAATCTCTTATGAAAATCTTTGAGAACATCAGGTTGTCTTCCTAAATTTGATAAATCACACTGGTCATCCCAAATAAACGCCCAGCTCAACCAATCATTGGCAATTTTCAGTTCTTCAAGCTGGCAGTTAGGATAGGCACTCGCTGCTAGGAAGAAAAATTTTGATTTGCAAAAACGCTTATAAGATGATTCATTGGCCAAGAGGTTAAAGCGAGTTACCCATTCAAGGGCGTGGCCTTCTAGAACATCAACGTACTTATTGATCTGAGATGGAAATGGACAGTATAAAACAGGGGAAATGACTTGCTGCATAAAAAATAGAATGTATTAGTTCAAATCAAAGCAATAAATATGAATTGCAGGAAAAAATCAATGCAATTTTTAATTTTTCCTAACAGAATTATTGAAAAATTCACTATAATTTACACATTTTTTACAATGTATAAATCGTATTCATGCCCCTATTATCGGCGCATCAATATATATGAATATTTCCAACCTTATTTAGCTATTGTTGTATATTCTCTTTGGAAAAAATAACCGAGATTGTTCGGATTTATAAATTTTTAATAAAATTAATTCTGATTCTATTAACTCCTAATAAAATTTTCTTAACTCATAATAAATACTGTTGACTAGTTGAAAAAGTTAGCTTATCGGATTAAAAATATTGTTCTGTAATACGGGAAAATTTATAAAAAAACAAGGGTAATAATGACTAATTTCATAGCGATCGCTTTGATCAAAGAGGATGTTAAACTCTAGTGAAAGTGAAGATTGGTAGTTAATTTTCATCCTGTAGCGATCGCTCCAGCGAAAAGCTGTAGGTAATTTAGTGTGAGAATGTTGCTGTTATCAGACTTTTTGGGAACTATAGGATTGTCAGACGATAAGGAAAGTCAGTCAGTCCACCAATAAAATAGAGGTGACTTAGCTGCGATCGCAGGGCAATAGTGAATAATTAAGAAGGAGTTAAATTAATTTAAATACATGAATGACAAGCAAGACATCAAAATGCTTTATGAACCAGAAGATAATTTAATTTTAGTGGTTGATGATACTACTACAAACTTAGAAATTGTCTTTGATATATTAACTAGTGTAGGCTTTGAAGTTATCACAGAAAATGATGGAGAAAGAGCACTAAAACGGATTGAATCTAGACTACCTGATTTAATATTATTAGATGTAATGATGCCGGGAATAGATGGATTTGAAACCTGTAAAAGGCTGAAACAAAGTTCTGATAGTTGTGATATTCCCGTAATTTTTATGACGGCTAATTCTGATACTGATAGTAAGGTAAAGGGTCTAAATATAGGAGCAGTTGATTACATCACTAAACCCTTTCATGAAGAAGAATTATTAGCTAGAATTAAAACCCATCTGCAATTACGCAATCTCACCAAAACTTTAGAAAAACGAGTTGCAGAAAGGACAGCAGCTTTGTCTAGGGCATTAAAAGACCTACAAGAGTCTCAACTCCAGCTTGTACAGACAGAAAAAATGTCTGCCCTTGGTCAATTAGTAGCAGGAGTTGCTCATGAAATTAATAATCCAGTTGGTTTCATTCATGGTAATCTAGGACACGCTTCAGTATATTTCCAAGACATGATTAACCTCATTGATCTCTATCAGCATCACTATCCTAATCCAGTCCCAGAAATTAAAGAGGAAATTGCAGCGATAGATTTGAAATATATGCTTGCCGATCTACCTAACTTAATTTCCTCAATGAAAGAGGGTGTTCAGCGCATTCGCGACATTAGTACCAGTCTCAGAACCTTTTCTCGAGCAGATAGCGATCGCAAAATTTCTTGTAACATTCATGATGGCATCGATAGTACAATCATGATTCTCAAACACCGCTTAAAAGCATCAGAGGATCGTCCTGATATTCAAGTAATTAGAGATTACAATAAATTACCAGAATTAGAATGCTTTATCGGACAACTAAATCAGGTATTTATGAATTTGTTAGCTAATGCTATTGATGCTTTAGAGGAGTCTAATGTAGGACATACCTACATTGAAATTGAAGCAAATCCCAATCAAATTATGATTCAGACCACTCTTTCTGAAGATAAAAATTGTATCTTGATTCGGATTAAAGATAATGGCGTGGGAATGCCGGTTGATGTCCAGCAAAAAATATTTGACTATTTATTCACCACCAAGCTTGTCGGTCAAGGCACAGGATTAGGATTATCAATTGCCCGTCAAATTATTGTTGAAAAACATGGAGGAACTCTGGAGGTAAATTCAACAGTAGGACAAGGTTCAGAGTTTATTATCAAGCTTCCCATTTAATAATCATAGTAAGTCGCGTTCATAAACATAATAGATAAATTTATGTTCAAGGCAGTAGTGGGTCACAGTAACGATCCAGATTCTCTATCAGCAGTTGAAGAAGTTCTTCAGCAATGTGCCACTTCTCTTGCAGGAGATATACCAAAAGCTGGGATTATTTTTGCTGCAATTGACTTTGAACATTTTCTCATTTTACAGCAAATTCATCAGGCAATTAATAGTTAAAAATTCTTAATTAAGCCCGGTTTCAAAGTAATAAAATTTATTGATGCAAAACAGGAACCTTTTATCCTGATTAAGAGCAAGCGGATTTATGCGTAGAGTGATAATACATGATACTTTGCCCCGGAATATCCCCCTAATCGCCCTTAAAAATGCTTGCTCTAATTCCCTCCTTAAAAAGGAGGGTTAGGGAGGTTAAAGTCTTAGTCCTAGCGTATTGGGTGATAATGGGGATGGAAGCTAAAAAAGACTTTGCAAAATCGGGAATTTTTGTAAAGACAAGGTTTAGAATTTGTGATGACCATCACTATTCATTAGAAACAAAAGCAAGGATTAAATTCTCTGAAGAAAGAGATTAAGCAGTTATTTTAGATGCATTTTGGGGAACTCTAGAACTGTAGTTCCAAGATTGTGCCCTTAAAATTTATGACTAATGCACTTAATCACTCAATAGCTACGCTTAATCTTTCTTTAGAACGCGATATATTTTTACGTACATTAATCAGAGAATTATCTGGTACTTTGCAGGATGTAGTTGGCTTAGAAGAAGCTTCTGGATTTATTAGTGTAGTTGGTGAAAGGATGGGTAGGCAGATTAACCAAGATTATAAATCTGCCCTGGCAGTATCCAACCTTTCTCCTAAGCAGGTAGCTGATGTCTTGATTGATTTAAAAAAACGAATCCAGGGCGATTTTTATGTCATTGAGCAGAATGATCAAAAAATTGTCTTTGGCAACCGCGTCTGCCCATTTGGTGAAAAAGTACTTAATCGCCCTGCCATGTGCATGATGACTTCAAACGTCTTTGGAACGATCGCAGCTAATAATCTGGGGTATGCGAAAGTAGAATTGCAAGAGAGCATCGCAAAGGGTGCTTCTGGATGTAGAGTTGTTATTTACTTAAAACTTACAGAAGAAGCAGAAGATGCAGAAGGTCGAGAATACTTTCGGGCAGTAGAATCTGTCTAAACCCTTTAGCACCAAAATAATCACAGAATACAAGCTTAGTGCAGATATGTAAAGTAGAGTCGAACCCTGAAATTGGAAGCCTCATGACTCCTGAACAATTTTTTGAACTTGCCAGAGTTTTACCAGAACCTTTACTCCTGGTGAGTGGAGAGGGTCAGTTGTTAGCTACCAATCAACCAGTAGCAGATATGTTGGGGTTACGCCGTCAGGAACTGCGGGGAAGAATGCTTTTTGAACTTGTAACTGAGTCTACCAACGATATTGTCAGGTATTTGCAAGCTTGTTCAAGTAGCAGGGCAATGGTTATTGGCTCCTTAACTTTACGAAATAATGATGGACAAACGTTAATATGTCGTAGTCAAGGAGCAGTTATTCAACCTTGGTCTCCTGAATCTTCAGCTTTAATTCTCTTACGCTTGGAAAATAGAGCTTTAGCCAGCAGTAATTTCGTTCTCCTGAATGAAAAAATTGATGAGTTAGCAAAAGAACGTAAACAGGCAGAGGAAGCGCTCAAGAAAGCGAATCAAGAGCTAGAAATTCGGGTTGAGGAACGTACAACTGCTTTACAAGAAACACTAAACGAACTACAACTTACCCAAACTCAGCTTATCCAAGCTGAGAAAATGTCTAGTTTAGGTCAGATGGTGGCTGGTATTGCTCATGAAATTAATAACCCCGTGAGTTTTATTTATGGGAACCTTCACCACGCCTATAAATACACTCAGGATTTACTGAACTTGGTACAAATGTATCAACAATTTTGTCCACATATTTCTCCAGAAATCAAAAAACAAATAGAAGAAATAGACTTATATTTTTTGATTGAAGATATAACTAAACTCTTCCAGTCTATGACAGTGGGAACAGAACGCATTCAGGAAATTGTTAAATCACTACGTAACTTTTCCAGACTTGATGAAGCTGAACTTAAGCAAGTTAATATCCATGAAGGAATTGATAGTACTTTAATGATTTTGGAGCATCGCCTACAAGCTAGGTATGAGTATCCAGAAATAAAAGTCATCAAAAAATATAGTCAACTGCCGAATGTAACTTGCTACCCTGGTCAACTCAATCAAGTTTTTATGAATATTCTTACTAATGCGATCGATGCACTGGAGGCGTTGGCAAACAATGGTCAGTGGTCACTGGTCAATTCACAAACTACTAACAATCAAAAATTTCCAAAGAATAATCCTCAAATTCAAATTAAAACTGAGGTAATTGATGAAAACTGGATAGCGGTTAGTATTGCTGATAATGGTTTGGGGATAAATGAACAAGTTCGCTCAAAGCTATTTGATCCGTTTTTCACCACTAAAGCTGTGGGCAAAGGTACTGGACTAGGACTATATATAAGCTATCAGATTATAGTTGAAAAACATAACGGACAACTTAGCTATTTTTCTGTTCCAGGACAAGGTGCAGAATTTGTAATTAAGATACCTGTGATCTCAGTCTCATAAAATTTAATTACTGCTTTAGTATTTTTGCTAAAAATCAAGAGAACGATCATCTATTAGTATACTAAATCTATGTAAATTACAACTATAGCGCTTTTCGTTTGTATGCAATACACTTTGACCTCACTTCCATTTCTCACTCCTAAAAGGAGAGAGACTTTGAATCTTACTCCCCAACGTTAGTAAGGAAGGAGTTGGGGGTTAGGTCTCTATTGCACTCAATTGAGAAGCGCTATATTTAACCGGACTTAATATAAGTTGTCAATTTTATTTGAAGTTAAAAGATATGACAAACGCCTGTTTGCTAATAAGCAGACAGGCGTGTCTTTGAGTACAAAGTTTGGTTGAGAGTGGGATTATAAAATCTCAGCAGTAGAATCGACTGAGGGGTGAGACTGACTAACCGAATCTAACTTTGGCAAAAGCAGTAGATTTTGTGCTTTTACACTACTGTTGATTGTTGCTTGCAAAATTGGGGTATGGGAGATGGAATTGTTAGCCAATGTAAACAGTGGATTTGACAAAATCCCTGCTACGGTAGTGGCAATTAATGTTACCACCAACCCGACCTGCAAAGGTCTTAGCCCAGGCAAATCCCAACGCACTTGTGGATAATTCTTCACGGCGTCGGACATTTCATGGGGTTCTTTGACTACCATCATCTTAACTACGCGAATGTAGTAGTAGATGGAGATGACGCTGGTAACTAAGCCCAACAAGACTAACCAATAAAGTCCTGCTTGCCAACCAGCCCAGAATAAGTAAATCTTGCCGAAAAACCCAGCCAATGGTGGAATACCACCCAAGGAAAGCAGCGAGATGCTCAATCCCAGTGTTAGGAGTGGGTCTTTTTGATATAAGCCAGAGTATTCGGCAATCTGGTCGGTTCCCGTGCGTAGTGAGAACAGAATGATGCAGGTAAAGCCGCACAGGTTCATGAATAGGTAAACCAGCAGGTAAAATATCATACTGGCATACCCTGCCTGTGTACTAGCAATCAAACCAATCATCACAAACCCAGCTTGGGCAATGGATGAATAAGCTAGCATCCGTTTCATGCTGGTTTGGGCTAAGGCGACTACGTTACCCAAGATCATGCTGAGAACGGCCAGAGCAGTGAAGACAAACCTCCACTCGTCAGCAACAAGGGGGAAGGCTGTTGTCAGCAAGCGAATGGCTAGGGCAAACCCAGCTGCTTTGGAACCGACAGATAAAAAGGCGATGACTGGGGTGGGAGCGCCTTCGTAAACGTCTGGTGTCCACTGGTGGAAGGGTGCAGCAGAGATTTTGAAGCCAATACCTGCGATCGCAAAAACCAGAGCAATCACTAAACCTAAAGATTGACCGACTTTAGCTGTGGCAATGCCATTAGCGATCGCACTTAGTTCCGTTTGTCCTCCAGATAGTCCATACAGCAGTGATACGCCGTACAAAAATATTGCTGTACTGGAAGCTCCAATTAACAAGTATTTCAGCGCCGCTTCGTTGGAGCGGGGGTCACGCTTGGTATAACCTGTCAACAAGTAAGAGGAGATACTCAGGGTTTCTAGGGAGATGAAAATCATCACCAACTCACTAGCCCCGGATAAAAACATCCCTCCTAAAGTAGCACTCAGCAAAATAGCGATGAATTCAGCTAAAGCGGTGCCGCTCTGCTCAACGTAGCGAATGGACATCAGTATAGTCGCGATCGCAGACAAGGCAATAATCCCGCGAAAGACGATACTCAGGTCATCACCATTAAAGCTACCGGTAAAACCGATGGGATTAGGAGAGTCCCATTGAAAATATAGGGCGATAATCGAAGCAAATAAACCTGCGATCGCTAGATATCCAATCCAGCGTGCGGATGTACGCCCCAAAATCAAATCAACAATCAAAACCCCCAAGAGGGTGAGAATAACAATCCCCTCTGGCAAAATCGTTCCAGCGTTTAGCTGGGATGCAATATTAGCGAAATCCATGAGATGTATAGGTTTTGGCGATTAGACATTAAGGCTAACTCTGTTCACTCTAGCAAGTTTTCTAATTAAGAGACTAGCTCTTTTAACAAGAGCTTAACAGCTTGGATGCAGATGGCGATCGCACTAACTTCACTGGCTTACCGCAGCTTTTTCAGTATCTAGGAATTCACCTAACAGCTTTCTTACCTCGTTTTTTAGGCGCTATCTTTAACGAATACCATAAATAATTATGCCCTAAACAGTGCGATCGCCACTTAGGGACTGACAAAAAGCTTATAAAATTAATAAGGGCACAGCATTGCTGTGCCCCGACAATATTCATAACTCCTAACTTTATTAAAAACCGACTGATGGCAGCTTGCCTTGTAGCGACTGAAATTTAGACTGAACACAGTTGGCACAATTGCAACCAAGTTGATCAATAATCGGATGAGATGTTTGAATCAAGTTTGGTGTTGCCAGATCGGGAATTTGTTGTGTAGATACTACCGTCATAATTTGGGTAGCGTATGCAGATTTCAGGCTGGATGCGTTTGCTGGATTGACCACCAGGAGCATGGATACCAGAAATGCAGGACAGGCAAGTAAAATCAGTTTGACAATGTTCATAATTTACAAAGATACCTTTGCTGATACAGCATAGCCAATAAATTGCCGAGGTTCAACTTTAATTAGTGAGTATTGCTTAATTACGCCCGAATCCTTGACCCCGCAAAACCTTTGACCATACAAGTAATTCGCCCTGTTCACCGCCTGCGGCCAGTAACTTGCCTTGGGGATGCCAAGCTAGGGTGGAAAATCCTGCTGAGACACCTGTGATAATTTGGGATACTTCCTTAGCTTTGTTCCACAAACATAACCAGCCGTCAGCAGCAGCAGAAGCGAGAAGGAAGCTTTTAGGTGCAAAGGCGATCGCATTGATCACACCCACATGATTTGTTAAAACTCGTGCTTCCCAACCTAAAGAATCATCCTCTAGCTTTTCCCAGACTACAATACCTTCAACGCTAGAAGATGCCAAGATTGGCGCACCCACTTTCGTGGTAGCTTCTGACCATGCCAATTGGCGAATTTTACCAGGGAAGCCACGCATTACCCAAGGATCGGGGTTGTTCCATTCTAAAACGGTGACACTACGATCCATGTTGCCAGAAGCCAGGAATTTGCCATCGGGCGACCAAGCCATCGCTAAACTGACAGTAGTCATATCTAAGCTGTATGGTTCTTCATCCCAGTTTTGACTATGCCAAATCTTCACTCCCTTGTAACCACTAATGGCTAAGTATTGTCCGTCAATGCGCCAATCTATACCCAATACTGAAGAGTTGTCGAAATTCAGCGTTACGACAATTTCATGAGTATCTGCATCCCAGACTTGGACGTAACGCCCTAAACTAAAAGCCAGTTGGTTGCTAGTGTAATTCCAAGCTAGCTTGTCAACCCATGCGGGGGCATTTGACAACGTGGCGATTAATTCAGTATTTTGCCAAATTTTCACCTGTCCATCTTGTCCGCCAACTGCTAAAAATTTTCCATCTGGGGAAAAGGCGAGACAGTCTACTGATTTACCGTTACTAGTTTGTAAGGTTGTGAGTTCGCCATCATTCCACAGAACGACTTCACCGGCGGCGGAAGTTGCTGCTAAAGTTTTACCTTGTGGCGACCAAGCGATCGCAGTTACATAATCTGAAAGTGTCCCCGAATAGTGTTGTTCAAATTCCTTAGATTTGCTGGTTGTGGTGTTCATATTTATTGGGTAATGGGGATTGGGGCATGGGAAATAGGGATTAGTAAATTCCCTACTCCCTACTCCCCACTCCCTAAATTATGCTAGACAAGCGAGAAAATCTTGCTTGAGTTGGGCTGCATCAAGGTTGCGACCGATGAAGACTAATTCGTTTTTGGGGGTTTCGCTGGGTTTCCAGGGGCGATCGGGTTTGCCATCAAATATCATGTGTACTCCTTGGAATACAAATCGATTTTCTTCTCCAGCAATATTTAAAATACCTTTCATCCGAAAAATATCTGGCCCTTGGGTACGCAGTAATTCGGAAATCCAAGCGTTTAATTTTTCTCCATCGACTGCACCTGCTTCTACTAAAGCCACAGAAAAGACAGTTTCATCGTGTACGTGGGCATCTTCGCCTAAGAAATCTGGATCAATTTCTAATGCACGGTCTAAATCAAAGGCTTTTACACCTAATAAAGCATCCATTCCTAGTTCAGAATTTTGGGTACGGTAGATTTTTGCGATCGCATTCATCGCCCGAATCCGTTTTTCTAATTCATCCAACTCTTCTGGCGCTACCAAATCTGTTTTATTAAGTAAAATTACATCCGCAAAGGCAATCTGTTCTTGGGCTTCGTCTGCATCCCAGTGCTGCCAAATATGCTTGGCATCTACGACTGTCACCACCGCATCTAAAGACAGTTGGCTTTGCAAATCTTCATCCACAAAAAATGTCTGAATCACTGGTGCAGGATCGGCTAATCCAGTCGTTTCAATTACTAAATGGTCAAATTTATCGCGCCGCTTCATCAAATTGCCAATAATCCGAATTAAATCGCCGCGCACTGTACAACAGATACAGCCATTATTCATTTCAAATATTTCTTCATCTGCATCGATAATCAATTGATTATCAATACCCACTTCCCCAAATTCATTGACAATCACAGCAACTTTTTTGCCGTGTTCGTAGGTGAGGATGTGATTAAGTAGAGTCGTTTTACCTGCTCCCAAATAGCCTGTAAGAACAGTAACGGGAACTGAATTGTTGATTACGTCAGCCACCATACTCTAAATGCCTCTTGTTATATGGATAATCATTATCACCCATGATAAGACTTTTTATATTTTTGTGCGAACTTGCTCTCAATACAGTTCAGTTAGCCATAAAAACCTTAACCTACGATTATCCTTAACTGAACCGTATTGAACTTGCTCTGATTTTGGCTTTCAGCAAAATTATCACATAATTTAATCTAGAAACATTTTATTTTTCTGCATCTGTAATAAGTCATAAATATTCACAAATTGGTTAGCCTAACAGGAATATTCCATACAAGCAAAACTACTCCTTTGGAGAACTCTTAGAGTAACCGCAGAAACTTATACAGACTTCTCAAAAGTCGCAGGTAGTACCTTGACAATGCCAGATTCAGCTATGCTGTTTGTTCTTTGCAATTTCTATAAAAGATAAAAGCGGCAAAACTGATAAAGCCAATAGCTATAAATACCGAAAAATATTTCGTACTACTGCGGTTACTCAAATTAACTCTAGGGACGATAGTCCAGTAATTGTCGGCAATGGCAACTCCTTGCTTCTCTAACCACGTTCTCACTTCTCCTTCTCCACCCTCAGTCACAAATCCACTCACCGTGACTGTTTCACTTTTTGGATCTTTGTGAACATACTCTTCAATATCACTCTTGTCTAATGAAATAATTAGATGAACCGGCGTGTTCGATTGAAAGTTCTCTTTCAATGCAATATAGACTCTGGGCATTCTACCGCCCTTTTGTGTTACTAAAGCATTGGGATCTGGATAGCCTGAAATATTGGCATAAAAACTGTGTTCAGCAATTTTGCCGGAACTTAGTTGAGCGATGTTAAGTGTACCGATATCTTTGCTAAATGATTGCGCTAATGTAATATTTAGTACAACAAACCCGATAATTAAAATAATTGTCGGCTTGAGGGCATCTTTTAGAAGTCGGTTCTTTGTCAAATCATCAATTACATTCCACTTAGCAGAAAATTCTGGATCTGGATTTTGGCTTTGAACTCGATTGCGTAAATAAGTCACTAACGATATAACTGGAAGATTAACGATCATTAAACTTACAGCTTGTAACTGCTTACCAAACAGACTCATCTGGATTTCTCCCAAAAATTTCACTGGGCCAGTATAGTGAAAAAGCCAATATATTGTCAGTGCAAAATACGCACAATATGCTAGAGATAAATATTTTAATTTTTGATTGTTACTCATTTCTAAAATTTTGATTACTGCTCACTTTTTAACCCAAAAGAGATTAAACCGAGATCCGTACTCAAACGGAAATAGAGGCAGATATAGTAGTGCAATGTAGCGATCTCTAATTTCACACCATTTACCTTCAGAGATTACATCACCCTTAGCTTTAGTAGCGTCCTGACCACAATCTCAAGGATATGGAGAAGAATTAAATATCACTCATACCGGGTAAGATTCAAAGCCTCTCTCCTTTTATAGCGTTTCCTAATCACATGAGCTGCATCATAGCCCTCTCTCGAAGAGCGGGGAGGGGGTTGGGGGTGGGGTTCTTGTACATCACTTGGGCCGAGAACCGCTATAGGAGAGAGGTCAAAGTATATTGCATACAAACGAGAAGCGCTATGCAATAATAATTATCGCAAACAAGAAAATTATACTTTGATGGAAAAGTGAGGATTTAATTTTCTGAAGAGAACAAAAAGTCTTGAACTGCTTCTAAAACAACTGCTGGGTATTCTTCATGCAGTCCCAAAGAACCAGGGATAACAACGTTTCTCACTCCTGGTAAGGCTACCAAAGCATTCATTTCTTCTCGTGATTTGGGGGGGCTGGATTCCCCAATTACTACCATGAGCGGTACGGTTAAAGACTGCACAAGTTCCAGAAAATCAGCTTGTTCATGTACAGCATCAAGATTACCAGTTACAAAGGCAGCAGATGCAAATCTCGCTCCTGGTTGTTGAGTCGTATGCCATTTCTTCTCGATGAAACTGGGTGTAATTTTAGCCGCGTCAGTAAAGACATGACGACGATACATAAAACTTAAGAAAGATTGGGTAGTGTTGAGCTTGTAGAGAGCTTGACCAAGTATAGGCGATCGCACCAATTCTCTCACAAAGCCAGCTATATGATGACTTGCTCCCATTGTCGGCAAAGGCCCACGCCAAGTAGGAGCTAACAATATAATCTTTGAGAAAGCAGCAGGTTGTTTCACAGCTAATTGTAAAACGTAACTAGCAGCATGGCCAGCCGCGATCGCAGTAATGGGAATATTAAAAATATCTTTAACAAAATCTTCCAGAAATTGCTGATATATTTCCGGTCGATAATTCAAACTAGGGCGAGAAGATTCTCCAAATCCAGGCCAGTCTATGGCTACAACTTGAAAATTGGGAGCTAGTAACCTGGCAAGTTCGCCCATTTCCAAGCGCGTCGAAACAGTGCTAAAAGCTGGTAGTAGCAATAGCGGTGAACCTTTACCGAGGGTTTCATAAACAACGCGCAATTGCTGATTTTCGCAGTTCCAGAGATATTCTTGAACCACTCCACCAAAGCCAATAGCAGCAGAGATAGATAATAGATTGGTTGACATGAGACTAAATTTTGGTAGTTGTACGCTATTTGTCAGTTATCCTTTGTCCTTTGCAAATGACAAATGACAAATGACCAAGTTTAGTTAGGCAAATCTAACTTGCATTCCAATGCTTTTTTTTGCATGGTTTTAAAAATGTTGTAAAAACCATTAGCACGGGAAGGTGTCAGACTAACGTTTAAGCCTGTTTCTTGAATAAAATCTGGGGTAAGTTGGACAATCTCAGTTGGCGTTAGTTCATGTAATCCTTCAACCAGAAGCCCTACTAATCCTTTGGTTAACTGGGAATCGGAATCACCTTGAAACACAACCTTACCGTCATCCAAGGCTGCTGTGATAAAAACTTGAGACACGCAACCAGGAACTTTATTTTCGGGTAATTTATCAGCTTCTGGGAACTCATTTAGCTTCTGAGCATACCAGATTAGCTGTTCGTAGCGCCGTTTCGGTTCGGAAGCGCGTTGAAAGCGCTGGACAATTTTAGCAAGCGCAGGTGGCAAAGAATCTAGAGTTGAAGACATAACAGAAGCTGCAAATGATCGGTCTTACCTTGAGTGTAAATTATCTTTGGAGCGATGCCTAGGTTGGGCTACGCCTACACGCTTCCAGTTCACTTGGCATTATCAAGCTTGCCATTACTGACTATAATTTATCAAATCCAGACAATTACTGCGTAGGCGCAGCCCAACCTAGGCATCGCATTCACATCGGTCAGGTTTTTTAATCTGTCTAAATCGCAAAAACTTAATTTTTTTATAAACAAGCTCTAACAGGAACTCTATGGAAGTTACTGTTGTATTAGTATATACTTACTGTTATTCCGTAAGTATATGATATAGCTGTAGTCAGATATGTTAGCACAGTGTTGATTGATCAAAACCTTGAAGCAACTGGGTCTATACTCAGCACTCAGCACTTTGCTATATGTGTGAAATTTATGTGTTGCTTGATTTGACTCTAATCCAAATTTTCTGGAGCTTGGACTGTTTCTACGCTTCTAACTCCTAATTCTAAGTCACGTCTTAATGTGACTAGTGGCGATGCGATGCCTAGCTTGGGCTGCGCCTACGCACTTACAAAATTAGCTGCAAGTAATTTTTAACTAAGCAGCTAGATAATAATCAATAATTAAAAATTAAAAATCAAAAAAAATTCTGATTTTTAATTTTTAATTTCTCTCCCTTTTGGATTAATTCGTAGTTTGTGCAGCTAGCATCTGCTTCAGCTTTTCTAATTCCGAAGCCCAACGAGGATCTGGACGAATAGCGTCTGAATCGGTGGTTGCGGTGCTGGTTTCACGAGAACCTCCGCCGCCACTGCCGCCGCCACGACGAGGCTTCTTAGAGCTTTTCTCACGACGGCTACCTTCTCTGTTGGGGCTAGGAGTCGGGGTACTACTAGCAAGAGTAACTGGTTTAGGAGCTTGCTCGTCACCCTCTTCACCCTTTGTCCGAGGTAATGCCTTCTCTAGCTTAATGGGAGTGTCTTTGAACATCTGACCATTATACTTTTCAATGATTTCGTCAGCTTGCTCGTCATTGTTGACGGTAAGAAAACCGAAACCACGGCATTTGCCAGTTTTGCGGTCTTTAATTAATTTAGTAGTTACAGCATCACCTTCTGCTGCAAAAACGGCTTGCAGATCTTGACGATCTATTTCATCTTTAGGCAAATTACCTATATATAGGCGAACGGACATGAACTATACCTCCAGAGTTGAATGAATATGGCAAGGCAAGAAAACAATCATTTAGCTTTGGCTTTTAAATAGATGCTATTGACCAAGGCTGCCACTAACCAATTTTTATTGCTCGAAACTGTCAACTTATACAACAATACAGTTTTTCGTCGGGATCAAGCTTGTTTAATCCAAAGGCTCACACTATGGTGAGCTAATAACACCTTAATTCTAAGAATTGTAAATTTAATAGCCTATTGCCTGCTAAAGTACACGCTTTCTTCCATGCCCTTTTTCGCAGAATCAAATACCATTCCTTACATTACCACGGTATTTTCTACGTAGCTAGTTTAGCGCATACATTTCCGACGTTAGTATTACTGCATCGTAACATAAAACACATTTTTTTAATCAAGGGAGCATACTTTGAAACAAAAACCAGCCAGTGGCTGGTTAATTTACTGCTGTGTTGAGAAGATAAAAGGTATGGAGGGGGAGAAAAACATCCGAGTTCACAACTAAGCTATAGTGCTGAGTTATGTCGGCTGCTATTGTTTGTGTAAATAAATGTAACATTCGTAAAGAAAACCTGCAACTTTTGTTTACATTCCAATTTGTCCTTTGTCAGTTGTTTATTTTCTCGTGACTCGTGACTAGTGACTAATGACTAATGACTAATGACTAACCAGTAAGAAAAACGTATGCCCCCCAAGCCTGTGCTGCAACTGCTAAAAAAGTAGACCAAATGGGATGAGGGCTATGAATGGTTTTACCACTTTGAGTTTCCAAGGTTTGGATATCGATCCAAGGTGTTGCTCCTCGCCGGAACCAACCTGTGACGATAATTTGCCGGCCGATCAAATCCTGGTGATTGACTGACTGTCCTAGCCAAGAAATGTGGTGTAATTTCACCAAACCAGCGCTGGATTGGAAGATTAAATCTTGCGCTAGGGAGTTACTAGTGCCTTGACGACCTAATAATTTGCCCACCAGACGCACGCTGATGCTGTCAATGGGTAAGGCAGAAGGGTCAGATAACAGGTTGGGTAAGCTGTCGTCAGTTTGCACCGTGGCCGGTTTAATATCGGGGAAGAAAGAATTAATCCGCATCACTGTACCGATGCTAAAGCCAATCAGAAGGCAGCCTGTAATAAAAGACCAATCTTCATATATCCACTTTAGATTTAAAAACTTGAGTGCGAATGCTAGTTGCCACGTTAGCCAGACTAAAGCTGCAAACAGAACCCCTAGAGGAATTCCCAACCAGGGAGCGATTTGTAATAAGAAAGACTGACGCTTAACCTTTGATGGAACGCTAGCAAAATGTAGTTCGGTGTCTAGATGCCAGTGACGGGCTATTTGGCAGAGACGTTCGATGCGATCGCCCATTAAAGGATGGCTATTATTGATCGTAAACCATCGGCGATAGGGATTGGCAGTATCCCACTTCAAAAAGGATTCAAAAGATAAATTACTGGCAATAGTGCCCAAAGATAAACTCTGTTGGTAGCTGACTGGTGTTAGGAGATTTAAGCTTTCCAATTGCCAACTGGTGTGTTCTTCTTTTTGGATATCAGCGGCAATGCCAATGGCGATTTTGAGTAAAGCGCGAATCAGGGCATTGGGATTACCAGTAATTTCAGCGGCGACGCGATCGCTATAATAAAGCCGCAACCGCGACAACCACAATGCAGTCCCAGTTAGCAAACACCAAACTCCATAAATTAGACTCGCCAGAATTGTCACTGGCCAGCGCCAAATTTTCGCTGATATTTTGTCTCCCAACTCCGACACTTGCTGATATAGCTTGTGAGTTGGTAGTGTCACCAGCAGCAACAAAGACATCACAGCAAAATCCCAGTGAGCAATATGCCCTAGCTGCGTGGCATAAATAATGGCGATTTCATCATCTGCCAGCTGCTCTAATAGCCCTTGACTCACAACAATCCTGGCATTACGTGGTAAACTACCATAGGTCAGGATAATTGGTGCAGCCGTTGGTAAAACCCGCAGTTTGGGTAACGGCCAGTGGCGTTGTTGACAACAACGTTGCAGCACCCGGACGGCTTCGCGGCTATGAGTATTCAATACATCTTTAGGAAATTCTCGCTGACCATACAACTTCGCCAGTAGCAGATCCAGCAACCAAGGTGATACTCCGATCAAAATCACCAAGACTATTAGCAACAATTTAGTAGGGTCGCGGTATAAAAGCTGCAACGGCTCCAGATAAGGTAGTTTGACTAAAGTCTGGTTGATAAATCCCATTGCTAACTTCAGGATTTCTCGCAGCACCCAAAACAGGGCAATGAATGTTCCTGCTGACAGTAGCCGCAGCGGAATTAATTTCGGTTTACGTAGGGGTTGCCATGCTCTGGCGCGTTGTGCTTGTCGCCAATAAATAACGCCGAATAATTTGGCTTGGGTGCGGGTAACAGAACCCATGAAGCCGCTTAGGGGCGCAGCCGGTGTTGGTGGTGGTGTCGCTAATGTAGCTTTGAGTTTAGCTAGTGGCACCATCGGCGGGATGTCGTCGCTTTTAGTTTCTATTACTTGCTCGTTTGGCTTTTCCTCGAATGTAGAAGTTTCCGGGGGAGTAACTGGGGTTGAATCTGGGGTTGAATCTGGGGTTGAATTCTCAAAGGCAACAAATCCAGTTTCGACTTTTTTTGATTCTTGATCAGGTTTTTTACGTTTTGTCAGGTGTTCGAGAGCGCGTGTTGCCCACTCTTGAACTTGCGGATTGTTACTCTCAATGAGATTCTGGGAAAAAGCGATCGCTTTGGGAACTTCGCCACTACGAGCATAAGCCATCACTAAACCAACCTGGGCTTGTAAGCTAGCAGTAGCATTGCTTTGGCTGCTAGCAATCGGTTCTAGTTGAGCGATCGCTGTTTGGTAATTTCCCTGCTTGAGGGCAACTAAACCAGCCTCCAAAGACGATTTGGCATGTGAAGGCATACAAATTCTGGCACTCCAATCTCTTCTAATTGATCCACGTTTGTGCAAAAGCGCGAACCTCGGATGCCGTGGAAATCAACCGCGCTCAAGTTTTGCTTGTCAAGTGAACGATAAAGAAAGAATAAAGGTGTCAGTCGTCAGAATTCAGTTGCGTCTTCTGTGGGACTAATTCTGGATTCTTCTTCATTCCTCCACTGGTTGTTGACTAGAAAATACTGGAGCGATCGCGCTTAATTTTAACTCTGGATGGTCGCCCAATAACTGTTGACAATTCCATTCATTACGGAATAGCAACACTGGGCGTCCCATACTGTCTTTAACTGTAGTGGTATTGAATATTCGTCCCACCTTTTCTAATGCTTCCCAACCACCCTCAACCCAACGGGCGACACTGTAGGGCAATACCTCTAGTAGGGTTTCTACACCATACTCATTTTGTAAGCGAAACTGTACCACCTCGAATTGCAACTGACCCACCGCCGCCAAAATTGGATCGCGCTTGGCTTCATCAGTTGAATACATAATTTGCACAGCACCTTCTTCGCGCAATTCCGCAACGCCTTTTTGGAATTGTTTAGACTTCGAGGGGTTGGGATTCCTCAGAGATGCAAACAGTTCCGGCGAGAAATACGGAATCCCCTCATATTCGAGCTTTTGTCCCGTGTAAATTGTATCCCCGATCGCAAAAACACCGGGATTGTTCAAACCGATCACATCGCCAGGATAAGCCACATCAATCGATTCTCGCTCTTGAGCAAAGAGTTTTTGCGGGCGAGATAGACGGATGAGTTTACCAATGCGGGCGTGATTCACCATCATATCTTTTTCAAACTTACCAGTGCAAACCCGGATAAATGCGACGCGATCGCGATGTTTCGGGTCCATGTTCGCTTGCAGTTTGAAGACAAACCCCGAAAACTCCGGGTATGTAGGAGCAACTTCGCCAAGACTGCTGTAATGAGAGCCGGGTTTAAGGGCATAGTCGAGGAAATACTTGAGGAATAACTCTACACCAAAGTTAGTCATGGCGCTACCAAAGAACACAGGCGTCATTTTGCCTTCGTGTACCAACTGTAAATCTAACTCTGGCCCAACTCCTTCTAAGAGTTCTAAATCATTTTTCAGTTGGTGATACAGACTTTGTTCTAGCTGTTCTTCTATTTTCGGATCACCTAATTCCACTATGGTATCACGGGCTTCTCGGCTACCGTGGGCGCTGCGTTCAAACAGGTGAATTTGTTGCTTATGCCGGTCAAAAACACCTTTAAAGCGATCGCCCATACCAATTGGCCAGTTTACCGCATAGGTTTGCAATCCCAATTCTTGCTCAATTTCATCTAACAGTTCCAGAGGTTCTCTGCCTGGGCGATCGAGCTTGTTGATAAATGTAAAAATTGGGATACCCCGCAACTTACACACTTCAAACAATTTGCGGGTTTGAGGTTCCAAACCTTTTGCTGCATCAATTAGCATCACTGCATTATCGGCGGCGGCGAGGGTACGATACGTATCTTCACTGAAGTCTTGGTGTCCGGGAGTGTCTAATAAATTTATTTGACAATTCCGATATTCAAATTGCAACACCGTAGAAGTAATGGAAATACCCCGTTGTTGTTCCATCGCCATCCAGTCCGAGGTAGCCTTACGCTGTGCCCGTCGCGCTTTAACCGCCCCAGCTTCGTGAATTGCACCTCCGTACAAGAGTAGCTTTTCTGTTAGTGTAGTTTTACCCGCATCAGGGTGAGATATAATCGCAAAGTTGCGGCGAAGTTCAACCGCTTCAATAAGTTCAGACTCAAGTTCAGTAGACATAAGTGTATTTGTTTGTTAGCTAACTTAATTTTTTTGGACTCTGGCAAGTCTTTTAATCTTAAGACAACGATGCTCGTGATAGGGTCGTAATATAACTAACAATCTGACTAAATAGGAGAAAGCAATGTACGACACAGACAAGCGAAAGCTTCTATCTGCTTTGTCTCATGGAGCCATTTTTTTAAGCACGACATTGGTATCTGTAGGTATACCTATTGCCATACTGCTGGTGTCTGACGATCCTGTTGTTAAAGAAAACGCCAGAGAATCGATAAATTTCCACTTTAATGTCTGGCTTTATGCAGGGATTTTGGGAGCGCTATTTTTTCTATTCGGTTGGTTAGTGCTACCACTATTAATATTGGGGCCACTAGCCGGTCTGGGATATCTATTGCACTGGGGATTAACAATTTGGGCGCTCATCGGAGTTTTCAACAATCCTGATATACCCTTCCGTTATCCCTATATTTTCCGAGTTTTTTAACACAAATTTATGAGGATTGGGCATTGGTAATTGTCATTTATTTGCCAGGGTAAGCGCGTCTCAAACACTATTGACAAGTGGATTCACAAGCATCATCATGTTGGAATAAACAAGCAGCAAGAATAGTAAGCATATAATTGTTATCCATTGCGGCTCGATTAGACTTTTGGCGATTACTACGTTTCAAAGATTGCTCTCGATTCAAAGCATTAAGGGCAATACGCCGTAGTAGAGCAAAATTCTGCGGTGCATGTCCAGTACGAATACGACAAGCATCTGCTCTTTCAGAGCCGCTTCGCGAACATTGAAGGTAACATCCAAACTCCAATGCAGACTATTCTCAACACCCCAATGGAGACGGATAGCCCGTCCCAGAATAAGCGCTTCACTGTGTAAACTAGTCAAATAAAACTGAACCTCATGGGTCGTTTTGTTCCATAAACGTCGGAATCGCACAACCATCACAACGGTTTTTAGACCTAACCAATCAGCTTGTTTATATAGTGGAGGTAGCTGAGAAATAGGTACAGCCCAAACTTGTCTTTTTTCTGTACGATGATGCCCTTTTTCTATGCGTTCGTCATAACTTTTAGTTATGCCCTCAAAATTTAGAGCGATCGCTTGATTAAACCAATGCTTAATTTGCTCATGAAGTGTAGAATGATTAGCTTTAAGTGCTAAAATATAATCCGCTTTTGCATTATAGATTTGAGCTGCTATGGCTGTTTGTGAACGCAAAAGCATCAATAGTAATAATGCATCCATCTAAGTCTAGTAAGCCTAACAGTGCCGGAATCGCCGTGATTTCATTGGATTTATCTGTCACCTTAACTTGCCCCAGCACAAGGCGATGCTCACTTGCCCATGCGCTGACTAGGTGTAAAGCCGATTTTCCCTGTTCTCTGTCATAAGAACCTCTGATGGTTTTACCATCAATAGGAATTACCTGCGCTCCAATTGTTTCAATTATCGACTGTATCCATCTTTGAAAGCAATGCTCAAATACTTTGGGGTTAATTCGTTCAAATACTCGTCGAAAAGTATCTGGACAAGGAATGCCATTTGGCAGAGCTAAAAATTCCCCTAACCAATCAATTTTACTCAACCCATAGTTTTCCATATCCTCCCATCCCCTACCTCCAGCGATCGCCGAAAATATTCCTATTATTAAAATATCTGTTAACAAATGGGCACGGGTTCTTGCTACACGCGGGTCTTTTATTTCGCTAAAAAATGATTGCATCTGTTCTGTTAGCGCAGTCGCATTGGCTACCCTCAAAGCCTTTAGGCTTTTAGTTGGTACATTAGGAGATTTGAATCCTGATGCCATGAGACTGCCCCCAATCTGAGATAAATAGTTTTCAAAGACAGCATACTACTTTATATTTGTCAACTCAAATTGAGATGCGCTTACCCTGATTTATTTGCTACTAAATACAATATTTCATTAATTCGTAGCGAATTCTCTGCGTGCCTCTGCGTTTACCTCTGCGCCCCTACCCTGCGGGAAGACCAAGCGCCTATGCGTTAAAATTTCAACCCTCAATTCGCCAGATTTTGCCAACAGACAGTCTTACCATTTTTAATTGCTTACTATGTTGTTTTTTTTCCAGTCCGTCGGATAGGTGCAACCAAGCTGTAGAATACAAAATTGCCCTACAACTTGATTAAGAGTAGGGCAAAGGACAGTTAAGCACTGTTTGTAGTCTGTCCGACGGCAGGAAAATTTTAGCCTGCTTTTGTGACGCTTTGTTTTGTGTCCATTTGCGTTGTTTTTCTTGATAAAATTTTATGTTTCCTATACATCGCCCCCGTCGTCTGCGTACCCATCCTCAACTGCGCCGGATGGTTCGTGAAACTGTTTTGACAACAAGCGATTTAATCTACCCATTATTTGCCGTACCGGGTGAGGGAATCGCTAATGAGGTGAAATCCATGCCCGGAGTCTACCAACTTTCGGTAGATAAAATTGTTGAAGAAGCAAAAGAAGTTTATGACTTAGGAATTCCTTCGATTATTCTATTTGGGATTCCGGCTGATAAAGATGTGGATGCCACTGGCGCTTGGCATGATTGCGGAATTGTCCAAAAAGCAGCAACGGCGGTAAAAGCAGCAGTACCAGATTTGATTGTAATTGCCGATACTTGTTTGTGTGAGTACACAAGCCACGGTCATTGTGGTTATCTGCAAGTTGGTGATTTAACGGGACGGGTTTTAAATGACCCAACTCTAGAATTGTTGAAGAAAACAGCGGTTTCTCAAGCAAAAGCCGGTGCTGATATCATCGCGCCTTCGGGGATGATGGATGGGTTTGTCCAAGCAATCCGTCAGGGTTTGGATGAAGCCGGATTCCAAGATACCCCGATTATGTCTTATGCTGCTAAGTATGCTTCGGGTTATTATGGCCCATTTCGGGATGCAGCAGACTCGACACCGCAATTTGGGGACAGAAGAACTTATCAAATGGACCCAGGTAATGCCCGCGAAGCCCTTAAAGAGATTGAATTGGATATCGCTGAAGGTGCTGATATGCTCATGGTTAAGCCAGCCTTGGCATACATGGACATTATTTGGCGGGTGAAGGAAGCAAGTAACTTACCTGTTGCGGCTTACAATGTTTCTGGTGAATATGCGATGGTGAAAGCTGCGGCTCTCAATGGTTGGATTGATGAGGAGCGGGTGGTTTTGGAAACTTTAACTGGGTTTAAACGGGCTGGCGCAGATTTGATTTTAACTTATCATGCTAAAGATGCGGCGCGATGGTTAAAGTAGTCAAGTAATTGAGTAGTAATAATTTACTGGTAAATCTCATGCAGAGGCGCTTTAGACGCAGAGTTGTGTTTTAGTGTTTAGGCGTGAGATTCTTTGTTTCTTGGTATTGCGATGCCTGGGTTGGGCTACGCCTACGCATCTGGGGACAGTATATCGTCAAAAACCTTTGGAGTGGGTGTTTTAGGGATGCGATCGCTACTTAATTATGATTTTTTCAGCGGATACCACTAGCTAAGATTCCTAAAATTTTATTGACATCTTTAATCTTTAAGATAATATTCACTTAAGTCAATCTGGATAGATTGTCCTTCTAATTTTAAAAATTGCCAAATACGTACAGTGGTGACAGTTCCATAAATTACCAAATTTTCATTACCTGCTCTACCTTTGGCTGTTTTTTAATTCGTCGAACTCACGTTAAGTTAGTATTTTTTAAGCAGTAAGCTTTAATATTTTTATACATTTATTCTAAATTTTATTACATAAACCAATCAGCCATATTTGCCAGAGTGTCAGGCGATCGCTCATAAAACATCTAAAATCTAAATTAAATAGCTTTGATATAGTTATGGCAATCACTCGCTCTATGCTAGGGGTGGTTCGTTTAAACAACCTAAACTCTAACTAGTGCGATCGCTAACCGTATTTGCGACAGCAGCACGATAAAATTCTAAAACCATAATCGTACTAAAGGTCTAAATGGCAGAAACACTATTCTTCAACGCCTTACGGGAAGCCATTGATGAAGAAATGGCGCGTGATTCCAGCGTATTCGTTCTCGGTGAAGATGTCGGACACTACGGCGGTTCGTATAAAGTTACCAAAGACCTTTACCAAAAATATGGCGAACTCCGCATTCTAGACACCCCCATCGCTGAAAATAGCTTTACTGGCATGGCTGTGGGAGCCGCAATGACTGGGTTGCGTCCGATCATTGAAGGGATGAATATGGGCTTTTTACTGCTTGCCTTCAACCAAATATCCAACAACGCCGGGATGCTGCGCTATACTTCTGGCGGTAACTTTAAAATTCCGATGGTAATTCGGGGCCCTGGAGGTGTGGGACGGCAGCTAGGCGCAGAACATTCCCAGCGACTAGAAACTTACTTCCAAGCTGTGCCAGGGTTGAAGATTGTTGCCTGTTCTACACCAAGAAACGCTAAAGGACTGCTGAAATCCGCTATCCGCGATGATAATCCAGTGTTGTTCTTTGAACACGTTCTGCTTTACAACTTGAAAGAAGATTTACCAGAAGAAGAATACTTGCTACCTCTAGATAAAGCAGAAATTGTGCGTGAGGGGAAAGATGTAACCATTATTACTTACTCGCGGATGCGCCATCATGTGCTGCAAGCAGTAAAAACTCTTGAAAAACAAGGATATGATCCAGAAGTTATCGACCTTATATCCCTCAAACCATTAGATTTTGATACCATTGGTGCATCAATACGTAAAACCCATAAAGTCATTGTTGTGGAAGAATCCATGCGAACTGCGGGTATTGGAGCAGAAGTCATCGCCTCAATAAACGATCGCTTATTCGATGAATTGGATGCACCAGTACTGCGACTTTCTTCCCAAGATATTCCCACACCCTATAACGGCAATCTGGAACGACTAACAATCATCCAGCCAGAGCAAATAGTGGAAGCTGTGGAAAAAATGGTAGCGTTGCGAGTCTAGGGATTAGGGATTGGGTCAGGTGGGGCCCCCTCTGGGGTAATGGGGACTGGGGACTAGGTACAAAGAAAATAACCAATGCCCAATCCCCGATCCCCAGTACCCAATACTTGCTCATAACTCCATAAAAGAGCGCTATTATAGCCTTTGTCAGTTGCGAGTTATGGTATGCAAAGACAGCGATCGCTATTAATTTTGATTTTAGTCCTGATAATCGCCGCTATTACGGTGATTGCCACAATTCCAATACCCCTTGGGCTAGACTTGCGCGGAGGCTCACAGCTCACAATTCAGGTGAAACCATCAGCGGAAATTCCCAAAATCACCGACCGAGAATTGGAAGGTGTGAAGAAAGTTGTCGAAGGCCGGATTAATGGTCTGGGTGTTTCTGAGCCAGTGATCCAAACAGTCAGTTCAGATAAAATCTTGGTGCAACTACCAGGAGTAAACGATCCAGAGCAAGCTGAACGGGTGCTAGGGGGTACGGCGCAGTTAGAATTTCGTACCCAAAAGCCGAATACAGAAACTCAACTACTTGCTTTTCAAGCATCAAGAGCCGAATTTAAAGCCAAGCAAGAAGAGTTGAGAAAGAGTACTGACAAAGCGCTAATTGTCAAGAACCAAGAAGATTTACAAAAAAGTAATCAAGCGATCGCAGAATTGTTTGAAAGCACCAATCCACCGCTCATTGGCAAATACCTCAAGGATGCCTATGGTGAACCCACTCAAGGTAACAACTGGAATGTTGCCATTCGCTTCGACCAAAAGGGTGGTGAACTGTTTGCCAATTTGACGAAAAATCTTGCCGGTACTGGGCGTAGCATTGGTGTTTTTCTGGACAATGAAGTGATTAGCGCTCCTACCGTGGGTATAGAATTTGCCGCCACTGGGATTACTGGTGGCTCTGCTGTGATTACAGGACGGTTTACCGCCCAACAAGCCAATGACTTAGGCGTGCAACTACGCGGTGGGGCATTACCCGTACCAGTAGAAATAGTTGAAAACCGTACCGTTGGGGCAAGTTTAGGTAAAGATAGTATCCAACGCAGTATTTACGCTGGGATTGGCGGATTGCTGTTAGTATTAGTTTTCATGCTAGTTTACTACCGACTACCAGGGTTAATTGCCGACTTTTCTTTGATTATCTATGCGCTATTGACCTATGCCACCTTCGCGTTGCTAGGCATTACATTAACTCTCCCCGGTATTGCTGGGTTTATCCTCAGTATCGGTATGGCAGTTGATGCTAACGTATTGATTTTTGAGCGTACCCGTGAAGAACTACGTGCTGGTAAAACTTTATATCGTTCTATAGAGTCAGGATTCTACCGAGCTTGGTCTAGCATTTTAGATAGTCATGTCACATCATTAATTTCTTGTGCAGCACTGTTTTTCTTAGGAGCAGGTTTAGTAAAAGGCTTTGCTTTGACATTGGCGCTAGGGTTAGGGGTGAATTTGTTTACTGCCATTACTTGTAGTCGCACACTGCTGTTCCTAACATTGGGATTTCCCAACTTGCGTAAGCCAGAGTTGTTTTGTCCCAATCTCTCAACGTCAATTAAGTCTGGTGCGGAGGTGCAGTCATGAAATTTAGTGTCATCAAACGTCGGAAACTTTGGTGGACAATTTCTGCCACCCTGATGCTCGTTAGCATCGTGGCAATGGTGATTTCTTGGCAACAACTAGGCGCACCACTACGTCCCAGTTTAGATTTTGTTGGTGGTACGCGACTACAATTTGAACGCGATTGTACACAAGCAAACAGTTGTACTCAACCGATTGAAATTTCTGATGTCAGGGAAGTAGTTGACGCTCAGAAGCTAAATAATAGTAGCATCCAAGTTGTTGGTCAAAAACAACAGGGAATATCCATTCGCACAAAGACATTAAATGTCGATGAACGCACCCAGTTGCAAACAGCCTTGAGTGAAAAAATTGGAGCATTTAACTCGAAAGCCACTCAAATTGACACCGTTGGCCCAACACTTGGTCGTCAGCTATTTTCTCAAGGGTTATTAGCTCTGATTGTCTCCTTTGCTGGGATCGTTATTTATTTAAGTGTGCGGTTCCAGGTGGACTATGCTGTAATCGCAATTCTTGCCTTGTTCCATGATGTTTTGATTACCCTGGGTGTTTTCTCCATCTTAGGATTAGTAGTAGGTATTGAAGTTGATAGCCTTTTCGTCGTTGCTATTTTGACTATTACTGGTTTCTCGGTGACAGATACCGTGGTCATCTACGATCGCATTCGGGAAATACTGCATCTACATCCTAACGATCACATTGACAAAGTTGTTGATGATGCAACCAATCAAACTTTAACGCGATCGATTAATACCACGTTAACCGTTTTGCTAACATTATTTTCTCTGTTTCTATTTGGTGGCGAAACCCTGAGAAACTTTGCCCTGGCCTTAATTATTGGATTTACAATGGGTGCATATTCAAGTATTTTCATCGCCAGTACTCTCCTTGCTTGGTGGCGAGAGCGCGGGGGTCAATCCCAGGTTGTAGACAGCGCTGAGTCGATTGATACATCTCCCAGTTCCCAGGATAGTTAAACTTGTGTATTTTTCAAAATTGGGTGAAAGCATTTTGAATTGCTCACCCACGCCTTGCAATCTTATTCCCCTATGGATCAACCGAAAGAACCATTAACGAATGTCCCAGACTTGGAGAAATCTGACCCATTGTTTGCTCAACAAGTACAAAGGCTACATCAGCTAACAGTATATGGCAGGTGGCTGTTTGTGGGCTGTTTATGGCTGACCATTGCGCCTGTTTCCTTGTGGGGTCTACGTGCAGAAATTGCTCTGTGGCAACAATATTTTACCTGGGTGGCAGTGAGATTTGGACTGTTCTACCATCCACTGTCTACCTTCGGTCTAGCCTTTTGTCTGGGGATGACCGCTGCTGTTTTAGTTTGGCAAAGTCGGAATATTCTACTTGGACTACCACAGCAGGAAAAACAACGTTTAGAAAAACAAGTTTATCGGATACGTCAACAGGGAGCAACTCATCCTCTATGGAAGTGGGTTTGTCATTAAATTTTGGCGTTGCATATACATATACACGTACAGCAATTTATAGCAAAATATGACTTAGCCATACTAGAGATATGAGTGAAAAAGAATATAGAGACGTAGCAGTGCTACGTCTCTACAAGAGTTCTGGATAATACATATTTAATTTCACCAGATGTCTACTAAAGATACTGCCAAAAGTGGATGCCATACATGAACGATCTTCAGATTCAATTTAGCGAGCGCAAGTCTGAAATTGACCTTTACCAACTCCAAGAACTGTTAAACGTTTCCGCTTTCTGGGCAAAGGGACGCAGTATTGAAGATTTAGGTATAGCCATTGCCAACAGTGAGCCAGTGATTTCCGTCTGCCTTGGCGATCGACTCATTGGCTTTGCTAGAGCAACATCTGATGGCATCTATCGCGCCACAATTTGGGATGTTGTGATTCATCCAGAGCATCAAAATAGTGGGTTGGGAAGCAATTTAGTCGAAACCGTTTTGAGTCATCCGCGCATGAAGTGCGTTGAGCGCGTTTACCTGATGACTACTCACCAGCAAGGTTTTTACGAAAAGATTGGTTTTCAAACCAACACCACCACTACGATGATGCTAGACAATCAAGCTAACCGTGCTTTCGTTTCTGCTACAGAAGTTCAGCTTCAGGAATCACTAGGGGGATAGAGATTTGTAGTCTGGTAAGCTGCTGAGATGGTTCCTTCACAATGGTCAAGGGTAGGATTTCCAACTTTCCTCCCATAACTTCCACTAGAGTCTGATTGATTAATAACCTCATTCCTGGGGAAAGAGCAGCGTTCTTTTGGTCAATCTGGGCCAGTTGATCTTCAAATTTGAGCAAATCAATCGGCTCGCTCCAGGGTATAGCATGGGTTGGTAAATCTAGCCAAATGTTTACAAAATTGTTTGTAGGTAGGGTGCTACTGGAAATACAGATGCTGCCTTCCTCCATCTGAGTAATAGCAGTATCTATTAAACTTATCAATACTTGGCGGAGCCAGAGGTAATCTGTCAAAACATAAATTTCTGGGTCTGCTGGTAATAATTGCAAGGGAAAATTGCGATTTGCCGCCAGCATATAAGTTAAGTCATGAACCTCCTCCAAAATTTGGGCTAAGGGTCTGGGCTGAATATCTAATTTATTGGTGCCGTGTTCAGCTCTAGCAACGTTGAGAATTTCATCCATTAGCTTTAGCAGCTTCAGGGTTCGCTCGTGAGCTTGGGCAATAAATTCTCGCTCTTCAGCCGGATCTTCACACAAATCTGACAAAATTAACTGATGTAAGCCAATCAAACCATTAAAAGGCGATCGCAATTCATGGGTAGTCCGCGCCAAAAAACCAGCTTTAAACAGGCTCATTTCCCTTGCCATAAGGTATGCCAGCTGCGTTTGCTGTAGCTGTTGCGATATTGGTTGCATATCCTGTTGATCTAATGGCGCTACTGGGGATGAGCTAGATAAAACATTTGACGATCGCCCAAATAACTGACGGAAAACCATACCTAGTGCTATTCCTGCTCCTAGATATATCCAGTTGCTCCAATTCATAATCTGGCAATTATTGACTTGTTAATTAACCACAACAGCGCCAACTAAAGTTGCGGATTTCTCTGTTGTTCTAATCAGGAAAACAACATTATAGCTACCTATATCTGGTTATCACTCGAAATATCTAACTTGATCGCACCTTGCCGCAAAATTTGCCAATTTATCCCTGTCCATTTAGCAACAGTGGAAGGTACACCCATCCCCGGTATTTCATCGTGGTATTCTGTCGTTGCTAAAGTTAGAACCTGGGGAAACTGAGTCTCAATTTCTGCGATCGTTTGCAAAGGTGGTTGACCAGAAAAATTGGCGCTAGTGGTGGCAAGAGGGCCTGTTTGAGTCAAAATAGTTTGAGCGATCGCACTGTTTGGGACTCGGATACCAATTGTTGTCGGATCAATGGGATTCATAACTTTGGGGACACGATCTGAAGCTGGTAAAACTAGCGTCAACCCTCCTGGCCAATATTTATCTGCTAATTCTTGCCAAACTTTATACTCATTCTCACTACCTTTGACATACAGCCACAAATCTTCAGCCCTAGCCGCCATCAAAATCAAAGGTTTATCCTGACTGCGTTGCTTCGCCGCAAAAATTAATGCTGCTTTTTCTGGTATAGCTGCAAGTGCCGGCACTGTATCGGTGGGAAAGCTCACCAAAAGGCCAGCGCGTGCGCCAGCTATTAGATTTGTTAGAGAAGCTTGGGTCATATATCTTACTAAGTAAGTCAGCGAGAACAATTCAATATACAGCAGATTGCAACAGGCGTGAGGTACAGATAATTGTAGGGGCACAACATGTTGTGCCCCTACCCCTGTACTTCATTTACCTGAAATACGCTATATATTTTGACTCAAGCTCAATCAACTTCTTGCATAAGTTAGAAAAAAGGGAAAAGGACTCAAAACCCTTTCCCCCATTTTCAAATCAATATATTTATGCAAGATGTCTAATATTTATCAACCAGTAGCACAGTATTAAATTAATCGCTTAAATGTTGTGAGAGAGAGATGCGATTGTGGGCTAAAGAGTGGAAATAAATTCTCTTGGAATTGATAATGTTTTAGTGATATTGGAATGCCTCAAACAGATAGAGATAGCCAAATTGAGTTAGGGTTTCCCTAACTTCTATAAGCTAGGGCAAAACGTTCAATTCCAGCTAAGTCCGCGTGAATTTGAATATTGCAATAATTACCTTGATTTTGCAAAAGTTCTCGCACTACATCGGACTGTCCTGCCATCATCTCAATTAGCCACACGCCACCCGGAAGCAAATAACTAGGGGAGATTTCTATCAAATGGCGAATGCAATCTAAGCCATCAGCGCCACCATCCAAAGCTAGATGTGGTTCATGGTTAACTACTTCTGGCTGCAAAGTAGGTAAGGTGCTGGTGGGGATGTAAGGAGGGTTCGACACCATACCACTGAACTGACCTTTGAGAAATGTCAGTGGCTCCCACCAGGAACCTTGATAAAATTTAATCCGATCACCAACACCCAAATTATTGGCGTTGGCTTGGGCGATCGCCAGAGCTGCTAAACTGTAATCAACTGCATGAATTGTTGCTTTTGGCAAGACATCTGCTAATCCCAGTGCGATCGCTCCACTCCCAGTACCCAAATCTGCCCAGTGTCCTGAAGCATTACTAGCAGATGCTTCAGCTAAATCAATTAAGCACTCTGTTTCTGGTCTGGGAATCAAAACCGCACTCGAAACCGCGATTTTAAAATGGCGCCAAGGTGTAACTCCCGCAATATACTGTACTGGTAAGCGGTCATTTAATCGCCTCTGCCACAGTTGGTCTAAATCTTCTAGCGGCAATTGCAGCTGAATTTGTGGCCAGTTTTTAAAAGACTCCAAACGCAGTGCCAAGCGGTCTAACCCAGCAACTTCTAGAAGTAGCCAGTCAACCTCCATTGGTGGGACATCAGTGGCGATCGCGGCTTTAAGAGCTGCATTTCGCCACTGCCAAAGTTGTAAACCAGAGACTATCAGATGTTTCTCCCCCATACCTCAACCTTGGAGCGCATAACCGTTATTTTTTGGGAGCGGGTCTGGCAGCTGGTGATTGATTCGGTGCAAGGGAGCGAATAAAATTGATCGACTCTCGTGATGGATACAGAACAATTTTATTGATACTAGGATCGGTGCTGCTATTGAGAGCCTCCATAACACCGTACAAATCCACCACCTGAATTTCAGTGTTGTCTGCTTCCTTTGGCACGGCTTTTTTGAATTCGTCTAATAGAGCCACTGCTTGTTCTTTTTCAAAAAAGAAAGGGATGTACCGCTCGTTGCCTTTGGCAAGAGGAATAGTTAGATAGCTATTATCTTTCTTAAATTTGGGTACAAACAAGGGAATACCATTGAATTGCTCCCCCTTTTTACCATTTTGATTCAGCATACTTGTTGCCGAGGCTACCTGCTGTTGCGTCGGGACTAAAGTATAAATTACAGAGTCTGGTTTCTTTTTGCTTTCTTGCACTATTTTATAATAGTCTGCCAAGGACAAAGGTCTAACCTGTAGAGTGCTTGCCAACTGGGGATTTTCTTTTTTGAGTCGATTGTCAAGAAATTTTTGAGCATCTTGCTTGCTAATAAAAAATCCCACTTGCGAGATCGGCTTGGATGCGTTGTTTCTCGAAAGAACTACGAATTCACCTTTAGGATTGGTGAGCGTGAATACAGGTACTTCTTGGAGCTTTTTCACTACCTGATCTTGTGGCAACGCGATCGCCTCTAGATTGCCCATTCCTGGTAGATTGCCTATTCCTGAAAGCCCCGTTAAAAATACACTGCCAGCTATACCCAATGTTGCGCCCAAGCGAATAAATGATTTCATGACTGCTCCTCGCATCAATAGTCCAATTAAATTAAACAAATGGTTGGATTTGCACAGCACCAACTAGCTTTAGTTATATAGCAATCTATTTGAGTTGTGAAAAATTCATTGTGCGCGTTGAGGTTGAGTGTTAAGCGTCAACGGTCAAAATCCAATGTTCCCTAACTATTTAGAGTTGCTATAGTATCGTTTTCACAAATTGGCTGTGCTAACGTTGTGTTTTTCTAGGTTTCGCTTCGCTATTTACCGCGAAATGCCGTAGATGCCTATTATATGTCTTCTCAAACAGTAAAAAGTCTCTCCATGTCTCCAAGCTTGGAGATCATAAATGCGATTTTATCGGCTTTTTCTAAGATTCATTGACGCTATTAGTTAATCAATCGTTCCATCTGCGATTGGTTTAATATCTTTTCAAATCTATACAAAGTTCAGTGTCAAGAATATCTTACTTACTACTTAAGGAAGAGATTTGCCTCTTAGCGTTCAACAGCAGAACAGCCTAATTGGTCTTCTCCGTAAAAATATCCAATTAAATTGTAGATGTTAGCAAAGAAACTCTATCTAATTCCTCTAAGTGTTAACTAGATTAATTAAATCGGGATGACAGGATTTGAACCTGCGGCATCCTGCTCCCAAAGCAGGCGCGCTACCAAGCTGCGCTACATCCCGTTATCCTTATCCACTTTTTTGGTTTGGTTTTAACTTTCCATCAAAGCGATCGCGCTTTTACAAAAGCGTTAAATTAATCATATCACATAACACGGCTTATGCCTAATATCTTTTATCTTCTGCAAATAGGAGCTAGATTAGATATTTACACTGATAAAGGTTTGGCTGCCGACTTAGTTTTACAAGAGATATACTTGTTCGTTCATCGGCTAAACCTTGTCAAACCAAATCAAAATAATAGATTTATACTACTATACCTGATTTTCTTGTGCGAATCGCGTTTTATTTCGATTGAGCGCTAGTGAGGATACCAGAACATGCCTTTGATGCCTTCTGGATCAGCCATAAACCCCATAGTTCGGTAGAAATCTACAACATGGGGGTCAGCGAAGAGAGTGACATTACTAATTTCTTCACTCCTAAGTTTTTTGAGAACGTATTTCATCAGCGCCTTGCCCAGTCCTTGACTTTGAAAGTCTGGGTGAACTACTACATCCCAGATAGTGGCATTAAACGCGTGATCTGAGGTAGCACGGGCAAAACCAATGAGCCGCTTTTGGTTTCCTCTCACTTGCCACATTGAGGCAACGAGAAAACTATGCTCAATAGCTTTTTTCACTTTTCTTAGAGGACGACGCGACCAACCAACTGCATCACAGAGTTCTTCTAGCTCATATAGGTCAATGTCTCGTTCCGTACTGAAGACGATCCGAGCCTCCTTTGAAGAAGCTTCGCTAATATTACTGGGGCTGGAGTTGCCCGCAGTTTCTGCTGTATGCTCTTCAAAGGGGTTTGTCCTAGTTGTCCCTACAGATTCAGGAGTACTAAACCAAGTTTTCCAAAAACCCATGCCAACGCGGTTCGGGTAGTATAACTGAATTGGTTTCCACTCTCAGGAGTGTTGATTCACTTTTAACATAGCTACCCCCATTTACTACCCCTTACACTCAAAGTTTTTCGGTTGTTTTCGGGATTTGCAATGGTAACAGCAAGTTAGAGCGTGTTTCACACCAATCATTCTCAACTTTAGCATTTTGTTGTAAAGGCTAGGAGAAATTCACCAAAAGGGTAAGGATATAAACAATTCAAAATTCAAAATTCATAATGGAAAAATCTAATCCTGGCAATTGCTCGTATAGAGCTTAAATGCACGTTAGCTTAGGAGTGAATTGTACACACGGGATTGGGCATTGGGTATCGAGAACACTCTATACTCTTGTCCCCTTGTCCCCCACAGTCCCTAATCCCCAACACCCAACACCCAACACCCAGCCCCCAGGTGACGAAAGCAAGCGAGTCTTACCCTTAACAATGGCTTCTGGTTTAAAATCTTCGACACTGGAACTCCTAAAGCGCTTTAATCGAGCGTTTCCCCAGTTTTATGAGCAATTCGTCAGTAGTGAAATTCAACTGCAAAATTTGCGGCTAGCCTACCGTCTCTATAAAACTAGACGCGCTGTTATTGAACTGAAACCGGAAGGCAGCAAAAGTGCCCTGCATTTTGCTTACCGCAACCAGTCTTTTCTCCTCAGCGATATTTTTGGTGTACTAGCAGCTTATGGGTTGACTATCCACGGTCTGAGTCTATACGGTCAGATCCGTCCGCCGATGTTAGTTTTTATCAAGCTGTTGGTGTCTCGTGGTAGTAAAGCCTTGACCGACAAAACCGCAGAAAATGTTTGTCGCGCGATTCGGGAGGCTTTAGGAGGTCGGTTTGAGGTAGAAGAGATGCTGGCAGTAGAATTCAATCTTGACACTGGCTTAGAGCAGGTACAAACTGAGTTCTATGTTGATCCAGTCTTTCATCTCCCTGCCTTAGTGATTGAAGCTGATAATCAACCAGGATTATTCTACAAAGTGATGTACGCCATCTGGCAGGAAGACCTGCTGGTAGTCAATGCCAATTTACTGGTTTGGCGCGGACGTACACGGCTAATTCTTTACTTGTTGGGGCCAAACGAAAGCCTGATTCCTGAATATCTGGGTCACAAAATTGCTGAAGGGGTGCGACAGAGGTTGCTGGGTAAATGAAAAAAGTGAGGAGTTATCAGTTAAATAATTCGTAATTCGTAATACTCGCCTCCGGCGAAAAGCAAGCGACGTAATTCGTAATTAAAAATTAATAACTTCTCACTCCTAACTTCTAACTCTTCGCACTCCGTATTTAGTCGCACCCGCCCTTAAGGGTACGATATTAAGTATGGCAACTATTGAAATCTTGGGCGTTCCACACGCATACGAGCTAACGGCTCCCACTTCCTGCCCTCATGCTTTAGTATTTATTCACGGTTGGCTCAATAGCCGTGAATATTGGCAACCTGTGATTTCCCGCCTATCAGATGATTTGCAGTGCCTTTCCTATGATTTGCGGGGTTTTGGTGAATCCCAATCCCAGGTAAAAACCGATTTTAGTCGAGCAGAAACGTCTCTGAGTCTTACGCCCATCTCTAGTAGTGCGGTTGGCTCACCAATCGATTCTCTTTATACTCCTGCTGCATACACTCAGGATTTAGCAGTTCTTCTGAAACAGCTGAATATTACCAGTGCTTGGCTAATTGGTCACTCGTTGGGTGGGACGATCGCTCTTTGGGGAGCAGATCAAATACCTGACTGTGTTAAAGGTGTTATCTGTATCAACGCTGGCGGTGGTATTTACCTCAAAGAAGCCTTTGAGCAGTTTCGCTCGGCGGGTCAGAAATTTTTGCAAGTCCGTCCGCGCTGGCTGTCCCAAGTGCCTTTGATTGATTTGCTGTTTACTAGAGCTAGTGTGGCTCGTCCTTTAGAGCGCCATTGGGCACGTCAGCGGGTAATTGATTTCATCGTAGCTGACCCAGAAGCGGCTCTGGGAACTCTGTTAGACTCCACAACTGAAGAAGAAATCAATCGTTTACCTGAGCTAGTATCCCAACTGAAGCAGCCAGTTTATTTTTTGGCTGGCGCCGAAGACAAGGTTATGGAACCCAAGTATGTGCGCCATTTAGCTAGCTTTCACAGACTTTTCCAATATTGTGGTGACAATGTTCTGGAAATTCCTAATTGCGGACACCTGGCTATGTTGGAACAGCCGGATGCAGTGGCTGATCACATCCGGGCGATAGTCAAAAGTCAATAGTTATTGGGCATTGGGCAAAACAGTTCCGAGTCCAGAGTGCTGAGTGCTGAGTAAGGAAGTGAGATTCTCCACTTAGCACTCCTGAAGGGCATTGGTGCTTACAAATGACAAAGCACAAATGACTAATGACTACTCAACAGATTGATACAACTTCATCACCTCAGTCAGCCCTAACCTAGACTCAACGCCCAGTGTGAGGGGGGATGTATGACCACGGGATAGATGGTCAGCGGCGGCACAGCCAATCATGGCGGCGTTATCGGTACAGAATTTTAGAGGCGGGAATAGGACGCGTAGGTTATGTTTTACGGCGGCGACTTGGAGGTTTTTTCTCAACCCGCTATTTGCTGCGACACCGCCACCAATGGCGATTGTATCTAGACCATAGTCTAGGGCACAAGCGATCGCTTTTTTGGTTAGCGATCGCGCTACCGTATCCTGAAAGCTAGCTGCTACATCTGCCACTGGTACTTGTCCACCATCTTTCTCTAACTGCTGCACTAAACGCAATACAGCCGTTTTTAACCCACTAAAACTCGCATCATAACGATGAAACCCTCCACCGGGTAAAGAAACTCTTCCTTCCGGTAGGGCAAAGGCTTGAGAATTGCCCTCTTGTGCCAACTTGTCAATCACTGGCCCACCGGGATAACCCAGCTTTAACAATCGCGCCACTTTATCAAAGGCTTCACCCGCAGCATCATCACGGGTTTGTCCCAGTGTTTCGTACATACCACAATCTTTGACATAAATCAAGCTTGTATGTCCGCCTGAAACCAGTAAGCTAAGAAAAGGGGGATTTAAAGTTGATTCGCTCAAGTAAGTTGCGTAAATGTGACCTTCGAGGTGATGAACCCCCAAAAATGGCTTGTTGTGTACCATCGCTAGGGTTTTGGCAGCAGTTAACCCCACCAACAGCGCTCCTACGAGTCCAGGGGCACAAGTGGCGGCAATTGCGTCGATTTTTCCCCAGTCTAGTTGGGCTTGTTCTAAGGCTTGTGCGATCGCAACATTTATCGTTTCTAAGTGCTGGCGAGATGCTACTTCTGGCACGACCCCACCATACTGCTGATGGACTGGAATTTGTGAGGCTACGATACTGCTGCAAACTTTACGATTGTTAACAATTGCGACGGCTGTTTCATCACAACTGGTTTCTATTGCTAAAACGGTTGTCATTGAGAGTAATCAGTGCTGGGTGCTGAGTCTGGAGTCCTGAGTCATAGAGAGAAAATCTTGCTTCTTTACTACCCTACTACAACAATTCTTGTACTCAGCACTCGTTACTCAGCACTCAGCACTCATTTTGGTTGAGAAGCTTTAACTTTTATTGACTTAAACTTTACTCGGTTCCCACCCAAGAGTATGATGACTTCCTAGTTATGCAAATAAACAACTGTACAAGCCGCTTCGTTTTGTACAAAGAACTTCTTGTTTTGTAATAAAAGGAAACAACTCTATGCGACGATTGTTTGCTTTGATGTTAGCGATTAGTCTTTGGTTCAACTTTGCCCCCCCAGCACAGGCTTTAGGGGCTAATTTGACACCGTGTAAAGACAATCCCGCTTTTCAAGAGCTAGCAGCTAATGCCCGTAATACGACCGCTGACCCCCAATCCGGGAAAAAGCGGTTTGAGCGTTATTCTCAGGCGCTGTGCGGCCCTGAGGGGTATCCCCACTTGATTGTTGATGGTCGTCTAGATCGTGCTGGTGACTTTTTGATCCCTAGCATTCTGTTTCTATATATTGCTGGTTGGATTGGTTGGGTAGGTCGTGCCTATCTGCAAGCAATCAAAAAGGAATCTGACACTGAACTCAAAGAAGTCCAAATCGATCTTGGTTTGGCACTACCGATCATGGCGTCAGGCTTTACTTGGCCAGTAGCAGCAGTCCAAGAACTTCTCTCTGGAAAATTAGCAGCCAAGGATTCAGAAATCCCCATTTCCCCACGCTAAATCAGCTTAACTAATTCATTGGTTTTGGAGACTAAATTCATGGCAGACAAAGACGCTCAAGCATCTTATTTGATTAAATTCATTTCCACAGCGCCCGTGGCAGCTACCATCTGGCTGACGATCACAGCAGTTATCTTGATTGAATTCAACCTCTTGTTCCCCGACCTACTTTTCCACCCACTCCCATAAGTGTCAAATGGAATTTAGGACAGTTGAATCAATGTCTTGTTTTTTGCCTAATATTGTGTAGTTGATGTATTCAGCTTAGTTAGGCAGAATTATCACTAAAATAGGCAGCAAAAATAGTTTTTTGAAACTCGTGATTCTGTTTACAGATCGCGAGTTTCAGAGTTTTAAAACTAGCTAAATTAATTTTTCTAAACTTCCTAGCAAAAAGACATCTTTAGCCACAATTATTATTAATATAAAAATGCCACCATTTTAAATTTAGAGGCTGAACATAAAATATGGCACAAGCAGTAGATGCATCAAAAAATCTCCCCAGCGATCCGAGAAATCGGGAAGTTGTTTTTCCGGCATTCGGCGATCCACAGCTAGGCAACCTAGAAACCCCGATTAATGCTTCTCCCTTGAGCAAGTGGTTCATTAATAACTTACCTGCCTATCGCCCAGGTCTGGCTCCTGCTAGACGCGGTTTAGAAGTTGGTATGGCTCATGGTTACTGGCTATTTGGCCCCTTTGCCAAATTGGGCCCACTGCGGGACACAGATAATGCTAACTTAGCTGGGTTACTGGCAGCCATTGGCCTGGTTGTAGTTCTCACGGGCGCTCTATCGCTGTATGCCAATAGCAATCCGCCTAAAGCACTTCCTAGTGTTACCGTACCCAAGCCTCCAGCAGATGCTTTTAACTCTAAAGAAAGCTGGAACAACTTCGCCAGTTCTTTCTTAATTGGTGGTATTGGTGGTGCAGTAGTTGCTTACTTTTTGACTAGTAATTTGTCACTAATTCAAGGTCTATTTGGTTAATTATAGGACTTAGGCAAAACTAGACGCTGTAGGGGCAATTGATGAATTGCCCCTACCAGAAAATTACTATTTTCGGCTATTGTTTGCGTAAGTCCTGAATTACTATAGGACTAGTATTTGATTTTTGAAATGCACGTAGTGGACTGTCTACGCAAAATAGTGCATTAGACGTAGGTTGGGTGGAGGCTTTGCGTAACCCAACTGATTATCAGGATGTTGGGTTATGCAAAGCCTCCACCCAACAAAGCAATTTTTTTACTAGAATTTTTTTGCAACATTAAAGCCATGACAGTCCATTACAAGACTACCGAGATTTTTTCAGAATTCAAATATGATTCCTATAGGAGTTAGGAGTTTAAATTCATAACTTCTAACTCTTAACCGGAGGCGGAGCGTCTCCGGCTCCGCTCCTAACTTATTTAAACAAAACCGCTTCAATATCATTTAAAGCAGTTTCAAAATCGTCATTAACGATTTTAATATCAAATTCATCTGCGGCTTGAATTTCTTCTTGAGCGCGGATCAGACGACGAGCGATCGCTTCTTCAGAATCTTGGCCACGAGAGCGTATTCGTTTCTGCAATTCATCAAAGGAAGGCGGTAAAATAAAAATGCTTAGGGCACTGGGGAAGGAAGCACGAATTTGTCTTGCCCCTTCTAGCTCAATTTCCAGCACCACCAACTTACCGGAATGAATTTGGTTAAGTACAGCTTCACGGGGTGTGCCGTAATAGTTACCAGCAAATTCTGCCGATTCTAAAAATTCACCTTCAGTAACTAATTGTTTAAACTTACTGCGGCTGATAAAGTAATAACTTTTGCCATCGATTTCCCCCGGTCGGGGAGAACGAGTCGTTACGGATACGGAATAATAGAGTTCTGGATGACGCTCTAGGAGCGATCGCATTAAAGTGCCTTTACCGACCCCACTGGGGCCAGTTAAAACAATTAACCTGCCTAAATGTAAGCATTCTTCGGTAGTAGCACTACTTTGGATGGGTAAAACTGGCATCATCCCTTCAACCTGTGAATCAATCAATACATATTATTCATTAGTCTTGTGTTCTTGGTCTAGTCCACTAGTGACTAAAGAATTTGTAGCAAGAGTGACAGAAAATTTGTCTATATTCATACAGTACTGCCAATACGGTGCAAAGAAGAGTGGAAAAACCCACTGCTAGTCAATTATCTACAGTCTGATGATCGCGGGAAATCACAAAGCGATTCGCTACCGTTTCCGGCTGAATCGCTGAGAGAATTACGTGGCTGGAATCGGTGATAATTACAGCCCTAGTCCGACGACCGTAAGTTGCATCAATCAGTTGACCTCTGTCCCGTGCATCGGTAATAATCCGCTTAATGGGGGCAGACTCTGGACTGACAATGGCAACTACTCGGTTGGCAGACACGATGTTACCAAAGCCGATGTTGATTAACTGAATGTCCATAAAAAACTGAGGCTAAACGCGGTTTGAGAAGCTTGAAATAAACTTATTTCCATGTTATCGCCAAAAAACAGGAGTTACAACGCTTAAATTCAAGCCAGTCTGCGTTTTTAAATAATGTCTGCTTCTTTTAGCTGTTTATCAGCTATATTTCCGGAAAATCTTCCCAAAGATATATGTAAAATTCCACTGATACAAGCTAGGTGGGCGATGTAGATTTATTTTGTTTGAAATAAGTATCTGAATCGGAAATTGATCGAGAGCAAAATCGATTGGAACAGTCTCGCTCTAACTGCGCTGGCTCAGTACAATGTCAGTGCAGATCAATTGGTATTCTTGGGTCATAGCGAAAATGTGAGGTTTCGCGTTGACACTCAGAATAATCAAAATTTTGCTAAATCTGGAGAATATGATCAGCAAGCGTTATTTCTTCTCCGTATCCATTATCCGATCGCTGAGTTCCGCGATCGCATCTGGCAATAATATGCCGTCATTTAATATTTTCCTAATTTACGAAGATTTGGAATTAGGTTTTTTTGACGTACACTTCCCGCTTGACAATCCCGTAACCAAGTTTTAACCCCTTGGGCAACAGTACCGTTACTACTATCGCGTGGCGGGGATAGTAGCTGCTGTGATGAATAGGAACCAGCTTGAGAAAACATCATCACTAGTTGCCAACCACTTTGAGTTTTAGTCAACAACAGCCAGTGGAACTCCTGCAATTCTACCGCTTTCTTTCCTATGTACTGCCGCTCCAAGGTAGTAAAGAAAACTTGCTCAACTCCTGATGCAGTACTTTTAGACGCATCTGCACTATATTCTTCAAGGTTAAGGGGCAGAGGAGTAAATTCAGGTTTTCCTGCCACTAGCATATAACTGTAAACCTGACTGCTTCTACTGAGGCGACGGGCGCGTTGAGTTACACGGTTAGTATAACTAGGCAAATCTTGCAGTAGCTGTATAGTTAATATTTCTAAATTTTGCTCCGAACACAAAGACCTTGCCCCAGTATTGACATTTTCCTTTTCTGCGATCGCAAAGGGTTTAGGGGTGGGGTTTGTCGAGAAGGCTGGGTAAGCAAGGTTATTTGATCCTAAAATCCAGAAGCTACAAGCTAAAAGCCAACTATAATTTTTCTTCCTGAGCGAAGAGGCAAGATTGTTCTCCCCTACACCCTGCACTCTGAGTTTCTTACTGACTCTTAGCTTCATGCCACCGTGGTTAACTCCTCAGAAATCCTCTTCCAGGCTAACTCCGGCTCAGTAGCAGCGGTGATGGGACGCCCAATTACTAGGTAATCAGCGCCAGCAATAATTGCTTGCGCTGGGGTCAGCGATCGCTTTTGATCGCCAATATCAGCCCAAGTTGGTCTAACCCCCGGACAAACAAGCAAAAAGTCATCTCCACAAGTTTGCCGTAGTTGTGCCGCTTCTTGGGGCGAACAAACTGCCCCATCCAATCCCGCCTCTTGAGCCAGTAGTGCCATTTCTAGGGCGTATTCTGGTAACTCTAGGGGAATCTTTAAATCAAACGCCAACTGTCTAGCAGAAATGCTTGTTAACAAAGTAATAGCAATTAATTTTGGCGGTTTTACACCTGCTTTTGCAGCCCCTTCCTCTGCCGCCTCTGTTGCAGCTTTGAGAGCGTCAATACCAGATGTAGCGTGAATTGTCAACAAATCCACTCCGTAACTAGCTGCACTACGACAAGCACCGGCGACTGTGTTCGGGATATCGTGAAACTTTAAATCTAGGAAAATGCGTTTTTGTCGGGACTTTAGCACTTGCAGAATTTTTGGGCCAGTGCTGGTAAACAACTCTAAGCCTACCTTCCACCAACCCACTTGCGGAAGTTGATCTATAAGCGCGATCGCACTTTGTTCATCCGACACATCCAAAGGCACTATAACTCGTTGTTCTGCGTTCATTTGCAGTTTCCCATTTCCCATTTAAGGCACTAAACGCACAAACTTATTTTTCCCAACTTGTAAAACCTTACCTTGTAACTGGGCGGGATCAGCAAAAGTAGTATCAACATCGGTAATGCGATCGCCATCTAAGCGCACTCCACCCTCTTGAATTTTCCGCTTTCCTTCCCCTGTACTTTTGCACAAGCCACTGGCATTGAGAATATACGCTAACTTAGTAGGGAACTGCTGCACGCCAGCTAGAGAGAATTCTGGAACTGCACCTTCCTTGCCGCCACTTTGGGCTGCAACTTTTGCCTCTTGAGCTGCGGTTTCGCCGTGGTACTGTTTGACAACTTCCCATGCCAGGAGTGTTTGGCGATCGCGGGGATTTTCTGGCAGTTTATCCAGAGGTAAATCCGTCAACAGTTCACAATACTGTGACAGCAGATGATCGGGAACTCCTTGCAACTTTTGATACTTTTGTCCTGGGTGTTCTGACAATCCGATATAATTACCTAAAGACTTAGACATTTTTTGCACGCCATCCGTGCCAATCAAAATTGGCAGCAGCATCCCAAATTGGGGCTTTTGACCAAAATGGCGCTGCAAATCTCTACCTACAGCAATGTTAAATTTCTGATCAGTGCCACCTAATTCCACATCTGCCTCAACTGCAACCGAATCAAAACCTTGCATTAACGGGTACAGGAACTCATGGATAAAAATCGGATTCTCTTTTTTATAGCGATCGGCAAATCCTTCTTTGGCCAACATCTGCCCCACCGTCATCGTGGAGAGTAACTCCAAAATTTTCTCTAAGTTAAGCCCAGAGAGCCATTCGGAGTTATAGCGCACCTCTAACCTTCCTGGTGTGTCAAAATCCAAGATAGGACGTACCTGATCCAGATAAGTCTGAGCATTTTGAGCTACGTCTGCTTCTGTCAGCTGACGACGCACTTCAGATTTACCAGTTGGATCGCCAATACGAGCTGTAAAATCGCCAATGATTAAAACTGCTGTATGGCCTGCATCTTGAAAACCTCGCAGTTTTCGTACTGGTATGCTATGACCAAGATGAATATCAGTACCAGTAGGATCAATCCCCAATTTGACCCTTAAAGGTCTGTTTGTAGTTAGTAAGAGCCTTTCTAGACTTTCGCTGTTAACATCAACTGATTGTGGGAAAACTTCTACTACACCACGACGCAACCAAGCAAAATCTTGCGTCATCCTAAGAGATTCATTATTAGCGATGTTTTGCACACTAGAAGTTAAGTTGGTTATATTCACTGGCAATTTATCCACTTTCTCATCTGCCAAACTACTATAATTGCAAAAAACTAACCGCCTTGCTTCACCCAATCAATTACAGTTAAATTTACAAGTGAGGAAGTGAAATAGCCGTGTCGTCGTCTAGGACTTTTGAAGATAAACAGCCACAGCGTCGGGCTTCATCAGGTTTTGAGTTTTTGAAAGGAGTCGGTCAGGTAACTGGCGGTACTCTCCTCTCAATCACCATGCTGGCAAGTTCCATTGTAGCCGGAGGACTGGTTGGTTTAGCCATCAGTTTCCGTAATTTGCCAGATGTGAGACAGCTACGTAACTTCTTTCCCTCAGAAACGACTTACATTTATGATGTTAAGGGCAAACTCTTAACGAGTATTCACGGGGAAGCCAACCGGGAAGTCGTGCCCCTAGATAGAATTTCCCCAAATTTAAAACGGGCGGTGTTGGCAAGTGAAGATAGTCACTTCTACGATCACCACGGTATCAACCCCACTGGTGTTGGACGTGCTGTAGTAGTTAACGCGGTAGCAGGTGGAGTCAAAGAGGGTGGCTCTACCGTTACTATGCAATTGGTAAAAAACTTATTTTTGTCTCGCAAGCGTGCCTTTACCCGAAAGTTAGCAGAAGGGGTGCTAGCAATTCGGTTAGAGCAAATTCTCACTAAAGACCAAATATTAGAAATGTACCTCAATCAAGTTTATTGGGGTCATAACAATTATGGAGTACAAACGGCAGCACGCAGTTACTTTAATAAGTCAGCAGAATATTTAAGCTTGGGTGAGTCAGCAATGATGGCGGGTTTAATCCAAGCGCCAGAAGAATTCAGCCCGTTTGTGAGCATGAAGTTGGCAAAACAGAAAGAAAAAGAAGTGCTGGGACGGATGCTGGAATTGAACTGGATCAACCAGTCAGAGTACGACAATGCCCTCAAGCAAGAAATCAAACTTGGTAAAATCAAATCCTTTCAAGGTAGTGCCCTACCTTATGTAACCAATACTGTAGCGCAGGAGTTAGCTAAAAAGTTTGGGCGTGAGACACTACTTAAAGGCGGGATGCGGGTGCAAACTACAGTTGATGCCAACTTTCAAATGATGGCAGAGGAAACAGTTACAAAGTGGCATAAAACACTTTTAGATCAGGGATTATCTAAGAATCAAATGGCCCTGGTGTCAATTGATCCGCGCACACATTTTATTAAAGCATTGGTGGGTGGTATAGATCCTAAGACCAGTGAATTCAATCGTGCAACTCAATCTCAACGCCAGCCCGGATCTTCTTTTAAACCATTTGTATACTATACTGCTTTTGCTACTGGTAAGTATAGTCCAGACTCAACGGTGGTAGATGCCCCAGTTAGCTATCGAGATGGTAACGGTTGGTACTCTCCCAGAAATTATGATGCGACTTTTAGGGGAGAGATGTCAATCCGCACAGCTATATCCCAATCGCGCAACATTCCCGTGATCAAAATTGGTAAGGCTGTGGGGATGAACAGAGTCATAGAAACCTGCCGTACCTTGGGGATTATGAGTCCGATGGAACCTGTGTCTTCTTTGCCACTTGGTGCAATTGGTGTCACCCCTCTGGAAATGGCTAGTGCTTATGCTACCTTTGCTAATTATGGCTGGCAATCTCCACCAACCGTAATTGCCCGTGTTACCGATAGTAGTGGTAACGTGTTGTTAGATAACACGCCTAAACCGCAGCTAGTTCTCGATCCTTGGGCATCAGCAGCAATTATCGATGTGATGCGATCGGTAATCTCTGAAGGTACTGGTAAAGGTGCTGCTATCGGTCGCCCAGCCGCAGGGAAAACGGGAACAACATCATCAGAAAAAGATATTTGGTTTGTTGGTACTGTGCCACAGTTAACAACTGCTGTCTGGGTAGGGAGAGATGACAACAGACAATTAGCTGACCATGCGACAGGTGGTGTTATGGTTGCTCCCATTTGGAAAGATTTTATGGAAAAGGCACTTAAGAACGTACCAGTAGAAAACTTTAAGCCACCTTCCCAGTTTTCTCGTCCCAAGTCACAATAATTTGGGATTTTGAATTTTGGATTTTGGATTGGCAATTAATCCAAAATCTAAAATTGACTAGTACAGATCGGCGGAAATAAACCACCCATTCCAAATCAACCAAACGCTTACGCTGTATTCATTTTGAATTTTGTTAGCGCAACGTCTCGTAGAGAGCGTCATTTTGAATTTTGAATTCCGCTTTGCGGTACTAGGTTTGTTTTTCTAGCTCGGCTTTCATCCGTTCTAAAGTCAGGTGCATTTGGTCAAACATTTGTTGCGGGGTGACACCGAACTGACCTAATTGTGTTTTAAGTTGTTCTACTGTCATTTGTGCCATGAAATCTTCTGATAATTCGAAACGCTTCATAAAGATGCGATACCGATCCATCATGGTTTCCATTTGCTCAATAAACAGCTTTTTGCCCTCGCGGTCAAATTTGCCGTAGCCGTTGCCAAGCTTAATCAGCACTTGATAATCTTCAAACAGCTGTTTTGCTTCTTGCTGAACTATTTCAGAATCGAAGAATCCCATATTGCTTATATTAAACTGAGCGCCCAGACTCAGTAGCTTAATAGTTTTACTTCTATTTATTATTTTAGTCTAGGGGAGCAATCTAGTCACGAAGCTTCGGTTTTAGTACGGTTTGCTACCGAAATTTCAACACTTGACTTGAGAACGTTTCCCCTCGTTAAATCGACTTAATAAAGCCGCAATACTCAGAGCTTTAGCCATTGATTTAGGATTGGTGTTTTCACCAGGTTTAATTTTCAGTCCGGGAGCGTATTTCAGAGCTAGTAAATCTTGCGGGTTAAGTTTTAATGCTTGACGGATATAAACCCTGGCCATGCCGATAAATTTCTGTTTTAGATGTACTAAACCTAATAAGGCATAATAGTTGCTGTTATTTGGCTCTAACTTGATGGCATCGCGCAGTTCTTGCACGGCTAAGGCCCAGTTGGCTAGCCTGACGTACTCAATGGCTCGCTGGTAGTGACGTTGAGCGTAGTTTATCAAAACTGGTTTGACATTAGTTTTTTCATCTAATGTCAATTCAACTGGCTTGACTTCTACTTCCGGGATGATGCGAAGAGGTTTTTGTTGTAGGAATAGGTCAGGTTTATGCAACTGTAAGTAAACTAAATTCAGTATAGTAATTTGTTGTGTAACTTGATAAAACTGATGGAGTGATTTGTATTGAGCTTCTGCATAGCAGGCGATCGCTTCTTCGTAAAACAATTCTGCTTGGGGTGGAGACATTTCTGTAATTTCCTCAGCTATGGCATTTTGAACAGACAAAGCTTGGTGCTGTAACACTCTTGCCTCCGATCGCAGCATAGCTATGGCAATCAAGCGCTTGTGTCGATGTTTGAGTTGTTCATAAGCTGGATTGATTAAATAGCTAAGTATTGCCGTTGCTAATTCTTGGTCTGGATTGCAGCTTTTGGCATAGCGATCGGGATGTAGCAGCTTTGCTAAAGTGTGATAGCGTTTAAAAATCTGGCGATCGTCAGCACTCACAGAAATTCCTAGCACAGCGTAAGGATCACAAAGCTGTTTAAACCATTCTGGCGGTAGAAAGGTCTGTGACATCGTAGTAATCTAGATCCGTTAAAAACTTAAAATTAGCATCAAAGCTCAATGCACAGTCATGTGAAACTTACTCAAATTTCTTCAAATACCAAGTTGTGTGAATTCGACAGACCTTTCCCTCCCAGCCTCCCTCTGCGTTGGCGTCAACGGGGAGAGATTTGGAGAGGGGTTCTTCAGAATCTTATCGAACTCACGTTAAATTGTGTGTGAGACTTCCCATCTAAAAGTCTGAAGGGCAAGGCAGGGTAGTTGGCTATCTTATTGTCGGAACTGTGGTATTGGTATATCTGTTATAAATATGTTGACTAAGCGCAAAAGCCGAAGTGTTGCCGCTGTTTTAGCTTTTTCTGGCACGCTGACAATTTCAGGATTACACAAATTCTATCTGGGACAGCCGCTGTGGGGTGTTTTGTATGTGTTGCTTTCCTGGACGCCTATCCCCAAGGTAGCTAGTGCGATTGAGGGAGTTTGGTATTTAGCCCAAGACGAAGAAGCTTTCGATCGCAATTTTAATCTAGGCAAGTCAGCGGCAAGGAACTCACAAAAGGTGATTAATCAGGTAGGAGCGATCGCTGATGCAATGCGAGAATTAGATGCTCTGCGTCAGGATGGACTGATTTCAGAGTATGAATTTGAGCAAAAGCGCCGCCAATTGCTAGACCAGATTTCTTGAGGTAAGCGACAATCATGAATAACTGGCTACCTTTAAACTCCAGGCTACAAAAACTCCGTGCCAAGCTCCTCAACGATCCCTACTATCGCCTACAATCTGGGGAAGAAATTCAGATAGCGGCCCAATTAGGTATCCGCATTGATGCTAATCAAGCCACTGTAGATGATTGGTTACGCCTACCAGGTTTGTCAATTCACCAAGCGCGATCGCTTGTGGAACTTTCCCGATCGGGTGTGAAATTTTATTGTATTGAAGATATCGCTGCGGCTTTGGGTATGCCAGCGCCGCGCCTAGAGCCATTAAAGCCTCTGCTGAATTTTATTTACTATGACCACGAATCTTTAGAAAATCCTACCCAAGTCAACCCGAATACAGCAACCGTTGAAAAGTTAGCACAAATTCCATTTATAGATTTGTCTCTGGCGCAAGCAGTGGTGCAAAATCGGCAATCAGCCGGACTTTACCGTAACCTGGCTGATTTCCAACGGCGGCTGGAATTAACTGGTGATGCGATCGCTCAGATGATGTATTATTTAACGTTTTAAGTTAAAAGTTAGAAATTTTAAAATAACTCCTAACTCCGGCAATTTTAGATTTTGAATTTTGGATTGAAGGAAAAATCTAAAATCCAAAATCTAAAATGGATTAAATCAACCCAATGCGATTGAGAGGCCAAAAGCGAAACGTTGCCCGACCGATGACATTTTTTCTGGGTAAAAAGCCCCAATAGCGAGAGTCATTACTATCGTTGCGATTATCTCCCATAACAAAAAATTCGTTTTCTGGGACTTTCACTGGTTGATATGGCTGATTTGGGGGTTCAGCGATGTAGTCTTCTGCCAAGGGTTGACCGTTGAGGTAGACTTTGCCAGAAGTAACACTAACTACCTCACCGGGCTGGCCAATAACTCGCTTGATGAAGGCTTGGTCTTTGGGATATCCTCGACGTTGTAGTTCTGCGGGTGGCTGAAAAACAATAATATCCCCAGTTATGGGAGGGTGAAAATGGTAGGAGATTTTTTCAACTACCAAGCGATCGCCAGTATGCAAGGTGGGTAACATCGAGTCAGAAGGTATATAGCGCGGTTCGGCGATAAAAGTTCGGATCAGGAATGCCAAACACAATGCGATCGCAATTAAAATCAGATTTTCTTGCCAACTACGCCATACTTTTAACGACGCACGTTCTTCTTTTGCATCACTTTCGTGAGGAATCATAAAAGTTTCTAGCCAGTTTCAGAAATGAGACAAATACCTTGATTATTTTGACTCAAAAGGTATATTAATAGGAAACCTGGGTTTAGTGTCAACCCATACAGATATTAAATAATACACTTATTGCATCTAGCAAAGATAAGCAAAAGTACTGTAAATAAACTATGACCTGTCTAAGGCAATATAAGCTAATAATTAGGATTGCTAAATAGATGATTAAAAATCATAATTCTAATTTCTGTAATTATAAGGCAAGCTATGAGATAATCATCGGTTTTGTTTCCTCCTGCTAAAAAAGCTAGTTACCTACTGTTAGAGCAATACAGCCAGTCGGTTTTTTCTTTAAACAGAAAATGGTTCGTTGAGTGGTAAAATAGTTTACTCCGTATTGGACAATACCTACTTACCTCACTTTACCGAAAAAAGGCAGAGGGCAGTCTTGCTGGAGGTTGAGTAGCAAGAAAATATATTTTGATCTGCATTATTAAGTGATATTACATAAAAATAGCTCCAGCTTAGATGTACTTTTAAATACAATAACCTCGCTCAAAAAAGTATTATTGGTAATAAATATTACATCTAGATAGAGAATTTAATGCTTCAATATATGGATACCATACTATTGTAATTTTAATAACTTACCTATATATATGCAAATAATTTCCGTAATTACACGGTGACAGTGCATATAAAACTGTACTATTAATTAAGATATAAATATCCTTAATTATCGAGAAAAATATTAACAGACAGAAAGCTACTAGCAATTTCGGCTAAAGTATCAGCATCCGAAAGAAAACTAAACTGCTGATAGAATTATTTTTGCTGAATGAGTCGAAAGCATCTAGATTAACGAATAAGTGCCTCTTGGCAATGAGAAACTATATTGAATCAATTTTCGTCTGGTCTATTTCATAGAAAGTACAAGGTAACATTCTGTCAGTTAAAAATTTAACTTTTTCTTAAAAAGGAAACAATGGCAGCAGGCAGTAGAATATATCCTATCAAGAATAGAAGTAATAGTTTACTAGACTCTTTTTTGAAAGATACCCCGCCCCTTGTAAGTAGTTTTGTATGTTAATCAAAACAATTCACTAAGTTGTAAATTATACAAGTTTACTGTCAGAAAGTCTGGCTATAAAAACTTCAGTCTGCGAAAAGTGCAAATTGTAGGTGTGACAGCTTAGTTCATCTTATTTGAAAAGCTATAAAACTTGAAAGGATAATGCTGCCTTAGCGGTGAAGTGAAAAACAGCAACTAATTCAGAACTCCTATTAAGAGGATTTTGGGGTGTGGTTAATTATCTGATTGTGTTCCATCTCCTTCTTTGAACTAGCGGTAAGAATGTGGAAGTGCAGACCTTGCCTTTTATGACTGGGTTGAAATTAAACAGTACCAAGTATTGTATATTCAGCGCTGTCCAAATCTAGAGCATATAGATTTCAGCTAAAGCAATATAGTCTGTCTTCTGAATTCTGAATTTCCGTTATCCCAATTCCAATTTTCATGATTACCAGAAAGCATCTGGTATCTAAATATCTAATAAAAATGTGCTATAACGTACCGTCATAACCGTGGTGATGGTTCGATCTTTGAAGGAGCTATGAGGTGGAAAACAATAAGTCGTTTCTGTGGCCAGAAGGAATATTAATTGCGCTACTTGCCTTAGGTGGTGTTTTTAGTCTTGCTTTCATGATGCTTCTAAGGCCAAATGCTTCGGAGGCTCAGAGTAGACAAAGTATAAATGTCAAGGATGTCGCTGCAAACGTAGGAACTCAGCAGCGAATTGAGAAATTAAAGGCGGCGATGCTTACAAGTTGGCAGCAAGAAGCCCAAACAAAGGGTCTAGCCTACCCTATACCATCACGTTTTCAGGGGGCAATAATTGAATCGGCGAAACTCACTAAAGGTGAGAAAGTAATTGCTCTCACCTTTGATGACGGCCCTTGGCCTGAGACCACAGAGCAAGTGCTAGATATTTTGAAATCAAATAATATCAAAGGGACGTTTTTTGTCGTCGGACAGAACCTGAAAAATTATCCAGAGTTAGGAAGGCAGATTGTTGCTCAAGGTCACGTCATTGGCAATCATACTTGGCATCACTGGTATCACTTCTTTAATCAACAAGCAGCTGCTTTTGAAATTGATCGCACAGAAGATTTAATTTATCAAGTTACAGGTGCTAAAACAAATCTGTTCCGACCGCCTGGTGGCATTTTGCACAATGGATTAGCTGCTTACGCTAAAGGACAAAAGTATACGGTGGTGATGTGGTCGGCTGACTCCACGGACTACAAGTTACCAGCTGTACCAAAGTTAATCAATAACGTGATTAAAGATTCTAAACCTGGTGGGATTGTGCTAATGCATGATGGTGGTGGTAATCGTTCCAGAACTGTGCAAGCTTTACCAGAAATTATTAGCAACTTTAGAAAGCAAGGCTATCGCTTTGTGACTATTCCAGAACTTTTAGAAATTGAAGATACAGACCAAAAGTTGCTTGCTAACAAAAAGTAATAATTATTAATTATAGGTAATTAGTCAATGGTAATTGGCTAAAAACTAAAATTATATTTTTTGGTTAAAATGGCTGTTTTCGCGTTCGGTTACAGACTGATAATTAAGGGCACTCTAGCAGTAAACCAAAAACTTTTTCTGCAAAGAGCGATCGCCTAAATGTTTGTAGCTTATGATACTTCTGAATACAGAATTATCTAACCAGCAGACATAGTACAGATTATGATTACTAGCCGAGAATGCATTAATATTAACCTGATGGAATATAAATGCTTTTAATTACTTGATCTTTACGCTCAATAGCTTGAGATCAAAAGACTAATCTCTGTTTGAGTGCGGCACTCCTAACGCCAGTTGCTTCTCTCAGAGGGAGATATAGTACACACTACTTGAATAATTTAATTTTTTGAACTGTTCGGAATATAATAAATATTTTTATAGTTTTAGCATTATTATATAGATTTTTCTAATCATATAAGGTACATCATAGTCCCCTCCTCGCTTGCTCTTAAGGGGTTGGGGATGGGGTTATTGTACCTCACAAGGGCCGAGAAGCGCTATAAAATATAAAACTTAAATATACGTATTGCTTACTTATTTATAATCAGAAAACAATAAAAAATAAACTTTTATTTTTTGTTTTGAAAGTAAAAAGTAAATCATTTATTTTATATTTATTAAGTAGATTTTACTTAATCCCCAATTCTGATGCTAATAATTCGATGAAGCGTTAGAAAATTTTAACATCGCAGAGATCCTTCATAGGAGATAAGCTTCAGCTTGAGTTGTTAAGCTTCAGACTTGACCACTAACTAAATATATTATTACAAGGAGATTGTTCAATATGCGAGATCCCGGTAACGTGGTGCAAACTGCATATAATCTTGGTAATGCAAGTGGCAGCTATAACTTTCAGTTCACCAATGAATTTGTAGGCTCTAGTGACGTTAATGACTACTATCGTTTTTCTTTGTCCAATAGTAGTAACTTTAGTGTCACCTTATCAGGGTTGGGGGCAGATGCCGACTTACAATTACTTGATGTCTTTGGAACTGTTATTCAAAGTTCTGTCAGGAGTGGCACTGCTAGTGATTCAATTAGTCGCAACTTAAGTGCAGGAACCTACTATGCAAGAGTTTATCCTTATGGTGGTTCCAACACCAGCTACAATATAAGTTTTGCAGGATCAGGTGTAGGTAGTGACCCAGGGAATACCTTTGGCACCGCGCTTGACCTTGGTGAGTTTGGTAGCAACATTTCCAGATTCCAAAATGATTTTGTTGGCAGCAGCGATCAATTCGATTACTACAGATTTAGTGTCAGCGAAGGCGGAAATTATAAAGTGGGAATTGACAATCTAGCAGCAGATGCCGATCTCACACTGTATAGTAGCAATCAAGTTTTCCTTGGTTCTTCCGTTAATAGTGGCACCACACCGGATGCGATTACTAGGAACTTAACTCCAGACACCTACTATGCAAGGGTTTCGTCCTTCGCCGGTAACAATACCAATTACACTGTGACAGTACAGTCTGTGTGACAGTAGAGTCTGTTTTCTGAAAGGATGTAACCGTTTACACTCCTCCCCACCTCTCAACGATAAATCAAGGTTTTCGTCAATTTTGCCGGGGAGAGTGAATAATTGTTTAAGAATAAAGTTTATATTCTTAAACAATTATGCTTATACCTCAAGGGTATTTCCCTTGGGGTATTTTGCTTATTAAGGTGTAACATATCATTCGGGATATGAGAACCATTGTCGCAAAAAACCGAGTTTAGCAGTACACATCAATACTACAAAAATCTTTAGGCGCTGAAAACCTTGTTTTATCGAAAGGCAGGCCGGAAAGCCCGCCTCACAAGATTGGATAATTTATTTGTTAGAAGTCTCTTAATCACTGCTTACTAAACTGAACTTCTTGCATAAATCAAAAAAAGAACCCCACCCCGCCTTTGACTTACGTCAAAGTCTCCCCTCCCGAAGAGCGGGGAGGGGGTGGGGGTGGGGTGTTAGGGGACTTTTGCAAAAGGTCTACTGAACTCAGTTGTTTTTTTTTCAGGATTGGCTTCTGGACTATCAGCTTCAGAAGGCGGAACCAACTGCCAGAATTTCGGCAAAAATTCTTGCCAGTTTTGCAGAATTTTCTTCGCCTTTGGTGAACCAGTGCGTTCTGCATGAGTTTGGATTAACTCTTGCAGTTGCTTTGCACCTACTTCGGTAATCACCCGCTGCATTTTGACAATTTCTGGGTTGACTAACTCACGAAATGAGTCGTCTTCATCCAAGAAGTATGCGAGTCCTCCAGTCATGCCAGCAGCTACGTTACGTCCTACTTTGCCGAGAACGACAATCACACCACCTGTCATGTATTCACAGCAGTGATCCCCAGCACCTTCAATCACTGCTACGCCTTTGGAGTTTCTCACAGCAAAGCGCTCTCCTGCTTGTCCATTGGCAAATAATATGCCACCAGTAGCACCATAGAGGCAGGTATTGCCAACTATCACGTTTTGTGATGCGTTATAGGTAGCATCAGTTGGAGGTTTGATGATGATTTCACCACCATGCATCCCTTTACCTACATAGTCGTTTGCTTCTCCTTCTAGGCTCAGAATTATGCCGGGGAGGTTGAAAGCACCAAAGCTTTGTCCAACACTACCTGTAAAGTTGAGATTAATTTGTCCTTCAAAGCCACTGTCACCGTATTGAGAAGCGATCGCACCCGCTAATCTTGTGCCCACTGTTCTGTCAGTATTGATAATTGGGTAAGTCTTGGTGACAGTAGACTGATCCCTAATGGCAGCCAGAATGTCGGGATCGGCAAGGAACTTGTCATCTAAAACCACGCCGTTACTGTGGACTTCTTCATGCACCAACCAGCTACGATTGTCTCTGCTATTTGGTAGCTGAAGTAAACAGTCGAGATTTAGCGATCGCGTTTTGGTGAGTTTTACTCCTTGGCGTAGTTTTAACAAATCTGCACGTCCAATGATTTCTGACAAAGAACGGTAGCCAAGTCGGGCTAACAAACTACGCACTTCTTCGGCAATGAAGTAGAAGAAGTTGACAACCTGTTCCGGTATTCCCGTAAACCGCTTACGGAGTTCTTCTTTCTGAGTAGCAACACCCACAGGGCAATTATTCGTGTGGCAGATACGCGCCATAATGCAGCCTTCGGCAATCATGGCAATGGAGCCGAAACCGAATTCTTCACCGCCCATCAATGCACCTATTACCACATCCCAACCACTCTTGAGTCCGCCATCTACGCGTAAAATCACGCGATCGCGCAGGCCATTTTCCATCAAGACGCGATGCACTTCGCTTAAGCCCAATTCCCACGGTGAACCAGCGTGTTTAATCGAACTTAGTGGCGATGCACCTGTACCACCATCATGGCCAGAAATCTGGATAATATCGGCGTTTGCCTTAGCTACACCAGCAGCGATCGTGCCAATGCCAACTTCTGAAACTAGCTTCACCGACACCTTTGCTTTGGGGTTAATTTGGTGCAGATCAAAAATCAGTTGTGCTAGGTCTTCAATAGAATAAATATCGTGGTGCGGTGGCGGCGATATCAGCGTTACACCTGGCTTGGAGCGCCTTAACATCGCAATGTATTGGCTCACCTTCGGCCCTGGCAGTTGTCCACCTTCCCCAGGCTTGGCACCTTGGGCAATTTTAATTTCAATTTGTTTGGCGTTAACTAGGTACTCTGGCGTGACCCCAAAGCGTCCCGATGCAACTTGCTTAATGGCACTATAAGCTTTATCACCATTCCGCAATCCTTTTAAATGAGGTAGGGTTGGCGAGTGACCAGACTCGTCCACATCATCTAAAACTACATAGCGCACTGGGTCTTCGCCGCCTTCCCCTGAGTTCGATTTACCACCAATGCGGTTCATAGCGATCGCTAAAGTTTCATGGGCTTCTCTTGACAAAGCGCCTAAAGACATGCCACCGGTGCAGAAACGCTTGACTATTTCATATACCGACTCTACTTCTTCTAGGGGAACTGGCGAGGCATCGCCTTGGAAGTCCAGCAAGTCCCGCAAGGCCGTTACTGGTCTGCCTTGGAGGTGCTTTTTGTAAACTTCGTAGTGGTCGTACTTTTTGCCATCTAGAGCCTTATGCAGCGCCTTAACCATTTCTGGGCTATTCATGTGGTACTCGCCACCAGGACGGTACTGCACAAAGCCCAGGTTTTCTAACTTCGTGGTCGTCAGTTCTGGGAAAGACTTGCTGTGGAAGGAAAGCACTTCATCAGCGAGTTCACTCACACTCAAACCACCGATGCGGGAAGTCGTACCACGGAATCCCAGTTCGATTAAATCTCCACCGATGCCAATAGCTTCAAAGATTTGGGCTGCTTGATAGCTGGAGAGCAGAGAAATTCCCATTTTGGAGAGAATTTTTAGCAAACCTGACTCTACTGCTTGGCGATAGTTTCCTAAAGCTTGTTCTAGGGTGAGGGTGGGAATTTTTTGCACACCCATTAACTTTTGAGTTTTGGGATCAGACCACCAATTACGCACCGTATCTAAAGCCATATACGCGCAAACTGCGCCAGCACCATAGCCAATCAGACAAGCAAAGTGATGGGTACTCCAACATTGAGCAGTATTGACAATCAGGGATGTTTTCATTCGCAACCCTTCCCGAATCAGATGGTGATGCACCGCACCCACTGCTAATAAGGGAGGAATGTAGGTATATTCTGTGTTTATACTGTCATTGACCCCATCGCTTAAGATTAAAATTTTTGCACCTGCCCGGACTGACTCAGCTGCTTGTGCTTGTAAAGATTGCACAGCGGCTTTCAATCCTTCTGGACCGCTGGCGATCGCAAATAGGGTTGACAACTCAGCCGTGGCAAATCCTGACAGCTTAATCGCCTCTAATTGAGCATCCGTTAACACTGGCGACTCAAGTTTCAATCTCCGAGCATATTCTGGCTTGGGTTCTAATAAGTTACCCCGTTCACCCAGTTCAACTTTCAGAGACATTACTAACTTTTCCCGCAGGGGATCGATCGCTGGGTTCGTCACCTGAGCAAAACGCTGTTTGAAATAGTCATAAAGCAGGTGGGGTTTTTGTGACAGCACCGCTAAAGGAATATCATCACCCATGCAGAAAGTCGGCTCTGAACCTGCGATCGCCATTGGATGAATCACCATTTCTACATCTTCTGTGGTGTAGCCAAAGGCGGTTTGACGCTGAAGCAAGGTTTGCTTGTCAATTTTCTCAGTTGTACTATGCCCATTACCATTTTCAGCAGCCAGATGTCCATTTCCATTCACATCTGACGACTGACTACTGACAATTTGTTTGAGTTCTTGACGATACTCTTGCAGCCATTCTCCATAAGGGTGCTGCTTGGCGATGCGCCCCTTTATATCCCAATTCTTCAGCACTTCATGATTTTCTAAATCCACGGCAATCATTTGCCCTGGGCCGAGTCTACCTTTCTCGACAATATCGACTTCTGGGAAATCCACGACCCCAGCTTCGGAAGCTACAACAATGTAATCATCTTTGGTGATTACGTAGCGAGCTGGTCTTAAACCATTACGATCTAGTGTTGCACCAACTTTTTTACCATCGCTGAATACTAAAAGTGCTGGCCCGTCCCAAGCTTCTTGTAGACCACTGTAATATTCGTAGAAATCAACAATTTCTGGAAATTCACGTAAAGAAGGCTGATTTTGGTAAGCCTCTGGAACCATAATCATTAAAGCTTCCAACGGGCTGCGTCCAGAGCAAACCAGCAATTCCACTACGTTGTCTAGGGTAGCTGAGTCGCTGTTATCAATATGAACTAATGGCTTTAGTTCATTGATGCGATCGCCCCATACAGGATGATTCAGGCTAGCTTCTCGTGCCATCATCCAGTTGATGTTACCCAATAAGGTATTAATTTCGCCGTTGTGACCCAAAAGCCGCATCGGTTGCGCTAGGGGCCACTTGGGCATCGTATTGGTACTAAAGCGGCGGTGATAGACAGCAAAGGCACTTTTGTAAGCTGGATTTTTTAAATCGTCATAAAAGTTGCCCAAGACCGCAGAACGCACCATGCCTTTGTAGACAATTGTGCGATTTGACAATGAGCAGATATAAAATTCTTCTGAGATTTTGGTTGCAACTTTACTAATTCGGCGGCGGCTAATATACAATTTCCGTTCCAATTCATCACCGGTTTTGTCAACAGAAGCTAACAAAACTTGTTCAATCTGGGGTTGATTTTCTTTTGCTTGTACCCCCAGTAAATCAGATTGCACTGGCACTACTCGCCAACCCAGTACAATTAATTTTTCTTCTGCAGCTACTTGCTCAACAATCGCCCTAGCTTTTTGTGCTGCTTCTTGGTCTTGTGGTAGAAATATCATCCCCACAGCTATATTATTGGTGGATGGAAATTCCTTTCCTCTTTGGGCAAAGTCTTGTTGGAACAACTCCCAAGGTATTGCTGTCAATACTCCTGCACCATCACCAGAGTCTTGATCGGCGCTACAACCTCCCCGGTGTTCTAAGCAGGTTAAAGCAGCTAAGGCTTTTTCGACAATTTCGTGGCTGGTATGATTTTGGCGATGAGCAATAAAACCTACACCACAGGCATCTCGTTCCTCTACTAACCACTTTTGCCCCTGATAGGTATCTCTTGAGTTGATATCCGCCGTGATTTTCTGGTCTTGATTCATCGGTTTATTATTCATACCCTGTTCCTGAAGTATTGAGTTACCAATTTTGCCACTACATTATTGTGGGAAAAAATTTCTAAATTCAGCGATGGAGAAATATATAAGCACCGAAATTTAGGGAAAAAAATTTTAACTTCGGTTTTACTTTATTAGTTCATATATGTTAAAATACTTCCGTATATTTTATGTATTTATGCGGGGTTAGACAAGTTACTTCCGCCAAGACATCATTTTTGCCCTGACAGTTTCTTTTTGATATTCTGAAGCTAAGTATTTTCTCAATTCCCTTTTTCCAGATGCACGCTAGCTACTCATAGAGCCTATTTCGGCTCACCTGAAATCAAAACTAAAACTAAACGCTGTACTATGTTCTAAAGGCAAAGTCATCCTGATCCAGCAATAAAATCAGCGTATTACAATATATACCCATTTGACAATTCCCAAATATTTTTGTTGTCGTCTGGAGTTTTGCCGCTTACCAGTTACTGTATGTATTACTATTAACTAGATATTACTGAAGTAATAATATTAGCAACGTTAGGTGAGGATTTAATATCTTAATCTAGTTTTGATAACCAAAACTACCGTATAACCGTATATGGTGTGGTTAGAATTAGTGGGAGTTAAAACACTTCATTGCAGTGGCTTTAGCGTCTAAATAAATTGGTTTATGCCTAAAAGAGATAGCTACCCAAAATATATATTACCATATTTATTCAAAAATAAACTCATGTTTTCTTTATATTTACAAATAATTGGTTAGTTTATACCTTGGGTGATAGTTTTCAAAAGTACCTAGTAAGTTATGGTAAAAATGCCGAATTGTTGCCAATTAAGGATTAGCGAACGCAAGTTTTTTCGGGCTACTGTCTCACCAATACTTTTGACAGCACTGTGCTTAACTACTATCGGTGCTACCAACGCCCAGGAGTCCCCGAAAACCACCAAATCAATACCCCCGTTAGTCTCACAGTCACCTGCACCTCCTTTATCAGGTGTAGCATCCTCTGGTAATCAAATTTCCCTCAATGGACGTACTTTACCAGGAACTTGGTTACAGCAACCTGGAAAATCTGGTCAGGTGACAACTCATCTCAGTGACGGGGCATTCAGGCAATTAATTGGAATAAATTTCTTAAACAGTAGTAATTGGGCGAGGCAACCAATACAGTGGTTTTCGTCGGTGACAACGCCACAGGTTTTAGCCGCCAGGCTACTAGGAGCGTATCGTTATCTGGATATTACTAATTTTGCTCAAACATCTGGCTGGCAAATTCAAGCTAATGGCAACACTTTGGTGATTGCTACCCCAAAAACACAAATCACAAATATTGTTCAGAGCCAGGAACCTCCAGAGGCGAGTGCCCCTTTGCAACAGGCTCGGATTCTTGTCGATTTAGATCGTCCAACTCCTTGGCAAGTTGCACAAGGGTCAGCGATCGCCAAACCGCAACCTCCATCTTCTGATCCAGACACACCAACTCCCAAACCCACTACACCACCAAATCGAGAGTGGACAGTTACCCTGGATGGAATAGCCGACCCTGTTTTGATAGAACGCTATAGTCCCCAGCTACCAGCAGCACCACCAACATTACTGCCAAACCTGCTCAAACAATTATCACCAGCTACACCAATACAACCAATACCACCAGCCCCCCAACCACTGATTCAAAAAGTGGAGGTGGTGAAAAACCAAACGATTATTAGTCTGAGCGTTCCCTTTGGTCTATTGCCTCAAGTTAGTACTGTAGCTAACCCCAATCGCTTGATTATCGATATTCGACCCGATCCTTTAGAAGAGCGGGATATTGCTTGGGCGCCAGGATTGCGCTGGCGACAGCATTATGTCAATTTAGGCACAGAACGCTTTCCGGTGGTCTGGTTAGAAGTTAATCCCCGTAAATTTGGTCTAACGTTGAAACCTATGTGGGCTAGTCCTGATGGACTTGCGGGTACTGCTCCCTTAATTCAAACAGCACAACGTTACTTAGCAGTAGCTGGAATTAACGGTGGTTATTTTAACCGCAATAACAGATTGCCATTGGGTGCGATTCGTCGCGATAGTCAGTGGTTATCAGGCCCGATTCTTAATCGAGGTGCGATCGCTTGGAATGATTCAGGCCAATTTTACTTCGGTCGTCTCACCTTAGAAGAAACTTTAATCGCAGCAAATGACCAGCGCCTACCAATTCTGTTTCTTAACAGCGGTTACGTCCAGAGTGGCATTGCTCGTTATACTCCAGCTTGGGGATCAACTTACACATCCTTGACGGATAACGAAATTATCTTAGTGGTACAGAAAGACCAAATTACTAATCAGTTACCAGGTGGCAAAGTTGGTACGACAGCGGTTCCCATTCCCCAGGATGGCTATCTGTTAACCTTACGCGCTAACGCTGCTAGTGCTGCCTCCCAGCTACCTATTGGAAGCACAGTAAGCATTTCCAGCACTACTGCCCCGGCTGATTTTAGTCGTTATCCCCACATTATCGGAGCGGGGCCGCTATTAGTCCAAAATCGTCAGATTGTCCTTGATGCCAAAGGCGAAAAATTCAGCAATGCCTTTATTGCCGAAAAAGCTATTCGTAGCGGTATTTGCACAACAGCAACAGGCACACTAATGATTACTGCCACACATAATCGTGTCGGCGGTTATGGGCCTAATTTGGCAGAACATGCCCAATTGATGCAACTCATGGGCTGTGTGAATGCCCTAAATTTGGATGGCGGTAGTTCTACCAGCCTTTATTTAGGCGGGCAACTACTCGATCGCTCGCCTAGTACCGCTGCTCGTGTTCATAATGGAATTGGTATTTTCCTGCAACCACGATAACAATTCAAAATTCAAAATTCAAAAATAATTAGCGAATAGGGAAGTCTCTCAATACTTGTCGGTTAAGGGGAAAATGGGAAGGGGAAAGGGCGAAAGAAAAAACCTTTAACCCTTACCCTTTAACCTTTTCCCCGAACCGAATTCCGAGTTGAAAATGCTTAACCGAGCAGTATTGGGAAGTCTCTTAATTGCCAATGCCAATACTTCGACAATGCCCAATGCCCATCCTTTTTTTTAAAGTTTAGAACAAGCTGTCATTTTGCTTGATGAAGACTTCGTGTAGACATCAGAGTTTTAGTAGTGATGGTTTACACCATAAGGTTTGATTTTGCTATGTTTATCAAAGTGCGACAAAATTGCTGATTTTCAAGGTTGCAACATAGCGCCAGATTTTCTATCAATAGTTAAGAGTACCAACGGTTTGTTATGTCTCCAAATGAGGTAACTATGGCTCGATATCAAGAAACTACACAGACTGAAACTCTACACCTACCTCCAGCCATCACTTCTAGGGGCGTTGCTGCAACTGAATTACGTCCTTGGGGTGCTTTTACAGTTTTGGAAGAAGGGCGCGGATACAAAATTAAGCGCATCGAAGTTAAGCCCGGACACCGCCTCAGTCTACAAATGCATCACCACCGCAGTGAACATTGGATTGTCGTCTCTGGTACAGCTAGAGTAGTTTGTGGCGAGAAAGAAGTCCTACTGAGCAATAATGAGTCAACTTATGTACCCCAATGTACATCTCATCGTTTGGAGAATCCTGGCGTGATCCCCTTGGTGTTGATTGAAGTACAAAATGGCGAATACTTGGGAGAAGATGATATTATTCGCTACCAAGATGACTATGCCCGTACCAAAGATTAAAACCAAAAGAACGCTATTAAAGCTCTAAAGGCTTTAATCCCAAAACTGAATACATTTATTGTGTAAAGCGTCTTTGTGAACGAACCACTGCACCCCAGAAGTCCCTACCTAGTTAAGGTGGGGACTGAAGCATCTTAGTGTTATAAATGTAGTAATAGCGATCGCGCTCATGCCTTGGGTGATTTGGAATTTTGCAGAAGCGAGGGTCAACCCATCTGTAAAATGGAAAATGGGGTATTCAATTGCAAAAAACGAGTTCCATGATTCATCTGAGTCAAGCAGCCGTGAGTGAGATTGGGCGAATCAAGTCCAAGCAGCAGCCAAATGTCTTGTTTCGATTGGCAGTAAAAGCAGGTGGTTGTTCCGGGTTCTTTTATGATATGTCCTTCGATCAAGCAATAAAAGTTGGCGACCAGGTTTTCGACTTGGATGAAATTCAAGTAGTCATAGATAAAGCAAGCTTAAATTACCTCAACGGTTTGAGGGTGGATTATTCAGAAGACTTAATGGGTGGTGGTTTTCGCTTCCACAACCCCCAGGCGATCGCTACCTGTGGCTGTGGCAATTCCTTCTCTTTAAGTCATTAGTGATTGATCATTTAGTCAAAAAAAACAAATGGCCAATCACTAAGGAAAAATAACAATTGACATAAAACCGTAAAAAACGATATAATTAGGATTTGTTAAAACTTAGACCATAAGCAGCTTTACGCGCTGTAACTCATGCCAACAATACAGCAGCTAATACGAAATGAACGCGAACAAGCGCGTCAGAAAACCAAGTCCCCTGCTCTTAAACAATGTCCCCAACGTCGGGGAGTTTGTACCAGAGTCTACACGACCACCCCAAAAAAGCCTAACTCAGCCCTACGTAAAGTAGCAAGAGTCAGACTTACTTCTGGATTTGAAGTCACAGCTTACATTCCAGGCATTGGTCACAACTTACAAGAACACTCAGTTGTGATGATTCGTGGCGGTCGGGTTAAGGATCTACCAGGCGTGAGATACCACATTATCCGTGGCACCCTAGATACAGCCGGAGTCAAAGACCGCAAGCAAGGCCGTTCCAAGTATGGAACCAAGCGTCCCAAAGAAGCGAAAAAATAGGATTAGGCGATTAATCGCATCCAACACGATTAATCGTCTATCTTAAAAGCGCCCAAGGGCAAAAAACGATCGCCGTCTGTGTTGTTCTAACAGCAGTTATAAAGGCTGCTAAAGTCTGTTTCAAAAAATCAAGCAAGCTACATCTACACTAAGCGAGCAAGTGTAGAAGTTCTGAGGAGAATGCTGTAACCGACAGCGAAATTCTCATCTGGACATAAAGGTTTATAATCTTGTCGCCTTGAGTATTTAGTTGCAGGTAGCAAGTCAATAAATTTTAGATTTTAGATTTGCGATAGCGTAGCGTTAGCGAGTTATCGAGCGTCTTTTGGATTGATCGAACCCAGAAGGGGATGAGGCTTACAGACTTTTGATTTGTTCAGATCCTTGCGATCGGAACATGTACCGAAAACTTTTAATCCAAAATCCAAAATCCAAAATCCAAAATTGGCAGTCAATAAGTCAGCCTTGCTGCAACAGCCGAAAAAAATTGAGGAAGTCTGAGGGTTGGGTTCTACCACTTTTAGTTTCCGGTGTCTGATAGCATATAATTTCGTTGCCAATTCCGAATTAAAGGTGAAGTATGTCTCGTCGTGGTGTTATTCAAAGGCGCCCAGTTCCGTCTGACTCCGTATATAACAGTCGCCTTGTGAGCATGATTATCAGGCGGATCATGCGTCATGGTAAAAAATCACTTGCCTCACGGATTGTTTATGAAGCATTGAAAACTATTGAGGAACGCACTGGTAGCGCTGCCTTAGAAACCTTTGAAAGAGCAGTGCGAAATGCCACTCCTTTAGTAGAAGTAAAAGCTCGGCGAGTTGGGGGAGCAACCTACCAAGTACCAATGGAAGTGCGTTCAGAACGGGGCACTACCCTAGCACTGCGTTGGTTAGTGCAATATTCCCGCTCTAGACCAGGCCGGACAATGGCAAGCAAACTGGCAAATGAGTTAATGGATGCTGCCAATGAAACTGGAAATGCCATTCGTAAACGGGAAGAAACGCACCGGATGGCGGAAGCAAACAAGGCATTTGCCCACTATCGTTACTAAGTAGAAAAGCGATATATCGCCCTCCCGAAGCTTTATATCGTGGATTTACAAAAAAAGACGGTTTTCCCTAAAAGTATAGAATCTTAACAAAGAGTAATATACAAGATATCATGAGGCAAAAACTATAGGAGGCAGCTGTGGCACGCACGATCCCGCTAGATAAAGTACGCAACATTGGTATTGCGGCGCATATAGATGCGGGCAAAACAACAACAACAGAGAGAATATTATTTTACTCTGGGATAATTCATAAAATTGGCGAAGTTCATGAAGGAACTGCCGTCACAGACTGGATGGAGCAGGAACGGGAGCGGGGAATTACCATTACTGCTGCTGCTATTAGTACCAGTTGGAAAGATCATCAAATTAACATTATCGATACTCCAGGTCACGTAGACTTCACAATTGAAGTTGAGCGTTCCATGCGCGTGTTGGATGGTGTAATCGCAGTATTTTGTTCTGTGGGCGGCGTGCAACCGCAGTCTGAGACAGTGTGGCGTCAAGCAGAACGCTACAAAGTTCCTCGGATAGCCTTTATCAACAAGATGGATCGCACCGGAGCGAACTTTTATAAAGTTCACGAGCAAATTCGCGATCGCCTACGGGCGAATGCGATCGCCATTCAACTACCAATTGGCAGTGAAAATGACTTCCAAGGTATTGTCGATTTAGTACGGCAACGTGCGTATATTTACGCCAATGACCAAGGAACTGATATCCAGGAAACCGATATCCCGGAAGAATTGCAAGCGCAGGTAGACGAATTCCGCACCAAGCTCATAGAAGCCGCAGCAGAAACCGATGATGCTCTGATGGCTAAGTACTTCGATGGCGAAGAACTCACAGAACAGGAAGTTCGGACTGCCCTGCGTAAAGGCACAATTGCGGGGAAAATTGTCCCAGTACTTTGCGGTTCAGCATTCAAAAACAAAGGCGTGCAGTTGATGCTGGATGCCGTTGTCGATTACCTGCCAGCGCCAAGTGAAGTACCGCCAATTCAAGGCTTATTGCCGAATGGCGAGGCTGTTGAGCGGCGGGCTGATGACAACGAACCCCTAGCGGCTCTGGCATTCAAGATTATGGCTGACCCTTACGGTCGCCTGACATTTGTTCGCGTTTATTCTGGTGTCCTGAAAAAGGGCAGCTACGTTCTCAACGCTAGTAAGAATAAAAAAGAACGGGTTTCCCGCCTAGTTCTAATGAAGGCAGATGACCGACAAGATGTCGATGAACTGCGGGCGGGTGATTTGGGAGCAGCTCTGGGATTGAAAGACACCTTGACAGGTGACACACTCTGTGATGATGCATCGCCAGTAATTCTGGAATCCCTATTCATTCCTGAGCCTGTAATCTCGGTGGCGGTTGAACCCAAAACCAAGAACGACATGGACAAGCTGTCCAAGGCTCTGCAATCTCTCTCAGAAGAAGACCCGACCTTCCGAGTCCGCGTCGATCCGGAAACAAACCAAACCGTGATCGCGGGGATGGGAGAGCTACACCTAGAAATTCTAGTAGACCGGATGTTACGAGAATTCAAGGTGGAAGCGAACGTAGGTGCGCCGCAAGTAGCTTACCGAGAAACAATTCGGAAAGCTGTGAACAAAGTTGAGGGCAAATTCATCCGCCAAAGTGGTGGTAAAGGTCAATACGGTCACGTTGTGATCAATTTGGAGCCTGGAGAACCCGGTACTGGCTTTGAATTCGTCTCCAAAATCGCTGGTGGTACAGTACCTAAAGAGTACGTTGGCCCCGCAGAACAAGGAATGAAAGAAAGCTGCGAATCCGGTGTTCTAGCTGGATATCCGTTAATTGACGTCAAAGCGACGCTAATTGATGGGTCATACCACGATGTAGACTCTTCGGAAATGGCTTTCAAAATCGCTGGCTCAATGGCGATGAAAGAGGCTGTGCTGAAAGCTTCACCCGTCCTCTTAGAGCCTATGATGAAAGTTGAAGTTGAAGTTCCTGAAGACTATATCGGGAACGTCATTGGCGACCTCATCTCCCGCCGAGGGCAGATTGAAAGCCAAAGCACCGAACAGGGAATCGCTAAGGTCGCATCCAAAGTTCCACTAGCGACCATGTTTGGCTACGCCACTGATATTCGGTCAAAGACGCAAGGTCGGGGTATCTTCACGATGGAGTTCAGCCACTACGAAGAGGTGCCTCGCAGCGTAGCTGAAACTATCATTGCAAAAAGCAAAGGGAACGCTTAGTTAAAATAAGGAAATGAGTATTCATGGCACGCGCAAAGTTTGAAAGGAATAAACCCCACATTAATATCGGTACAGTTGGCCACGTTGACCACGGTAAAACTACCTTGACAGCAGCCATCACCATGACCTTGGCAGCGATGGGTCAGGCTGTAGCTAAGGGCTACGACCAAATTGATAATGCCCCAGAAGAAAAGGCACGGGGTATTACCATCAATACTGCTCACGTAGAGTATGAAACTGCAAGTCGGCACTATGCTCACGTAGACTGTCCAGGACACGCTGACTATGTGAAGAACATGATCACCGGTGCTGCCCAAATGGACGGAGGTATCCTCGTAGTAGCTGCTACCGATGGCCCGATGCCCCAAACCCGCGAACACATTCTGTTGGCAAAACAGGTTGGCGTTCCCAGTCTGGTTGTCTTCTTGAACAAAGAAGACTTGATGGATGACCCAGAACTCTTGGAACTGGTAGAACTAGAACTTCGAGAATTGCTCTCTAGCTACGATTTTCCTGGTGACGACATCCCCATTGTCAAAGGCTCTGGTCTGCAAGCTCTGGAAGCGATGACCAAGAATCCCAAGACCAAACGAGGAGAAAATCCCTGGGTAGACAAAATCTATGAGCTGATGGATGCTGTAGATTCTTACATCCCCACTCCTGAGCGGGATGTTGATAAACCCTTCCTGATGGCTGTAGAAGATGTATTCTCAATCACAGGTCGTGGTACTGTTGCCACCGGTCGGATTGAGCGGGGTATAGTTAAAGTTGGCGATAACGTTGAACTAGTGGGTATCAGAGATACTCGCGCCACTACCGTAACTGGTATTGAAATGTTCAAAAAGAGTCTTGACCAAGGTATGGCTGGGGATAACGCTGGCGTACTTCTCCGGGGTATCCAGAAGGCTGATATTGAACGGGGTATGGTAATTGCCAAACCAGGTTCAATTAAACCTCACATGGAATTTGAAGGTGAAGTATACGTTTTAACAGAAAAAGAAGGTGGTCGTAAAACTCCATTTTTCGCTGGCTACCGTCCCCAGTTCTACGTGCGGACAACTGATGTAACTGGTACTATCAAAGCCTACACCTCTGATGAAGGCAAAGAAGTAGAAATGGTGATGCCAGGCGATCGCATCAAGATGACAGTAGAATTGATCAACGCGATCGCTATTGAACAAGGAATGCGCTTCGCTATCCGCGAAGGTGGTCGCACCATCGGTGCTGGTGTCGTCTCCAAAATTCTGAAGTAGCACCTTTTTGCTCATAACAAAGGAGCAGAGATGGTATAATGCCTCTCTGCTCCTTTCTCTTCCCTCTATAAATAAGGTAATAGGTTACAGGGGACAGGTAATAGTTTTCTGTAACCTATAACTTGTAACCTTTAACCTGTAAATACTCCCCTAATTACGCAGAACCTGGAAAATTAAAGATGGCAACTCTACAGCAGCAGAAGATTAGAATTCGCTTACAAGCCTTTGACAGGCGCTTATTAGATACATCTTGCGAGAAGATTGTAGACACAGCTAACCGCACCAACGCTACAGCCATAGGCCCAATTCCTTTACCAACAAAACGCCGGATCTATTGTGTGCTGCGATCGCCTCACGTAGATAAAGATTCACGAGAACACTTTGAAACCCGTACTCATCGCCGGATTATTGACATTTATCAGCCCTCTTCTAAGACTATTGATGCCCTGATGAAATTGGATCTACCATCGGGTGTAGATATCGAAGTCAAACTTTAATTAGTTATTAGTCATTAGTCATTAGTACTCAGACAAATGACACTAGTATGAATATTTACATAGCCCTGAAGAAATATATCTCAGGGCTTTTATTTAGCTAGGAAACAAATGATAGAATGTAGAGAAAGTACGGGAAAAGCAGAGAAAAATTATTTTTTAAGATTAAGTTTATACCAAAGTAACAATGACATCATCTTCTAAAATTGCAGTTCGCGAACTACCTCTGTTCCCGTTACCCGAAGTAGTTCTGTTTCCTACCAGACCATTACCCCTGCACATCTTTGAATTTCGCTACCGAATCATGATGAACACGATTTTGTCAAGCGACCGCAGGTTCGGTGTTTTGATGTTTGATCCAGTCAAAGGTACAATTGCAAACACTGGTTGCTGTGCCGAAATCATTCATCACCAACGGCTGCCAGATGATCGGATCAAGATGATGACTTTAGGGCAGCAAAGATTTCGTGTATTAGAGTATGTTCGTGAAAAGCCATACCGGGTTGGCTTAGTTGAGTGGATTGAAGACCAACCACCAACTAAAGATTTGCGACCTTTATCAACTGAGGTAGAACAACTACTGCGAGATGTTGTGCGTCTGTCAGCCAAATTAACCGAGCAAAATATCGAATTACCAGAAGATTTGCCTGATCTACCAACAGAGTTATCTTATTGGGTAGCTAGTAATCTTTACGGTGTCGCCGCAGAGCAGCAATTATTGTTAGAAATGCAAGATACTGTAACTCGTCTAGAGCGGGAAGCAGAAATTTTAACTTCTACTCGTAATCACTTAGCAGCTCGGGCTGTTCTCAAAGACACATTTAGTGATAAGTGAGGAGTGAGGAGTGAGGAGTGAGGAGTGAGGAGTTAGGAAGAAATAACAAAAAATAAAAGATTGACAACTGATAATTTATAGTCTCTAACTAATAACTGATAACTGATAACTCCTAACTTTTCAAGTAACAGCGCTGATCGGTAAAACATTGTAAGCGCCAATAACTTTTAAAATCTCTGTGTGAATAGTTAATTCTGCTAAAGCCGATTGCATTTGTGCTTCTTTGGCATCCGCTTCTAAATCCATGAAAAATAAGTATTCGCCTAGCGATCGCTTTGTCGGACGAGATTCAATCCGGCTAAGGTTAATTCCTAGTTGAGCGAATATTTGCAAAGGTTTGACCAATGCTCCAGGTGTGTTGGCAGGCATACTAAAAGCCAGAGATGTGTGACTGGTAGGCACTTTTGTTTTCTGGTATCCAGTGTCCGCTTCACCCTGACTTACTACCCAAAAACGAGTAAAGTTTTCTGGATAGTCATTAATACCACTAGCTAGTATCGGCAATTTGTAGAGTTGAGCCGCTCTGCTAGAAGCGATCGCTGCTGTTGTTGGATCTTGCTCCAACTGCTGTAGTGCTTCGGTTGTAGAATTGCTGAGAATAATCTGTACAGTCGGCAGAAACCGCTCTAACCATCCCTGACATTGTGCCAAAGCTTGCGGGTGAGAGTAAACAGTTTTAATCTTATCTAAGCTAGACGCGCAGGAGATTAACGTATGGGCAATGGGTAATACCAAAGCCAACTGAATTCGCAAACTGTCTAACTGCCAGAGTGTATCCAGTGTTGTGGTAACACTCCCTTCAATAGAATTTTCCACTGGCACAACAGCCAGGTGAGCTTGACCATCAGTAACAGCGTGCAGTGACTGCGAGATGGTGGGATAGGGACATAACGTAGCTTCAACTCCCGTACTTTTAGTCAACCAGTTGACATAAAGAACAGCTGCTTGTTCTGTGTAAGTGCCGGGAGGCCCTAAATGTGCGATCGATATAGTCATGTGTTTATTAGTTATATATTCAATTTATAAACTATATCGTGAGTCAACCCAGCCTTTCTTTATTGACCAATAATATTGCTTTAATTTGATTCATTTAATTATGTATAAGTTATTTAGATAGTGTCATTATGCAGTTCATAGCTATACAACAGTGTAGGTGCTTGACTAAGTAGAGCAAATATACTAACTTAATTTCAATAGTTATTTCAGTAATAAATAAAGATTATGAAGTTCTCCTACACAATTCTCTATGTAAAAGATGTCACCCAATCGGTCGCTTTTTATGAAAAGGCATTTGGACTGAAACAGCAGTTTATTCACGAGAGCAAACAATACGCTGAGATGGAAACAGGTGGAACTACTCTCGCTTTCGCCTCAAATGAACTTGCAAAATCTAACCTCCCCGAAGGATTCCAAGAAAACAGTCTGTTAAATCTACCTGCTGGTATTGAGGTTGGTTTTGTAACAGATGATATAGCAGCAGCTTTGTCGCGTGCTATAGAAGCTGGTGGTGTGGTTGTTGTAGATGCCAAAGTTAAGCCTTGGGGACAAACAGTGGCTTATGTCCGTGATTTGGATGGAATTCTTGTTGAAATTGCTAGTCCCATGTAAACTAAATTAAAAAAATAAACACAAGAAATTAATCAATAATAGAAGTATCAAACAATTACTTCCTTCAATTCATGGCTACCAAGTTTACTGCCTCACAATCAGTGGAAATTGCTGTTCCAGAGCAGCCTATTCCCATTCAGCACTACTTGCGTCAGCCTCAGCGTTTGGTTAAGGCTTTAGGTGACAATAGCCGGATTCAGCAGCTTTCTGAGGAAGTATTTCGCTTGAAAATGCGTCCGCTAAGTTTTATGTCACTAAGTATTCAACCTACTGTAGACATGAGAGTGTGGGCGGAATCAAATGGAGTTATTTATTTGCGATCGCTAGGCTGTGAAATCCTGGGTTTCGAGTATATTAACCAGCGCTTTGCTCTCAATTTAAAAGGGTATTTGTCTCCCAAAGAGTTTAGCACTGGCACTCGCCTGCAAGGAAAAGCTGATTTAGAAGTGCTGGTGGATTTCCCACCACCATTTTCCTTCACTCCTAAGCCGATTTTAGAAGCTACTGGCAATGGTTTGCTTAAAAGCGTGCTGTTGTCAGTCAAGCAACGGTTATTAAATCAACTTTTGACGGATTATCGCTACTGGGTGATATCACAAACTAAAGATAGAGGACTTGACGGTGATAGTACTGAATTACCAATCCTGAATGCTGAGTAATTATTTAATCACTCAACACTCAGACCTTTGATTTGGCAAGGACGAAAAGACTGACGATGCAGAGGCGAGGGCCCATATTCTTGCAAGGCCAGCAAATGTCGCTGGCTACCATAACCCTTGTTACACTCCAGGTTGTACATAGGGTATTTTAATGCTAAACGCATTACCAGATCGTCACGCCAAACCTTAGCGACAATACTAGCAGAGGCAATAGCGAGCGATCGCTCGTCACCTTTGACTATTGTTTGCTGTGGCAGTAGCAAGTCTTTGATTAATTGATTGCCGTCAACCAAGCAGATTGCAGGCTGTACCTTCAACTTCAGCACAGCTCGCTTCATTGCTAACAGCGTTGCTTGCAAAATATTTATCTTGTCAATTTCGCCAGTAGAAGCGAACCCAATTTTCCAGTCTATAGCCAGCGCACAAATTTGCTGCGCTAGCTGAGTTCTCCGAGAACTAGACAACTTTTTACTGTCTTTGATTTTAGCTGCCATCAGTATTGGCAAAGCGCGATCTGGTAGGATCACTGCTGCCGCCACCACAGGGCCAAATAGAGCACCTCGCCCTACTTCATCAACACCTGCAACCAACCCTGGAATCCCTGACAAGGTAGAAAACTCCAGCCAAGTGGATTCTTCCAAAGGCGTTGGCGATGTTTCTACCATAAAGCAAATTAATTATCCTCGATCGCTGAGGAACGACGACGGCGGCGACGGCTGGCAGTAGCGCTGCTATTGGCTTCACTTTCATCTGCAAACTCGTTGGCTTCGGCGGCTTTCGCAGACAAGTGTCCCGAAGGATTCACAGTCAACTCCGATGGTTCAGTTGTTTCTTCGAGCAAAGATTTTTGTTCTGGCTCAATAACTTTTGGTGTCGGTATTTTGCTAGGGGTTATTTCAGGTGTTACTTTTTGAGCAATAGTGGTTATTTCAGGTGTTGCTTTTTGGACAATAGCAGTTATTTCAGGTATTGCTTTTTGGACAATAGTTGATTCTGAGGTTGATTCAGTTGGGGTTGTTGGCAATTGACCAGGCTGAATCACATTAATAATCACAGACTTGGTATTTTTAACCTCTTGCTCTAACTTCACCAAGGGAGATATTCCCATCAAGGCAAACATATCCTGTTCCTGAAGGCTCATTTCTACAGTTCTAATCTCCGGTGGTTCTACCACTGGTTTAACTGGTTCTGCCTTGATAACTTTAGTGCGCTCTACTCTTTCACTCCAACCTGGTTTACCAAGGGTGGGTGAGGGTATCTCTGGTGCAACTCCTAGTTCTGGTTCCACATCTAGGTCTAAGTCTGGCTCGTTAACAAAAGCCAGTGGATTGGGAACAACCCGAGATTCATCTTTCCCATTTAACCCATTGACACCAATTCGACTGCGGCGAGTGCGGGTACGACGCTTATCATTAAGCTCTTGATAACTAGGATGATTGATCAGATTTAGGTTACTCAATTCCGAATCGCCCTCAAATGCTTCCCCAAATCCATCATAGGTTTCTCGTGGTTCCGGGGTGCGGGCAGATGGCTGACGTGGTTCTCGGTGAGGCAGGGATACAAAACGCTCACGCTCTGGTGTCTCTGCCGGTATTGGTAATCGGTTTTCGATTTCTCCAGGGAGACGCACGGTATGTCCTAAACCGCCACAGGTGGGGCAAGTTTCACCAAACAATTCGTAAATATTTTGACCCTGACGTTTGCGGGTCAATTCTACTAAGCCTAGTTCGGTGAGTTGGGCAATCTGGGGACGAGCTTTGTCTGCTTTGAGTCCTTTATTAAAGTGTTCGAGAACTTGTAGTTGGTCACGTCGCGATTCCATATCAATAAAATCAACGACGATCACTCCGGCGATATTCCGCAGACGCAACTGGCGAGCAATTTCTGTTGCAGCTTCGCAGTTTGTCCACAAAACTGTTTCTCTCGCTGTTGCCGATCGCGTAAAGGAACCTGAGTTAACATCGATTACGGTTAATGCCTCCGTCGGCTCAATGATGATGTAACCGCCTGAAGGTAGGTCTACTCTTGGTTTCAGGGCTTCTCGAATGGCGGCAGTGATGCGGAAGTACTCTAAAATTGGGGAGCGATCGCGGTGATGGTCAATCAACAATCCCTGCGGTGTTTGACCGCCACTCCAATTTTGCAAGTACTGTTTGACGCGCTTCAAACCAGTACTGGAATCCACGACAATCCGATTTACATCCGCGCCGTACATATCCCGCAATACGCGCTGGATAAAGTCATCATCTCGGTTGAGCAGTGCTGGAGCGCGGGTAGAATGGGCTTCCTGCTGAATGGACTCCCATTGCTTTTGCAGCAACTCCAAATCTTCCATAATTGCTTCTTCGGGTTTGCCTTCGGCTTCTGTACGCACGAGCAAACCCATTCCCGCCGGTTTGACCAAAATCGCCAGCGCTCGCAAGCGGTTGCGCTCACTTTCACTTTTAATTCGTCGGGATAAATTTACGCCTCTACCATAAGGCATCAGTACTACGTAGCGTCCAGGTAAGGTAATATTACCAGTGAGTCTGGGCCCTTTTGTCCCCGTTGGCTCTTTCATTACTTGCACTAAAACTTTCTGCTGTGGTGCAAGTAGTTCTGTAATTGCTGCTGCGGTACGCTTTAGCTTCAATGGCCCCAAGTCGGTGACGTGAATAAAACCGTTGCGCTCTGGGTCGCCAATATTGACAAAAGCCGCATCTATCCCAGGTAATACATTTTCTACTACTCCTAAGTAGATATCACCTATTTGGTGATGACCCGTAGCAACAACGAGTTCCTGTATTTGATCTTCAGAAAAAACCGCAGCAATTTGGTGCTGCTCCGCGATGATAATTTGTTTTGGCATTCAATTTCCTCAAAAATTGGCAGCACTTACAGGTTTGAGGTTTGTTGTATCAAGTCCGGTTAATTACTTAATAATTCAAAACTACCTGCGTCTCCGCGTCAGTTTTAATTACCAGTGTTTCTCGGTTTGATATTATACTTTTGCTGCCCTCACAACCCTCAAAAGGCGCTACTGGTAATAAAAATCGCAAATCTGAGCTTCTAAGTTAAATAGCTATTGGCGCTCTTAAGAGCGTTTCCCCGGCTGATTATTCCTGAACTGCTGCATATCGTTTAAGCAATTAAATCAACCGTCCGTGGTTGATTTGTGATGCAATACCCTCAAATCTTGAGAGTTCTGAGTTGAAAGTTCTAAATCCTGAGTGAGCATTTGAACTCAAGACGTTTCATTTGAGAGTAACCTACTGAATTCGTTAAGAAAAAGAAACTATTTCTATTTTCCATTCCCCGGATTTATCTCAGGGTTATACTCAGCAGCGCCAGTTGCTACCCTGCCTTGAGCCGCTCTAGCCTAAGACAAGCCGCGCTTTGCGCGTCTTTTGAACATCTACAAGTCGGCATAACCGACAGCAGTTGCTTTAACTCTAAAAAAGTAATGCACTAGCTCTTGGGCACTACGTGGATTAGACATTCAGCAGTTGTGTAAAAAGCATGAGTTTAGAGAAGCTAACCGAGCCTGCTGTTAGTTACTGATTCACAAGGTAGCTATAGAGAGAGTGTGCATTCTTTAATCTGCTTTTTGTTTGTCTAGGATAAAATCCTAGAAGTTGCACTCTAATATCTTTGCTTTCGCCCCCTGAATACCAGGGTAGTGAACCAGCTAATTCAATGCAGCGCCAGAAAATTTCTCTTCACCCTATTCTAACGCAACCTTGCTAAAAATCAATTCATATTACCTGCCATGTCAGGACAACTACTAGCAAGTTGCCTTACAGGGATTATACCCCTAAAATTAGCCGATTGCGGTGGATGTGCAGGAGTTGAAATTCTACACTAGCCACTGTCTCTAGCATAAACAGGATTTGTTCAGGACGCAATACCAAACCGTCCTGGCGATAGCTACCTAGATAACGGATCACAGATGACATAGATTCTGCAATGCTATTGTGGGTTTCTACTAATTCCAGTTCAAATAAGCGATCGCGCAGATTTATTAACTGGCTCTTGCCTGACTTAGTTATTTGCTCGTACCAAAGTTCCTCTTTTGCTTTGATTGTATCAATCCAGTTTTGCCATTGTATGGGTGTTGTTTCTGCAAGTGCTGCTACAGTAATCAAATACTCTGCGGTCTCTAGCAGTTGGGTAGCGGCACTAGCTTTTAAATCTATCTGCTCCACATTATATATAGGTATGTCTGTGGGCATTTCACGAGCCAACTTTTCTCGGAAAGTATCAACTTCTACTGGCACAGTTAACTCAAAATCTGCAATTTCACCGCTGCTAGTAGCCCCTAGAGCCAAAGCAGTTGCTAGAGAAATCCGTGGCATTGGATGAAACCCACCAGTAAAAGCGATTGGCAAGCCTGCTCGCCGCACAACTCGGTCAAACAGACGGATTAAATCTAGGTGGCTGATCAAAGCCATATTACCCTGTTTCCCAAACCAAATTCGCAGTCGTTGTGCCTTAGTTGGGTTGGGGACAAACTCGCCAGCGAATTTTGGGATAGCGGGTGATTCAATCACGATGTTATGACCAAAGTCGGTACCACAGACGCCACAGTGAGAACAACCTTCAAAAGAGCAGTCGGGTACAATTGCAGCTTCTAAGGCGCGTTGCAAGTCTTCTTGGAGCCACTTTTTCTCAATCCCGGTATCAATATGATCCCAAGGGAAGGGAGTATTGAGGGAGTGAGTCCTGAGTCCTGAGTGGGGAGTGGGGAGTGAGGAGTTAGGAGCTACTAGGAGTTGGGTATTTTCTCCATCTTCTCTGTTCTTGGGCGCCTCTGCGTGAAACAAATTCCATTCGCCATTTTCTACTTGGCGGTATTTCCAATCTAAACCTGCTTGGGCGATCGCAGATCCCCAAGCACTAAAAGCCTGATCTAAATTTTCATACCAGGAATCCATTCCTGCACCCAATTCCCAGGCACGGCGGACTACTTTGCCCAAATTGCGATCGCCTCGTCCCACAAAATCTTCCATTGCCGAAATGCGGACATCGGTAAAATTTACCTTCACTGCCTTTATTCGGCGGAATTCTTGTCGCAACAAGTTTTGTTTACGCTTAAATTCAGCGGTTGAAACTGAGTGCCACTGGAATGGTGTATGGGGCTTGGGCGTAAAGTTAGAAATTGTCAGGTTAAAGTTTAAGGGTTTTCTGCCCTTACCCCGACATTCTCGCTGTAGCCAGCTTACTGTTTCCGCAATGCCCAAAACGTCAATATCCGTTTCACCCGGCAAGCCAATCATAAAATACAACTTTATTTTATCCCAGCCTTGCTCCCAAGCGGTTTTCACCCCCCGCAACAATTCTTCATTTGTCAACCCCTTATTCACAATGTCTCGCATCCGCTGAGTACCAGCTTCTGGAGCAAAAGTTAGTCCACCTTGCCGCGTACCTCCCAGGATATTGGCAATATTTTCATCAAATCTGTCTACCCTTTGGCTTGGTAGAGTCAGAGAAATATTTTCATTTTTTAAGCGATTTTTGATTTCCATCCCCACTGCTGGTAGGGATAAATAATCAGAACAACTCAGAGATAGTAGGGAAAACTCATTGTAACCAGTTGCCCGCATACCTTGTTCAATCGCTTCTACTACCTTATCGGGTTCTACATCCCGTGCTGGTCGAGTCAGCATTCCTGGTTGACAGAAGCGACAGCCACGAGTGCAACCACGCCGAATCTCAATGGTCAAGCGGTCATGCACCGTTTCTACATAAGGAACTAGCCCAATGGAATATGCTGGTATGGGAGTTGCAACCCGTCGCAAAATTCGTTTTGGTACATCTGGGCGACAAGGATGAACTGAGCCATCCTCTGCCATATCGTAAAATTGAGGCACATATACGCCTGGTATCTGTGCCAAATCAAGTAACAGATGTTCCCGACTCAATCCTGCTTGTTTGCCGAATTCCAACACCAAACCAATTTCTGGCAGCAGTTCTTCTCCATCTCCAAGGGCGAAAAAGTCGAAGAAGTCAGCATAAGGCTCAGGATTCGATGTTGCTGTTTGCCCACCAGCAAAAATCAACGGAAAGGATGACTGGGCATCGGTAAATTCTCCTCTGCCTCCCTGCCTCTCTCGCCACGTCAAGGGAATTCCAGCCAAATCCAACATTTCCAGGATATTAGTGGCACCCAGTTCGTAACTGAGGCTAAAGCCTAAAATGTCGAATTCTGTCAGCGATCGCTTTGACTCTACCGCAAACAATGGCGTATTAGTCTCGCGTAGTTTGGCTGCCAGGTCTTGTCCTGGGAGGTAGGCGCGATCGCACAATTGACGCGGTTGGGCATTCAAGATGTTATAAAGGATAATGTGCCCTAAATTAGATGCACCGACTTCATATACTTCTGGGTAGGTTAAAACCCAACGTATTTCTGTCGTATCCCAAGGTTTGTGTACTGCTAACAGCTCGTTACCCAGGTAACGGGCTGGTTTTAAAATATCTGACGTTATTAATCTTTCAACTGCAACAACCACTGTGCTATCTTCTAGCTACCTTAATTACAGCTACCCAATCCCAACCTTAGCATTGAATTAGGTCTTCTAACAGAGTTTATCGTTGCAACTTACAACTCCTTTACATAAAGTCCACTTATTGCCCGAACCTTTGTGCTTTGACATAAAGTTATGTTTGGGTCAAATCGGCTTCACCGTCTAATATTTCAAATACCCTATCGAGTTGCGTCAGTTCAAAAATAATTCTAATTGGTGGAGCAACAGCGCAAAGTCGGCAACTTCGTCCTAAAGTAAGAGCCAGCTTGTGTGTAGATAACAATGCCATCAACCCCGCGCTGTCTAACGATTCTACTGCTGCGAGGTCTACTACCAAGATGGAAATACCATTTTGTGCCAATGCTGTAGTCATATCTCGTTCAAATTCCAAGGCGTTTGCAGCATTTAAACACCCTTGGGGACGAATAACTGCAATCTTGGGATAGTTAAGCACTGCCTGCATAATTACATCCTATTAAGAATTTTGAAGCGTCAAGCTAAGGATTATTTGAACATAAACTCTATTTTGTTGCATCGACCATACGTCTTAGCTCTCTTTGCTGAATCTTTATTGCTTTAGTATGGCTGTTTAAAGATTGTTATAATTCCAGGTTAAAATGTGTTTATATATACTTTTTTTTTATCTCAGTTCAAAAACAATCAACTATAGACGGCCATAGAGCAGACGAATTATCAGTAACTATGCTGATAAACCTTGCTTAGTCTATAACTAAAGCTAATTTAGCTAAGTCTTAACGGTAGGTTAAATCTCCCACTTTAGCGTTGCTGATGGCATCCGGCAAAGTCATAGTGAATTATCTATCTAACTAATTAAATTGTGATATATATCACTAGCAAGTTAGTATTTGGATCACTCTTTATACTGAGGCTGATCTGAGATGATTAGTATTATATTACAGTTGGGTTATTACTTATGAGAACTCAGTACGCTATTCGGAAATTGGTAGAAAAAGCTCTTGACATTAAAAAACTAACTCCTGAGATAGAGAATGAAATCAATTCAGAACTGACGGAACTGGGTTACATTTCTGATGTTGATTATGAAGCTCTAGAATTATTAATGGCAGAGATGGATGCTGGACGAATCCAGTTGGTTCCTAGCCTGGGATTTTAAAATAATTCATCATGACGCTCTCTACGAACGCGAACAGCGTGTCGCAGACAGAAGTTGAGTGTAGCTTGCTTCCCTGTAAAGGTACGAGGACTCCCTAAGGTAATTCGTAATTAAGTTTAGACAGGGAGGATACAAGGGCGATATCATTGCTAGTATTTTTCTCTGACGTTGATTATTTAAATACTTAAGGTGGCGTCAACTGTGCTAATGAACCTCTACATTGTGCATTTGTAGTAAATCGCCATACAGTTCGCTAAACGCCTAAAAAAATTCCTCCCAATCTGTTTGCTGAAATTGTCCACAAGCGGAATGAACTCGTTGCTCAGGGAGTTGATATCATCAATATGGCTGTTGGCAATCCAGATAAACTGACTCCTAGTCATATCCTCCAGGTGATGCATGAGGCGATTGACGACGCTGCCAACTACAATTATCCACCTTAGCAAGGGACGAAAGAATTCAGGGTGCGAAGGATGTAGCAATCGAATTTCAAAGTCTTCAACGCATGAAAGATGCTGGTATTCATTACAGTTGAGGGAGAAACTGGGAATTAGGGACTGGGGACTGGGAAGACAAGGGGAACAAGGAAGAATCATTGAAGAAGTCTCTACGTTGTCTATTCCCAATGCCCAATCCCTAATCCCCAATCCCCAAACCCTCTTGATATGCTTGCCAAAGTTGGTGAATAAACTGATTGAGTTGCTGCTTTGCGGCTGAATCAGGTTCAGTTCTTGGTTGTTTTGCTAAAAGTTGGCTCAAGAAGGTAATTACTTCTGTGTCTAATGCTGGCCGAAATAAATTGGCAGGCCAAAGTAAGTCAGACGCATCTCGCAAATCGGTAATTAGGGGCGATTCTTCTATGAAAGTAACTATTAATACAGGACGCACCCAGCACAACTGACGGGAAACTACAAATTGAATGACTTCTGCATACAGGTTGCTGTCGCCATGTTCTAAAGACACAATTTGTCCCGGTTGAAGAAAATCTAGGCTCATGTCCATCTTGGGCAGGGGCAAGGATAATTTTGCTTGCAACTTCCTTAATCTTAAAAGTGAAAATGCGCTACGTTTAAGAAAACCTTCTGTAAGATTAGAGTAGCACTCTTACGGGAGTCATGTCTTAGATGTGTGCCTTATCAAGTGGCTACGCAAAACTAATACCACCAATCCCTGGCAGCAAAGGGTTTTCCTAGCATAGTATCTGAGCAGAAATACTATAGAATAGGTAAACAACTGTTGAGCGATCGCAAGACAGATACTTTGTTGTAGTGAATTAACGAGAAAAGAGCAAAGAGCCGTGTCAGTTGAAACCATTGAAAAGCCTTCCACAACCCGCAAGCTCGCGCCTCGGTATCGCGTTTTGCTCCATAACGACGACTACAACTCGATGGAGCATGTTGTACAGTCATTAATAGCCACTGTACCTAGCCTTACCCAACCCCAAGCTGTGAGCATCATGATGGAAGCCCATACTAACGGGCTAGCTTTAGTCATTGCTTGCGCCCTGGAACACGCTGAGTTTTATTGCGAAACATTGCAAAGTCACGGTTTAAGTAGCACGATTGAACCTGATGAATAGTCAAATAATTCGTAATTCGTAATTCGTAATTCGTAATTCGTAATGAAAAAGGGTACAGAGCCAACACTGGATTTTTTATTCAGTGAACAGCAAGACAGTGGGAAGTTCAGAGCTAACACTGATTGTAATTACGAATTATCAATTACGAATTATTTTGACCTATTTAGTATGAAAGAAAACCTTGTCCGTTTAGCTGAACGCCCTGCCCCTATTAGGCTGGGTGCTTTTATTTTGACTTTACTGTTGCTATGGTTGCCATTGGCTACACCAATATACTTACTAGTACATGATTCAAACTTAGAAAGTATATTGACATTGGTATTGTTATATGTAGTATTTATTTTTCTCCTGAGACTATGGGGCAAATATGTCTACCAGCAGCCCCAAATTCTGCGGCATTATGGCTTAGAATTCAGGCGACAAAACGGTGTGGATTTACTGCGTGGCTTGGCTATAGGGATAATTAATATTCTGATCCTTTTTGGGGTAGAAAGTTTGTTGGGTTGGTTGGTGTGGCAACAACCGAAAGTTTTTTTAGTGAAAGTAATTTTAGAGGGTTTACTTGTTGGCTTAGGTGTTGGATTTGCTGAGGAATTGTTATTCCGAGGCTGGTTGCTAGATGAATTACAACGAGATTACAGTCCGCGTGTGGCATTGTGGACAGATGCAACTGCCTTTGCTACATTGCACTTTATTAAACCATTGGAGGCAATTATTCATACACTGCCGCAATTTCCAGCTTTAGTACTGCTGGGGTTAACGCAGGTATGGGGAAAGCGTTGGCGGAGGGGACGTTTGGGTTTACCAATTGGTCTGCATGGTGGTTTAGTTTGGGGCTACTACATTATTAATGTTGGAGAATTAGTGAAATATTCTGGTGAAGTTCCTGATTGGGTAACTGGTGTGAATAATAATCCCTTGCAAGGAGTGATGGGGGTGTTGTTAATGAGTGTACTAGCTTTGGGGATACGGGGACGGAGTCTTAAAAATTAAAAATGGGTAATGAACTTGTGGAAAAGTAAAATATCGGCTCAAAAGAAACTACATTAATATTCTATTTAGGTAAAGTATCAGAGTGTAGCCAAAAGGCTTTTATAGATTCAACATCAAACAAATATTTATGGTTAAAAATAATGGATTTTTCTCGTCTGGAATATATCAAAAATGTCAATGATGATAAAACTTGGGCGTATAAAGTTTATCCTATTGCATCTTACTTTCCCTTGAACTTTAAACTGGGTGCAGGTGTAGATGCTCATGCATTTAACTTACCAAAAGGATCTCTTATCATCCTTTCTCAAAAACCACCTATTTACGACGAGCGATACTTGACGCACGTAGTTGAACTGGTTAATGAGGGAAGTGAAGATAAACCTCAATGGGAAACAACAGGTCCATGGGGTATTTTCCGATGGGTTAAGGTTCATTGGATTGCTGATTTCGACAATCGCAGTCGTATTCCTCTTGATAAGAAGGAAATGAGAGCCGAGTGGGGTTTGTTTGACACTAAAGCTAAATTGTTGTCTAGTCCAGGCTTGATGTCTCAGTGGGGTAGTATCGATAAATTAAGAGCGCATTTAGGAGAAGTCTTTAATTAAACGATGACGCAATTTAACACCATTAAACAACAGCGATCGCAAAGAATATTAGAATTATTTGCGATCGCACATCAGCGATATTTAGATGCAGGAGGAAATCCTCGATGCACTCCAAGCGGACTCAAGGGAGATGATTATATGACAGATGAGGAAAGGCAAGAAGCGTTGCTATTAGGAAGGCAAATTTTTTCACAACATACAACTTTACAAAAACGTTCCAGTTAAACGAACTGAAACCCAACAATCAACGCTTAATACCCATCAGTTATTTCGATCGTGCAGGATAAAACTTGACATGATATTGTGAAGTAACACACTGCTACTAAATAATTATGACTTTAAGGAGATTGCTTGATGCCAAACTCATGCCATGTTTACCTCTTACGGGATGGGCAACATCAAGTCCTAAACATTCCTGATGAATTTGCTCTATCCAGCACAGAAGTTTTGTTACGCAAAGAAGGTAATCGATTAATCATCGAACCCATTTCTTCCGGTTCTCTACTTTCACTGCTTGCCAGTTTGGAAGACATTACAGAAAACTTTTCTGACGTGGATGAAGGGTTACTGCCACTCGATGATATTGTGCTTTAATCCTGCCCAATGACCTATCAATACCTGCTAGACACCAACATCATTTCAGATTTGGTAAGATATCCTCAAGGTTTGGTGTTTCAACGCCTCGCAGCCGTAGATGAAAACTGCATTTGTACCAGCATTATTGTAGTGTGCGAACTGCGATTTGGTGCAGCTAAAAGCGGCTCTCTCCGTCTTCTTCAGCAACTAGAAAGCATCCTTGAACTGTTACCTATTTTGTCGCTGTCGCCTCCTGTGGATCAGCAGTATGCGGTAATGCGTACACACCTAGAGCAAACAGGAAGACCCATCGGCCCTAATGACTTACTGATTGCTGCCCATGCCCTAGCCCTTAACCTGACGCTTGTTACAGCAAATGTTCGTGAATTTGGGCGCGTACCTGGTCTAAGCGTAGAAAATTGGCTACTTTGAGATGGTCTAGTATTTAGCAGATAGCATCAGTTGTCTATTATTCATCGCAGTTTGTATAAATTAACTCCTATTCAAAACGCGCCTCCACAACTGTTCCCACCAAACACGCTTTATTCAAATTAACGCCGCTCAAATTTGCACCTTCTAACTCTGCACACAACAAATTAGCTCCCGTCAAATTCGCCCCTGCCAAATTCGCCCCTCGCAAGTCAGCTTCTTCCAGGTTTGCTTCACTCAACAAGGCCCCTTGCAAATCGGCGCGACTCAAGTCTGCACCTTTGAGATTTGCGCCAGTCAGGTTTGCACCGCGCAAGTCAGCACCTCGCAAGTCAACGCCTTGCAAGTTCACATTCATCAAATTGGCACCACTCAAGAAAGCACCCGCCAATGACACATCACTGAGTCTCGCTCCCATCAAGTTAGCGCCACGCAAATTACTACCCCGCAAGTCGGCGCCCGTTAAATCTGCTTGCATCAGATTTGCTCCCATCAAATTCGCCCGCAAGTCAGTTTCTTGGAGGTTGGCTCCCATCAAATTTGCCCCCTCCAAATGCCCACCTTCGAGTTTAGAACCAGCAAAATTAGTGCCGACAAGGGTAGCGCCAGCAAGATTAATCCGGCTTAAATCCAGTCGGGAGAGTTCCTCGTCTTCTAAATTTGCCCCTGGAAGTTGTTTGAGTTTTCCTAATTTAATCGCTTCAATATTCATGTAAAGTAACTACCAATCTCCTCACTTATCTTGCTGTGGCTATCCCATTGGGAATCAAGTATCCAGATGCCGGCGCTGAATTTGGGTGTCATCAAGGGTAAGTCGAGTCCCTGTTGTAAACCCATAACTAACAAAGCTAGGGTATCTACAAGTTTAGGGTCAAAGCGGGTAGATTGTTGCTGTTTGCACTCATCTAAAGCTTGAGTAAATATCTGTTCCCGGCTTTGATTTGACAATTTTCGCTGATTAAGTCGCCACTGAAAGTCTGCCAATAATGCCAAAATTCTCGACTCTAGGGGAATTTCATCTCCAGCTAAACCTGCTGGTTCCCCTGTGCCATTCCAATACTCGGTTTGGTGAGTAATAATTTGGGCAACTGCTCGTAGTCGTGGCATGGTTCGCAATACTTGCGCCCCTGCTACTAAGGGACAAGTTAAGGGAGAACTGGGGGCATCTTCTTGGTAGCGTGTGGATATACCACCAGTGAGAACGCTTTCTGCATTTTGTAATGGATCTATGCGATGTAACAAAGCCGCTAGCCGCAACCTTTTAATCTGCCATGCGGGAAGATCCAAAAGCTGGGCGATCGCTTCAGCAAGTACTACTACTTCCGCAGCTGCCATTGGATTGTTGACATCTGCCATATCCATCAGTTGCGCCATTCGCAAAAAGGCTTGGATTTCGTTAGAAACCAAGTTGCGATCTAGGGTTTGTTTCTGAAGCGCTATCGGGATGGATAAATTATCTTGCCCAGTCTGGAGATAATCTACTACACGGGAGACAACTGCACCCAAATTTTGGGATCTGTCCATTGACGGTACAATTTGTTCTTTATCGGCTGTGAGTTTTTTCGCCAGTTCTGGGTTGTATTTTTTGATGTGAGCGATCGCTATTTCTGCTGTCTCTTGCACTAACTCCGGCTCAAATGTCCACAAGCCATAGAATTTACGCTCTAAGTCTGATGTCGGTATTCCAGTGCTACCATAATCAGCCTCTGATAATTCTTGACAAATTACCATTGCTGTGTATTTAGGCGATAAAATAATTAAGTGCCACTCTTGCGCCACTGGATCAGCTGGATCTAATCCTACTAAGTCTACATTGGGTAGCTGGCTGGTAGGATGTTCAGCAAAGCCGGATTCAGCGGCAGCCATGATGGCAATTTCGCGGCTGTACCGGGCGATGTCTGCATATCGTTGAGCTTCTTGTAGATACCATTTACCCTGTTGGAAAGCTGTGATCACTAAGGGTGTACCGTCATCGGTTAAGATATGGTCTTCGAGAGCGTGGCACAGGGCAACTAAGGTATTTTTGTAGTAAACACCGAATCGAATTGGCCTGGTGGTATGGCGATGGGCTGTTTCTAGCTGTTGTAGGATTGAACCTTCTAACATGGGATTTGGTAAAAATAACCGCAGAGGCACTGAGCAAGAGAGAGGGAGAAATTCAGAATTCTGAATATCCCCACATCCTGGTGTTTTCTAGGATACACCTGCTAACTGTTTTTCTTTCGTTTCTAATGGTGCTGTTAGTGCTGCTTCTAAGTCAGCACAACCCAGCTTTTCTTCTAAGATATTCATGACTTCGCGCCCGAAGTCGTTGGGGTTTTGTTGCCAAGCTTGTAAGCAGACTTCGCCGAAGAATGAACCAAGAGGTTCAGGATTCCAGAGAAGTTTTTTGGCTGTCCACGGCATCAAACTCATTGGATCATACCCTGGTTTGAGGATGCCTTCTTTGAAAGCGTATTCTTCTAAATGGGTATGGGGTTGTAATCCAATAAAGAAAATGGCAGGTTCAACTTTATCAGCACCAAAAATCCGTTCTAGTTCGCGGTGATAAGCGATGGTTTGGCGGATGGTTTCGGGACGTTCGTCAATGACGTTAAAGGAGTAGTTAACGGAAACTAAGTCGTTGAAACCAGCCGCTTTTAAGTCTCGGCAGTTTTGCAAGACGTTTCGCAGGTTATACCCCATCCGCATTTTCCGCACGAGTTCTTGAGAACCACTGGTAATCCCGATTTCAAAATAGTTCATCCCGGTTTTCGCCATCAACTCACACAACTCTGGTGTCAAATTGTCAGCTCTGATATATGCTGCCCAGTGGATATCTGTCATACCAGAATCGACGATTTTTTGCAAGAGTTCTACAGCATCGGGGATAAATTTTTTCGCGGGGATGAATTGGGCATCGGTAAACCAGAAGTTGCGAATGCCGCGATCGTATAATTGGCGCATCTCAGCAACTACTTCATCTGCTGGGTTGATGCGTACTTGTTTGCCTTCAACAACCGTATAGACGCAATAACAACAGTTGTGAGGACAACCACGCTTAGTTTGTACACCTATATAAAAGTCTTGCTCTTGCAGGTAATAGTTAAATTCCGGCCAGATGCTTTCGATATAGTCGTAGTTACAAGCTGTTTTTTCTATGGGGGTGGGTTGTTCGTGAATTAGCCGTTGACGTGGTTGAGTTTCTCCGGCAACGTAACAGCGTTCATCTCGAAAATCTCTGCCACTTAAAAGTTTTTCCAGCAGGGTTTCGCCTTCACCCACAGAAATAATTGTTCCTTGGGGTAAGCTTTTACCCAATTGTTCGTAAAATACGCTGACTGCACCACCACCGACAACTACACGAGCATCAGAATTATATTTTTTGGCACGTTTTAAACCGCGTTTGATTAAGCTCTGGTTCTGCCACAATTCTAGATAGTAAGCGATGAAGATTCGCAAACCGCCCAATCCGCCGCGTAGTTTCAATAGAGGATTCTTGGCGTAGTAAAATTCAAAGGCGTTTTGCAGGGGGTTGCCACCACGTCCGCCAACTGGGGCATAAATTTGGATATCCCGCCAAGAAAATACTAGTAGTGTCGGTTTAAATTCATCAATACAGCGATCCAGAGCAAAGCTGTAGTCTAAAGGTGGCACTGTTCCTAAATCAAAGATGCGCTGTTCAATATTAGGAAACTGCTTGTGGACATGATCGCTCAGGTAGACAACCCCAATAGGAAAGATGGGGTTACAAGGAAGGCGAACGTAAAGAATTCGATTTTCCATCATCTGTGTTTTAACTTCCATCTTGCCAATCTTGGGGGAAAGCGAGAGAAACATCCAGTTTTAAAGTGTGTGTTTATTTAGTTTAGTTTTATTTATCACAATCGTGCTTGAAATTTTAACCGATTAGTGGTAATTACGAAAATAATGCTAGCAACTGCGGGAAACGCTAAAATTGCTGTGCATAAAACATACATGGAATCTATAGATAGGTTTTATGAAGATATTTTTCATATAGCTTTACCATAACATTGAGTTTATTCATTAAGTGATGATCCCAGCCTATAAATCCTGGGATAGACGAAACAACAAAACTCACTTCCTCGCTAGGCGAAAAGCAAGGGGATCGTCGTCTTATGTGCCTTAAGAGAATTGAAGCTTTTATACCAGGAAAAAATATCAAAAACTTTATTTATAGTGTATAATTCCGAAAAAGGTGTGAATAATTACAAAAATTTCACAACTGAAAATATATCTTTAGACAGAAATAATCTACAACGACTCAGTTGGTATTCGCAGTTACAGCAACTGGGGATCAGTGGGTGCTAGGCTTGGCTAGTGTAATGTTAAATTGTGGCGTAAAGCTCCTCAGCAGTTATGGCTCAAATATTAGATCCTCTACCACCTGAGCAATCGGGCAAAATTCTCTGCTGCTACATTAATGCCACGAGCAAAATACAGGTAGCTCGCATCTGCAATATTCCCAACTGGTATTTTGAAAGGGTTGTTTTCCCTGGACAACGTTTAGTGTTTGAAGCTCCGCAAAAAGGTCAAGTGGAGATTCATACAGGGATGATGGCAAGTGCAATTTTATCCGATAAGATCCCGTGCGATCGCCTGATGCTCGAAGAACCCAGTACTTATGAGTTTGATACAGACTCATCAGATGGAAAAGACCCTATTAATACCAAATTAATGGTGCAGCAAATTAATACAAAAATCGGAGATACTACAAAACCCTTGCAAATCCTTGGTTTAGCATCGGTTGATTAAAAAAAAACAATTTTACTAAACAAAAAGGGTTGCTAATTCAGCAGCCCTTTTTGTTTATTATTTATTGGGCATTGGGCATTGGTTATTCTCCTTGTCCCCCTCATCTCCCCCCATCTCATCTACAATCATTCTTATGAATCTGCCTTCATTTCTTTGGTTGTGGAAAATAGCCGCCTGGTCAATGGGATTGTCCCTGCTGGCATATCTGATGTTAGCAATTACCGGCGTTTGGATGTTTCGGGCGAGAACTTCGCAGCAATTCCCTTTTATTACGCCATTTATGGGCGGAAATAAAGGGGTGCGATCGCTCCACTATACAATGGGCATCAGCATGGTAAGTTTAGTCTTATTACTGCTAGCGATCGGTATTGTTGGCACTTTAGGGCACTTTGGTTCTTTAGGTCATTCGTCACACTTAATCGCTGGATTGATAGTGGTAGCACTAGTTTTACTGTCTGCTTTCAGTGCCACGCAAATTAGTGCCAGACGATCTTGGGCTAGACCTTTACACATCGGCGTAAATATTATTTTGTTTATAGGATTTGCCTGGGTATCCCTTACTGGTTGGATTGTAGTGCAAAAGTATTTACCGTGAAATACCACACATCAACCACCAGGGACATAGACCTACCCTACAATAAAGAAAAGCATTGTAATTGAGCCGTGACAGCAAACTCAGCCAATATCTCAGCTTCTGTTTTTCGTCTGTCTGCTTTGATTCGGATAACGTTGCTGAGTCTATACATAGCACTCACAGTCCCATTACCCTTTTTATCGCAGGTAACAGCTGCACCCGTACCTCCAAAATTATTGTGGATAGGGATTAGCATCGGCTTAGTTGCCTTGTATGCAGTATTGACTGAACAAGTAATAGTCAATGACGAGGGAATTCAGGTTACTTACCCCGCCTGGGTGCCTCGCTTTTTTCGTAAAGGCTGGCTATTACCTTGGTCACAAGTCAAAGAGTTAAAACCCCGCACCACTGGGCAAGGAGGACTAGTTTATTACTTCCTCAGCCAGGATGGGAAAGCTTATTTACTACCGATGCGTGTAGCTGGATTTGCTCGTTTCGTGCAAATTGTCCAAGCAAAGACGGGCATTGATACTACAGATGTTCGCCCTTTAGCACAGCCGTGGATGTACCTGATTTTACTGGTATTCACTCTGCTGCTATTATTGGTCGATGGCTGGGCGATCGCTACAGCTTTAACTACTGCACAATTAACTTAAAATTGGGCATTGCTTATTTCTCCCCAGTCCCCAATTCCCTTGAACACAGCAAAAGCCATACTCCGGCTAGAGCAAGTTAATCTGTTTACAAAGCTGAAAACCCAACTTCCCGGCAATCAGCAGGGATACCCCATATTGCAGGATATTTCCTTAGAGGTATTCCAGAGCGAACGCATTGCCATTGTAGGCCCAGTAGGCGCTGGGAAAACTTCGTTATTACACCTCCTCAACCGCCTAATTGAACCCACGAGTGGTAAACTCTATCTAGAAAATCAAGAATATCGCCAAATTCCTGTCATCCAGCTACGGCAGATGCTTGTACTTGTATTGCAAGAGTCAAAGCTGTTGGGGATGACAGTTGGGCAAGCCTTGGCTTATCCTTTAGTTTTGCGTGGTTTGCCTAAACAGACAATTCAGCAACGAGTCAATCATTGGACAGAGCAACTGCGTATTCCCAGTGAATGGTTAGGGCGAACAGAGGTGCAACTTTCTGCGGGACAACGACAACTAGTAGCGATCGCTCGTGCCTTAGTCATCCAGCCTAAAATATTATTATTAGACGAGCCAACTTCTGCCTTAGATGCTGGTACAGCTGCTCATCTAATGCAAGTATTAACCCAGTTGAGTCAAACTCATCAAACCACGATTCTGATGGTAAATCACCAACTGGAACTAGCCCAGATGTTTTGCACTCGGTTATTGCACCTACAACAAGGTCATTTATTCGCAAATCAAAGAGTCTCAGAGATAGACTGGGTTGAATTACGAAAAAGCTTGATTCAACCAGAAGCTCAAGACGATTTTGGATTTTAAATTTTGGATGAGACAGGAATCAGGAGTCGTTTTCTTACTCCCCCTCACCCAATGCCCAATGCCCAATGCCCAATGCCCAATGCCCAATGCCCAATGCCCAATGCCCCATTCACACTTGACTACTACTAAGTGTTGAACGTTGATTACTAAATCTCTCTCTAGCTAACTTTGTTGTTTGTGACTGTGAAATATTAGTATTCAAAATTTCCATGTTAAAACGGTATCCTACATTGCGGATAGTTTGAATCAAATTGGGTTGCCGGGGATCAAGTTCAACCTTTTTTCGCAGCGATAAAACGTGAGTATCAATGGTACGAGGGTTATCGATAGCGTCAGGCCAAGCACGACGCAGCAATTCCGACCTACTCAGAGGTACGCCCCCAGCTTGTGCTAAAACATACAGCAAACTGAATTCCTGGGGCGTTAAGTCGATGAACTCCCCTTGGAAGCGGACGCGGCGCTGAACTAAATCGATTTGCAAAGTGCCGTAATCCAAATAAGCTGGTGCAGTAGGTGTGCGCTTCCGGCGAATCAGTGCCTCTACCCGCGCCAAAAACTCTTGCATCCCAAAAGGTTTACTCAGGTAATCATCTGCACCCGCCTTTAAACCTGCAACGATATCAGCTTCACTATTACGGGCAGATAGCATTAAGATAAGAGGCTGCTGCTGACGATGCAACCAACGACAAAACTCAATGCCATCACCATCAGGCAGGTCTGCATCTAAAATGACCAATGTTGGTTGATGGCTTAAAAATACTTCCCTTGCTTGATAAATGCTGGCAGCTTGATGCACACGGTATTCTAGTTGTTGCAAGTGCCAACCCAACAACGACCTCAGATGGGGATTCCCCTCAATGATTTCTATACAAACCGAACCCACGGTGGCAAGACCCCTTAGCGTGATGACTTTCAAAGTAACAAGCCCATCTCTAAGGTTTTGTAGCCTTTGTTACTTCAATTGCTATTAGCTTTACATTTCCTCATAAAAAGAGTGGCAATATCTTTAATTTATGCCTTGCCGAAAGGCGATTAGAAATATTATTAAATTTTTATTAAATTTATCAAAAGTGTTGTTAGACTTATCAAAAGTTCTTTTAGTTTAACATTTTGGTTTTACATGTAATGTGGCAAATATCTATAACCTAACCAGCTAACCGCTACTACAACAGCTTTTCAACCTGATGGTTAAATTGGATTTTTTGGCAAAAATTAGTGCCCCCATCCAGGAATATAACACCAATACAATTGGGCTGTTGATCGTGAAAATTAGAAAAATAACTTAGCAGCTAACTAGAATAGATGTTTTCTGGAATAGGATTAAAGTAGCTTGTAGCTGCTATCAGGGTACTACCCAAAGTAGATGTGTTGACTTTGAGTTAATGCCAAAGTGAAATTACACTTCACATTTGAGCGTGAATCATTTACAATTCTCATTCCAAAGAGATTAATACAGCAGTTATGCTCCAAGACACACAAACTATCCGCTATTACCAAAGACTCACCGACGCCTTCGTCGAGTTATGGAATCGCGGTTATCGCACGGATGATATGCGGATGTATTTGGATGGATATCTAGCCGCACTGCGACATAGCAACGTCATTGAACCTTTTCTAATTCATCGCCTAGAAGAGGAAGCCAGTCGCTACTTGTACGATGGATCAAACTTTGCAGTGCCGCAACCACAGCCACAACCCGATTACTACTAAGTACCATTTACCTGGTCATTGATAGTAACCGTTAATTACCGCAGATGATTATAGCATATTATCTGTATTGGTCAATGCTTTGCCGTGGTGTGAAATTTTGGAGATATTGTATTGATTAAACGCATCCCCTCAGCCCTATATTGGTCTTGCCAATGCGACTGAGGGGATTATTGGCTAGCTATGAAATCAACCTCAACATAGAGTATTTTGTCATAAACCGATTAAAAAAGCCTTGAAAGGGGAGATAAATAGTGTCTCTCCTTTCAAGGATATTAAAAACGGCAGATTGCCTTGATTGCGAAGCGCAAATTCAGCAGCGTACCCTTTAGTTTGCGTAAAGAAAGATTAAGAAGCTAGTGCTACTTCTACCTTTTCCTGCAATTCACCTTTTTGGTACAGTTCAATCAAGATATCAGAACCGCCAAGGAATTCACCATTGATATACACTTGGGGAATTGTGGGCCAGCTAGAGTATTCTTTAATACCTTGACGAATTTCAGGGTCTGATAGAACGTCAACTGTCTCAAAGGGAACTCCCAAGGTATTGAGAATCTGCACAACGTTGTTAGAGAAACCACATTGGGGCATTAATTTGTTTCCCTTCATGAAAACTAAAATCTTGTTTTCTTGTAGCAAGCTATCAATTTTGTCTTTGAGTTCTGGTGTCATGGTATTTGTGTTTCCTATGTTGGATTCAACAGTGACGAGTGAGAAGTGAGGAGTCAAAATTCATAACTCCTAACTTCTGACTCTTATTTACGAAGCTGCTGTTGCTTGCCAAGCTTCGGGAGTGTATGTTTTTACCGCCAAGGCATGAATTGCTTCAGTTGACATAGCTTGACCCAACGCACCATAAACTAACTGGTGCTGTTGCACTAGTCCTTTACCTGCAAAGTGCGATGAAACTACTGTCACCTGATAGTGGTCGCCGCCACCAGTCAAGTCTTGCACGTGAACCTGTGCGTCTGGCAGTTCCGCCTTGATCATTTCCTCAACCTGTTGCGGACTAATCATCGCAATTCCTGAAAAAACTTACTTTTCTATTATTAACAGATATAGAGCAAATGCCTGTGCCAACTTCAGGCTTTGGCAAGGCTGTAGATAAACGCGCCTCTGAGGTGTATTGCTTGAGAACGCTCAGGTTTTGGTTACGGTGGATAGCTCTATCCTAGCACTGGGGCGTTCCCAAGCAACTGGTTGGGAAATGTGGGTAGGTAAAAAGAGCCAACAAAAATTTAATTTATTTTTTTGGGGATGAAGAGGATGAATTACCGCCTTCTCTGGGATAGGGAGAATCAACAAAACCCAATTCAAACAACTGTTTATAGGCTTTCTTACCTAAATCCCGCGTCGGGTTTTGACTCTTAATTATTTGAACTAACAACGGTACAGCTAATTCTGGCTGATTTTGTGCCCGATGTACCAATGCTAGCTGAAAGGTGGCTTCATCTCGCTTTTGGGCTGTTAATAGAGCTTTTTGACGCTGAGAATCAGAAACTCTGTTGTCAATTCCCGAAAAGCTAGAATTTAACTCTTGATAAAAATTAGATAGCTGATTATAAACCTGACGTGCTTCTTGTAGCTTCTTAGCAGCTAAGGGGTAATTTTGAGCAGAAACGGCTTGTTCTGCATCTTTGACGAGGCGATCGCCCCCTGCAATGCTCAAAAGGCTGTTACTTTCGGTTATGGGGCGGAGGTTATTGGGATCGTTGGGGTCAATGGGTTGTGGTTGGCTGGTAGTGCCTGGTGACTGTGATACCTGAGCATTCACAGGTGATAGCAGGCTGAGGACTGCTATAACTGATAAAACAGTACGGTGCATCAAGGTAACAGCGGCAGCAGTGTTCATGGGATCAATTAGTGCGACAACTATATAAAAGAGTTATGGAAACTTCGGGTATCTTAACTCTGTTTTGGTTTTGGACAAAGCAAAGTTACATCCTAAGTATCTCTGATTTAGACTAAAAATCTGTTTAATAGAGTTCCCATTACCCCTGTATACCAACTAACTTATATCGCCGCGATCAGTGATACCTACGGTGGAGTGCCTCACTATCCGTCTGACTACCGACTTTCCTCACCAATAATTATCTCAGGTTCACTAGGATATTTGGCAGGAGAATTTTCCCAAAAAGCTGCTTGAACTATTTGCGATCGCTTCCAACGGGCGTGAAACGCCATCTCACCAAACAAGTTAAAGATCGAGATGTCCCCAGTCTACGCTTCCCAAAATTTTGTTTTTACCAGCCATATTTACCGAGTATCCAAAGACTTTCATTTAACTGTCTGACCAAATAGTAAAAATATTTATCATCAACCAATTCAGTAGTTTGCAGACAAAAAAATGCCAATTTGGCTGAATATCCTGTTAATAGAGGGTAATCTATATATATATCCTCGAAGGTTGCAAAATACCATTCATCTTTTGTGACTTATTCAGGATGGATATAGCAGTTAGCAATTAGTGTTAAACCTTGAAAAGGTACAGTTTATTAATTATGCACGGTTAATGATCAATGGTTAAGAGCCAGTCTTAGAACTTTTGACTTTGATGAGATCAAGAATTAGTAATTTCTGCAAATGCGTGATTAGTAACTTTTGTTTCTTGATGGCTTAATTGTTGCAGTGCCTTTGCTAAATCAGTTGTGATGCTTTTTGCATCTTGTTTTATACAGCCATTCATGTAATCCGCGACTCTGATTGGTGAGCCAATGTCAATACTCACATCTGTACCCCAATTGGGATAAGGTTGGCTGTAATTAATGCATACAGGTATAATTTTCACTCCCAGCCCGGAATGACTAGATTCAGCACTCAAAGCAAGACGAGCAATTCCCGCCTTCAACTGGTGAACTTGGCCATCACGAAAAATGTTACCTTCTGGAAAGATTACCAGGGTTTTGTGCTGCTGAAGTAGCTCTACTCCATGTCGCAGGGTGCGGATTGACGGATGCTTAGAATTTACAGGAAACCCCCCCAAACGTCGGACAAACCAGCCTTGCAAACCTTGGCATTCGTCAATAGTCACCATGAACCGCATGTCTTGTTCTCTGCGACAATCAGCGGTAGCGTAAGGTACGAGTAATGCATCCCAACGCGCCCGATGAGTAGGCGCAAAGATCACAGGCCCAGTTGTAGGGATATTTTTTTGTCCGGTTATTCTAATTTGCCCAAAGAATAATGGTAATAGGCAGTGACGCCCTAATAAATATGCCAGGGGACTCAACCAAGGAGAAACCCGTGAGGTAGTGGGAGCCACCTCAGAATTTGCTGGTGTGCGCTGGCAGGTATCGGATGAAGAGTAAAATTCCATCATGACGGATGCAGCTGATTGACGGGTAAAAATTTAACGAAAAGCCTGATTAGTTACACCGTAGATTCTCTTGCCTGACTTGTGTCGTACTAGATGGACAGTTTTACCTCTGTCTGTTAGTTTACACTACGCCGCTTAGTGGCAAACCAAGTCTGTAATTGCTGACGACAAGCTGACTCTAGAATGCCTCCGATTACCTGTAAGCGGTGATTAGAAGCAGCGCTATCAGGTATGTTAATAACTGTACGAATCGCGCCAGTTTTTGTATCGTCTACTCCATATACAAGTAATCCTAGACGCCCTTGTAAAATAGCACCTGCACACATCGGACAAGGTTCGAGAGTTACGTAGAGGGTGCATTCATTAAGATGCCAATTTTGTAAAGTTGTTGCAGCTGTCTTGAGAGCGAGAATTTCCGCATGGGCGGTAGGGTCTTTGTCGCGCTCTTTTCTGTTTTCTCCTTGTGCTAGCAATTTGCCTGTTGAATCAATGATAACAGCACCTACAGGGATTTCACCTGCATTACCTGCTGTTTTTGCTAATTCGAGGGCACAACTCATCCATTTTTGATGTATAAGATATTCCGTGTATTTACTTAACATATTCTTATTAATAAGCGATGTGCAATTTAATATTCTGACCTCTCTTCCATTCCTCTCTTCTAAAAGGCTACGGTGTACACACAAGTCGAAAAAAGCTCGATTCCCATTGTTTTCTCGTTCCCATGCAGAGCATGGGAATGGCTGATTAGGGGCTGCTGCCTCCAGTTAGACATTGAGTCAGAGACTCAATGAATGCATTCCCAGGCTCCGCCTGGGAACGAGTTAAGCCAAATCACGCAAGGTTTTTAGGACTTGTGTGTAGACCGTAGCCTTTTAGGAGAGAGGCTTTGAATTTCCGCTTTTCGTGGTGAGGAAGGGTGAGCAAAACACTCCTCTTTGAAGCAAAGAGGGGTTGGGGGAGAGGTTCTTTCAGGATTACTGAATTGGTGTTCTAGAAGTATGGGCTAGAACAAATCAAAATTATTAAATTTAGCGTTTCCAAGCCCGCCTTTGGTGGCTAATTTGATTTCTAAATAGCGGCTTGGGCTAAAAGGGGGTCGAGTTGACTTTGTGTGTCTAGCTGATAGAGGTCATCGCAGCCGCCAATGTGCTGGTTATTGATAAAAATTTGTGGTACACTACGGCGGCCGTTAGCGCGTTCCGCCATTTTCGCTCTGGCTGCTTCGTCGCCGTCGATTTTATATTCAGTAAAATTTACACCTTTCCACCACAGCAGTATTTTGGCACGAATGCAGTAAGGACAAGTTTGCCAGGTGTAAAGTTCGACGTTGGCTTTAACTCGCTCTGGATGGCGATTTAAAAGGGGATTAAGAAAGTCTAGCATATTGATTTTAAGCAAGGTTTTAACTATATCTCTAGCCTAGATCATTGCTTACCGCATCGGCACTGGAACCCACTTTTGGAAACTTTCTAAATGATTCCAGTAAGATAAATATCCAGTCAATGCCCAAATTAAAGCCGCTACTATCAGCACTGCTACACCAATTAACCGCCAAGTTCGGTTGGTTTTCCAATAGAGAGTTGGGGCGGCAAAAATACCACCTAATCCAGTTAAAATAAAGCCGATTCCCGATAAAAGCGGTTGCTTTGTCAAATTCAAGTTGATGATGCGGATACCGACTACGATCGCAACTGCACCAGCAAAGAAGCCATAAATTGCTATTGTCAATAAATCCCAACCTTGAGCAAGAGAAATCGCCGCTGCCACAAACAAGATTCCAAATAGGACACTCGTCTCACCGAAGGCAATGTTAAAGCTACCGATTACTGGCCAGGTGAAGCTCATGTGTAAACCAGTTGTAAGTGCGATCGCGCCTGTTATCCCGAAACCGGGAATCCACGATCTTTGATTAGAGCTATCTATACCACGGTATACATAGTCAGCTAGTAGAAATAACCCAGCTACCATGTTGATTAACATGAGGGTGATGTAGTCGATAAACACGATTAACCTCTGAATTTGACAAGTTATTTACTCTACGCCTCGTTCTTTAGTTTTTAGTGAATCTACCAGCTTTTTTATTTATTATTTTATACCTAAAGATAGATACTTAAGAAAAGGAATGTTCTGGATATACACTGTTACTTATTTGTACCAGTTTGTAACTTAGTTACTTGTGAACAGGTTTTATACTGGAGTAATTATGAGTAAAAAATCAGGATGTATTAACTGGCACTTTTCTAACGAGTTAGCAGTAAAACTTAACTTTCTTCCACGTGTATCCGCCCTTTGGTAGACTTGAAGACTGAAATAGCCAGATAAAACGACGGAAATTCAAGCAGTTGAGAGGGCGGACTCTGTGGAAAATACACTTGGGTTAGAGATTATTGAAGTAGTAGAGCAAGCTGCGATCGCTTCCTCGAAATGGATGGGTAAAGGCGAAAAAAACATCGCTGACCAGGTAGCTGTGGAAGCTATGCGGGAGCGGATGAATAAAATCCACATGCGCGGTCGCATCGTTATCGGGGAAGGCGAACGCGATGACGCGCCGATGCTATACATCGGGGAAGAAGTTGGTATCTGTACCCAACCAGATGCCGCAAGTTTCTGTAACCCTGATGAACTAATTGAAATTGATATCGCCGTTGACCCCTGTGAAGGTACGAACTTGGTAGCTTATGGACAACCTGGTTCGATGGCTGTCTTGGCAATTTCTGAGAAGGGTGGATTATTTGCTGCTCCTGACTTTTACATGAAGAAGTTAGCGGCACCTCCCGCAGCTAAGGGCAAGGTAGACATCAACAAATCAGCAACAGAAAACCTCAAGATTCTCGCTGAGTGTCTAGAGCGCTCTATTGAAGAACTCGTGATCGTGGTCATGAAGCGCGAACGCCACAACGATTTAATTAAAGAAATCCGTGAGGCTGGAGCGAGAGTCGCCCTAATTTCAGACGGTGATGTGGGTGCAGCCATCAGCTGCGGTTTTGCTGGAACTAATATCCACGCTCTGATGGGTATTGGTGCGGCTCCTGAAGGCGTAATCTCGGCAGCAGCAATGCGTGCTTTGGGTGGACACTTCCAAGGTCAACTGATTTACGATCCCGCAGTCGTAAAAACAGGTCTGATTGGAGAAAGCAGAGAAGCCAATATCGATCGCTTAAAGTCTATGAATATCAATGACCCCGATAAGGTCTATGATGCTCATGAACTGGCATCTGGTAAAACTGTTCTGTTCGCGGCTAGCGGTATTACCAGTGGTAATCTCATGCAAGGTGTACGTTTCTTCAACGGCGGAGCCAGAACTCAAAGCTTGGTAATTTCTAACCAGTCGAAAACTGCTCGATTTGTTGATACGATTCACATGTTTGGCGAACCGAAGAGTCTCCAACTGAACTAATTTTTAGGGAATGGGGAATGGTAAAAGTAGGGGTAAAGCATCAGGAAAGAAATCTTTCTATAAAACTGAAAAATACTCACCAAAATGCTTTACCCTTACAGTAGTTAGTAGTTAGTAGTTAGTGATTAATTGTTGGTTGGAAAAACTATCAACCAATAAATAAAAATTCCCCATTCCCTATTCTCACTCAATGCCCAATTGCCAACTACCAACTAGTAACTACGATTTAGCAAATGAATATAGCAGTGGTGGGGTTAAGCCATAAAACAGCCCCAGTAGAAGTCCGGGAAAAACTGAGCATTCCAGAACCACAAATTGAAAGTGCGATCGCTCAATTAGCCAGCTATCCCCATATTGACGAAGTTGCAATTCTTAGCACTTGTAACCGCCTGGAAATTTACATTGTTACCAGTGAAGCAGACCAAGGTATCCGAGAAATAACGCAGTTTCTTGCGGAATACAGTAAGTTACCCGTGCTTTCTCTGCGACAACACTTGTTTATGTTGCTGCATGATGATGCAGTGATGCACGTTATGCGGGTAGCAGGTGGTTTAGATAGTCTGGTACTCGGAGAAGGTCAAATTCTGGCTCAGGTGAAGACTACTCACAAACTGGGGCAGCAATATAGCGGTATAAAAACCATTTTGAATCGATTATTTAAACAAGCGCTGACAGCTGGTAAGCGGGTTCGCACTGAAACTAGTATTGGTACTGGTGCTGTCTCTATCAGTTCGGCAGCTGTGGAGTTAGCACAAATTAAAGTCGCAAATTTAGCTGCTTGTCGAGTGGTAATTCTGGGTGCTGGTAAGATGTCGCGGTTGCTGGTGCAACACCTGCTTTCTAAAGGTGCTGTGGAAATTAGTATTGTAAATCGCTCTCGCGATCGCGCCCAAGAATTAGCAAAGCAGTTCCCTCAACAACCGATCAAAATTCACCCGCTATCGGAAATGATGAGCGTAATTGCCGATAGTGATTTGGTGTTTACAAGTACTTCGGCAACAGAGCCAATACTTGACCGTGCCAAATTGGAAATGGTTTTAGAAGTTCAGCGCTCTTTAATGTTATTTGATATTTCTGTGCCGCGTAATGTTCATGCGGATGTAAATGAACTGGAAAATGTCCAGGCGTTTAATGTGGATGATTTGAAGGCTGTAGTAGCGCAAAACTACGAAAGCCGTCGGAAGATTGCACAGGAAGCAGAGAAACTTTTAGAAGAAGAAGTGGAAGCCTTTGATATTTGGTGGCGCAGTTTAGAAACTGTCTCTACTATTAGCTGTCTGCGAAATAAAGTCGAAACCATCCGCGAACAAGAGTTAGAAAAAGCTTTGTCGAGATTGGGTTCGGAATTTGCAGAAAAACATCAAGAGGTGATTGAAGCATTAACGCGGGGAATTGTCAATAAAATTTTACATGACCCGATGGTGCAATTGCGATCGCAGCAAGATGTGGAAGCCAGACGGCGTTGTATGCAAACTCTGCAAATGCTGTTCAACCTCGATGCAGAGGAACAGTTTAGTTAAATTAAGGGACTTCCAACAAATAAATTATCCAATCTTGTGGGGTGGGCATCTTGCCCGCCTTTGGCTGTGGGCGGGTGAGACACCCACCCCACAAGAAGTAGTTGAGTATTTTTTTATTTGGAAGTCCCTAAACAACAAAATCCCCGATTTTTTTGAGAAGTCGGGGATGTGAGCTTTTCAATTAGATATACTTCTAATTAGATAGATATCTAATTAGAAGTTAGTTATGCAAGCAGAGCAATTTAACATCTTACTGCGCTTTTTCAAGGCATTAGCGGATGATAGCCGATTGAAGATTGTAGGTATCCTGGCGAATCAGGAGTGCAGCGTCGAACAATTGGCGGTGCTACTGCAACTCAAGGAACCGACGGTATCCCATCATTTAGCGAAACTTAAGGAGCTAAATTTGGTAACTGTGCGCCCCGAAGGTAATAGCCGTCTATATCAATTGGATAGCGAGGCTTTGCAAAGCATTAGCAAGGAAATTTTTACACCTGAGAAAATGGCATCTTTGATAGAGGATGTGGATATTGAAGCTTGGGAAAGCAAAGTATTAAAAAATTATTTCGAGGGCGAATGTCTCAAAGAAATTCCTGCTAGTCGCAAAAAGCGTTTAGTAATTCTGAAGTGGTTAGCAAGTAAATTTGAGATTGGGGTTCAGTATCCAGAACGCCTAGTAAATGACATTCTCAAACGCTACCATCCTGACTGCGCCACCCTGCGACGGGAGTTGATTGCTTGCAAGTTAATGCAGCGAGAGGATGGGGTTTATTGGCGTACAACATAGGTATGAAAGATGTTTCACAACAGTTGTTCTGGGTTAATTCCCCGTTCTTGCAGTCGTGTCAATAAATCTTGATATCGTTGGCGTTCTTGTTCCAGTTGTTGGAGAGCTACTTCTTTGGCTTGACGTTCTTGTGTACGTACTTGGTCAAGCTCAACGGGTGTAAGAAACTTGTATCCATCAAGGCGATATATTTCTAAAGTTTGTGGGGTAAGTTCAAAGCGGATTTGCAAACGGGGACTTATCCACCCATGAATCTGGTTAATTTCTTCCAACCAATCTTCTGAGCGCACAAAGCCTGTTAGTTCATTTCGGTCTGGGTCGTAAATGTAATATTCTTCAACTCCATAGCGTTGATAAAACAGGAGTTTATTTGCCATTTCTTTAGTTGTATTACCAGGAGATAATATTTCAAATACCACCTGTGGCGGAATGTTTTCTTCTTTCCATTGCTTGTAAGAACCTCTATCTCCCTTGGGTCTACCAAACACTACCAGAGCATCAGGTGCTTTTTTGATGTTAGGATTGCCTTCAACTGGATACCAAAGTAAATCTCCAGCGATGAATACATCTGATTGCGATGCAAATAAAATTTCTAAATTTTCTTTAATAGTTACTATCCAGCGAAATTGCTTGGTATTATCCGCCATTGGTTGTCCGTCGCTTTCGGGGTAGATGACCTCAGATGCGGTATTAGGAGTGATTACCATAACGCTATGCCTCCACTCTTGGACTTTCTTATAGTTTAGGATGATTCCAAGTGATAATGCGATCGCAAATATCATCAATCAAGTACAATATTAAATTCGATTTTAACACCAGCCAAATTTCCGAAGATTTGACGCTGTGTGCGACTGTCTCTCAAACCTAAGCCTCAAGCCGTTCCCCACCAAACATAAAACTTGTAGCCGACTAACTTCAGATAGCACTTTAAAATGGTAATATCATCAAAAAATTTTAGCCGCACAATAACCGCACAATCATAGGTAGTATCTTTATGCAGGTAGAAACACAAAAATTCTATTACACACCTGAAGAGTATTTAGAAATTGAAGAAAAGGCAGAATATAAAAGCGAATACTGTGATGGAGAAATTATAACGATGCCGTGTGGCACTACAAATCATAATAAAATTGCAGGCAACTTCTATGCTTATTTGAAGTTTGGTTTGAGAGGCAATAATTATGATATTTATATTGGTGATGTGCGTTTGTGGATACCCCGTTATCGGCAGCATACGTATCCCGATGTGATGGTGATTGAGGGACAACCTATTTATACAGGAACCAGCACAACAACGATTATGAACCCGATGTTAATTGCTGAAGTTTTATCTAAATCGACTAAAAATTATGACCAAGGCGATAAGTTTCTTTATTATCGCTCTATTCCAGAATTCAAGGAATATATTTTAATTGACCAATATCAGTATCATGTGATGCAGTATGTAAAAACGGCGGAAAGTCAATGGTCATTTACTGAACTTGAACATGAATCTGCAACTTTATCACTGCAAACCGTTGATTTTAAAATTGAATTGCGGGATCTTTATGAGCAAGTGAATTTTGCAGAAAATAACGAAGACTAAAATAATTCGTAATGACGCTCTTTACGAGACGCTGCGCGTAGCTTGCTTCTTTGCAGGAGTACGCAGACTCGCTACCGCTACGCTAACGCAATTCGTAATTTGCCTACAAAAGTCTATCCAATCTTGACGGTTCCAAGTGATAATACGGTTCAGTTAAAGCCAAAAACCTAAATTTTTTTCCACTATAATATGAGCTTCGATTTTAACACGAGCCAAATTTCAAAAGATTTTGATGCCCATCTGCGGCTTTCTCTCAAACCTAAGCCCCAACCCGCGCCTGAGATACCTCACCCTGGTTTTACTACGTAAAACCTGTCCCTCTCCTGACTAAGGAGAGGGATTAAAGATAGGACAGGGTGAGGTTTTTATTTTGTTTTGGGTAATTCGATGACTTGTGAGTACACCGTAGGTGTGGGAGAAGCTCTGAAACAGAAAGGCAATCGCACTCTATTTTCCCAAATACGCCTCTAAAACTTTGGCATTACTTTGAATTTCCGAAGGTGTACCGTCAGCTAAATTCTGCCCTTCGGCAAGTACCCAAACGCGATCGCACAATGACATAATTACATCCATATTGTGTTCAATAATCAGAAAGGTCATCCCATCTTGACGGTTCCAAGTGATAATGCGATCGCAAATATCATCAATTAATTTCGGATTCACCCCAGCCGCAGGTTCATCCAACAAAATTAACTTGGGATTAGTCATCAGCGCCCGTCCCATTTCTAGCAGCTTACGTTGTCCACCAGACAAGCAACCAGCATAATCGTGTGCTTTTTTTGCTAAACCCACTGATTCTAATAAAAACATCGCTCGCTCTTGGAGTTGCTTTTCTTCCTTAGCGACAACGTGCGGTTGCAACTGCACCTGCCAAAAATTTTCACCAGTTTGTTTTTGCGCCGCCAGTAGCATATTTTCTAACACCGACAACCGCGAAAGAGTCCGTGCAACCTGAAAGGTGCGGATTACTCCCTGCTGGGCGATTTGATATGGTTGCAGGTTGTGAATCGGTTCGCCGTCAAAAATCACTCGTCCCTTATCTGGGCGAATGAAGTTTGAGAGTAAGTTAAATAAAGTAGTTTTCCCAGCACCATTGGGGCCAATCAAGCCCGTAATACTGCCTTTAGGAACTTCGATTTTCGCCTCATGAACTGCTTTGATACCACCAAAGCTTTTAGAAAGTCCAGTGGCTACCAAAAGAGGAAGTGGCGATGAATAGTTATTTACCAAGAGTGAGTTCCTCCTTTTTCCCTAAGATACCTTGAGGACGCCAAATCATCAGTACCATCAAAATTAGTCCGATTACCATGATCCGAAATGCACCTAAACGTGCTTCATCAAGGGGAACAATTCTAGGTAAGACTTCCCGCGTCAGCGCATCGTAAGCAAAGAAAATTACCGCACCTAAGATTGTGCCAACATTATTCCCAGAACCACCTAAAATCACCATAATCCAAGTGTCAAAAGTGATCTGCGGTTGGAAATTATCAGGGTAAATGGCGCTCAGTTGCCAAGCGAAGAAAGCACCAGCAATCCCGGCGATCGCACCTCCAAGCATGAGAGATTGTAATTTATACCAAAAGACATTTTTTCCCAGCGCCTTGGGAATTTCTTCATCTTCGCGGATGGCTTTGAGAATTCTACCCCAAGGCGATCGCACCAAAATTTCTAAGCGCCAGTATACAAATGCTAAAACCAGCAGCAACACCAGCATCAAACCCGCTTTTGGGTTGTAATTATACAGTCCGATCACCCCAGAAATATAAATCGCTGCCGCCAAAACTGCTAACACAATTCCCACACCCAAGCGGGATATAAATTCTTGCTTGCTAGTTGTCCTTTTACCTAAATCAGTAGTCCGAGATATTTGGGTAGTGCGAATCCATCGCCACAACGTAAAAAAAGTTACGCCAGCTAACAGCGTTAACAACCCAATCATCACAAATCTGACAAACAAATTCGGCTCGGTGGATAGGGGTATGGGATAACTTTGCACACCAAACGCCCCAGAAATCCAGGTGTCACCCACAGGTAATTCCTGATTATTGACCACCAAACGAATTAATTCCCCCGTACCAATGGTGACAATTCCCAGATAATCTTCCCGTAAGCGTAGAGTCGCAAAACCAATTATCAAACCCAACAAGGCGGCGACAATTGCCCCAGCCCCTGCTGATATCAGTAGGGGAACGCCCTTTAAGCTTAACAATACAGTTGTATATGCTCCGATGGTCATGAAAGCAATATGACCAAAGTTAATTAACCCCGTAAAGCCCCACTGTAAATTGAGTCCTAGTGCGAATAGAGCAAAAAGTGCTGTAGAAATTGCCAAGAAAATTAGATAGTCAACCATATTAAATAGTTATTTGGGGATTGGGGATTGGGCATTGGGCATTGGGGATTGGGGATTGGGGATTGGGCATTGGGCATTGGGCATTAGAGATTGGGCATTGGGGATTGGGGCAGGGTGCAAGGGAGAAAATGAATTACCGTCTTTCCCCTCCGCTCTCTGCTCCCTACTCCCTACTGTCCTGCTTCTTCCTTGTCCCCCTTCTCTCCCCCTGCTCCCCCAGATGTCACCTATGGAAAAACCTAACCCCGTAACCCCCTTCCCGACGCTCTAAGGGTGAAAATTCCAAGTCTCTCTCCAAAAAGGAGAGAGAAATAGAAGTGAGGTTTTCGAGATCCGGTGAAAAGTCAGCCCTGCCCCTCTGCCCTCTTTGCGGGGCGAATAAATTTTAGCGTAGCTTGAGCGTAGCTAATTTTATGGGAATACTATTTATTGTTGGTGTTTGTTGGTAGGGAATAATTGACGTATGAATTTGCTGCGACTGAGAATGCATCACTTAATCGAGCAGTTAGCCGATGACGATTTGCAAAACATTTGGGATGTTCTGGAAGCTTTACATTGTGACTTTTATATGCTTAAAGCCATACAACAAGTTAAGCGATCGCAGCAACCGTGGGATATCTTAACCCATGAAGAAGCGGTAAGACTGTTGATGTTTTTCTGATTCAGCAGCACTCTTTTGGTGTCCCTCAAGTTTTGGTTAAGGTAACGCCTAGTGAGTCTGGAAATGCGCTATGCAAGGTCTTTTTTGCTAGACCTGAAGAATTTAGAACCTGCCGCCTACGAGCGGGTGTATGATTTTGTCTTTATTGAATTAGCCCAAAAGTGGCAACTGACTGATTTAAAAGAACTGCGACAGCTTGATAGTGAGGGCATTTTTCACCGCTTTACCCTAGATAATTATCTGATTGGTATAGAAATTAGGGGTGAAATTGTGAAATTTCTACGTGTCATCCCTATGCCAGATGTTTAAGGAGAGGAGTTAAGGGAACACTGAAAACTGTAAACTGTATAAGGCTAGGCAGGGATCGCTATAACCTTACATTAAACTGGTTTTTGAAAAACACTTTATTTGAGATTTCCCTATGGATGCTAGGGCACTTTGGCAACGATACCAAAACTGGTTGTATTTCCACGAGGGATTGGGGCTGTACTTAGACATAAGTCGGATGCGGTTCGATGATGCCTTCCTGGAGTCGTTGCAGCCGAAGTTTGACAAGGCGTTTGCGGATATGGCTCAACTAGAGAAGGGTGCGATCGCAAATCCTGACGAGAGGCGCATGGTTGGACACTACTGGCTGCGAAATCCTGATTTAGCGCCAGCTCCAGAACTTACACAAGAAATAGTCCAAACCCTAGAACAAATCGAAGCCTTTGCGGAAAAAGTCCAAACAGGTGCTATTCATCCTCCCAGAGCAAGCCGCTTCACAGATATTATCTCTATTGGCATTGGTGGTTCCGCCCTCGGCCCCCAATTCGTCGCGGAAGCTCTCGCTCCTGATTTCCCGCCCCTGAAACTTCACTTTATCGATAACAACGATCCCGCAGGTATCGATCGCGTTCTCAATCATCTCCGAAATAGCCTCGCCAGCACTTTGGTATTGGTGATCTCCAAATCTGGAGGAACGCCGGAACCTCGCAACGGCATGATTGAAGTTAAAAAAGCCTACGCCGGACACAATTTGGAATTTGCCCAATATGCGGTAGCTATTACCAGTGTTGATAGCAACCTCGATAAATTGGCCAAAGATGAAGGCTGGCTGGCGAGATTTCCGATGTATGACTGGGTAGGAGGACGCACCTCAGAAATGTCTGCTGTAGGGCTAGTACCAGCGGCATTACAGGGCATTGATGTTCGCGCTATGCTAGATGGCGCAAAAGAGATGGATGACGCTACCCGCATCCCAGATGTGAAAAACAACCCAGCAGCCTTGCTTGCTTTATCTTGGTACTTTGCAGGCAATGGAAAGGGCGAAAAAGATATGGTTGTCCTACCTTACAAGGACAGCTTATTTTTATTCAGTCGCTATTTGCAACAGCTGGTGATGGAATCCTTGGGCAAGGAAAAAGACTTAGACGGCAACGTTGTTCATCAAGGTATCGCCGTTTACGGTAACAAAGGCTCAACAGATCAACACGCTTACGTCCAGCAATTACGCGAGGGTGTAGCAAATTTCTTTGCTACCTTTATCGAAGTGTTAGAAGACCGCCAGGGGCCATCCACTGAAATAGATCCGGGAGTTACATCAGGCGATTATCTTTCCGGTTTTCTTCAAGGAACCCGACAAGCGCTTTATGAAAATCACCGCGATTCGATTACAGTCACGATTCCCCAAGTTAACCCTCGAACTGTAGGGGCATTAATTGCTTTGTATGAACGCGCTGTTGGTTTATACGCTAGTTTAGTCAACGTCAACGCCTACCATCAACCAGGTGTAGAAGCTGGCAAAAAAGCTGCCGCCACCATTCTCGATTTGCAAACACGAGTGATAGCAGTGTTACAAAAAGAAAAAACTCCCCTTTCTCTTGACGAACTTGCCGAGAAAGCAGGCGCATCAGAGCAAGTTGAGGCAATTTACAAAATTTTGCGTCATATCCATGCCAATCAGCGAGGTGTGGTTTTGCAAGGTGATCTTCAGAAACCCGGTAGTTTGACCGTTTCTGCTAGCTGATAGCTCTAGTCTAAATATCACATTTTGTCCAGAATTGTTGTCTCAGCAACAATTTTTTATTGTGAAGCATCCTAAATAGAAGATATATCTTCCATCTAGGATGCTTCACCGTATATAGCGTTTCCTAATCATAATAAGGTACATTATAGTCCCCTCATCGCTTGCTCTTAGGGGGTTGGGGGTGGGGTTCTTGTATCTCACTCAAGCGAGAACCGCTAGAATTCGTAATTAAGTTTTATAACTCAATACCGTTTCGTTAAGTATTGCTTTCTTCTCTTCCTTTGCCTAATTACGAATTATTTTAATTATGAATTACCATGAGGCGTTGATTAAAGTAACTCTTGGGTAAAAAACAGCGATCGGGTAAAAAAGGATTGTTGACATTTTGAGATAAGAAAGTACTCGGCTTATCCCGATGACAAAATGGTGGCACAATTCCCCAGTGTTCTGCCAGCCAAATCCAGTATCCTGTTTCAATTCTGCCGTAGCTTGATACCGTGAGAATCTCTCCAACACTGTTGTTAATAGATACTAATTCTGAAGATGATTTGATTTCAATTAACAGCCAAGCTAACTCATCTACAGAAAAGTAATAGCCATTATCGGCAGCTATATTGACGAACTGCTGCGGCTCTTTCGCTATTAGTAATTCCTCTTTGAGAGATGGCGTTTTTTGGGCAAAATCAAAAAGATCCCAAATCTGTCTTCTCGTAATTAGAAACCAAGCAAGTTCTTCTGCGGTCAAATTGTAACCATTTTCTATTGCTAACTTGAGAAACGGCTCAAGGCTATCGGTTTCTGCTAGTTGACTTTTTAACTGGAAAGTTTGCTCTACTAGTGATAAAAAATCAATAATCTTTTGCCATGTAACTTTGTCAAAACTTTTGTTAACTTTTATTTTTTCTTTCCAGTAAATGTATTTATCTTCTTTAAGAAAGAAATTCCAAATTTGATAATACATGGGTCATCTCACCTAAGTTTTGAAATTAGTACAGGTTGGTTATTAATGAACACCAGTGTAGTAAGTATAATGTGTTTCTTCGACAGTACGAAACCTCCCATCTAATGTAAATCAGGTTACACAGTGGTTAAGTATGATTTTTTTGTAAAGTTTGTCACTACAAATGACATATACTTAGATAAAATGAAGGATTGCGATACCTGGGGCGAGCTGCGCCTACGCTCGTTATTGCATCTCATAAAATAAAATTAAGTCAATAGATAGTATTAATTATTCATGAATGAATTAACTGTAAAACAATCTGCACTTCAGTTATTTTTAAAGGAACCGCTGAGGCGCAGCGTCTCGTAAAGAAGGACGCAAACAGCGCGAAGGTGACAAAAGAGATATATTGTATTATTTTTAGTTAATAAGTAAATCGCGGAGAAAGTAAAAGCGATGTCTACGGCTGGCTACGCCTACGCTATTCAAATTAACTTACTTTAAATTTTGTTATAACAAGGTTAAAGCTCTCAATAAACTAGAATTATAAATCATGAATATCCAAATTAAACCTGAACTAGAGCAAATTATCCAAGCTCAAATTGCTACAGGTAGATATGCGAATCCCGAAGAAGTTATTAGTAAAGCATTGAAGTTGCTATTAGAGTGGGAAAAAGGTTATCAGCAGTGGGTTGAACAAACACGAGAGAAAGTTGAAGTTGCTATTGAACAATTGGATAGAGGAGAAGGTATTAATGGGGAAGTTGTAGTGGAACAATTGCGGGAAAAACTGCGTAAAGCGCGAGAATTGCAAGGATGAAGCAACATCTTATCTCTCCAGGAGCTAGTCAGGATTTATCAGAAATTATTGATTATTTTGTCAGGGTAAATATTGATGCTGGGGAGGATTTTGTTGACAAGTTTGATAAAAAGTGTAGATATTTAGCTAGTTTCCCTAATATGGGACGCAGCTATGGAAATATCAAGCCCGACTTGCGGGGTGTCCCTTTGGATAATTACATTATTCTTTATCGAGTTATAAATAGTGGAATTGAAATTGTCCGTTTAGTTAGTGGTTATCAAAATTTGGAATCTTTATTTGCAGAATCAGATGAGTAAGTTGGTGTTTTAGTTTAATTCTAATTATCTTTTGGCTTATTTTAGATTCATTAATCAATCACACAGAAAGTAAAAGCGATACCTACGGCTAGCTACGCCTACGCATTTCAGTTGCTTTTAAACGAACCGCATTCGCGCAGCGTCTCGCAGAGAAGGATGCAAAGAGCGCGAAGGTAAGAAAAGAGATATATTATACTATCTTTAGTTAATCGGTAAATCGCGGAGAAAGTAAAAGCGATCGCTATTCCAATTACTACCTTTAATTCGCCCTAAATATCCTGTTAATGGTGAAGAAAGTTCTATCAGTAAATCGTGAACTACTTCATCATTTAGCCGGGGATTATGAGTAGCATTGTAATGAACACGAATTTCTGTAACTGTGAAACTCGGATGTGTAGCTTTTGCATTTTCGTTGTCTTGTTCAGAGAGTTCTTTGACTGCTGTGATAATCTGCGATCGCAACTTAATGTCTCTCTCAGCTTTATCAATATATTCATTAATTCTATAGTCAATTTGCCCAGGTTCTAGATATTGCTGTAATTCGACTAAATTAATAGCCCCTGGATATTTTGCTTTGAATTCAACGAGTTTTTGTAGAGTCATTACATTTATAATACTGATTTTAGATATCTGAGCAGATTCTTTCAGATTTTTAGTTGGTTGACCTGGGCCAATAATTAACCGCATAGCTTGAAGATAATTTTCTTTAAGATGCCTTTTACCAATCCTATCTAATTCTTCTACTGCACGATCAGGAATGCTTTTACCTGCTTTACATTCGCAAACAAGAGGATAAGGTTGTGAGCAAAATAAGTCTAAGCCACCTGCACCGCCTTTGTAGTTTTCTTCAACTTTGAATCCTAAAAAATCAAGGCTACGGCGTGCGATGATTTCAAAATCTGTACCAGCTTGATAGTTGCTTTTACCCTCGTCTTGTTCGATGCTGCGATCGCCCAATTTTGCAATATCATTTATCCAAGCTAAATTTGGATCGGGTTGCTTAATTAGCTTGTCACTACTCCAACCCAAAAATACTTTGATATCGTCGTCTAATTGTTTCGCTGCTGGTTGGCTAATTGTTAGGGATGCGATCGCACTCTGCAATTCTTCCAATTCAGGATGCAGCGAGGGTTCTAGCTTTTCTAACTGGTGTTTGCGTTGGGCGAAAGTGCGATCGTTTAATACTGGCCTTGTTTCAGAAACTGTTAGAGAATTAGGTAAACTAACAAATTTTCCTAGTTTTTCCTGAATGTTAGGATTAGCTACAACTTCACATAATTGAGGTAAATGATAAACTCGCAAGTAAGCCAAAAAAATATGCGGTTTTTTCTGTAATACTGCCTCAAATACTTCTGTTTTCCATATAGTTAGCTGAGATAAAATATCTAAGTTTTCAGTTGGATCTAGTATTTGGCAACGCTCACATTTAGCCCAAGTTTTAATTGAAACCGTCTCATAGGATAAGAGGGGTAATTGTAACTGTTCATCATTTTTCAGTAAGCTGATTTGCTTAGGCTGTAACAAAATACCCTGACTATTAAACTGTGTTAATGCACTTTGAGCAATGGGTAAAAAACTTGCGTGGTAGTATTGCTCAATTGAAAGTATAGTTGCTGAATAATCAAGGGGGTAAAGAGCGAATTTTTGCCCCGTATTAAGCAATTTACGAGACATAGCTGCAATTGTTCGCCCTTGTGTTAAAGCTTCAATGTCGGGAGCAGGTAGACACAGTGCGTTGTAAATTAAAATTGATTCACTCATCTTTAACTAAATAACTCGTTCAATTCATCTGAGTCATCTGTTTCACTAATATTTGAAGAAGAATTGAGGAAGTTATCTATTAGTTGGATATCTTCTTCTTCATCAATAGTAGGCATACTACCCGATGGGTTACTTAAAATTTCTCGAAGTAAAAGATTATCAAACGTAATCTTATTTTTGGAAATTATATCAAAAATCTCTTCCTCTTTTAATTGATAATTTAAGCGCTTTTGATAAACTGCTAAAGTTGCTATAAGTGGGCGAATCTGCTCTCCTATCAAATCGACGTGTTCTCCACCTCTTAAAGATATAAGTTCGTTCAGCAATTTATATGCAGATGAGTTATTTTTAACTTGTTTTATCTTGTATTCGGAACGAACTAGACACCCGCGAGTAAGGTCATATTTTTCGTAATCTATTAACCATTTTAATCCTGCTGTTAATGTAGCTTGAGAAGACTGTATTACAGCCACACCTATTTTTACTTCTTTCCCTCTCTCATTACCAATTATTTTGAAATCTATATAATTTATATGGTATGCTTTAGGCTTTATATCATTTGTAACCTCTTCAATCATTACTCCTTCTAGAGTCTGAAATTTTAAAGTTACAAATCCAAAATAGAGAGCTTCAGCAATTAAGGAACTATCCTCTATATAATCTCCAATATCTGCCTCGCTTTCCTTTTTGAATGCCAGTTCAAACCTCTCAAATGGATCAGATGGAAGCGGCTCTTCATAAATCTTAAAGTTATCTGCACACCATCGCAGAGCTTCCCTTACACTTGGTTTACTTACTTTGCCGTATTCTCTTAGCTTACTTTCTTCAAATGGGTAAAGTGAATGAGGAGGAATTAAATTTTTTTCACTGTAAAATTCTTTCAACCAAACAGTGACTAATTCAACCATTGAGTCGCCACTAACGTGTTTTAATTCTAGTGGTTTTCGTTGTGTATATTTTGAAATTCTATCAGGCGTACCACCTGGCATAGAATTTACTTTGTCTCTCCATGTTTCAGGTAACATTACTGTTAGAATAACAACACCTTGACTAACTTCAGAATTTTCGAGAGTATCATGGAGAATTTTGACCAAATTAGCGATTACACCTTCTGTTGGCAACCCATCATCAGTAGAGTTGTTTCTAACATCTATTTCATCGAAACAAATAACGACTGGGTTATAGAAACTAACCAAATTCAAAATTTGCTGAATATTTTTGAGAGCTTCAGCTTCTCTATCTTGATTTGTTTTGCTAGGATTAGGTAGTCCCAACTCATCAGCATTAACTTGAGCTAACTCTTCACCAGATAACCATTTGATTGCAAAAGCTGCTTGAGTTTCTGAAAGCGTCCACAAAATAGCCCGAAGAATATAGGGATCTGCATTTGGCTTATTTTTGAGGACTTGTTTTTGCAGAGCATTCATTAAGTTTTTATTTTTAGCCAAACTCTGTGCATAGGCTTGATCAAATTTTTTGACTAACTCTGCTGGAGTGGGAGCATTTTCACTTCTACCTTCGTTTGCTATAGCTGCTGCAACTTCCTGCCACTGCATAACCCACTGACTACCAGTTTTGCTCAGACTATCGGCTAGGGTTTGCTGGAATTGGTACTTAACCAAATTTAAGTCTGTATAGTTATTACCACCCGCATAGACGAATAAAGCACCACCTTCTTTTTCGAGATGATGACGAATGCGACTGAGAAGGTGGGTTTTACCAACTCCCTGCTGTGCAGTTATAGCAATCGAAGTCACTTTGTCTTGACTAGATTGACTTGTTCGTACTAATTCAATTGCTCGAAAAATTGCATCAGAAGCATGGGCATTTAAGCTAGGTACGTCTGGCGATTTCTTCTTCCAAATATCCTGCTCTTTGACAATGCCAGCGTTTATAAATGGATTATCGCTTTGGATGGCAGCATTGATGGCTTCTATGGGAGACGTAGGGTTATTCGTCATAGTGATTCTGTAAGGTGTGAGTTAATGCACGGGGATTAGGGGGAATCTGATTAATTCAAACGCTTGGCGTAAGAGCGCAATCCTACTCCAGGTATGGTGATTGAGTCGTCACGTTTATCAGAATTAAAGTCTAGTATCTCTCCAGTCATCAGCTGAAAAATATCGTTAGCTTGCATTTCCAGTAGCCACTCGTTGAAATCTTCACGACTTACCCGATCCCCTATTTCTCTCCTGAGCCGATAAATTGGCACAAGATCGTCTAAGTTGTAGTTTTGGTTCAACTTGTCGTAAACTTCCAACGTCACTGATTTAAAATCGTCGTAAGATACGATCGCACTCTTCCCATTAACTAGTACATCCGAACCAGCCACCGCCACATCAATCTGACTAATCCACCGCAACAACGCATTCGCTGCCCAAGTACCGACAATCGTCCCTTCAAACTTAAAATCGCCACTTCTCAAACCTTCACCCAATACCTCTAAACCCTTGCCAGATGTCAGAGAATATCCTTTTTTGGAGATTGCGATCGCACCCTGCTTCTGTAATTCCTCGAATATGCCCTGATAATCTGCTACTTTCTGGCTTTTGGATACAATTCGCTTAGTCAGTTGACCCTTTTTAACTTCTTGCTCCGTTCCTCCCAAATCCCATAAAGCCAAAAGAAGACGAGTGCTAGTATTTTTTGATGTCATATTGAGTGTACTTTTTGACTAAAAGCATCATAGTAACTGTATCTTTCTAAGTTATTTACGCAGAAAAAATAACCGAGAAATTGCTGAAGATTTCGGCGTTTCAGCTAAATAGACTCATCAAAAATCAACAATATATTTCCTTGGGATGAATGCGGTTTCTCTCAAAGGCGGGATGGAATGCTTGAGAAAATCGACGATGATGACAGAGAAACGCTGTAGCTGTGCAGTTGTAAATTGAGTGGTAAATGTTTTTTCAATTCCCAGCGAAATAACAGGAATTCCAACTTTGTTTTTGCAACAGTAAGGCTTTTAGCAAATACAGGTGAGAACGAAATCCAATGAATACAATATATAAAGAACGTAAAATAGTTTCGCGTCTATTTGCAGTGCTGCTTTCGGCATTGCTAATGGTGCCCTTGCTGAGTAGCTGCGGAGGCGGTTCTCAAAAAGCTAATGTGCCACCACCAGTGGATGATACCGCTGGTAGAACAGTGAGCGATCGCACAAACCAACCCGAAGCTAAGAAAGGATTGGGTACAGGGCAAAAAGTAGCGCTTTTGGCGGGAGCCGCTGGACTTTATTATCTCTACAACCAGCATAAAAATGCTTCGCAAGAAGGAGCGCAAGGTAAATACTATCTTTCTAAGAACGGGCGTGTATACTACCGTGATGCTGAACATCGCGCTCACTGGGTAACAGCACCAGCAGAAGGAATTCGAGTACCAGAATCTGAAGCACAAAAGTATCGGGAATTCCAAGGCTATAACCGGAGTGCCACAGGTCGCGATCTCACTGGTATAACTTCATCCGCAGCTCCGGCACTCTAGAGCAGCGAAGCGTGTGTAAATCTAAAGCGGGTTTCCCGGAGGATAACGCCGATCGCGCACGTCGGAAACACGAACTTAAATCAGGAGACAGATTATGGTAGATGAATTTTTCCGAAAGGCGAAAGATTTGCTTTTGGGGTCGAACAGCGAGCAAGCTGAAGAAGATGCCAAATTGCGCGATCGCAATGTCCGTCCAGCCAGCGAAGATCCCTACGGCGATCCCGCAGACCCGGCATCTTACGGCAACGTCAGCCCAGCCAGTGAAGACCCTTATGGCGACCCCGCAGATATCGCGTCTTACGGCAACGTTCGCCCAGCTAGTGAAGACCCTTACGGCGACCCCGCAGACACAGGGGAGTTTGGTGACGTCCGCCCAGCCAGCGAAGACCCCTACGGCGACCCCGCAGATCAGGATTCTCGCCGCTAACGCGGAACTCAACCCCCCAGCCGCCTCCTAGGAAAATTCCAAGCCTTTCCCTTCTAGGGGAGAGGTTTGGAGAGAGGTTTTGCCGATTTGATTTATAGGGTAATAAATTTCGGAATAACAAATAAGGCAGCGGGATTAAAACCTACTGCCTTTTACTTTTGCTGCTATTTTTACAAATTACAAATTATTTTGTTACCCAAAATTTCCTGCGATCGCTCAATATTTTGACGCACAGATTGAGCCGAAGGATGCAAAGTCTTTCTTTTTTCATCACTGAGTGTCAATTCCAAAACACTCTCAATTCCACTGCATCCCAACCGACAGACAACTTCAATTTAAGATGCGATTTTTATCAACAAGAATTCAGGAATCAGAATAAATTCTGAAATCTGACTCCTGAATTCAGAATTTATTATTTAAACTCTTCGAGTTGATCCACACGTAACCAAATATTAGGTGTTGGCACTTTCCCAAACTTAATCAGGGCGTAATCACCTTTGACATCTACAATTTCGCCCTTGGTTTCAAACAAATAAGAAGGAAAGCGAGTATCACTGGCTTTTGCCTCCAGACTATTTTCTAGTTTCTCGCGCACAGCGCGAACCATATCTCCTTTCTTGACTGCCATGAATTCCTCTCTCAAATTTGTAACTTGTTTTATCTATCTGCATTTTAAGAGAGTTCCGAGTTAGAAGTAAAAACTCCTAAGTAGGTGGGTTAAATTAAACAAAAAACTGCTGTAACACACCCGACACTAACTCCTAACTCCCCGTAACGTTTGACACTGGGAACAAAAATGACTTGATCGCCCAGCTAACCTAATCCGTTGAATTGCTGTACCACAAACTCGACAGGGTTCTCCAGCGCGGTTATAAACCCAGGCTACACCACCATAATTGCCGTTAGTACCTTTGACATTTAGGAAATTACTAAATGTCGTACCACCAGCCTCAATGCTGGTTTCTAACACTTGAATTATGGCTGTTCGTAAACGTTCAATTTGCTTTAGCTGCAAATCTATGCACAGGGTTTCAGGTAAAATTCCACTCTTAAACAATGCTTCATCGGCATAAATGTTACCTAATCCTGCCACCACCGATTGATCTAGTAGCGCAGTTTTAATCGGACGGCGGCGGTTTTGGAGTTTGCTTGCTAGATACTCAACAGTGAATTCCGGTGAAAATGGGTCTACTGCCAGTTTTGCCAAACCAGTCATAATACTTTCTACAGCAACACCAGGCGGAACCCACCATATTTTACCGAAGGTACGCTGATCCACAAAGCGTAATTCCTGCTGATCCCCAAAGAATAATCTAACCCGTGTGTGCTTGTGTAATGGTTCATCTCGATGCAGCCATAGCAGCTGACCGGTCATTCGCAGATGAACCCCTAGCCAGCCGGTTGATGAAGGGGAAGATGAGGAGAATTCAGCGAGGAGATATTTACCGCGACGATGCCAAGTAGCGATGGTTGCGCCAACCCCTCCGGGGTACGCACTTTTTTCAATTCCATCAACAAACTCACCTACAGAAAACGGGTAGGCGATGGTGCGATCGAGCAACACATCTCCACCCGTAATTTCTTGGTTAAGAGTCAATTGATTTAGACCCTTTCGGACTGTTTCAACTTCAGGCAGTTCAGGCATTCAGATGATTAAGCAGACAATTTTGATGTACTTGGGGGTTAAATAAAGAAAAGATCGGATAGTAACTTACATAGCCGTAGGTGGCTCGTATTACTACCCAAAAGAACCCGTAAATACCCGCAGGGCGGCTTCTCGTAGATTAGGGTAGGCTAGGACGAAGCATGAATAAACTGAAAGTTTCAGATTTCATACTTCAGACTTAAGACTACCCTTCATCATCGCATCAAACAACCCCCTTATAGCTTTGCTGCTATTTTTTCGGTGCTTTAGCCTTTGGTGCTTCAACCTCGACTAATTCATCCTGGGCGAAGTTGTTGGTATTTATACCAGAGTAATTGACCTTTTCAAAGCGGACAATTACAGGGTATTTGATGCCGCTTTGGTCAATGGAAGCCACAGTTCCAAGATCCTGAAACCAGTAGGATTCAGGGCGGAGAATACGTACTTTAGAACCACGTTGAACCATGATTATTTTCCCTTTTAGTTATCAATCGCCAATCTAGAGGGCTAATTGATTTCACTCTACAACCTGAAGGTCGCAGTCAGAGTCTTTGTTAAGTTATTTGTCTGAATTGGGGATTGGGCATTGGGGAAGGTGGGGCCCCCTCTGGGGATAAGGGGTAATGGGCATTGGGGATTGAATATTATTTATTCGTATCCTCTCATCTCCTCACTCCTCAGCCCATATCACATCCCAAATTTAAAACTGTATTAGACCCTACTTGACAAGGCACACGTTATAGCGTACCTTCGTTCGCAAATAGTATTTTTGCACCAACTTATGTTTTACTCAATATGAACACACTACCCTCGTTACCTCTGCCTATCCGCAGATCGTTATCTATATAAGTGATATCTAACCAGCCTTGCTGTTTATCACTGTTTACTGCAATATCAATTCCGGGAAATTTTCTACCTGCTTCAATTTGTTGGATAAAAGTTACCGGAGAATTGTATTCTATTAAACGTTGTAAGCCGATAATAGAACGCTCGAATTTCACTTGGACACGCCGATCTGAAACTGGCTCAAATTTAGCAGCAATGCTGACTAATCCTGACAAATAAGGTAAGCCATAAATCTCAGCTATGTTGTAAACACTTGTAGTCTCTACCCGGATACACTGATAGATTTGACCCAGTTTGCAAAAAGGTAGACGATCTAAGTTTAAAAGAGCCTTGCTAGTGGTGTATAGTAATCGCCAATTGCCATCTAGCAAATTAGTAGCTTCCACCGGACGGGGTGTAGGATTAAAGTCTTCTAAATTGGCGATCGCTGCTAAGATAGACTGTTTCTGTGCTGGGGTCGCCAGTAGACCGCGATTAGTAAGTGCGATCGCATCGATAAGAGCCGCTTTTCCCATCATCGCCTGTCACCTCAAAAATCACTCACTTTCCATCAGCATAAACAAGATATTCATGACATATATGTAGAGCCACAAAAATTACTAAGAATCACTTGACTTAAGCCTTATGCTTATTAAATAAAAAATTTCCATCGGAATGCGGATTTATCAACTAAAGGGTTGAAAAGATAACTAAATTAATCCGTGTCAGGTGATAGACTCTAAATGTCAACTTACGTAAACCTTTTCTTGTCCTGACTCGATATGTTGAACTCTCCATTACGTGAAGAACCCCATAACCAACGAGCCGATGTCATCCCCTTAAAGCCAGAGTCTTCTTTGTGGGATTGGATACAAACCAATGGCCGGATCATTGTGCGTGACGTTCACGAATCGGATTTTCAAGATGACGAAGAAGGAATAGACTCCTTAATGGGTGTAGAAGATGGCATTGGCTACGACCTCGATGATGATGACGGTATGGGAATCGCTGAGAATTAGCCTTTTCAGGTTAGGGACTTGGTGGTATCCGTAGTTCCTGGTATTCAGTTTTATAAGTGTGGAGTGAAGGGAAACTTCTGTGGACGCTAAATTATCTCCTGAGCAAGGATTAAACATTTCTGGAATCGCTCTAGCCTCTTTATTAGCCGTAGGGCTAGGTACAACAGCATTTTTCTTGGATTCGATGGCCAATCGGCTACCGTGGCAAAGTATGTCGTTAACCCTGCCACTACTGTTGTGTGCGTTGGGTTCAGGTGCGGTGGGCTATTGGGTAATACCTTTACTTCAAGCACTTAAAACTGGACAAATAATTCGCGAAGATGGGCCCCAAGCTCATCTAAAAAAGGCAGGCACTCCCACAATGGGCGGTGTATTTTTTATACCTGTAGGTGTGATAATTGCCTGTATATTGTCTGGCTTTGCGAAAGAGGTGCTTGCGGTTTCGGCATTGACAATCAGCTATGGATTGATTGGCTGGCTCGACGATTGGCAAATTCTGCGCCGTAAATCAAATAAAGGTATATCTCCCCGAACAAAACTAGCTTTGCAGGTAAGTTTTGCGGCTGTGTTTTGTCTATGGCTGATGTTTAATCAACCTTCTAATATTACAAATATTGCTTTACCTTGGGTTAGCTTCACACTACCCTTAGGATTTCTCTTTTGGCCGTTAGCAGGTTTTGTACTAGTTGCAGAAAGTAATGCGACTAATTTAACAGATGGTATTGATGGCTTGGCAGCAGGAACAGTAGCGATCGCACTTTTGGCATTAGGTGCTTTAGTCGCACCTACAGCACCAGGGTTGATGGTTTTCTGTGCTGCTTTAAGTGGCGGGTGCTTAGGTTTCTTAGCCCATAACCGTAACCCAGCCCGCGTTTTCATGGGAGATACTGGTTCTTTAGCCCTGGGAGGAGCTTTAGCTGCTGTAGCACTATTGACAAACACCTTAGTAGGTCTGTTTATTCTCAGTGGTATCTTCTTCGTAGAAACCCTTTCGGTGATGGCACAGGTAAGTTATTACAAAGCCACAAAGGGCCCTGATGGCAAAGGCAAGCGCCTCTTTAAAATGGCACCTTTACACCATCATTTGGAACTTACTGGCTGGTCAGAATTGCAAGTGGTTGGAGTGTTTTATATAATCGCTGCTATTTTGGCTACTATTTGTCTAGCAATCGCTCCATTCTGAATCTTTTAAAAACTACTCGAATACAAAATGACAACTCCCACATCTTCAGGGAGTTGTTTTTTTATTTGAAGTGTCCTTGCTTTAATCCCACACTTTTAAACGTGGGTTACTCCTGCCTCCCGCCTCCTAAATTAATTATAGGTATTTACATACTCCATAACCCGATTCTTCCCTTTTCGCTTTGCCTCAAGCATTGCTTGATTTGCCCGATTCAGCAAATCCTTAACCGTAATACCTGGTTCTGATACAGCTATTCCAAAAGAAGCGGTGATGCTTTCGATGATCTGATCGCCGTCCTTCAATTGCATTTGTTCAATATCTATTCTTAGTTGTTCTACTCGCTTTCTGAGCGTTTCCAGTGTCATATTAGGCATCACAATCACAAATTCTTCACCACCCCATCTGCAAGCAATGTCAAAAGAGCGAACAGATTTTAACAGCAGCTTTGCTAATGCCTGGAGAACAATATTGGCAGTCAGATGCCCATAACGCGAGTTGTAAGATTTGAAGTTATCGATATCAAGGAAAATAACACTAAGAGGTTGTCCCGACCGTTCAGCTTCCGCTAACCTCTGTTCCGTTATGCTTTGCATATAGTTTTGATTGAATAGTTGGGTCATCCCATCGCGCAAATTATCATAGGTTAGACGTTGTTTTATCGATAGATTATTCAGTGCAATGCCTAATGTTCTAGCAATAATCTCAGTAATTTGTTGATCTTCTGGACTGATTTCTGCAAGCGCATAGATGTGTAAAACCCCAACTACTTCGCCTTGTCCAAAGAATGGAACACACAAATGTGTGCCCCTAACAGGCTGTATTAAGTGGCTACACATCAGTCCTGAGTCACCAGGCGATAAAAGGTTTAATTTCCCTCTCCGCAATGCCCAACACTCAGATTGCGAAAATATTTCTTTACTGTTTCTTTCACCTCCCCAAAAACTATTCATCTGAACATAATTCTTGGAATTAGCAATTATATAGATACAACCACTCATATTAGGAAACAGCTTGGAACAGGTGAAAGCGACGACTTGATACACCTCATCTTCAGACTCGCAGGAATAAAGCATATCCGCCATATCTGAGAGATATATAAGTTCCTGTGTTTTTGCCTCTAATTGCAGCGTTTTTTCTTGTAGTTGCCGATTTAGCTCAGTGAGCGATCGCTGTGCTTCTATGGATTCTGTAATCTCGATACTGATCCCACCGATGCGGTTAGCACCCGTTGCGTAATCGCTAAACGGAAACTTAAACGATAGCCAGTAGGACGGCTGATCGTTACCAGGTCTTTTTGCCTCTTCAATCAGCTTTAAGGGGCGTAGAGTTTTCAAAACGACTTGATCGTTTTCCATTACCCGCCGCCCCTCTTCTGGATCTGGCAAGAATTCACTATCTGTTTTTCCCAACCATTCTTGTGGATTTACCGAAAATCTAGACTGTAACTCCTGGTTGTAGTAGAGCATTCTAGATTGCTCATCTTTGATATAGGCTCCAAAGGGGCCCTGATCTAGGAACAGCTGTTGTATCTGCTGGCTGCGTTGAAGTTCGCGGGTATCTTCTTCATATCTAGCGATCGCCTCTACAATTTGATCAGCGGTTGGCATCATGTAGAGTAAAGCAGACAAGGAAATAAATGCCATTATGTCGAGTACGCCTAAGTGCAGCAGAGATACTGCCATATATGGCTCAAAGATCACCAGAAAATGATGAAATCCGCAAAATAGTACGAACCCACCTGATAAGAAAAAGGTTAGCCAAAACTGAGAAGGGATAGTTGCCTTAGTTTTGGCAAAGATAACCCCTATTACTATGGGGATACCAAAGTATGAAAATGCAGTGATGCCGTGAGCAATCATGCAATTCCAGTAAATAGGCTCCATTGCTGACCTGATATTAACAATTTTATCCGTTTGACTATAATTCTAGATAGCTTCAAGATGTAAGAACAGAAGGGATGATTTCAGTGCCTCATAAAAGTTCTTATGGGAACTGTCTGAACAGCTGCTTATTTCACCCCTTACAAACCTGACTTACTAAGTGAGTGAGTTCGGGTAAGATCAATTTTTCCATCGCTAGTCGCACAGCATTACTGGAACCAGGAAGCGAGAAGATTAATTTATCTTGATAAACACCAGCAACAGCGCGAGAAGCGATCGCCCGCGAACCAATCTCTTGATAACTTAAAAAACGAAATAACTCACCAAATCCCGGTAAGGTTTTCTCCAGTAACTTCTCAATAGCATCATAGGTGGTATCTCTTGGTGCAATACCTGTACCACCACTGAAAATTACAGCATCCAAATTTGAGCTTTTACCCAGATTTTCTATCTGCCCTTGAATTTGTGTTGGTTCATCTTTAATAATTCTGTACACTCCTATAGCATGGTTAGCAGCAAGGAGTAACTGCTGAATTAGCTGCCCACTTTTGTCTGTTTCAAAAGTGCGTGTATCGCTGACAGTAACCACAGCACAAGTTACCGTAATTCTAGGCGAGTCTGGGTGGGGTTGTTGTATCATAGCTTAAGCTTTCAACTTTTGATAACGACTCATTTGTCATGGGAAATAGTACATTGGACATGAAAACAATTACTTATGCCCAATGCCCCATGCCCTTCAGAAGTGCTGAGTACTGTTAGCGGATAGCTAGGGTTTAGCCCGTACTGAGTGGGGAATCTTACTTATTTACTCAGAACTCGGAACTGTTTTGCCCCATGCCCCATACCCTATGCCCTATGCCTCATTTTTGCTCAGTCCCAAATCGTTTTCTTCTGCATACCGTTCCATGAAGCGCATAAAGCGCTCCCATTCTTGGACAGATTTCATTACGTAAAGTGCTTCTAATGCTTCCGGTTTCCCGTTGACAAATTTAGCCTTAACTTCACGGGTAATTATCTCTCCTTCTTCGTCAATCAGGTACATCCCGGTAATATCTTCGGTGCTACCTTGATCTAAAATTTTCGGATTCGTAAAAATAAATGTCGCTGTGCCACTGTCACCACTGCGCGATCGCGTCAAGCGTACCTCTGGAGTGACTTCTTCGTCAAGACCTTTAGAAAACTGAATTTTCGTCATGATGAATGAATTTAAACTTTTGTGATGGTTAATTTAATATTCTCTCATCAATTAGAACACCACGGTCTAGAGGCTACTGTTATTCATCTTTTTAGTGTATATACTTAAATTGCTTCTTTTTCAAGTAACAAAGTTACAGGGCCATCGTTTTCAATTGTAACTTGCATTATTGCACCAAATTGACCTGTTTCCACTTGCAACCCGCTAGCTCTTAATTTGGTAACAAAACGATTATACAAATCTGCTGCTGACTGCGGAGTGGCTGAACGGTCAAAAGAAGGACGGCGACCTTTGCGACAGTCACCGTAAAGCGTAAACTGACTGACTACCAACAACTCACCGCCAATTTCTTGTACAGATTTTTGCCAACGGTCGTTTCCTTTCTCGTCAGGAAACAGCCGCAATTCTAAGCACTTACGCACCATCCAGTCGATTTCAGCATCAGTGTCGGTATTAGCAATACCCACGAGCAAATTTAGCCCCCGCCCAACTTTGCCGACAATTTCACCGTTAACTGTAACTTGAGATGATTTGACTCGCTGGATAACAACGCGCATTTTAATCTAAAGGTTCATCAACGTTTCAATTTTAGAGCGATCGCATTCTTAAACCGCAAACTAAATTACGACGGGCTACGCCTACGCTATTATCTCATTTCCATTGCTCAAAATCGATGGCGGAGCCATTGGGAATGCATTCCCAGGTTCTACCTGGGAATGAGTAACTCCTAACTTTTATTTCCCAAAACCTTTACCGCGAGAGGTTGAAGGTAGACAAATACAGTTTTCGAGTTGAGTAATTAAAGCCTCACGATCTAAATTTTGACCAATCAGCACTAGCTGGTTTTTCAATTGACCTTGCCATTCATCATCATCCAAGGTAAAGCGTTTACCGCAAAGGTGGAAAATATGACGCTTTGGACTTTCATCAAACCACATAATACCCTTCGCTCGGAAGATATTTGAGGGTAACTGGTTATCTAAGAAATACTGAAACTTCCTAATAGAAAAAGGCTTGTCACTTTGGAAAGAGATGGAAGTAAAACCATCATTTTCTAAATGGTCAGAATGATGGTGATGCTCGTGGTGATCGTGGTCATGGTCGTGATGATCGTGACCGCAGGTTGAGTGATCATGATCATCATGATGATCGTGATCGTGATGGTCGTGTTCATCCACCACTGTGTCAAAATATTTATCAGACTCAAACAGACCAACACTGAGAATTAACGGTAGTGGCACTTGCGATCGCGTAGCGCGAATAATTCTTGCTCCTTCCTTAACTTCGTTAATTTTTCTTTCTAACTCATTCAAAGTGGCTTCATCAACCAAATCTGCTTTGTTCAGCACAATTACATCACCATAAGCAATCTGGCTGTATGCTGCCTCAGAGTTAAATAAATCTAGGCTGTAATTCGCCGCGTCTACCACGGTAATAATCGAATCCAAGCGGGTTAAATCTCGCAACTCTGTGCCCAAGAATGTTAAAGCTACTGGTAGCGGATCTGCCAATCCTGTTGTTTCCACTACTAGATAATCTAGATTTTCTTGGCGTTCTAAAACCTTGTAAACTGCATCTACTAAATCATTATTAATAGTGCAGCAAATACAACCATTATTTAGCTCCACCATGTTCTCACCAGTGGAAACAATTAGCTCGTTGTCGATGCCAATTTCGCCAAATTCATTCACGAGAACAGCCGTTTTCAAACCCTGTTGGTTGTTGAGGATATGATTGAGTAAAGTCGTCTTGCCACTACCGAGGAAACCCGTAATAATTGTTACTGGCATTCCTTGTTTGGGCGTATCCATTGCGGAAGATTCGGGTGTAACTGCTGATTGCATAGCGCTGTTATCAAATAGTCAAAAAATAGTAATGTAGCGCAGATAGTCCAGAAAACACTAGCATAGGGATGCTGGACTGTCATCCCAGCTGCTTTACCCTATTATTACGTATCTCCTTATTTCAGCATTACTTCTGTTATGACCCTAACCCTTTACAATACTCTCACCCGTCGTCAAGAACCGTTTGAAACAGTCGAAGCAGGCAAGGTTAAGATGTATTACTGCGGCGTGACGGTGTACGACTACTGCCATTTGGGTCATGCTAGAGCTTGCATCGTTTGGGACGTAGTACGCCGATACCTCCAGTTTATCGGCTATGAAGTGCGATATATCCAAAATTTTACCGATATTGATGACAAGATTCTGAATCGAGCTTGTGTTGAACATTCATCAATGGAAGCTGTAGCCGATCGCTTTATCAAAGCATATTTTGAGGATATGGCACGATTGGGGATCAAAGAAGCTGATGAGTATCCCCGCGCTACCCACACGATGAATGGCATTCAGCGGTTAATTCATGAGTTGGAAAATAAAGGTTTTGCTTATCCTGCTGACGGCGATGTGTATTATGCAGTACGGCAGTTTGCTGAGTATGGCAAGCTTTCGGGACGCAAGTTAGAAGATATGCAAGCTGGGAAAAGCGATGTCTACGACGGGCGTAGCTGCGGCGTCAACGTAGAAGATCCAGAGTACCAAAAAAAGAAAGATCCTTCTGATTTTGCTTTATGGAAGGCAGCAAAACCGGGAGAACCCTCTTGGGAATCACCTTGGGGCGCAGGTCGTCCGGGGTGGCACATTGAATGCTCGGCAATGGTGCGCGATCGCTTGGGTGATACCATAGATATTCATGCTGGTGGTGCTGACTTAATTTTTCCCCATCACGAAAACGAAATTGCCCAATCTGAGGCTGTGACAGGAAAACCCTTAGCGCGTTACTGGTTGCATAACGGCATGGTGAAGGTAGATGGTGAAAAAATGTCCAAATCTTTGGGCAACTTTACCACTATTCGAGAATTGCTGGATCGAGGAGTTGACCCGATGGCAGTGCGGTTGTTTGTATTGACCGCTCAATATCGTACACCCATAGATTTTACCGATGAAGCGATCGCCGCAGCTACTAATGGTTGGCATACCATTAAAGAAGGTTTACTTTTTGGCTACCAATACGGCAAAAAACTAGGCTGGGAAGTAGAAGAGGCGGAAAATTCCCTAATCCAAAATCCAAAATTTAAAATCCAAAATTCAGATGTTGAACGCTTCCAAGAAAGTGTAAATAACGACTTTAATTTTCCCGGTGGATTAACAGTGCTGTTTGAATTAGCCAAAGAACTGCGCCGTGAGGGAAACATTCTTGTGCATGAAGGGAAAACACAAACATCACCAGAGGAGTTACAGCGTCAATGGCAAACTCTCGTCACATTGGCGGGAGTTTTAGGTTTAGAAGCGGAGATAGAAGCTGAAACTCATACGAGTAATGCTTTAAGCGATGCGGAAATTGAGGCTAAAATTCAGCAAAGGCAAGAAGCACGTAAAGCCAAGAATTTTGCCGAAAGCGATCGCATTCGTGACGAACTTCAAGCAGAAGGTATTACGCTAATTGATAGCCGTGATGGCACGCGCTGGCATCGGAATTAGAGGGGACTGGGGACTAAGATTGAATTCTTCCCAATGCCCAATGCCCAATGCCCAATGCCCAATTCCCAATTTCTTAAATTATGTGGTCTGAACTTAAAAAAGCGATCGCTAGTTTCGATATTCCCGCTGATTGGATTGGTATTAGAGCCGTAAAGGAGACTTCTACTATCCGTTCAGTTCGTGATGCCTTACCCCAACTAAACGGCAAATCCTTCACTGTCGGAGCCATGCTGGAAGTTTTGGTCAATGGCTGTCTGGGTTATGCAGCTACTAACTCTCTAGAACTGTCTTCCCTTCAAACCGCTGCCCAAACAGCCTATAAACAGGCACTAGCAGCCAGTGAATGGTGGATACATCCCTTCCGTGAAAGTGAGCGCCCTAAAGTCGTCGGTGAATATAAATCTCCATTTATTGAGCCATTGGATGCTCTGAGTCCAGGAGAAATCAACGATTTACTGGTTCACATTTGCCAAAGGCTCAAAGTTAACGACAAAATTGTGCAAACTATAGCCAGTGCCAGCACCACTGAGAGAGAGTCTTGGTTTGTTAGCAGCAACGGCTCAGAAGTCTATCAAAAAATACTATCTATAGGCACTAATTACGGAGTCACTGCCCAAGATGGAGCGGTTGTACAGCAGCGCAGCGACAACGGCTCGCAAGCAAACTGTTATCAAGGCGGACTCGAACTCTTAAAACAAGAAGACTTATGGCATCGGGTACGGCAAATAGGCGAACAAGCAATAGAACTCTTGACAGCAGAGGAATGCCCAACCACCCGTACCAATTTAGTTTTAGCCCCAGATCAAATGATGCTGCAAATCCATGAAAGTGTCGGGCATCCCCTAGAAATTGACCGAATTTTGGGAGATGAGCGTAACTATGCTGGGGGCAGTTTCGTTAATAAAAGTGATTTTGGCAACCTAGCTTATGGTTCGCCACTGATGAACATTACCTTTGATCCTACCGTACCTGGTGAATTTGCTAGTTATGGTTTTGATGATACGGGAGCTGTAGCAACACGGGAGTATTTGGTTAAAGAAGGTGTACTCCAACGGGGTTTAGGCAGTCTGGAGAGTCAAGCAAGAGCAGGTGTAGCAGGAGTTGCCTGTGCCCGTGCTTCCTCATGGAATCGACCAGCGATCGATCGCATGGGTAACTTGAATTTAGAACCTCTAAACGGCACTTTTGAAGACATTATTAGCGGCATAGAACACGGCGTTTACATGGAATCTAACCGTTCTTGGTCAATTGACGATCGCCGCTACAAATTCCAATTTGGTTGTGAGTACGCTAAATTAATTGAAAATGGTAAATTCACCAAAACCCTCCGCAATCCTAACTATCGCGCCACAACACCAGAATTTTGGCATAGTTTAATTAAAGTCGGAGATGCCACAAACTGGCAAATGTATGGTACTCCTTATTGTGGCAAAGGAGAACCAAATCAGGCCATTTGGGTAGGACATGGTTCACCTGTTTGTGTATTTGCTAATGTCGAAGTTTTTGGTGGAGGAACTTGAAGAGGACACGGGGACGCAAGGATATGGGGACGCGGAGACATTTTCATTCTCCGTGTCCCTGCGTCTTACCCTCCCCACATTTACCCCACTCCCCACTCCCTACTCCCTATTAATATTTAATATCCATGAAAATTGAGGAATTATCTGCGTTAGAAGTCAGCTTTAATCGACTGATTGAAAGTCTGCTGATCAAAAAAGCAGAAGATGAACAATTCACTGTGAGACTCAGCAGTGAAATAAGTCAATTTACTCGTTTTAATCATGCTAAAGTGCGACAAACTGGTTGTGTCGCTGATGGTTGGATAGAACTAACTTTGATGAAAGAGCAGCGCACCAGTGTTCGGCAGTTTCCCTTTACTGGAAATTGGCAGGTAGACTGGCAGTTAACATATACTTTTTTACAGGAACTACGTGACGAACTTCTTCTACTACCCATCGATCCATATCTAGTTCTGCCATCAGGAAATAATACCAGTAGAGAGATACATTCTGGGAATTTATTGGCGGCTGAGGCAGTAGTACCAACTGTGCTAGAACTAGTTGCTGAATTGGATTTTACAGGGATATATGCAGGGGGAGTAGTAATTAAAGCTTATGGGGATTCTAGTGGTCAAAAACACTGGTTTGCGACTGATTCTTTTACATTAGATTATTCTCTATTTTCCACATCTGGGCAAGCTGTTAAGGGTACATTTGCTGGGAGTAATTGGGATGAATCTACATATATAGCCAAAATTAGCGACGCCAAAAAACAACTAGAATTGCTTGCTCACCCAACTAAAGAACTGCCACGGGGACAATACAAAACTTATTTTGCACCTGCTGCTGTTGCAGATTTATTAGTAATGCTTTCTTGGGGAGCTGTGAGTGAAGCTGATATTCAGCAAGGAAACAGTTCTTTAGCATCTCTATGGCGTCAAGAAAAACAACTTTCGACTGCATTTAGTTTAAAAGAAAACTTTCAACGGGGATTAGTACCACGATTTAATGAATTGGGAGAAATAGCAGCACCAGAGTTACCTATAATAGAAAAAGGACATTTGATAAATACTTTGGTGAATTCTCGGACTGCTAAGGAATATCAAAAAATTGCCAACGGTGCTAATGGTTCAGAAACTTTACGAGCGCCAGAAGTGAGTCCGGGAAATTTAGTATTTGAGCAGATTCTTCCGAGTTTAGATATAGGATTATATGTATCAAATTTGCATTACTTGAATTGGAGCGATCGCCACACTGGTAGAATCACAGGTATGACCCGCTATGCTTGTTTTTGGGTAGAAAATGGAGAAATTATTGCCCCGATTGAAAACTTACGTTTTGATGAAAGTCTTTATCGCTTCTGGGGAGAAAACCTAGTAGATTTAACGACTTTTCAGGAATTCATTCCCGAAGTCGGAACTTATGAAAGTCGCCAACTAGGAGGTAGTTTAGTTCCCGGTATGTTGGTAAATGATTTTACATATACTTTGTAATTATCTGCTGAGAGGAAATCAAAAGCCAGCCATTAAAACCTTGAAAATGAAATAAGAAGGTGGAATTGGAACCGACATCAGAGCATCTGGAAGCGTATTATCGGATATCAGTAAGAGCAAGCAATCTGCTTCAATCGATAAACGTAGTGCGCCTAGATGAGAGGACAAAGCGCATATATATGCTAGTTAGAGACACAATACAAATAGAAATCTACCCTAAAGGTTTCCATGACAGATTCTAACTACCAAGCGATGACTAATGAAGAGTTGCGAGACTGCGTTCGCTACTATCCCAAAGATGTAGAAGCTTTCCACATTCTAATGGATAGATTAGAGCAACGTCCAAAAGTGATTTTTACCACAGATGAAGAAATTGAAGCCGAATTAAAAAAGCGAATTAACCAATCGCGATCGCAGTGAAGGATACTGGAGATTATTGACTGGGGACTAGGGATTTATTAGGGATTATGTACTTTTCCCAGTACCCATTTTTATGAGTTTTAAACACAAATATTATTATTTTTAATCAAATTATCCCATACTAAAATCACCTATCTCTGTAAACTGCATTAATTACAACACCTTTGATGCTCAGGTAAAGAATTAATAGCAACAATAAAAATTGCTCAAATTGAAGAACTGGATCTAAACGCCAACCTTGATAATACAAGATTGCTCCACTTAACAACATTATAATTGGCGTAAATATAAGTTGGATAATGTAAAGCGATAAAGCCCAACCTCTAAGCCTGGTTCCACGTTGGGATAGCCAAGCTACTGTTAAAATTAAGTAAATAATTGCCCAAAGCAAATAAATAATTCCAATTAAACCAGGTATATTTAATCCAAAGTTAACTTGAGCAAAAGTGAGCATTTATTAAAAATCCTGCTTAATTACAAGCTAAAATTTTAAATCTATTAGTAGGTAGATTCCCTAAAATTCTTCCTTAATGAAAATTGTTGGGTTAAGCAATAGCGAAACCCAACCGATAATTTTTCCTCATCTCTCGTTAGAACCTCTATCTTTTTTTGCCAGGAGGTGAATTGCGCTGAGTGAGGTTATCAATTTGCAATTGTTGGCGTCCGTTGGTGATAATTCGCAACATCTCTTTGAGATCCTGCTCAATATTTTCTAGGATGCCATCAGCATAAGCATCAGCACCATCTTCAATTTCTTGAGCGTGAGCGATCGCAGTTTGTCGCATCAGCTCTAACTCTTGCTGACAAGCATACCGCTTGCGGTCAATATCGGCGAGGGTTTCTTGCATTATTCCCTCACACTCTTGTTGCACTTGTCGCCGCAGTTGTTCAGCTTCTTGTTCTGCCTGGTGAATAATATCGCTTTCAGCTAAAATTTGCGCTCTTTTTGCTTGTGCAGCCTCAACAACCTGCTGCCCATACTCTTCGGCTTCCAGCAGAATTTCGTCCTTTTGGTCGAGAACTGCTGCTGCTTCTTGAAAAAGCGATGGTAAAGCTAGCCGGATGTAATCAAGCTGATCCAGCAGCTTTTCTTCATCTATGAGCGTGCGTCCCGTCAGCGGAATCCTGAGACTAGAGAGAACCATTTCCTCTAGGCGGTTGAGTTCCTGCTGAATATCTATGCTTCCCTCTCCACCGAGATACTCTTCAGGGGGGGAATTGCTTCCGTTGAGATTGGATTCAACATTGGAGATTTCTGATTGTAGCATTGGTATATATCTAGAGCAATGTGTGGAGGAACGAGATGATCGATAGAGCCACCAAACCTTGCAATCTCTTTTACCACACTACTACTTAAAAAACTATACTCATTTGAGGTTGCGAGAAAAACTGTTTCTATTTGAGTAGAAAGAGTTTTGTTGGTGTGAGCCATTTGCAGTTCCACTTCAAAATCTGACACAGCCCGTAAACCCCGGATCAAAACTTGTGCTTGTCGCATTTGGGCATAGTTGACGGTAAGACCATCAAAGCTGTCTACTTCTACATTAGGTAGATGTTGTGTAGAATGACTGATCTGATCTAGCCGTTGCTCTACACTAAAAAGTGGCATTTTGTTAGGGTTCCGCAGTACAGCGACAATCACCCGCTCAAACAGCCGACTACCGCGCCCGATGAGATCAAGGTGTCCCAAGGTGATGGGGTCGAAGCTACCAGGATAAATAGCAATCACAATTTTAAATATATCAAAGTTGTTTAGGTGATTATATCGAAACCGTTTTGTGTAACCTACTCAAATCTACCATCTTGCGCTCTGGGTAAGGATGGTAAACTCAATTGTTTTAGTGGCACAAGTTATGCTCAACTAGGCGTATGAATACTGGATTTTTACCTATGTCCCCACAATGTTGTGGAAGATTCAAGTGTAGTTATAGTATTCAAGACACAAGAAACTCCGTACTTAGCAAAGTGCGCGAGTAGTTAACGAACTTTTCTAGGTAATTTTTCATGGCACTGGATTTTTCCACCTTGCCCTTGGCATTTCAATTTACTTCTCCAGGACCGATTCTGGTGAAAATAGGGCCACTAAGTATCCGTTGGTATGGCTTGTTGATTGCCACAGCAGTGTTAATTGGCGTCATCCTTTCCCAGCATTTGGCAAAGCGCCGTAATGTTAATCCTGAGTTGCTAGGGGATTTGTTTTTTTGGTTGTTGATTGGGGCAATTCCTGGCGCACGACTATATTACGTTTTCTTTGAATGGCCAAAATATGCCCCAACTCCAGGAAAAATCTTTGCGATCTGGGAAGGAGGTATTGCCATTCACGGCGCAATTCTTGGTGGCGTTTTGGCTGCGTTAATCTTTGCCAAAATCAAGCAAGTTTCTTTCTGGCAACTGGCAGATTTAGTTGCACCTTCGCTGATTTTAGGGCAGGCGATCGGACGTTGGGGCAATTTCTTTAATTCGGAAGCTTTTGGCGATCCCACTGATTTACCCTGGAAACTTTATATTCCACCAGACCATCGTCCTCTAGACTATGTTAGTTTCGATTACTTTCATCCCACCTTTCTCTACGAATCTCTGTGGGATTTAATGGTGTTTACGCTACTAATAACATTGTTTTTCCGGTCTTTATCCGGTAAGCCACGCCTGAAGGTAGGCACACTGTTTCTAGTTTACTGGCCAGCCTACAGCTTAGGACGCTTATGGATCGAAGGCTTTCGCACTGATAGCTTAATGCTGGGGCCGTTAAAAATGGCACAAGTAGTAAGTAGTCTAGGAATTTTATTGGGATTAGTCGGATTAGCTTGGCTTTACTTACTCAAACGCCCTTTACCCGATGTAGTTCCAACTCCTAAGGGAAATGGGGAGAGTGGCAGATGAGGGAGTAGGGATGAGGGGGATAAGGGGGATGTGGAGGAGAGCATAATTAAATATTCAATGGTCAATGCCCCATACCCAATGCCCAAAAATAAAAAATGCCCCAGAGTATTCTCTAGGGCTTAACCAGGGTGCATCTACCATTACTCTCTACTAGGGAAAGAGGGTGAATCCGGAAAGATACTGAAGAATTTGCCAAAAAATTTTTTGAGGGATTGCCGTGTGTTCTTTTAAAGGTGAATATACAGAGAACCTGAAGGATAAAAAAACACTATATGCTGTAGAACCATCTGTGTATATTGTGGGAGCAGGCCCTGGAGATCCTGATTTATTAACGGTGAAGGCGCAGAAACTACTGGCTGTTGCTGATGTAATTTTATATGCTGATTCTTTAGTACCCGAAGAGATTTTAGAACTTTGTCGAAATGATGCGGAGATAATTAGAACTGCGAATCAAACTTTAGAAGAGATTTTGCTGATTATGATCGATAGGGTGCGATCGCAGCACAAATCTCTAGTCCGTCTCCATTCTGGCGATCCTAGTCTCTACAGCGCCATCCACGAGCAAATGCACCTCCTAAGAGAGGCAAATATTCCTTTTGAAGTCATACCCGGTATCAGCGCCTTTCAAGCCGCTGCTGCCAAACTTAAAATCGAACTAACTGTTCCTGGTTTAGTCCAAACCATTATTTTGACACGCATTAGTGGACGTACAGAAGTCCCCGCCACAGAAGAATTAGCCTCTCTGGCGGCACATCAGGCTAGTCTCTGCCTATATCTCAGTGCGCGTCACGTCGAAAATGCTCAAGCTAAACTACTCGAACACTATCCAGCCGAAACCCTGATTGCGATTTGCTTTCGCATCGGCTGGCCCGATGAAAAAATCAGGGTTGTCCCTCTAAATCAAATGGCAGACTGCACTCATCAAGAAAAACTAATTCGCACTACACTTTATATAATCAGTCCAGCCCTCTCGACAACAACAGGGCGATCGCGTTTATATCATCCCGAACATAATCACCTATTTCGCTCATCTCATAACTAATTGCTAGGCATTGGGCATTGGTTATTTATTCTCCTTATCCCCCTCTTCTCCCCACTCCCTAATCTTTGTACTCTATACCTCTGCATTTCGATAAACTTAACAATGTCAATAAAATTCCAAATTCCAATTCATTACTATGCCATTAATTAAAGTGCAAACTTCTGCATCTGCTCCTCAAAAAGCTGAAATTGAGTCCATGCTTTTAAACTTATCAGCCAAGTTAGCGCAACATTTGGGAAAACCAGAATCTTATGTAATGACTGCTTTTGAACCAGGAATTCCCATGACTTTTGCCGGGAATACAGACCCAGTTTGCTACATTGAAATTAAGAGCGTTGGTACGATGAAGCCAGATCAAACCGCAGCAATGAGTCAAGACTTTTGCCAGCAGATTAACCAAACTCTAGGCGTGGCGAAAAATCGCATTTATATAGAGTTTGCAGACGCAAAGGGTGCAATGTGGGGCTGGAACGGTACAACCTTTGGTTAATTAACCATATTCTTTGGTCAAGACTAACTCGATCTAGCAGGTGTAGTATAGAGATCCAACATCAACTCGTGATTTTTTTATGTCTGCTACGCCTCTTGTATCTCAGGTTGACTTCAACTCAGAAAAATCAGAATTAATCCCTCCCCTTCTAGGTGCTTCTCTGGCGGAGTTAACTACTTGGGTGCAGCAACAAGGACAACCTGCTTACAGAGGAAAGCAACTGCATGAATGGATCTATGACAAAGGGGTGCGATCGCTAGCTGATATTTCTGTCTTCTCCAAGCAATGGCGGAAAGAAGTAGCAGAAATCCCCATTGGGCGCTCAATTTTACATTACCGCTCTGAGGCTCCCGATGCTACAGTCAAATATCTTTTACGATTAACAGACGGGCAAATTATTGAAACTGTAGGCATCCCCACCTTCGCAGAAAGGGGAGAAGGCCCAAAAGCCCGTTTGACAGTTTGCGTCTCTACTCAGGTGGGTTGCCCAATGGCGTGTGATTTCTGCGCTACTGGTAAAGGAGGCTACAAACGTAACCTAGCACGGCACGAAATTATCGATCAGGTGTTGACTGTGCAAGAAGATTTTCAGCAACGGGTTAGCAATGTGGTGTTTATGGGACTGGGTGAACCATTGTTAAATACGGAGAATGTCCTAGCAGCCCTGAAATGCCTGAATCAAGATGTCGGTATTGGGCAGCGATCGCTTACAGTTTCTACAGTGGGTATTCGCGATCGCATCCGTCAGTTCGCGCAAAACAATTTGCAAGTCACTCTGGCTGTGAGTCTCCATGCACCCAACCAAGCACTACGAGAAAAACTCATTCCCAGCGCCCGCGCCTATCCTCTCGAAGATTTATTGGCTGAATGTCGGGAATATGTGGAAATCACTGGCCGCCGGGTTACTTTTGAATATGTTCTCCTTGCTGGTGTTAACGATTTACCACAACACGCATTGGAACTTTCAAAATGCCTGCGAGGATTCCAAAGTCATGTAAATTTGATTCCCTACAATCCCATCCAAGAAGTAGACTACAAACGCCCCAACCGCGATCGCATTCAAGCGTTTGTCAACGTCCTCAACCAGCAAAATACTGCTGTTAGTGTCCGTTATTCCCGTGGTTTAGAAGCTGATGCTGCTTGCGGACAACTAAGAGCAAGTAAGAATTAAAGCTGTTGGACTCAGTAAATTTAATTACTTTAATCTCACAGATATCTTGACATTAGTCGCAATTGCTGCAAGAAGGCGGTGGTAGAAATTGTTATATTAAGGTTAAGCGATCGCTCAACCCAACCGATGACAAATAACTATATGTTGAATCGATCATTGACGCTTAAACTATGGCTACTAGTGATTGTTCTTGCAAAAGCTTTGCCGCTGAATTCTCCTGCTTATGGGCAAATAATTCAACCAATTCCTCAGCAACCTGAGTCCTTTCAAGAAAGAATGAGACAACAACAAGAGGAACGAACTCAGCAAACACAAGAACAATTGAAGGAAACATGGCTACGCCTAAACCTTCAACAACCACAACTACAACAACAACAGAAAATACAACAACAAGAATTTACACGACAACGGCAAGAACTAATACGCCAGCAACAATTTAGACTACAACAGCAAGAAACAAGACTACAACAGCAACAATTTACACAACAGCAACAATTGAGAATACAAGATCAACAACTCAGACAAGATCAACAAATTAGACAACAGCAACAATTTAGATTACAAGAACAGAGACGGCAGCAAGAACTCAGACAACAGAAGAATAACCTGTGAAGTATTCAAAATTTCTGATAAATAACTTTATTATTAAAAATTAGAGAAAACCTTCTCCAATTTTTAATTTTTTTTATCTAGCGGTGTGCGTGAATTCCTGGGGCATAAGCCTCAATGACTTTGCCAGTGCGAGTACAACTAATCATCAAGTAGTCACAACTTGGGCATTGTGTCCGAGTTATTTGACTCTCAAAAATATAATAGCGTTCCGCGTGACTACCACAATTTGGGCAGTAAATCTTTTGTACTGTCTGCATTTTAAAACCTCTGGTTGTAATTATTTTTTACTTAGTAGAACTGCACATTAAACCAGGAAAAATTCTGGTTCGACCCAACTTAACAAACTGCCGTAATATTGACTGATTATTTTAAACAAAATTTCAAGTTTGAAAACTTTTAGCTATCTCTGTCTATTATCCTAAAACTTAAGTGATTTTACTCTCCTACTTTAGATATATAAATTGTTTTTTAATTAAATGGTGTTTAGAGATTTACTGATCCCTATAACTAATGCCTTGAGAGAGCCTTGTTTATAGTCATTTCAGACGACTAAAAAAAAGCCGTTCTTGTATTCAAAAATTAAAACCGATAAATTACTGTATATTTAGTAACAAAATCTCTATCTTAAGATTTGGTTAACCTTTTTGAGGGGTCTCTAACAAGACATTCCGCGATCGCTCAGTCGAGTCTCGGCAAGTTTTGCGGTGGGCTTAAAATGCCCATTGCAAAACTTAATTACAAATTACGAACGCGAACAGCGTCTCGTAGAGAGCGTCATTACGAATTATTTTAATATTTGCTCACAAGATTTATGAGATTAAATTTTGGTGAGACAATCTAAATTAAAACTTAAAACTAACAAACTTCTGAGCAGCGGCTTCCTTTGCTCGGAACTTCAGAAGCCGCTCAAAGTTCTCTCCAAATTCTGTTTTCACCTACTCTTCAAGGTGAGAGTAGGAGTTGTTACTTCAAGCAGGATGAAAATAATCGTAAATTTCTTGAGCCAAACGCGGCCCAATTCCTGCTACTTCAGCGAGTTGTGTGGTTGTGGCTTGCCGAATATAATCAACTGAACGAAAATGCCCTAGTAGCTGCTTTTGTCGATGATGTCCCAAGCCAGGAATTTCATCTAAACGCGATCGCTTCAATTTATCACTGCGCTGCTGACGATGGAAACTCACTGCAAACCGATGCGCTTCATCCCGCAGCCGCCGCAATAACTGTACTCCCGGTTGTTCTGCATCAGTTGTCAAGGGTTTAGATTCTCCCGGTAAAAAAATCTCTTCTCGTTGCTTTGCTAAACTCACAACTCGCAAGTCTTCTAATAAATTCATCTCTTGCAAAACGGCGACAACTGATGATAACTGACCTTTACCACCATCAATCATGATTAAATCAGGCCAGTCAGGATTACCCAAACGTGTTAATTGCTGATCTTCCCCATACTTGCGAAACCGGCGCTGGATGACTTCAGCAAGACTAGCAAAATCATCTGAATGTCCTGCTGTCACCGTGGGATTTTTAATTTTGTAGTGGCGATAGTGCTGTTTGGCGGGTAATCCGTCGATAAATACGACTTGCGAAGCTACAGCATTTGACCCTTGAATATGGGAAATGTCATAACCTTCGATCCGGTGAGGTACATCTGCTAAATCGAGAATGGCAGCTAAATCTTGCATTGCTTGGTGATTGCGATCGCCTAGTTTTTGCATTCTTTGCAATTCATACTGAGCATTTCGCTCTACCATCTCAATTAATTCTGCCTTAGTTTGCCGCAAAGGAGTCAAAATTGTCACTTTTTTGCCTTTACGTTGAGTTAAGACATCCGCCAATATCTCGCCATCTGGTAAATCATGCTGTACCAAAATTTCTAAGGGTATTTCCACGGAGTCGGCAGTTTGGTAATGTTCCTCTAAAGCTCGTTGTAAAATAGCTCCAGGTTCTGCATGAGCATCCGCCACAAAGGCCAAACGTCCTACCAATTGCCCAGCGCGAATCTGGAATAGTTGAATACAGGCGTGCTGTTCGTCGGCTGCCAGTGCGATCGCATCCCGCGAAACTGTATCATCTGGTAAGGAAACTTTTTGGTCAGCTGTCAGCGACTTTAACCCAGAAATTTGATCCCGAATCCGCGCTGCTGACTCAAAATTCAAGTTCTCAGCTGCTGCATTCATCTGTTGGGTCAAAATATCAATCAGTTCCTGGGTTCGACCTTGAAAGACCATCGCCACCTTTTGCACAATTTTGCGATATTCTTCTGGTGAAATCAGCTGTTGACACACACCAGGACAACGCCCTAAATCATAATTCAAGCAAGGACGGTCTTTAAAAAGTGGTTGAGGTCGTTGTCGCTGGGGAAAGATACGCTTACAGATGCGGACAATTTCTCGCAATAAACCAGCATCAGTATAAGGGCCGTAAAATTTATCCTTTTCTTTACCGAATTGGCGTTTACGGGTAATAAAAATTCGCGGATAATCTTCTGACCAAGTAATGCAGAGATAAGGATATTTTTTATCATCTTTGAGCAGCACGTTAAAGTATGGCTGGTGCTGCTTGATCAAATTGGCTTCTAGCGCTAAAGCTTCGGCTTCAGTATCAGTGACGATGAATTCAATTTCTGTCACCAACTTGACCATCGTGGCGATGCGTTCACTCTTGTTGTAGCCATCCCGGAAATAGGAACGGACACGCGATCGCAACTTACGTGACTTACCTATATATATAATGCGATCGCTTCTGTCCCGCATGAAATAAACCCCCGGTTCCGGTGGAATTTCGGCTAGACGGTTTTCCAGTCGTTCTGGCTCTTTAACCAGTGGTAATATTTGCGTAGATATTGTCACAACCAAAATTAAGTAATCTTTCTCTATTTTAAGAAAAATTTTGGCGCTAGCCTCTCCCTTTGGGAGAAGGAGAAACGCTTTTAGCGTTAGCGACGAAGAAGCATCCCCCGAACGTCGGTTTCCAAGCTAGAGGCTTGCCAAAAAACTTGCTGCAAGCATCAGAACTTGGAAGCAGACGAGAGTTTGTCTAGCTGTTACCTTAGAGGATGTTTGAAAAGTCTACGCTTGTATCTAGATCCCCCCTAGCCCACGCCAGTCGCTCCACTTGGGGAGACCCCATCGCGCAGCGTCTCGTAGAGAAGACCGCGCTGGCTCCCCTTAAAAAGGGGGGAATAACGTTCTCAAAGTCCTCCAATTTATCGGAGGATTTAGGAGGATCTAAAGTTTTGGATACCTCAGTCACCACTTTTCAAACAACCTCTTAGTCATCGGCTACTACTGTCAAAATAAAAACTTTGCTTTTTGAATCTATAATTAAGATTTTAAATTGATTTAACTTGATTATTTAAAATTTTATATGTTAGATAAAAATTTTGCTTATTGATTTTATTTGCTGTTTGTTTTTATTTTTAATAAAAAAGAATGTGTTTATATATCGTTTATGTAAATACCAGATAAAAGTTTTATTAATTGACAATATTTATATTTTTTTATTGAACTGATAATATTAAGCGAATTAACGGATTTAGGAAATTAAATTTAGGATTATGATTGTGAATATAGGTATTATAATAATTTTACACAAGAGCCAAACTATGAATCTGCAAGAATTTGAAGCCCAGTATCGTGAAGCTATGGCTGAAACTCTCAATGAACTGCAAACAGCAGTTTTGTTGTTAGCGCAAGTACAACAGAAAATTTCAAATATTGGCAGTTCTATACAAACTCTTAGTGAGCGCGTTGAAGATTTCATCGCTAACCAAAACGCAGAATAAATACACGCCTAGCAGAAAAGTTCATCTGTGGCAACAAGTAAACTGTTCTTCAATTGTAAGAATGAGATCTTTGAGTTTTAAAGGTTTGACAAAATAGTGACGTGCGCCCAAACTCAGAGCTAGTTCTTGATCTGCTTTAAAAGCAAAGGCTGAAACTACAATGATCGGTATTTTTGAAAAATCAGGTTTTTGCTGGACTTGTTTTAAGAGCGAATAACCGTCAATATCTGGCAATTTCAAGTCTAATAACATTAAGTCTGGCTTGAATGTCTCTATAGTTGAGAAAAACCCAGAGCCTTCTGATAAGCTTTGGACATCGTACCCACAGTAACTTAGATAGTCACTTAGTAACATCCGATTGAGATAATGGTCTTCAACTAGCAAAATTCGTCTAACTTTGTGTGACCGCAATGGCTGATCTATATTGAGTAATTGTACTGTCATTGCTACCTATTATCTGATTATCTTAAGTAAAAGCCAACAATTATTACCATAAACTAAAACGGTAGTGCATTCAAACGGTGAAAGGAATAGAAATTTGACTTATGTTATCTAGTCAAAGATATTAATAAATTAATTAAATTTACCTATCCTATGATACTTAATAATATTCTCTTTAATGATATTTTAATTAAAAATTAATTTTTTCTTTACAGATTTTTTATATTTAATAGTATTAAAGAAACTGCTGCTTTGAAAAATTGAATTGTCTTAGTTTTATGAGTAAAACTACTTAAGTAATACTGGAACTGACGGTAAGGTAATTGCCCTTTCTAGAACAGTTTTCATCTGGATGCGAGGGAAAGTAATACCATTTCACGAAATCCCTGTTATAAATACGTCGGTAGTCTCTTACCAACGATTCATTTGTTGCAAATAGTATAACCTAGAAGATTAAATGATCTTGTAGTTTGAAGGAAGTATTCATAAAAAAGGGAGCTGTTAGCTCCCTTTTTTATTTGTAGTTTTGAACCCGCAATCTTAAATAGATGCTGTTTTTAATTTGCGTTGCGTAGCAAATACACCAGCAACACCTAGCAGACCTAGTATTATTGATGGTTCTGGCACTCTCTTTGGAGGAGTAGTGTATCCAGGTGTGTGCCAAGTGTAATACGCACTGTAGGATATGCCGTCATCAGAGGCTGTAATTCCAGACGCAGTGGGGTTAAAGCTGTAAGCGTAGGAGGTTTTACCACCAGTAACTACCTTGGCAATTTCACTAGCTCCGATTTCACCTTGGTAGGCGTTTAATGTCGCTTGCAGGCTAAGTAAATCTTTCAAGGATGTCAATTGAGTGATTTGACCTGGCAGTTGACTTTGAAGAGTTGTCAGTTGAGTAATTTGACTATTGAGTGTTGCTCTTGCGGCCTGTGTGGCAATACTGTTAGGAATTTTTGCAAGCTGACTTTGCAACAACGAAATTTGTCCTGAAATTGTTGTAAGCTGTGACTGCAATTGTGGAATCAGAGTGTTAACCTGTGAAAGGGTTGGTAAAGTTGTTTGTGTGGGAAACTGCGGGCTGACTTGATTCCAAGCTTGGGTAAGATTATAAGAAAGTGTCTGTGAGAGTTTAGTCTTGACATCTAAGTGACCAACCAAGTTCAGTTCCACACCGCCATCTTGACCGAATTGGAAGCTACCAATGTTAGGATCTCCCATCCCCAATAAAGGAAAATAACTCGTTACTAATGATTGGGTACTCGCTGAAAACCCATTCCACACTGACTTAAATGGAGTATAGGTACTCAACAAATCACCCAGCCATTGGGAACCAAAACTACTCCAATCACTAGTAGTAACACTGCTAACGGTAGCACTGTAATTTCCTTGTGTGGCGGTAAAACCAACGTTAGAAGTGGGGTTTTCGGTACTATACCAAAGCTCGACGTTAGAGCTGGAGTTGTTATCTGTCAAAGCTTTGATGGCAGCGTTAGTACCACCTTGTGCATTCCCTTTAATGAAGGTACCATTCGAGCCACCAGTATATGTGTTAATTTCTCCTGTATTATTGAAACTAAAAGATGTAGCGTGTGCTGGAGCAGTTGCAAGAGCGCTCACACCAATAGCCATTGAGGCACCAATTACAAGTTTCTGAAAATTCATCTTCATTGTTTTCAAGTCTCTGTCAGTTTGGAAGTTAAGTTTTAAACTACTGCCGTTTTTAGGCTTGGGCTGTCTTGACTACAGGCTTTTGGCAATACATCTACTTAAAAACGCGACCTGTATTGTTAGCCATCTTTGGTAGCTGAGCGTACAAACCCAGTTTAAGAAACTGAGAGACCTGATTGGGTAAAGTTCCTTCTGATTATCGATAAAAAGATGAAGAATGTTTCGACATTTTTCTCAGTCTAATTACATATTATATGGAAAAGTTAAAGTTATAAAAAATACAATATATAATTTGACGGTTCAGTACAATACGGTAATTGGTAGGGATGCACAAATGTGCGCCCCTACCGCGTGTTCCATTCGTACATTTTGCCGCCAAAAATCCTTGGCGTTTAGTTTGAGAAGAAATTTAATGAAGGAACTCAGCCATTCTTTCTACAGCAGTTTCTAGCAAAGGTGGCTCATGCACCAAGGCAAAACGGACATACCCTTCTCCAGATTTGCCAAAACCAGCACCTGGAGAAGCTGCTACACCAGTTTGTTTGACTAGCTGGGTACAAAATTCTATGGAGTTTTCACTCCAAGGTGAGGGCAATTTTGCCCAGATGTACATTGTGGCTTGGGGAGTGGGAACGTTCCAGCCAATGCGATGTAAAGCACTGATAAAAGCATCACGCCGCCCTTGGAAGGTAGCGACAGCAGATTTTACCCCAGCTTGAGGGCCAGTTAAGGCAGCGATCGCACCATTCAAAATTCCCCGATACTGATTAAAATCAACAGCGGCTTTTACCTGGCGTAAGGCGTTAATTAACTGGGCATTACCGATGGCGTAGCCAATGCGGAAGCCGCCCATATTGTAGGACTTGGAAAGGGTGAAAAATTCAATTGAGACGCTTTTCTCTGGATCGGCTTGCAGAATTGAAGGGACTAGGGATTTTGGATTTTGGATTTTGGATTTTGGATTGAGAGAAAAATTTTCCTGCTTCCCAGTCCCCAGTCCCCAGTCTCCACTCTCCCCAAATACCAAATCTACGTAGGGGAAATCGTGAACCAGGGCGAGATTGTGTTGCTGACAGAAAGCAACAGCTTCATGGAAGAAAGATAAAGGCGCGATCGCAGCGGTGGGATTATGAGGATAACTTAATACCATCATCCGCGACTGAGCCAAGACTGGGGCAGGAATATCAGTAAACACTGGTAAAAAACCGTTTTCTGCCAGTAGCGGCATCGGGTAGATTTGACCACTGGCTAGGTAGACTCCCCCGGCATGGGAAGGATAACCTGGATCGAGCAACAGGGCAAAATCTCCTGGATTGAGTATTGCTAGAGGTAAATGGGCTGTGCCTTCTTGAGAACCAATTAGAGGTAGTACCTCAGTTTGAGGATCGACTTTGATGCCAAATTTTTGTTCGTACCAGTTGGCTGCGGCTTCGCGAAACCCAAGGGTACCGTTAAACAACAGATAGCCGTGGGTACTGCGATCGCCAAGAGACTGGGCGATCGCCTCGATGACGTGTGCCTCGGTTGGTAAATCAGAAGACCCCAACGACAAATCAATTACCTCTCGTCCAGCGGCCAAAGCGACTGCCTTGGCTGTGTCCATATCAGCAAATACATTCGATTGTAGGGGTTGTAAACGTTTTGCAAACTGTATGTTAGTCATTTGTCCTTTGTCCTTTGTCTTTGATCATTTGCTAATGACTAATGACTAATGACTAATTTAAGTGCGTATCTAAGAGTTCGAGTAATTTATCTTTGCCGATGACTCCCTCAGTCGATATCAAAACTTCCTGGCCTTGAAATAGTCTCAGGGCGGGTACACCTTCCACTTGGTACTGCTTAACAGTGAGTGGATTGGGGTCAATTTCCATTTTCACGACTTTGAGGCGATCGCTATATTTGGTCGCAGCGGAGTTAATTAGGGGCGACATCAATTGACAAGGCCCACACCAGTCAGCCCAAAAATAAACTAATACAGGCTGCTCGGCTTTTAACACTTCGGTTTCAAACTCAGCATCAGTTATGGTGATTACAGCCTTACTCATTGCAGTCTCCATCAGGTGGCGATCAAAGTTGGCACACACAATACTTTATCCCAAAGTCGTCAATAGTCCATAGTCAATAATTCATCGTTATTAAAAATGTTAACTATTGACTAATGACGTAAAATCCCACAGCCAACAGGTGTGGGACTAGCTCAAATAAGTTTTCTGCCAATTTTAGAGTTGATCCAATTGCTTGCGTAAGGAATCCAACTCGGCATCAACCACCTCATTAGACTTGGGATTAGGAGCAGTGGTTTGTTGTTGCGGTGGCAGTTGGGGTTGATTTTGGGGAGTTGCGGGTGCTAACATTTGCGCTTTCAAAGCTGCTAACTCATCATCAACATCGCTACCACCTTCCAACTGAGCAAATTGGCTTTCTAAATTTTCACCTGCTAACTCTCCTAGTGCCTGGGCCCGGGATTCTTGGATCAAGACTTTTTCTTCCATGCGCTCGAAGGCAGACATTGCATTGCTGGTATTCATCCCACGCACCATGCCTTGGAGTTGCTCTTGGGCTTTGGCAGTGGTGATTCTAGCTCTGAGCATTTCTTTCTTGGTCTTAGCTTCAGAAATTTTGCTTTCCAGCTGGATTAAGTTGCGCTTGAGGGTTTCAACTTGAGTGCTTTGGGTATCTAAACTAGCTTTGAGGGCACCACTGGTATCCGTATAAGTCTTTTTCCGCTCTAAAGCTTGTCGCGCTAGATTCTCATCACCTTTTTGCAGCGCCAGTTGAGCATTACGTTGCCACTTATTTATTTCATTTTGGGCATCATTGTATTGTTTCTCACTGCGTTTTTGGGAGGCGATCGTCTGGGCTACTCCCTGACGCAACTGCACCAAGTCTTCCTGCATTTCCAGGATAGCTTGCTCTAGCATTTTTTCGGGGTCTTCGGCTTTGTTAACGAGGTCGTTGAGGTTAGAACTAACTACTCGCTTAATGCGATCGAATAATCCCATAACTTTGTTTTTCCTTGTGTAATTTACGCTTTTTGTTGGACAGTTAGCTTTTTTACTTTTTAATAGCTACCTATTTCAATGTAATCTTTCTAGTTTGAATCAGTACCTTCTAACAACTCTTAATTTTTAAGATATCTCGAAACTGGGGTAATTAGCCGAACTTCAAGAGTCTTGAGTTTTGGGTAACTGCTGTTGGGGAGGCTGCGCTGTGTTCTGGTTCTCCTCGGTGAGAAGACTGTTGTGCTGTGTGTTTTCTGCCTGGTTGAGAACCTGTACCTTCATCGCTGCCAATTCGGTATCTACATCATTAGATTCCAAAGAAGTAAATTGTGTTTCCAAGTCGTTGCTACTAAGTTCAGCTATGGCTTCTGATTGAGCTTCTATCTGTGAAACTTTTTCTTCCATACGCTCAAAGGCACTCAGACTGCTGGTGGCAGAAACTCCACCTAGCAGTTCCTGGAGACGATAAGACGCTTCGGCAGAACGGGCGCGAGCAATATACATATCTTTTTTGGTTTTTGCCTCGGCAATTTTTAACTCTAGCGATCGCATATCCTTTTTTAGCCTAGCGACTATATCGTTTTGCTGCTCTATCTGCGAAAAGAGGGCTGTAGTGGTTTCTTTATAGGCTTGGCGCTTAGTCAAAGCTTCGCGTGCTAGAGGTTCGTTGCCTTGTTGCAGGGCCAATTGGGCGCGGCGATACCATTCTTCCATTTGAGACTGAGCCGCCTGAGCCTGTCGTTCAGTGCGTTTCTGGGTAGCGATCGCTTGTGCTACACCCTGCCGCAACTGCACCAGATTTTCCTGCATCTCCAAGACAGCTTGCTCCAAAATTTTTTCTGGATCTTCTGCACCACCGATCAAACTATTGAGATTAGCGCGAATCACCCGCAGGATACGCTTGATTAATTCCATATCGGCTCTCCATTCACGAAAACCAGTAATGATGCTGAGTGCTGTTAGCGGGGTGTTTAGCCCGTGCTGAGTGCTAAGTAATGAATTAGTTATGGAGTGCTGAGTGTGTAGCTAAAGTCCTGAGTATAAGAATTTTTATCGTCGGGTCGTTATGGAGTGCTGAATGCCCAACTAAAGTCTTGAGTATAAGAATTTTTGTCGTCGGGTTGTCAACAAACAAGATTTTGTCTCTACTACTCAGCACGGGCTAAACCCTAGCTATCCGCTAACAGCACTCAGCACTCATGACTCAGAACTGTTATCTCATGGTATCGTAGATTTTTGCAATTTATGGCTGCTGAACCCGTGCCTTGATTCCCTTCGCCTGTAACAGTTGCATCTGTTGTTTTACTTGCTCTTTAGTTTTAAAAGCACCCAGATAAATCAATTCTTTGTTGGGCGATAAATAAGCATCAGGAATTACTTGCCGTGCTGAGGCATAAGCCGCGCCTTTATTATCTATCACTACATGATAGAACCCATCTGTTCCTGGTTTGATTTCTGCATTCGGCTTGGGCGAGGTTTTTGGCGGTGAAGTGGGAGGCAAATTCAGGGGAGGCAAGGATTGTAGCGTCGGTACTGGTGCTAAGGCGATCGGATTTGTCGGTTTTAGGGCTGTGTTCGGGACAGGCAATGCTACTTGAGGATTTGCGGGGTTTTGGCGAACAACTGGATTAGGCACTACTGCGGGAGTTGGTTGGAGTTTGGGTTTTAAGCCAACGACATCATTGGGATCTCTCACTTCCGGAAACTCTTCAGTAGCTAGATTGGGATACTTAGGTATAGATGTGCTTGGTGGCTGGATTTGAGGTTGGACATTACTTCCAACTTCCTCAGTATTTTCTGGTGTCGGAGACGAGTTGCCGTTAAACAACTTGCCTAAATTCCATTGGGGCAAGCTTTTGGGATTGAACACTACATAACCCAAGGTAAGACTCGCCACTAATAGCAACAACATGGAGCCGATACCCAAAGGTGATAGGAGGCTGTCGCTAGAATTGCTCGGTTTCTTGGTTTCTGGTTGTTCTTCTGTCAGACTTCGCAGCAGTGCTTCACTAGATTCTAAATAGTCATCTGGGTGCTTGGAGGTGTCATCTGGCTGCAAGAGATTTTCGCTTTTAGTATTTTTAACGATTACTGGTACGATGCTGCTACTAAAGTTGGGTGGGGGTGGTGGAAGTTGAGTTTGTGTTTTAGCAGAATTGGAGGTGGAGGGCACATTAAGATTATTCAGTTCCTCAGTTTTTGCCGCAGCTGGCGCTGGATTCATCTCAGGATTCACAGCTACAGATGCGGGTGGTAGATCAATTTTTGCCGTAGCTGGGGCTGGGGTTCCCTGATGATTTACGGGTACAGATGCAGGCGGTACGTTGGTTTTAATTTCCGTTACTGATGACTGAGTTGCGCCCAATCTTGTAGGAATAGGAGTTAAGGGTTGGGGTTGAGCGCTCATGTAACTCGCAACACGGGACTGGTTCGATGACACCAAACTAGTTCGCGTGCGTCGGTATCGAGCTAACTCTTGATCTAGCGGCACCTCTAAACTCGCTAGTGCTGCTGCTAGTACTGGTTTCAACCCAGGTGTTTTAGACGATTGATGAGTACCGGAGTCGTTCAGGGGGTTTTGAGTCATTGCCTCTGTGCCTCAAATGTAGATTACTGGAATCAACTTTTAGATATATTTGTGACAATAGTAGCGGAAATTATTTAAATAGATAGATTGGGTATTAGTGATTCTTTCTCATTTTGCTCCCTCATGTCCCCCTGCTCCCTCACTCTTCACTCAGCACTTTGAATAATGTCGTTGAAATCAATTAATGATATTTTAGGGATTCTGGAAAAGCAGACTAAATGGCAGGAGCAACCATTTCAACTTCTGCTCAAGTGTTGGGCAGAAGTTGTTGGCCCAGTGGTTGCCGCAAATACTCGACCATTGTCGATTCAGCGCGATGTTTTGTCGGTAGCAACTTCTAGTGCTGCTTGGGCGCAAAACTTGACTTTTGGTCGCACATCTCTGCTTTTAAAGTTGAATAAAAAGCTGCCAACACCTTTGACTGATATTCGCTTCTCTACTGCTGGCTGGCAGAATCCATCGGTGGAGAAAAAACAGCAACAAACGGTTTCGCCCCATGAACATCCCAGTTACCTTGGTGATGAGATTAACTGCCCTGATGCTTCACCCACCAAGGATGTGAATGCGGCTTTTGGACATTGGACGAAGATCATGCGATCGCGATCGCATGGCTTACCCCTTTGTCCCCAGTGTCAATCTCCCACCCCACCCGGTGAACTCCAGCGATGGGAAGTCTGTTCTATCTGTGCTGCTAAACAGTTTGGAAAACAAAATAGTTGAGCAGAATTTATCCTGAAAAAACTTGCTGCCATTACATCAAATATTTCTGATTCTTGATAAAAAATATATTTTACTGCCCAAATCTGCCGAATGTGGTACACAGAGCATACTATCTATCTTAAATTTCTATACATTAAACCATCCTTAAGGAGTAATTTAAAAGGCTAGATAAATCAAAAGCTTTACTTTTAGTCTTGATCCCTAATAAGTTTTAGACTAAATCTATATGTAACTGCTCTACTGATTATTTAAATATATAACAAGATTATAAAAATATCCTGAAGTTTATTTGTTCCTTGGGATCGCTGAAACCTATAGAAAATAATGACTTTTTGGCTTTTCTCCGTCTTTATATATAGAAGCAGAATATAAAGATGAAACTCAGCCAGAAACGGCACTAAAGATGAATCCAAATGAAACCTATTAAATTTTTAGCATCTGCCTGTAAATATTGCCGTCATTACCAGCCAGAAGGTCGCCGTGGCGGAACGTGCCAGCAGTTGGGCGCACCAGTTCAAGCGACTTGGAAGGCTTGCTCTTTAGCGCTCCCACCTTTTGCACCTTCTTGGGAAACCTTAGAAGATGCTTGGGGTTTACCAGATGCAGCCCCAGTTTTAACATCTTGTCAATCTCTAGCCTCAGATTTAGACAATGCTGCTCTTGCCCCTATAGAGGAAATAACTGCCTCTATATCTGAACAGGTAAAGACTAAAGCAGTGGTTATTTAGTCATCCATTATTACTGGACTGAGTTTTTAGTCTACTTAAAATAAGATTTGTTTTTAAGATTTTTAGTGCTGTAAAAGTTGATATCTAGAGAAATCGCACCCTTTTGTGAGGTGCGATTTTTGCAATTCTAAGGCAACCAAGGAAAAGAGCGAAAATCTGGTGGACGCTTTTCGAGAAAGGCTTGTTTCCCTTCAGACCCTTCTTCTGTCATGTAATAAAGTAGGGTGGCATTGCCAGCAAGTTCTTGTAAACCAGCTTGTCCGTCACAATCAGCGTTGAAGGCAGCTTTGAGACACCGAATTGCGATCGGACTTTTTTCTAAAATCTCCTGCGCCCATTGAATACCTTCGGCTTCTAGTTGTTCCACTGGGACGACGCAATTAATTAAGCCCATTTCTAGCGCTTGTTGTGCATCATACTGGCGGCAGAGAAACCAAATTTCTCTAGCTTTTTTTTGCCCCACGATGCGGGCAAGATAGCTAGCTCCAAAACCACCGTCAAAACTGCCGACTTTCGGGCCAGTCTGCCCGAAAATGGCGTTATCGGCAGCGATGGTAAGGTCACAAATCAAGTGTAGGACGTGTCCACCACCGATCGCATATCCAGCCACTAAAGCAATCACAACTTTCGGCATGGAACGAATCAAACGCTGTAAGTCCAGCACGTTCAAGCGAGGAATGCCAGTATCATCCACATAACCCCCATGTCCCCGCACGCTTTGATCGCCACCAGAACAGAAGGCATATTTCCCATCAGTGTGGGGGCCATATCCAGTAAATAGGACAACACCAATAGTAGTATCTTCACGAGCATTAGAGAAAGCGTCGTAGAGTTCAAAGACTGTTTCAGGACGGAAAGCATTGCGTTTATGGGGACGGTTGATGGTGATTTTCGCAATGCCATCAGTTTTTTGATACAGAATATCTTCGTAGGTTTTGGCAGTTTGCCAGTTAATTTGCATTGGTATGGAGTGTGCTGTTGTGCTTGAGAATTTTATCGCGGACGTAGGGACAAGCGATACCTGCGGTGGGCTACGCCTACGCTAAAATTGGTATCTCAAGCCTTTACAATCTGGTAATTGTCTGGGTGTTGAGGGATAAAAATGCGACGTGACACCATCTTCTACAAATTATTTAAGCAATTTCCTGGTTTGCTGTTTGAATTAGTATATGAACCACCGCCAGAAGCGGAAAACTACCAGTTTGAATCGGTTGAGGTGAAAGAAACGGCGTTTCGGATTGATGGAGTATTTTTACCTCCGGCTAATGCAGTTTCCAAAACCGTCTTTTTTGCAGAAGTGCAGTTTCAGAAAGACGAAGACTTATATCACCGCTTCTTTAGCGAATTATTTTTGTTTCTCTACCGCCACTCTATCCGTTACGATGACTGGTTTGGAGTCATAATTTTTGCTTCTCGCAGCTTGGAACCTTCTAACTCAACGATTCACCGTGCTTTGTTGGAAAGTGGCCAAGTCAGGCGGGTTTATCTAGATGAGTTGGGGGATTTGCGACAACAACCTTTGGGATTGGGTTTGATGTTGCTGACAAATGTTACTTCTGAAACCGAAGCAGTGGAAGGGGCGCGGTTTTTGCTGGAGCAAGCACGACAACAATCGGAGCAAGCGATAATTGATTTAGTTACGACGATTATTGTCTACAAGTTTTCTAACCTTAGTCGAGAGGAGATTGCAGCAATGTTGGGACTGAATTTGGAAGAACCACGGGCTATTCGGGAAGCGAAGGAAGAAGGAGAAAGAAAGGTCATCTTCCGACAATTAAAACGGCGCGTGGGTAATATTCCTGATGCGCTTGTGTCACAGATTCAAGGGTTATCGGTGGAACAGTTGGAAGCTTTAGGTGATGCTTTGTTGGATTTTTCTACTCTTGCTGATTTGGAAGGATGGTTACAAGGTGAAGTAAGAGGGTAAGTTTCACCCAGATACGTAGAGGAGAGCGATCGCACTCTGTAAAATAATTATGGCCACAAATAAAGTTTCCCGAAGTGAAGAAGCATTTGCAGACACGCGGGTATATCAGAAGCGGTGGAAGAAATAGTGCGTAGGCGTAGCCCACCGCAGGTATCGCTCATCCTCCGACTGTTAAAATGACTATTCGGTGAAATTGCTGAGGAACGTTGGAAGCGTTAGCTTTGGCGTTGCTGGAATTGAGATTGCGATCGCTGATTTGGAAGGGTGGTTACAAGGTCAGCTAAAATGATCTTGAATTGGAAGTGATGCTATTTGAAAGGCTGCTTGCTATTAATTAACTAGATTTTGGCTGTTGACACTCGACCACAATCACCATTAGGGATAAAATAAGCAACCGTGCAGAAAGTTACATTAAGGCTAATTTTCCTGAAAACAGAACTTAGTCATTATCTTTTGAACAGCCCGAAATCTTAATTATTTAGTTAAATGTCCATGCATATTACTCAGCGTCAAGAGCAATTTGGTAACGCTTACATTGGTGCTGTTGCAGCAGTAGCAGGTTATACCCTTTATCCACTACCCGTAGATGATGACAGCATTGACTTGGGTATTGCAGCCAAAGGAGCTATTGGAACTTTTCGCTCCCCCCATTTAGAATTACAGCTAAAAGCCCCTTTTAAGAGGAATGTAGTTGGTGCTACGAGTATGAGTTATCCTTTAGTGAAAAAAAACTATGACGATTTAAGATATACTAATGTCTATGTCCCACGCATTTTAGTTGTTGTTGTCTTGGCTGACGATCTAAATAGTTGGTTGTATCAGTGCGAAGAAGAATTAGTTATTAAACATTGTGCTTACTGGACATCATTGCGAGGTGAAAAAGAATTACCTAGTGGTCAAGAAACTAAGTCAGTACGTTTATCAAGAGATAAAATATTTAATGTAGAAACTTTAAAACAAATGATGGATATAATCTCAAATGGAGGTAATCCATGAAAGCAACTATACGAGATATTGACGTTCTCAAATCCATAAATCCACTAGAAGTTGCTAGCTATTTGGAAACTCAAGGTTGGAAGGAACAAAGCCAAATAAATGATATTGCATCTGTTTGGACATTAGAACTAGGTCAAGCAGACAATGTTGAAATATTATTACCTCTGAATCCTGAATTTCGAGATTTTTCTGCTCGGATGAGCGAAGTTTTACAAAATCTTGAAATTGTAGAAAATCGTTCTCAGTTAGAAATAATAACTAATCTTAAGACTCCACTAGCGGAAATTGTACAAATTTCAGTCAATCATTCAGAAATTATAAATGGGAGCATTCCTATATCTCAAGGAGTTCAATTATTTGAATCAGCTAAAAAGCTAATGTGGTCTGCTGCTTCATCTGCTGTACAACCTAAACCTTACTTTAAAGGGGGTTCATTTAGTGAAGTAACTGACTATATGCAAAATTTACGTTTAGGACATACCAAAGAAGGTAGCTATGTTTTAACTATTATTTCTCCATTAAAAGTTGATAATTATCAATCTTACGATTGCTTTGAAAGAAAGGTGACTAGAACTCTATTTCAAGCTTTAAATATTATTAGTTTAGCTCACGAGCAAAAACTTTCTGAAAGAGAAAGTGTTTTAGATGAAGCTATAAAAGAAGGAGTAAGTGCTAATCTATGTGATGCGCTATCACACATGATAAATAATGATAATGATCCAAACTTGAGTTTTAATTTAACTTGTTCAAAAACACTAGATCATCCATCTAATATTCCTTTAGAAATAAAGTTAAACAAACAAGTTCTGTCTGTTATTACAGAAGTTAAGAATAAACTAAAATCTCGCAAAAATACTTCGGGTAGAAACCAAAAAAGTATTATACAAATAGATACTAAAGAATTAGGATTGATAAATACTCTAGCATTTCCTTCATCTTCTAGTCCAGAACTATTGTACTCGAAAATTAAAGGTTTAGTAATTAAGCTTGAATGGTTTGGTGGAAATGAAAAAGCAAAAGTTACTGTTATAACTATAAATATAGAAAATGAAGAGAAAGAAGTTATTATTGAAGTTAATCGTGACGCATATCTAATTGCATTTCAAGCTAATTTAGAGCAGATACCAATAATATGCGATGGTCACTTAATTGAAGAGAATGAATTATTAATTTTGAGAGAAGTACAGAATTTTTCTCTATATCGAGAGAATGTTTAAATTCACTAAGCATCAAGAGTTTGTCAACTACTTCGTCAGCGCTTATAAAAATTGTGGCAAGGACTTTTAACTAATAAGATAGTTAAATTCCAATATCTGCGGCAAACCTCCTCAAATTATCCTGTCGCCACTGAGCATCATGTTTACGATTTGTCTGCAACTCTAAAACCCGTATCCCTTTAGTTGGGAGCGTGTTTAACCTTTGCTGCAACTGCTGCCAAGAAGTAACCAATTCATGCTGCACATTATAAGTAGCACATAACTGAGCAAAATCAATATCTTGGGGAGTCCCAAAAAACTCTTCAAATGGTGGGTCAAATTTGGCGATGGGTAACATTTCAAAAATACCACCGCCATTGTTGTTGATTAATACAATTGTCAGATGTCCGACAAATTTATTGCGGATTAAAAAACCATTTGTGTCATGTAACAGAGCTAAATCTCCCGTTAACATCACACTACTTTGCTGGCGATGGGCAATTCCTAAAGCGGTGGATAATGTGCCATCAATGCCATTTGCACCCCGGTTAAAGCGCGATCGCACTCCTAAATTATTCGGTTTCCAGAAATATTCCACATCCCGCACAGGCATACTATTGGCAATAAACAGAGGCGTTCCTGGCGGTAAAATCTGAGAAATTAACCAAGCTGCTTTACTCTCAATGATTTCATCTATTTTCCCCATCGTCTGGTCAACAACTAACCTCACCTTAGTTTCCGCATCACACCATTGCTTTCCATAGTCTGAGGAGAAAGATAAATTTCTCTCCTCTGCTTTTATATCTTCTACAGATATCCGTAAATGCGTTGTTCTCCCATGCAAAGGGTCGAAGTTTTGATCACTATTGTCAATTACCCAACGTCGGGGTTGCGTTGCATCTATCCAGGTACGCAGTTCTTTACTCGTAGGCATTTCACCCACCTGAATCACCATTTTGGGCGCTAACTGCTTTGCTAGTTGCTGATTTCGCAAAATCAGGTCATAAGTGGAAATCAAATAAGGGTTGAGTTCGGCATAATTTCTGACTGGGGAAAGTCCCTCAGCTAGCACCGGCCATTGGAGAGTTTGGGAAAGTTGCGCGATCGCTCTACAATATTCCTGTGGTTGCAGTGGTTCGGCAACACCTGCGATAATAATGCCGCGATCGCATTCTTTCCATTCTTGGGGAATGGGAAATGGGGAATGGGGAATGGGGAATGGGTTTGCTATTTCTGCGAAGAAGTCTTCTGGTTGAAACTGGGATTGCAAATAGCTTAAGTCAGTTCCATCAGGTACAGGTGCTAAGGGATCGCGAAAGGGAATATTCAAATGTACTGGCCCCTTTGTAGGAGTTTGCGCTCTTTCCCAGCTATGAATTACCGTTTGTCGCAGGTAAGCTAGCATTCCCAGATCGGCGGAGGGTAAGGCTAACTCTGTTTGCCAATTTGGGTAGTTTCCATATAATCTCAATTGATCTACAGTTTGCCCAGAGTGACAATCTCGCAATTCTGGGGGTCTATCGGTGGTTAATATCAACAGTGGTACGCGACTATATGAGGCTTCTATTACTGCTGAATAAAAGTTTGCCCCTGCTGTACCAGAGGTGCAAACAACTACCACAGGGCGTCCGCTTGCTTTCGCTTGTCCCAAAGCAAAAAAGGCGGCGGAACGTTCATCGAGAATGGAAATTGCTTCAATCTCAGGTACTTGTTGAGCAAAGGCTACTGCTAAGGGTGTAGAGCGCGAACCGGGGCAAATGATGGCACAAGTCAATCCCAACTGCTTTAGTGTCTCTGTTAAAATATAAGCCCAAAGTTGATTAACATTTCTATAAGCGATCGGCATTAAATCAAACATAGCTATAAAACAATCTTAAATTTTAGATTTTGTCTAGGGAAATTCAATTTAAAATCCATCTGGGAAAGTTGGGTTGCAAGCCAACCCTGACAAATGCGGTGATGGAACCCAACACCGCTAGGTGAGTTTCGGGGAAAAAAATCTCCAAGCAAACTTGCTCAACTTTCTACAAAATGCACAATTTGCTCTCAAACTCTTATGGACTGCATTCATTTAACGGGAATTCGCTGCTATGGCTACACTGGGTATCTACGAGAAGAACAGGTGCTAGGACAATGGTTTGAGGTGGATGTGAGGTTATGGTTGGATATCTCCACAGCGGCCAAGACTGACGCGATCGAAGACACTTTAGATTATCGCAGCGTCATTAGCTTGATACAACATCTCGTCAAAACGTCTAAATTTGCTTTGGTGGAGAAATTGGTAGCAACGATCGCAGATTCTATCCTCCAAGAATGCGATCGTGTAACAAAAGTCCAAGTCACTCTCAGCAAACCTGCCGCACCTATTCCAGACTTTGGTGGCAAAATTAGCATTGAACTGACTAAAAGTAAGTCCAATCTCTAAAAAAGCAGAAAACGTGTTTTTTTCAATATCTATAAGCTAGCAAAAAAAGGGGGTTTACGTGGAGCGTGGAAGTATTTCACAAAGAGAATCTTTCCTGCCATTGCCCCCAGCACCCGCTCATTCTCAAAAAACTAAAAAATGCTGTGATTTGCTGATGAGCATTTAACTTGCATATTTTCAGATCGCAGGATTTGTAATTAAGTATTAACTAGAAGCAATAAATCTCAGTAACACGATTTTACTCACCATTCAAAATTTAAGACAGTTTCAGACGGTAATTTAGACGCTGACTGAGACAAAAACTATTTGTAGATAAAGCAGTATTGAAAAAGAATGCAGAAATCAGAATCAATCACTGGGGGATTCAGATCCGCCACTGTCTTGTTGACCACAAAACAAGAAAATTACGCGCGAGTGTTTCACTGTTTATTCCTATTTATTCATCTACCAGAGGTTCGGTGAAGCTCAGTCTAGCCGTCGCACAAAATTTAATTCTTAACTCTGGCAACTGACGCCTTTATTCTTTCTTCTTAAACTCTTTAATCGCAGATAATAATTAATTTTTAGTATTATTTTAATCTATGTATAACATGATACTACATACAGTAACCGCTATATTTTTTAACTTATATGAAAGTAGTATACAGTGATTTTATAAACTTTTATTCTTGATTAATTTTTACATAAATACTATACTTAGCATTTATGCTTCTCCAAAAAAATTATTGTATATCACAGATTTAAAAGAAAGTGAAGTACACAAGCTAAATCTCAAAGCCAGGTATAAAGCGTGTTTTCCTTCTGAATTCTAACTCCTAAATTCTACTGGATGTTTTAAAATCAGTTTTTGAGTGCTGATAATTACATGGCAATTTAAATTTAATGTTAATAACATGATATTAGCTGTATGGAATAATCAAAATTAGCTTTGACAACCAGATAAATTATCGGAGGTTAATAACATGATGCTATTTGATGATTAGTTCAGTATTGATATCAAGCAAGAAAAGAGGGTAGTTAGAGATTGTTTATGATAGGATAATAAATTTTCGATTGAGTTGACACTGACAACAAAAATCTGAATACTAGCAAACAGGTTATTGTAACATGTTCGCCCGCAAAATCCTAGTTATTGAGGATGAAAAAATTCTCGCCTCAAATATTAGAAAAAGCTTACAAAAATTAGGCTATTCCGTTTCAGAAATAACTAAGTCTGGTAAAGAAGCAATAAAAAAGGTAGCAGAAACTCATCCAGATTTAGTATTAATTGATATCTGCCTAGCTGGGGAAATTGACGGTCTACACGTAGCGGATATTATCCAGAATCACTTCCATGTGCCTGTAGTATATCTAACAGAGTGGTCAGAATATAAAACATTATATAAAAATCAGCTAAATGAGCCTTTTACTTACATAGTTAAACCATTTCTTGAAAGAGATTTACATTTTGTGATTGAAATGGCTTTGTACAAACATCAAAGCAAAAAGATATTATACGAAGAAAAACAGAGGTTGACGGCAATTATTAACAGTATGGGTTGTGCAGTGATTGCGACATATGGAAATGGTTGTATTCAAATGATGAATCCCATAGCAGAACTAATCACTGGTTGGAAGGAAAGTGAAGCCTTTGGTAAAGATTTAGTAGAAGTCGTTAACTTAGTTAATAAAAATGTAGGAGAAACAATTGAAAATTTAGCCACTTATGTAATTGAAGCGGGTGAAGTTTTCAATTTACCAGAAAACTGTACACTGATTACCAAAGATGGCAAAGAAATAGCGATTGGGGATAATATTGCACCTATCCGCGATCAAAATGGTAATATTACTGGGGCGGTTATAGTTTTTCAAGACATCACCAAACGTAAGCAGACAGAGGCGCAACTGATTCGCAATGCTTTTTATGATGGGCTGACAGAATTACCGAATCGTGTTTTATTCTTAGATCGGCTCAGACAAACTATTGAACGTAGCAAACGCCGAAGCGATTATTATTTTGCAGTTTTATTTTTGGATTTAGATGGCTTCAAAGAGATTAACGATCGCTTTGGGCATGGAATCGGGGATGATTTTTTAGTAGCGATCGCTAGACGTTTAGAGTCGTGCTTACGTGGTGGCGATAGTGTAGCACGATTTGGTGGTGATGAGTTTACTGTTCTTTTGGAGGATATTAAAGACGTTACTGACGCTACCAATGTAGCCGAACGTATTCAAGACTCCTTACGATTGCCAGTTAACCTCAATGGATATGAATTATCTACTACAGCGAGCATTGGTATTACTTGGAATATTAGTAATTATGAAGAGCCTGCAACTTTGCTGCGAGATGCTGATATTGCTATGTACCGAGCTAAACGGCAGGGAAAAGCTACTTATGCCATATTTAGTTAAAGATGAAATATGTTACTCTAGCCGCTACTAAGAGGTTGTTTTAAAAGTTTTTTTGTATACATCTAACCCTTGGAGATCCCCCTAAATCCCCCGATAAATTGGGGGACTTTAAGACTTTTATTCCCCCCTTTTTTAAGGGGAGCCAGCGCGGTCTTCTCTACGAGACGCTGCGCGATGGGGTCTCCCCAAGTGGAGCGACTGGCGTGGGTTAGGGGGGATCAAGAAATATTTGATACTTCTCAGACATCCTCTAAGGTTATTCTACACAACCAAGAAGCTCCATAAGTCAGTCATGGAAAAAACCGAAAAACAGAAAATGCTCGCAGGAGAATTATATCTGGCCGAAGATCCAGAATTGGCTGCCGAGAATAAGCGAGCTAGTCGTCTGTTGCGAAGGTACAATTCTATAACCGAAGAACAGCAAGAGCAACGACAACAAATTTTGCAAGAATTATTTGGAAAAATCGGCCAAAAAGTAGCAATTGTGCCACCCTTTCACTGTGACTATGGCAGTAATATTTTCGCTGGCGACAGATTGTATATGAACTATGGCTGTGTAATTTTAGACTGTAATACAGTTCACATTGGTGAAAATGTCTTCTGCGCTCCTTATGTGCAAATTTATACTGCTTATCACCCTATAGAGCCGGAAATTCGTCTTTCTGGTAGAGAATTAGCTGCCCCAATTAACATTGGTAATAATGTCTGGATTGGTGGCAATGCAATTATTTGTCCTGGTGTAACTATTGGTGATAACACAACCATTGGTGCTGGTAGTGTAGTTGTCAAAGATATACCTGAGAATGTTGTCGCTGCTGGCAATCCCTGCCGCGTCATTCGGTATTTATCCTAGAATTTAAAACTTATAACCTCTAGCAATCCAATAGAGCCAGTCTGCGATCGCTTCTTGAGTTTCACTGTCAGCATCAATGGCTGCTATTTCAGATAATTTTGCAGAATATACATCTTCATCTTTACCATTAATATAAGCCACTTCTACAAACATATCTTTTAAGCACTCCTCATCGGGTGCCATTCCCACCACTTCGACTTGTTTCTCCTCGATAGAAGCTGATTTGCATCCCTTCTTAGTCCATTTAGCCAGAAAGGGAAAATTCAGAGTCTCTTCGAGGTAATAGTACCAGCCCATAGCCCGGTCTTCTTTGTCTTCAGCATCTACAATGATCTCTGTTTTAATGCGATGCTCTCGTTTTTCTTCAGGTTCAACACTAGGCATAAGATAACGCTTTAAGTAAGTCGGCGTGAAAAAACCAAATTATGTAAAGATAAGTAAATACGGAGAATGCATCTACCGAGGTGATTGAGGTATGGGCGCTCGTTTTAGGGTGTTTTTGACTTGCGATCAAGATAAAACTCTATTAAACCTAAGAACTGCGAATGTAGCACAGAAAGTCAAAGACCGAGCAGAGATAATCAGGTTAAATGCACACGGCTGGTACGTTGAAAAAATAGCTAGCCATTTTAACTAGACTCCACAAACAGTGAGATAAGTTTTGCATAAATGGGAAAAGCTTGGTATACAAGGGCTTTGGGAAAAACTTTCTTCGTGGGGGAAACCGAAGTGCAAGGAGTCATATCATGTCCGCTTAATAACTTACGATAGTCGTTGCGAACGAAGTGAAGCAATCACAAGGGTTCGGAGATTGCTTCACTTCGTTCGCAATGACAACTAATCAGCCGGACATGATATCAGACATAGTTTATTTGGAAGAATGCCTGAAAAAGGAACCACGCACATACAACAGTCTTCAATTAGCTCAAAAACTATCTAGCGATCGCACTTTGTTAAATGTGTTATCCGCTACTATAGCAATACCAATAAAAAGGGTGAGTCAGACACCCACCCCCGAAGCATAAATATTTTCTGAAAGTTATAACTATAATCCCTACAATACCTTACACTGCCCATGATGCCGTAACAAATGGTCACACAATACTAGCGCCACCATCGCCTCAACCATTGGAACTGCACGCGGTAACACACAAGGATCGTGCCGTCCTTTTGCTGCTAATAGCGTTTCTTCACCTTCACGAGTTACTGTTTTTTGCTCTTTTCTAATTGTCGCCGTCGGCTTAAATGCAACTCGTAAAATGATATTTTCCCCGTTGGAAATTCCCCCCTGAATCCCACCAGAACGGTTAGTTACTGTGCGAATTTCACCATTTTCATCAATATAATATTCATCGTTATGCTCAATTCCCGTTAACAGCGTCCCTCCAAAACCGGAACCAATTTCAAAGCCTTTACTAGCGGGAAGAGACATCACACCTTTAGCGATATCAGCTTCCAATTTATCAAATACTGGTTCGCCCAAACCTTTGGGCACATTACGCGCCACACATTCTACGACACCGCCGATAGAATCACCAAGTCTACCAACTTGCTCAATTAATTCAATCATGCGATCGCAACATTCAGCATCAGGACAGCGAACGATATTGCTTTCCACTTGTTCTAAGGTGACAGTATTTGGATCTACTACACCTTCCAAGTCCTTGATACGCTTGACATAACCGATGATTTCAACATTGGCAATTTGACGGAGAATTTTTTTAGCGATCGCACCTGCTGCTACTCTTCCAATTGTCTCACGTGCTGACGACCTACCCCCGCCTTGCCAATTGCGAATGCCATATTTTGCATCATAAGTTGCATCCGCATGAGAAGGGCGATACTTCTCTGCCATCTCGTCGTAATCTTGCGAACGAGTATCTTTGTTCCGTACCAAAATCGCTATAGGCGTTCCTAGTGTTTTGCCTTCAAATACACCGGATAAAATCTCGCAAGTATCGGCTTCTTTGCGAGGTGTGGTAATTTTACTTTGTCCCGGACGCCTTCTATCTAATTCTACTTGAATTTCTTCTGCCGAAATTTCTAGTTGTGGAGGACAACCATCAATCACAACCCCCACACCGCCGCCGTGAGATTCACCAAAAGTAGTTATACGAAATAGATGACCAAAAGTGTTGCCCATGATTTTAAGGAAAAAGGATGAGGCTTATGTATTTTACCTAGAGTTGGTGCAAAAGTTAATTTTTATGCTTTGGCACTCGGAATGAATAGACCTCTTGCAAAAGTCCATAACACCCCACCCCCAACCCCTCCCCGCTCTTCGGGAGGGGAGCGTTTGCTTTACTCAAATGCGGGGTGGGGTTCTTTATTTTTGATTTATGCAAGAGGTCTAATGTTTGACGTATAGTCGATCTTTTCCCTATACAAATGAGAAAGCGCCCTCCGTTACCAGAGGGCGCTCTCTTATTTAGCTAAACTTGACTATTTAACCGTTGATAGCAGGAGCGGTTAGAGCTACAGGAGCAAAATCACCAGCAGCCAAATCTAGGGGGAAGTTGTGAGCGTTACGCTCGTGCATTACTTCCATACCCAGGTTAGCGCGGTT
>NZ_JBALEL010000001.1:0-61970 GCF_036917935.1 Nostoc sp. | reverse complement strand
CTGTCTGCTGGTTAGAGGATTCCGTATTTACTAGTATTATAAACTACCAATTTTTTAGCGATCGCTCTTTGGGGAAAAACTTTTTGGTTTACTGAATATTCACTCTGGTTATCCTGTGTAGGTTTGGTTCTAAATTGATAGAAACTTGAGCAAAACTGATCAAACACCAACCGCCTCTGGAATTGCACCCTGCATTCTCCCGAAAGCATCAATCAAATTCTGCAATTGTTGATCCGCCTTAAAAACTCCTAACCCGCGCACCGTAACTTTACCTGGAGAATACACAAAGCGCGTCTTGAGATTGTCTGGTAAATTCGCCGCTAACAAATTCCAAGCTGGTTCCTCCATCGGCGTTTCTAAAACGACATGCTGCTTTTGTTCTGGTTTAATCCGGCTAAATCCGAGTTTTTTCGCTAGCTGTTTGAGTTCCATGACTCGCAAAAGTTGATTTGCAGGTACTGGTAAACTACCATAGCGATCGCTCCACTCGGCTGCAATCTGCTTTAATTCTGATTTAGATTTAGCTGTCGCCACCGCCCGATAAGCACTCATCTTTTGATCCAAATCGGTAATGTAATCTGCTGGGATAAACGCCGTCAGATTGAGATCAATCTGGGTATCCTCCACTTGCGGAATTTCTTGTCCTCGGATTTCCCGAATTGCTTCTTCCAGCATTTCCATGTATAAATCAAAACCGATGGCATCCATTTGACCGGATTGTTCTGCACCTAGCAAGTTACCTACACCTCTGATTTCCATGTCGCGCATCGCTAGCTGATACCCAGAACCTAACTGAGTAAATTCCTGAATTGCTCGTAATCGTTGCCGTGCCGCGTCAGATAATGCCCGTTGCTTCGGATAAAATAACCAAGCATGAGCTTGGATACCTGCACGTCCCACACGACCGCGTAATTGATACAGTTGTGCCAATCCAAAGCGGTGAGCATCTTCAATTAAGATGGTGTTGACTCGCGGAATATCTAAGCCAGATTCAATAATTGTCGTACAAACAAGGATATCTGCGTCGCCATTACTGAAGGTGAGCATGGTTGATTCTAACTCGCTTTCATCCATTTGACCGTGAGCGATCGCAAACCTGGCCCCCGGTATCACTTCTCGTAAATTGGCCGTTGTCTCTTCAATTCCGTCCACTCGTGGAACTACATAAAATACCTGTCCGCCTCTGTCTAATTCTTGACGAATTGCACTGCGGATACTTTCGGAATTAATCGGTGACAGATGGGTTTTAATTGCGCGTCTGGTTGGCGGTGGTGTGGTGATTAAACTCATTTCCCGAATTCCCGACAAGGACATATACAAAGTCCGGGGAATGGGAGTGGCTGAGAGGGTAAGTACATCAACCTGAGTTTTCAGGCTTTTAATTTTCTCTTTCTGGTTTACCCCAAACCGTTGTTCTTCATCTACTACCAACAATCCTAAATCGCGGAAGATCACGCCTTTACCTAAAAGTTGCTGTGTACCAACAACTACATCTAATTCACCCGTTGCCAATCGCTTTTGAATATCGCGGCGTTCTTCAGCCGAACGAAAACGGTTAAGTAAACCGACATTCACGGGGTAGGGAGCAAAACGTTCTTTGAGTGTATGGTAATGCTGCTGTGTTAAAATAGTCGTCGGCGCAAGGAGTGCCACTTGTTTACCGGCGATGACTGCTTTGAAAATAGCACGAATCGCCACTTCCGTTTTCCCAAAACCGACATCGCCACAAACTAAACGATCCATTGGGCGATCGCTTTCCATATCGCGTTTTACATCTTGGACAGCTTTGAGTTGATCCGTTGTGGGTTGGTAGGGAAAAGAATCTTCCAGTTCCTCTTGCCAAGGCATATCACCTGGAAAGCTAAAACCTTGTTGTTGCGATCGCGCTGCATAGAGTTTCAACAAGTCCACCGCCAATTTTCTGATCGCTTTGCGGACTTTATTCTTCGTATTTTCCCAAGCTTTACCGGTCATCCTGTTAAGTTCTGGTGCTTTATCTCCTGCGGCACGGAACCGGGATAAGGCACCTACTTGATCGGCTACGACTCTGAGTAACCCGTCAGCATACTGCACCACCAAATAATCACGGGTTTGGTGATTAATCATCAAACTTTCCAGCTTGACAAATTTGCCAACACCATGATTTCTGTGAACCACATAATCGCCTGGACGCAGCTTATTGGGATCAACTTGTTTAGAAGTAGCTTTGTGGCGCTTGCGGATATAGCCGGGAGTCGCCAAGGAATGCTGCCCAAAAAATTCCCGATCTGTAACGATTACCAATCGGTACGTAGGCAGGATAAAACCTTCTAGTTCGGCCAGACCAGAATATTTTAGAGCTATGGGAATATGGTTGATTTGCAGCTTATCTATCGCTTGGTAGTCGCGGGGATTGGGGATAAACTGAGCCGGACAATCATGTTCTTGCAACAGCGAGACAGAACGTGAAGGTTGAGCAGAAAGCAGCCAGATCGAGAAATTGCGATCGCGTTCTTGACGGATGGTTTCAGCGAGTTTAGCAAACTGGTGTGGCGTGGCTGGAACCGGACGGCTGGCAAGATTGATCCCACTATTTTCCTCTGACAGTTCCGATAAATACAACGTTTTAAACTTGGCAACATCAGCCAAACACTGATCAAACGAACGGTGAATTTTCGGCAATGTTAGAGAAGTAGATTCTTCCCCATGCCCAATTTCCCATTGTTCCTGGGCATTTTCTACCCAGCGATCGCTATGAGCATGACACTGTTCTGGCTCATCAATGGCAATCAGGGTGTTTTCTGCCAAGTAGTTTAGCAGAGATGCTGGTTGCTCGAACGCTAACCCCAAAAAGCGACGACTACCCTCAATCAGTGATGAGTGCTGAGTGTTGCTTTCTGAGTCAGAATTTAACTCAGCACTCAGCACTCGAAACTCAGCACTATTCTTGAGTGCAGCCATTACCACGGGAGTAAAGCTAGTGGGGGTAAGAATTAACTGGTCAACTTTGTCGAGGGCGGAACGTTGAGTTGCTGGGTCAAATTCCCGCATTTGCTCAATTTCATCGCCAAACCATTCCAGCCGGACTGGAAACTCAGAGGAAACCGGAAACACATCAACAATATCGCCCCGCCGACTCCATTGCCCTTCCATTTCCACCAAAGGAACTCTTTCGTACCCCAAAATAGTTATTTTCTCACTGAAGCTATTCAGGTCTAATTCCATCCCTTTTTTCAGGGTAAGACAGAATTGCCCAAAAGCTTCTGGTGGAGGCAAATGAGGTTGCAGCGCCCCTTGAGTAGCCACAATCGCCATCTTGGATAATTGAGAATTGGGATTTGGGATCTGGTTTTCTTCCCCATGCGCCATGCCCAATGCCCCATGCTCAATGCTCAAATCTGCCAATACCTGCATTTGCCCCCAACTCATCTCAGTTTCCGGGTCAAAAGGTTCGTAAGGAGAAGCCTCGGAGGTGGGGTAAAAATGTACTGTTTGCCATCCCATTGCCTCCAGTTGTGCGTAAACGCGTCCAGCTTCTTCCAGAGTGGCGCAAACCACGAACAAATCCTTGCCCTGAGCCTGTGCTAATGCCGAAGCTACCAGAGCCTTGGGCAGCCGGGAAATGCCATTTAACCACAATTCTTGTTGTCGATTCAGCTTAGAAATAAATTCAGTAGTGAGCGACGATCGGCCTAAGGCACGCACAATAGAAGAAAATGACATAAGTACTACTAGCGATGGGAGTCTTTGTGGGTCAGAAAATCTTGAGGCAGTTTATGTCAACCATTTTAAAAGTGTTAACAGCTTTCTTATTCCTTCGGTGGAAGCATAATGCACAGCGACTAATAAACTTAAGAACTATAACTATTACTTTGTCTATAGTCAAAGCATTTATCGAAGCACCTTTAATACTAGATGCTAGGGATTTAGCTACGTTCGCTCTGATAAACCGCAATTTTAAACATGTCCTCCATAACTTTTGAAATTTTAATCATTTTGGTGCTAATTATTGCTAATGGCGTGTTTTCTATGTCTGAGATGGCGATTGTCTCGGCACGCAAGGTTAGACTACAGCAGCTTGCCAATCAAGGAGATGCCAAGGCAAAGGTAGCATTGAAACTAGCGGAGTCTCCAAATCATTTCCTGTCAACTGTTCAAGTAGGTATTTCCCTGATCGGTATCCTGACTGGTGCTTTCGGAGGAGCAACAATTGCGGCTCGATTAGCAGTTTATGTGCGACTTTTCCCGTTACTGGCAGCTTATAGTGAACCAATATCCTTCGGAATAGTGGTTTTGATCATTACCTATTTGTCACTCATTGTTGGCGAATTGGTACCGAAGCGTCTGGCATTAAACAACCCAGAAAGGATTGCATCGATTGTAGCTATTCCGATGCAAGCCTTGGCGGCGCTCGCTTCTCCAGTAGTCTTTCTCTTAAGCGCTTCTACAGATTTGATCCTGCGATTACTGGGCATTACAGCTTCTACTGAGCCGCAAGTCACCGAAGAAGAAATTAAAATCTTAATTGAGCAAGGGACTGAGGCGGGAACCTTTGAGGAAGCTGAACAGGATATGGTAGAGCGAGTCTTTCGTTTAGGCGATCGCCCTGTCAGCTATTTAATGACACCCCGCCCCGATATTGTCTGGCTAGACTTAGACGACTCTGCCGAAGAAAATCGTCAAAAAATGGTTGATAGTGCCTATTCTCGGTATCCAATTTGTCAGGGAGGACTTGACAATGTGCTGGGTGTTATCCCTGTCACCGATTTATTAGCCAGGAGTTTCCGAGGAGAACCACTAGACTTAACCATCGGATTGCGACAGCCCGTATTTGTGCCAGAAAGCACCCGTGGCTTAAAAGTTTTGGAATTGTTCAAGCAAACCATCACTCACATGGCGCTAGTAGTGGATGAATACGGCGTGATTCAAGGATTAGTCACTCTCAACGACATCATGAGCGAAATCGTGGGTGATGTTCCTTCAACAGATGGGCAGGATCAACCACAAGCTGTACAACGCGAAGATGGTTCCTGGCTTTTAGATGGGATGTTGCCTGTGGAGGAGTTTTTGGAACTTTTCGGTATGGAAGAGTGGGAATCTGAGGAACGCGGTAGTTATCAGACATTAGGCGGTTTTGTCATCACCCATTTAGGTCGTATTCCTGCCGCCGCAGATTATTTTGAATGGCACAGTATGCGAATTGAAGTGATGGATATGGATGGTAATCGCGTTGATAAGGTGCTAGTTATACCGAAGGTAAGTAAATCAGCAGATACGAAAAAATCTGACTAGCGATCGCTAGAGTATTGGGAATAGGGCATTGGGCACTTGTACTAAGCAGTTCGACAGGCTGAGTGTGAGACGTTGCCGTTGGCGCAGCCTCTGTCTGCGACACGCTGCGCCAACGTAGAGAAGTATTGGGCATTAATCAAATTGTCAATTATTGTTTACAATTGACCATGCACCGTACCCAATGCCCTATTCTCGCAATTTGTCAAACTATTTTTTTAGGTGGATACTGTTAACGAAGCAACGTCACTAAAATAACCTGCTGTCAGTCAAGTTAGGGATAGAATTGCATACAAACATTCAAAATCCCTAACCTCACACTTACTGCTGAGATAAACGTCGCACTTCTTCACCTACTAACATTTGATGGGCTTGTGCCAAAACTTTTGGTATTCTATCGGCGTGGGGATTACGGGCGAGAGATTGCCCCAAATCTAACTCGTCTAGCCGATCGGCTTTGTTGCCGGGGAACCAGTGGCTGGCATTGCCAAGCAGGTTGTAGCGCATTTTGGCATAGTCTACTAAATCGTAGGCGATCGCTAAATTCCGCAGCCACAAAATCACCCGAATATTTACCTCACCAGGCGTTTCGTCAAAGGTTGGTAGATTTGTCTGCCAAGATTTCACCCAATCTTCTCCCAAACTAGCGATCGCTTCTGATTCCAACCTTGCTAAAATTGGTGGCAAAATTTCTGATGCCCGATCTACTAATTCTAAAGTCTTTAGGTGTTCATCAAAATCTTCTGGTTTTGCTGCTCCCAAGCTCAGGGTATGCACCTCTTGATGACTCAAACAAAACAAATCATTAAACACCATTGGACTCAACGGGGCGCAAAGATTTACTAATTTTTGTGGAGGTTCATACAACAAACCTCCTTTATTAGATGGACTAATAATAAACACCCCCATATCGTGGCGTTTGGCTGCTTCAATTGCTGCCCAATTCCATTGATTAATGTAGTACCAGTGCAAGTTTACATAATCAAATTGATTGGTATTAATTGTCTGCACAATCATATCTGTTGAGCCGTGTGTAGAAAAGCCAATAAATCTAACTTTTCCCTCTGCTTGCAACTGCTGCGCTACTTCCAAACAGCCACCCGGACGGATGCTGTCATCTAACGACTCCGGATGATTGATCCCGTGCAACCCTAAAAGGTCAACATAATCTAGTTGGAGATTTTTTAATGATTGTTCAAATGTTTCCCGGAATTCTTTCGCATCTGCCTTTGGACTTATTTTGGTCTGAACAATCAACTTTTCGCGGGGAAACTTGGGCAATATTCTTCCCAATTGCATTTCGGAAGTGCCATAACCACGGGCAGTTTCAATATGATTAATTCCAACCTCAACCGCCTTTCTAATAGTCGCTTCCAGATTCGCCTGGCTATCAGCAGGAATTTCATGATTGGGAACATCCTCCCATTTGAACTGATATCTCATGCCACCGCAGGAAAACACTGGCATCTGTAATTCTGTGCGTCCAAATCTTCTATATAGCATCAGTGGATTGTGGATTGCTTACCAACTTAAAATTTAAAAACGATAGTGATTCGAGCTTTCAGCGTCACAATCATGATCTCTGTTCAATCTGTGACACTAGCAATATTCATCGGATTATTAAATCGGTCAGGTCTTTTGCTTATTGGATTTTGACCAATATTCCAGTTCCACAGAATAATTATCTCATCCCAGTTACCACTAGCAAGCATTTTTCTATTATCCCAATTGGTGTTTAGACCAAGAAATGGTAAAACGACCCAGTAGTGCTGAGTTGTCCGAAGGTGAACTGACGCAAAAGTTCAAATTAATTCTTTGGAGACTGAGACTGCGCCTGAGTTAAGCAATTTCTCAATATTTCGGCTAACACCTGTACATTGGGTTCATTAAGTATGTCAAGATGAGATCCAGGAACGTAATGGATATCTAATCCTCCAACTACTACCTCGCCCCAGCCGAATTGAGGATCGTATTCTGTGCCTATAGCTTCGTCCCGATTTTGATCCTCTGTTCGCAAAAGAATGGCTCGACCAAGATAAGCTGAAAAGATATATTCACTGATGGCTTGAATATTAGCATCTATAATCTTTAAATGGTTGTCAGTTTCAGGTAAATGAAGTACGTCTTCCAAGTAACGGTTATATCTATTTTGCAGTTCCTGCTTACGCCAATAGCTCCATCTCACAGCCTTTTGCCAAAGGTAGTTAGGCCCTTGTTGAACAATATTATTTAAATGCAAAAGAACTCGCTTGATAAATGACGCCTGCCAGCTATAACCTGGACGACAACTATCAAGCATAACTAGAATGCCAACTTGTTCGCCTTGCTCTTGGAGTTGCCGAGCCATCTCGAAGGCAACTGCACCCCCAAAGGAATAACCTCCGATAAAATAAGGGCCATGAGGTTGAAGCGTCTGGATTTCTTGAATGTAGTGCGCTGCCATATCTTCAACGCGGGTATGGAGAGGGTGTTTTCCATCTAGCCCGCGTGGTTGTAATCCGTAAAATGGTTGTTCTGCCCCCAAATGCAATGCCAATTTCCGGAAACACAAGACTTCTCCACCCAGTCCGTGAATACAGAAAAAAGGTGGCTTGGAACCGTTGGGTTGAATTTCTACCAGGGATGACCAGCTAGATTTTGATTGGTCTAAGGTATTTATTAAAGCCAAGTTTCTTGTTAAATCTTCTTCTTGGCAGATTATTTTGGCTAGAGCCTCTACAGTACCAGACTGGAAAAGAATGGCAAGAGGCAGGTTTTTACTAAATCTTTTCTCAATTTGCCAAAACAGTTTTACTGCTAAGATGGAGTGTCCTCCTAGCTCGAAGAAGTTATCCCTAACGCCAATGGGCTGGACACCTAAAATTTGTTCCCAAATCTCTGTTAACTGGCGTTCCACTTGATTGCGGGGAGCAACAAAGGTGGCTTCTGGCTCTAACCTCGATAAGTCTGGCGCTGGTAGGGCGCGGCGGTCTACCTTACCGTTGGGGGTTAAGGGCATGGTGTCCAGCAAGACAAAAGCCGAAGGTAGCATGTACTGTGGCAATTTTGTCGAGAGGAAGCCCCGGATATCAGTAATCGCAATTGCTGAGTCTTGATTCGGTATAATGTAAGCCACCAAACGTTGATCGCCGGGAACATCTTCACGGGCAATGACTACAGTCTGGAGTACATCTGGGTGTTGGGCTAAGACTGTTTCAATTTCCCCTGGCTCAATGCGTATCCCCCGGATCTTGACTTGATGATCGCGGCGACCGAGAATTTCTAGAGAGCCATCTGGACGATAGCATCCGCGATCGCCTGTATAATAAAGCCAATCCTGTTGATCGTTCCGAAAAGGGTTCTTAACAAACCGAGAACGGTTTTCTTGTTGGGCATTGATGTAGCCCAAACTGCGGAATGGAGTTCGGATCACAATTTCGCCCGGTTCACCGATGCCGCACGGTTGCTGATTTGATGTGAAAACCAGTGCTTGGGTTTGAGGCAGGGGTAATCCTACTGGCTGTACGCCTGGTGTACACTCAACAGGTACTTGATAATAACACTTGGCTAAAGTTGTCTCTGTCGGGCCGTAGAGATTAACAATTTCACCTGATTCTGGAAAAGCATCCCGCCACCGAAGTATAAGTGTTTCCTTCAGAGGTTCTCCAGCCAAGAACAACCAGCGTAAGTTACGTAAGGATACTCCTGACGGCACATTGGCTAACCATAATTGCGCTAGCGAAGGAACTGTATGGAGTACAGAAATTTGCTCATTCTCCAAATAACGTAGAATTCTCGTCGGTTCTAGGTTATCTCCTTCTTCTGGCAAGCACAGAGTTGCACCACTAGTTAAAGGTAAGAAAATATCTCTGAGGACGACATCAAAAGAAAGACCAGTTAATTGGGCAACGCGGTCTTGCTGATTAATTTCAAAGGTCTGCCGCTGCCAGTTGAGAAAATGCGCCATCCCTTTATGACATCCCAGCACCCCTTTAGGTACACCAGTGGTGCCAGAAGTAAAGAAAATATAAGCTGCATCGTCAGCAGCGATTTCAGGCAGACTTACTGCTTCAACAGTCTTTATGAGTGAATTTATCGTTTCTCCTGTGTCTGGGTTTACACAGATGCTAGTTAAAGACTCCCATATTTTTTCGTCTTCTAGACGCTGACCATCAATATATAATATGTATTTGGCTTTAGCTTCTTGTAGCATCAGCCGCTGGCGTTGGCTGGGAAGTTGCGGATCGAGGGTGAGTAGCACACCGCCACTCAAAAGTACGCCAAGCATACTGGCAATTAGCCCAAAGCTTCGTGTCCCAAACACGGCTACGACATCTCCCCGCTCTACTCCGTGAGATAACATAACCCGTGCTAAGGTTTGAGCGATTTTGCCCAATTCCCCATAATTCCAAGTGCGAAATCCTTGCCGAAGTGATGAATGTTCTGGGGTACGATTTACCCAAGAGGTAAACATTGTTGTCGTCAATTCATACCGTGGTTCTGGTAAAACCGCCCTTGGCTCTGGCAGCAAAAGTTGCGCTTTTGGTGTCACCAGGGAATATAAACTAATTTGGCTCTCTGGAGTAGCAACAATTTGATTCAGCAAATGATGGAATTGATCAAGCATTTCCATCATCCGTTCTGAAGTAAACAGATTGGTGTTGTAGACTAAATCAAGTTTGATTCCTTGGTTTTGTTCTGTAACGTACAGGGTTAAGTCGAATTTGGAAGCTGTTTCTAGAATCGAGACTGGTTCGATAGCCACTCCAGGTAGTTCCAGCTGGATGTCCCTTAAGTTGAGCATATTAAACCACACTTGAAACAGTGGGTTGCGACTGGTATCTCGCTCTGGTTGCAGTTCTTCTACCAGTTTCTCGAAGGGCATATCTTGATGGGCATAAGCATCTAATGCCATCTGCCGAACTCGATTTAGCACTGAACGAAAACTGGGGTTGTCGGTAAAATCAGTCCGTAAAACAACGGTGTTAATAAAAAATCCAATCAACCCTTCAATCTCAGAACGGTTACGGCCGGCAATGGGAGAACCGATGAGAATATCTTCTTGCCCAGTGTGGCGGTACAGTATTGCCCCAAAAGCCGCCAGCAATGTCATGAATAGGGTGACACCTTCCTGATGCGAGAGTTCTGTGAGTGATGTACTCAAAATCTGCGGTAGCATCAGAGATTGGGCTGCTCCTTGGTAAGTTTGCACTGGTGGCCGTGGTCGGTCAGTAGGCAATTCCAGTACAGTATTAGCACCTGCTAACTGGGTTTTCCAATAGTTAATTTGCTTAGAAAGTACCTCACCTGATAGCCATTGGTGCTGCCACACAGCAAAATCTGCATACTGAATGGGCAATTTTGCCAGAGGGGAAGGCTTACTGCTCAAAAAGGCTTCATAGAGTGCTGTTAACTGCTGCCAGAGAATGCCGATTGACCAGCCATCTGAAGCGATGTGGTGCATCATTAACAAGAGTATATGCTCCTGTTCGTCTACCTGGAGCAAAGTAGCTCGCAACATCAAGTCAGATTCTAAGTTAAAGGGGCATTGCACCTCTTGATTTAGGAGAAATTTTACTTGCTCTTTTGTTACTTGAATGATTTTGAGTTCTACTGGCCGCGGCGTGCCAATTACTTGTATGGGGCTACCATCAGGTGATGTAATAAAGTTGGTTCGCAATGCCTCATGATGGACAACGATCGCATCTAGTGACTGTTGCAATATACCCACGTTTAACTTGCCCGTTAAGCGCTGTGCATTGGAGACGATATACGCTGGGCTGTTGGGTTCCAACTGCTCCAAAAACCAGACTCGCTGCTGGGCAAAGGATAAAGGGACTGATTCCCGGTTGGCTATTTGGGGAATGGTCTGATTTTGGAGATCATTTTCTGGAGTTTGGTTTTGAGCGTTCCCGTTTCGGGTTGCCGTAGGCATCGCTTGAGCTAAAGTAGCGATCGTTGGATTCTCAAATAATAGTTGCAACCCTATTTCTATCCGAAAGACTTGGCGAACCTTAGACATCACTTGAGTGGCCAGCAGTGAATGACCTCCCAATTCAAAAAAATTGTCGTGGATGCCTACTTGTTCCAGATGCAAAACTTTCGCCCAGATGCTAGCTAAGACTTCTTCTGTCAAATTCTCAGGTGGAAGAAAGTTAGTCGACAGCCTAATATCAGATGTATCTGGTGCTGGCAAGGCATGGCGGTCTATTTTACCATTGGGATTTAATGGTAGAGTGTCCAAAAATACAAATAAACCAGGCACCATGTATTCCGGCAGCCGAGTTTCCAAAAAGCGACGCAATTCAACCTGGCGAGGAATTTGCTCTGGACTAGCAACAACATACGCCACGAGTCGCTTGTCCCCAGGAACATCCTCTCTGGCTATGACTAAAGTCTGTGTCAGTGAAGGATGTTGAGCTAGTATGGCTTCAATTTCTCCTAATTCAATTCGGAAGCCACGTATTTTCACTTGGTGGTCAATCCGACCAAGAAACTCGATATTACCATCGCTCAAATAACGTGCCAAGTCCCCCGTTTTGTAAAGACGTGCCCCTCTTTCAGAACTAAAAGGGTGGAAAATGAACTTATCTCTGGTCAATTCTGGACGGTTAAGATAGCCTCGCGCTAGACCAATACCGCCAATGTGCAGTTCGCCTGATTCACCAACAGGTACAGGCTGCAAATTTTCATCGAGGATGTGAATATCTGCATTGGTAATCGGACGACCAATAGGTGCAATAGCATAATTATTACCGCGCTGGCAAGTCCAGAAAGTGGTATCAATGGAAGCTTCAGTCGGGCCATAACAATTATGTAAAACATTGTCCAAATTCAGTTGGGCAAAGAAGCGTTCTATAAGTTCGCCAGGTAAAGCTTCACCACCGCAGGTAATGTGTCTGATGAATCGGCAATTCTCAATTCCCCTCTCTTCCAATAAGACACGCAGGATGGAAGGTACTAAAGCCAGGACGGTGATTTGCTGCTCAGTAATCACTTTCACAAGGTAGGCAGTGTCTTGATGTCCACCAGGGCGAGGTATGAATAATTGCCCTCCAAAGCACAATGGCCAGAATATCTGCCAGACTGAGGGATCGAAGCTAAAAGAAATAGTCAGTAAAACTTTGTCTGCGTGAGTTAATCCAAAAGTTGTTTGCTTCCAGTGGAGTTGATTGCAGATACCACGGTGAGGGATCATTACACCCTTGGGCTGTCCTGTAGAACCAGATGTGTAGATTACGTAGATGAGGTTATCAGCCGTCGTCTCATTTACAGGATTTTCTTGACTGTTTTGGATATTCCCTTGCCAGTTTGAATCTAGACAAACCACTTGCGCCTGATGCGGTGGTAGATTCTTGACCAATTTTTCTTGGGTTAACAATATTGGTGTCTGGGTGTCTTCCAAAATGAAGGCTAAACGTTCTGAGGGATATGCTGGATCTAAAGGCACATAAGCGCCTCCAGCTTTGAGAATTCCTAGCAACCCTACGATCATCTCTAAAGAGCGCTCCAGGCATATACCTACAAGTACTTCCGGCCCAACGCCTAAAGCACGTAGGTGGTGCGCTAGTTGATTCGCCCGCTGGTTTAACTGCCGATAAGTAAGTTGTGTATTTTCACATACTACAGCAACGGCTTGGGGCGATCGCTCTACTTGCATCTCAAACATTTGATGAATGCACAGATCCTGATGATCAACGGCTTTGGTGTCATTCAATTCTTGTAAAAATTGAGTGTCGATGATGTGAGTTAAGGTTTTTAAGGTAATATATTGCTTATATTCTGAAGTCTGACTATTTATCTGCATTTTCTATATTAAGTTCAGTGGGTATAAATAATTAAAGGTTTATGACTAAAACAGATGTGAGCAAATAAAGCCCCCAATCTATAGAAAATGAGCAGAATACTATTAACTCTTACATCAGCAAGGTATAGCAATTTTGAATGATACATACGTTAGGAGGGCACAGAGCGTTATGCGCCCCGACTAATTGTTTGTACTCCAAGCTATTGCAAACTGCTATGAAACTTACCAAACTCAAAAGTTGGTATCTAGCTTTTGACTATTACCAATACCTTCATTTCAGCATTGAGCAGAGGTTGATGATAATTTTTTTTGATATCTGGTACAGGTTTTCCATCTACGAGAATTTTGTAGATTTTTGCATGGCAGTTGCTCGGTAAATTGTCAATAATTCTTGTTTTAAACGCAGCCGGACTATAAGTTCTAGCAAAGCCTTCATATGCACCCCATCCAGCAAAAGTTGCAGTATTGTCAAAAATTGTGATTGCTTTTTCAATATTGGACTTCTGAATCTGTTTATTATTCCAGATTTCTGCATATTCGTTAGTTAGAAATAGCGGTGCAATGACAAGTTTCCTGCCCACTCTCAATAAACGTACTGCCTCTTTAATAAACTTAATATCCAAATCATCTCGAAAATGTTCAAAAGAGTGATGGCAGCTAATTCCATCTAAAGATTCATCTGGGAGAGGGATCGCATCAATAGAGCCACCAATGTATTTAATTCCATCTGTGACTTTTCCGTCTAATAAAGAGTCTTGACAGTAAGCAGTCAACTTAAAATCCGAAACTGCCACTAAAGCCTTTATGTATTCGGCTTCTTCACCACCGGCTGCATCTAGTATTTCATCACCTTCTCTCAAATCTAACAGAGTCATTGTCGTCAGGTATTCAAGTGGCTTGGAATGGATATAATCAAGCTGATTATATTGACTCAATACATCTGAATTTACAAAATCCCTATAATCTTTTTCAGAAAAAGATAAATTGTTTACTTCTATCTGTGCCTTCCCTATTTCCGAATCATTTGTGGATCGTAAAACTTGATTAACTTTTAAATTGTTTAGATGTAAATTTGTCAGCAAAAGCCACTTTTGATTGTTTAAAAACCTGCCTAATCGATTTATTACATCTAATTTGCTGGTCAGCATACTTTTACTCCATATTTTATTGATTGAAATGAAACTCTAAATCACATTTTAATCCAAAGGATTAAATTTCTGTTTTAGCCAACAAACAAGAAGTAGTTGATTAAACACTTTATGCTTACTTAAAAAAAAAACTCTGTGTTTGTTTGATTTAATCAATCCGTACTATAACGCAATTATAAAAGTAGATTATCCTTTCTCAGTAAAATCTACTGAACGAAAAATATTTTTTACAAAATCTTCATTTTGCCACTGATTATATAAAATTTATGTAAAGCCGTAAGATTATTTGTTTGAAGAATTAGGCGAACTTCATGAAACCGAACTACGTAGGTTTCATTTGTGTAACATCAGTCTTCTAGTTTAAACTACAGTCTCGTCGTTAAGGTAACTGCTCTTTTGACGCTTCATTAGAAATGTCCATGAAAATGACTCAAGTTTCACCACAACATGCGGTTATGTAAATTTTTGTTACAAATATCAAATTTTTGATGCATTTTGTTATAGGTTGTCTGTAAGTTTTGTTAATCAGTAATTATGCGTAAAAAAACAGATAAATAAGATAAGTTTATAAGCAAAACTGAATTAGTCTAAATAAATATGCTACAGTAATTTCTGAGGGGATATCATTATATACCTAACATCCCTGCAAGAAGCACGACTCTCCAAGATATCCGTGATATCCATAATTAATTCAGTTGATGTATTACTAACCTAAAAATAATATTTTTATCTTTGTCTACTTGACTATTAACATCAGGAGTTTTGTTTAACTATTAAGTTAATATACCAACAAATTCTTTTTTGGTATTAATTTTTCCAGACTAAACTGTAATTATACGCTGCAACAAAGCCTAGGTATCTCGGTAGTAACGGCACTCAAACCGACCCTGGAGGATGCTTTTGATCAAGAACTTAAAGTTACTCCGAAGAAAATGCTTAATACTAGACTACAAAGTCCAGATTTCTTTGTTATGAGATACCCAAATTGTTTTGTATATTAAGCTGCGATCAAATTTTACCCAAACCAATTGTTCCTAACTATGAGTAATCAAAGCATTACAACAAACAAATTCAGTGAAGTGCCTTTGGATTTACGTGCATCGACATTTGTTACGGTACGCAAGGGTTCCTGGTGGTTGAGATTAACAACACTGTTCTTAGTAGACTGTACTCTTTTATCTTTAGCTTGGGTTTTAGCAGGATATCAATCTACTTATGGACATTTGACCCAGTATATACTGAGTCATTATTTACCGATTTTAATCGCTATTGGGATTCAAATAGGATCACTAGCTGTCGAAGGTATTTATCGAGAAGGTCAAAAACGCTATGACTATTTCAATATTATAAAATCGCTAACTTTTGCTCATGGATTAATCCTTTTAGTTGGTTTTTTGCATAAACCAGCTGTTGATCTTACGCGCCCAAAATTAATCTTATTACCTTGGTTACTAAGTATATTTTTTATTTGTACTGGTAGATATGCTGTAAATATTACTCTTGAATATCTACGCAAGCAGAAAAAAATAGCTCGTTCTTCTGTCTTCATTATTTGTGATCCTCAAGATCATGAGCAGATTGCGAGCTTTATAAAAAAAGAAAAGCATTACATTGTATCTGGAACGGCGAATGCTAATTCACTAGACAGATATAAACGTCAGCAAACGTTGACTCAGCTTAACCAACTAGGAGTAACAGAAGTTTTTATATCTTGGGATGCTCTAAAAAATAGAATGTTTTTGTGCTGGTTATTTCAAGCATCTGGGATACAAGTACATATTTTACCGATGGAATTAAAACCAATTTATAAAAACGTAGAATTCAATAGAATAGGGGGAATGCCTTGTCTGAGTTTGGATTGTCCGATAATTACAGGTAAAGATTTTTGGATAAAGCGTAGTTGTGATTTTTGTTTTGCGACTTTGTTTGTAATGTTATCATTCCCCATTTATATAGCTATAGCTATAGCTATAAAACTGGACTCTCCAGGCACAGTATTCTACAGACAAACCCGTATAGGTTTACATGGTAAACAGTTTAAAGTATGGAAATTCAGAACGATGAGGTCTGATGCGGAAAAATTACAGAAAGAATTAGAAGCTTTAAATGAAACGAAAGATGGAATTATCTTTAAAATTAAAGATGATCCTCGCATTACCCGTGTTGGAAAATTTCTCCGCCGTTATAGTTTAGACGAATTACCTCAACTTTTTAACGTTATCCTTGGACAAATGAGTATAGTAGGACCTCGCCCTTTACCTACTAGAGATGTTGAAAAGTTTTCTGAACATCATTTTATTCGACATGAAATCTTACCTGGTATTACAGGTCTTTGGCAAGTCTCAGGTCGCTCGAATATTTTAGATTTTGAACAAGTGATTAATCTGGATATTAGCTACATCGAAAATTGGTCGCTGGGGTTAGACTTTGAAATTCTCCTCAAAACAGTTATGGTGGTTTTGAAAAAAGACGGTGCTTACTAAAGAAAAAAATCCATAGCCGGACAGCTATGATTAGAAAATTTACGTTACGTATCGATACGATAAAAGTATTGCAGTCGGCAGTTTAATTTATAGCGGATTAAATTTAGATTTTTCTACCTTCCTGAGTGATTAGTTACCTGTTTTAGGGCGGCCTAGAAAAATTTCTAAGTATATATCCGAAAAAATCATCGTGACTCCAAATGAAAGAATTAAGCTGAATTAAGAATTATAAGAATGGTAGAAAAGTACAAATTCATAAGTAATTCCCTCTCAATGATACTCAATCGGTTAGCACAAAGCATTACAGCCTTTGTATTAACCGCTTCTATTGCTCGTACTCTAGGAGCTGAGGCTTTAGGGCAGTATCTACTAGCATATAGCTACTATTTTATCTTTGTGGGCATTGCTTCACAAGGACTAAAGACATTGTTTACTAGAGAACTAGCCCGTGAGCCAGAAAAAACACCAGTCTATTTAATGAGTGGTACTTGGCTACAGTTAATATTTAGTTTATTCAGTTATGCGGCATTGGTGATTGTAGTATTTTTACTTCCCTATAGTTCCAAAACCTCGACTCTTTGTTACATAATGGGCTTGACGATCATCCCCTTTGCGCTTTCTAACATTACAGAGGCAATTTTTCAAGCTAAAGAAAAGATGCATCTGATTGCGATCGCTACAGTTCCAGTCTATATCTTACGCCTAATAATAATGATTTGGGCGATGCAACTAAAATATGGAATTGAATATTTGGGGGCTATCCTATGTTTTTCAGAAACACTAATTCTGGTAATTGAATGGATTTTTATCGCCCGGTTAGTAAAAATACAATGGCAGATTGATAGGAATTTTGTATTTAATACAATCAAAAGTGCGCGTACATTTTTTGCTATTGAAGCAATAGCTGTAGTTAGTGGCAGAATTCAAATACTGATTCTTTCATTGTTAGGAAATGAGTTTTTAGTAGGTCTATTTGGCGGAATAGCACAATTATTACAACCCTTTTTGATTATTGCTAACAGTATAGCTTTAGCAATATTTCCAAGATTTTCAAAGGCAGTAGAGCAAGGACGGGATAAGCAGAGGCAGATAGCTGAAAATCTTATCGAAATCCTATTAATCATAGCATTGCCGTTATATCTTGGAATCTTATTGTTTGGCAAAGATTTACTAGTTTTTCTCTATAATGCTAGCTTTGCTGAAGCAAATATAGCCCTTAGCTTAAGCGCTGCATCACTCGTTTTTTTGCCGTTTACACGCTCACTGAGTTATTTACTTGTAGCCAATGGTTTCGAGATAGTGAACCTACGTGAAGTAGTTATTACCACTACATTAGGTAGCTTGGGAGGTGTGGTATTAGTTTCGCACTATCAGTTACTAGGTGCGGCTTTAATGGCATTATTAATGACTATTTCTGGTTTTAGCCAGTATATTTATTTCACCTATACTCGCCTATTTTCATTAAATTTATGGCGAATTATGCGCCGACCATTAATAATAACTCTTGTGATGCTACCTATATTAATATTATTGCAAAAACTTAGCTTAGACTTCATATTCACTCTAATTCTTGCAACTTGTGCCTATGCTTTATTTGTGATTTATTTAGGTATTCGTGCCTTTGGCGGGTTTCGTTTTTTATGGCTCAAATTATTAAGATAGCAGTAATATATTGTAGATAAATTTTTACCATAAACTCATCAAAACTGGTGGAATAAATAATTTAAGTGAGGGTATAATTTTAATTATGATTAAAGTTGCTTTATTACATTTTGGCTTTGAAGACTACACTATTGAATTAGCAAACAGTTTGGTTAAATATGTTGATTTAACGCTTATTCACCCAGAAAAAGTCTCAGATGTCTGTAACAATGTTCTTGATTCCAGTATCCGCGTGATTAGCTTTAAAAAACCACGGATTCGCGACCCGCGCAACCTATTGTCTATGTACGAAATGATGCGTATTATCAAAGACATACAGCCGGATGTTTTGCATGTGCAAGAAACTAACGATCCCTGGTATGATTGGACTTTGTTACTCAACAAGATGCCACCACTAGTGACAACCATTCACGATATATTCCGTCACCCAGGGGATAGTATGGCTGTATTCGGTTCAGAATATACCAGGCGTCTTGCCTTTTACCGTTCCCAACAATTGATTGTGCATACACATCAACTAAAAAAGATTCTAGTTGAACAATTCTCTGTACCTCAAGAGCGAGTCAATGTTTTGCCGCATGGGGAACTTGGTAGTTTGTATCAGCGCCGGAGTAATCACAATAGTCAGCCTCGTGATCCAAATACATTGCTATTTTTTGGACGTATCTGGCCCTATAAAGGGTTGAAATATTTGCTTGAGGCTATGCCTTTAATTGCTGAACGTGTGCCTGAAGTCAAGCTGATTATCGCTGGACGGGGAGAAAACATAAAACAATATTTCCCTAATGGTTATGATGAGAAACGCTACGAAATTATCAATGACTTTATCCCCCTTGAAGAAGTAAGTAATCTATTTCAACGGAGTACGGTAACAGTTCTGCCATACATAGAAGCCTCTCAAAGTGGTGTGGCAGCATTATCTTATGGAATGGGAACACTGGTTGTAGCCTCTGAAGTAGGGGGATTAAGTGAGATAATTCAGCATAAAAAAGATGGGTTGTTAGTTCCGCCTTGTGATGTCCGATCTCTAGCTGATGCCATTATTTGTTTGTTAAACGATGGCGACTTGCAACAACGCATGCAAACTGCGGCATTAGCTCGTTGTCAGGAAGATTTAAATTGGTCAAATATTGCTGCTCAAACAGCTCAAGTTTATTATAAAGAAATAAATATGCAAAATAAATATTAGTTAATTTATTATGAGGAAAATACTACTTTTTGCTGAACAGGGATTCACAATTCTAAGCTTGTTAATGTATTCAGGGGCAATCTTTGTTGTAGTACTGTCAGGAGGAGCAGGACAGAGCGATATAGTAGAATATGATAGCTCTTTGATTCGGATTATTTATTCCTTAATCTACGCAGTTACCTTAGTACTACTAGTTTTGCGTTGGAAGAATACTCTTTATTTCCTTAGTAAAGACTTCTGGCTTTATTCTTTACTTTTATTGACAGCGGTTTCTATTATTTGGTCTTTTGAACCATCAACAACATTAAAAAATAGTTTTGCTCTCATTAATTCCAGTTTATTTGGACTATATTTTGCTTCGCGATATACCTTAAAACAGCAATTACATTTACTTGCTTGGAACTTTGGAATTATTGTAATACTTAGTTTTGTTTTTGCTATAGCCTTGCCTAAGTACGGAATACAGAACGATTTGGGTAGCCCAAAGTGGCGTGGAGTATTCACGCACAAAAACGGTCTGGGAGCAAAAATGGTAACGAGTAGTATGATTTTTTTTATCCTTGGTTATCAAACTCAAAGACGTAGTTGGCTTTTTTGGTGTGGGTTTAGCTTGTCAATACTACTCTTACTCCTCTCCGCTTCCGGTTCATCTCTACTTAATCTATTAATTATAATATTGGCATTTTTTGCTTTTCAAATTTGGCGTTGGCCATACCAGTTCATGGTGCCAACCTTAATAATGATGGCTGCTATCAGCCAAAGTTTATATTTTTGGTTGTCTAATAACCCTGATGTCCTATTCAGTTCAATTGGTAAAGATGCAACACTGACGGGTCGAACAGAGTTGTGGCCATTAGTCATCGATATGATTTGGAAACATCCTTGGGTTGGTTATGGTTATGGCGGATTCTGGCAAGGATGGAATGGGGAATCTGCCTATATTTGGCTTGTAGCTGGATGGACGCCAAACCACCCCCACAATGGTTATCTGGCTCTTGGCCTAGATTTGGGTCTTTTAGGGTTAGGGGTATTCTTTGTAGGATTTTGGCGCAGTTATCTGAAAGGATTCGCTTGGGTGCGTAGTAGTAAAACAGCATTCGATATTTGGCCACTTATACATATGACATTTATAGCCTTATCTAGCCTCACTGAATCTAACTTACTGGAATCAAATAGTTTGACTTGGATACTCTATGTGGCGGTATCTCTCTCAGTGAAAATGTAGAAATGAAATAAAAATCAGATGATTAATCAATATGAGTGTAAACAGATCGCAACTGCAAAGCTGAAAGTTATGATGATGCAGATATGCATGTTTTTCAACCCAGTTTCGCCAGGTATGACTAGAGGTTCCACAAATAAGGTAGATTTTAGAATTGACAAGTGAGTGTTTTACTAAAGTAATGTTTCACACTCCCCCTATCTCTCAACCAGAAATCAAGGGTTTCAACAGCTAGCAACTGCAAAACTGAAAGCTATGATGATGCAGATATGCAGGTTGTTCAACCTAGTTTCGCCAGATATGACTAGAGGTTCCATAAATAAGGTAGATTTTAGAATTGACAAGTGAGTATTTTACTAAAGTAATGTTTCACACTCCCCCGATCTCTCAACCAGAAATCAAGGGTTTCGACCATTTTGCCGGGTGAGTGAATAATTACTTATTAAACTAATAAAAAATTGAAATTATTATGGCATCACCCAAGAAAGTATTAATTATCGTTGAAAATCTCCCAGTTCCCTTTGATCGACGGGTATGGATGGAAGCAACTACTTTGCAAAAAGCTGGGTATGAAGTTACCGTAATTTCACCGATAGGTAATGGCTTTGAAAAAGATTACGAAATTATTGAGCAGATTCACATTTACCGTCATCCTCTACCACCGGAAGAAAGTTCGGTAATTGGCTATCTCCGAGAGTACAGTTGGGCGATTAACTGGCAATTCCGTCTAGCTCAAAGGGTATGGCGAGAGCGTGGTTTTGATGTCATACATATTTGCAACCCGCCCGATTTACTTTTCTTAGTAGCAGGATGGTTTAAATTATTTCATGGCACATGCATTATTTTTGATCATCATGACCTCAGTCCGGAGATGTATGAAGCTAAGTATCAACGGCGCGATATTTTTTATCATGGATTACGCTGGGCTGAACGCTTGACCTATGCCACAGCAGACATGACAATTTCAACGAACGAGTCACATCGAGAGGTAGCTCTTAACCGTGGGCACAAGAGGCCAGAGAAGGTCTTTGTAGTTCGTAGTGCGCCTGACCTTTCGCGCTTTCGCCGAATGCCCCCAAACCCCAATTACCGTAGAGGTAAAAATTATTTGGTAGGGTACATGGGTATCATGGGCGAACCAGAGGGAATTGATTATCTCCTGAGAATGGTATATTACATTGTCCAGAAAAAAAATCGCTCCGATATTCACTTTATGCTAATCGGTAGTGGGCCTGCTATTGAAAAACTCAAGGACTTATCTAAAGAGTTAGAAGTGACTGAGTTCGTAGAATTTACAGGTTTTAAGCAAGGGGAAGAACTTTTAGAGCGGCTTTCCAGCTGCGACGTCTGTGTAGAGCCTTCTCCAACATCTGCTTATAACGAAAACTGCACGATGAATAAAATCCTTGAATACATGGCAATGGGAAAAGCAATTGTCCAGTTTGATTTGCGAGAGGGAAGACGTTCTGCACAAGAAGCATCTCTTTATGCCAAGCCTAATGATGAGGTGGAATTTGCCGATAAAATTTTGGAGCTTCTAGATTCTCGTGAACGTAGAGAAAAGATCGGAGCCGAGGGGCGACGCAGAATGGAGGAGATCCTTGAGTGGCAATATCAAGCTCCGAAACTGTTAGAGGCTTATGATAAAATCTGGCAAAGTAGGTAGCTACTTTAAATTTCACAATTACTATTATCACTATTAAGTGAGGCTGGGTAATGAGTAGATGTTTATCCTCAAAAATCACAAACTGACTAAAGGGCGAGTTTTTAATTTACTTAGGAGCTTTGGCTAGGATGCTTGATCTGACAAGGTATATAGCCATATAATATCCAAGTAAAAAATTCAATCATTTGATAATCCAGAAATAAATTTTAATATTAATGGGTGATGGCTAATGCAAAAAGTTTTTAATTGAACGTCCTGTTGCTAAATGGTTGATTTATGCGAGAACTCACCTCAAATCCCAAATTTACCAAATTTAATTTTTTCCTCAATAGAGGTACATAGAGCACTGTTGCACATTTGTGATCAAATTGGGAATAAATTTTTAACTTAAATAGTTTATGCTGTTGTTATATTGTAAAATAATACATAATCAGTATCGTCAATTGCACTGCTTTGTCGCTGCTCTAAGTCAATTTTTAGTTTCTTGCTTAAGACCTGTACTTTGGAAGATTTATGTCAGAAAAATCTATGGAATCTAGAGAATCTATTGATTTAGACCTTAATCGTTACTTATTGATATTGAAACGGTGGTGGCTACCTGCTGTCAGTATATTTGTGGCTACAGTTATTCTGAGTGCTATATCTACAAAATTTCTGAAGTCAGACTATGAAGCAGAAGGAAAACTGTTATTCAGAGTTCCCTCTTTTAAAGTAGGAGGAAATAATCTTTCCCCTGGTACCTCTGAAGGAGGAGACTCAGGAGATTTGAAACCCTTGGTAGCAACTCAAAATCCCATAAGCAGTCAGATAGAAGTTATTTCTTCACCTAGTTTATTGCAGCGGACAATAGATAAACTAAAACTCAAAGATAACGAAGGTGAACCACTAGAAGTAAAAGCGCTGCAAAAAGCCCTGAGCCTAAAAATTATTGGTGGGACAGATGTATTGCGAATTAGTTATAGCAGCCATGATCCCGAAGAAGCTGCGGCAGTAGTCAATACAATTATGAGGTTTTATTTAGAAAATGATATTTTGACAAATCGCTCTGAGGCAGGAGCAACTCGTCAATTTATGGCCAAGCAGCTTCCGACAACTCAAGCCGCTGTTAATAATGCAGAAGTAGCGCTACGTATATTTAAGCAAAAGAATCACATTGCAGATTTATCAGAGGAAACAAGATCATCTGTTGCGACTATTTCAAATCTAGACAATGAGATGAATACTGTTAAGGCTCAACTGGAAGAGGTAAACGCTCAAACAAATGAACTGCGGCAGAAAGTAGAGCTAAATTCTCAAGAAGCGATCGCTGTGAGTGCCGTCAGTCAGTCACCGGCAGTACAGGGAGTTCTTACACAACTCCAAGAGACTGATCGGCAGTTAGCGATTGAGCGTAGCCGTTTCCTAGATGACAACCCGATAATTATTAACCTAGAAGCAAAAAAAGCTAATTTAAAATCTCTCCTGCAACAGCAAGTTGGTCAGACTATTGGCAATCAAACACAAGTTCCCCAAAGCCTATTGCAGATTGGAGAACTCAGACAAAGCTTGATACAAAACTTTCTGCAGTCAGAAATACAACGCTTTGGCTTAACTCAAAGACTCTCCTCTCTATATAACTCTCGTTCTAGCTACGAACAGCGGGTGAAACTCATACCCCAGTTGGCACAAAACCAGCGGGAGTTAGAACGGAAAGTTGAAGTTGCAGAATCGACCTATCAAACTCTATTGAAAAAGGTTCAAGAATTACAGTTAGTTGAAAATACAAATACACCTAGTTCCCGGATTATTGCTCAGGCTTTAGTGCCCAAAGATCCTACATTAGGCAAAATAATAATTGTTTTGGTGCTAGGAGTCATGTTCGGTTTATTTTTTGCCACCACAACTGTGCTCTTTCTAGCTATGAGAGATAGATCTCTAAAAACACTTAAAGAAATTAGAGATGTATTTGGATATACTTTGCTAGGAATTGTTCCTTTGTCTGTTAAAAAGCTTCGTTCCCGTTATTCAAATGCAGAATCAACATCTCAAACAATTGCCGTCAGAGATACTCCCCACTCTTTAACGAGCGAAATGTACCGGATGATTCAAGCCAATCTGAAATTCTTAAGTTCAGATAATTTGCTCAAAACCATTGTGGTAACTAGCGCAGTTCCTAAAGAAGGCAAGTCTACAGTTTCAGCTAATTTGGCAGCGGCGATCGCTCAACTAGGACGCCAAGTTTTACTAATTGATGCAGATATGCGAGTTCCTTCTCAGCATCATCTCTGGGAACTAACCAATGAAGTTGGTTTGAGTGAGGTTCTTGTAGGTCAGGCTGAATTTGACATTGCTGTATCTAAGGTAATGGACAACCTTGATGTTTTAACAGCTGGAGTTAGACCTCCCAACCCACTTGCTTTGCTTGACTCCAAACGCATGGCATCACTCATTGAGAGTTTCTCGTCTCAGTATAAATATGACTTTGTAATTATTGATGCCCCTCCACTGCTTTTGGCAGCCGATCCTTTGACTTTAAGTCAAATGACTGATGGTATTTTGTTAGTAGCCCGACCTGGGGTAATTGATTCTAACAGTGCTAATGCTGCTCAAGAGATGTTAGAGAGATCCAATTACAACGTTTTAGGTTTAGTAGTAAATGGAATCATTGATAAAAATGAATCTAGTAGTTATCGATATCATGCTCACGAATATTTTAAACCAAGAGAGTTGACAAAACAGCTTAAGGGACTTGCGAAGAAATAAAGCGTCCAAAAAATTATTTGGAGAGTTATATAGCGTCTCCTAATCATATAAGTTACATCTACAGTCCCCTCCCGGCAAGCGAGGAGGGGGTTGGAGATAGTTTTTTATACCTCACTCAACCGAGAACCGCTCCCCTATATCAAATCCAGATAAATATTTATTAATAAAGACTGACGCAAAGACGCAGGGAGTTTTAAATAATAAGTAATTAACCGGACTTACGATTATATAGCGGTCCTGTATGAGGTATATCTTCACGAGTATAGGAAGCGCTATATAGGAGCTATAGATAATATTTCAGGAGATAGTCCGGCTTAAGGCAGGAGTAACCCACGCTTCAAAACGTGGTATTGAAGCAAGGATGACACCAGATGCTCCACTTGGGTTTCCCTAAGGCACCGGCTACGAATGTATCTTGCGCTGCGCCTCTCAATACAATTTTTCTTTTTAAACTGGGTAATGACCCAGAACTAAAGTTTTCACTTATACTTTTTTCCTCCAGCAAGAACTGCCTTCTCTTATAAATGTGGTCTGTAGTTGATTACCAAATCACAAAAAATATGAAAAAGGGAAGGGCGAGTAAAAAAAATGGGTTGTAGACAAAAACTCTGTATAAATAAGGATTTTGCCATACAACCCAATACCATACTTTTAACTACTACCGCATTTCGTATGCTCCTCTATCGGTTGCATAACTAGACACACGAGGGTTTCCTAGAAAATCGGTTGTTAAACTACTCCACTTTAAACCACTATTAATTGCCGGACTCGTTGATTTCAATCTAAAGTCACGAGCCGAGGCATTAACAAACTGTGGATCTGCAATAATATCGCGAGATCCTGTCATCTTGATTACCGAATCCTTGCGATAAATATTGTAGTTATAAGTGACGTTGACATTCTTCATATTGCTATTCACAGCAATACCAGAGGAACCATACATGATATTATTGAAAATTCTGACATCAGATGAATAACCAGCATAAATTTCGCCCTTTCCCTTTTTTTTAATTTCTGGAGTTTGCTGATTCAAATATGCCGTATTGTTGATAATATCGACACGCTCACTATCATGGGCATGAATACCTGAACCGCCATTATTGTAGGTGATATTGTTAGCAACTAAAACCCGTCCTTTATATCCTTTTGAAACATCAACAATAATGCCATTACCATCTGTGATCCTTCCGGCTTCAATCCAAGGAACGTACATTCGATTGTTGTAGGTCTTGTTATTGGTCACGAATATCTTGTATCCCTGGTTGTTGTCAGAACTCCAATTATTCAGCATGGAAATGCCACTGCAACCATAGAGTGAGTACCAAGAGTTATTGAAAACAGTGTTATTATCCACTTTCACATAATCAGCCTTGATTGCTGAGATACCTGCTCCTCCACAATCATGCACTTTGTTATTCAGAATATTTATGTGATGAGAACGAGCATTGTTTCGTCCCTCAATGCTTATGCAGTTTCCGTTGGTAAGCGTATTTGATTTGTTATACTTCTGACTTAACGCATAACTAAGGGTGATATTAGCATTATTCCCTATGACCTCCAGCCCGTTAATCTCGATATATGAAGCTCCATTTGAAATCGAGATACCATTCCATGTATTGTGCTGAATTTTTGGAAAATGCCCAGGATATGCTTTAAATTTAATCCATGCATTTGCAGTTCCAGAACGTTTAATACTTAGTACAGACCCATCCTTGGGCCCATTCTTGTATTGCCCGTTCATAATAAGTACCGTGTCACCAGGGTTAGTAAGGTTTGCTGCCCTTTGAAGTGTCCTAAAAGCGGATGAGGTAGAGAGTCCGCTATTTCTGTCGTTTCCGGTACCACTAACATAGTATGTTGTCGCATTTGGAACAGCACTGATCAGCTTGCGGCTAAGTAGTGGTATTTCCTGAACAGTAGATGACTGACGAATATTTTTAACTAAAGACTCTGTTATTCTCTGTCCTTGAACCAGACCTGTTAATGCCCAGGGAAGTACAAGAGATGCGCTCAAACTGAGAAAACCGAAACCATGAATCATCATAGGGAAAAATAGGGTATGTTGCAAAAACTCAATCGTCAACGGTCAGTAACTCTAGCCTTAGTTAATAACCCTGTATTGGATACGGTCGTATAACTGTCACTTGTAAGTTTATACACGGTTTTGTAGGTTTACACCTGCGGATTTTCGCGTAAATATGGCTGAACCGCCTTTTGGGATTGTGTTCCAAAAAATGGTAAATATCTGGTAAAATTACTGAATAAAAATTATCAGTATCCAGAGTTACCCCATTCCTAGACACCACGCAACCGTACAAATGGCGTCATTTCCAATTCGACATCATTCTACTGTGTATACGCGGTATCTGTGGTTAAAATAGTATATCTGTCATCAATTAGTTAATTTACTTAAATAATTCTTATGATAATAAGAATCACTAAATAACTAAAAGTAACTTACAGACTAGCATCTACGTACTCTGCTGTCTAAAGTATTCTCATTATCATAAAAAATCCGAGTACTTACAACAAAGTTTGCAAAAGCCTATCAATGCACATTAAGAATTTACAGTGAGAGTTTTAAGGTTTACAGTACTTATCAATGAGTAATATTACTTAAAATTATTATAATAATGACGGATATAAAATACAATTTTCGAGGAAGCGATGCCTTCTGGTGCGTCCGCTATGCTTAACTTGCTTTTGATTCAAGGATAGTGCAATTTTAGGGATGAAGAGGGTTGGCCAACGCCCCTAATTTGCATCTATCTTTTAAACTAGAGTCCGAACAAGTTCAGAAGATTAAAGATAACACCTAGAGGTCCAGTTACAGTGTTTACGCTATCGCCAAAACTAGCTGCACCAGATCGGCTGACTACTACAACGTCATTATTGCGGAGTATAGGATTGGTTTGCTCATTAATCCCAGCGGAGAAATCCACTTTTACTATACGTTTAGTGACAGAACCATTAGGGTTGAGGCGAATCAAATCAACAGCCTTACTACTAGCTCTGGCATCATTAAATCCGCCAGCAGCGAGTATAGCTTGATTTAAAGAGCTATTCGGCTGAACGTCTGTTAACCCTGGTTTTTTAACTTCGCCTACCACACCAACTTGAATGCGTGTAGGAGACAAAGTAGTGGTAGCTAATTGAGTCGCTTCTGCGGGGTTGATTTCAGTTGCTGTCGGAATAACAATCGTATCTCCGTCTTGCACGATGATGTCTTGATTGGCGTCACCACTCTGCAATAGTTGCCAAAGATTAATATCTATAGCTTGTTCTGTGCCAGTTCTTGTAGGTCGGCGTAGTTTGAGATTACGAACATCAGCCTGTGCTGTAATTCCCCCAGCTAATTGGATTACCCGCGTCACATTTGGTAGACCAGTGGGACTGGCAGTGCCACTGTTAGCGGTTGCGCCCCCCTGGTTATCTGTGTTACCTGGGGTGACAAGATAGGAACCAGGACGGTTAACTTCACCAATAATTGTTACCGTGCGGGGTGTGGTTTGGCTAGCGGCGAAGTTAGCTGCAAATAGATTGCGGGATTCTGCTACGTTGAAGCTGGTTGCTGTTGGCACAACTATGGTGTCTCCATCCCGCAAGGTAATATCCTGTGATAACGTGCCTGTTTGAATAAGTTCCTTCAAATTTACGGTGACGGCTTGCTCTGAAGAACGTCCTGTTTTACGCCGTAATTGAACTTGAGTCACATCCGCAGCTAAAGTCACCCCCTGCGCTGTTGTTAATGCGGCTAATACAGTGGGGTATTGTACGCCTGGATTGTTCCCAGCGCCTCCGCTCAAGCTTAGAGTGTAAGCTCCAGGACGTGTCACCTCTCCAGCAACAAAAATATTGATGGGACGAGGCGATAACAGATTGACTGAGATCAAGGGACGTTTGAGGAAGCGAGCATATCTTCTAGCTATTTCGTCAGAAGCTTGTTCAGTTGTTAGCCCTAGTACTGACAAACTGCCAATTAAAGGTAGGTTGATTGCTCCACCTGGGGGAATTTGGTATTCACCTGTATATTCAGGTACTTCAAATACATTTACACGGATGAGATCACCACCCCCTAATAAATAATTAGTATCTATTTGTGTTTGTGTGGTTGGTGTTTGTGTAATTGGTGGTAATGGTTGTCCCTGAGCGAGACTGGCAGATGACACAGCGGCATTGACAGCAGTTAACAAAGCCACACCCACAACTGGCTGAGTTAGGAATTTAGACAAACTTTTGTTAAGCATATTTACCTGAGACTCTGAAACTACGATCAATAAAGTACTGTCTAAACATTTTTATTTTGACTATACCTAAGTATTCAAGTTCCCCGACACTCTTATTTTCCTAGAAAAGTGTGATTTTCCGGAGGAAATTTGTTTATTGAATTTAAATTTTTAGTGAAGTTAGCTTAAAGTTAACGCTGTTTGAATAGAACAATTATCAAAAAATATAGGATTTACGGAACTAAACGCAGTTTATACAATAAATTGTCTATTAGCCAATCAAGTACTTATGAATAAAGTTTTCTAGTCAAAGTAAATTTGATGACATTTAAACTATGATTTAAAATTTGCTATGACTACCAAAATTATGAACAAGTTCATTAAATAAATACAAATAACCTTGATAAATATGTCGGAATTTTATTTTTGTGAGTTGTGTTGGGCAAAGATGACTCGAAAAGACAGAAGTTTTGGGTTTTGTTCTTCAAGCCAACCGACAATTTACTATTTGGTAACAAGACTAATTCAATGAGTTATTTTTTCTTTCGATTTGTTGAATAAAAAATTCTTCTAGGGAGTGACGCGACAAGTTCATAGCGATAATTTTACCTTCCATGAGACGAAGACTGGCAAGAAAATCATAGTAATCATTTTGTAGTGTACCGTGCCAGGAACCATCAGGTTCAAATATGAGAGTGGGTATCCATTTTTTGAGAATTTCCCAGTCACCACCTTGACCTTTGACATGATATGTGTTTTCTTTGCCCAAGAGTTCATTGAGGGAACCAGAGCAAATGAGTTCACCTTGAGCGAGGATGGCAATGCGATCGCAAATCTGTTCTACTTCACTCAAAATGTGGCTGTTGAAAAAAATCGTCTTACCAGCAGCTTTGAGCGCCAGAATAATTTCCCGCATTTGGTAGCGTCCCACCGGATCAAGCCCAGACATCGGTTCATCCAGAAAAACTAAATCTGGCTCGTTAATTAGCGCCTGTGCCATGCCAACACGCTGTAGCATTCCTTTGGAATAGCGGCGCAAAAGCTTTTTACGGGCATCGACTTGGGATAAACCCACTAATTCCAGCAGTTGGGGAATGCGTTGGCGTTGGACACTTTGGGGAATTTGGAATAGTCCAGCGGCTAGCTGCAAAAATTCCCAGCCAGTGAGATAGTCATACAAATAGGGATTTTCTGGTAGATAGCCGATATGTTGCTTAACACTGCGATCGCCTATTGGTTTACCCAACAACGATCCCCGTCCAGATGTGGGATGAATAATTCCCAGCAACAATTTTAAAAGGGTAGTTTTACCAGCACCGTTTGGCCCTAGCAACCCAAAGGTTTCGCCTTTGTAAACTGTTAAAGAACAGTTTTTGAGAGATACGACTTTTTGATTTAGCCAAAAACCAGTGCGATAGACTTTTCGCAACTCAGAAGTTAGGACTACTGGCGGATTGTCTGTCGTATTAAGTTGAGAATTAGGGTCATCTGCAACAGACTTCATCTCGGTTAAATAACTATTTACCAGCTTGAGATTAATTAGAAGTTACCCGGTAGGCTGATAATAACCATCAACTGCTGGTGTGTCAATTATCGCGAACCGGGGACTGGGAAGACAAGGGTAGAGTTTTCTCGATGCCCAATCCCCAATCCCTAATACCCAATGCCCCATTTGACTCCTTTCATAGAACGCCCTTAGAACTAGGAATCACGCCAGCACGACGGGGGTCGATTTCCACCGCCAGCCGGGTTGCCCTCGCAAAGGCTTTAAATGTCGCTTCAATAATGTGATGGGAATTAATGCCATCCAGTTGCCGAATGTGCAGTGTCATTTGGCTATGGTTCACCAAAGCCACAAAAAATTCTCGTACCAGTTGGGTGTCATAGGTTCCTACCCGCTGAGTAGGAATTTGTAAGCCGTAGCTGAGGTGAGGGCGTCCAGAAAAGTCTAGTGCTACCTGAACTAAAGCTTCATCCAGTGGTGCGAGAAAATTACCAAAGCGGACAATGCCTTTTCTGTCGCCTAGTGCTTGGTTCAAAGCTTGCCCTAAGGTAATGCCTACATCTTCGTTCGTGTGATGGTCATCAATTTCCCAGTCTCCCTTGGCTTGGACATCTATATCAATCAGCCCGTGGGAGGCAATTTGATGCAACATGTGATTCAAAAACGGAACACCAGTTGCTGCTGTGCAAGTTCCTTTACCATCCAGGTTGATCGTAACTTGCACATCAGTTTCACCAGTGGTGCGGTGAACAGTGGCAATCCGAGGGGTTTGGGTTAAGCGATCGTAGTTTGAATTAATTTTGCTGATTTGCATGGGGAATGGGGCATGGGGCATAGGGAATGGGGAATAGGGAATGGACAAGAATTTTACTAATACTCAATGCCCTATGCCCTATGCCCCATTCCCAAATTATCTTACATTCCCATAATTTCATATCCTGCATCTACATAAAGAATTTGTCCGGTAATACCACTGGACAAATCACTACACAAGAAAGCCGCAGCGTTGCCCACTTCTAGCTGAGTGACGGTGCGTCGTAGGGGAGCTACTTCTTCTACATGATGGATCATATCCAAAATCCCACCCACTGCTGAAGATGCCAAAGTGCGTATGGGGCCTGCGGAAATGGCATTGACGCGAATATTTTGCGGCCCTAGTTCAGCAGCCAAGTAACGCACACTCATTTCTAAGCCCGCCTTGGCAATTCCCATAACGTTGTAGTTGGGGATTGCTCTGACACCACCTAAATATGTCAGGGTGACGATACTACCTCCCTCTGTCATCAAAGGTTTGGCTGCACCAGTTAACTGCACTAGTGAGTAGGTACTGATTTCTAAGGCGGTGTTGAAACCAGAACGAGAGGTTTGGCTAAAATCTCCAGTTAAATCGTCTTTGCTGGCAAAGGCCAGACAATGGATGAGAATATCTAGCTTTCCCCACTGTTCGCGGATTGTTTCAAAGGTAGATTGAATTTGTTCATCATCTTGGACATTACAGGGAAGAAATAAGCTGGGGTTGAGAGGTTCTACCAACTCCGCGACTTTTTTCTCCATCTTGCCACGTTCATCCGGCAGGTAGGTAATACCCAGGTTTGCTCCGGCTTTGTGCAGCTGTTGGGCAATGCCCCAGGCGATCGAGCGGTTATTGGCAATACCTGTAACAAGGGCATTTTTTCCAGTCAGATTTAGCATAGAAATTGTTAATGCGATCGATCATTAGGAGCATACTAGAATCTGAGGCACGTTTTGTCTTTGTTTTATACAGGATTTGCAAAAATGAATATTGATAAGGGTGTTTGCTGTGACAAAAATCTTGATTTTTTATAAAGATATTCTCAAGATATCTTTATTTGTTCTTCAAAAAACCTTTTGAATACAGCTATTGGAACTACTTATCAACAATTAGTAGCTGAAAGGATCAACAATTATGTATCATTATAAACAAACAGTTATGAAGAGATTAGTTTGAGTATAGGAAAGTACAGAAAGGTTGACGGTGCTTTATTCTTTTTTCGGGTGTATTCTTAGGTAATCAGTTTTTGTTTTTCCGGCATTGGGTAGGGGAAGGGAGATGATCGTGACACAAGATAAAGCCCTAGCAAATGTTTTTCGTCAGATGGCGACCGGGGCGTTTCCGCCAGTTGTGGAAACGTTTGAACGCAATAAAACGATCTTTTTTCCTGGCGATCCTGCCGAACGAGTTTATTTTCTTTTGAAAGGTGCTGTGAAACTTTCCAGGGTGTACGAGGCAGGAGAGGAAATAACGGTAGCGTTGCTGCGGGAAAATAGTGTTTTTGGTGTATTGTCATTGCTGACAGGAAATAAGTCGGATCGGTTTTACCATGCGGTTGCATTTACTCCTGTGGAATTACTGTCAGCACCAATTGAACAGGTAGAGCTAGCACTCAAGGAAAATCCAGAATTATCAATGTTAATGCTGCGAGGTCTGTCTTCGCGAATTTTACAGACAGAGATGATGATTGAAACTCTTGCTCACCGAGATATGGGTTCTAGGTTGGTGAGTTTTTTGTTAATTCTTTGTCGGGATTTTGGCGTTCCTTGTGCAGATGGGATCACTATTGATTTGAAGTTATCTCATCAAGCGATCGCAGAAGCAATTGGTTCAACTCGTGTTACCGTTACTAGGCTACTGGGAGATTTGCGTGAGAAAAAGATGATTTCTATCCACAAAAAGAAGATTACTGTGCATAAACCTGTTACTTTAAGTAGGCAGTTCACATAAAAACAATTGGAGAAAGGGGAATCGGCACGTGTTGTATTTTGAAAAATCACACTAATAGCTAGAGGTAAATCTAAAATTGAGTAATTTCAGCTATTGCCAATTTCCACTTGTTTCCAGACAATGCTTAAAAGTAGTAGGCTGTATCTGGAAGGATTTCGGTAGCTAAAGATGACCACCGGATACATCCTCATCGCAGCAATTTTGATTCTGGGAGGCGTAATTGCCACCGTGGGCGATCGCATCGGCACACGAGTTGGCAAAGCCCGCCTCTCACTTTTTAAGCTTCGTCCGAAAAACACCGCCGTAGTGGTAACAATTTTTACGGGTGGTTTAATTTCAGCATCAACTTTAGGGATTTTATTCGCTGCCGACGAAGGCTTGCGAAAAGGAGTCTTTGAGTTAGAGGATATTCAAACAGACCTTAGACAGAAGCGGGAACAGCTAAAAACCGCAGAAACTCAGAAAAGTCAGGTAGAGGGTGAGCTAAATCAAGCAAGAATTGCTCAAACCAAGGCACAACAAGACTTGCAAGCAATTAATCAATCCTTGCAGGCGGCAAATGCTAAACAGAGGCAAACACAAGCCCAGCTGAATCGCACCATTAGTCAACAAGCCCAAACCCAAACTCAACTCCAACGCACTCAAGGTCAGCTAGATCGGGTGGTAACTCAATACCAAAAAGCCATAGCTGAATTACAAAGCGTTTACGACCAGAGAAAGGCACTACAGGCGGCAGTTGAACTATTGAAGACAGAACGTCAAAGACTGTATGCGGAAGCGAAAAAAGCCATTGACGAAGCCAAAACAGCAATTGAAAAACGCGATCGCGAACTAGCTAACCGTCAAGAAGCCATAGAAGTGCGCGATCAAAAAATTGCCCAACTGGATCAACTAATTCAAAAGCGGAATGTAGAAGTTGCAGCGCGAGAGCAAGTGATTGTCAAACGGGAATCGCGCCTCAAAGAATTGGAAGCACAACAGGAGGAACTAGAACAGGAAGTTGCCAGGCTGGAAAAATATTATCAGTCCTACCGCGACCTGCGTCTGGGTAAGCTAGCCTTAGTTCGTGGTCAAGTTCTGTCCGCTGCTGTAGTTCGTGTTACCCAACCTGCTGCTGCTCGTCAGGCTGTGGTACAACTTTTACAAGAAGCCAATCGCAACGCCAACCTGGAATTAAGCGAGCCTGGTGCAAATCCTGCAAATGTAGAGCTACTGCGCGTGACCCAGGATAGGATTGATCAATTAAGCAAGCAGATTGGCGATGGTCAAGAATACGTGATGCGAATTTTCTCGGCTGGTAATTACGTCAGGGGAGAAAAGCAGATAGAATTTTTCGCCGATACAGCCCGGAATCAACTGGTTTTTTCGGCAGGGGCGGTGCTAGCCACGACTACTGCTGATTCCAAAACCATGACATCATATCAGTTACAGCAGCGGCTAGAAATACTGATTTCTGCTTCCCAATTTCGTGCCCGTAATGCCGGAATTGTTGAAAATGTCCAGGTAGATGGGACTTTTCTGCGCTTTGTCAGCCAACTAAGACAGTATAATGAACCCTTGGAAATAAAAGCGATCGCAGCAGAGGACACTTATACAGCCGGGCCATTGAGAGTAAGATTAGTGGCAATAGTCAACGGAAAAATTATTTTTAGTACTTAAAAAATTATTTGCACACTGTTATTAGTAAGATTTAAACATAATATTGAACAGCAGCCAAAATAGTTGTTGTAACTACATTTCTTCTCTAGCAGACGCTAGGCGAACATTTCTAATTTTTAATTTTTAATTTATTATGAATTTCCGTGAATTTTCACCAACGCAACCAGTCATCTTAGGGTTTGATCCAGGTCGAGATAAGTGTGGTTTGGCGGTGATGGGACTGGATCGGCAACTGTATTATCATCAGGTCGTGCTAGCAAAAGAGGCGATCGCTACCATTGAGACACTGCGTCAAAGGTTTCCGATCTCTTTGATGGTCATGGGCGACCAAACTACAGCCAAGCAGTGGAGACAGCAATTATATCAGGAATTGACAGAACCTCTGAGTATTATCTTAGTGGATGAGCGCTACACAACCTTAGAAGCACGCGATCGCTATTGGCAAATGTTCCCTCCCAAAGGGCTAATAAAGCTATTGCCACAGGGTCTGCGACAGCCACCAAGACCCATAGATGACATTGTTGCCATCCTCTTAATCGAAAGATACTTAAATCGCCTCACTGAATCAGCAGTCAGCCAATTTTAGATTTTAGATTTTTTCTTCAATCCCAAATCCAAAATCTAAAATCCAAAATTGAATCACTCCTAAGTTTTAAAGTTCCGCCCGAATCGTAAAAGCATAGTCTCCTCCAGGCTCTAGCTGATAATCTTGTTGCTCCAAAAATCGACCGAGGGGTTCTTTGATTAAGGCGCGGCCTTGGGAAGGCTTGACGGCAAGTTCTCCCCGGCGAAAATGCCACTGGAAATGCCACTCAAACTCACCCGCATTCACTTCGCCCTCAAGGAAGCCGTGTTGCCAGGATTGGCGGGTAATTCTGACATGGGCAATGGTTTCTGGCAGACGTTTTGCACTCACAATGCTTTATGTCAAGTGTGGAATAACAGCCGTTCATGTAGGCTACTTATTTTATTTACCAAACATAGCTTAATTAGACAAACTGACAAAGTGGGTATTTGTAGTTGAGTCGGTTGTGTTGATGAGCAAAACGACTTCAGTATCCTGAAGTCGCACGTAGGCGTAGCCCGTCGTAGAGATTGAAAAATAAATTAAACGAGAAGCTTCTAGCGCGATCGCACTTCAACTACTGGCACATTTCAGCAATCGTTCCCATTCGCAACGCGAAGCAGTCTCTACCGTCAATACCCAAGTTACCAGCGTCCAACACTCCTGCTAGAATTGCGTCACTGAAGGTCTGCAAAGCCAACAATATATATGTCGCAAGATAGCTGCTTTTTAAATCTATATATGATTAACAAGTTGAACAAAAGTACCTGAAGCACAGAATAAATTAAAAACTACAGATAAAAAGGCTTCATGACTTACGCATAGACGCTTGTATGATCGAGCAGTGCTGCAAGAAAAACTATGTCGAACAGCAACGCCTATAGGAATAGGGGGAATGTCTGGTGGAGTCTTCAGAAAAAACTAAAAAAGCGGCTTTTTATAAGTTAGTAGTACTAAGTGTATTTTCATAAATAACTTTATATATTTTAGCATTTTATTTCATTTTACTGCCTACAAAATTTGTCAAAAATGATTTAAGTATAACTATTATTGATTACTATTTATGTGATCCTCAATTCCCTGACTCAAGTAAGATGTGCGCTCACTATTGAAATCGATATTATATTTATTAAATGTCAATTCCAGTTTACGTAATGAGGTAAGTAATGGCGATTAAATTGAAAGTTCCGAATATTAAAGGTGATGAGTGCGCCGAGAAAATAACTAAATCTATTCTGACTATGGAATCTGATGCCAAAGTAGATGTGAACGTTGATACTAAAACCGTAACTGTAGACGCTGCGGCTTCTGAAGAGTCAATTAAACAGATGGTTCAAGCTGCTGGTTATACTATAGAGGGCTATTAATTAAATTTCTAAATTTCCTCATAAATTTAGATGGAATAATTTAGCCAGCACAATTGCTTAATGATATTTACGCCCGTAAAATGGGCGTAAATATTAACAGACTAATCTACTTGATCGCAAATATTACTCCTCTGATAGCAGGGCAAACGGATCTAAATATTGACAAGTCTGAATAAGAGTTAAATTTACCAATACCACAATCAAATATGATTTTAATAAAATTAAATGTTAAATCTCGTGTTAATCATGATTATTAGGTAGAAGTTAGAGGCAACCAACGGCTGTCTGTCAAATAAATTGGTATTCTCACACCCAGCAGAAACAAAAATTACATTCACTTATTCTCAAGTTTAAGTACTAGGGAGGATTTATGATGAATAGCTAACTGATAGATAATTGGGGCAGAAAGCTATAGCTAGAAGCATGGAAACCAAACAGCTAGGAAAAACAGGTATCTTTGTGAGTGCGATTGGTTTGGGTGGTATGCCCATGTCAATTTCTAATCGCCCTCCGGAATCGCAATCAATTCAAGTTATTCATCGGGCCTTGGATTTGGGTATTACATTTATTGACACTGCCGATTCTTACTGCAAAGATGAGTCAGATAAGCACCACAATGAGCAGCTAATTCACAAGGCGCTTACTAGTTACAAAGGCGATGTTAGCCAAGTAATTGTGGCAACTAAGGGCGGGTTGATGCGTCCCGATGGCAACTGGACAAGCAACGGCAACCCAGAACACTTACGCCAAACAATTAGAGTCAGTTTTGAGGCGTTGGGTGGTGTTAAACCCATCGATGTTTGGCAATACCATTCTCCCGATACTAATTACACTATTGAGGAATCCCTTGCGCCTGTGAAAGAAGCAGTGGAGGCTGGTTTGATTCGGTTTGTGGGAGTTTCTAACTTTTCTGTTGAACAAATTAAGCGATCGCAGGATATCGTGAATATTGTCTCAGTGCAGAATCAATACAGCCCTTGGCAACGACAGCCAGAAAATGACGGCGTGTTGAAGTATTGCGAACAGCAAGGATTGACCTTTTTACCTTGGAGTCCCTTTGGTGGTAGTCGTCGCCATCAGGACTTGCAAGATATTTCTGCGATCGCTAAGTTAGCTAAAGAAAAAGGCGTGTCGGTGTATAATATCGTTCTAGCGTGGTTGGGTTCCAAGTCGTCTGCTATTTTGCCAATTCCTGGTGCTAGCAAGGTTTCCAGTATTGAAGACTCGGTACAAGCTATGAATGTGAAACTATCTGACGAAGAAGTGCAAAAAATTGATCGGGCAACTTAATTACTTCACTGGCTAACTATGTTGCCAAGGCTGGACGATGATGAATCCAAGGGTTAGCCGCTTCTAATTGTGCTGCTAGGCTGATGAGTGTGGCTTCAGCGGCAGGTTTACCAATTAGCTGCACACTGATGGGTAAACCCTTACTATCAAAGCCTACAGGAATTGCGATCGCAGGTTGTCCAGTTGCATTGGCAGGTGGACAAGGGGCAACCCATTGCATAATATTTTGGAATGTCTCTTCTGGACTCAGCGAAGCCCATTCCCCAACGCGGATGGGTGAATGTAGATAAACTGGCAATACCAGTACATCCACAGTATCGAAAAACGCCACAATCTGACGTGCTACTATTTGCATTTGAGAAACTGCTTGCAGGTACTGGGCAACGGAACCTGTGCGTGCAAATAACCAGCGATTCATTGTTTGCAAAGCTTCAGCAGGAAGTCCTGATGCCGCCACCCCAGCTTGCCAGACGATTTGAAATGGTTCAATTAAACCGCTAAAATCTGGAGATTTCTGTTCAACTTGGTGTCCGAGTTCTTCTAATAACTGGACGGTTTGGCGGACACCTTGCTGACAGTTGGCGTCAGCTTCTCCCAAAGGAGAAATGCTAGTGTCAAAGGCAATTCGCAAAGCACCGAGTTTTGTCCCAGTCGCGGCGAGAAATGATGGTTCGGGATCTGGCAACCAGTAAGGATCGCCTGTGACATAGCCAGATATGGTATCCAAAAAGGCCGCAGCATCAGCGACAGTCCGGGCGATCGGGCCGTTGGCGGCAATTCCAGCCAGGCGTTCGCCTACGGGTGCTTTACTGACTCTGCCCCTGGATGGTTTGAGTCCTACCAAACCACAACAAGCCGCAGGGCCACGAATTGAACCACCGCCATCAGAACCTTGAGCGATCGCACACAATCCCGCTGCTACTGCGGCCGCTGCGCCACCACTGGAACCGCCAGGGGTGTATTCTAAATTCCACGGATTTCTGGCTGGGGGAAAACCCGTAGGTTCGCTGTATGGCAAAGAACCTAATTCGGAAGTGGCTGTTTTACCAAGAATAGTAAATCCAGCTTGCTTAATCTGCGTTACTACACCATCATCATAGTTAGGGATATTATTTAGTAATGCTGGATTCCCATAAGTACAGGTAACACCTGCTACAGCATTCAGGTCTTTAATGGAAATCGGCACGCCAAAAAATGGCGGTAGTTCTGAGGTAGTTGTCAATAATTCTGTTTTGGCTTTGGCATCTGCGATCGCTAGTTCTGCCGTCACCGTAAAATAACTTCCTAATTGGGGATTTAACTGCCCAATCCGTTCTAAATATATTTCCACCAACTCCAGCGGTGATACTTCTCGGCGACGAATTAATTGCGCCAACTCTAGTGCTGGGGTAAATGCTAAATCAACTTCATTCATAGGTTAGTGAATGGATAATTTTGTCTTTCTCTAGGATTTTTAAACTGAAATTGTTACTTTAGCAGGATTTACGGGAACTATACATTTTATAGATCCTGAGATTTGTGACTCAACTATAGGATTCATATCTGATTTTTGAACAATATTTCAGATAAAACCCTGATAAAACGGGCTTTTCAGTCTCACTATGTTTTCAGAAATCAAATCGGATTCCTATAGGATGCTCAGATGCTACAGGTGTGGTTATATTCTTACTCAAGCCATTTTAATTGTTTCGCATAAACTTTCGACAAATCCCTAAGGGGTATTTATGGCTAACCTAGAAATACTTGTTAGTGAATTGCCAACACTAATTCCGAGTCTAAAACTGACTATTGGCGATTCTAATCAAATCATGCAACAAATTATCCTGATCAATGATGCTCAGGAACAACTACGGAATATTAAAAAATTAATCGCTCAGGAATTGAAATTTGATCGCATCAAAAATTCTGCGATCGCTACACTTCCTAGAATAGGTACGGTAGCTAGTTTATTTATACCTAGCGTGGGATTAGTAGATCCAGCGATCGCAGAAAAATTTGGCAACTCAGAAACCAGAGTTTCATTAAATGATTTACAAATAAAAATTGATGCCTGGATTGAATGGGGTTACTTTTTACAAGCAATAGCTGCTGATATTCTCAGTGATGTTCAGTTAGTCAATCAACTAAATTATGATATTAATCATCTAAGTCTAACCGCCAATATTCAGGTAATTGCTGAAAACTTAAAAATTAAGTTAAACTTGGAAAATTCTCATATTTTAAAACGTCAAATTCAAAAGATTAGCAATTCTCAAAAGGAGCTATTACAATTACAGCAACAATTAACTTACATTGTTAATACTATTAAAAATAGTCGTAGCTTCTTAAATATTTTATTAGGTGTGTCTGCTTTCTATGGGAAATCTGGCTTCGCATTAGAGTGGTTAGATGATGACCACGAATTAATCATATCGAGTGAGGGAAAATTTCAAGAATTGACAAATATTCTCAATGATTGTGATTTTTTCCAAGAACAACTTGCTACTTTAATTATTCAGGGTGAAACTGTAAGGGAACAGGGAGAACAAGCCCTAAAAAAAATTGAACAGGAAATTAGTAAAGAAGCAATTATTAGCCCGCAAGTAGAAATAATACCAAAGTTTTCGACACAAAAAATAGTACGTTCAGCTTTGCTCATAACCGCAAGTTTATTAATCTTGAGTTTTGCTAGTTGGAAAATTAAAGAGCAAAGTCCACAATTGCGGCAGATGAGTCTAAGTTTAACTCAAGAAGGAAGTGCGAACGCTAAGTTTAAATCTGCTCAAAAACTCGGCATGGAAGCTGCTTCTCTGGTTCAAAAGCCACCCCATCCTCTAAAAGTCTGGCAAAAAGCAGAAACTAAATGGTATCAGGCAATAAACTTGTTAGATAGTATTCCTGATGATACATCAGTTTATAATCAGGCACAAAAGAAATTGGCTTACTATCAAATTAACTATAAATCTATCAGTCAAAGAGTGTTAATTGAAAAGCAAGCCTTAGCAAACTTAGAATCAGCCCAAAAGCTAGCAACAGAAGCTAATTTATTTGTCCAAAATTCGCCTCATTCACTACTAAGTCGGCAGCAAGCGCAAGATAAATGGCAGCAAGCAATCAATTTACTAGAAGCGATTCCAGAAAGTACGTCTGCCTCTATCCAAGCTAAAGAAACGCTTCCTATTTATAAAACTAACTATGCGGCTATCAGTCAAATATAGCGTTTATCGCTCAGATGAGTGTCAACTTGAAATGGATGGGGAAGTAAGTTCGTAGTAAGGACTTTAGTCCTTGTTTTCTAAGCACTGAAGTGCTTACTACAAACACTAACAATTACACCTTAGAACGGTCAGTCAAAATCTCATAACCAGTCTCCGTTACCAAAACTGTATGCTCAAATTGAGCCGACAAAGAATTATCCATAGTGACAGCTGTCCAACGGTCAGATAATGTCCGCGTGTGTCTAGAACCTGCATTTAAAATTGGCTCAATTGCCAACGTCATCCCCGCACGGAGTTTAACATTCGGCATCTCACGGGTACGGTAGTTGAATACTGAAGGTTCTTCGTGCAGGTTACGACCGACACCGTGTCCAGTGAACTCTTCGACTATACTAAAGCCGTTAGCTTTCACATGGTCTTCAATTGCTCCAGCTAAGTCAAGCAGGTATACACCAGCTTTTACTTGTTCAATGCCTTTATATAACGCTTCTTCTGCGACGCGAATTAATTTAGCAGCTTCTTGCGTCACTTCACCGACAGCAATTGAAATGCAAGAATCACCATGAAAACCTTGGTAATAAGCGCCCGTATCTACTTTTAATACATCCCCCACACGGATCACTTTCTTGGGGCTAGGAATCCCATGTACTGCTTCATTATTAATGCTGGAGCAGATAGAACCGGGAAAACCGTGATATCCTTTAAAACTCGGTGTTGCACCCATTTCGCGGATACGTTTTTCTGCATAAGCATCCAAATCAGCCGTTGTCATTCCTGGCTTTACTAGCTCAGAAATTTCTTTTAGGACAGTTGCCACAATTGTCGCTGATTGCCGCATGATTTCAATTTCACGCGGCGATTTAATTTCAATCCCTCGGCGCTGTTTTTTCGCAGTTGTAGGCTGAGTTGTTTGAGAAAGTAAGTTACTGAAAATGTTCATAGGAAATTAATAATTACTGGTGGCTCTGCCGCTGAAGTATCAATGCTTTCTCTAGATTACTTGAGAAATAATATCTATAATTTAAGTTATTTTAATCCCTGATATGGATTCTTCCAGTTTAGCCGCTAACGTATATAGAATAACACATTCGCATACTCCTAATGTGTTGGACTTGAGTCAAAAACGCCCTACGTTATTTTTTACTGCACACTATGCGACTCATTGCAATTATCTTTAATTGAAACATTAAATCGCTACAAAATACTTAGTTGAATAATTTTTAATTCTTCATGGCAATCTCTCCACTCATACCTGATCCAGTATGTCCCGGTATTCAAAAATACAAGCTATAGGTAGTATATTTCCGAGTCAGAATGGGTATTTTACCTCACTACCTGGCTTGAGTTCCAGTTCGTGAATGGCTCCTTTGATTTCTACTTTGCCTGCTTGGACTTTTTGTGTCCAGATGCCATCGGCAAAATCTTTAGCAGTAAAATAGTGCTTCAGTTGGCTAGGATTCAGTTAACCACAACTGATAGCATTTACCAATATAATTAATCAATTTCCTCCCAAACTGCTTATGACTTTTTCTCCTCCCTTTATTCCTCAATCTGACCCTCCCCTTCCTCCTTGGGAAACCCTACCAACGATGTATGATTTACCAAGTGACAACCCAGAGGAACCAGGTTTGCCAGACGATTTTCACTTTCTACAGCCTTTACTTTTATACTTAACTTTTCAACCCACTATCTGGAATCCAGAATTAGTTTACAGCGCTGCTGATCTTAATCTCTACTATGATCTCCAGCATCCTTTATGGTACAAGCGCCCTGATTGGTTTGGTGTGGTAGGAGTATCAAAACTCTACAAAGGGGAGGACTTGCGTTTAAGTTATGTAACTTGGCAAGAACCAGCAAATCCCTTTGTGGTAGTGGAATTATTATCTCCAGGTACAGAAGCGGAAGATTTAGGCATGAAAAAAAACGCCGCCCATAAACCTCCCAGCAAATGGGAAGTTTATGAAAGAATTCTGCGGATTCCCTACTATATTGTTTTTAGTCGCTACACCGATGAACTGCAAGCTTTTCAGCTAATAGGCGGTCACTATGAACCGATGAATTTGACTGAGGGACGTTTACCAATGCCAGAGTTGGGTTTAAGTTTGGGATTATGGCAGGGGTCATTTCGAGACATTTCCAAGTTGTGGTTAAGGTGGTTTACTTTAGCAGGAGAATTAATTCCACTGCCTACAGAAGAAGCGGTTACGGCTAAACAAGAAGCGGCTGCGGCTAAACAAGAAGCAGTTACGGCTAGACAAGAAACGGCTGCGGCTAAACAAGAAGCAGCTGCGGCTAAACAAGAAGCGGCTCAAGCAAGACAAAAGGCAGAACAATTAACAGAACGTTTGCGTCAGTTAGGGGTGAATCCTGATGAGCTAGATTGATTGTTGTCATTTGTCATTTATCCCCAATTAGCGAAGACTGTTATCAGCTAAAACAGATGGGCCAGCAGTGACTACCACGATTTTATCTGGGTGGAGTAACTCACGAGCGGCTTGATTAACTTGGTCAAGGGTGACTTTCTGGATTTTATCTGTGAAGGAGTGCAATTCTACTTTCTCTAGTCCGTACACCTCATTCATCAGAATTCTATCTGTTAATTCTTCTGGGTTTGCCAGGGAAACGTTGTAGTTGCTGATGAGAGTGCGTTTGGCTGTTTCTACTTCCAGGGCGGTGACGCCTTGTTGATGGATTTGCTGTAGAATTTGGCGCGTGCTAGCGATCGCTTTAGTGCTATCTTCTGGACTAGTCTGCATCTCAATCAAAAATGTCCCGGCATTCTTTCCGGCTTGGAAGTAGCTATAAATTCCATAGCTTAAACCTTGGCGATCGCGCACTTCTGCACCCAGTCTACTAGATAGGGTATCGCCTCCCAAAATCTGGTTCAATACTAAGGCTGAGTGAAACCGAGGATCATAACGGTTAATGCCTGTGTAACCCATATATGTAACAGCTTGGGTTTTATCTGGTAAAACTGGGTTGACACTGACTATTTTCTCCGGCATTGGCACCGTGGGATATTTTAATGTGGGTGCTTGGCCGCTAACTTTCCAGTCTCCAAACTTATTTTTAATTAGCGATCGCACTTTGTCTAGATCAAAATCTCCCACCAGTGCTAACACTGTCGTATCTGGACGATAATGTTTAGCTTTGAAATCAATCACATCCTGGCGCTGAATCTTCTGTAAACTCTCCTCTGTGGGAAAGGTGTGTAAGGGATGTTTTTTCGGATAAATTGACTGAACAAATATTCTTCTGGCTACTTCTGATGGCTCATCTAATTCCAGTTGCAGATCAGTTAAAGTTTGTTGGCGATGCAGTTCCAACTCTTTGACTGGAAAGGTACTATTTTTCACAACATCTGCCAATATCTCCAGGAGTATCGGCAAATCCTCTGCTAAACTATCGCCCTCAATATGCACACCTTCGCGGTAGGTTTGAAAGTCTAAACTCGCCCCTCGTTCTGCCAAGACTTTGGAAATATTTAAGACATCCTTGCTACTAGTACCATTTAGCAAATTCTCTGCTACAAAAGCAGCCAATCCAGCTTTATTATCTGGATCAAATTCCGTCCCCGCTTGAATATGGCCGCTTAGGGTAACGGTGGGAGTACTATGGTCGGGTAACAGTAATATCCGCAGTCCGTTGGTAAATTTAAATTCATCCGGTAAGACTTGGGGGATGGCATCTGTAGCCAAATCGACAGGCGGTAAGTACTTCACCACCTCAGAAGGAAGTACAGGTGCTAGAGGAGAGAAATTTTCTGTAGTTTGGGCTGAGTCTGGTTTGTCGCTAACTTCTGTTATCCGCTTCTGGGTTGGTTCAAAAAAGCCTACTGTACGTACTTCTTTTGTGAGGTATTTGTTAATCACAGCAACAACATCCGTCGGTTTTACTAGACGGACAGCGGCCAAATAGCGGTCTGTGTAGCGATAATCACCAACAGTTGTCTCATCATTGCCCAATCGCATTGCTTGAGAGGTGATATCACGGTTACTCAAAATTACATCTGCTATTAATTGGGTTTTGGCTTGTTCAACTTCCTCCGATGTCACGCCTTTTTCTGCTACATTGGCGATCGCACTACTCAACACTGAGTCAATTTTTTTCAAATCTTGTTTAGAACCAGCCGTCACCAACACCTCATACCAGCCAGCTTCTCGCAAACTAGTAACGGATGCTGTAATTTCACTAGCTAAACCTGATTCCACCAATGCCTGATAAAGTCTAGAATTCCGTCCCTCTGTCAAGATGTAATCCATCACATCCAGCGCCGGGACATCCGGTTGATTTTCATCCGGTAGCGGATACACAACTTGTAACAGCCGCCCTGCTCCCGGTTCTCGCAATACTATGGGAGTGCTGTTGGCGGTAGCGGGGCGTTTAGCCCGTGCTGTTTTTAGCCCGTGTTGAGTGCTGAATGATAGAGATGAGGGAGAAATAACTCCTGCCTCTGGCCTCTTCGGTAATTTGCCAAATACTTCTTTAATTGTTTCGAGAGTGTTTGCAGTTTGAAAATCTCCAACAATAACTAAGACAGCATTATCGGGACTGTAAAAATTGCAGTAATATTTTTCTACCTGCTCAACTTCAAATTTTTCGACATCAGCTTTGGTGCCACCGACAGGCAACCCATAAGCATGATTGGGAAACACCGCCTGCATGACGGCGCGGTTAAGGCGATATTCTGGACTATTTTCGTAACCCTGCAACTCCGAAATTACTACCCGCTTTTCACTCGCCAGTTGCTCTGGCTCAATCTGGGAATTTTGCATTCTGTCCGCTTCCAGCACCAAGAGCGCTCTCAGCTTGTTTCGTTCCACAGTACCGTAATATGCAGTTTGGTCATAGCTGGTGAAAGCATTGGAATCACTACCTAAAGCACTAAACAAACGTCCAAATTGAATCGGGCGATTTCGAGTGCCTTTAAACATCATGTGTTCCAACTGGTGGGCAATGCCATTCACGCCCGGTTCTTCGTTGCGTGAGCCAACCTTGTACCACACCTGTACCGTCACCACTGGCGCAGTATGCACTTCCTTTGTCAGGACAGTTAGACCATTCTCCAGCACTGTCTTGCGGACATTTTCTGTCAGTGTTGAGGGCATTATTCTTTTTGCTAGCAAGGTTAAGTGGTATTTTTCTTTCTTAGATATAACTGGATGTTGGCTATGAGCAGGTTGATCGCTCAACAAAAAAACTGCTACTAGCCATAAGCTTAAAAGTAATAACGGCAAGGGATATTTATAAAATTTGGAAAATCCATACATGTATCTAGCAGATATATCTGTAAATTAAGTTACATAGTTATTTTTGTGAGTGATTACAGTTTAATCTGGCAAAAAAATCTGTTACCTCGGCAACAATACAGAAAAACAATATATTAGCAACAAAGTTTATAAAAAGCTAAATTATGGGAGTTTTGCTAAAACCCGAATGAATTCCAGAGGTAAGCCATCGGTATCGGCGATGAAAGCCACTTCGTAAATGCGATCGCCTATTTGCTGTTGTGTCGGTTCTAAAAGTACTTTCAACGGTTGTAATTCTCCGGTTGGACTCTCAGCCGCTAGTGATACACGTTCTTGCAAACTTGTCAACCAGCTAGGTAAATCTGGTGTAATCTCAGTTAAATCGAACGAGAGATGATAATACCCTACATAATGTTCGTCAGCAAACGCATCTGGGGCTGGTTTTGGTTCGGGAATTTGGATCAGTTCAATTCTGCCGCCCAATCCTTCCATCCAGCAAGCTAGGGTGTAGCCTGTGGTAAAGCGTTCTGAGATTGTAAACCCTAAATGTTCGTAGAAAGCGATCGCTCGATGAATATTCGCAGTCCGAATAGAAGCGTGGTGCATATTAATCCTTAGTCCTTAGTCCTTAGTCATTTGTCCTTTGTTATTCACTAATGACAAATGACTAATGACAAATGACCATTACTCAAACAACCTGAAATAAGGGTAGCGTACAGGGACACCAGGCTCTTTTTCCAAGTCAAAATTAATCACTTCCCAACAGGCATCTTCTGAGGTATCGGGACTAAACTCCACAGGTAAGCCATACAAACGCGCAGCAGTAGCTTCTGGTTGTCCAGAACGCCAAGGCGTACTGCGTTCTAAATAGCCACTCATCAATTCTTGATAGCGCCGAGCAATAATCACTCGTGTTGCTCGATAGCCTTGGGTATAGAGCTTGTCTAATGCTTCGTGAATTTCAAACCGAATACCATCAGGATGAGTATGCTGTCTATACCATTCATTATTCCACCTCCGCCAATGACGCCCCGATTGCAAATGGATTAACTCTCCATTTTTAGGATTAGCTTCAAAGGCGCCATGACGAGGACACAAATAGGTATCTGTTAGTGTCAGCGCCGGAATAGTCTGGCGACAATGGGGACACTGTATTTCCGGCCCAAACATCGGGTACTGCAAACCTGGATTCATCATGAAGTGCGTACAAACATAATTTTGTCTTCACCAGCACTAGTGGGTTGGATTATACACTTCGGCTCAACCACTTTGGGTTACTTGCTCACTGCTGCATAGACATGGTGTTGCGGCAAGAACATTGTTCACTAGTGTTTTCCTCAGCGTAGAGGCTTGAAGCTGTGATATCCTGGTTGTGCAACCAGCCTCCAAGGTTGGAGTTTCTCCAGTGTTCCTGGGTACCATATTCATATTCTATCGTGTCTACCGCTTCTTACTGGACATCTCCTGATTTTTCTCAAGCTGCCTTCATCGCAGCCAATGCTGTTGTTATGGGTTCGGTAAATATAGCAACAGGAGTGAGCATTTGGTATGGAGCAGTGGTTAGGGGAGATGTAGAACGGATTGAAATTGGCGAATGCACAAATATTCAGGATGGTGCAATTTTACATGGTGATGCTGGTTTTCCGACAATATTAGAAGATCATGTTACCGTAGGGCATCGCGCTGTGGTACATTCCGCTTACATTGAGCATGGAAGTCTGATTGGCATTGGGGCTGTGATTTTAGACGGGGTACGAGTAGGCGCTGGTAGCATTATCGGTGCTGGCGCAGTCGTAACTAAAAATATACCGCCTTTGTCCCTAGTTGTCGGTATTCCTGGCAAAGTGTTACGCCAAGTAACAGACGTTGAAGCCGCAGAACTTATTGAACACGCTAAACGTTACCAAAAGTTAGCTTTAGTTCATGCTGGTAAGGGTACTGATGTTGGTTTTAGTAAGGCTTAGGGAGATAGGAGAGATCAGGGGAAATAACCAATGCCCCATAATTTAAACATTCTTTACATATCTAGTTGGAAAAATTGCCCACTTCAGCTAAAAATGAAAATGAGAGCAGTTGACAAAACTTTAATTTCTACTTAAAAGAGGGGTTCTAGATATGGATATCGATTTCCGTATAGCGATCGTTTTAGCACCAGTTGCCATTGCCGCTAGCTGGGCAGTGTTTAATATTGGCGCTGCGGCTTTAAGACAAATTCAAGGCTTTTTGGATCGGGAAGCCTAATTTAGGCTTAATATCATCACTCTTCAATCGGCTGTTTCTGTTGACAGAGGCAGTCGGTTTTATTCAAATCGATTAATGAGGCATGGGGGATTGGGCATTGAGTTTAGTAGTCTCCATTGTCCCCCTTGTCCCCCTTGTCCCCCCCCACTCCCTTCCTTGAATATCGATTCTGTAATACAACCCCTGCAACGCTTTGGTGTCCATCTAGGACTCGATCGCATTGTCAATCTATTGGCAAATCTCGGCAATCCCCATCACCAAATTCCGGTAATTCACGTTGCTGGTACCAATGGCAAAGGTTCAGTCTGTGCCTATCTTTCCTCAGTACTAACTGAGGCTGGTTATCGTACAGGACGCTACACTTCCCCCCATTTAGTTGATTGGACGGAACGTATTTGTCTTAATGAACAGCCAATTTCCTCTGACGAATTGAGCCAATTATTAGAAAAAGTCCAAGGGTTGATTCGCCCTGATGACGAATCGGCAACTCAGTTTGAAGTAATTACCGCAGCTGCTTGGTTATATTTTGCCCAGCAGCAAGTTGATGTGGCTGTTATAGAAGTCGGACTAGGAGGGCGCTTAGATGCTACAAATGTCTGTTTGGAACCCTTGGTTACAATTATCACTTCCATCAGCCGGGAACACTGGCAGCAACTTGGCCCTACCATCGCTGATATTGCTAGAGAAAAAGCAGGTATTCTCAAACCTGGATGTGCCGTTGTAATTGGGCAATTGCCACCAGAGGCAGATAAAGTGGTGCGATCGCGTGCTTTAGAATTACAATGTCCGCTTTTTACGCCTCAACCCGCCCATGAAATCGCTACAGGATGGGCAGAATATCAAAATATTCAAAATTTAAAGTTAATTAAATACCCTTTGCCATTAGCGGGACAAATTCAATTAGCAAATTCAGCTTTGGCAATAGCAGCTTTAGAAATTCTCCAACAACAGGGTTGGCAGATTTCTGAAGAAGCCATAATTAACGGCATGGCAAAAACTAAATGGCCGGGGCGGATGCAATGGACTACTTGGAAAAACCATAAATTATTACTTGATGGCGCTCATAATACGGCCGCCGCCCAAGTTCTCCGCCAGTATGTCGATAGCTTAGATGCAGTTAACCACAAGCCCGTCAATTGGGTGGTGGGAATGTTTGCCGATAAGGATCATACTGATATTTTTACCGCATTACTGCGACCAGGCGATCGCCTTTATTTAGTGCCAATACCAGTAGAACCCTGGCCGGGTAGAACTTCTGCTGATCTAGACTACTTATCAAACCTAGCTTACAACCTCTGTGCCGAATTAAGCGATCGCCAAATACATCCAGATTTATTCACAGCACTGGAGGCTGCAACCTCAACCCCCACCACAGACGATTTAATCGTTTTGTGTGGTTCCCTTTATTTAGTCGGCGATTTTTTAGCAACCACCAATATAATTCGTAAATCATAATTACGAATTACAAATTTATCTTTGATTCCACTCTTGCGCCGCATCTTCTACAGCTTTATCTACAGTCTTCTCACCTAACATTGCAGCTTGCAAGTTCTCGTAAACTGCCTTTTGTAGTTTGTTGAAATCCTTCAAAGTCGGGGTTAATATTTCTGCGTGTTGCAGTTCTTTGGCAGTCATAACTCGCGCTTTTTCTATTATTGAAGCATTAGCTGGAACATCTTTAAAGTAACTATCAGACAATGCTTTGATTGTAGAAGGTAGGACATTTGCAGCTTTTGCAAAGGCTAACTGATTTTCGTCATTGGTGACAAATAAAGCAAATTTCACAGCGCCATCTGGTTGTTTGCTATCGCGGGGAATAACTATGTTCATCACCGCGACATTTTTCTTGCCTGTGTCACCAGTGAGTTGAGGTGCTATTCCCGAAGCTTGAGCAATTTTTGGGGCATTATTAGCGATCGTTTTCAGAAACTCTGGCCCAGAAGCTAAAAACGCAGTCTCTCCAGATTGGTATAAATCGATCGCGTGGCGATGTCCTTGGGTTAAAGCCTCTTTAGGAAGCAACCCTTTTTTATACAAATCTACCCAATACTGAAACGCTGCCTTTCCTTGTGCTGAATTAAACGCTGCTTTACCATCAGCATCTATTAGGGTTACTCCCATTTGCACGAAAGATTCCAGTACTTCACCAGAATCTTGCGGTACTAAAGTCACAAAAAAGGCATATTTCCCTGTCTTATCTTTAATTTGTTGGGCTGCTTGTGCCAATTCTGCGTAGGTTACAGGGACTTTATTGATACCTGCCTGTTTTAATAAATCAGTGTTATAAATGGTTAACCGTGTGGTGAGATACCAGGGAATCCCAAAACTCTTGCCATTAAGCGTGCTTGCTTTCCAGATATTCGGCAGATAGGAGGAACGTACATCGTTTGGAACTTTTGCATCTAAATCTAACCAGGCATTTCGTCCGGCAAGTTGGGAAGCGAAACCCGGATTGAGGTTAACTACATCAGGTGGCGTTTTTGCGGAGACAGCTGTTAATATTTTGTTCTCCATTGCCGCCCAAGGTACATCGACCCAGTTAATCTTTATACCTGGATTTTGTGATTCAAAATTTGCAATTAGGCTTTTGAAGTAGTCGGTAAATTGAGGTTGGAGTTGCATTGTCCAAAACTCAACAGTTGCCGCTCCTGAAGTAGCTTGTTTTGTACTTGTATTAACATTACCTGTGCTGCAACTTACAATCCAACTGGTTAATAAGCCAAGCAGCACTAAAGCAACAAGTTGTTTAAATTTTCGCAATTGAATCATTTTCCCAGTATTTTTACGCTTGATCAGTGTGAAAAGCTTAGACAGAATTGTTGAGATTATAGGCTAAATAAATTACCCGTAGAGATGTAATATATAACGTCTCTACCACAACAAATTTAAATTTTCAATTTAGCAGTCCAGCGGGCACAACTGTGGTAAAAAGCTTCAATAGTCTGTTTGGCAAATCGAAAAAAGGGGTAGGCATTGAACTTGCTCCCGAACGGGTAAATGTAGTTCAGCTACGCAAGCAGGGTCAAGGCTTGAAACTAGAAACCTTTACATCGGTACCAGTTCCAGAAGGCATAGTTACCGATGGTCAAATCAACGACCCTCCAGCAATGGCGCAATTAATCCAGCAGGCGCTAGCTGAGAGCAAAATCAAAACTTCTCACGTTGCTACTGGTGTACCAGGACGAGATTCCATCGTTCGGATCATACCAGTGCCAGCAGAGTTAGATGATAAAGAACTGCGAGAAATGGTGCTGAACCATGAAGCAGGTTTGTATTTACCCTATGCTCGTGAAGAGGCTGATGTAGATTATCAGAAACTTGGGTACTTTGTAGATGAAGATGGCATTGAAAAAGTACATGTACTGCTAGTTGCCACCCGCAAGGAAATAACGGATACCTATATAAGTACATTCGAGCAGGCAGGATTACAAATAGATGTTTTAGAAATTAATAGTTTTGCTCTGATTCGGACTATTCGCGAACAACTGCGACAATTTGGGCCGCAAGAAGCCGCAGTACTAGTTGATATAGAGTTCGACAGTACAGAAATCGCCATCATCGTGAACGGAGTACCGCAATTTTCGCGCACAGTCCCAATCGGGACTTATCAAATGCAAACTGCCTTAGCAAGGGCAATGAGCTTACCTACATCACGAGATATGGAACTGTTATATGGAATGGTTATTCCCGCAACTTCCCTAGACGGCGGGAAAACTGGCGTTACCGAACTCAATCCTGGTATGGCAGCCATATTGAGAGTTTTGGGAGAACTAACGGATGAACTGCGCCGTTCCATCGATTTTTACCTGAATCAAAGTGAAAATTTGGAGGTAGCGCAGATTTTATTAGCTGGCCCAGGAGGTGGACTCCAACAGCTAGATGAATTCTTTACCCAACGATTGAGCTTGCCAACTAGCCAAATAGATCCAATCGGGTCTTTGTCTTTGGAAGTGGACACTGATAAATATCCACAGGTACAACGCTCTGGCTTGGCGATTGTACTTGGTCTAGGAATGCGAGAGGTGTAACAAAATGTACAGCCTAGATGTTAACTTTCTTAAAGACCGTCCAGCATACCAGAAAAAGCCAGAGAGAAAAGGAGGAATAGCCCTAAAATTTCCTACGGGGAATTTCACACCAGTGTATGTGGGAGTTGCACTAGGTGTAGGACTTCCAGCTTTATTGGGAGTTGCTTGGTGGTTGTTGCAAGGGAAGATTGTCGAATTAGAGGGGACGATAGCACAACTAGACCAAGAAAGCAAGAGGTTAGATACAGAAATCGGAAATCTTAACAAAATCAAAACCGAGACGAACGCTATTAAAGGGGAGACTCAAGCTTTAGTAACTGTATTTGACCAGATTCGTCCTTGGTCGGCAATGCTGCAAGATTTGCGCGATCGCATCCCGAAGGCAGTGCAAATTAAGAGCATTAAGCAAATCGCACCCATTGCGGTAGCAGCAGGTCAGCCACCAAACAATCCCGCCGGGGGATTAGAAATTACCGGATTGGCTCGTTCCTTTAACGATGTCAATGATTTCTTATTGAGTTTACAACAATCTCAGTTCTTGAAATCCACAGAAACCAGAATTATCACCGCAGGATTAGTAAATGCCCCTTTATCTGCAAGTGTGGGTCAACCTCTTAATGGTGTAACAATTAAGCCGCCACAAGTAGTTGAATACACTATTCAATCCAGCATGAACGATGTTCCAGCGTCGGAATTAATCCGGGAGTTGGAAAAAAAAGGCACAGTGGGGTTAGTGACTCGAATTCGTAGTATGCAACAAATAGGAGTCATTCCAAAATGACGCTGAGTGATGATTTAAATTTTGGCGAACAAGGTGGGGAATTCGATCAGGAAACGCCAGCCTCCCCTGTGATATTTGGTATTGCCTTCACACCAAAAATTATTGGGATATTGGTAGGGGTAATTGGTTTAGCGGGAGCAGGTTATATATTGTTAAACCTGCTGATGCCAGCTTGGGAAAGCTATCAGCAACAGCAAGCCAAAAATTCCGAACTGCAAGCGCAAATTGAGCAAAAAAAAGCCAATATCAAACAGATTGACAAAGTTAAAGACGAACTAGCACAGGCAAAGCAGCAAAAAGTTCAGGTTTTAGGTTTATTTGCTAACGAAAAAACCTTAGATACATTGCTGTTGGATCTGAACCGTTTAATTGAGTCTGGTAATACTTCAACTTCTTTTAGTGCAGTGAGAGCCAAACTGAATAAATTTGTGCCAGTTTCTCAAAAACCAGAAGCAGTTACCGATGGAAGTCTAGGACTACAGGTTAACGGCAAGCTACAACGCAGTAGTATCAATGCCGAAATTACGGCAACTTATGAACAAACACAATCGATAATCCGTAACATTGAGCGGTTACAGCCTTTGTTAATAGTTAAAGATTATCAAGCAAGTTTGGCTCCAGCAGAGTCAAGATCCCCATTAGATAAAACGCCCATGCGGGTAGGCCCAGAAGCGATTAATACATCATTCCAGTTACAGGTATTGATGCCAGTTAGTGCAGAGGAAATAGCAGCTAAAGCTGCACCAGATGCCCCGAAAAAGTAATTAAGCCCTGGTGAAGTCATTCGCGGCTATACAAACGTTCGCCCTTGGCGTTCCCATTCGCGTAGGTCTTTGCCAGCAGAAGGGTAGGCCCCCTCTGGGGACTAAGGATAAATTCAGGGTTTGAAACCCACAAAGGTGGGTTTTGCTTGTGTAGAAGCGGTTTTTAACCGCCTACTCAAAATTATTTGTAAACAAGGTTTTATAAGGTGAGGAATGAACTGTGAAACAGCTTCACGGTAATAGTTTTATTTTAGGTGCTACCGCTTTTGTATTTTTGGCAGCTCAACCAGTTTGGGCACAAATTAGTCAAGTTACTGATGTGCAGTTAAATCCAGTTAATGGTGGAATTAGCGTTGCTTTGAAAACTTCTTCAGGGTCGCGCCCGCAAGTTTTCACTACAAAAAGAGGCAAGGCTTTAGTCGCGGATGTTATCAATACTCAATTACGATTACCACAAGGTAATAGTTTTCGTCAAGATAGCCCAGCACCAGGAATTGCGTCTGTCGAGGTTAGTCAGCTTGATGCTAATAGCATTCGGGTGACGGTAACTGGTAGCAACAATGTACCTAGCAGTCAACCCGTGGTGCGATCGCCAAATGGAATTACACTCAGCTTTAGCCCATCGGCAGGCACTACAGCATCAGTACCAACGCCAACAGCGCCAACATCCACAGCACCGCCTGTTACTATTCCAGTCCAACCTGGTCAAAAGCCAGATGTTCTCGTTCCCAACCCGGAAGTCACCATTGACGGACAACCTGCACAAGCTGCTGGGCCAGGTCAACCTCTGAGTCAGGCTCCACCTTTCTTACCTCGAGCCGTCGCCCCACCAGTGGGAGATATTGCTATTTCCGCTACAGATGCTTCTCCTAGCAGCGTTGACTTAGCAACTCAGGAACGTGTACCTCGTCTAGTACTGCGAGATGCTCCAGTACGTGAGGTTTTGTCATTGCTGGCTCGTGCGGCTAATCTCAACCTGGCTTATATCGGAGGCGATCAAGCTGCTGGTGCTAATGGACAAGCAACCTCTCAAACAATCTCCCTAGATATAGAAAACGAGCCAGTGCAAGATGTGTTTAACTACGTCTTGCGCCTGAGTGGTTTAGAGGCTAACCGCAGTAATCGCACAGTTTTCGTCGGGCCGAAACTACCTAATTCCACCCGTGATTTGGTTATGCGTAACCTGCGACTCAATCAGGTATCAGTGGGAGTTGCGATCAACTTTTTGGTTGGCTTGGGAGCAGAAAGTGCCATCAGCCGCGAACGACAAGTTACTAGTGTTAGTGCTGTGGCTGTTGGGAATGTAGCTGCTCCCATCACCCAAACTCAGACGACAACAGAAAGCAGAATTGAAACTCAACGCGTTAGTTATACAGACTCTAGCCCATTACTTAGAGGTTTACAGGCATTAGGAGACGAGCGCACTAATTCTTTGACCTTGATTGGTACTCCCAGGCTAGTTGAGATGGCGATGGCTCAAATAACTCAGCTTGATATCCGCCGTCGTCAAGTGGTAGTTAACGTCAAGATTATTGATGTCAACCTCTCGAACATTCAGGACTATAACACTAGCTTTTCTTTTGGGGTTGGTAACAACTACTTTAGCAATGATGGTGGTGTCGCATCTCTGAATTTTGGCGGTTCCAGACCAGCTACTAGTAATGAAGCGAGAACTAGCTTGACTAGTACACCGATCGTCAATGATGTCCTTAGCACTGTTGCAGCGCCGATAACATTTACTAAAAGTCTTCTCGCTAGCTTGAAGGCTCAGGTTACAAATGGCAATGCCAAGATTTTGACCGACCCAACATTAATTGTGCAAGAAGGCCAGACGGCTCTGGTCAACCTGACTCAAGAAGTAGTGGGAAATATAACCCTCCTAACAACGGATACTTCTGGTGGTTCTAGGACAGAAAGAACAATTGAAAAACAAAAAGTTGGCCTAACCTTGAATGTGAAAATTGAGCGAATTGACGATAATGGTTTCGTTTCTCTATCGGTTGCTCCTACCGTCAGCGCTCCTTCAGCCTCACAAGATACAGGAAATGGAAGTATTATTTTAGTGTCTGAGCGTTCTCTTACTTCTGGCTTAATTCGCTTACGAGATGGTCAGACACTAATCCTGAGTGGCATCATTCAAGACCAAGACCGGACAATTATTTCCAAGATTCCTATTTTGGGTGATCTTCCCCTTATTGGTGCGCTGTTTAGGAGTACAAACAGAAATAATCAGCGCAATGAGGTGATTGTGTTGCTCACACCTCAGATTATGGATGACACAGAAAACTCCTCTTACGGCTATAACTACAACCCCAGCCCAGAAGTGCGGCAAATACTTGAGCGTCGGGGGTTGAAGGTTCCTGGGAGGTAATAAAGATAATGAGTAGGTGAGTCACCTCTGCCAAAGGCTCAGATCCCCGACTTCTTTAAGAAGTCGGGGATCTTCTTGTTGACAGAATTCTCCTCGCAGAGCAGATAAGCGGCTGAGGCGTTGCAGCGAAATGCTGTAAGTTAGTTTTTATCCTCTTTTATTGTGATGTAGAACAAAAGGGATATAGGTTTGTAGCCCAGTCAGCTAACAAAAACGGGAAATACTCTTATGACAGCACTTACATTAAACCTCAATTCTGTAATTAAACTGACAAGAGAGCAGTTTTATCAATTGTGTGAAGAAAACCCCGATTTAAAATTAGAACGCAATGCCCAAGGAGAGTTGATTATAATCCCACCTACGGGAGGAGAAACAGGAAGAAGTAATTCTACTATTAATGCTCAAATATGGTTCTGGAACGACCAAAATCAATTGGGCGAAGTTTTTGATTCATCAACTGGATTTACTTTACCTTCAGGGGCTGACCGTTCTCCAGATGTTTCTTGGGTGGAAAAATCTCGTTGGGATGCTCTGACTAAAGAACAAAAAGAAAAATTTATTCCCCTCTGTCCTGATTTTGTGAGCGAGATACTTTCGCCTAATGACAGCTTGAAAAAAACTCAGAAGAAGATGCAAGAGTATATCGAAAATGGTTGTCGTCTAGGTTGGTTGATCAACCGAAAAAAACAGGAAGTAGAAATTTATCGTCCAGGACAAGATGTGGAAGTTTTAAAATTTCCTCAAACTATTTCCGGGCAAAGTATTTTAGCTGGTTTTGTACTCAATATACAACGAATTTGGTAAAAGGTTCGGTGTGTGGATTTTAGTTATCACATAAAACAGCAAGTAGGGTTGTGGCTATGTTGGTAGACCTCCAGCTTGAAAAATCTGTTCGGCTGTTAAATTCAATTTCGGGAAAGTAGGTGAGACGATGCGTAGTTTACCGCCGCAGGCATCGCTACCACAAATGTTAAGAAAGATGTGACTAATGGATAGCTTTGTAGGGGAGAGGCTTTAATTTTTCCCCCTTCCCTACTCAAGAAGATTGCTAGGGGGTTAGATTTCAGGTTGAATTTTCTTTTATGACATGAAAATTGAGCAAAATCCCCGACTTTTTAGAGAGATCGGGAACCTGAGCCTTCGATTTCTATAAAAATTGGTTAATCTCAGCAATAACTCTTCAACATCGGTAATTAATCCCAACAAATGCTGACCATCTCCCACCTCCCCATCCCCACTCCCCTGTTTTCTTGGCGATGCCTGCGGTAGGCTGCGCCTAGGCGGTATTTACTAGGTATTTTTTCCTCCTTTTGGGGTGGTTTTTAGTGAAACAAGTACCCTAAAATTACAAAAAATCCTGAAATCTATATAAATTAATGGTTTCATCTATCCACATCAGGCTACAACACCTTAGAATGATTCATTGAAAAGTCGAGCCGATGGGATGTACAGCCGTTTTGAGTCAAAGTACTCCTAAAGGATGATTTTTGTATTTCCGCGAACAAAGATTTCAGTATCAATGTATTAATATGCATCCGTACTGAAATCTCAAGTAAACCTTCAGGAGTTTGACATGAACAAAGGTGAATTAGTTGATGCCGTAGCTGAAAAGGCTAGTGTTACCAAGAAACAAGCTGATGCAGTCTTAACTGCCGCCCTGGAAACGATTATTGAAGCAGTTTCCTCTGGTGATAAGGTAACGTTGGTAGGATTTGGTTCATTTGAATCACGGGAACGTAAAGCCCGCGAAGGTCGCAACCCGAAAACAAATGAAAAGATGGAAATCCCAGCGACAAGGGTTCCTGCTTTCTCGGCAGGAAAACTGTTTAGAGAAAAGGTAGCACCCCCAAAAGCATAGGTTCTGTCTTCGGGAACCCTTTTTTAATGCGGCAACCTGCACACGGGGGAAATTTAGCCTGGGCAGCAGCACTGGCTGACTGTCCCCCTGATGCTATTCTGGATTTTTCTGCTAGCATCAGCCCGTTGGGGCCTCCAAATAGCGCGATCGCTGCTATTAAGTCCCAAATTGGTAATCTTAAGCACTATCCAGACCCAAATTATAGTGAACTGAGACTAGCTCTCAGTCACTTCCATCAAGTGCCGTCTGAGTGGATTCTGCCGGGTAACGGCTCCGCAGAATTACTCACTTTAATCGGTAGGGAATTAGCTCAATTAGCCGCGACAATTTTAATCACTCCAGCCTTTGGCGACTACTACCGAACCTTGAGGGCGTACAACGCTAAAGTGCTGGAGTGTCCTTTGTCATTAGTCACTGGTCATAGGTCATTGGTTATTGACAAAGGACATAGACGCCCCAGCGGCTTCCCGCAGGGTAGGACAAAGGACAAAGGACTATTGCTAAATAACCCCCACAACCCAACCGGAAAGCTATTTTCGCGGGACTCTATTTTGCCCTACCTGGAGCAATTTGCTTTGGTTGTGGTGGATGAAGCATTTATGGATTTTGTGCCGCCCAATGAGGAACAAAGCCTAATTCCGGTGGTGCAGGAATATGCGAATTTAGTAGTATTGCGATCGCTGACCAAATTTTACAGTCTCCCAGGACTGCGATTAGGATATGCGATCGCACACCCTGACTGCCTAGCTAAATGGCAGTTGTGGCGCGACCCCTGGCCCGTAAACACGCTAGCGGCGGCGGCGGCAATTGCGGCACTCCAGGATACAAAGTTTCAGCAGCAAACCTGGGCATGGCTACCACCGACACGAAACCAACTGTTTCAGGGTTTAGCTGAAATCCCAGGATTGCAACCCCAAGCAAGTGCTGCTAACTTTTTACTGGTTGAGTCCCAAGAATCTACTTCGCAGTTACAACACCAATTACTCAAGTATCACCAGATTTTCATCCGCGATTGCCTTAGCTTTAAAGAACTAGGCGATCGCTTTTTCCGGGTTGCTGTACGTGAAGAGTCCGATAACCAACGCTTACTAACAGCGTTAAACTCAGTGCTGAGTGCTGAGTGGAGAGTAAGGAAGCAAGAATTTTAGATTTTGGATTTTGGATTTTGGATTTTGGATTTTAGATTGAAATTTAATCCCAAATCCTCAATCCAAAATCCAAAATTGAATTGCCTAATGACAAATGACAAATGACAAATGACAATTGACTACGATGTTGTAATTATTGGCGGCAGTCTTGCTGGATACTACGCTGCCCTTGCTGCAACCCAACTACGTGCTACAGTTGCCTTGGTGGAACCCAAAGTAGACTACGGGTTTACTGATCACCATGCTCTTACCGAAATTGGTAAACTGGCCCAGAAGTTAAATGATGCCGCTGGTTTTGGTATTCATGCTACACACACTGATAGCTCAGAAAAATGCCACATATCGATGGCATGGCAAGAAGCGATGCTGTATGCTCAATGCGTCGCCTCAAATCTCAAAGAACAGCATTCTCCAGCCATCCTAGCCGCGCGGGGAGTCGATGTCATCGTTGGCAGTGGTCAATTTCAATCTTCCCCCCAACTGGCTTTTGCCGTTAACAATCGCCTACTACATGCCCGTACTTATTTGCTGGCCAGTGGTTCGCGTCCAGAAATTCCTGAGATTGAAGGATTGCCAGCCACTGGCTATCTAACCCTTTCTAATATTTGGCAATCCTTGCAGGGAGCGACATTACCCAAAAATTTGGTAATTATCGGCGGAATTCCCCAAAGCATTGAAATTGCTCAAACTTTAGCGCGGTTTGGTTGCAGTGTGACGTTGGTAGTCAAGCATCCTTATGTTCTCCCGCATCTTGACCCTGAGATAGCCATATTGCTTCAGGCGCAGTTGGAAGTTGAAGGTGTGCGTGTCCTCACCGAAAAACCGGTAACTCAGGTGAGGATAATTGAGGGTAAAAAGTGGGTTCAAGCAGGAGATAGGGCCATTGAAACTGATGAAATTTTAGTGGCGACTGGACAACAACCGAATCTTGAATCTCTAAATTTGGCTACAGTAGGTGTGAAATGGCATCGGCGTAGCTTAGTGGTAAATGATAAACTGCAAACCACTAACCACCGTATTTACGCTTGTGGTGATGTAATTGGTGGTTACGACTTTGCCAATATCGCTAATTATGAAGCAAAAATTGCCCTGAACAATGCACTATTTTTCCCCAGGTTACGAGTAGATTATCGCTCCATTCCTTGGACGATGTTTTCTGTGCCGATGGTGGCGCAAGTGGGTTTGACAGAAGCCCAGGCAAAACGCCAATTTGGTCGAGATGAAGTTTTAGTTTTGCGACAGTATTTTAAAACAGTGGCAGCAGCCCAACTTCGCAACGAAACCACTGGTATGTGTAAATTAATTGTGCTACGCAACGGTGAAATTTTGGGAGCTTCGATATTGGGGGCAGAAGCTGGAGAATTAATTAATTTGATTGCCTTGGCAATATCACAAAAAATTAAAGTCAAACATTTAGCAAATTTATCTCCCGTCTCTCCTAGTTTCTCAGAAATTTTGGAACAAACTGCAAGAGAGTGGAGTACGCAGAGGTTAAATCGCAATATTGCTTTGCAAGAGTTTTTAGAAGGCTTCTTCCATTTCCGCCGCAATTGGAATTTGTGAGTGGGGAGTGGCGCTGTCAAGGTGAGTCTTGTATTCATTACTAGTTCTGCACTCGGAAGTTGAGCCTTTGAACTCGGAAGTTGAGCCTTTGAACTCGGAAGTTGAGCCTTTGAACTCGGAAGTTGAGCCTCTGAACTCGGAAGTTGACCCTTTGAACTCGGAAGTTGAGCCTTTGAACTCGGAAGTTGAGCCTTTGAACTCGGAAGTTGAGCCTTTGAACTCGGAAGTTGAGCCTCTGAACTCGGAAGTT